>NZ_CP051486.1:1378377-2756754 GCF_016804005.1 Streptomyces pratensis | reverse complement strand
TCCTCACGGTGCTCGATCAGGAAGTCCCGGGCAGCCCGGAACGTCTCCGTCGCACTCGTTGCCGGCATGTGCCCTCCTCGTCGCGAACCCGTCCTTTAACATCATGTGAACAGTGACCCAGATCTCACCACCCCCGAACAGGGGTAGGGCCGGCAGGGCGGAGAGTCATCGGCGTGCGGGAACCGGGCGACGCGACGGAGCTGCGGGCGGCCCTGCTGAGGCTGCGCCGGGCGAGCGGGCTGCCGGTGGTCTTCGGCGGGCTGCTCTCGGATGCCCGCCACGCCAGGATCGCCGAGCTGAGCGGGGCGCAGACCCCGGCACTGCGGGGGCTCGTCATCTCGGCGGGGAGCGGCCTCGGCGGTAAGGCGATCGCCCTGTCCCGTCCGTGCGCGGTCACGGACTACCCCTCGTCGCGCCACATCAGCCACGAGTACGACACGGCCGTCGCGGCGGAGGGCCTGCGCTCGGTCGTCGCGGTGCCCGTCGTGGTGCGCCGGGCGGTGCGCGGTGTGCTGTACGGGGCGTTGCGCGAGCCGCTCACGCTCGGGGACCGTACGTTCGACGCGGCGGCCTCCGCGGCGCGGGACGTGGAACAGGCCCTGGCCGTCCGCGACGAGGTGCAGCAGCTCCTGGCGGCCACCAGGGAGCAGCTGACCGAGCCCGGTGCGGGCCCCGGCACCTGGGAGGACGTCCGCGAGGCGCATCGCGAGCTGCGCGCGCTGGCCCCGAGGATCGTGGATCCTTCGCTGCGTGACGAGCTGCTCTCGGTGTGCGGGCGGCTGGCCTCGGCCGCGGGGGCGGACCGGGTTCCGGTGTCCGGCCGGCCGCGGCTGGCGCCGCGCGAGGTCGATGTGGTCGCCTGCGTGGCGTCGGGTGCCACGAACGCCGCCGCGGCCGAACGGCTGGGACTGCGGCCCGAGACTGTGAAGAGCTATCTGCGGTCGGCGATGCGGAAGCTGGGGGCGCACACCCGGCTGGAGGCGGTGGTGGCGGCACGGCGCGCGGGCCTGCTGCCGTGAGACGACGCCTCGGCCCACTGCCGTGAGGACGGCTCCTCGGCACACAGCTCAGGGACGGCTCCTCGGCCCACTGCCTTGTGACGACTCCTCGGTCCACAGCCGTGAGAACGGCGTCTCAGTCCCCGAAGTCGACGAACGTGCCGAAGCGGACGTCGTAGGCGGGCGCGGGTGACATCACCGTCAGCATGTCCACGGCCTCCTGGGTGATCTCCTCGCGGGCGGCCCGGTCCAGCTTGCCCAAGGCCTGCACGGTGACGATCGCGGTCTCCCGGGTCTCGTCGAGGCGCCAGATCGCGGCAAGGAAGCCGTCGGACAGGACCGTTCCGTAGGACTGGTTGCCCACGCCGTTGCGTCCCTTGTGGGCGGGCGGGATCACCCGGGTCCTGTCGGCGTGGCCCAGGAGGAGGTTGTCGAACTCGGGGAGGAAGCGTGCCGGGGCCGGGGTGTCGGGGTCGGGTCGCGGGGCGTCGGGCAGGTCGAAGAGCTCGACGCCGTTCTCGTCGCGGAAGGTGAGGAGCCGGGGCCTCAGCCGCTCGAAGACCTCGCGCATCCGGGTGAGCCCCGCCCACGTCTGCATGTCCTTCACCGAGGCGGGTCCGAAGGCGCCGAGATAGCGCAGCACGGTCGCGTCGGGGGAGGCCGCGGGGTGCGGCGTGGTGTCGAGCCAGTGTTCGGCGGTCGTCAGGGCGACCTGTCCGCTGCGCCCCCACAGCCCGCGCGGGGTGACCTGGACGAGCGGCAGCCGGCAGCGGGCCGCGACCGCCAGAGCGCGGGGGTCGGCGTCCGGCCAGTGGACGAGCAGTTCCTCCCGCAGTTCCTTCATGGTGCGCGGCCGTTCCTCGACGAGCCCTCTGGCGAGCGAAGCGAGCCGGTCCAGGTCCACACCCGTGAGGCCGCTCCGGAACATGCCGAGCTCCCGGTCGCGGGCCGGCTGGACCAGGGGGCGCAGAGTGAGGGCGTCCTCGGCGGTGTGGGTGTGGATGGTGGAGCGGAGGGTGACGATCCTGACGACCTCGCGGGACTCCATCAGCGCCGAGAGCGCGCCCGGGTCGAAGTCCTGAAGCCGGGAGAAGAGCTGGAAATACGGTGGCCTGGTGTTCTGGGCCTGCAGGCCGACAAGGCGGCGGACAGCGTCCTTCACCGGCACGGCTGTGCGGCGTAGGAGCAACTGGCGCTCCATCGTTGCCCGGTTGAGTGCGCGGGTGGAGAGCACGGGAGCGTTCTTGGCGGCCATGGACCGCAGATTACGCGGGACCTGCGACAGCGGCCCGGACGGGCGACACTCGCACGGTCCGCCGCAGCACGGACGGGGCGGCGTCGGCCCTCATGATGGGGCGGTGATCAGTGTCCTGTTCGCCGTCCTGACCGCTTTCAGCAACGGCACCGCCTCGGTGCTGCAGCGTCGCGCCGCCCTCAGGGTGCCTGACAGCGAGGCGATGCGTCTGTCGCTGTTCGGGCATCTGCTGCGACAGAAGGTGTGGCTCGCCGGGATCGCTCTCGTGATCGTCGCCGCCGTCTGCCAGGCCGTGGCTCTGGCCACGGGTCCCATCGCCGTGGTCCAGCCGATCTTCGTGATCGAGCTGCCCGCGACCCTGGTCGTCGCCGGGTTCGTGATGCGGGTCGGGGTATCGCGCCAGGTCTGGTACGGGGTGGCCGCCGTGACTCTGGGCCTGGCCCTGGGCATGGCTGCCGCCGCGCCGGTCGGCGGCAGCGACGATGTCCAGGGGGCGGCGTGGATCCCGGCGCTCGTGGCGACCTGCGCCTTCGAGGCCGCGCTGATCGCCGTGGCGCTCGGCACCTCCGGGAACGCGCGGGCCGCGCTGCTGGGGCTGGCCGCGGCGTGCGGGTACGCGCTGACCGCCGCGTTGATGAAGGACTCGATGTCGCGGCTGGACGCCGACGGTGTGGTCGGACTGCTGACGGCGTGGCAGCTGTACGCCACCGCGGTGGCGGGGGTGGGTGCGCTGTTCCTCCTCCAGAACGCGCTGCAGGCCGGCTCGCTGGTGGCGGTGCAGCCGATGCTGACGCTCGGGGACGCGCTCATCAGCATCGCCTACGGAGTGACGCTGTTCGGCGAGGAGCTGCGGTCCGGGTGGTGGCTGCTGCCCCAGCTGATCGGCGTGGGCATGATCGCGGTCGGCTGCGTCGTCCTCGCCCGCTCCCCGCTGGCCTCCGCGAACGCGGCGCCGGCACGTGTGGAGTGAACCGGCCGGGGGCGGCCCCTGCGTGGAGAGTGAACCGGCCGGGGGCGGCCCCTGCGTGGAGAGTGAACCGGCCGGGGGCGGCCCCTGCGTGGAGAGTGAACCGGCCGGGGGCGGCCCCTGCGTGGAGAGTGAACCGGCCGGGGGCGGCCCCTGCGTGGAGAGTGAACCGGCCGGGGGCGGCCCCTGCGTGGAGAGTGAACCGGCCGGGGCCCCGTGGGTGGAGTGGACCGGTCAGGGACGGCCCTGTGCCGGGACCTCCTCGCCGGCCGGAACCGGTCCGGGCGGGGTTCCGTCCCCGAAGGGGCGGCCCCCGAGCTGCTCCCGGTGGTGCGGGGACCGCCAGCCGGACAGGTCGGGGCCGAGCGGCACGATGCCGGTCGGGTTGATGCCGGTCTGCACCCGGTAGTAGTGGCGCTTGATGTGGTCGAAGTCCACGGTGTCGCCGAAGCCGGGGGTCTGGAACAGATCGCGGGCGTACGCCCACAGGACGGGGTCCTCGGCGAGCTTCGAGCGGTTGCACTTGAAGTGCCCGTGGTACACGGCGTCGAAGCGCACCAGGGTGGTGAACAGCCGGATGTCCGCCTCGGTGATCGTGTCGCCGACCAGGTAGCGCTGCCCGGCGAGGCGTTCGGAGACCAGGTCAAGGCGGCGGAACACATCGACGTACGCCGCCTCGTACTCGCCTTGTCCGGCGGCGAATCCGGCACGGTAGACGCCGTTGTTTACGTCCCGGTAGATGCCGTCCATGACCGTGTCGATCTCGTCGCGGAGCGGCTCCGGGTAGAGGTCGGGCGCGCCGGGGCGGTGCAGGACGGTCCATTCGGTGGCCAGGTCCAGCGTGATCTGCTGGTAGTCGTTGGTGACAAGGGCACGGGTCGGTACGTCGACGATCGCGGGCACGCTCACCCCGCCCGGGTAACCGCGTTCCCGGGCGTCGTAGGCCTCGCTCAGGTATCCGATGCCGAGCACCGGATCCTTGCCGCCCTCGTCGAGGGTGAAGCGCCAGCTGCGGTCGTCCTGGACGGGGTCGGCGACGGCCAGCGAGAGGGCGCTCTCCAGGCCGAGCAGACGGCGTGAGACCAGGGACCGGCTGGCCCAGGGGCAGGCCCGGCTGACGACGAGACGGTAGCGTCCGGCCTCGACGGGCCAGCCGTCGCGGCCGTCGGCGGTGATGCGGTCGGCGAAGTGGCTGCGGGATCGTTTGAAGGGCTTGTGACCGTATGCGGCGTTCCCGCCCTGCTCCCGGTCCTCGGCGTCGCTCATCGTGTCCTCCTCGGGATGCCGGCAGCCTCGGTGGCTCCGGACGTCTCGGAACGTCTCCTCTCCCGCCTGCCCGCCGCGACGTCGGCCAGTGCCACGATCAGTGCCGCGAGGACGAATGCGACCGAGACGAGCAGCCCGTGGTCGTAGGCCGCGGGCCAGTCGCCGGGGCCGAGCTGGGCGAAGAAGACCGCGCCCACCGCGGCGATCCCGATGGCCGAGCCGACCCGCTGGCTGGTCTGGAGTGTGCCGCCGGCGCTGCCCCCGTTCTCGACCGGCACCTCGGAGAGGGTGAGGGTCTGGTTGGGCGCGATGACGAGTCCGCTGCCCAGGCCGGCCAGCAGCAGGGGGGCCGCCATGGCGAGTCCCGCGCCCCTGCCCGGCACCAGGTGCGCGGCCAGGGCGGTGAGCCCGAGTCCTACGGCCACCATGGTGAGGCCCACGACGATGAGCGGCCGGCCGAACCGGCCGACCAGCCGGCCGCCGATGCTCGCCGACGCACCGGCGCCCAGGGCGAACGGGGTGATCGCGAGGCCGGCCTCCAGGGCGCTGTAGTTCAGCCCGGACTGCAGGTAGAGCGTGCTGATGAAGAAGATCGAGGTGAAGCCGGCGAAGTACAGCAGGATCATCAGACAGCCCAGCCAGAAGGACCGGAGCCGGAAGAGTGACAGGTTCAGCACCGGCTGGAAGCCTCGTCGCGCGCAGCGGGACTCCCAGGCCACGAAGGCCGCGAGCAGGACGGCGGCCACCGCCACGAGCAGCCACTTCCCGTTGCCCGGCCACTGCTGGGCCTGGACCAACGGCAGCAGCAGGGCGAGGACCCCGGCCCCCAGCAGCAGTACGCCGACGGGGTCCAGGTCGCGCGGGCGCACCGGTTTCGCCGAGGGTGTGTCGGGGAGCAGCCGATGGGCCAGCACGAGGCACACGATCCCGATCGGCAGGTTGACGTAGAACACCCACCGCCAGCCTTCCTGCGCACCGGCGCCCTGGATGAGGAGGCCGCCCAGGAGGGGGCCGACCGCGGTGGAGATGCCGACCACGGTGCCGAACATGCCGAAGGCGCGGCCCCGCTCCCGGCCGGAGAACATCTGCTGGATCAGCGCGGAGATCTGGGGCGATAACAGTCCGCCGGCCGCACCCTGGAGAAGGCGGGCGATGACGAGCCAGAGGCTGGACTGGGCGGCCCCGCAGGCGGCTGAGGCCAGCGTGAAGAGGGTCAGCCCCGCCATGAACATCACGCGTCGTCCGCGTGCGTCGCCGAGGCGTCCGCCGGGGATGAGGACGAGACCGAAGGCGAGCGCGTAGCCGGACAGCACCCACTGGAGGTCGGACTCCGGGGTGTCGAGGCCCTCCTTGATGGACGGCAGCGCCACGTTGACGATGGAGACGTCCAGCAACGTCATGAAGCCCGCCACCAGGCAGACTGCGAGTGCACGCCAGCGACGGGGGTCGGAGGGACCGGCGCCGGGCGTGCCCGTGGCCGGGTGCTCCGTGCTCTCTGCCATGGTCCGCACCCTAGTTCGCGTGCGCCCGGTCCTCCTCCGGGCGCGCCGTGCAGCAGGGCGGTCGGCGGAGGAGTGCGCGGGTCCGGCGTGCCCGGCCGCGTGGCGGGTACCCGGGTGAGCATGACTGTCGGGAAAACGAGCGTTCTTGTCCTGGACTGTGCCGAGCCCGTGGAACTCGCCGCGTTCTACGCGGCCCTGCTGGACGCCGAGACGCGCGTCGGGAGCGATCCCGACTTCGTCGAGGTCGTCGGCAACAACGGTGTCCATCTCGCGATACGGCGTGATCACGGCTTCGCGCCGCCCAGCTGGCCCCGCCCCGAGGACTCCCTCCAGGCGCACCTGCGTGTCCTGGTGGACCCGGACGACATGGACGAGGCCGAGCGCGAGGCGATAGGCCTCGGCGCCCGGCCCGTGGACAGTGGGGGCAGCAACAGCCGTCTGCGTGACGTCCGCGTCTACACGGATCCGGCCGGGCACTCGTTCTCCCTGGCGGTGTACCCGGCCCCTCCCGCCTAGTGGCGGTCGGTCACGAACACCGAACGCAGCTTCAGGCGGTCCGTGGTGGGGTTCCCGTGGGGGCGCAGGGTCCATGAGTCGCCCGTGCAGTCCGGCTCGGAGAACACCATGACCCAGGTGTCGGTGTCGTTGTGCGGGGCGAACCCGGGCCCGGTGGAGGCCGGGTCGGCTGCCTCGGGGAGCGTGATGCACGCGGGGCTCGCCGGGTCGTGCAGCGTGACGGACAGGGGTGTGCCGTCCGGTCCGGCGTGCTTGTAGGAGAAGTCGCCCGTGGCGGCGCTCGCGGAGGTCGGCAGGGTGACGACGAGGGCGAGCGCGCCGAGGGCGGCGGACGCGCTGGTACGACGGCGCATTGAAGACTCCTTCATGCAGGCGTTGGTACGGCCATGCCTGTCCCGGAAGCCCGCCCACGGGAACACGTTCCGACGGCCGTCACCTCGAAGGGATACGCAGGAACGTTCCTCTTTGGACCATGTGCCCCTGGTGAGCCGCTGTGCGCACGGCCCGGCCCCACTGCTCCGGGGCGGGTGACGAGGGCGGACCCGTGGAGGAGTGGACCCGCGCCGCTCCTTGCCGGGAGGAACGGTCACCTGGCCGCCGTGGCGAGGCCGATGGCCGTCCGCCCCGCGCCGGTGTCCACGGCGTCGAACAGCCGGTTGGCCGGCCTCGGCAGGCCGTAGTGCTCGCGGAGGGTGGTCCCGGTGTACTCGGTGCGGAACAGACCGCGCTCCTGGAGGATCGGGACGACCCGGTCCACGAAGACCTCCAGCCCGGAGGGGAGCACGGCGGGCATGATGTTGAAGCCGTCGGCCGCCCCGCTGTCGTACCAGTGCTCGATCGTGTCGGCGACCTGCACGGCTGTTCCGGCGAAGGTGCGGTGCCCGCGCCCGCCGCCGAGCCGGCCGATGAGTCGGCGCACCGTCAGTTTCTCGCGGCGGGCGAGCTCCACGATGAGGGTGTAGCGGCTCTTGGCCCCCTCGATCTCGTCCTCCTCGGGGAGGGTCGCCGGGAGCTCGCGGTCCAGGTGCAGCTCGTCGGGGTCGAGCTTCAGTGTCCTGGCCAGCTGGCGCTTGGCGTACTCCGGGACGATGAGCCGGTCGAGTTCGGCGTCCAGGTCGCGCGCCTCCGCCTCCGTGTCACCGATGACCGGGACGATACCGGGCAGGATCTTGATGCCGTCGGGATCGCGGCCCAGCGCCTCGGCACGCCGCTTGACGTCCTGGTGGAAGGCGATGCCCTCCTCGAGGGTCTGCTGCGCGGTGAACACCGCCTCGGCGTACCGGGCGGCGAAGTCCTTGCCGTTCTCGCTGGAACCCGCCTGCACGAGCAACGGGTAGCCCTGCGGCGGCCGTTGGACGTTGAGCGGGCCGTCGACCCGGAAGAACTCGCCGGAGTGACCGATGCTGCGTACCCGGTCGGCCAGCGCGTGGACCCCGGCCTTCTTGTCGGCCACCACCGCGTCGTCCGCCCAGCTGTCCCACAGCTTCGTGGACACCTCGACGAACTCGGCCGCGCGCCGGTAGCGGTCGTGGTGCAGGGGTGTGTCGTCCAGGCCGAAGTTGCGGGCCGCGTCGGCACCGGCGGTGGTGACGATGTTCCAGCCCGCCCGGCCGCCGGAGATGTGGTCCAGCGAGGCGAATCTGCGGGCCAGGTTGTACGGCTCGTTGTAGCTGGTGGATGCGGTGGCGATCAGGCCGATGCGCTCGGTGACCCCGGCGAGCGCGGCGAGCAGCACGGTGGGTTCGAGGTTCGCGGCGGGCCGTCGGCCGGGGTCGCCGGTGAGGACGGGTCCGTCCGCGAAGAACAGGGAGTCGAGGAGGCCGCGTTCGGCGATGCGGGCCAGGTTCTTGTAGTGCTCCAGGTCGGAGTTGGCTTCGGCGTGGCTCTCGGGGAGCCGCCAGGACGCCTCGTGGTGGCCGGTGGACATCAGGAAGGCGTTCAGGTGGAGCTGCTTGCGCGGCATGGGTGTCTTCTCCTCGGAGGATCTCGGAAGATCAGTGCGTGAGCTGGGGCTGTGCCACGCCGAGGGCGGCGAGCAGCGTGTCGCGGTACTCCTGGAATCGCGGTTCGCGGCGGGAGCGCGGGGACGGGAGATCGATCCTGAGGTCGACCGAGATGAGGCCGTCCTCCAGGACGAGGACCCGGTCGGCGAGCTCCACGGCCTCGTCGACGTCGTGGGTGACCAGCAGCACCGCGGGGCGGTGACGTTCGTACAGCTCGCGCAGCAGGCCGTGCATCTTGATCCGGGTCAACGCGTCCAGGGCGCCGAACGGCTCGTCGGCGAGGAGGAGTTCAGGGTCACGCACAAGGGCGCGGGCCAGCGCCGCACGCTGCTGTTCGCCACCGGACAGCTCATGTGGCCAGGAACGGTCGCGGCCTTCCAGGCCGACCTCGGCAAGCGCCGTGAGGCCCCGTTCGCGGGCCCCGGGGCCGCGCAGTCCGAGGACGACGTTGTCGAGCACCCTCAGCCAGGGCAGCAGCCGGGAGTCCTGGAAGGAGAGCGAGACCCTGTCCGGCACGGAGAGTTCTCCGGACCCCTCGACGGTGTGGTCGAGACGGGCGACCGCCCGCAGCAGAGTGGACTTGCCGGAACCGCTGCGTCCGAGGAGCGCGGTGAACTCCCCCCGTGCCACCGTCAGATCGAGGCTCTTGAGGACGTCACGGTCACCGAACCGCCGTACCAGCCCGGTGGTGCGGATCGCGGGCCGTGCTTCCGTCAGCCCGCCAGTGTGCGTCGCCATGAGAGGACCTTCCTTTCGACTGCGCGTACCGCCGCGTCCGAGGCGAAGCCGAAGATGCCGTAGGCCACCAGCCCCACGATGATCACGTCGGACTGGGCGTACTGCTGGGCCTGGAACATCATGTAGCCGATGCCGCTGGTGGCGTTGATCTGCTCGACCACGATGAGGCCGAGCCAGGAGGAGGTGACACCGAGCCGCAGGCCGACGAAGAAGCCGGGCAGTGAGCCGGGCACGACGACCTTGCGGATGAACTGCCCGCGGCTGAGGTCGAGCCCTTCGGCGAGTTCGACGTACTTGCTGTCGATGCCGGTCAGCGAGGCGTAGGTGTTGATGTACATGTTCACAGCGACGCCGAGCGCGATCACGGTGACCTTCATCTGCTCGCCGATGCCGAGCCAGAGGATCAGCAGGGGGAGCATCGCCAGCGAGGGGATGGCCCGTTTGATCTGGAGCGGACCGTCCAGCAGGTACTCACCGCTGCGGCTCAGTCCGGCGGCCACTGCCAGGATCACCCCGGCCGTCACCCCGAAGAACAGGCCGAGCCCGGCGCGCTGGAGCGAGATCAGGACGTTGTCCTGGAGGCGGCCGGTGCCGACGAGGTCGGCTGCGGTGGCGAATACCGTGCCCGGCGAGGACAGGATCCGCGGATCGAGGTAGCCGGACGCGGAGGCGGCCCACCACAGGAGCACGAGCAGCGCCGGGCCGATCAGCCGTCCGAAGGGCAGCGCCCGGCCGGGGCCGAGGCGTCGGCGGGTGCCTTTGGAGACATGCGCCGGACCTCCGGTGGTCCGGGACCCGGCAGGCTCCGGCGCCACCGTCTCCTTCCCGGTCGTCCGCGCTTTCGCCAGCAGGTCGGTCATGAACCCTCCCGGTACTCGGCGGCCACGGCCTTCGCCGCCAGCCCTTCGAATCGACGGTCGAACAGTTCGGAGGCCTTCTGCGCCGGTACGAAGCCCCCCTCGGTCAGCAGATCGGCGGTCTCCTGCTCCCAGGCGACGGCCTCGTCCCAGCTGACCGGGAACTGGGGCTTGTGCAGGGAGGCGACGATGCGTCGGCCGTCCTCCTTCGACACGCCCTGGTCCTTCACGTAGTACGTGTCGATCCACTCGTCCTGGTTCTCCCACGCCCACACCTGGCCGCGGGCCCACAGCGGTATGAAGCTGCGTACGGCTCTGGCCTTCTCCGGGTCGTTGAGGACCTCGTTCGGCGCCCAGAGCACGGTCAGCAGGTCGACGACCTCCGTCTTCACCCCTCGGGCGCCGTCCTTGCCGTACTGGTCGAGGTACTTGGTCAGGGTCGGCTCGCCCAGGGGTGCCACGTCGACCTGCCCGGACTGCAGCGCGGTGAGGAACTGGGTGCTGGGCAGGGGGACCAGTTCGGCGTCCGAATTCTTCAGCCCGGCTTCCTTCAGCGCGCGCAGGACGACGACGCCCTGTGCCTGGCCCTGGGAGAATCCGATCTTCTTGCCCCGGAAGTCCTCGGCCCTCTTGATGGACGAGCCGGGGGCCGTCGCGAAGGTGTAGAGCGGATGACGGCGGACCTGAACCGCGACGATCTTCGCCTGTACACCTATTGCGTGCGCCTGGATCGGCGGAATTCCCGCATTGACGGCCAGGTCGATCGATTTCGCACGGAAGCCCTGAATGATGTCGGGCCCCGCGGAAAGGTTCGGCCATTCCGTGACGGTGAAGGGGAGTTCCTTCGCCAGCCCTGCCGGTTTCAGTTGGAGTTGTGCCGAACGGGCGGCGATCTTCAGCTTCGTCCCCGCCGCTGGATCTCCGGACGGAAGTGCTCCGGCGGGATCAGCACCGGCGACGGATTTCACCTGTGGCGAGCATGCGGCAAGACCGAGTACGGCGCCTCCCGCGAGAGCGAGGAATGACCTCCGGGCCAGGGCCCGCCGGTTGTCGTGGCGTGTCATCGTCGATTCCTGATCACTGGTCGGGGGCGTTGCGGATGGAGTGGTAGGAGCCGTCATGGAAGAGCAGCGGGCTGCGTCCCTCGTCCAGCCAGGACTCCTCGGCCCGGGCGACGACGATCCGGTGGTCCCCGGCCGGGACGATGCTCTGGACGGTGAGCCGCAGCCAGCCGGCCACACCGTCGAGAACGGGTTCCCCGCCGGGCAGGCGGTGCCAGCGGGTCGGGACGGCGAACCGGTCGATGCCGCTCGTGGCGAACGTGGTGGCCAGCCGCTCCTGTTCGACGCCGAGGAAGTTGACGACGGCGGTGGAGGCCCGTTCGATGTGCGGCCACGACGAGGTGGAGGTCCCGATGCCGAACGAGACCAGCGGCGGGCTGAGGGACAGCGAACTGAGCGAGGTCGCGGTGAATCCCACCGGCCCGCGACCGGCGTCGGCGGTGACGACGACGACGCCCGCCGGATACCTGCGGAAGGCCTGCTTGAAGCGCTCCGGAGCGATACCGGGGACGGCCGCGGCGGGTCCGGACGGCTGGACGGTGGCGTACGAGGACACGGTGACGGTCAATGTCTCTCCCCTGTCGACAGACGGAATACGGGCGTGCGTGATCACCCGAAGGCTTGCAGGCGTGCGTGATCACCCGAAGGCTTACCGGAGTGCGTGATGACGCGAAGGCTTACGGGAGTGCGTGATGACGCGAAGGCTTACGGGAGTGTGCGAGGGCGCACGAGTACCAGGGCGCAAAGAGAATTCGCGGGTGCGGATCGCCCGGTGACGGTTTACGGGTCAGCGATTACCCGGACAGGGGCGGCAACAGGAGCGCTGGGAGCTTTCGCTCGTCGGCGCGGCCGAGCGGCAGGAGCGCGCCGCTCGGGGCACGTTCTCCGAATTCCGCTGTCGGCTCGTCATGAATCCATCTTCCCGTTCGGGGTGCGGCCGGTCAACAATGCAACGAATTGAATTAAAGCCGGATTCGGTGGAGGTCAGGACACCGCCGGCAGCGCCGGCCACGGACCCAGCGGGTCGGTGTACAGGGCGTCCAGAGCCACCGCTCCGCCCGCCGTGGCCAGCACGGTTCCCGTGAAGCTGCTGGGCACGACGGCCCCCTCCGGGTCGTCGCAGACCCAGGAGCGCATCCCCACCTCTTCCCTGAGGTCGGCGAGGCATTCCGGCAGCCGGCCCGCGCCGGGCTCGACCACCACCAGGCATTCAGGGTCGAACATGTCCAGGAGCAGCGCCGCGGCCCTGCCCACCAGCCGGGCGCGGCGGCGGAACAGCGCCACGGCGCGAGGCTCCCCGGCCATGGCGTGGTCCAGCAGTTCCTGGAACGACTCCACGTACAGGCTCTGTTCGGCGGCACGGCGGATCATGGCCCGCTCGGACACCTCGGACTGCAGGCATCCGGTACGCCCGCACCTACAGGGTTCCGCGTCGCCCGATCCGCCTGCCCCCAGGGGCAGGTGGGCCACACTGCCCGCGCCGGAGCGCGGCCCCCTGTGCAGTTCACCGGAGGTGGCGAACGCCGCGTCGACGACCGCGCCGACGAAGAGCAGCACCGTGCTGCGCCGGGTCGACACCTCGCCGAACATCTGCTCGGCTCGCGCCAACGCCCGTGAATGACTGTCCACATGGACCGGGAGCCCGGTGGCGGCGGCCATGATCTCGCGTACGGGCACGGCGCGCCAGCCGAGGTGCGGGTGTTCCACGACGACACCGGCAGCGGGGTCCACCCGGTGTCCCGTGGCGACACCCAGTGCCAGCACCTGCCGGCCGGCCGCGTGCCCGGCCGTCAGCAGGGGCAGCCGGGCGGCCAGTCCGTCGAGGATCAGGCGAGGGTTCGTGCCTGTGTGCGGCCTTCGGTCCTCGGCCACGACCCGGCCGCGCAGGTCCATCAGCGAGACCGTCGAATGCGCGACCGCGATGTGGGCACCGGCCACCAGGAATCGGGAGGTGTCGATCTCCAGGGGCACATGAGGACGTCCGAGCCCGCGCGGCCCGGACGTCTCCGCACTCTGCCGGACGAGGCCGCGGGACAGGAGCTGCCCCACGTGCCCGGTCACCGAGGCGGGCGAGAGGCCGGTGAGCCTGGCAACGGTGGAGCGGGCCACCGGGCCGTGGTCGAGGATCGCGCCCAGCACGGAACCGGTGCCTGAGGGGCGGCGCGCGTGTACGGACGAGGAGATCTCGGAGCGGCGCGGGGGCCGGGAGCGGGTGGGCGCAGGCAGACGTGTCACAGGTCTTCCAGGTCCTCGATGGCAGCGGGCGTGGAGGCGGTCGCCCCGGGGACGGGGGTTCTCCTGACAGATCCGGTACGCGGACGTCCTGCTGAATCCGGCGGAAGTGCCGAGGAGACGCGGCTTCCTGACGGTCCCGGCTTCATCGGACCGGCGGGAGTCCCGCCGGTGCGTCGACGGGGCGCTTTACGGGGCGTCCTGCGCGGATCCGGGAAGGAGTCGGATCCTCCTGGGCGCGTGGACTCGGGCGCTCAGCCCTGGTGACACGCCGCGGAGCACACGCGCTTCAGGTCGACATGACCTCGCGTCGTCAGGTGTGCGGATCGCTGCATGTCACGCAACGTATCCGGAGCGCCGTCGACCGGTCAAACACCTGACCGCATGGTGGACTCCCGGGACACCGGCCGGCCGCCGCCGCTCCGCATCGCACGGACCGGGCGGATCGTCTCGGCCCTCGACGGCGCCGGGCGCGCGGCCCACGAGCGGGCGGGGGCTCGCAGGTGTGCGGGCGGACGAGAGCTCGCAGGTGTGCGGGCGCAGGCGAGTGCGGATGCAACTGGGGCCGGCCTCGCACGGCGCCGAACTGTGCGGCGGAGATGGGGTAATGACGCCCGGAATTAACCTCGGGTCTCTTGCCACGACGAGTCTACGCGCATAGCTTTTGGCCCCTCACTACACATTTGGGGGCAGTTCCCGTGCACATAGCCAGACCCGGCTCCGCCCTGCTGGCCGGCGCCGTCGCCGTGACCCTTTCGGTGACCGCGCTGCCCGCCGCCTTCGCGGCACCGTCGTCGTCGGCCGTCATCTCCGAGGTGTACGGCGGCGGAGGCAACTCCGGCGCGACGCTCACCCGTGACTACATCGAGCTGGCCAACGCCGGCGGGACCGCCTTCGGCCTGTCCGGCTTCAGCGTCCAGTACCTGCCGGGCACCCCTTCCGCCGGATCGCTGTGGCAGGTCTCCGCGCTGTCGGGTGCCGTCGCGCCGGGTGGCCGCTACCTCGTGGCCCAGGCCGCGGGCACCGGTGGCACGGTGGCCCTGCCGGCCGCCGACGCGACCGGCACGGTCGCGATGTCCGCGGCGAGCGGCACCGTCGCGCTCGTCTCCGGTACCACGCCGCTGACCTGCAAAACCGCGGCGGAATGCGCCGCCGACACCCGGATCGTCGACCTCGTCGGTTACGGCTCGGCGGTCGTGCGGGAAGGCAGCGGCCCCGTGACGGGTGCCTCCGCCACCGCCTCCGTGGCGCGCGGCACGTCCCTGGCGGACACCGACGACAACGCCACCGACCTGGCCTCGGGCACCCCGACGCCCGTCAACGCGGCCGGCGAGACCTCCGGCGGGTCGGGACCGGGCGAGCCCGGCGGGCCGACCGAGCCCGGCACGGTGCGGGTGCACGACATCCAGGGCACGACTCGGCTCTCCCCGCTCGCCGGACAGCCGGTCACAGGGGTCCCGGGCGTCGTCACCGGCGTACGGACCTCCGGGTCGCGCGGCTTCTGGATCCAGGACACCGCTCCGGACACCGACCCCCGCACGAGCGAGGGCGTGTTCGTCTACACCGGCTCGGCAGCCCCCAACGTCGCCGTCGGCGACTCCGTGCTGGTCAGCGGCAAGGTCGCCGAGTACTACCCGGCCACCGGGGCGCAGTCGCTCACCCAGATCACAGCCCCGCTGACCACGGTCCTGTCCTCGGGCAACCCCCTGCCGGCGGCCGTCGTCCTCGACGCCTCCTCGGTGCCGGACGGCTACGTGCCGACGGCCGGCGGGGGTTCGGTCGAGGCCCTCGCCCTCGACCCGGCGGCCTACGCCCTGGATCTGTACGAGTCGCTCGAGGGCTCCCGCGTCACGATGGCCGACACCCGGGTCACGGGCGCCACGACGGCCTACGACGAGGTCTGGGTGACGGTGAAGCCGAGGGAGAACCCGACCCGTCGCGGCGGCACCCTGTACGCCTCCTACGACGACCAGAACACCGGCCGCCTCAAGGTGATGTCGCTGAACACCTCTCAGCCCGTCCCGGAAGCGAACGTCGGCGACGTGCTGTCCGGCTCGACCACGGGTGTCGTCGACTACGCGTCGTTCGGCGGCTACAACGTGCAGGCCACCGAGCTGGGCACGCTGAAGGACAACGGCCTGAAGCGCGAGGTGACGCGGAAGCAGAAGCGCAAGGAACTCGCCGTCGCCACCTACAACGTGGAGAACCTCGACGCCGCGGACGAGCAGGACAAGTTCGACACCCTCGCCGAGGGTGTGGCGGTCAGCCTGGCTTCCCCCGACGTCGTGTCCCTGGAGGAGATCCAGGACGACAACGGTGCGGTGAACGACGGCACCGTGGGTTCCGAGGCCACGCTGAAGCGCTTCACGGACGCGATCGTCGCGGCGGGCGGCCCCCGGTACTCCTGGCGCTACGTGGCACCCCAGGACGGCCGGGACGGCGGCGAGCCCGGCGGCAACATCCGTAACGTCTTCCTCTTCAACCCCGAGCGGGTCGACTTCGTGGACCGCGCGGGCGGTGACGCGACCACGGCCGTGCAGGCGGTGAAGACGAAGAAGGGCGCGGCCCTCTCGGTCTCGCCCGGGCGGGTCAACCCCACGAGTACGGCCTGGGACAGCAGCCGCAAGCCGCTGGTGGGCGAGTTCCGCTTCCGCGGCGAGGCGGTCTTCGTGATCGCCAACCACTTCGCGTCCAAGGGCGGCGACCAGCCTCTGCACGCCCGCTACCAGGAGCCGGTACGCAGCTCGGAGACGCAGCGGGTGCGTCAGGCGGCGGAGGTCAACACCTTCGTCACCTCGCTGCTGAAGGCCGACAGGTCCGCCCGGGTCGTCACGCTCGGCGACCTGAACGACTTCGCCTTCTCCCCCACGATGGAGGCGCTGACCAGTGGCAGGGTGCTCAGGCCTCTGATCACCACCCTGCCCGTGGGCGAGCAGTACAGCTATGTCTACGACGGCAACTCGCAGACGCTGGACCACATCCTGACCAGCCCCGCGATCCGTCGCTTCGACTACGACGTGGTGCACATCAACGCGGAGTTCGCCGACCAGGCGAGCGACCACGACCCGCAGATCGTGCGGATCGACGTGAAGGGCGGGGGCCACCGGCACTGACACCCACGGTGAGCCACCGGCCGGAGGCGCCGCCACCCCGGCCGGTGGCTCACCGTGGTGCGGGTGAACCCGGGTACGGAGGCCGTGCCGGTGCGGTGTCCGCCGGAACGGCACCGCCGGTCCGCGCCTGGTGCGGGAACCGGGCCTCGGCCTGATCGCGCGGCCGGTCCGTGGAGGCCTGATCGCGCGGCCGGTCCACGGGCATTTGATCGAGCGGCCGGTCCGTGAAGAATCGGGTCACGAGGGCGGCGACCTCGTCCGCCCGCTCCAGCACGACCCAGTGGTCCGATTCCGGCAGCGTGCGGAAGCGGCTGCCCTCGATCGTCCCGGCGAACTCCCGCTGGAGCTCCGGCGGGGTCACCGTGTCGTGTTCCCCCGCGAAGACCAGGGACGGCACGCCCGACAGCCCGCCGGAGAAGTCCGGCCGGTCCCCCAGTGCCCGCCGCAGCGAATCGGCGGCGTGCGGCGAGTGCGCGACAGCGTGGAGGAAGGAGCGCCGCACGTAGCGGCGGGCGAGTTCCCTGCGGTGCACGGGCCGTTGCGGGTCAAGGCACATCAGCCCGTCGGCGGCCAGCGTCGCGAAGCCCTCCGCGTCTCCGTCGGCGAGCGCCCTCGTCGCCCGGTGCCAGTGGGTCCGCCGGTCCTCATCGATGTGGGTGGGGACACCGCCGAGGACGAGCCGGGCGATGCGCCCCGGGTCGTGCTGCGCGCAGCCGAAGGCGACGGCGGCGCCGTAGGAGTAGCCGAAGAGGTTGATCCGGGAGGCGCCCAGGTCGTCGATGATCCCGGTGAGGGCCTCGCGCAGGACCGGGGCACTGGGGCCGGACGGCAGGGGGTCGGCCGTGCCCATGCCGGGCAGGTCGGCGGTCACCACATCGGCCACCGGGCCCAGATGGTCGTCCATCTGCGGCCAGCCGAACATGCCCTGCAGCGCGCCGCCGAGCACGACGACGGGCTCGGTGACCGGTCCGCCGGAGCCCGGGACACGGGGCAGCAGGCGATAGCCGTAACGCAGTCCGTCCACGGTCAGGGAACGGATGATCTCCTCGGGCACGATGCTCCTCGCTTCCCGTCAGGCCCTGGTGAGCACGAGTGCGGCGTTGTGTCCGCCGAAACCGAGCGAGGTCTTGACGGCGCAGTCGAACCCGGCGGGCCTGGCCTCCTTGCTCACCACCTCGACCGGGATCGCGGGGTCGGGCGCGTCCAGGTTGACGGTCGGCGGGACGAGTTGGTGCTGGAGCGCGAGGACGGTCAGCGCCGTCTCGATGCCGCCCGCGGCCCCCAGGGTGTGCCCCGTCATGGCCTTCGTGGACGTCACGAGGGGGTGTGCGCCGAGGACGCGGCGCAGCATGGTCGCCTCGATGAGGTCGTTGGCGACGGTCGACGTCCCGTGGGCGTTGACATGGCCGATGTCCACGGCGTCGATGTCCGCGTCGGCCAGGGCGGTGCGCAGCGCCCGTTCGATGCCGAGGCCGTCGGGGTCGGGCGCGACGGCGGAGTGGGCGTCGCTCGAAGCTCCGTAGCCGGCGACACGGGCGCGGACGACGGCGCCGCGGGCTCGGGCGTGCTCGGGACGTTCCATGACGAGGAGGCCGGCGCCCTCCCCGACGACGAAGCCGTCGCGGTGCGTGTCGAAGGGACGGCAGGCGGCCCGTGGGTCGTCGCGGCGGGTGGAGACGGCCCGCATCTGGCAGGCACTGGCGATCAGGAGCCGGGAGCGGACCGATTCGGCACCCCCCGCGACGACGATGTCGCAGGCCCCGGTGCGGAGCATCTGGTGGGCCGTGCCGATGGCCACGGTGCCGGACGAGCACGCCGTGGACACGGCCTGGCTCGGGCCGTGCACGCCGAGGTCCATGGCGACGCTGCTGGCGGCGCCGTTGACGACGCTCAGCGGGGCGAGCTTCGGGGAGACGCGCCGCGCACCGCGCTCGGTGAGGGTGGTGTGCTGTTCGTCGTAGAAGGGCAGGCCGCCGTGGGCGGAGCCGATGACGACGGCGACCCGTCCGCTGTCCCAGACGGCGGGGTCGAGTCCGGCGTCCGCGACCGCCTCGCGGGCGGCGATCACGGCGAGCTGCGAGAAGCGGTCCATCAGCCGCTGGGCGGCCACGCCCAGGACGGCCTTCGTGTCCAGGGCTTCGACGGTGTACATGAAGTCGCAGGGCAGCCCGTCGAGTTCCGGCAGATGCGGTACCGAGGGGGCGGCCGCCGTGCCGCACACGCCGTGCCACGCGTCCTCGACTCCCACGCCGGCGGCGGTGACCAGGCCGATGCCGGTGACCGCGGCGCTGAACGGCTCGATGCCCGGCCGGGCGGACCTGCGCGCGAACGGCCCCCGGCCCGTCACGCGCCGACCTTGCTGCGCACGGCCTCGACCAGGTGGGCGACGGTGTCGCGCGAGGACAGGACGACGTCCTCGAGATCGACGTCCATCCGGTCCTCGATGAGGAGCCGGAGTTCCTCGAGGGCGAGCGAGTCCAGCCGCAGCTGCCGGAGCGGCACCTCGGGCCGGATGGTTTCCGGATCGGTTCCGAACCTGGTGACGAGCAAGGCGCTGATCTCTTCCGAGGTGCTCATGGGGACGCTCCTCCGCTCTCGGTACGCGGTGACGCCGGCCGCGTGGGGGGTGAGATGGCCATCGGGGACGCCGGCTGCTCGGGAGGGACCCTTTATACGCCTTCGCGGCCGCTGTTCCCGACCCCGTTCCCCCGTGCGGTGGGGGAACGGCCAGGTGTGCGATTCCGGCGCGCCGCGGCAACGGGTGACACGATGGGTACGGACGTACGGACATGAGGACCTACCGGAGGACGAGCAGCTGTGGCGACGGAGCAGCACGACGGGGCGGTACGAACCAGCCCGGCCAAGTGGGTTGCAGCGCAGGCGGAGTTGTACGAGTCCTCGGGCGGGACGAAGGGCACCACCCAGCTCGGGGTGCCCTGCCTGCTGCTGGACTACGTCGGCCGGCGCAGCGGTGCGGTGCGCCGGACGGTTCTGATGTACGGGCGGGACGGCGACGACTACCTCATCGTCGGGTCGAACGGCGGCTCGGACCGCCACCCCCTCTGGTATCTGAATCTGCTGGCCGGACCCGCGGTGGACGTCCGGGTCGGCACGGAGCGCTTCCCCGCCCTCGCCGAGACGCTCTCCCCCGAGGAGAAGGAGCGGGTGTGGCCTCATCTGGTGGAGGTCTTCCCCCGGTACGCCGAATACCGGGCGCGGACGGACCGCGACATCCCGGTGGTCCGGCTCCGACGACGCTGACCTGCGCCGGACCACGGGGAGCCGAGGCACCAACAGGGCTCCCCGTGAGGGGGCTTGAGCCGTAAACTCCGCGATCATGACATTCGAAACGGTGTACGCCGACGCCCCCGCCCCCGACGGGCCCGCCCTCTTCCCGACCATGGCCACCATGCGTGCCATGCGCCGCCTCAAGCCGGACGCCGTCCCGGACGAGACGATCGACCAGCTCATCCAGGCAGCCGTCTGGGGGCCGAGCGGCGGCAACATGCAGTGCTACGAGTACGTGGTCGTCACCGACCGCGCGGTGATGGCCGAGCTGGCCCCGCTCTGGAAGCGGTGTGTGGACGCCTACCTCGCGACGACCGGCAAGCACGCGCCGAAGGGCATGGACGGCGCGGCGTACGGGCGGATGGTGGCGGCGATCGAGCACCAGCGCGACCACTTCGCCGACACACCGGCACTGATCATCCCCTGTTACAAGTTCCCGGAGCCGCAGTTCGACGAGGAGGGCCTGGGCGTCTACGCGGAGTCGCTCGGCCCGGCGGGCCTCGACCACATGGCGAACACGCAGACCCGCTTCCAGGCCCTCGCGGAGGGCTCCTGCGTCTATCCCGGCGTCCAGAACGTCCTGCTCGCGGCGCGGGCGCTGGGGCTCGCGGCCAACCTCACCATCTGGCACCTGATGCTGGAGCAGGAGTGGAAGAAGGCCCTCGGCATCCCCTCGGACACGCACACCTTCGCCGCCATTCCGGTGGGGTGGCCGCAGGGCAACTTCGGGCCGGTCCGCCGACGGCCGGTGGCCGATGTCATCCACCGGGACCGCTGGTAGCCGCACCCGCACACCGTCACCCTCCGAGGGGGTGACGGCCCTACCGGGCCACCAGCCGGCCTGCCCGCCCCGGCCCACCGGACGCGGCGGGGCATCGCCCCTCCGGAGAGGCTCCTTCGGTCCTCCGGAGGGGCCCCACGGGCCCACCGGAGCGACCCCGACCGGAAGCTTCAACTCCATTGGAGTGAAAGGGAGTTGGACACGCGAAGGCGTCATTGTCATGCCCTGAGCAGATAGATAGCCTGTGCGGGCTCAGCGGCCCTCGGCCCACCCCCAACCGGTCCGGCGGCCTCCCTCTCCCCCACAGACCTGGAGCAGGTATGCCCCGACGCCCCGCAGGCCACGCCCGAGGCCACGCAGCCGTTCTGGCCTCTCTCACCGTCACCGCCCTCGTCGCCACCGGCGCCCCGGCCGGCGCCGCCCCCACTGCGGACCCCATGAATCAGGCCTTCGAACGGGCCGCCGAGAAATTCGACGTACCGCGCGACCTGCTCGCCGCCGTCGGCTACGGCGAGACGCACCTGAACGGACACGCCGGGCGCCCCAGCCAGGACAACGGCTACGGCGTGATGCACCTCGTCAGCAACCCGTCCAACCACTCCTTGGAGAAGGCCGCGACGCTGACGGGCAAGTCCACGGCCGATCTGCGCAAGGACACCGCGGCGAACATCCTGGGCGGCGCGGCGGTGCTGCGGAACCACGCCGACACACTGGGCCTGGACGGGACCGAACGGGCGGACATCGACGCCTGGTATCCGGCCGTCGCCCGCTACAGCGGGGCCGCGGGCGCCACCGCCGCCCTCTACGCGGACACCGTCTACACCTTCCTCGCGCAGGGGCTGCGGGCAACAGTCGCCGGAGGCGAGCGGATCACCGTCACCTCCCGCCCGGTGTCGCCCGAGAAGGGCGCCCTCGCGCAGTCCGAGGCGGCCGCCCCGAGCCCTGACTACCCGTCGGCGCTCTGGGTGGCGGCGAACTCCGCCAACTTCGCGACGGGCCGTACGGCGACGGTGGACAAGGTGGTCGTCCACGTCACGCAGGGCTCGTACGCCGGGACCATCAGCTGGTTCCAGAACGCGACGTCGAAGGTCAGCTCCCACTACGTGGTCCGCTCATCGGACGGCCAGATCACCCAGATGGTGCGCGACAAGGACACCGCGTACCACGCCAAGAGCGCGAACGCCTCGTCGCTCGGCATCGAGCACGAGGGCTTCGTCGACGACCCCTCGTGGTTCACCGACACGATGTACCGCTCATCGGCGGCCCTGACGAAGTACCTGTGCGACCGGTACGGCATCCCCAAGGACCGCGCGCACGTCATCGGGCACAGCGAGGCCCCCGGCAACGACCACACCGACCCGGGGACCAACTGGAACTGGGCCTACTACATGCAGCTCGTCGGTGGCTCCGCCAGCGGGGCCGACGGGCTGAGCTTCGGGTCGTACTCCACGCAGAAGAAGGGCTCGACCGGCCCCCAGGTCAAGGCCGTCCAGACACTGCTCAACCAGCAGGGTTACGAGGCGGGCGCCGCGGACGGCATCTTCGGCTCCACCACCGAGAGCGCCGTACGGACGTTCCAGACCGCGCGTGGTCTCGGCGCCGACGGCATGGTCGGCCCGAAGACCTGGACCGCGCTGCTCTCGGCCGGCACCACACCGGTACTCGTCACGGGTGCCTCGGGTGACGCGGTGAAGCGGGTACAGCGGGCTCTCACCGCGGCGCTGGGCAGAACCGTGACCGCCGACGGGGCCTTCGGCGCCAACACGGACAAGGCCGTCCGCGACTACCAGAGCACGCGGAGCCTGTCGGTCGACGGAAGCGTCGGCCCCGCCACCTGGACCGCGCTGCAGTCCGGACGCTGATCCCCGGCCCGCCGGACCCCGTCCCGGCGCCTGCCCGTTGAGTACGCGTACTCATGTCCCGGTCCCCCGGTACCAGGACGATGAGGCCGAGCAGGCGCTGGGCACGGCGGGGGACCCGTTCGCGGGAACGCTTCGGGACGAGGTGGAGGGGGACGGCCATGGGACGGTTCGTGGGGGCGGTGCTCGCGGCGGCGGTACTGGCCGGAGCACTGGTGCTGGCCTACGCGTCCGGGATGTCGGCCTCGCTGCTGCTGGGCGCGGCGGCGGGAGTGGCGAGCCTGCTGTGGCTGCTCGTCCTGCTGACGGTTCCGTGGAACCTGTACTTCCGGGCGCACACCGTACTGGCCGAGATCGGCGTGAGCCGCGGGAAGGGCCTGGAGGTGCCGAAGGAGCGGGACGTGGAAGCGGCCCGGATCGCGCGGACGATGCTCCGGGTGGCCGTGGGCGGCCATGTCCTGACAGGGGCGCTGGTCGTGGCGGTCACAGCCGCCACCGGCGAGGTCACGGGTTACTGGTTCGCCGGGTTCTTCCTGCTCAGTACGGTCTTCCGGCCTGCGGGAGCCTACTTCGGACAGCTGCGACGGCGGCTGGGCACACTCGTCAAGGACGTGACGTTCCCGCGTGACGACGTAATGGAACTGCGCGAGCGCGTCGGGCACCTCCACGACGGTGCGAGGGTCCTGGAGACGAAGGCGGAGGAGCAGTACCTGGCACTGGCCGAGGTGCGGCGGACCATGGACGCGCTGAACGTCTCCGTCCACGGCCGGGCGGACGAGGCGGACCGGAAGATCGCCGCGCTCGCGCGCGAATTCGAGTCCACGATCGACCGCCTGACGGACAACCAGGAGATCATCACCGGTCTGAAGGCGTTCCTGCGCCTGCTGCGGACGGCCGACGGCGCAGCGTGACACCACGCGCCCCCGGTCCGGCGGGGCCGACCGCCGCGTCCCTCGTGGAACGCGACGCCCTGACGCCGTCCCGGCCGCCCACGCACTCCGGAGCGCATCCGGAAGGCACGGGTACGCCTTCCCCCGGGCATCGCCCACCGGCGAGTCTGGGCCCTGTCGGCACCCGGCCGACGGGACTCGGAGGGCGTCGGACATGACTCGTACGCAGTCGAATTGCGGAGCACTCACCCAGAAGGGCACGCGCTGCCGGCGACTGGCGATGAAGGACGCCTCGCGGTGCGACCGGCACCGTGGCGACTGGTCGAAGTACACCGTCGCACGGCGCAAGGCACAGGAGAAGGCTGCCCGCCGCAGGTGAGGACCCCGCGGGTGGGAACCGTCCGCGTCCGGGGACGGCGCCCGTACGGAACGGCCGCCGTACGGAGCGGCCCGGTGAGCGTCGGCCTCCCGCAGGCCAGGGCGCATGCCCTGAAGCACTGCCCGGCGCGCTTCGGGCGGTGAGCGGGCCGGACCCACGGCACGACGCGGTGGTCCCGCACCCCGGCGCGGGATGTGGGACCACCTCGACCGGACTCTTCAGCCGGTCGCTTCAGGGCGAGGTCCAGCGGGTCACTTCAGGCCGAAAGCCTTGATGATCTCCTGGTCGACGGCCAGACCGCCGGGGCCCTCGGTGTGTGCCTTGAGGGAGACCGAGGACGCGCCGTCGGCCGGAGTCCGCAGCTTCGCGGCCCACTCGCCCGACGAGCCCTTGCGCAGCTCCACCGCACTCCAGGACTTGCCCTCGTCGTAGCTGACGGACAGCGAAGCCTTGGTCGCCTTCACCGCTCCCTCCAGCCACGCCTGGGTGCCGGACTCGATGCCGACCTCGATCTGCCTGCCCGCCCTGACGTCGCCCGCCAGGTCGGTGGCCACGTCGTAGTCGAGCTGGAGCAGCGGGATGTCGGCCTGCTGTGTGCCGTCCGGCAGCGCGCCCGAGACGAAGTTCCACTCGGTGTGCGTCCGCGTGGAGGTCTTCCAGGTGGCCTCGTCCCGCACGGAGTCGATGACCAGGCGGTACGGCACCTTCTCGGGCGACAGGTCCCAGGCGTAACCGGCCCGGCCCGCACCCTTCTTGATCAGGGTGTCGCCCTGGTAGAAGGCGTAGGACGTGGTGTCGTACTCGTTCTCGGGCATCGAGCCGGAGTGGCCCTCACCCGAGTCCGTCCACGGCGTGATGTTGAACTGCATGTCGTTGTACGAGGTACGGAACGGTCCCCAGTACGCGGTGCCGAGCCGGGGGCCGATCACGGGGGCGAACCAGTCGGCGCGGTAGGTCCTGCCCGCCGTGTAGTCCAGCTCGGCGCTGCGCACCTCGTGCGCCGTGTCGGAGGCGTCGGCGTTCAGCACCGAGTGGTTCTCGTACCAGAACGAGTCGCCCGGCAGCGGGTTGACCCACTCGGTGCGGGTGCCCGGGAACTTCTCGTACTCCTCGAAGCCGAGGCCCGGGCCGTAGTCCGGGATGTCGTAGCGGTAGCCGCCGCCCAGGGTCGCCTTGTGGCCGTAGAAGGTGTTCTCCACCTTCGCGAGCCGGCCTGCCGACGGGGCGAAGGCCAGCGAGCGGTCCGGGACGATGCCGTCGTGACGGTCCACCAGGTCGTAGACGTAGGAGGCGAACTTCTTCTGGTCGACGGAGAGCTTCTTGCCGCGCTGAGCCGCCTTGATCAGCGTCTCACCCGCGATCGTCTGCACCGAGGCGACCGGAATGGTGGTCTGCTCGCCGTACGGCACGTAACTCTCCAGCGCGACTCCACGGCCGTCGTTGACGACGAAGAGCGCCTTCGCGCCCGCCGCGAGTGCGTTGGCCAGTCGCTCGGCGGGCGGGACGGCGTCACTGCGGGTGACGACGACGGCCTTGCCCTTGACGCTGCGGCCCTTGTAGTCGGCCGCGGCACCGTTGCCGGCGAAGACACCGGTGAGCTTCTGCTCGCTGTCCTCGGCGACGACCGAGCCGATCTGCACCGTGACCGGGACATCGTGGCCGTCGGCCGTCAGGTCGATGAGCTCCTCGCCCTGGCGCCAGCGGGTGAGGAAGCTGAAGCTGCCCTGGGTGACCTTCTTCGTCGGCAGGGCCCACAACTGGTCGTAGATCAGCGGGATCTGGAAGGCGTCACGCTGGACCACGCCCTCGGGGGACGTGCGGGCCATGTCGTACCGCAGCTGCCGGGTCTCGGTCTCCTTCGGGGTGCGCACGCTGACCTTGCGGGCCTTGGAGGCGTCGAGGGTGACCGTGGTGGCCTTGTCGAGGATCGTCTCGGGGGCCGCGAGGAACGCCACGGCCTTCGAGTCGGTACGGTCGCCGTCGATGTCGGCTGAGGTCCAAGCGGTGTAGTTGCCCGGGGGCAGCCGCAGCGTGGTCTCACCGGAGACCTGGACGAGGCCGAGCTGCGTGTCGCCGAGCGCGGCGAGGACCACGACGCCGTCCATCGGCGCGCCCGCGCGGTCGCGCAGACGGAGCGTCAGGTCGTAGAGCTCCTGCTCCTTGTTCACCGCGAAGCCGGTGTGGGCCACCGTCGTACCCGACGCGTCGGTGGCGACGACCTGGCCGGAGAACCGGGTGTCGTTCGCGACCTTCGACGGGTCGATCGAGAGGACGGCCTCAGCGGTGGAGCCCGCCGGGACGGTCAGCTCCGACGCGGACAGGGTGTACGCGGCGGCGTCCGTGTCGGTCGCCAGGTTCAGCGTGACGTCCTTGTCACCCGTGTTGCGGTAGGTGATGGTGCGCTTCGCGACGGCGTCCTCGGCGCTGTGCGGCCAGTCGTACGACGCGACCTCGACAGAGCCGGTGGCCTCGATCGTCGTGTCGATGGCGGCCTTCACGTCGAGCCGGCCGGTGCCCTGCTCGTACGGCGTGTAGTCGGGCAGTTCCTTGGACGAGCTCATCAGCGCGTCCTTGATGCGCTGACCGGACCACTCGGGGTGACGCTGCTTCAGGATGGCAGCCGCGCCGGCGACGTGCGGGGTGGCCATCGACGTGCCCGACATCGACTGGTACATGCCTTCGATCCCGGGGACCGACTGCGAGGCGGCGGCGTTGATGTCGACGCCGGGGGCGGACAGGTCGGGCTTCAGACCGTGGGACCGCACGAGCGGGCCCATGGAGGAGAAGTCGGCGCGTGCGTCCTGCTTGTCGACGGCCGCGACGGTGAGGGCGCTCGCGGCGGAGCCGGGTGACCCGATGGTGCCCGCGCCGTAGGAGTTGCCCGCGGCGATCACGAAGAGCGGACCGCCGTCGGCGGAGAGCGCGTTCACGGCCTGCGACATCGGATCGGTGCCGTCGTCCGGGACGCTGGAGCCGAGGCTCATGGACACGACGTCGGCGCCTTCGGCCTTCGCCCACTCCATGGCCTCGATGATGCCGGAGTCGGCTCCGGATCCCCCGTCGCCGAGGACCTTGCCGACGATCAGGTCGGCGGCGGGGGCGACACCCTTGTCGGCTCCGTCCGAGGCCGCACCCGAACCGGCGATGGTGGAGGCCACGTGCGTCCCGTGGCCGTTCTTGTCGTCGACCTCCTCGCCCGGCACGAAGCTCTTGGTCTGCTTGACGCGGTCCTTGACGTCCGGGTGCGTCGCGTCGATGCCGGTGTCCAGGACGGCGACCGTGGTGCCCTTGCCGTCGAAGCCGGCGGCCCAGGCCTCAGGCGCGTTGACCTGCGGCACGGAATCCTTGAGGGCTGTCTCGACCTTGCCGTCCAGCCACAGCTTCGCGATCCCGTTGTCCAGCGAACGGCTTTTCTCCGTACGGGAGATGTCGCTCCAGAACGCGCGGGCTTCACCCTTGTCCGCCTTGAGTGCCGCACCGTTCACCGACTCGAGCCGTCGAACCGTCTTGCTGCCGGCGGGGGCGGCGGGAAGCGAACGCGCGGTGCTCGCGGCGTAGGTGGCGATCAGCGGTATGCCGCCCGAGCGCCGGTCGTCGTAGCCCATCTCGACCAGCGTCGAGATGTTGAACAGCCGGCGGTCCAGCTTCTCCGCCGCGATGAGGGCGGTCGCCTCGTCGGGGATGACGTAGATGTCCTCCCCGGCCTGCTGCACATGCACGCCGCCCGTGGCGCCTTCCGGGCGGTCGACGGTGACGGTGTCCTGGTTGCCCACGCCGTCCGTGTAGTGGACGACGTCACCGGTGAGCAGCGTGACGGCGTAGTCGCGGGCCTCGGATCCGTGGCGGTCCTCGGAGGTCGGCGGCTTCGGAGCTGCGGCGGCGGAGCCCGCCGTGGGGAGCATGGCGCCGCTCACGAGGGCGACCGAGGTCGCTATGAGCAGAGCCCTGCGTCCCGCGCGAGCGGGTCTCGCCCGGCCGGGTACGGAGGAGAGGGAAAATGTCATGCAGCTGATCTACCGGTAAATCCGGGGCTGCGGACGGCTTCACGCCTGGCGTGAAGCCGCCGTGGCGGCAACCCGCCCGTCGTGACCGCTGCGGGTGGTCGGTATCAGGCCACCGGTGCGAGGGGTGTGCCGCTTTCATGGTGGATCGGGGTGTGTGCGCCCTTCAGTGGAAGGCCACTGCCCCCGCGCCGCTCGGCGACGATCTCCGCGGCGATCGAGAGGGCGGTCTCCTCCGGCGTGCGCGCTCCGAGGTCCAGCCCGATCGGCGAGTGCAGAGAGGCCAGTTGGCGCTCGGTGACACCCGCCTCGCGAAGCCGATCGTTGCGCTCCAGATGGGTGCGGCGCGAGCCCATCGCGCCGACGTAGGCGACCGGCAGCCGCAGAGCGAGCTCCAGGAGGGGAACGTCGAACTTGGCGTCGTGCGTGAGGACGCAGAGCACCGTGCGGGCGTCGACGCCGGTGGTGGCGAGATAGCGGTGCGGCCAGTCGACGACGATCTCGTCCGCGTCCGGGAAGCGGGCCGCCGTGGCGAAGACGGGGCGCGCGTCGCAGACGGTGACGCGGTAGCCGAGGAAACGGCCGGCCCGCACCAGGGCGGCGGCGAAGTCGATGGCCCCGAAGACGATCATCCGGGGCGGGGGGACGCTCGATTCCACGAGCAGGGTGAGGGGGCTGCCGCAGCGGGAGCCGTCGGTTCCGACGACGGCCTCTCCGGTGCGGCCCGCGTCCAGCATGGCGCGGGCCTCGGCGGCTGCGTGACGGTCCAGCTCGGGATGCCCGCCGAGCCCGCCCTCGTACGTGCCGTCGGGGTGGACGAGCAGGGGGCGGCCGAGCAGTTCGTCCGGGCCCTCGGTGACGCGGGCGACCGCCGCCGCGGTCCCTCCGGCGGCGGCGGCGAACGCCGCGGCGAACACCGGACGCCCGGGGTCGTCCGCGCGCACCGGGGTCACCAGGATGTCGATGACGCCTCCGCAGGTCAGACCGACCGCGAAGGCGTCGTCGTCGCTGTAGCCGAAGCGCTCGCGGACGGTCGTGCCGTCCTCGATCGCCTGTCGGCACAGCTCGTACACCGCGCCCTCCACACACCCGCCGGAGACCGATCCGATGGCCGTGCCCTCGCTGTCCACGGCGAGTGCGGCGCCCGGCTGCCGGGGCGCGCTGCCGCCGACCGCCACCACGGTGGCCACGGCGAACGCGCGTCCCTGCCCGACCCACCGGTGCAGCTCTTCGGCGATGTCCAGCATGGCGTGTCTCCTTCGGATGCTGAGGTGCGGGGTTCCGTGGCTCAGCTGACGCCGAGCCAGCTCTCGATGGGGTGCAGGGCGAAGTACACGACGAAGACCAGCGTCAGGACCCACATGAAGGCGCCGACCTCGCGAGCCCTGCCCTGGGCCAGCTTGATGGCCGAGTACGAGATGACGCCCGCGGCGACACCGGTGGTGATGGTGTAGGTGAAGGGCATCAGGACGACGGTGAGGAAGACCGGGACCGCGACCGAGCGGTCCGCCCAGTCCACGTGCCGGGCGTTCTGCATCATCATGGCGCCGATGACGACCAGGGCGGCGGAGGCCACCTCGGCCGGCACGATCGCCGTGAGCGGGGTGAAGAAGAGGCAGGCGGCGAAGAAGAGCCCGGTGACGACGGAGGCGAGCCCGGTGCGGGCGCCCTCGCCGACGCCGGTCGCCGACTCGACGAACACGGTCTGCCCCGAGCCCCCGGCGACACCGCCGATCGCACCGCCCGCACCGTCGATGAACAGCGCCTTCGACAGGCCGGGCATCCGGCCCTTGTCGTCCGCGAGCTTCGCTTCCGTGCCGACGCCGATGATGGTGGCCATCGCGTCGAAGAAGCCGGCCAGGACGAGCGTGAACACGATCATGCCGACCGTCATCACGCCGACGTCGCCCCAGCCGCCGAACTCGACGTTCCCGAAGAGTGAGAAGTCGGGTGAGGAGACCGCGCTGCCCTTCAGCTCGGGCGGGCCGCTGCTCCACGACTTGGGGTCGATGTCACCGACGGCGTTGACGACGATAGCGGCCAGGGTGCCGACGACGATGCCTATCAGGATCGCGCCGGGGACGTTGCGCGCCTGCAGCATGAAGATCAGCAGCAGGGTCACGGCGAAGACGAGGACCGGCCAGCCCACGAGTTCACCGGCGGGGCCCAGCGAGAGGGGCGTCGCCGTCCCCTTGTGGACGAAGCCGGCCTTGAAGAGGCCGATGAGGGCGATGAAGAGACCGATCCCGATGGTGATGCCGTGCTTCAGCGCGAGCGGGATCGCGTTCATGATCATCTCGCGGAGGCCTGTGACGACCAGCAGGCAGATCACCAGCCCGTAGATCACGCACATGCCCATGGCCTGCGGCCACGTCATGGCCGGTGCGACCTGCGAGGCGAGCACGCCGGAGACGCTCAGCCCGGCGGCGAGCGCCAGGGGCACCTTGCCGACGAAGCCCATCAGCAGGGTGGTCGCGGCAGCCGCGAGGGCGGTGGCGGTGATCAGCCCCGACTGGCCGAGCAGCTGACCGTCGACGTCCTCGCCGCCGAGGACGAGAGGGTTGAGCAGCAGGATGTACGCCATGGCCATGAAGGTCGTGACGCCGCCGCGCACTTCGCGCGCGACGGTCGATCCGCGTTCGGATATGTGGAAGTACCGGTCGAGCCAGGACCGTCCGGCGGGGACGCGCGAGCCGGGGCCCGCTTCCTCCGCGCTCGTCCTGGGTTCCACGGACTGCTGGGTCATGTTGCCTGACTCCCAAGGTTCACAGGGGCACCCGCGTGGAGCTCTCTTGACTGCGGGATTTGGGATGACTGCGAGGCGCACGACCCGGGGGACGGCCCGAGGCGAACTCTTCGTACAGATCGAGTGGTTGAGCTGTGACTCCGGACGGCGCGCGGCGCGGGGACGTGTGACGTCCACGGCAGTCACGCACCGCCCGGAGTGATTTGATGGTCCGTCAGGTACCGGTGATGTGCTCGGGGCGCACCGGTGTCCTGTTGAGCTCCAGGCCCGTCGCGTTCCGGATCGCCGCGAGGACGGCCGGGGTGGACGACAGGGTGGGGGCCTCGCCGATGCCGCGGAGCCCGTACGGGGCGTGGTCGTCGGCGAGTTCGAGCACATCGACCGGGATGGTCGGGGTGTCGAGGATGGTGGGGATCAGATAGTCGGTGAAGGACGGGTTGCGCACCTTCGCCGTCCTTGGGTCGACGATGATCTCCTCCATGACGGCGACACCCAGCCCCTGGGTGGTACCGCCCTGGATCTGGCCCACGACCGACAGCGGGTTGAGCGCCTTGCCGACGTCCTGGGCGCACGCGAGCTCGATGACCTTGACCAGGCCGAGTTCGGTGTCGACCTCCACGACCGCGCGGTGCGCGGCGAAGGAGTACTGGACATGGCCGTTGCCCTGTCCGGTGCGCAGGTCGAAGGCCTCGGTGGGCCGGTGGCGCCACTCCAGCTCGACGTCGACCGCCTCCTCCTCCAGCACATCGGCCAGCGAGGCGAGCACCTCGCCGCCGTCGGTGACGACCTTGCCGCCCTCCAGGAGGAGTTCGGCGGTCGCCCAGGCGGGGTGGTAGGTCCCCAGCTTGCGGCGGCCGATCTCCAGGACCCGTTCCCGGACGGCCTCGCAGGAGTTCTTCACCGCGCCACCGGTGACGTACGTCTGCCGTGAGGCGGAGGTGGAGCCGGCAGAGCCGACCTGGGTGTCCGCCGGGTGGATGGTCACCTGGCTGACGCCCAGTTCGGTACGCGCGATCTGGGCGTGGACGGTGACGCCGCCCTGTCCGACCTCGGCCATCGCGGTGTGCACGGTGGCGACCGGTTCGCCGTTGATGACCTCCATCCGCACCCGGGCGGTGGAGTAGTCGTCGAAGCCCTCGCTGAAACCGACGTTCTTCAGCCCGACGGCGTATCCGACGCCCCGCACGACACCCTCGCCGTGAGTCGTGTTGGACAGGCCTCCGGGCAGGGCGCGTACGTCGACGGAGCTGCCGTCCGCGTCGGCCGAGAGCCACTGCTGCTCGGGCGGCAGGGGCCTCGCCTTTACGCGGCGCAGCAGTTCGGCGACCGGGGCCGGCGAGTCGACGCGCTGGCCGGTGGGGAGCAGGGTGCCCTGTTCCATGGCGTTCAGCTGCCGGAGTTCGACCGGGTCCATGTCCAGGGCGGCGGCGAGCTTGTCCATCTGCGCCTCGTAGGCGAAGCACGCCTGGACCGCGCCGAAGCCGCGCATGGCGCCGCAGGGCGGGTTGTTGGAGTAGAGGGCGATCGCCTCGATGTCGACGTCCTCGACCACGTACGGTCCGACCGCGAGCGAGGAGGCGTTGCCGACGACGGCAGGGGACGCGGAGGCGTAGGCGCCACCGTCCAGCACGATCCGGCACTTCATGTGGGTGAGCTTGCCGTCCCTGGTGGCCCCGTGCTCGTAGTGGAGCTTCGCGGGGTGGCGGTGGACGTGCCCGAAGAAGGACTCGAAGCGGTTGTAGACCATCTTGACGGGCTTGCCGGTGCGCAGCGCCAGCAGGCACGCGTGGATCTGCATCGACAGGTCCTCGCGTCCGCCGAAGGCGCCCCCGACCCCGGAAAGCGTCATGCGGACCTTGTCCTCGGGGAGGCCGAGGACGGGCGCGATCTGGCGGAGGTCGGAGTGCAGCCACTGGGTGGCGACGTACAGCTCGACGCCGCCGTCCTCGGACGGCACGGCGAGGCCCGACTCGGGGCCCAGGAAGGCCTGGTCCTGCATCCCGAAGACGTAGTCCCCGGTGACGATCACATCGGCGCGTTCGGCGGCCGCGTCGGCGTCGCCGCGGACGATGGGCTGGCGGTGGACGACGTTGGGGTGCGGGACATGGCCGATGTGGTGGTCGGTGCGGCCTTCGTGGACCAGGACCGCGTCGGGGGCGGTCGCGGACGCCTCGTCCGTGATCAGCGGCAGCTCGGCGTAGTCGATCTTGATCTTCGCGGCCGCGCGGCGCGCGGTCTCGGGGTGGTCCGCGGCGACGAGCGCCACGGGTTCGCCGTGGTGGCGGACCTTGCCGTGCGCGAGGACGGGGGTGTCCTGGATCTCCAGCCCGTAGTTCTTCATCGCGGCGGGCAGGTCGTCGTAGGTCAGGACGGCGTACACACCGGGTGTGGCCAAGGCCTCGCCGATGTCGATGGAGCGGAGCTCGGCGTGCGCGACGGTGGAGCGGAGCGTGTGGCCCCACAGCATGTCCTCGTGCCACATGTCCGAGGAGTACGCGAACTCACCGGTGACCTTGAGGGTTCCGTCGGGGCGCAGGGTGGATTCCCCGATGCCGCCCCGGGTCTTGGAGCCCTGGGTGATCTTCGTGGGGGTGCCGGCCGGTACGGACGCGGCTCGTGGGTGCAGCGCCATGGCTATCGGACCGTCTCTTCCTGACGGGCGGCCGCGAGGCGGACCGCGTCGAGGATCTTCTCGTAACCGGTGCAGCGGCAGAGGTTGCCCGAGAGTGCCTCGCGGATGTCCTGGTCGGACGGGGAGGGCTGCGTCTCCAGGAGTTCGTCGGCGGCGACGAGCAGACCGGGGGTGCAGAAGCCGCACTGCACCGCGCCCGCGTCGATGAACGCCTGCTGGATCGGGGAGAGTTCCGCCGCGTCGGCGCTCTGTCCGTCGGAGGGCCTGGCCTGCCACCGCTGGGCGGCGTCGAGCGAGGTGCCGCAGGTGCCCGCGGCGCAGCCGGCGCCGGGGTGGGAGTCGTCGCGGTGCCTGGCGTAGTCCGCCAGCCCCTCGACGGTGACGATCTCGCGGCCCTCCGCCTGGCCGGCCGCGACGAGACAGGAACAGACGGGCACACCGTCGAGGCGGACCGTACAGGAGCCGCATTCGCCCTGTTCGCAGGCGTTCTTGGAACCGGGGAGGCCCATGCGCTCACGCAGGACGTACAGGAGGGACTCGCCCTCCCAGACGTCGTCGGCTTCCTGCTTCCGGCCGTTGACCGTGAAGTTCACTCGCATGATCAAGCAGCTCCTTCGAGGGTGCGTCCCGCTCCGCGGTACTGCTCCCAGGTCCAGCCCAGCGTCCGGCGGGCCATGATGCCGACGGCGTGCCGGCGGTAGGCGGCGGTGCCCCGTACGTCGTCGATGGGGTTGCAGGCCCCGGCGGCGAGCTGGGCGAACTGCTTGGCCACGGACGGGGTGATGATCTTTCCGCTCTCCCAGAACCCGCCCTCCTCCAGCGCGGCGTTCAGGAAGTCCTCGGCCTCCTTCGCCCGTACGGGGGTGGGTGCGGCCGAGCCGATTCCGGTGCGCACGGTGCGGGTCCCGGGGTGGAGCGCGATGCCGAAGGCGCAGACGGCGATGACCATCGCGTTGCGGGTGCCGACCTTGGAGTACTGCTGCGGTCCGTCGGCCTTCTTGATGTGCACGGCCCGGATCAGCTCGTCCGGGGCGAGGGCGTTGCGCTTGACGCCGGTGTAGAAGTCGTCGATCGGGATCATCCGCGTCCCCCGTACGGACGCGGCTTCGACCTCCGCGCCCGCGGCGAGCAGCGCCGGGTGGGCGTCCCCGGCGGGCGAGGCGGTGCCCAGGTTGCCGCCGACGCCGCCGCGGTTGCGGATCTGCGGCGAGGCGACGGTGTGCGAGGCGAGGGCGAGCCCGGGGAGCTCGGTCCGCAGGTTCTCCATGACGGCGCTGTACGGCACGGAGGCCCCGAGACGCACGGTGTCCGGGCCGACCTGCCACTCGGACAGCTCACCGATGCGGTTCAGGTCCATGAGGTGTCCGGGCCGCCGGTGGTCGAAATTGATCTCGACCATCACGTCGGTGCCTCCCGCGATGGGCACAGCCGTCGGGTGCTCGGCCTTGGCGGCGAGCGCCTCCTCCCAGCTGGCGGGGCGAAGGAAGTCCATGAGTGGCTCTCTTCTTCTTCTCGATCGGGTCGTTCGGCTGGGGCTGGGGACGGCCGGCCCGTCGGCCTGCCCGCCTTCGACGGGGGCCGTTCCTGTGTTGTTGACGCGGTGTGTGGCCCAGTACACAAGGCTTGCTCCACTCGGTGCAGTCACCGAAACCATGAAGGAATTGGCTGGCCCCCGTCCCGGTCTTGTAGATTCGAACGAATGGCGGACACCGGTAACCTCACCGCAATTCACAGGTCACCCCCGCTGACCCCGCACCAACGAAGAGATCGGCGGCAATCGACGATGCGGCTGCGCGCACTGCTGGACACCGAGGCGCTGGGCCTGCGGCTGCTCGGCGGCGAGGACGAGCTGGACCGTTCGGTCCGGGGAGTCATGACGACCGACCTGCGCGATCCCAGCCGCTACCTCTCCGGCGGGGAGCTGGTCCTCACGGGGCTGGCCTGGCGGCGGGACTCGTCGGACTCGGAGCCCTTCGTCCGGATCCTGGCGAATGCCGGGGTGGCCGGCCTGGCGGCGGGTGAGGCCGAGCTCGGGGCCGTCCCCGACGATCTGGTCGAGGCGTGCCTGCGGCACCGGCTGCCGCTGTTCGCGGTCGACGAGACCGTGGCATTCGCGACGATCACCGAGCACGTGGTGCGCCAGGTCTCCGGCGAACGGGCGGGCGACCTCGCCGCGGTCGTGGACCGCCATCGCAGGCTGATGACCTCGGGCCCGGCCGGTGGCGGCCCCGAGGTGGTCCTCGACCTGCTCACCTCCGACCTGGACCTGCGTGCCTGGGTGCTGTCCCCCACGGGCCGGCAGATCGCCGGAGCGGGCGAGACGCTGCCCCCGCACGTCGGAGCCGAACTGGCGGGTCGGCATCTCGCGGCCACCCGCACCGGCCGCCCCGGTCCGCACCGGGCGGAGGTGGGCGGCACGGCGTATTCGCTGTTCCCGATCCGGAACACCGGGCGGGGGACCGCGCCCGCCCCGTCCCGCGACGTACGGGAGTCCGTGCTGTCCGACTGGCTGCTGGCCGTGGCTGCCGACGCGGACGACTGGCCGGCGCCCCGGCTGGACCTGCTCCAGGGCGTCACCCAGCTGATCGCCGTCGAGCGGGACCGCCGCGACGCCGCCCGCGCGGTACGCCGCAGACTGGCCCAGGAGGTCCTGGAGCTCGTCCAGACGGGTGCCGCCCCGGCCGAGATCGCGGCCAGGCTGCGGGTGGCCGCACCGGTCCTGCTGCCGGGGCTCGGAACCGCGCCGCACTGGCAGGTCGTGGTGGCCCGGGTCGAGTGGGCGGCCGAGGATACCGACCTGTCCGGCGGCCGGGCCGCGCAGGCCCTGCTGGAGGAGATCCTCGTCGACCCGGCGGTGACGGGCCCGGACTCGGCCGACCGGATCGCCGTGGCCCACACGGGCGAGGACGCGATCGCCCTCGTGCCCCTGACCTCGCGCACCCCGCCGGACACCGACGAGGCCGACGCCTCGAAGGAGCCGGGCGCTCCGGAGCGGCAGGACACCGCGCTGCACGCCGACGCCCTGCTCGGCGCCGTCCGCGCTCCGCTCTCCGCCGGCCTCGCGGAGGACGGCCGTCTGACACTGGGTGTCAGCGCGGCCGTGCATTCCGCCGAAGGGCTGCGCGGCGCGCTGGAGGAGGCCCGGCACGCCCGCAGGGTGGCCGCGGCCCGGCCCGGCCCGGTCTGCGCGGCAGGCCACCACGAGCTCGCCTCGCACGTCCTGCTGCTGCCGTTCGTCCCGGACGACGTGCGCCGCGCCTTCACCGCGCGGCTCCTGGACCCGCTGCGCGACTACGACCGGCGTCACCGCGCGGAGCTGATCGAGACGCTGGAGGCCTTCCTGGACTGCGACGGCTCGTGGACCCGCTGCGCGGCCCGTCTGCACCTGCACGTCAACACACTGCGCTATCGCGTCGGACGTATCGAGCAGTTGACGGGACGTGACCTCTCGCGCCTGGAGGACAAGCTCGACTTCTTCCTCGCCCTGCGTATGAGCTGACTTCCCGGGCGTAGCAAAGCCGTCCGGGGCTTCAGGTGATTGTGAAATCTTTCACCTGACATTGATCCCACCCCTTGGCCCGGCGTGCCATTCCGTGCTGAGATGCGCGCAGACCCTGGCCGACCGGCGGTTGCCGGCCGGCCTCCACAGCTCGAAGGCGCGCTCGGGGAGGGCAACGTGGCGCATACCGCCATGTCTGGTTCCGGAACGACAGCAGATGACGATCCGCCGCTCCAGACCGCGGTATGGCGGCTGCGCTCACGAGCCTGCTGGACGGACGCGGCCGCGCTGCTCGAACCCTGGGCGGCCACCGATCCCGCGGCCGCTCTCCAGCGGACCTCGCTGCTGACCGAGCGGTGCCTCTACACGGGCACCGGCTGGACCGACGCCGAGGACGCCCTGCGCACCGCGGAGGCGCTCGCGCACGACGACTCCGAGCGCGGGGCTGCCGCCTGCGAGCGCGGCTATCTGGCCTATGCCTCGACCCTCCTGGGCGCGCGCGACCGGGCCGACGAGGCCAGCGTGGCGCTCAGCCGGGCCGCGGCCCTGCTCTCCCCGGCGGCCCCCGGCCGCCCCCTGCTGGACTTCCGGCGGGGTCTGATCGCCCAGAACATCGCGGACTCCCCCCAGTCCGCCCGCGCCGCCTACCGCAGGGCGCACGCGGGTGCCACGGCCCGGGGTGACGAGCTCCTGCTCTCCTTCACCTGGCGGCACATCGCGTCGCTCGCCCTGCGCGAGGGTGAGCTGGCGGAGGCACGGCACGGCTTCGCGGAGTCGCTGCGGATACGGGAGGAGCTGGGCTATCTCGTGGGCACGGCTCCGGCGCTCATCTCGCTCGCGGACGCCGAGCCGGAGCCCGAGGCGGCCGCCCGGCTGCGCGCCGAGGCGGGCCGGCTGTTCCGGCTGCTCGGCGGCGTACCGACCTGGCTGGCACCCCGGCTGGAGCCACCGGACCCGGGGACGGCGGAGGCGAACTGACCGGCCGGGCGGACACGGCCGGGGCCCCGCCCCGCCCGTCCCTCGGCCTCAGACGTCCGCGCCGTTGAAGTGTTCGCGTACGAGGGACCGCACCACCGTGAGGTCCATGGCGATGAGCGCGTCCAACAGCGCGGTGTGCTCCGAGGCATCGGCGACCAGGTCGGCCCGACGGCCACCCTGGCCGTCGGCCGGCGGCCACTGGGACCGGCGGTGCAGGTCGTCCGCGACCGCCACGAGCTGCTGGTTGCCGGACAGCGCGAGCACGGCACGGTGGAAGGCGCGGTCGCTCTCCGCGTACGCCGCCCGGTCGCCGACGGCGGCCGACGCGACCGTGGCGTCGGCCAGGGGGCGCAGCGCGCACCAGCCGGCCGGGGGGACGGTGCGGGCGAGGCGCAGCATGACGGGGACCTCGATCAGGGCGCGGACCTCGGCGAGCTCCGCCAGCTCGCGGGGGCCCCTCTCGCTGACGCGGAAGCCGCGGTTCGGCACGACCTCGACCGCGCCCTCGACGGCCAGCCGCTGCATCGCCTCACGCACGGGGGTGGCGGACACACCGAAGCGGGCGCCGAGCGCCGGAGCGCTGTAGACCTCCCCGGGGGCGAGCTCGCCGCCGACGAGCGCGGCGCGCAGCGCGTCCAGGATCTGGCCGCGCACGGAATGCCGCTGGACCACACGGGGGGCGGGGGGCTCGCCGTGGGTGTACTCGCCGTGGATGTGCTCGCCGTGGATGTGCTCGCCGCGCGCCTGCTCGGGCACGCGGACGTCCGGCGGGGTGCCCGCGGACACGTACGGCCGCACGTCCTCACGCGCTCTGCCCTGCTCCACCGGTACCTCCTCCGACTGGCGGGCCGACTCGCGTGCGCCTGGCCCCCTGTGCACGATAGGCGGAGCGGCCCGCAGTTCAAACACCGATCACTTCGGGTAAGGTAAGGCTTACCTGCCAAAAAGATCGTGATTCGGTGGTCCTTGAATGACCGTGCCCGCTCTGCTCGCCGCCACAGCCCCGTCCCCGCTGACGGCGGCGTACGCACGTCTGGCCGACGTCTTTCCCGGGCTGCGCGCCGAGGTGCTGCCCGATGACGTCCCGGCGCCCTCGGGCAGCGGATGGGTCGGCGCCGCCGAGCTCGCGGCGGGCGGTGCGGCGCTGGACGACTTCCTGGCCTGGGACGAGGCGCAGGTACTGCGGGACTACGGCATGCAGGCCCGCCCCGACGTGGTGGCGAGCTTCGGGCTGCACCGCTACGCCTGGCCCGCCTGCCTCCTGGTGACCCTCCCGTGGTTCACGCACCGCAGGGTGCCGAGGATCCCCGTCGCCGACGTCGCGTTCCACCGCGGCCTGGGCCATCTGACCCTCCGCGTCAGCGAGTTCGCCTGCCTGCCCGACGACCCGGCCGCAGAGCTGCCCGGCGCCCGGATCGTCCCCGACGAGCAGGCCTTGCGGGCCGAGGTCCTGGACTCCGTCGCACAGCACATCGGCCCGGTGCTGGACGGCTTCCGGCCACGCATGCGGCGCGGCAAGCGGGCACTGTGGGGCATGGCGACCGACGAGATCGTCGAGGGCCTCTGGTACGTCGCCCATCTGCTCGGCGAGGAGGGCCGGGCGATGAGGGAGCTGGAACTGCTGCTGCCGGGCACCACCAAGCCGTACGTGGGCACGGCCGGCTTCCGTGAGCTGACCGGACCCGACGGCGAATCGCTCCCGACCCGCGACCGCGCGAGCTGCTGCCTCTTCTACACCTTGCGACCCGAGGACACATGCGTCACGTGCCCGCGCACCTGCGACGCGGACCGTGTCCGGAGGCTGACGCCCGCCCCCTGAGCCGTACGGCGGCTCACACCACCCTGGCGGGCGACCGCAATCCGAACACGACCAGGCATGTTCGTGCGGACATTCGAAAAGATTCCGCCCAACGATGAGCCCGGCCACCCCGATGGCGTTCACTTGCCCCGAAACCCCCCTGAGCACGGCGGTATTTCCGTCACGATGGCGCCCGAAACGCCCTACGTGACGCAAGGGACCGCGCATGAGACTGACCGATATATCGCTTGACTGGCTGCTTCCGGGCGCCGTGCTGCTCGTGGGGGTCATGGCGGCGGTGACGGTGGTCGCGCGCGGAAAGCGCGCCGCTGAGAAGGCCGCGGCCGACGACAGCTGGGAACGCAGCGAGGAGCGCCGCAGGCGCAAGGAGGCGCTCTACGCGACCGCCTCGTACGTCCTGCTGTTCTGCTGCGCCGCGGTCGCCGCCGCCCTCTCCTTCCACGGGCTCGTCGGTTTCGGCCGGCAGAACCTCAGCCTCTCCGGGGGCTGGGAGTACCTCGTGCCCTTCGGCCTCGACGGGGCCGCGATGTTCTGTTCGGTGCTCGCGGTGCGCGAGGCCAGCCACGGGGACGCCGCACTGGGCTCCCGGCTGCTGGTGTGGACGTTCGCCGGGGCCGCAGCCTGGTTCAACTGGGTGCACGCGCCGCGCGGGATGGACCACGCGGGCGCCCCGCACTTCTTCGCGGGGATGTCCCTCTCCGCGGCCGTCCTGTTCGACCGGGCACTGAAGCAGACCCGTCGTGCGGCGCTGCGCGAGCAGGGCCTGGTGCCCCGCCCGCTGCCGCAGATCCGGATCGTGCGGTGGCTGCGCGCCCCCAGGGAGACCTTCGGCGCCTGGTCGCTGATGCTCCTCGAGGGCGTACGCACCCTGGACGAGGCGGTGGACGAGGTACGCGAGGACCGCCGGGAGAGGGAACAGGACCGGCACCGCAGAAGGGACCAGGCGAAGCTGGACCGAGCCCGCATCAAGGCTCTGAACCGGCAGAACCGGGCCTGGGGGCGGGGCTCCAGGACCGGCCGCCAGGTGGACGTCCAGGCCATCGCCCCGGCACCGGGCGGCGGCCAGCCGGCCGTCGCGGAGCCTGCCATAACAGAGCCGGGACAACTGCCGCTGCGCCCCCGGCCATCCCTGCAAGCCGTGAACCGCTCGAACTCCAGGAGTACTTCGGCACAGACAACGAGCGGTGACCCCGCGACCGTCGACCTCACCGCCGAGGACGACACCCAGGCCCTGCCCCGGCTCGACTCGCTGGAGCAGAAACTGAAGGACCTGGAGCAGCAGTTCGGCTGAGCGTCAGGCCTTCCCGGCCTCGAGCTCGAACCAGACGATCTTGCCCAGCGCCTGCATCGTGACCCCCCAGGAGTCCGCCAGGCTCTGCACGAGGAGCAGTCCCCTGCCGTGCGTACCGTCGTCGGCGTTCGGTACGTACGGCGCGGGCTCCTGCCCGGTCACGAAGTCGCGCACCTCGACCCGCAGGCGCGCGGGCGCTGAGGTCACTGTGACCACGGCGCCGTTCCTCGTATGGATGAGGGCGTTCGTCACCAGCTCGCTGAGCAGGAGCTCCGCCACCTCGGTCTCCTCGGGCCGGCGGCGAGAGCGCAGGAACTCCCGCAGCGCCGCGCGTATCTCCCCCACGCCCGACAGATCCGCGTGCCCGAGTCTGCGGTGCAGCCGCACCGGCGGGCTCTCCTGTCGTTTCGTCATGTCCCCCGTACGCACGCTGGATCGGCCTCCCCGAGTTCCTTTTCGTCACGTCATGTCTCGAACGCCTTCACGGGATGCATGCCCCACTGACGAGCGGTCACGCGTCATCAGGCGTCAACATATGAACGAGCGGTTGCACAAGCCCAGGCGCACGACCGGCGCGTTACGTTTCCGTACTCACGGTTAACTTCCAAAAAATTCACTCGTGTTGGCGTTGACGGATGGGGATCTACGCGCGTCATCATGGTGGACATGCGAATCCCCCCACGGATCACCACGCTCGGCGGCATCGCCGCCCTCCTGTCCGTCCTCTTCGTCGGCGGGCCGGTCACGGCATCGGCCGCGACGTCCCCCTCGACCGCCGCGGTCGGCAGCGTCTGTCACTCCGCGCTGCCCGCCCAGGCCCACGACACGCTCGACCTCATCGACGCGGGCGGTCCGTTCCCGTACGAGCAGGACGGCACCGTCTTCCAGAACCGGGAGGCCCTGCTGCCGGGTCAGAGCACCGGCTACTACCACGAGTACACGGTCATCACCCCCGGATCCTCGGACCGCGGAGCCCGCCGGATCGTGACGGGTGAAGAGGCCGAGGAGGACTACTACACCGCGGACCACTACGAGTCCTTCGACCTGGTCGACCACGACTGCTGATCCACACCCGAGGGCCGGTCCGCGCCGTAGTCCCCCACCTGCGGCGCGGACCTCCGGACGGCATCCGGGAGAGACCCGCTTGTACGCTCCACGCATGACCGTGACCTATGTGATCGACGGCTCCGGGATCACCGGCCTGGACAGCTTCTGGGATGCGATCGGCGAGGCGGTGAACGGCCCCGGCGGCTACTTCGGCCGCAGTCTCGACGCCTTCGCGGACTGCCTCGGCGGCGGATTCGGCACCCCGGACGACGGGTCCTTCGTCATCGAGTGGCGCGACCACGCCGCCTCCGCCCGCGCGTTGGGCCACGAGGAGACCGCCCGCCGGCTGGAAGCACTGCTCCCCCGCGTGCACCCCACCAACCGGGAGCGCGTCGGGCTGGAGCTGACCGAGGCCCGGTCCGGCCTGGGGCCGACTCTCTTCGATCAGCTGGTCGAGATCATCACGGACCGGACCGGACCCGGGACGCTACGGCTCGTGTGAGCCACCGGCCCCTGCGCGGCACACGTGTCAGCCCCGCACCTCCACGGCCGCAGGAGCGGTCTCCGCCCGGACGTGGTGCCGGCCGATGGGGAGCATCAAGGGCCTCCCGGAGACCGGGTCCTCGATGATGCGGCTCCGGAGACCGAACACCGTCTCGACCGTCCCCTCGGTCAGAACCTCTGCCGGGGAGCCGGCGGCATGGATGCTCCCCGCCGCGATCGCGATGAGGTGATCCGCGTACCTCGCTGCCAGATTGAGGTCGTGCAGGACCATCACGACGGTCGTGCCCCGCGTCCGGTTCAGGTCGGTCAGCAGGTCGAGCACCTCGATCTGATGACTGGCGTCGAGGAACGTCGTGGGCTCGTCCAGCAGCAGCAGATCGGTCTGCTGCGCCAACGCCATGGCGATCCAGACCCGTTGGCGCTGCCCGCCGGACAGCTCGTCCACGGTGCGGTCGGCGAGCTCCGCCGTCTGCGTGGCCTCCAGGGCGGACGCCACAGCGGCGTCGTCCTTCTCACTCCACCGGGTGAGCACACCCTGATGGGGGTGGCGCCCACGGCCCACCAGGTCCAGCACCGTGATGCCTTCGGGCGCGATCGGTGACTGCGGCAACAGGCCCAGTGTGCGAGCGAGTTCCTTGGCCGGCATGCGGTGGACCCGCCTGCCGTCCAGGAGTACCCGGCCCCCGCGGGGCGCCAGCAGCCTGGACATCGAGCGCAGCAGCGTCGACTTCCCGCAGGCGTTCGCCCCGACGATGACCGTGACCTTGCCGGGAGGCACCGTCAGGTCGAGTGAGTCGACGACGACGCGGTCGCCGTAGCCGAGCGTCAGCGCCTCGGCGGTGAGCGTGTGGGACGTGGTCATATCGAGCCTCCGGCCCGGTGGGTGCGGACGATCAGGTAGACGAGGTACGGCGCGCCGAGCACACCGGTGACGACACCGACCGGGTAACGCGTATCAAAGGCGAACTGACCGGTGAAGTCGGCGACGAGCACCAGGAGCGCGCCGACCAGCCCGGCGGGCACCAGGAGGGAACCCCCCGCCCCGACCAGCCGGGCCGCGATCGGACCGGACAGGAACGCCACGAAGGCGATGGGGCCGGCGGCGGCAGTCGCGAAGGCGATCAGGCCGACGGCGGCGAGGATGAGGGTGATCCGGGTGCGCTCGACGCGGACCCCGAGGGCCGAGGCGGTGTCGTCACCGAGCCGCAGGGCGGACAGGTTGCGGCCCTGCGTCAGCAGGACGGGGGCCAGCACGACCAGGGCTGCCAGGGCGGGTACGGCCTGGTCCCAGCTCACGCCGTTCAGACTGCCGGTCAGCCAGCGCGTGGCCTCCTGGAGATCCCACTCGGCGGCCCGGGACAGCACGTAGGAGGTGATGCTGTCGAGCATCGCCGAGATCCCGATGCCGATCAGGATGAGGCGTGTGCCGACGACCCCGTCACGGAACGCCAGGGTGTACACGAGCAGGGCCACGACGAGGGCGGCGACGATCGCGAGCACCGACACCTGGGTCTCGTCGAGCGACAGAGTCACGATCGCGATGGCCGCGGCGGCACTCGCCCCCGCGCTGATGCCGATGACGTCGGGGCTGGCGAGCGGGTTGCGCAGCATCGTCTGGAAGGTGACGCCGGCCATGCCGAAGCTGAACCCGGCCGTCACCGCGAGCACGGCGCGTGGCAGCCGCAGCCTCCCGACGGTGAACGACGCTCCCGGCACCTGCTCCCCGAGGACGACTCCGATCACGTCACGGGGAGGGTAGAAGGTCTGCCCGGCCATCAGCGTCACGGCGAACGCGACGATGACGAGCACGGCGAGCACCAGCGCGATGAGGCGTCGCCGGGAGGCGTTCCTGACGCGTCCCCGGGTGACCTCTTGAAGGACGGACGGCCGGGGCACGGCTGGGGCGCTCACAGGGCACGCACTTTCTGACGGCGGACGGTGTAGATGAAGAACGGGGCGCCGATCAGCGCCGTGACGATGCCGACGTCGACTTCCGAGGGCCGTGCCACGATCCGTCCGACGACGTCGGCCGCTGTCAGGAGCACGGCACCGGTGACGGCGGAGAAGGGCAGCAGCCAGCGGTGGTCGACGCCCGCCATCAGCCGGCAGGCGTGCGGGACGACGAGTCCGACGAAGCCGATCGGTCCGGCGGCCGCCGTCGCGGCGCCGCACAGGACGACGGCTCCGACGGCCGCCGTGGCGCGGACGAGGGCGACCCGTTCGCCGAGTCCGGCGGCGACTTCGTCGCCCAGGGCGAGCGAGTTCAACGCCCGTGCGGAGAGCAGGCAGATCACCAGGCCGACGCCGAGGAAGGGCAGCACATGGCCGATGCGTTCGTAGGACGCGCCGCCGACGCCGCCGATCTGCCAGAGCCGGAAGGATCCCGAGATGTCGTTGCGGGGCAGGACGACCGCGGTGACCAGTGAGGCGAAGGCGGCTGAGGTGGCGGCGCCCGCGAGGGCGAGCTTGAGCGGGGTGGCGCCACCGCGCCCCAGGGAGCCGACGGTGTAGACGAACACGGCCGATAGCGCCGCTCCGGCCATGGCGACCCACACGTACCCGGTGGGCGACGTGAGTCCGAAGAACGCGACTCCCGTGACCACGGCCAGTGAAGCGCCCATGTTGACGCCGAGGATGCCCGGGTCGGCCAGGGGATTGCGGGTCACGCCCTGCATGACACCGCCGGCCAGGCCGAGCGCCGCACCGATCACCACCGCGAGCAGGGTACGCGGGATCCGCTTGGTGACGGCCGCCTGTTCCAGCGTCCCGTCCGCGCCTCCGAGCGCGCTCCAGACGTCGGCCCACGCGACGGTGCGCGAGCCGACGGCGACCGAGAGCACCGCCACCGCCGCGAGCGCAAGCAGGGTGAGCAGGAGCCACAGGAGCCGGACACGCGCCGGACGCCGCACCACGGCGGCGTCCGGCAGGTGTCGGGTGTCGGCCGTCGTCACTTGACCTTGTCCGCGGCCTTGGCGAGCTCGGCCACGTAGTCCTCCAGCACCCAGGAGATCGACAGCGGCGTGGGGTTCGCGGCGGTGGCCAGCGGGGCGCTGCCCGGCAGGAGGTAGACGGATCCGCGCTGGACGGCGGGAATCTTCGAGAGCAGCGGGTCCTTCTTCAGGGTTTCGAGCAGTTCGCCCTTGTCGTCGCCGTAACCGGTGATGATGTCGACGTCGTCGAACGCGTCGATCTGCTCCGCGCTCTTGGACAGCGCGAACTTGTCCGTGCCCTTGGACGCCTCGGCGATGCTGCCCGGGATCTTCAGGCCGAGGTCCTCGAAGAACAGGGTGCGGGTGTCGTTCGCCGTGTAGAAGCCGACCTCGCTCACGTCGTTGGGGTCGACGTGCGTCATGAACATCGCCGACTTCCCCTTCAGCTCGGGGTGCTTGGCGACGGTCTCCTTGATGTCGCCCTCGACCTCGCCGATCAGCTTGTCGCCTTCCTCGCCGAGCCCGATCGCCTTGCTGTTCATCCGGATGATCTCGCGCCACGGAGTGGCCCAGGCGGCCTTCGGGAAGGCGACTACAGGGGCGATGTCGCTGAGCGTGTCGTAGTCCTGCTGCGTAAGCCCGGAGTACGAGGCGAGGATGACGTCCGGCTTCGTGTCCGCCACCGCTTCGAAGTCGATGCCGTCGGTCTCGTCGAAGAGGACCGGGGTCTTGGCGTCCAGCTCCTTCAGCTTGTCCTCGACCCAGGGCAGGACTCCGTCGCCGTCGTCGTCACCGAAGTTCGCGGCGGCCATGCCGACGGGGACGACGCCGAGTGCCAGCGGCACCTCGTGGTTGGCCCAGTTGACGGTGGCCACACGCTTGGGCTCGGACGGGATGGTGGTCTTGCCCAGCGCGTGCTCGATCGTCATCGGGAACGCTCCCGAACCGGCCTCGCCGCTCTCGCCCTTCCCGGACTCGGACTCGCCGCCGCAGGCTGTGAGGCCCACCAGCAGGGCTGCCGCGACGGCGACTGCGCGAAGAGGGTGTGAACGCATGGATCCGTACTCCAGTTCAAGGATGAGCTGTGCCGGCCTTACCCGTCCGCGTCGAGCGGGACCGGGGCGTGGAGCGGTGTACCGGGGCGCGCAAGAAACTTAGGTAAGGCTTGGCTTTCCTTTGACCTTATGGAAGACCCACAGTTGTCGCAATCGACCCTTTCAGACAGGGCTTGTAGCGATCGGGACAGCATGGCCGTATCTCGCCCGGCGGTCCGCAGTCGTGTCCCCGGGTTCAGCGCGCCCGGAACGCCCCTGGCGTCAGCCCTGTCGTACGCCGGAAAGCCGCGCCGAAGGCACTCGCGGAGCGGTAGCCGACCTCGTCGGCGACGGCCTCGACCTCCCAGCCACGGCTGAGGAGTTCGACGGCGTGCTGCGCCCGGACACCGGCCACCCAGCGCGCGAAACTGGTGCCGGTCTCGGCGTTGAAGGCGCGGGTGACCGTACGGGTGCTCACACCCAGCTCGGCCGACCACTGGGACAGGGTCCGCCGGTCGCCCGGGTTCTCGCGAACGGCGTCGGCGATGGGGCGCAGCAGCGGGGAAGTCGGGACGTGGACCAGCAGTTCCCTGGTCGACGGAGTGAGCACGTCGAGCACCATCGCCTCGGTGGCCGCCCGGGAGGCGGGCGTGAGCGCGGCGTCGCCGAGCCTTTCCAGCAGCAGGCGGAGCAGCGGCGTGACCTCGACGGCCACGGGCACGTCGGACAGCGAAGGCGTGGTGGCGCGGCCGAAGAAGGTGGCCCGGAACCACGTCCCGGCCACCGCCGAGCCGGAATGCATGGTGCCTGCCGGCATCCACAGGCCCAGGGTCGGGGTGACCGTCCACGCCCGCGCGCCCACCACGGCCACGGAGGCGCCCTGCTCGTTCCAGAGCAGTTCGTCCCAGGGGTGGGCATGGGCGTTCCAACTGGTGTCACGGGCCACGACCTCTTCGTAGCCGTGTATGCCGAACGGCGCCCGTACCGCCCCCGGGTCCTGCGCCGGCACGGTGCGGGTCTCCCTGGTCACCACGCGACCACCGGACCACCGGCGGCAGGCGCCGAGGGGGCGCCGGTGTGGGGGATCAGTCGCATGCCCTCACATTATCGAGACGGCCTCACGCGCCCGTCCGGACCCCTGTCGAGACGGCCTCGCATGCCCGTCCGGACCCCTGCCGATCCCGGACGCGGTCCGGATTCCCGTTCAGGCGCGTTCGTCGTCGCCGGGCGGACACGCTTGTCCGGCGGACATGTTTCCCGGGCGGTCACGCTTGCCCGTCGCCGGGCAGGCGCGCTTGCCCGGCAGACACGTTCCGGGCCGTCCCCGGGCAGACCCGCCTGCCGGGCAGGGGGCGGAGGTGCCCCCTGCCCCTGGCTCACGGCCGCGGCACGTTGCGGAGGTTGGAGCGGGCCATCTGGAGCATCCTGCCGACCCCGCCGTCCAGGACGATCTTGCTCGCGGACAGCGCGAAGCCGGTGACCATGTCGGCACTGATCTTCGGCGGGATGGAGAGGGCGTTCGGGTCCGTGACCACGTCGACGAGTGCGGGCCCCTTGTGCTTGAAGGCGTCCTTGAGCGCGCCCTCCAGCTGCTTGGGCTTCTCCACCCGCACCCCGTAGGCGCCCGCGGCGCGGGCGATCGCCGCGAAGTCGGGATTCTTGTTGGTCGTACCGAACGAGGGCAGCCCCGCCACCAGCATCTCCAGCTCGACCATGCCGAGCGAGGAGTTGTTGAACAGGACGACCTTCACCGGCAGGTTGTACTGGACGAGCGTGAGGAAGTCGCCCATCAGCATGGTGAACCCGCCGTCGCCGGACATCGACACGACCTGCCGGTTCCGGTCGGTGAACTGGGCGCCGATCGCCTGCGGCAGCGCGTTCGCCATCGAGCCGTGGCTGAACGACCCGATCACCCTGCGCCTGCCGTTGGGGGTGAGGTAGCGGGCCGCCCACACGTTGCACATGCCGGTGTCGACGGTGAACACCGCGTCCTCGTCGGCGAGTTCGTCCAGGACGGAGGCGACGTACTCCGGATGGATCGGGACGTGCTTCTCGACCTTGCGGGTGTAGGCCTTGACGACGCCCTCGAGCGCGTCGGTGTGCTTCTTCAGCATGCGGTCGAGGAAGTTGCGGTCGGTCTTGACCTTCACCCGCGGGGTCAGGGAGCGCAGCGTCTCGCGCACATCGCCCCAGACCGCGAGGTCGAGCTTGGAGCGCCGGCCGAGGTGCTCGGGGCGCACGTCGACCTGGACGATCTTTACGTCGGTCGGCAGGAACGCGTTGTACGGGAAGTCGGTGCCCAGCAGGATCAGCAGGTCGCACTCGTTGGTGGCCTCGTACGCCGCGCCGTAGCCGAGGAGCCCGCTCATGCCCACGTCGTACGGGTTGTCGTACTGGATCCATTCCTTGCCGCGCAGCGCGTGGCCGACCGGTGCCTTCACCCGCTCGGCGAACTCCATGACCTCGGCGTGCGCGCCGGCCGTCCCGCTGCCGCAGAACAGCGTCACCCGTTTGGCCTCGTCGATCATTCTGCAGAGCTTCTCGATCTCCTCGTCACCGGGCCTCACGGAGGGCCGCGAAGTGACCAGGGCGTGCTCGATCGACTTCTCGGGGGCCGGCTGCGAGGCGATGTCGCCGGGCATCGAGACGACGCTGACGCCGCCGCGGCCGATCGCGTGCTGGATCGCCGTCTGGAGCAGCCTCGGCATCTGCTGCGGGTTGGAGATCATCTCGTTGTAGTGGCTGCACTCCTGGAAGAGCAGCTCCGGGTGGGTCGCCTGGAAGTATCCGAGGCCGATCTCGCTCGACGGGATGTGCGAGGCGAGGGCGAGCACCGGGGCCATGGAGCGGTGGGCGTCGTACAGGCCGTTGATGAGGTGGAGATTGCCCGGCCCGCACGACCCGGCGCAGGCGGCGAGCGTGCCGGTGATCTGGGCCTCGGCACCGGCGGCGAAGGCCGCGGTCTCCTCGTGCCTGACCTGGATCCACTCGATGGCGGAGTTGCGCCGGACGGCGTCGACCACGGGGTTGAGGCTGTCACCGACGACGCCGTACAGCCGTTTGACCCCCGCCCTCACGAGGATGTCGACGAACTGTTCCGACACGTTCTGCTTGGCCATGGGTGCGCACCCTCTCTGCCTCCGGCTGTCCGTGACTCCATCAACCCACGGCGTGCCCGGTTACGCCTCCCAGACCGCGGCGCTCGTACGGTCGTCGGCGTACCCCTTGGTCCTGAGCTGGGTGTCGGCCAGATAGGCGGGCAGCCCGGGCGGGCCGTCGGCGGCCCAGCGCCGGGCGAGCTCCCGGGCGAGCGCCGGCTCACCGCGCATCGGTTCGGCCAGGCCGTTACCGCAGAGCAGCAGCGTGTCCCCGGGCCGGGCGACGGAGGCGCGGAAGCGGAAAGGCTCGGCGGGCGACGGCGGTGGGTTCCCGGCGTACGGGGACGGGGGTGTGGTGATGTGCAGGTCCATCGTCAGCCGGTCCCCGCCCGGCCCCTCCTCGCTCGCGGCGTTGCCGGTCGCGGGGAGGACGGGATCGAGGTCCTGCCAGGCTCCGTCACGGAGGCGGAAGAGGCCGCCCGGGCCGATGCCGAAGAAGACCCGGATGCGGCACTCCGGGTCGGCGGAGAGCAGCAGACAGCGCAGGCCGGCGGTGTACGCGGACGGTTCGAGGCCGAGCTCGGCGGCGCGGGCACGCAGCTTGCCGTAGGTACGGTCGGTGAGGCGGTGCAGCCCCGACTTGAGGTCGCCCCTGCGCCCCGCCCTTATGTCGTCGGAGAGCCGGGCATGGCTGCGGGCGACGGCTCCGCCGATCCAGCGACAGGCGTCGGCCGCGGCGGGACGGGACTGTCCCGTCCCCCGGGGGCCGCCGCCGGCCACCGCGACCAGGACCAGGGCGCTGTCCCCGTCACCGAAGCGTGCGGTGAGGAGGGCGTCACGGCGGGGTTCGCCGCGGAAGCGCGCCGAGTCCCCGCGCACGGATGCGGCCCGCAGGGTGTACGCCCCGTGCCGGGCGCCGTCGACGACCGTGTCGGGGAGGAGGTCGTCGAGGTCGTCGGGGCCCGACGCGGGCAGTGCGGCCGGCTCGGAGTCATAGGTGGGGGGCCGGTCCCCGATGTGTCCCACGGCAGGACGTGCCGGCCCGGGTGCCTGCGCCTGTGGAGGCTCCGGCGAGGACTCCGCGGCAGGCGGCCCGGGGGGCGGGGGCCGTACGGCGAAGGTCTGTGGCCGGGAGGGCCCGGCGGGAGCCTCCCAGGGTGCGCGCCCGGCCGTGGCGGTGCGCGGGTGCGGCTCCGGCTCCGGCGCTTGGGGTTCCGGCGGCCCGCCCGCTTCCGCTTCCGTTTCGGCCGGGCGGGGTTGCGGCAGTGGCACCACCGTGACCGCGTCGTCCGCCCGCGCCGCCCCGGTGTCGCCCACGGTGTCGGACGCGGAGTCGAAGCGGGCGTCGAGGCTGTCGGCCGCGCCGCTCGGCCCGGTGTCCGGCGCGGCCTCGTCGTACAGCCTGCGCCACCAGTCGTCCTCGTGTGCGGCGGGCTTCTCCCCCTGCTGGCTCATGCCCATAGTGTCGACCGCTCGGGGCGTACGAGAACGGGTCATCCGGAAAACTGGCCCGGAATCTGCGTCCGCAAGGCAGATGACCCGCCGGACGTCCCCACCCCCCACGGGAAGGTCGCCCGGCGGGCCGGTCAACGAGTCGGCGCCGCCGCCCTCGGGGCGGTCGTCGCCGCGGTGGCGCCAGATTGTCAGAGTGACGGGTGCTACGGGGCATGATGGGCCGGGCGGGTTTACGCCGTGGCCGTTTTCCGCCACGGCACACCCCGCCCGACGAGCGCGGGAATGCGCGAGTACCGATCCGGGGAGGGCCGAGGATGCTGTCAGCGATAGGTCTCGACGAGAGACAGGAAGCGGCCTACCGCGCACTGGTCGCGGCGGGCGCCGCGGAGCTCTCCGATCTCGCGCGCCGGCTGTGCGTTCCGGAGGCCGACGCCGAGCGCGCGCTGCGGCGGCTGGAACAGCAGGGGCTCGTGGCCCAGTCCTCGTCACGGGCGGACCGCTGGGTCGCGGCGCCGCCGGGCGTCGCCCTGGGCGCGCTGCTGACCCAGCAGCGCCATGAGCTCGAACAGGCCGAGATCGCGTCCGCCCTGCTCGCCGAGGAGTACAGGGCCGAGGCCGCCGAACCCGCGGTGCACGACCTGGTGGAGGTGGTGACGGGCGCCAGCGCGGTCGCCCACCGGTTCCATCAACTGCAGCTGGGTGCCACGTCCGAGGTCTGCGCCCTGGTCACGGGGAAGCCGATCGCGGTCACCGGGATGGAGAACGAGTCCGAGGAACGGGCGGCGATGCGGGGCGTGTCCTACCGCGTGGTCGTCGAGCGCGACGTGCTCTCGCTGCCGTCCGGGATCGTGGAGCTGTCGGCGGCACTGAGCCGCGACGAGCAGTGCCGGGTGGTCGACCGGGTGCCGACGAAGCTGGTGGTCGCCGACGCCGCGCTGGCCATGGTGCCGCTGACCGGCCGGGGGGCCGAGCCGGCCGCGCTGGTGATCCACGCCAGCGGGCTGCTGGAGTCCCTGATGGGCCTCTTCGAGGCGGTGTGGCGGGACGCGATGCCGTTGAGGCTCGGCGGGAACGGGATCACCGAGGAGAACGGCCCCGGTGCGGACCCGACCGATCTGGAGATCCTCTCGCTGCTGCTGGCCGGTCTGACGGACGCGAGCGTGGCGAAGCAGCTCGACCTGGGTCTGCGAACGGTCCAGCGACGTGTGAAGGGGCTCATGGAGCTCACCGGGGTCACCACCCGGCTCCAGCTCGGCTGGCATGCGTACGAACGGGGCTGGGTGGCCCGCGCCCCACGCTGAACGCACCGGTGCCCCCTGCCCTCCGGCGGCTGACGCCCGCGACAACCGCCCCGGACGGAGCCGCGCTGACGGGCGGGACCCGGCGGACTCCGGCACGCTGGTCGAATGAGTGTGTGGCAGCTCGTTGCCGTCGGGGCGGTGATGCTGCTCGGCCTGGTCGGCGTACTGGTGCCGGGGGTGCCGGGGCAGGCGATCGTCTGGGCCGCGGTGCTTTGGTGGGCGCTGACCGACACGACGCCGGTCGCCTGGGGGGTGCTGATCGGTGCGACGTGCCTCCTGCTGCTGAACCAGGCCTTGAAGGCGCTGCTGCCGTCGCGGCGCCCGCGTGAGTCGGGGGCGCCGCGCAAGACGCTCATGGTCGGCGGGATCGCGGCGATCGCGGGCTTCTTCGTGATCCCCGTGGTCGGCGGGATCCTGGGATACGTCGGCGCGGTCTACGGCGCCGAACGCCTGCGCCTCGGCAGCCGGGCGGCCGGGTGGACCTCGCTCAGGTCGGTGATGCGGGCGACGGGGTACTCGGTGCTGGTGGAGCTCTTCTGCTGCCTCCTGGCGGTGGGTGCGTGGCTGGGAGCCGTCGTCTGGGGCTGAGGGCCGTGGGGTGTCCGGGCGGCCGCCCGGACACCCCACGGCCGTCTCCGTCAACGCGTCCTGCCCCGCTTCATCTCCATGGCCGCCCGGCCCTCCGCTCCCCTGCGCTTCCACTCGCGCAGGGTCTCGCTGCGCAGCCGGGCGTCCGTCTTCGCGGCGATGCGATGGTTCTCCCGGAGCAGCTTGCGGTAGCTGTCGAGACGCCGTTCGGGCAGAGTCCCGTCCTCGATCGCGCCGAGCACCGCGCATCCGGGCTCGGACTCGTGGGCGCAGTCGTGGAAGCGGCACTGCCGCGCCAGGTCCTCGATCTCCGAGAAGACCTGGCCGACCCCTGCCTCCGCGTCCCAGAGACCGACCCCCCGCAGCCCGGGGGTGTCGATCAGGACGCCGCCGCCCGGCAGCACCAGGAGATTGCGTGTCGTGGTGGTGTGACGGCCCTTGCCGTCCACCTCACGCGCCTGCTGCACGTGCATCACGTCCTCGCCGAGCAGCGTGTTGGCGAGGGTCGACTTGCCGGCGCCGGAGGTTCCGAGCAGCACGCTCGTACCGCCGCCGACGATCGCGCCGAACACGTCGACCCCCTCCCCCGTGGCGGAGCTGACAGGGAGCACCTGCACCCCTGGGGCGATGCCCTCGATGTCCTCGACGAGGTGGGACAGCGTGGTGACGTCCGGTACGAGATCGGCCTTGGTGAGCAGCACGAGCGGTTGCGCCTCGTGCGCCGCGTACCCCGACGACGGGGTCGCGCCGCCGAGCAGGGCGGCACCGGTGGTGCTGGACATGGCCAGTGCGAGGAACCGTTCCAGCCGTCCGAGGTCGAGCTCGACGGCGAGCGAGACACAGATGACGATGTGGTCGATGTTGGTGGCGAGGACCTGGCCCTCGGAACGCTGCGAGGAGGTCGAGCGCACGAAGGCGGTCCGGCGGGGCAGGAGCGTACGGACGAACTGCGGGTCGCCGTCGGGGTCGACGGCCACCCAGTCACCCGTGCAGACGATCCGCATCGGGTCACGGGGCACCACGAACGCGGTGTCCGCCCTGAGGACGCCCTGGGGAGTGACCACGTCGCACTGACCGCGGTCCACCCGCACCACACGCCCCGGCAGGAGTCCCTGCTCGGCGTACGGGGCGAAGGTGTCGGCCCACGCGTCGTCCCAGCCGTACGGGGCCAGCGGGTGCGACGGGGTGGAAGCCTGAGAGATGGAGAAAGACAAGGGAAACCCTTCACAAGGGCGGCCCCGGCACCGCGCGCTCAGGCGCGGCAGAAGAAGGTCAAGGTCAGCCGGTGGCCACAGGGGTGGGAACGATGCTCTTCGGGTCGTGGGCAGCGCCCACCGCAACGACAGTCATCAATGTCCTCACCTCCTGGTTCCTCGAACTGCGCACACAGTAGCCCGGGGTGGCCGGGGAGCGTCAACAGGTTTTCCACGCGTGACCACATGACCGTTACTTTCACTGGGTTCGCGGCGGAATCTACCTCGAACAGGTGATACGCATGCACATCGACCGGTCTTGGCCCGTTAGTGTGCCGGACATGACCTCATCCAATGCCGCCACCGCCCCTTTCTCCCCTGCCCAGTTGGGCACGCAGGTCCTGATCGGCTGGAGCGGGTCGAATCCCGGAACAGGGCGTGAGACCGCCTTCCTGCTCACCTATTCGCTCGGCGACGGCGCGGACGGCCCGGAGACCGGCGAGAGCGCCATGCGCACGGCCCTGAAGCGCAGCGGCCTGCGAGTGGGAGGCGAGACGCTCGACGCCTCGGATCTGCCGAACCTCCCCGTGAAGCTGCTCGTCCAGGCCGGCCAGGCCGTCCTGACGCTGCCTCACTTCACCGCGCAGTGCCCCGTGCCGCGTGAGTGGCTGGACGTGGCACGGTCGGAGGGCAGTGTGCACGGGATGTTCGCCACGCGACCGTGGCCCGCGGCCGTCCCAGGACAGCCGGTCGGCGAGGATCTCCTGCTGTCCTTCGTGGGTGACCCCGAGGTGATCAGCACCTCCGCCCACTGCCTCATGCCGGTCCGCAGCCTGGGCTGACCCGACCCCCGTTCCCGCGCGTACACGGCGATGCCCACCACCCCCCGTGGAGTGGTGGGCATCGCCGTGTACGCGCGGGGCACGACAGCCGAATGCGGGCGGCCCTCAGGCATGACGCCCGGACCGCCCGCATTCAGTGGTGTCAGTTGTTGCCGACGCCGTTGCCCGAGAGCACCGGGATGTCGTTCAGGATGTGCGACAGCGGCTCGTCACCCTTGGCCTGCGTGGAGTTGTCCGCGCACTGCTGGTTCTGCGGGTTGGACAGGACGTTGACGTCCTGGACGGCGATCGGGATGATCCCGATCAGCGAGCCCACGTTGGCCTTGACCGGCAGGGCGATGCAGGGCTTGTTCAGCGAGCCCTGGACCAGGCTGAGCTGCGGGCTCTGGTCACCCTTGGTCTTGCTGTTGCCGTACTCGGCCTCGGCACCGTTGCCGTTGACCGTCGTGGTGCCGACGTCGTTGCCGATCGCCATGGCCGAGGGGGCCGCGGCGGCCGACAGGCCGATCAGCGACACTGCCACAGCGGCGCCCGCCATCATCTTCTTCATCACGCTTCACCTTTCGGAGCGTCCCGTTGTGGAACGTACTGCTAACCAGAAACGGAGGATTTGGTTCCGCTGCACCACCCGAACGGGTTGGATGCCTTTTCCCGTCGACGTGACCGTTACCTCCCGCCCCCCTCTGCGCGGGCGGCCGGAACGAAGGCACCCTCCCGGCACCGCGCGGGCCTGCGGGTCACCGGAGGGCCTGACGGTGTGTCCGCCGGGCCCGGTCCGGCCTCCCGCCGTGCCGCGTCGCCCCATTCGGCGAGCAGACGGTCGTAGATGGGTGTGGAGCTCTCCGGCATCCGGTCGCGGCCGGGCGCATGACGACTGTCGTACGGGTCCATGGGGCGCCCCTACCCGGCCGTGCGACCGGAGTCGCCCACGACCGGGGCAACCGGCCCAATTTCCGCACTATCGGGCTACCCGACGTGCAGACCGGCGGACTTCGGACCGCACGCGGACAGACGTGTGGGGCCGGCCCGCCCGGGCGGCCGACCGGCGGTCGGTCGGTCGCGGCACGGTCGAACCGGCCCCACACGCCTTCATGAACTACGGGGAGGCGGGAAACGGTGCACCCTGGCCGGGATGGGCACAGGGGGAGCCGGAGTCGCGCGGTGTCAGTTGTTGCCCGCGCCGTTGCCCGAGAGCAGCGGGATGTCGTTCAGGATGTGCGACAGCGCCTCGTCACCCTTGGCCTGCGTGGAGTTCTCCGTGCACTGCTGGTTCTGCGGGGAGGACAGGACGTTGATGTCCTGGACCGAGATCGGGACGAGCCCGAGGAGCGAACCGATGTTGGCCTTCGCCGGCAGGGCGATGCAGGGCTTGTTGAACGAACCCTGGATGAGACCGATCTGCGGGCTCATGTCACCGTGCGTGCTGCTGTTGCCGTAGTACTGGTCCGAGCCGTTGCCGTTGACCGACGTCGTGCCGGTGTCGTTGCCGATCGCCATGGCCGAGGGGGCCGCAGCCGCGGAAACGCCGGCGACGGAGGCGGCGACTGCCGCGGACGCCAGAATCTTCTTCATCATGAACGTGCCCTTCTGAATTTCTCTTGTTGCCCGCCTGTCCGGAGCATTCTGAACAACTCCGCCAGGGCGGTTTCGGTTGCGCCATTTCACTCGAACGATTTCCCCGGCCGGAATCGACGCGCAACGGACGGCCGCCGGCCCGCGAAATGGTGCGACGCGATGCGGGGTGCCTTCCCGCTACGGATCAGCCGCCCAGCGGCAGGCCTCCGATGAGCGGGCCCGCCGTCCTGGCGACGGTGGTGACCGCCTCCGCCGACTTGCTGACGGTGTCGCCCTCCTGAGCCCTCTCGGCGGTACGTCCGACCTCGTCCACCACGGGGTTCACCACCTGATCGGGGATCGTCGGCACCGTGGAGGTCAGCTCGTTCACGCCGCCTGTGAGGCTGATCCGGGGAGCCGTGGGGGTGGCGGCGAAGGCGGGAGCGGCCGCCCCGAGGGCGGCCACGGAACCTGCGACGAGGGCAACGGTCTTCGCGTATTTCACTTTTCCAAACCCCTTCTCCGGCGGCATCCGCCGCCTTTGACAGGGACAACGACCAAGCGGTGCACGGGGAAACTACGGACGACCGGAAATTCCCTCACGGAACAAGAAGGCCCCGGAGCGCCATACGCACTCCAGGGCCTTCTCATGACGAGCCGTCGGCTCGATCGGCAAGAGCTCAGTGGTTGAGGCAGGCGTTGCCGAACGCCGGGTTGAGCAGACCGATCACACTGATGGTGTTGCCGCAGACGTTGATCGGGATGTTGATCGGAACCTGCACGACGTTGCCGGACAGGACACCCGGGGAGTGGGAGGCTACGGCGCCGGCACCGGCGTCGGCCATGGCCGGGGCAGCGGCACCCAGCGCCATCAGGGTTCCGGCGGCGACGGCGGCGACCTTGGTGTACTTCACTTTCTTCCCTTTCTGCAGCGGAGTCCTGAACGACACGTCTTTCGTGCCGCACGAGCACTTTCAGGAATGCGCTCGTGACTCCGGAGCTGTAATCGGTAACGATTCACGGGCGACATCGAAACGCTATGGGAGCCGTTTCCCGGAAAACCGCCCGAATGCTTCAGGCCCGGGCCGCACGATGGAGGAGTGTCGGCGGCCCGGGCCGGTCGATGCGCCTCGGTCAGCGGTTACCCGCACCGTTGCCGGAGAGGACCGGAATGTCCGACAGGATGTGCGACAGCGGCTCGTCGCCCTTGGCCTGGGTGGAGTTGTCCGCGCACTGCTGGTTCTGCGGGTTGGACAGGACATTGATGTCCTGGACCGCGACTGCGGCCAGAATGCCGATGAGCGCACCGGCGTTGGCCTTCACGGGCAGGGCGATGCAGGGCTTGTTCAGTGAGCCCTGCACGAGGCTGAGCTGCGGGCTCTGGTCACCCTTGGTCTTGCTGTTGCCGTACTCGGCCTCGGCACCGTTGCCGTTGATCGACGTCGTGCCCGTGTCATCACCGATCGCCATGGCGCTGGTCGCCGAGAGACCGAGGATGGAAGCGGCGACGGCGCCCGTAGCCAGAACCTTCTTGATCACGATGAACAAACCCTTCTCGTACCGAGTGCCCCGCAGCGGAGCGCCCTGATCAACTGGCCGCCGAGCGTTTGGTTCCCCCCGTTCACCCGAATGCCGAAACTTCGCCGCTGAACGAACATCCGTACGTGACCCTTTCGGGTGGTTACACAATTTCCACCGATCTCCAAGTTTCCCCCGCAACCGTCGCGTCGTTATGCAGTCGTCCGCGTCGATGGAATGACCGCCATCAGGGTCACCGACCACGCGAATTTCACCGGAGAAGGGCATGTAATGCGACAGGTTCTGAATAAAAGCATGATCGTCATGGCGGCGGCGTCGGGCATCCTGACCGCCGCGGGCGGCTACGCGCACGCCGACGCCTCGGCCGACGGTGTCGCCGCGAACTCGCCCGGTGTCGGCTCCGGCAACGCCGTCCAGGTCCCGGTGCATGTCCCGGTCAACGTCTGCGGCAACACCGTCAACGTGATCGCCCTGCTCAACCCGGCCTTCGGCAACGCCTGCGCGAACGTCAGTTCGCCCGACAGGCACGGCGACGAGCACGGTGACGCCTACGGCGACGAGCACGGTGAGGCGCAGGGACACAAGGGCTCCGGCGCGAGCGCGGACGGCAAGGCCGTCGGCTCCCCCGGTGTCCTCTCCGGCAACCTGGCCCAGGTTCCGGTGGACGTCCCCGTGAACGCCTGCGGCAACAGCGTCGACGTCGTCGGTCTGCTGAACCCGGTGTTCGGCAACGACTGTGTCAACGACAGCGGTTACGACCACGGCAACCCGCCGGTGGACCCGCCGGTGCAGCCCCCGACCGAGGAGCCGCCGACGGTCACCCCGCCGACCGAGGAGCCGCCCACCGAGGAGCCGCCGACGGTCACCCCGCCGACCTCCAAGCCTCCCGTGGACGAGCCGCCGGCCGGCAACCCCGGCCCGAACACGCCCGACACGCAGCTGGCCTCGACCGGCGCGGGCGAGATCGGTATGGCCGCGGGCGCGAGTGCGGCGCTGCTGCTGGGAGGCGCGGTTCTCATGCGCCGCACCCGCGGTTCGCGCAACTAGTCCGGTACACACGCAGGAACGCCCCCGCAGCACCGGTGCTGCGGGGGCGTTCCTGCGTGTGCCGGGAAGCGTGTCAGACGCGGGAGAGGCCTGCCCGGTCCAGGTACGCGGCGATCACGGTGGTCTCGGCGGCGTCCAGCCCGCGCATCGGCGGGCTCATCACGTTGGTCGCGATGACCCCGCGCAGCATGAGTGCCGTTTTGAAGGCGCCCAGTCCGGCCGCCGTCGCCGAGGCGGTACCGGCTGCAACGGCCCCGACGATGTCGAACAGTGCGACCAGACGGTCCTGTTCGGCCGTGGCGGATGCCCAGTCCCCCCGTACGGCTGCCTGGTGCAGCCGTACGTAACCGTGCGGGTCCACATTGCCCAGTCCGGGCACCGAGCCGTGCGCGCCGCTCAGCATCATCGCGTCGACCACGAGTTCGTGGCCCGTCAGGACCGAGAAGCCGGGGAGCTCCCGTGCTCCGATGGCGAGCCGGCGGAACGATCCGTCGTCCCCGCTGGAGTCCTTCACACCGGCGAGGACCCCGTCGGCGGCGAGCGGGAGCAGCAGCTCCGGGTCGAGCTTGCTGTGGACGCACACGGGCACGTCGTACGCGAGGAGGGGAAGGTCCACGGCTGCCGCGATGTCGCGGAAGTGGCGGTCGATCTCCGTGGGATGGGTGCGGGTGTAGAAGGGCGCGGTGGCGACGACCGCGTCGGCGCCGAGGCCGGCCGCGGCGTGGGCCCGCTCGATCGCCCGGTTGGTGGTGGTCTCGATGGCGCCGACGAGGACCGGCACCTGGCCCGCGGAGGCCGAGGTGATCACCTTGATGACCTCGTCCTGCTGTGCGGCCGTCAGGTAGGCGGTCTCGCCGGAGCTGCCGAGAGCGAAGAGTCCGCCGACTCCGCCGTCGAGGAGATGGCCGACGACCCGTTCCAGGGAGACCCGGTCGATCTCGCCTTCCGTGGTGAGCGGGGTGACGACCGGCGGGATCACTCCGGAGTACGAGGGGGTGGGGGCGGTCATGCGGTGCTCCTTGCGGGCGTTACGGGGGCCGGGTCCCCGGCCGGGGACGAGGTGACGGGCTGGGGATGGACGCAGTGCCAGCGGTGTTCGCCGGGCCCTGAGGTCCCCGCCGGGAAGGCCGTGGCGCAGGCGTCGTCGGCTTTCCAGCAGCGGGTGGTGAACGGGCAGCCGGGCGGCGGGTTGGTGGCGGAGGGCACCGGGCCGGTGAGCACGATGCGCTCCGTCTTCTCCAGCAGACCGGGTGTGGCGGAGAGCAGCGCCTCCGTGTAGGGGTGCCGGGGGGTCTTCGCCACATCGGTGGCCCTGCCCTCCTCCACGATGCGGCCGAGGTAGAGCACGGCGATGCGGTCGGCGAGATAGCGCACCGTCTGGATGTCGTGCGAGATGAACACCATGCCGAGTCCCAGGCGTTCGCGGAGGTCGACGAGGAGGTTGAGCACCTGGGCGCGTACGGAGACGTCGAGCGCGGAGGTCGGTTCGTCGGCGACGATCAGTTCGGGTTCGAGAGCCAGTGCGCGGGCGATCGCGACGCGCTGACGCTGGCCGCCGGAGAGCTGTCCGGGCAGGGCGGCGAGCGTGTGGCCGGGCAGACCCACCAGGTGGAGCAGCTCCTCGACGCGCGCCTCGCGGACCTCCCTGGTGCCGCGCCTGTGCACGTCCAGGGGGTCGCGCAGGATCTGACGTACCGGGAGGCGGGGGTTGAGGGCGGTGGAGGGGTCCTGGAAGACGACGCCCACAGCCGATCCGAAGTCGTTGCGCCGCTCGGTGCCCCGCATCTCCCAGAGGTCCCGGCCGTGGAAGAGGACCTTTCCCTCGGTGGGCTTCTGCAGTCCGGTCAGCACCCGGGCGAGCGTGGACTTGCCACAGCCCGACTCACCCACCAGGCCCACGATCTCGCCGCGTTCGACCTCCAGGGTGGCGTCGGTGAGCGCGTGCACGGCGTCGCGGCCCAAGAGGGCTCCGCCGCGTGCCTTGTGGCGTACGTGGACGCCGTCGAGCCTGATCACAGGGCGCTCCCTTCGAGCTTCTTCGCGGTGGCCGCCGCCGGGTGGTGGCAGGCGCAGCCGTGGTCCTCGGCGGTGCCTCGTCCGGCGAGCACCGGGGTCGTCGTGTGACAGAGGTCGGTGGCGGCGGCGCAGCGGCCGGCGAACCGGCATCCCGCGCCGAAGCCCTGGGGGGCGGGAACCACTCCGCGGATCTGGTGCAGCCGGTCGGCCCCCGCCTCCAGGGAGACGACGGACCCGAGAAGGCCCCGGCTGTAGTGGTGGGCGGGGTCGGTGAGGACGGAGCGGGTGTCGCCTGCCTCGGCCAGGCGGCCCGCGTACATCACGGCGACCCGGTGCGCGAGGTCGCCGACCAGGGCCAGGTCGTGGGAGACCAGCACCATGGCGAAGCCGAGCTCGTCGCGCAGCTCGACGAGCAGTTCGACGACCTGCGCCTGAACCGTGACGTCGAGGGCGGTGGTCGGTTCGTCGGCGATCAGGAGACGGGGGCTGCGGGACAGCGCCATGGCGATGAGGACGCGCTGGCGCTGGCCGCCGGAGAGCTCGTGCGGGTAGCTGCGCAGGGTGCGTTCCGGTGAGAGGCCGACGAGTCCGAGGAGTTCGGCCGGTGTCTTCGTACCTCCGCGCGAGGTCAGCTGCCGCAGCTGGGTGCCGACGAGTACGGACGGGTTGAGGGAGGAGAGCGCGTCCTGGTAGACCATGGCGATCTCGGGGCCCATCAGGGCGCGGCGCTCCTTCGCGGAGAGCTTCAGCAGGTCCCGGCCGCGGTAGAGGATCTCGCCCTCGACCTCTGCGTTGCGGGCGAGGAGCCCCATCACGGCGAGGCTGGTGATCGACTTGCCGCATCCTGACTCGCCGACCAGGCCGAGGGTCTCGCCCTCGTGGACGGTGAAATTCAGCTTGTCGACGACGGGGATGTCGCCGTAACGGTCGGGGAAGCGGATGGCCAGGTCGCGTACGACGAGGAGTTCTGCGGCGTCCTCCCGTACCGGGGTGACGGCGGGTCCGGTGGTCTCGATGTGCCGGGCCAGCTCGGCGAGGGCGGCGTCGATGTCGACGGTCGAGGCGGCCTCGACCGGGTCCGGTGCGGTGGTGGCGACGGGGCCGGCGGCGACGGCGCCGCTGGGTGCGGCGGAGGCGTCGGTGAGGCCCTCGGAGAGGATGTTGAGCGCGAGGACGGTGATCAGCAGGGCGAGGCCGGGGAAGAAGGTGGCCCACCATCCGCCGGCGAGGAGGATCTGCCGCCCATAGGCGAGGACGCTGCCCCAGCTGGGGTCGGGGTCCTGCACACCGGCCCCGATGAAGGAGAGGCTGGCCTCGAAGATGATGGCCTCGGCGACCATGACGGTCGCGAACACCATGACCGGGGCCATGCAGTTGACGGCGACGTGGCGGAGCACGATGTAGCCGCGCCGGGCCCCGATGACCTTCTCGGCGGCGACGTAGTCCTCCCCGTACTGGGCGAGGACGTTGGCGCGTACGACGCGGGCGAGGGAAGGGGTGTAGACGAAGGCGATGGTGAAGATGATCACGGGGACGCTGGTGCCGAACACGGCGACGAGGACGGCCGCGAGCGCGATCGGCGGGAATGACATGACGATGTCGAGGGTGCGCATGACGGATTCGTCGCCGAGTCTGCGCGAGGTGGCGGCGAGCGAGCCGAGGACGGCTCCGGCGACGAGGGCCACGGCGGTCGCGCCGAGGCCGATCACCAGCGAGTAGCGCGAGCCGTGCACCACACGGGCGAGGACGTCGCGTCCCGCCCGGTCGGTGCCGAACCAGTGGTCTCCGCCCGGAGCCTGGACCGGGGTGCCGGTGGTGAGCGGGTCCTGGGTGAGGAGGGGAGCGAGTACGGCGCCGAGGACGACGACGATCAGCACGCCGAGGGCGACGCGGGAGGTGACCGGGAGGGCGCGGAGTGCGATGCCCGGTCGGGAGAGCTTCTTGGCCAGACGGCCTGTGGCGAACATGTCACACCGTCCTGATGCGCGGGTTGACCAGCAGATAGAGCAGGTCGACGATGACGTTGACCACCAGGAAGGCGATGGCGATGGTCAGTACGGTGCCCTGGACCAGGGCGACGTCGCCGCCGGTGACACCTTCGAGGATGAGTTTGCCCATGCCGGGCAGGTCGAAGATCGCTTCGATGACGACGGCGCCGCTGAGCAGGTAGCCGACCTTGACCCCCAGCACGGTGAGCGGGGTGACGAGTGCGTTGCGCAGCACCGAGCGGATCACCAGGAAGACCGGCAGGCCGTTGCCCTGTGCGGTGCGGACGTAGTCGCGGTCGAGCTCGGCGACCATCGAGGTGCGTACGAGACGGGCGAGCGACGCCGCGACCGGCACCGCGAGCGAGACCGCGGGCAGGACCATCGTGGTGAGCCAGCCGCCGAACGAGTCGGCGGGGTTGGTGTACCCGCCGGTCGGGAAGATCCGGGTGTTCAGGGCGAACTGCTGGATGAGCAGGACGCCGAGCCAGAACGACGGGATGGCGACCCCGGCCATGGACAGGATCCGGAAGAGCTGGTCGGGCCAGCGGTCGCGGTGGACGGCCCCCAGGACTCCGCCGACGACGGCGAGGACGACGGCGAGGAGCAGGCCGAGGAAGGTGAGCTGGAGGGTGAGCGGGAAGGCGGCGGTGATCCGGTCGATCACGGGCTGGCTCGGTGGGACGGTCGTCCCCAGGTCGAAGTGGAGCAGCTGGCCGAGGAAGTCGAAGTAGCGTACGGGCAATGGGTCGTTGAGCCCGTTGGCCTCGGCGAAGGCCGCGCGGGCCTCGGGGGTGGCGCTCTCCCCGAGCGCGTTGAAGGCCGGGTCGACCGGCGAGAACTGCAGCACCACGAATACCAGCAGCGCGATGCCGAGGATCATCACCGGCATCATCGCGACGCGGCGCAGCGCGAGCCGGAGGAAAGCAACCATCGTCGGGTTCCTTGTGATTGGGCGGACGGCGGGTCCGGGTCGCCGGGGTGGGCGGCCCGGGCCGGTGTGACGGGCCGCCGGGTGGGTGGCCCGGGCCGGTGGTGACGGGCCGCCGGGGAGGGCGGCCGGGTGGGCGGCCCGGGCCGGGCGAGGTCGTCAGGCGCGGCTGACGTCGACGAAGGACAGGCCGGTGGTGGGCAGCGGCTTGAAGCCGGGCAGCGCCTTCTCGTTCCAGGCGGTGGGCAGCTTGCGGTGGAGGATCGGGTAGAGGGCCGCCTCTTCCGCCACCACGTCGGTGATCTGCCCCCAGAGCTGCTTGCGCACCGCCTCGTCGGCGGCCTGGGCGGCCCTGTCGAGGAGCTGCTTGACCTGCTTGTACTCGGCGGTCCCCGCCCAGCCGTAGCGCTTCTCCGGCCAGAAGCCGTAGTAGAACCAGCGCATCAGGAGGTCCACGTCGTTACCGAAGACCGAGGGGTCACCGGGAGCCACCATGACCTCGAAGTCGCCCGCGTCGACCTTGGCCCACTGGGCCGGGGACTGGGCGATGTTCAGGGTGGCCTCGATGCCGGCCGCGGCCCAGCTCTCCTTGAGCAGCGGGGCGATGTCCTTCACCCAGCCGGTGTCGGTGGTCAGGACGGTGAACTCGAGCTTGCCCACGCCCGCGTCGGCGAGCAGCTTCTTCGCCTTGGCCACGTCGTGCGTGTAGACGGTGGCGGCCTGGTGGTGGTCGGGGTGGGTCGAGGGGACGTAGCCGGTCGCGGCTGCCGCGTTGCCGACCATCGCGGTGGAGATGATCTTCTCGGTGTCCAGCGCGTGGTGCAGGGCCTGGCGGACCCGCTTGTCGGCGAACCTCTTGTCGGTGGTGTTGAACATGAGGAAGAGGAGGCCGAAGGACTGCACGGACTCGGTCCTCGTGGTGGCGGCGAGGCGCTTGACGTCGATGTACGGGACGTCCTCGATGGCCTGGACGCGGCCTGACTCCATGGCGCTGACGCGCGCCGACTGGTCCGACATCAGGCGCCAGATCATCTTCTTGGCCTTGGCGGGGCGGGGACCGTTGTACTTGTCGTACTTCTCGAAGACGATCTTGTCCTCGCGGGTGGCCTCGATGAATCTGTAGGGCCCCGAGCCGACGGGCTTCGCGTCGAACCCCTTGACGTCCGCCTCGACGGTCTTCTTCGGCACGATCCGGGCGACGGCGATGCGGGAGGGGAAGAGCGCGAAGGCGTACTTGAGCTTGAACTCGACCGTCCGGGTGTCGACGGCGGTGACCGTGTCGATGAAGGGCACGAACTGTGCCATCAGCGAGGAGTTCTTCGGGTCAAGGATGCGTTCGAAGCTGAAGACGACGTCCTCGGCGGTGACCGGGGAGCCGTCGTGGAAGGTCGCACCGTCGCGGAGGGTGGCCCGGTAGGTGGTGGCGTTGATCTTCTTCGGCATCTCGGTTGCGAGTGCGGGACGTGCCACCAGGGTGGCCGGATCGAGATCGACCAGGCCCTCGAAGATGTGCATGTTGGCCGCGTACGGCGTGGCGCCGGAGGTGATCATCGGGTCGAAGCCGGTCGACAGGGGGTACGACAGACCGGCCTCGATGGTGCCGTCGCCCTTGCCTGCCGTGCCGTCGGTGGTCGAGGAGGGCCCGCCGCATGCGGAAAGGCCTGCCGTGACGGCCGCGGCCGCGCCGATGGCACTGGTGTAACGCAGGAAGGTGCGGCGCTCGACGCCGGCTGGCCTCAGCTCGGGCACGGGTCCTCCAAGGGACGTTGAGGTCGGGGAATGAGTGGAAAGCCACCGTTTTCGACTGCTGTCAGGACACCGTCGAAGCGGTTGAGCATCAGACGTCAGATGTCTGATGCCTTGATAGCGTGGGAACGTAGCTCGACAATCGAGAGGGGTCAAGAGGTGGGGAGTTCACATATGTCCGGCACACGAGCCGGTCGCACCCTGTTGCGACAGGAAGTCGTCGAGGGCATCAAGCGCTACATCCTTGACGAGCGGCTGCGCCCCGGTGACCCGCTCCCGACGGAGCCGGCCCTGTGCGAGGCGCTCGGCGCCAGCCGTTCCAGCGTCCGGGAAGCCGTCAAGATCCTCGCCGCCCTCGACATCGTCGAGGTGCGCCACGGCCACGGGACGTACGTCGGCCGCCTGAGCCTCTCCGCCCTGGTGGAGAGCCTCACCTTCCGAGGCCTGCTCTCCCCCGACGACGACTTCCAGGTCATGGCCGACCTCGTCGACGTGCGCGAGCTCTTCGAGCGGGGCATGGCCGACAGGATCATCTCCTCGCTCAGCAGCGAGCAGCTCGACAGCCTGGAAGGCCTGGTGGCGACCATGCGTGCCACCGGCGCGGGCGAGGGGCACGGCTTCGTCGAGGCGGACCGGGCCTTCCACGCCCTGCTCGTGGCCCCGCTGGGCAACGACCTGATCGGCCAGCTCTCGATGGCCTTCTGGGACGTCTACACGATCGTCGCGCCACACCTCGACGGATTCACGCACGCCGACGAGACGGCGACGATCGCCGCCCACCAGAGCATCGTGGACGCCGCACGGGCCGGCGACGTCACCGCCTTCCTGAAGGCCCTCGACGAGCACTACACACCGGTCAGACGGCGGATCGCCTACGCCAGGACGCGCGGCGCGGACCAGGCCTGACCGAGGGCGCCACACCCCCGCCCCACCCTCCGGGGGGCGGGGGAACCACCTCGGCCGCACCCCTTGACGTCCGGTCGCGGAGCTCCCTAGGGTCCGGTTGCCAACAGGACATCTGACGTCTGCTGTCCATTCACTTCCCGTACCCAGGAGGGCACAGCCATGCCGTCGGCAGATCTCCCGCTCGAGGAATGCCACGCCTACCGGCCCGAACTCCCCCTGCCCGACGGTTTCGACGACTTCTGGTCCGGGACCCTGGACGAGGCACTCCACGACGGCGCCTCGGACGAGCCCCGGTACGAGCGGGCCGACAGCGGCCTGTCCCAGGTGCGTACGTACGACGTCAGCGTTCCGGGACACGGCGGCCGGCCTGTGCGCGGCTGGCTGCACATGCCCGCCGGCGCCTCCGGACCGCTCGGCTGCGTCGTGGAGTTCCTCTGCTACGGGCGCGGCCAGGGGCTCGCGCACGAGCAGCTGATGTGGGCCTGCGCCGGATACGCGCACCTGATCATGGACACCCGGGGCCAGGGCTGGTCGACGGCGGGCGGCGACACCGCCGACACCTGCCCCGGGGCCGCCGGGACCGTGCCGGGTTTCCTGACGCGGGGCATCGAGAGCCCCGAGACGTACTACTACCGGCGGGTCGTCACCGACGCGGTCCGCTGTGTGGAGGCGATGCGGGAGCACCCCCGGGTCGATCCCTCCCGCATCGTGGTGACCGGGGTGAGCCAGGGCGGCGGTATCGCACTGGCCGTGTCCGGCCTGGTCGAGGGGCTGGCCGGAGTGATGCCGGACGTGCCTTTCCTGTGCAACATCCCACGGGGTGCGCGGCTCGCCGGAGTGCCGCCGTACACCGAGATCGCCGCCTACCTCCGGCTCCACCGCGACCGTACGGAGCAGGTCTTCCGCACCTTGTCCTACTTCGACGCGGCGCAGCACGCCACCCGGGCGACCGCTCCCGCGCTGTTCTCCATCGCGATGATGGACGAGATCTGCCCGCCCTCCACCTGCTTCACGGCCTACAACCGTTACGCGGGCCCCAAGGGCGTACGCGTCTACGAGTTCAACGGGCACGAAGGCGGCGCCGAGTACCACCGGGCGGAACAACTGGCCTGGGTGCGCGGCCTGTTCGCCGGTCTCCCGACCGGGCCGCCCGATCCCTCCTGACCGGAGGTCAAGGATCTGCGGATCTTCGGAACCGGCAGCCGGGGTGCGCTTGTCCGCCGCCCGGCACGCCGGCCCGTCGTGCCGCGCGCTCCGCTCCATATCCGCACCTCTCCCCCTCACGAGAAGAGAGACCGTTCATGCAGCGCAGAGTCACCCTCGCCATGCTGTCCGCCGCCGTCATGGTGGCCGCCGCGGCCGGCACCGCCCACGGCGCCCCCACCGCCGCCACAGCGGCCGGCGAACTGACCTCCCAGGACATCGCGACCCAGGGCACCGGATCCCCCTACTACCGCATCCCCGCGCTGACCACGTCCGTCAAGGGCACCCTGCTCGCCGCGTACGACTCCCGTCCCACGCTCGCGGATCTGCCCGGCAACCTCGGCATCGTCGTGCGGCGCAGTACCGACGGCGGGACCACGTGGCAGACGCAGCAGATGGTCCGCAAGGAGGCCGCGCCGAAGGGCTTCGGCGATCCGAGCCTGCTGGTGGACCGCACCACCGGCCGGATCTTCGTCTTCTACGCCGCCTCCGTGAACCAGGGCTTCCTCGGCTCGGCCACCGGCAACGACGAGAGCGACCCGGACGTCCTCCAGGCCGACTACAGCTACTCGGACGACGACGGGGTGACCTGGACGCACCGCCGCATCACCGAGCAGATCAAGAACCCCGCCTGGGCGGGAATGTTCGCGGCCTCCGGCGAGGGCATCCAGGTGCGCAACGGTACCTACAAGGGCCGTCTGATCCAGCAGTACGCGATCCGGAACAACGGGGCCAACTACGCGGTCAGCGCGTACAGCGACGACCACGGGGCGACCTGGAGGACGGGAAACCCGGTCGGCCCTGGCGGCGACGAGAACAAGACCGTCGAACTGAGCGACGGCCGGATCATGCTCAATAACCGTTCCGCGCCTCACCGGACGATCGCCTACTCGACCGACGGCGGGGTCAACTACACCCCGTTCGAACAGGACACCGACCTGCCGGACCCGGCGAACAACGGCTCGGTCATCCGGTACGCCCCGGACGCCGCCGCGTCCGACCCGCAGGCCTCATGGCTGCTGTTCAGCAACACGGACAGCACGTCCTCCCGGAGCAACCTCACCGTGAGGATGTCCTGCGACGACGGGAAGACCTGGCCGATCAAGAAGGTGGTCGATCGCGGCAGCGCGGCGTACTCGACGCTGACGCGGCTGCCGGACGGCCGGCTCGGACTGCTCTACGAGCGGGACGGCTACAGGAACATCACCTACTCCTCGTTCGACCTGAAGTGGCTCGGCGGCACCTGTGCCGGCATCACGATCACCCCGCCGGCCACCATGAAGGCCGGTACGGCCACTGAGGTGACGGTCCGGGTCGTCAACCGGATGGACGTGACCCGCTCGGCGGGAACGCTCGATCTGACGGTGCCCGCCGGCTGGACGGCCCGGCAGGTGGCGTTCCCGGCGCTCCGTCCGGGCGAGGGCGCGAACATCAAGGTCCCGGTCACGATTCCGGCCGGCGCGTCGGGGAACGCCGGGATCACCGCGACGTACCGGGCCGACGGCAAGCAGGCCTCGGGAAGCGCGACGGTGACCGTCACCCCGTAACACCCCGTCCCGAAGGAGGTGTTGTTCCCCCGGCCGCACCCGGCCGGCTGCGACGATGGGCCACGGCACCTCCCGGGACGAGCGGACAGGCGGCGGTATGGCGGCGGGTTCACGGATGGGCGTGGTCGGCGGGAGCATCGCCGGTTGCGCGATGGCGGTCGCGGGCATCAGGGCGGGGGCCGAGGTCACGGTCTACGAGCGCGGCGACGGCGAGCTCCGGGACCGGGGGCTGGGCATCGTCATCCCTCCCCCGCTGCACGCGCAGTTGGTCGCCAAGGGCTATCTCGACGCCGCCATGCCCACCGCCCCCGTGTCGGCCCGTGTCTGGCTGACCCGGGCGCCAGGGGAACGCTCGGCCCGCGAGTTCGCACGCCTGCCCAGCCCTGTCACGCCGTGCAACTGGGGTCTTCTGTGGGGGGCGTTGCATGCCGCCACCACCGGCGCGCGCTACCACCGGGGCCGCCCCGTCACCTGGGTCGGACGGGCCCCCGCCGGAGGTGCCCTCGTGCGCACGGCCGGGGGCGAGGACGCCTACGACTTCGTCGTGGGCGCCGACGGCCACCGCTCGCTCACCCGCCGGGTACTGGCCCCGGACCTGCGGCCCTCCCCCGCCGGGTACGCCGTGTGGCGCGGCACGCTTCCGGTGGACGCGTCGGCGGAGCACCGCCGGCCCATGGAGCTGCTGCGCGAGGCCTGGGTGACGATCGGCTTCCCCGGCGGGCACGGCATCTTCTACCTGATCCCCCGGGGTGGGGGCGCCGGGCCTGACGACCGGCTGCTCGCCTACGCGGTCTACGCGACCCCGCCCGCCGGGTCCCCGGGTGAGGCCGGGTACGTACGGCAGCTGGCCGAGGAGCACTTCCCCCGGGAGTGGGCGGACATCGTGGCGCGGGGTGAGCACACCGCGATGACCTGCCACCCCGTCGCCGACCTGCACGCGCCCCTCGCTGCGGACCCGCCGTTCCTGCTGGCGGGCGACGCGGCGGGGGTGACCCGCCCGCACACGGCGAGCGGGGCGGTCAAGGCCTTGCAGGACGCCCTCTGCCTGGAGGAGGCGCTGCGGACGTCCGCCTGCCCCGAGGACGCGCTGCGGCACTACGCCCGCGAGCGGACCCCGGAGGTGGCCCGGCTCGTCGAGCTGGGCCGCAGGCTGGGCCGCGCTCAGGTGGAGCGGGCCCCGGACTGGACCGTGATGGACCAGGGTTCGGTGGACGCTTGGTGCCGCGCCACCCTCGCGGGCACGAGCAGCTACCTCTACGCGGACACGGTGGACACGGACTGAGGTTCGAGGCGGCCCCGGATGCCGTCGAAGTGGGTGCGCATGGCGCGCACCGCACGCACGCCGTCGGCGGCGGCGACCGCCTCGACGATCTCGTGGTGCTGGGAGCAGGTGACGGCAGGGTCCTGGTGGCCGTCGTCCATGTCCTCGCGCACCCGGTCCATGGCCGCCCAGAACGCGTCGAGCACCTCGCTGAGGAGATGGTTGTCGAGCGAGGCGTAGAGCGCGAGGTGGAAGGCGCGGTCGGTGGCCCTGGCGACCCGGCCGCCCGCGGCGGCCTCGGTCTCCATCGTCGCGACGAGGCCCCGCAGCACGGCCAGGTCCTCCGCCGGGACGCCGGCGGTGACGGCGCCGACGAGTCCGGTCTCCAGCGCCTCGCGCACCTTCATCAGCTCCAGCAGCCCCGGCTCGCCCTGCCGGTGCCGGACGGCGGCCCGGAAGGCCAGTCCCTCGGCGAAGGGCGACAGGGAGAGCGAGCCGACGAAGGTCCCGAAGCCGCGCCGGATCTCGACGACGTTCATGGCCTGGAGCGCCTTGAGGGCCTCGCGCACCGAGACCCGTCCGGCCGAGAACAGCCCCATCAGCTCCGCCTCCGTGGGCAGCGGATCACCCGGTCCGAGCCTGCGTTCGAGGATCAGTTCCTTGATCCTGCGCTCTATGTCCTGAGCCATGGTGGGGCGGGCCACAACGGTCCTCCTGAGGTGTCGCCGGCCACCGGAACCTCTTGACCGGTCGCCGGGGCATCTGTTTAAGGTGAGTCCAGACATAGGACATCTTACGTCCCATGTCTCGGTTCCGCCTCCTCTTCCGGCGACGGACGGCTTTCCGAACAAGCTGGAGCCCTTCACCATGCCTTTGACCGCACCGCTGCACGGCGTCGTACCGCCGGTCTGCACCCCCTTCGACGACCGCGGGGAGGTCGACACGGCCTCCCTCACCCGGCTCGTCGGCCACCTCGTCGACGGCGGTGTGCACGGGCTCTTCGCCCTCGGCTCGACCAGCGAGGTCGCCTATCTGACCGATGCGCAGCGCGCCACCGCCCTGGAGACCGTGGTAGCCGCGGCCGCCGGCCGCGTCCCGGTCCTGGCCGGGGTCATCGACACGACGACGGCCCGGGTCACGGAGCACGCCCGGGCCGCCGCGGAGCTGGGCGCGGACGCGCTGGTCGCGACGGCACCCTTCTACACCCGTACGCACCCCAAGGAGACCGCCGGGCACTTCCGGCGGCTGCGCGCCGCGGTCGACCTGCCGCTCTTCGCCTACGACATCCCGGTGGCCGTGCACTCCAAGCTCTCCGCCGCCCTGGTGCGCGAGCTCGCCGAGGACGGCACCCTCGCCGGCCTCAAGGACAGCAGCGGTGACGAGGGCGGACTGCGCAGACTGATCGTGGAACTCGGCGGGCGCGAGGGCAGGGCCGAGGGCCCGGTGCCGCACTTCAGCGTGCTGACCGGTTCCGAGCTCACCGTGGACGCGGCGCTGCTGGCCGGCGCCGACGGTGTCGTGCCCGGCATCGGCAACGTGGACCCGGCGGGCTACGTACGGCTGTACGACGCCGCGCGCGCCGGCGACTGGGCGCTCGCCGCCCGGGAGCAGGAACGGCTCGTCGATCTGTTCGGCATGGTCGACGTGGGTCCCGAGCAGGACATGGGCCGCAGTTCGTCGGCGCTCGGCTCCTTCAAGGCGGCACTGTGGCTGCTCGGCATCATCGAGGACGGCGCCACCGCCTTCCCGCAGATCCCGCTCTCCGCCGAGTCCGTCGCCCTCGTCGGTGAGCGGCTGCGGGGCGCCGGTCTGCCTCCCGTCCGATGAACGCGGCGGCGACCGGGGCCGCGGTGATCGGCCTCGATCTCGGCGGCACGAAGATCGCGGCGGCGCTCTTCGCAGCCGACGGCACGGTGCTGGCCCGGCACACACGGCCCACTCCCGCCGGGGACGGCGCAGAGGCGGTGCTCGACGCGCTGGCCGCGGCAGCGGCCGAGGTGGACCCCGGCCGCCTGGCCTCGACGCTGGGCATCGCGGCCGCCGGGGTCGTCGACCCCCGCAGCGGGATGGTCACCAGCGCCACCGACTCGATCGCCGGCTGGGCCGGTACCGCGCTCGGCGCAGGCCTCGCGGACCGTACGGGTCTGCCGGTGGCCTGCGACAACGACGTACGCGCCACCGCCGGGCCGGAGCTCGCCGCCCTTCCGGACCACCACGGCTCGCTGCTCTTCGCCGCCGTCGGCACGGGGGTGGGCGGCGCCCTCGCCGTCGACGGCCGGATGCTGCACGGCGCGTCCGGCATCGCGGGACACCTCGGCCATCTGCCCAGCGCGGAGGCGACAGGGCTTCCCTGCACCTGCGGTGCCACCGGACATCTGGAGGTCATCGCCTCAGGTCCGGGCATCACCGCGCACTACGAGCGGCTCACCGGCGCGCCGGTGGAGCGGCTCGAAACGGTCGCCGCCCGGGCCGCCCAGGGAGATCAGGCCGCAGTGCACGCCGTCACCACGGGGGCTGCGGCCGCCGGACGGGTCCTCGGCGGCCTCGCCAACGCGCTCGGCCCCGACCGGGTCGTCGTAGGCGGCGGGGTCCCCCGGATCGGCGCGCTGTACGGCGACGCGCTGGCCGCCGCCTTCGCCGCCGAGCTGATGCCGCCGCTGCGCGGGCTCGTCCCCGGACCGCCTCTCTTCGGTCACGACGCCGCCGTCCTGGGCGCCGCCGCTCTGACCACCACCCTTCCCCTCCACCACCCGGGAGCACTCCGATGACCGGCACTCCGATGACCGCACAGGATCTGGCAGAGGACCTCCGGGGCCGGCTGATCGTCTCCTGCCAGGCGCCCCCCGGCGACCCGATGCGGGAGACCTCCACCCTCGTACGCCTCGCACGCTCCGCCGTCGCGGGCGGCGGCGCCGCGATCCGCGCCAACGAACCGGAGGTCGTCGCCGCGATCACCGGGGCCGTGGACCTCCCGGTCATCGGCCTGTGGAAGGACGGCGACACAGGTGTCTACATCACGCCCACGGTCAGGCACGCTCTGGCGGTCGTCGGGGCCGGTGCGGCCGTGGTCGCCGCCGACGCCACCGACCGGCCTCGTCCCGACGGCTCCACGTTCGCCGATCTCGTCGCAGCCGTGCACGCGGCCGGCGTCCTGGTCATGGCTGACGTCGCCACGCTCGCCGAGGGGATCGCAGCCGCCGCGCAGGGGGCGGACTTCGTCTCCACGACCCTGTCCGGCTACGTGCCGGGGAGCCCGGAGCGGACCGGCCCCGACCTGAGCCTCATTTCCGGTCTCGTGGAGGCGATCGACGTGCCGGTGGTCGCCGAAGGCCGTATCAGCACACCCGAAGAGGCCGCGGAGGCCCTGTCCCGCGGCGCCCACAGTGTCGTCGTCGGCACCGCCATCACCGCGCCGACCGCCCTCACCGCCCGCTTCGTGGCCGGTCTCGCCCCGCGCTGAACCGTCCGGACCGCTCAAAGGGCCTGCGCCCTCCCGCATCATGGAGTCCACCGTGCAGAAATCCCGCCCCACACTCCCCTGGTACCGCGAGGTGAGCCGTACGCAGTGGAAGTCGTTCTTCGCCGCCTGGATCGGCTACGTACTCGACGGCTTCGACTTCGTCCTCATCACGCTCGTCCTCACCGAGATCAGTGACGACTTCGGCCTGAGTACGGTGCAGGCCGCCAGCCTGATCTCCGGTGCCTTCATCACCCGCTGGCTGGGCGGCGCCGTACTGGGAGCCATCGGTGACCGGTACGGCCGCAAGCTCTCGATGGTGCTGAGCATCATGCTCTACTCGCTGGGCACCTTCGCCTGCGGATTCGCCTGGGACTTCCACAGCCTCTTCGCCGCCCGCCTCGCCATCGGCATGGGCATGGCCGGCGAGTACAGCGCCAGCGCCACGTACGTCATGGAGAGCTGGCCCGCCAGGGTCCGCAGCCGTGCCAGCGGCTTCCTCATCTCGGGCTTCTCCGTGGGTTCGGTCCTCGCGGCCCAGGTGTACAACTGGGTGGTCCCCTCGCTCGGCTGGCGGTGGATGTTCTACCTGGGCCTGATACCGATCGCGGTCGCGCTGTGGATGCGGCGTGCGCTGCCGGAGGCCGAGGAGTGGGCTTCGGACGTCGCGGACAAGGGCGCCAGGCCGAACCCCTTCGGGCCGCTGTTCCGGACGTCGCGCCTCGCCATGGTCAACAGCGTCCTCGTGGTGGCCGCCACGCTCTCGCTCTTCCTGGTCTTCACCCCGGGCAGCGAGGGCCTGGTGCCGATGCTGTCGGTGGTGGCGGGCCTCGCCCTCGCGGCGTTCGCCGTGCAGCTGGGCGGACGGCGGAGCTGGCTGCTCTACGTCTCGATGATCGTGACGCTGTTCTTCGCCTTCCTGTACTCCTGGCCCATCCAGGCCCTGCTCCCCACCTATCTGAAGACCGAGCTCGGGTACACCACCGACCAGGTCACCGACGTCCTCTACTTCGCGGGCTTCGGAACCATGATCGGCTGCTGGGCGGCGGGCTTCCTGGGCGACTGGATCGGCGCCAGGAAGGCGTACGCGCTGACGCTGCTGGCCTCGCTGGCCTTCGTGTACCCGGTCTTCGCGGTGAAGGACAACCTGCTGCTGCTCGGCTGCCTGCTGTTCCTGCTCCAGGCCACCAGCTTCGGTATCTCAGGGCTGTTGCCCCGGTACATCGGCGGCCACTTCCCGACCGCGAGCCGAGGAGCGGCGCTCGGCTTCACCTACAACGTGGGAGCGCTCGGCGGGGCCGTGGCCCCGGTGCTCGGTGCCGATCTGGCGTCGGGGATGGACCTCGGTCAGGCGCTCGCCGTGCTGACGTTCGCGGGGACGGTGATCGTCGTGCTGCTGGTCGGCTTCGACGTCCCCGCGCGGCTCAACCGGCTGACGGACCCGGACGCGGAGGCGGACCATCTGGCCTAGCGCGGCCGGCCTCCGGAGCCGGAGAATCAGCGATGCTTGGACTGGTGCAGTTGCCCTGAACTGCATGTTTGACTGGTCCAGGCGAGGTCGCCGAGGTTCACGCAGCCGCCCGCGCGCTGCCGCCCAGCTCGCCGAACGCGCTCTCCCAGACTTCGCGGACATCTCGGCTGACCAGTGTGCGCAGTGTGGGCCACAGGCCGACGAGAAGGTCCCGATCGAGGTACCGGACCAGGTCGTCGTGCTGACCCTCGGCCAGGACGATGCGGGTGGCAGCTCATCCACAAGCGGGGCTGGTCGAGGTCGAAGGTGGTCAGCCCCGACCATGCAAGATGGAGCGGCAGACGCACAGGGCCGTGCTGGGGACCGGCGAGCTCGGAGAGCGCTGCGGGCAGGCGCCGGGCGAACTTGGCACGGCGGAGATCGGAAAGGCCGGGCTGTGATGCCACACGTCGACTATCCGGGAAGAAGCAGGCAGTGAGCTGCTTGGTCCGCAGACAACGCCCCTCTGAGCACAAGGCGGGCCCGACTGGCGGCTGCCCCGCCAGCTGCGGAGCTGCCAACAAAAGAAGCCCCCGGTTGGCCTGGGGCTTTTTCATGGAGCGGGTGACAAGAATCGAACTCGCGCTCTGAGCTTGGGAATCAAGGGTTCTTGAACGGCTGGAATGGCTCTGAACTGCACGGTTGGCCGGAGCGGCAGAGGCTGGTGTGGTCTCGGGGCGCCGTGCTTGACCGCTACGGTCCGCTCCGGAGAGCGGGTGAGTCGACAGGCGGAGAGGGGAGCGACGACCGCGGTCCGCGGTCGTCGGAAAGATACGGCGGCACGGAGCCGCCGGATCTCGCGCGGGAGGGTCTACCGCTGGTCTGCCCGTGCGCTCGGGTGACGCCCGGCCGCTACATCACCCTCCGAAACGGGCGGAACTGCTCATATCATGATGCAGCCGTTCTTCACGTCAAGGCGTGAGGATGCTACGGCAACATTCGCCATCGCCCCGACTGTCAAAGCGGCCAAGCAAACGAGGGTGGTGGCCGCCAGGATGTTCCGCACGTGCGAACTCTCCCTTCATTGTCGATCTTGAGGATGCGGAGATTATCAGACCATCTAAAGGTATGCCACATTTCCGGCATATGCCAAAAAGATAGTCCACCTACTCATCCCGAATGACAGGGCGGGTCGCTGATGCAGTTTCATATAGACGTTCGATTTCAACCAGGCGGCGAGCGATTCTACGCGCATCAACACGGTCCCGATGGCGCACTAATTCGAATGCTGACGTAATGTCATGAGCGCGTCATTGATATCTCCTGCCGCAAGCCGGACCTCCGCCAGGAGTATGTGTGTGGCGGTCTCCTCATCGACGTCATGGGTGCGGGCCGCGACGAGCGCCGCTGCCCGCAGTCGGTCCGTCGCGTCGGCCAGCCGGCCGTCGGCGAAGTCCGCCCGTCCGAGGCGGCGCAGGGCCTGGACCTCGTGGTGCGGCGCTCGGATGTCCTGTGCGATATGCAGCGCTTCGAGGAGATGCCGACCGGACTCCCTGACGCTCCCCAGCCGCCAGTGCGCCTCGCCGATCCCCACCAGGGCCTCGGCCTGACTCTTCCGGTCACCAAGAGAGCGAAACTCCGAGAGGGTCTCCCTGAGCATGACAAGGGCGTGGGCCGGCTCGCCTGACTCCGTGAGGACTTCGGCCAAGTTTCTCCGTACGGTCGCACGGTCGTATCGGCTTCCGTCCACTTCCAGAAAGGAGAGCGATTCCTCAAAGGAGTGGCGGGCGGCCGTGAACTCCCCCGCCTGTACCTGTAATTCCCCGATATTGTTCAGCGTCTGGGCGGCCGCAGTTGCATCGGCCGCCTCGCGAAACCCCTCCAGGGCTCCGCGAAAATTCGCGAGGGCCTGCTCGCGCTCTCCGAGGAAAAGCATGGTCACCGCGATGTTGTTCCGGCTGCGCGCCTTGTCCCAGATATCACCTGATCGTGACTTTATGGCGAAAGACTTCTGGAGCAGCGCGAGTGCCGTGCGATTCTCGCCGAGATGCCAGTTCAATGTACCGAGGACCCGTAACACCTCGGCTTCGGCAGATTCATCGCCCAGCGCACATGCGAGTTGCAGTGCGCGCTCCCCGGCTGCCGCGGCCTCCGCGTAGTCCCCGATGCTGGCGTGCGCGGCGCAGAGATCGGTCAGACCCCGGCAGAGTGCCGGGGTGTTGTCGTCCGTCCGGTCCCAGTGGTCGACGGCTTGCCGCAGGAGTGCTCTGGCGTCCTGCCAGTGGCACTCCGACAGCAGATAGCCGGCCAGGGAGCCGGTCAGCCGGGCCGCTTGCGCGGGAGCGCCGTTGCGCCGGGCGTGTTCTTCGACAGCCATCAGGTTGCCGCGTTCGGCGGCCAGCCAGGCCCGCGCGGCGGCGGAGTCCGGCAAGGGCGGCGGAGTCGCCGACGGGAGCGTCGTCGGTGGGTCCAGCCGCGCGCGGTGGGGAAATGCCGTGCGGTCCGCGAGGTCGGTCGCCGCCAGGTAGAAATCCGTGAGGCGGGCCAAGGCATGGCGGCGTTCCTGCTCACTGTCCTCCGATAGGGACAGGTGATAGGCATATTCGCGCAACAGGTCGTGGTAGCGATAGCGGTCCGGTACGGGCTCCCTGAGCAGGTGACACGCCAGCAGCCCTTCCAGTAACCGCTCCGTCGTGTCCTGCGGCAGACCCAGCAGGGTGGCTGCCGCGGTGGCGGTGAACTCGGGGCCGGGATGCAGTCCGAGACGCCGGAACGCGGTTCTCTGCTGCGGGGCGAGAGTCCGGTAGGAGAGAGCGAACGCACGCGCCATCTCCTGTTGCTGATCCGCGCTGCGGATTTCTCTCAGGCGTCCAGGGCCTCGGGCGAGACGGTCGGCGAGGACGGTCAGCGTCCACGACTGACGTGCACGGAACCGATGGGCCACCAATTCGATCGCAAGGGGAAGGTACCCGCACAGCCCCACGATCCGCGCTGTCTCCGCACGGTCGTCGGTGCGTTCCTCCCCCGCGAAGCCGCGGAAGAGCGCGATGGCGTCCTCCTCCGGCAGGGCGTCGAGGGGAACTGACACCGCTTGAGGTATGCCGGTCAGATGCCTACGACTGGCGATGATCGTCAGGGACGGCGATCCGCTGGGCAGCAGCGGGCCGATCTGTTCGGGTCCGCTCGCGTCGTCCAGGACAATGACCACCCGGCGTTCGGCCAGCATGGTCCGCCACAGGGCCGTACGCCCTTCCAGTTCCGCCGGAATGGAGGGGGCCGGTGCGCCGAGCAGCCTCAGCAGCGTCGCCAGCGCCGCCCTTGCGCTGAGCGGTTCCTGGGTGGGCGAGTGACCGTGCAGATCGATGTAGAGCTGACCATCCGGGTAACTCTCGGCGAGCACGTGCGCGGCCGCGACGGCCAAGGCCGTCTTGCCGACCCCGGCCATGCCGCTGACCGCTTCCACGGTGACGACCGATCCGCCGTTCACACCCTCATCGGCGATCGCCGAGGTCAGGGCCCGTAACTCCGACCGGCGACCGACGAGCGACGGTTGCTGGGGGAGATTCCGCCGTGGCGGCGCCCCGGGCGGAAGCCCGCCCGGCTCGGGCGCCTCCGGCCGTCGTGTCCGTGGAGAGGCGGCAACAGCGGCCCGGGAAGGAGGCGTTCGCATTGGACCACCGCCGTGTACCAGCTCGCATGCCGGTACGCGGGCCAGTATTCCCTGGTGGATCATGTTCAGCTCGATGCCGGGAAGGGCTCCGTACTCCGCCATCAGTGACTGCCGGGCGGCTTGGTGGACGCGGAGAGCATCCGCGTACCGTCCGCTGCCGTAACAGGCGAGCATCAGCTGACCGAGCAGAGTCTCATGACCGGGATGCCGCTCGACCAGTGCGGAGAGCTCACCGATCTGTTCGGCGAAGCGCCCCAGCCGCAGTTCGGCCGCGATGCGTGAGGCAGCGGCGCTCAGCCGCGCCTCCGAGAGCGTCCGGCGCACGGTCGAGGCCCAGAAGCCAGGAAGACCTGACAGCGCCTCGCCCTGCCACAACGCTTCCGCCTGAGTCAGTAGTTCAATGATCTGTGCGTCACTGTCACTGGTGAACGCGGTGTCGACGAGACGCCGGAAGCGCTGCCGGTCCACGGATTCGCGCCCGGTTTGAAGGGTGTAGGTGTGCGCCCGCCCGATGATGGTGGGTGCGTCCGGCACCGCACCGGCCGCCCGCAGCTGGCGGCGGATACGCGAGACATAGGTGTGCGTGTTCTCGCGGGCGCGTGCGGGTGGATCGCCGTCCCAGAGCCGTTCGATCAGCTGGCTGATGGCGACAGGGCGGCCGGCGTCGAGAGCGAGCGCAGCCAGCAACGCCCTTTCCTTGTCCGATCCGAGCGCCAGCCAGTGCCCGTTCAGCCGTAGCCCCACCGGTCCGAGAATCTGGAATTCCACCAGCGCCCCCGCTGGTCCGTCGGATAGCTCACGAGCATGACACCGAGCGGGGGATTCCGCCATACACCACTGGCGTGGCTGGCCTGATCCGTCTCATTCCCGACGGTCATCCAAGTCACGCCTGGGTAGAAAGCGAAGGAGTTCGGACAATTGGCAATTGATCTCCGGGGGCGGATGGATGAGTGATTCGAGCACGGCCTCGCACGGACCGTACGGAAATGAGATCAGTGGCGAGGCCCGAATGTACGGTCCTACCGTCCAGGCCCGTGAGGTGCGCGGCGGCATCCATTTCCACCAGGGTCCGACGGCGCCCGCGTGGCCCGGGCCACCCCGCCAACTCTTGCCTGTTCCCGCGAACTACACCGACCGAGAGCATGATCTGGACGCTCTGAACGATCTCCGCGCAACAGGGCTAACGCTGATCGTCGTCAGTGGTCCGGCCGGAATCGGCAAGACCACCCTTGTGTCCAAATGGCTGCGTGCGCTGGGCGCCGAGTTCCCCGACGGACAGTTGTACGCGGACCTGCGTGGGCACACAGCGGGTGACCCGGTGAGGCCTGCCGAGGTCCTCGGCCAGTTTCTCCGGGCGTTGGGAGCCGGACCTCCGCCCACCGACGCGGTCGAACTGGGCGCCCTCTGGAGATCCCTCACCGCCGAACGGCGCATGGTGATCATGCTGGACAACTCCTTCACGGCCGCCCAGGTCCGGCCGTTGCTGTTCAACGGGCCGGGCGGCCTCGTGGTCGTCACCAGCCGTCGCAGGCTGACGGGCCTACGCATGCAGGGAGCGGGCTTCCACCAGCTCGACGCGCTAGGCACGGCAGCCGGTGTCGAACTGCTCACCCGGGGGATCGGCGCGGAGCGCGTCGCGGGGGAACTGCCGGCGGCCCATCGCCTGGTGACGCTCTGCGCGGGGCTGCCGCTCGCGGTCTGCCTGGCCTCGGCCCGCCTCGCGACACGGCCGAGGCAATCCGTCGGCGCACTTGCCGACGCCCTCGCGCGGAACACCGACGGTGGCCGGCTGGCCGCGCTCGACGTGGAAGGGGAGACTTCCGTGCGCAAGGCCCTGGACGCTTCCTATGCGGTGCTGAGCGGTGGGACGGCCCGCCTGTACAGGACGCTCGGTCTGCTCCCTGTGCGTACCTTCGACGCTGTGATCGCGGCAGTGTCATGCGGTGAGTCGCTGGACTGGGCAGAGCGCCGGCTGGATGAGCTGATCGAGGCGAACCTCGTGGAGGACGTCGGTCCCGAGAGCTTCCGCCTCCACGACCTGTTACGGATCCACGCGCATGGGCGCGCCATGGATGACGACACGAGTGCCGCCCGGGAGGAGGCGCTGCGGCGCTTCTGCGACTGGTCCCTGTACACCGCGACGGCGGCTCAGGAGCGTCTGACCCCGGTTCAGTTCACCCTCCCCAGGATCTATGCGCACCGGCCGGAGGTCCCGCTCCCGTTCGCCGACGACATCGCGGCGCTGAGTTGGCTCGACTCCCATCGGGCGCACTTGATGGACGCGGTGCGGCTCGCGGCGAGCAGGGGCTGGTACGACACGAGCTGGATGCTCGTGGATGCCCTCTGGCCGCTCTTCTTGCGTCTGCGCCACTACACCGAGTGGATCGAGGCCCACAAGATCGGCCTGGAAGCTGCCCGACGGGCCGGGAACAGGGAGGCCGAGCGCCAGATGCTCAACTCCGGGGCCATCGGACTGGGGGCCGCCGGCCACACCGACGAGGCCGCCGCTTGGTATCGGGAGTCCCTGCGGGCCGCGCGTGAGGCCGATGATCCACGGGACGAGGGCCAGGCTCTGCTGGGCCTCGGCGCGTGTCATCGCGAGGCCGGACGGCCCGCCGATGCCGTCAGCCACCTCACCCGGGCAATCGCCGTGTGGGAGGCCTGCGGGTATCCACGTGGTGCGGCGCTGGCCCGTACGACCCTCGGTGAAATCGCACTCGCGACGGGCGCACTCGGTGAGGCCGTCGACTGCTTCACCCGGGCGCATGCCGCGCTGGTGGCGGTGAACGACCCCCACGACGCCGCGCGCGCCCTCGCGTTCCTGGGGCGTGCCGGCGCCCGGGTGGGGGCGTACGAGGAGGGTACGGCGAGGATGAAAGAGGCTCTGGCGGTCTTCAATGGGTCCGGAGCGGTCTTCTGGCAGGCGCGCACCCTGGAAATGCTGGGTGACAGCGCCGCAGAGCATGGCGACGGGACGGGCGCGGAGCAGTTCCTCGCGCGTGCCCTCGCGCTCTTCGAGATCACGAGCCCCGCCGACGCGCGTCGGCTCGGCGGGGGCGGGTGACCCGGCAGGAGGGACCGAGCCGCGTGGGCTACCCGGTCCCGGTCTGCGGAGATGGCCTGTGCGGTTCAGCTGGCCGATGCCTCGTGGGCGTACGGCCACTCCCGCAGTGATCTCCCCGCCACCATCCAGGCGTGCACGCACGACGGCAGCAGAGACTGCTCCGAGGAGTCCTGACGTGGCCCGTACAGGCGGTGCAGAACGAGGACCGGCGATCGGTCGGATCCGTCGGCCAGTGCCCAGCCGCCCACGCCTCCGGCATCCGACAGGGGCACCGCGGCAATGCCGCAGGACGGGTAGGCCGACGTGAGGACGGCCAGTCGGCGCAGTGCGCCGGTGGCCGAGTGCACGCGGCTTCCCTGGAGCACGTCCGCACAGTCGAGCAGGGAGCGGTCCCGGCAGCTGTCCACGTCCACGACCAGGTGCTCGTCGATGACCCACGCACTGTGGAGACGGTGCACCTGCCTCAGCCGCACGCTGAAGGACGCGTTGCCGCACCGGGCCAGCAGCACGTCCGGAAAGGGGCTCGCCTCGACCACGACGAAGCGCTTCACGCCGACGCCTCTCCACGGCCCGGTGCCCACGCGGCCAGCGGCAGAGGCGCCGGCAGCGGGATGGCCAGTGGTTCGTGCGCGGGCTGTCCCATCTCCAGCAGTTTGTACATCAGCTTGCGCGTGTTCCGGTTGAAACGGCCGGGCTCCGACGTGATGCGGGCCCGGATCGGGGCATATTCCTCCTGCCGGTACTCCTGTGCCACATAGTCGAGTTGCTCCACCAGCGGGTGGGTGGGAGACAGCGTCGGTGCGTGGGCGGCGAGAGCAGCGGCAGGCGACGAGGGATTGATCTCCCGCTCCGGAGAGGTGGTCAGCAGAATCGGTGCCCCGGTGAGCGTCCCGTAGAGAGTGACCGATCCGTGGTCACCGATGATCCAGTCCGCCGCGACCAGAATGCTGCGCCAGTCCGCTTCCGGGGGCACGACTCCGATTCCGCGTTGTTCGCACCGCGCCAGCCACGACCTGACCTGGTAGGCGCCGTGCCCCGCCCACACGTTCGGATGGACGAGCAGCGCCGTACGGTAGCTCGCCACCGGCAGCTCGCCGATCAGCCGAGGCAGCAGCGTGTCGAACCGGCCGAACGAGGAGTGGGCCCCCCACGTTGAGACCGAGACGACGAGTTTCTGCCCATCCGCGAGCCCGAGCGCGCGGCGGTAAGCGGCGCGCAGCGGCAGACTGGCCATGATCCGGTCGTGTGCGGGATCACCGATGACATGCGCCAGCGGGAGCGCCTCCGGGCAGCTGCGTGCCAGCTCACGCAGCTCGGAGTGGTGTGGCACGCCTACGGCGGCGGGCGGCCGTCCTCCGGGCATGAGGTCCTGTCTGCGCAGCCCCGCAACGCCCGCGTGCGCTCCTTCGGTCACCCTCTTCAGGTAGTTGGCCCCGTGCGGCAGCGTGAACAGCGGGGCCTTGATGTACTCCATGCCGCGGGGTCCCATGGCGAGTGCGAGGTCGAAGGTCATGCGCGTCGCCTGTTCCCACGGCACCACGGCGCTTCCCAGACTCGCCAGGTAGGCGGGCACGTCGTCGCCGAAGGCGTGCGGCGGTGCGGTGAAGACGACCTGGAGCCGGAAGTCGGCTTCCAGCAGGGAAAGGACATCGAGCAGTCGTTTCCCGTACGTCACCGTGTGGACCACGGCCAATACCTGCTTGCGCCCCACCAGAGTCAGCCACTGCCGTGACTCAGCAACACTGGCCGTCGCGGGCGGTTTTTCGAATCTGCTCGCCGCGTTCGTCATCGTTCCGGTACCACTCAACGCCGACATGGCGTCCCCCTGTTGGCTTCTGTCCGATGGTCACTGTCACGAACTGCCTCTGCCACCTGAGTTCCCGCCCAGGAGGACGGAAGGCTCGACGAAGCCTTGCGAGAACCTTGCAGTGCCCTGCATCCGACAGCGGCGTTGCCGCCGGACCGATCGAGTGCGGTCTCGCGCGCCACCGGCAGCCACGAGCCTGCGCAGGCTGTGGCGTTGCAGTGCGTCGACGGCCCCCGGTCGACGCACTGCAACCACATCCGACGGATGTGAGAGCCGTATCCTCTGACGCCGCGTGCCGCGGGCGACGACCAGCGTGGTGGCGTCCCGGTGGCGTCCCGGGCGCAAGACACACGTCGACCACAGCTGCGGCCGTGCCCGGAACAGGACGTGGCCTCTCCGCGGCAGTGACGTGCACGAGCCGGCCGTCGCGACACCCGGCGAGGCAGTGGCCGCCCTGCCCTGCGCAGCGCCCCGGGGGGAAGCCGGCCAGCAGGGACGGCACGCCCCGACGTCTCTCCCCGGGCGGGAGAACCTCCGATGCCGAGCAGACGGCGGCGGCGCTCCCGGTGATGCGCTGCCCACGCGCAGGCGAGTGGAGGGAAAGCGATCTGCCTCCGCAGAACCGCTGTGAGACAACTGGTGACCCGGTCTTCCTCGACGGACCGCTACCAGGTGAGCAACCGAAGCCGTGGGGAGCGGGTGCCATGTGCGGACAACCGGCTACTCACGACCTGGGTCCACCGTGTCGCGGGTCATGTGGAAGGTGAGGCCGGAGAAGTCGCGGCCTTGAACCACAGGACCGTTCTGCGTGCCTCCCGAGACGCTGTTGTGTGCTGCGCCATCTGACGCCTGCGTCCTCTGCCACCACTCGTCGAGGAGCAGGCGGAATTCCTCGTCCAGGGCCGCCCGTACGTGGAGTGCCGTCGCAAGCGCCTGCGACCGGACCGGATCGGTGCTGTCCTCCTGCATCGCGGCGAGCTCCAGTTCGCCGGAGCTGACCCGGACCCCGTCCTGGTCGGGCTCCGGAACCGTCCCGCGTCGGAACGGGCGGCGCACCAGAGCGGTCAGCCCTGCCCACGCCTGGCGGCCGGCCTCACTGCCGGCGCTCCCAGCCAGTGCTGCGAGCGCCGCTGCCGTGATCGAATCCATGCCGGACTCCCCTTCATCGACTTCCTGGGACTAAAGCCTAGGTCGGGGAAGTGCAGAACGGAGTGGTTCTGACGCAGGCCTCGACCGGCCGGGGTGCGCGATCGACGAGCGGCTTCAGCGTTGCCTCTCCACGTGACGATGGCCCTGGTGATTGACGTCATGCGGCGGGACCTGCCGAAGATGCGCCAGGACTTCAGCCTCGTGACGCCGCGCCAGCTTCCAGCGCGCCAGGGCGGGATCCCCAGGGGTCCATAGAAGACCCGCACTTCCGCGTCTCGGACGTCGGCCACGTCATCGACCGCCTGGTGACCCTGCCGTACGTCGACGCCGGCCGCATCGGGGGCGTTGGCCTGTGCGGTGGTGCCGGCGTCGCTGGTCCACACCGTATGCACAACGAAGAATCCCCAGGTCAGCTGGCCTGGGGCTTTCATATGAAGCGGGTGACGAGAATCGAACTCGCGCTCCGAGCCTGGGAAGCTCCGCGCCGGACAGCGGGCCACGACACGAAGGCGCCCGCCCGGGAGTTCCGGGCGGGCGCCTTTTCGCGCGGGTACCGCAGCGTCCTACGGATAGAAGTGCGTCAGCGACTCGGCGACACAGGCCGGCTTCTCCGAGCCGTCGAGCTCGAAGGTGAAGCCACGCGTCATCTGCACGCCGCCCCGCGCCACCTCGGTCACCCCGGTGACGGTGGCGTGCAGGCGGACACGGCTGCCCACGGGGACGGGCGCCGGATGGCGCACCCGGTTGACCCCGTAGTTGAGCGCGCGTCCCACACCGCTCACCCGCAGCAGCTCGCCGAACATCGGGATGCCCCAGCTCAGCACCATGTAGCCGTGGGCGATGGTGCGCCCGTACGGGCCGGCGGCGGCGCGTTCGACGTCGGTGTGGATCCACTGGTGGTCCCCGGAGACGTACGCGTAGGCGTCGATCAGCTCCTGGGTGACCTCCTTCCACTCCGAGCGCCCGAGGTCGCGCCCGCCGAGGGCGAGGATCTCCGGGATGCCGTTCACGGTAAGCGGCATGGGCGGTACTCCGTTCTGCGTGTACGGGCGGTCAGGCGGTGACGGGCGCGGTGCGGGGGGCGGCGACCGGCTCGGCGGCCTGCTCGTCGTGGTTGGGGCGCTTGAGGAGGAGGAGCATGCAGCCCAGGGTCAGCGCCACCTGGAAGACGGCGTACGCGATGACGGCGGTGATGGAGCCGGTCCGGTTGAGCAGGAACTGGCCGACGATCGGGGTCGTACCGCCGAGCAGGGTGCCGCAGAGCTGGTAGCAGAGCGAGATGCCGGTGTAGCGCAGATGGGCCGGGAAGCGGCTGGCGAGCATGCCGGCGAGGGCCGCGTAGTAGAGGCAGTGCGGGATCGTGGCGACGGCGACACCGAGCATCGCGAGGCCGTAGTTCTCGGTGCGGATGAGGAGGAACATCACCGGCATCAGGAACAGCTCGGGGACCAGCATCACGATCACCGCGCGGGACCAGCTCTTCATCCGGGTGGCCATGAGGGCGCCGAAGGGCTGGACGACGATCTGGGTGATGTTGGCGACGAGGATGATCGTCAGGAACGAGCTGCGGTCGAAGTCGAGGGACGTCGTGGCCCAGGACAGGGCGAACGTCGACTTGAAGTACGTCGCGGACAGGCCGATGGTGCAGGCGCCGATGCCGAGGACGATCAGCATGGGGTGGCTGCGCAGGACCTCGGTCAGCGGGAGCTTGACGACTTCCTTCTTCTCGATGAGCTTGGCCATGGCCGGGGACTCGGCGACCTTCAGCCGGACCAGGAGACCGACCATGACGAGTGCGGCGGAGGCGAGGAAGGGCACCCGCCAGCCCCAGGAGACGAAGGCGTCGTCGGGCAGCTGGCTGATGGCGAGGAAGCTCAACGTGGAGAGGGTGTTCCCGACGGGCGACCCCTGCTGGGCGAACGCCGCGTACAGCACCGACTTGCCCTTGGGCGCGTGTTCGGAGGCGATCAGGACGGAGCCGCCCCATTCACCGCCGAGGCCGATGCCCTGGATCATGCGGATGAAGACCAGCAGGATCGGGGCGGCGACGCCGATGGAGGCGTAGCCGGGCAGCAGACCGATCGCGGTGGTCGAGATGCCCATCATCAGCAAGGTGATGACGAGGGTCTTCTTACGGCCGAGCCGGTCGCCGTAGTGGCCGAAGATGATGCCCCCGATGGGGCGGGCGAGGAAGCCGACCCAGAAGGTCGCGAAGGCGACCAGGGTGCCTATGGGGCCTTCGAGTTCAGGGAAGAACACCTTGTCGAAGACGAGCGCCGCCGCGGTCCCGTAGATGTAGAAGTCGAACCACTCGATGGTGGAGCCGATGAAGGCTCCGAACCCTGCGCGGTTGGCGGCTTTCGTTCGCTCGCGTGCGGTTGCGGTGGTCGCACTCATTGGTGGCTCCCGTGAACATCGTTGATCAAGCGGATGGGGGCACGACTGACCCGGCGTCGCCCGAGACGCCCTGGGTCGCGTGATGGATGAGGGGGACGGAAAGGAGGGGACGGAGAGGGGGACGGAAAGGAGGGGACGGCGTCAGGCGCCGATGCGTTCGAAGACCGCGGCGAGGCCCTGGCCGCCGCCGATGCACATGGTCTCCAGCCCGTAGCGCGCCTCGCTGCGGTGCATCTCCCGGCTGAGTGTGGCGAGGATGCGGGCCCCGGTGGCACCCACCGGGTGACCGAGGGAGACGCCGGATCCGTTGACGTTGATGCGCTGCTCGTGGTCCTTCTCGCCCAGCCCCAGCTCACGGGTGCAGGCCAGGACCTGGGCGGCGAAGGCCTCGTTGATCTCGATCAGGTCGAGATCCGCGAGAGTGAGACCGGCACGGCCGAGGGCCGCGTGGGTGGCCGGGACGGGGCCGATGCCCATCGTCGCGGCGGGGACACCCGCGCGGGCGAAGGAGACCAGACGGACGAGCGGGGTGAGTCCGAGCCGTTCGGCGGTGGCGGCGCTGGTCACCAGGCACGCGGCGGCCGCGTCGTTCTGCCCGCTGGCGTTGCCGGCGGTGACGGTCGCCTCCGGGTCGGTCCTGGCCATGATCGGGCGGAGTCCGGCGAGCTGTTCGGCGGTGGTGTCGGGGCGGGGGTGCTCGTCGGCGGTGACGACGGTGTCGCCCTTGCGGCCCCGTACGGTGACGGGAACGGTCTCCGCGTCGTAGCGCCCTTCTCGCGCCGCCCGGGCGGCGCGGGCCTGCGAGCGCAGGGCGAGGGCGTCCTGGTCGGCGCGGCTGATCGAGTAGGCGCGGCGCAGGTTCTCCGCGGTCTCGATCATGCCGCCGGGTACGGGGTGGTGCACGCCGCCCGCGGTGACGCGGCCCCTGGCGAGTGAGTCGTGGAGCTGGAGGCCGGGCCCCTTGATGCCCCAGCGTCCGTCGTGGGTGTAGTAGGGGGCGGCGCTCATCACGTCGACGCCGCCCGCGATGACGACGTCACTGAATCCGGCCCGGATCTGCATGGCCGCGTCGAGGACGGCCTGCAGGCCCGAGCCGCAGCGCCGGTCGGTCTGGAGACCGGCGACGGTGTCGGGGAGTCCGGCGTCCAGAGCGGCGACCCGGCCGATGGCGGGGGCCTCGGACGAGGGATAGGCGTGTCCGAGGATCACTTCGTCCACCCGGTCCGGGTCGACCCCCGTGCGGGCGACGACCTCGGCGATGACGCGTGCGGCGAGCGCGGCCGGGGTCTGCTGGGCGAACGCGCCGCCGAAACGCCCGATGGGTGTGCGCAGCGGCTCGCAGATGACGACATCGGTCTGGTCGGGCACGGCGGAACACCTTTCGGCGGGTTCGGTTGTGTGGGGCGACCTTCGCACTGGACCACTGAGTCGGTCCAATATCGAGTTACCTCGCATTCAAGACGCCACACGTCTCAATCGAGGTTCAGGGTCTTTCCTCCCTGCCCGCTGGTGCGTAGCCGGGAGCTCGGGGATGTGCCGGACGTCGCGTGCCAGGCGGGGGCGTGCCCGGCGTCGCGGGCCGGGCGGGACTTCGCGGGCAGGACCATCGAGCGGGCAGGGCCCTCAAGGCGTCGGCAGCGCCTCCTCGGCGACCGCGAGCACCGCGCGGAGCGCCGCGGACGGGTTGTCCGTGCGCCAGGCCAGTGCCGCCTGGCGCCGGATGGGCGGGCCGGCGAGGGACCGGTAGACCAGGCCGTTCTGCTGGATGTGGCGGACGGAGGAGACCGTGAGCGTGACGCCGACTCCCGCGGCGACGAGGGCCAGGATCGTGTACGAGTCGGGGGCCTCCTGCACCACACGCGGGTTGAAGCCGTTGGCCTCGCAGGCCTGGACCATCGCGTCGCGCACCGTGGAGCCGGCGTTCGCGGGGAAGGAGACGAAGGGTTCGTCGGCGAGGACCCCGATGGGGATGCTCTCCAGACGCGCGAGCCGGTGGTCGGACGGCAGCGCGCACAGCAGCTCCTCCTCGTCGATGACCCGGCAGGCCACTCCCGGCTGGGTCACCGGGAGGCGGACGAACCCCAGGTCGAGCGAGCCGTCGGCGACCCGGGACAGGGCGACGTTGGCATACGTCTGGCCCTTCATGGCCAGCTCGATCCCGGGGTGGGCGGCCCGCACGGCCCGGGTCAGCAGGGGCAGCGTCTCGTGGCTGGAGGCTCCGGCGAAGCCGATGGTGACCCGGCCGTACTCCCCGCGTCCGGCAGCCTTGGCGGCCCGCACCGCGATATCGAGGTCGTCGAGCACGGTGCGCACGGGCTCCAGGAAGGACTCCCCCGCACTGGTGAGCCGCACCGACCGGGTGTTGCGCTCGAAGAGCTGGACGCCGAGCTCCTTCTCCAGCTGCCGGATCTGCTGGCTGAGCGGGGGCTGGGCCATCTGCAGCCGCTTGGCGGCGCGGCCGAAGTGCAGCTCCTCGGCGACGGCGGTGAACGCGGTCAGATGACGCAGTTCCATCGAGCTTCCATTCATTAACCAACGGTCTTGATCCGACCTTAATTTGGTATTGGACAGCAATCAATGGCCGCTGACACGGTAAGGGCGACCAGCACGCACTCGCCGAGGAGCACCGTGGAGCGGACGGATACGGCCGACGGGCCCAGCAAAGTCATGTCGATGAAGGAGGCCGTGGCCGCCTTCGTGCACGACGGAGCCACCGTCAGCATCGAAGGGTTCACCCACCTCGTCCCCACCGCCGCAGGGCACGAGATCATCCGCCAGGGCCGCAAGGACCTCACCGTCGTGCGGATGACGGCGGACATCGTGGTGGACCAGATGATCGCCGCGGGATGTGTCTCGCGGCTGGTCTCATCCTTCGTGGGCAACTCCTCCGCCGGCTCGCTCGGTGAGCTGCGGCGCAGGATCGAGCGCGCCGACCCGGCTCCGCTGGCCTTCGAGGAGTACAGCCACTACGGGATGGTCTGCCGCTACCTCGCGGGGTCCCAGCGGCTGCCGTTCTACCCGCTGCGCAGCTACGGCGGCAGTGATCTGCCGAGCGTGAACAGCGATCTGCGCAAGGTGACGTCGCCCTACCCGGGGCCCGACGGACAGCAGGAACAGATCTACGTCGTACCGCCCGTGAACCCGGACGTGACGATCGTCCACGCCCAGCGGGCCGACCGCCGGGGCAACACCCAGATCTGGGGACTGACCGGCATCCAGGCCGAGGCGGTGTACGCGGCGGACAGGGCGATCGTCGTCGTCGAGGAGGTCGTCGAGGACGAGGTGGTCCGCTCGGACCCCAACCGCACACTCGTCCCCTCCCACGCCGTGGACGCCGTGGTCGTCTGCCCGCGCGGTGCCCACCCGTCCTTCGCACAGGGCTACTACGACCGCGACAACGCCTTCTACCGGGCCTGGTCGCACATCAGCAAGGACCCTGAGCGGCTGCGCGAGTGGCTGGCGGAGTGGGTGTACGGAACGGCCGACCACGCCGAGTACGTGGACAAGCTGGGCGAGGACTTCTGGGCGGGACTCGCCGTGGGCGAAGCGCTCAGCGAACCGGTGAACTACGGGAGGCGGCTGTGAGCGCGCCGCAGGGGAAGGAACGGACCATGACCACCACCGCACCGGAGGCCGTCACCTCGTCCGAGCTGCTCTCCGTCGTCGCGTCCCGCGAACTGGCCTCCCGCCGGACGGTGTTCGCCGGCATCGGACTGCCGACACTCGCCACCGAGCTCGCCCATCTGACGGTCGCGCCGCAGATCGAGGTCGTGTACGAATCGGGGGTCTGCGGGGCGCACCCCTCGCATCTGCCGGAGACCATCGCCGACGCCGTGCTGATCTCCGGCGCGGAGGCGGTGCTGTCGATGCCGGCGCTGTTCGGCTGCGTGCTCCAGGGCGGCCACATCGACGTCGGCTTCCTCGGCGCGGCGCAGATCGACCGGTGGGGCAACCTCAACACCTCGGTCATCGGCGACTGGGAGAGTCCCACGGTGCGGCTCCCGGGCTCCGGGGGCGCCGTCGAGGTGATGGCCAACTCCCACGAGGTCTTCGTGGTGATGCGCCGTCACAACCCCCGCTCGTTCACCGGAACCCTGGACTTCTGCACCACCCCGGGCCCGGACCGGGCGATCGCGGAGGGCATCCGGCCGCTGGGCGCGGGCGTCACGCGGGTCATCACCGAACTGGGCATCCTGGCCCGCTCCGGCGTCGGGGAGGAGCTGCGGCTCGTCGCCGTGCACCCTGGCGTGACGGTGGACCAGGTGCGGGAGGCCACCGGCTGGGACCTCCGGATCGCCGACTCCGTCGCCACCGTGCCTCCGCCGACCGAGGCGGAGCTGCGTCTCCTGCGCGAGGACGTCGACCCCGGCCGCGTCTACCTCCGCTGACACCGGGTCCACCTTCACCGACACCGACCGGCGGCTACCGTCGCTGACGTCGACCGCACCTGCCGAGAGGACGTAACCGCCATGCGTATCAGGATCGTCGGCGCCGGAGCCATGGGCCGCGGCATCGCCCAGTGGGCCGCGGCCGCCGGGCACACCGTCGAGCTCTGCGACGTCAGGGCCGAGGCGGTGACAGCGGCCGTGGAGTTCGTCCGGTCCATGCTGGAACGCGCGGTCCGGAAGGGCCGGATGTCCGCCGGGGACTCCGCGGCCGCACTTGAGCGGCTGGTCCCCCTCGACGACCCGTGGGCGCCGGGCCCGGAGGTCGAGCTGGTCGTCGAGGCCGTACGGGAGGATCTGGACACCAAGGCCGAGGTGTTCGGGAAGCTGGAGCAGGCCCTGCCGGAGTCCACGGTCTTCGCGACCAACACCTCGTCCCTGTCGGTGACCCGGATCGCCGCCTCCCTGCGGGACCCGGGGCGGCTCGCCGGGCTGCACTTCTTCAACCCCGTGCCGCTGATGAAGATCGTCGAGGTCGTGCCGGGCGCCGCCACCCGTCCCGGGATCCCGCCGGTCCTCACGGCGCTGGTCGAGAGCTGCGGGCACCGGGCGGTCACCGTCGCCGACACCCCCGGCTTCCTGGTGAACCACGCCGGCCGGGGGCTGGTGACGGAAGCGCTGGCGCTGCTGGAGGAGTCCGTCGGCGACCCGGCCGGGATCGACCGGATCGCCAGGGACGTCCTGGGGCTGCGCATGGGCCCGTTCGAGCTGATGGACCTCACGGGGCTCGACGTCACCGCTGCGGTGATCGACTCGATCTGGCAGGGCTTCCGTCACGAGGACCGCCTCCGCCCCTCCTTCCTCACCCCGAACCGGGTGACCGCGGGCCTGCACGGCCGCAAGACGGGACAGGGCTGGTTCGCGTACGGTCCCGAGGCACCGGCCCCCGCCGTGGAGCCGCCGGTGACGGGTGACGCGGACCGGCCGGTGTTCGTCGCGGGCGGCGTCGGCGCCCAGGACGCGGCTGCGCTGCGGACCGCGCTGACCGCTGCCGGAGCCACGGTCGAGAACGGCCCCTCGCCCACCGGCGAGGCCCTGGTCCTCGTCCCCGTGTGGGGGACCACCGTGGCCTCGGCGGTGGCCTCGCTGGAGCTGCCCGCCGCGCGTACCTTCGGCGTCGATCCACTGCCCCCGGCGGGACGCCGACGGGTGCTCGCGGTGACGCCCGCCTCGGACCCGGCCGCCGCTCGGGACGCCCGTGCGGTCCTGGCCCGCGCCGGGGAGGACGAGGAGCCCTGGGCGGTGTCGGTCGTGCGGGACACCGCGGGTTCGGTGGCGCAGCGGCTGCTCGCCTCGGTCGTCTCGGTCGCCGCTTCGATCGCGGAGCGCTCTCTGGCCGCCCCGGCGGACATCGACCTCGCCGTGACGACCGGCCTCGGCTACCCGGCGGGACCGCTGGCCTGGGGCGACCGGGTCGGCGCCGCGCGGATGCTGGAGCTGCAGCGGTCGCTGCACGCCACCACCGGCGACCCGCGCCACCGGCCGACCCGGTGGCTCACCGAGCGCGCCCAGCTGGGGCTGCCGCTGACGGACCCGGGCACCTCCCCGGCCGACTGCGCCTGATCCGTTGTTCCGGGGGCCGTGACCGTTTCGTACAAGACCTGGTCACGGCCCCCGGAATACGGTCCTTCCATGACTCCACGACTCGACGCGATCTCCGTCACCACCGCCGACATGGCCGCATCGCTCGCCTTCTACCGGCGGCTCGGGCTCGGCATCCCCGCCGGGGCCGAATCGGCACCCCACGTCGAAGTGCCCCTTCCCGGCGGGCAGCGCCTGCTGTGGGACACCGAGGACGTCGTCCGCTCCTTCGAACCGGACTGGCAGGGGTCCGAGGGCGGCGAGCGCCTCGGGCTCGCCTTCCTCTGCGACAGCCCGGCGGAGGTCGACGCGGTGTACGCCGACCTGACCGGAGCCGGTTACCGGGGCCATCTGAAGCCCTGGGACGCGGTCTGGGGGCAGCGTTACGCCGTCGTCCTCGACCCCGACGGCTGTGCGGTCTCGCTGTTCGCCGCCAGTCCCTCGTAGCCGGTCGCGGCCAGATAGCCGCCGAGGGTCGTCCCGGCGAGGTCCCGCATCTCCCGTGCCAGGTGCGCCTGGTCCGTGCAGCCCGCGGCGTACGCGGCTTCGGCGTACGGCGTTCCCGCCCGTACGAGGTCCAGGGCGCGCTGCAACCTGAGGACCCTGGCCAGCGTCTTCGGGCCGTATCCGAAGGCTGCCAGCGAGCGCCGGTGCAGCTGGCGCGCCCCGAGGCCGACGGCGTGCGCGGTGGCGCCGACGGAGCGGCCCTGTCGCAGGTGCTCGGCGACGGCGGCCGTGAGCGGGTCCGGTGGTCCGGTGCCCGCCGCCCTGCGCAGGGCGATGCCCTCCAGCGCGGCGACCGGGTCGTCGGCCTCTCCGATCCGCTCGGTGAGCGCTCGGACCTCCGGCCCGGGCCAGAGGGCGTCGAGCGCTACCCGCCGGTCACGCAGCTCGTGTGCCGGCACACCCAGGAGCGCGGGCGCCGTGCCAGGGGCGAACCGGATGCCCGCGCAGCTGCCGGAGAGCGCCGCCGCGGGGGTGAACGCGTGGGTGTCGGGGCCCGCCACCAGCAGCCGGCCGCCGGCCCACAGCAGGTCCATGCAGCCGTCGGGCAGTACCGGCCGGCCGGGTTCGCGCTGCCCGCTCCAGCTCCAGAGGACCGCGCCGCCGAAGCGCGATGTCCGCTCCTCGTAGCGTGCGCCCATGGTCTCCAGGCTATCGGGAGCTCTCAGGGGGCGTCCTTGTCCCGGTTGCCGTGCAGCCGGGACTTCACGTCGTCCGGGGGGAGGAAGCGCGACCAGCGCTCGGGGAATTCGGAGGGCATGGAGACGTCGTCCTCGTCGTCGGCGTACGCGTCCCAGTTCGCCGCCTGGGCGCGTGCCACGAGTTCGGCGGCCTGGGCCGCCTTGATCCGATCGCTGGTGGCTCGTGCCGCCGCGGTCGCCAGCGAGGGCCACACGCGGTCGATCGCGGCGTTGACCGCGGCGCCGACGAGCACGGCGAAAGCGGAGATACCTATCCAGAGCAGGACAGCGATGGGCGCGGCCAACGATCCGTAGATGGTGGGCCCTTCGACCGTGTTCGTGAGGTAGATCCGCAGGAGGAAACTCCCCAGCACCCACATCCCGAGCGCCACGAGAGCCCCGGGCACGTCCTCTATCCACGGCGAACGGACGGGCACGGACACGTGGTAGAGCGTCGTCAGGAACGCGATGGACAGCAGTATGACGAGCGGCCAGTACATGACCGCGAGCACCTCGGTGCCCCAGGGGACGAACTCCACCACCCGGTCGGGACCGACCACCAGCAGGGGCAGCACCACCGCTCCGAGCAACAGCGCGACCACGTACAGCAGGAAGGCCAGAAGCCGCGTCTTGACGATGCCGCGGTGGCCGTCGAGCCCGTACATCACGGTGATGGTGTCGATGAACACGTTCACCGCGCGTGAGCCGGACCAGAGGGCGATCGCGAAGCCGATGGAGATGACGTCGGGGCGCGCGCCGGTGGTGACGTCGGCTATGAGGGGTTTGGCGATGTCGTTGACGCCTCGCTCGGAGAGAACCGTCTGTACCGCGCCCAGGATGTTGCGCTCGATGGAGGCGACCGTGGTGGCGGCCGTCCAGTCGTCGACGTAGCCGAGCAGGCCGATCAGACCGAGCAGCAGCGGCGGCAGGGACAGCAGGGTGAAGAACGCCGCCTCGGCCGCGAGGCCGAGGATGCGGTACTCGATGCACGAATTGACCGTGTCCTTGAGCAACTGCCACGCCATCTGGCGCTTCGATACGTTGCGGTAGAGGACTCGAGCCCGGTGGAGCCGACCCGGTGGCCGCTCGGGTGTTTCTTTTGCTGCCTGCACCTCCTTACCGTATCGGCATGGCACCTAGCACCCACACAGTGACCAACCAGGTTCCGCCGCTGGTCGGATATGACGTCTTCGCCGGCGACCGGGCTCTGACGGAGGCCGTCGAGCGGCACCTCGAGCCCGGAATCCTCGACGAGGCACGGGAGGAGCTCGGCGGGCTGGGCCGGTCCGCCGGCTCCTTCCAGGCCCAGGAGTGGGGCGCGCAGGCGAACGAGAACCCGCCGAAGCTGCGTACGCACGACCGTTACGGGCACCGCGTCGACGAGGTGGACTTCCACCCGGCCTGGCACCGGCTGCTCGGGCACGCGGTCACGGCCGGGCTGACGGACGCCTGGGGCCGGCCCGGCGGCCACGTCCGGCGCGCGGCCGGGTTCCTGGTGTGGACACAGGCCGAGGCCGGCCATGGATGCCCGCTGTCGATGACGCACGCGGCGGTCCCCGCGCTGCGGACGGATCCGGCGCTGGCCGCGGAGTGGGAGCCGCTGCTGACCTCCCACGTGTACGAGGAGGGACTGCGGCCCGCGTCGCAGAAGGCCGGTGTGCTCTTCGGGATGGGCATGACGGAGAAGCAGGGCGGCACCGACGTGCGGTCCAACACCACCCGCGCCGAGCCGCTGGCCGGCGAGGGGGAGTATCTGCTCACCGGACACAAGTGGTTCTGTTCGGCTCCCATGTCGGACGGCTTCCTGGTGCTGGCGCAGGCACCGGGCGGGCTGAGCTGCTTCCTCGTCCCTCGCGTCCTGCCGGACGGCGCCCGCAACGCCTTCGCGATCCAGCGGCTCAAGGACAAGCTGGGCAACAGGTCCAACGCCTCCGGCGAGGTCGAGTTCGACGGGACGTGGGCCCGCCGGGTCGGTGAGGAGGGGCGCGGGGTGCGCACCATCATCGAGATGGTGGCCGCGACCCGGCTGGACTGCGTGGTCGGTTCGGCGGCGCTGATGCGCCAGGCGGTGGCGCAGGCGATCCACCACAGCGCCTACCGCAGCGCGTTCGGCGGACTGCTGATCGACAAGCCGCTGATGCGGAACGTACTCGCCGACCTGGCCCTGGAGTCGGAGGCCGCGACGACGCTCGCTCTGCGGCTGGCCGCCGCGTACGACGCGGACACCGAGCAGGAGCGGGCCTTCCTGCGGATCGCGGTGCCGACCGCCAAGTACTGGGTGACGAAGCGGTGCACCGCGGTGGTCGGGGAGGCCCTGGAGTGCCTCGGCGGCAACGGTTACGTCGAGGAGTCCGGAATGCCCCGGCTGCTCCGCGAGGCCCCGCTCAACTCGATCTGGGAGGGCTCGGGCAACGTACAGGCGCTCGATGTGCTGCGTGCGCTGCAACGTGAGCCGGGGGCGCTCGACGCGTTCCTCCAGGAGGTCGGGAAGGCGCGCGGCGCGGACCACCGGCTCGACGCGGCGATCAAGGACCTGTTGACGGAGCTGGCGGATCTCGACGCGGTCGAGGCGCGCGCCAGGCGGCTGGTGGAGCGGATGGCACTGGTGCTGCAGGGCTCGCTCCTGCTGCGCTGGGCTCCGCCGGAGGTGGCGGACGCGTTCTGCGCGTCACGGCTGGGCGGGGACTGGGGATCGGCCTTCGGGACGCTGCCGCACAGTCTGGATCTGGCCACGGTCGTGGAGCGGGCGCGGGCCCAGGAGGGCTAGGAGAGGAACGGGGCAAGCGACGGAGGGTGGTGCTGCGCCGACACGGCACCACCCTCCACGCTTGTGCACCACCGAGCGGCGGGTCAGGGACTCCCCGCAGGGTGTGCCACCACTCTCGTACGCTCCGCGGGCCGTCGCCAGAGTTGCAAGAGGTTGCAACCATTGCGTGGAGTACGAGCCAAAGGGACCCTTGCACGGCAGGATGAGACCTTTGGGCCAGGTTTCCCGCTTCCGGACCGGGGCCCACGCCTTGTTGGGGGGACCGTCATGGATTCACGGCCTGTCGCGCCGGCGCGGCCCGAAGTCGCCTCGTACCCCGCGGCGACCGAGCGCCTGGTCCACCGCGCACGGGAGGCGCGGCTGACGGGCGGGCGTACGGGGGCGGTCCCGCGTGCCGAGATCGACGCGTCCTGGGACCGTGTGCTGCGCAGCGGGATCGATCCCGAGCAGTCACCGGAGAGCAGGCTGCTGGAAACGGACGAGATCGAACACCGGCGCAGAGGCACCGCGCTCGGCGAGGTCATGCCGGTGCTGCGGGAAGGGCTCGCCTCGATAGCGGACGCGGCGAAGCAGATCATGGTCGTCACCGACACCGAGGGGCGTGTCCTGTGGCGCCAGGGCAATTCCGCGGTGATGCGGCGGGCGAAGGACATCTGCCTGGAGGAGGGTGCCGCCTGGGCCGAGTCGGCGACGGGGACGAACGCGATCGGTACCGCGCTCGCCGCGCGCACCCCGATCCAGGTCCACTCCGCGGAGCACTTCATCCGTGCCCTGCACGGCTGGACCTGTGCGGCGGCGCCCTTGCGCGACCCCCGGGACGGCCGGCTGATGGGCATCGTCGACATCAGCGGGCCCGCCTCCACCTTCCACCCGACGACGCTGGCCCTGGTCGGCTCGGTGGCGGCGCTGGCGGAGAGCGAGCTGCGCAGCCGGCACCTGGTGGCGATCGAGCGGCTGCGCTCGGTGGCCGCCCCGCTCCTGTGCAGGCTGGGCGGCCGCGCGCTGGTGGTGGACACCCATGGCTGGCTGGCCGCCGTCAGCGGCATGCCACCGGTGGACAGGCTGCCGCTGCCGAAGTCCCTGGAGCCGGGCACGGTGTGGCTGGCCTCGCTCGGGATGTGCCGGGTGGAACCGCTGCCCGGCGGCTGGCTGGTGCAGGTCGCGGAGGGCGCGCAGGAACGCTCGCCGCGCCGCGTGGTGCTCGACCTGAGCCGGGAGCGGGGGCTCGCGGTCCATGTGGCGGGCCCGGTGGACAGCTGGACCCGCCGGCTGTCGCCCCGCCACGCGGAGCTGCTCTACGCGCTGGCCCTGCACCGGGAGGGACGTACGGCGGCGGAGCTGGCGGAGGACGTCTTCGGTGACGCGACCAGGACCGTGACGGTGCGGGCCGAGATATCCCGGATGCGCCGCCATCTCGCGGAGGTGCTGACGCACCGGCCGTACGGCTTCCGCGAGGGGGTCGAGGTGGAGGTGGTCCACCCGGACGTGCCGGCCGACCTGCTGCCCCGCTCGACAGCTCCGGTGGTGCTCAGGGCACGGACGCCCACGGGGAAGGTCTGACTCGTTTTTTTGGGCGACGGGGCCGAGCCGTGGTTTTCTGACGGCCATGAGCAACACCACGCATGCCTCCGCTCCTCTCTCCGACGTGACCGTCTGGTACCTGGAGCAGACGTCGCCCGCCGACCTGAGCCCCGCCGCGGCCCCCGAGGGCCCGGTGACGGTCGTACGGTCCGGGACCCCGCTGCCGGAGTTCAGCCGGTTCCTCTACACGGCGGTCGGCGGGGACGTCCGGTGGACCGACCGGCTGGGCCTCACCTACGCGCAGTGGCAGGAGATCCTGGAGCGTCCGGGGGGCGAGACCTGGGTGGCATACGAGAACGGGACCCCGGCGGGGTTCATCGAGCTCGACGCCCAGGAGGACGGGGCGGTCGAGATCGCGTACTTCGGTCTGATCCCGGCATTCCGGGGCCGCCGGATCGGCGGCCACCTGCTGTCGTACGGCGTGGCCCGCGCCTGGGACCTGGCCGAGCGCCACCCGGGGCGGAAGCCGACCGAGCGGGTGTGGGTACACACCTGCTCCGACGACGGCCCGCACGCGATGGACAACTACCTGCGGCGGGGCTTCCGGCTGTTCGACACCAGGATCGAGCGGGAGCCCGAGGCCGCGAACCCCGGTCCCTGGCCCGGCGCACACGCCTGATCACGCGCCCTTCGCATCGCTTTGTCGACAAGGATGCGTGACCGACACCACACTGTCTCACATTACGGGACCATCCCGTCCACATAATGGATCGTGGTGGACTGGCCCGAGATCCGCGTGACACGCTTCCGTCATGTCTGGAACTGGAATTGCCTTGGTGAGTCGGCGGCACGTCGACCTCGGCCGCATGTCCAGCGCCATCTGTCCGGTCCGCTGAGAGTCTCCAGCACCGCGATCTCCTGAAGTCCGCTCCACCCCTGCGCACCGCCGCGCCTCATGCGAGTGTGCAGTTCAGAGCCGCCCTCCTGCAGTCCCGAAGGACGTATAGCCATGGCCGCCATCCCCGAGAAGCCTGCTACCGCCACGCCCCGCCGCAAGGCCGGACGTCACCGTGGTGAAGGTCAGTGGGCCATGGGTCACTTCACCCCGCTGAACGGGAACGAGCAGTTCAAGAAGGACGACGACAGTCTCAACGTGCGGACACGCATTGAGACGATCTACTCGAAGCGCGGATTCGACTCCATCGACCCGAACGACCTTCGTGGACGTATGCGCTGGTGGGGCCTGTACACCCAGCGCCGCGCGGGCATCGACGGCGGCAAGACCGCCGTGCTGGAGCCGGAGGAGCTGGACGACCGCTACTTCATGCTGCGGGTGCGCATCGACGGCGGAAGGCTGACCACCGCGCAGCTGCGCGTCATCGGCGAGATCTCCCAGGAGTACGCGCGCGGCACCGCCGACATCACCGACCGGCAGAACGTCCAGCTGCACTGGATCCGCATCGAGGACGTCCCGGCGATCTGGGAGAAGCTCGAGGCCGTCGGGCTCTCGACGACCGAGGCCTGCGGTGACTGCCCCCGCGTGATCATCGGTTCGCCCGTGGCGGGTATCGCCGCCGACGAGATCATCGACGGCACGCCCGCGGTCGACGAGATCCACGAGCGGTACATCGGCAGCAAGGAATTCTCGAACCTGCCCCGCAAGTTCAAGACCGCGATCTCCGGTTCGCCGGTCCAGGACGTGGTGCACGAGATCAACGACATCGCGTTCGTGGGCGTCGACCACCCCGAGCACGGTCCCGGCTTCGACCTGTGGGTCGGCGGCGGGCTCTCCACCAACCCGCGGTTCGCCGAGCGTCTCGGCGCCTGGGTGCCGCTGGACGAGGTCCCCGACGTCTGGGCGGGTGTCGTCGGGATCTTCCGCGACTACGGCTACCGCAGGCTGCGTACGCGCGCACGCCTGAAGTTCCTGATGGCCGACTGGGGTCCGGAGAAGTTCCGCCAGATCCTCGAGGACGAGTACCTCAAGCGCCCGATGCTGGACGGACCGCCCCCGGCCCAGCCCTCCTCCCGCTGGCGCGACCACATCGGTGTGCACGCCCAGCAGGACGGCCGCTTCTACGTGGGCTTCGCCCCGCGCGTCGGCAGGGTGGACGGCTCCACCCTGGCCAAGATCGCCGATCTGGCCGAGGCACACGGCTCGGGCCGGGTGCGCACCACCGTCGAGCAGAAGATGCTGATCCTGGACGTCGAGCAGGACCAGGTCGAGTCCCTGACCGCCGGGCTGGAGGCACTGGACTTCCAGGTGCACGCCTCCCCGTTCCGGCGGGGCACCATGGCCTGCACCGGCATCGAGTTCTGCAAGCTGGCGATCGTCGAGACGAAGGCGCGCGGCGCCGCGCTCATCGACGAACTGGAGCGTCGCCTGCCGGACTTCGAGGAGCCGCTCTCCATCAACATCAACGGCTGCCCCAACGCCTGCGCCCGCATCCAGACCGCGGACATCGGCCTCAAGGGCCAGCTCATGCTGGACGGCGACGGCAACCAGGTCGAGGGCTACCAGGTGCACCTCGGCGGCGCGCTGGGCCTGGAGGCCGGTTTCGGCCGCAAGGTCCGGGGACTGAAGGTCACCTCGGCCGAACTCCCGGACTACGTCGAGCGGGTGCTCGGGAAGTTCCAGGAGGAGCGCGAGGACGGCGAGCGCTTCGCGACCTGGGCCGCCCGCGCCAGTGCGGAGTCGCTGTCATGAGCGAGCGAGCCGCGCCGTTCCACTGCCCGTACTGCGGCGACGAGGACCTGCGCCCGCACGAGGCCGGCCACGGCGCCTGGGAATGTGCTTCCTGCAACCGCGCGTTCCAGCTGAAGTTCCTGGGCCTGCTGGCCCAGGGGCTCCAGCGCAACGACGTTGAAGGGGACGGGACATGACGGACACTCTGCAAGCGGCCGGGCTCACCGACGAGGCCCTGAGGGATCTGGCCGGCCGAGCGGGCCGCGAGCTGGAGGACTCCTCCGCGAGCGACATCCTGAAGTGGGCGGCCGACACCTTCGGCGAGCGCTTCTGCGTCACCTCCTCCATGGAGGACGCGGTCGTCGCGCACCTGGCCTCCCGGGTCTTCCCCGGCGTGGACGTGGTCTTCCTGGACACCGGTTACCACTTCGAGGAGACCATCGGCACGCGGGACGCCGTCGGCGCCGTGATGGACGTCAACCTCATCACGCTGACACCGCGCCAGTCGGTGGCCGAGCAGGACGCGGAGTACGGGCCCGGGCTGCACGACCGCGACCCCGATCTGTGCTGCGCACTGCGCAAGGTGAAGCCGCTGGAGGAGGGGCTGACGGCGTACGCCGCCTGGGCGACCGGGCTGCGTCGCGACGAGTCCCCCACGCGGGCCAACACCCCGGTCGTGGGGTGGGACGAGAAGCGCCGCAAGGTCAAGGTCTCGCCCATCGCCCGCTGGACCCAGGAGGACGTGGACGCGTACGTCGCCGAACACGGCGTACTGACCAACCCGCTGCTGATGGACGGCTACGCCTCCGTCGGCTGCGCGCCCTGCACCCGGAGGGTGCTGGAGGGCGAGGACGCACGGGCCGGCCGCTGGGCCGGGCGCGGCAAGACCGAATGCGGGCTGCACGGCTGATGACGACTGATCAGGAGATATCGATGAGCGTGACGGAGACGGGAGCCACCGTCTGGCTCACCGGTCTGCCGAGCGCCGGCAAGACCACCATCGCGTACGAACTGGCGGGCCGGCTGCGCGGCGACGGGCACCGGGTCGAGGTGCTCGACGGTGACGAGATCCGGGAGTTCCTCTCCGCGGGCCTCGGCTTCTCCCGCGAGGACCGGCACACCAACGTCCAGCGGATCGGCTTCGTCGCCGAACTGCTGGCCGCCAACGGCGTGAAGGCCCTCGTCCCTGTCATCGCGCCGTACGCCGACAGCCGTGACGCGGTGCGCAAGCGCCATCAGCAGGAGGGCACCGCGTATCTGGAGGTGCACGTCGCGACCCCGGTCGAGGTGTGCTCGGAGCGCGATGTGAAGGGGCTGTACGCCAAGCAGGCGGCGGGCGAGATCAGTGGTCTCACCGGGGTCGACGACCCCTACGAGGCCCCCGAGTCGCCGGATCTGCGGATCGAGTCGCACCAGCAGACCGTGCAGGAGTCCGCAGCGGCGCTTCGTGCGCTGCTCACCGAGAGGGGCCTGGCGTGAGCACCGTCGCCACCGTGCCGGAAGGCACCGTCAACCCGTACGCGCTGAGCCACCTGGACTCCCTGGAGTCGGAGGCGGTGCACATCTTCCGTGAGGTGGCGGGGGAGTTCGAGCGGCCGGTGATCCTCTTCTCCGGCGGCAAGGACTCGATCCTGATGCTGCACCTCGCGCTGAAGGCGTTCGCCCCGGCGCCCGTTCCCTTCACGCTGCTGCACGTGGACACCGGGCACAACTTCCCCGAGGTCCTCGAGTACCGCGACCGCACCGTCGAGAAGCACGGGCTGCGCCTGCACGTCGCGTCCGTCCAGGAGTACATCGACGCGGGCAAGCTCCGTGAGCGGCCCGACGGTACCCGCAACCCCCTGCAGACGGTCCCGCTCACCGAGGCCATCCAGCAGCACCGCTTCGACGCCGTGTTCGGCGGCGGACGGCGCGACGAGGAGAAGGCCCGGGCCAAGGAGCGCGTCTTCTCCCTCCGAGACGAGTTCTCCCAGTGGGACCCGCGCCGCCAGCGCCCCGAGCTGTGGCAGCTCTACAACGGCCGCCACGCCCCGGGCGAGCACGTCCGCGTCTTCCCCATCTCCAACTGGACCGAGCTCGACGTCTGGCAGTACATCGAGCGGGAGGGCATCGAGCTCCCCGGCATCTACTTCGCCCACGAGCGCGAGGTCTTCAGCCGCTCCGGCATGTGGCTGACCGCCGGCGACTGGGGCGGGCCCAAGGACCACGAGAAGGTGGAGACCCGCCAGGTGCGCTACCGCACCGTCGGCGACATGTCCTGCACCGGCGCCGTCGACTCGGACGCCACCACCCTGGACGCGGTGATCACCGAGATCGCCGCCTCCCGTCTCACCGAGCGGGGCGCGACCCGCGCCGACGACAAGATGTCCGAGGCCGCGATGGAAGACCGTAAGCGCGAGGGGTACTTCTAAATGAGCATCACCACCGAGCAGTTGTCGGCCACCACCCTGCTGCGGTTCGCCACGGCCGGGTCCGTCGACGACGGCAAGTCCACCCTCGTCGGACGTCTGCTGCACGACTCCAAGTCGGTCCTCACCGACCAGCTGGAGGCCGTCGCGCTGGCCTCCACCAACCGCGGCCAGGAGGCGCCCGACCTGGCGCTGCTGACCGACGGGCTGCGGGCCGAGCGCGAGCAGGGCATCACGATCGACGTGGCCTACCGCTACTTCGCCACGCCCCGCCGCCGGTTCATCCTCGCGGACACCCCGGGCCACGTGCAGTACACCCGCAACATGGTCACCGGCGCCTCCACGGCCGAGCTGGCCGTCGTCCTCGTCGACGCCCGCAACGGCGTGGTCGAGCAGACCCGCCGCCACGCCGCGGTCGCCGCCCTCCTGCGCGTCCCCCATGTGGTCCTCGCCGTGAACAAGATGGACCTCGTGGACTACGCGGAGCCCGTGTTCGCCTCCATAGCCGAGGAGTTCACCGCGTACGCCGCCTCGCTCGGCGTCCCGGAGATCACCGCGATCCCGATCTCCGCGCTGGCCGGCGACAACGTCGTGGAGCCGTCCGCCCACATGGACTGGTACGGCGGCCCGACGGTCCTGGAACACCTGGAGACGGTGCCGGTCAGCCACGATCTGACCGCCTGCCACGCACGCTTCCCGGTGCAGTACGTGATCCGCCCGCAGAGCGCCGAGCATCCCGACTACCGGGGGTACGCCGGCCAGATCGCCGCCGGGGTCTTCCGGGTCGGCGAGACCGTCTCCGTGCTCCCTTCCGGACGCACCACGACGATCGAGGGGATAGACGCGCTCGGTGAGAGCGTCGACATCGCCTGGGCCCCGCAGTCGGTGACGATCCGCCTGGCCGACGACATCGACATCTCGCGCGGCGACCTGATCGCCCCCGCGGACGACGCCCCCACCATCACGCAGGACGTCGAGGCGACCGTCTGCCACGTGGCCGACCAGCCGCTCACGGTGGGCCAGCGGGTGCTGCTCAAGCACACCACCCGCACGGTCAAGGCGATCGTCAAGGACATCCCCTCGCGGCTCACACTGGACGACCTCTCCCAGCACCCGGACCCCGGGCAGCTGGTGGCCAACGACATCGGCCGGGTCGTCGTCCGTACCGCAGAGCCCCTCGCTCTCGACACGTACGCGGCCTCGCGGCGCACGGGTTCGTTCCTGCTGATCGACCCCGCCGACGGCACGACCCTCACGGCCGGCATGGCGGGTGCCTCGTTCGCCGCCGAGGCCGACGCGGACGCGGACACCTCCGCCGAGGACGCGGAGTGGGACTTCTGATGATCACCGATTTCTTCTCGACCTTCGCGAAGGAGGGCGGCCGTGTCGGCAGCGGCGCCCTCGGCAGCGGCCAGGGCGGGGTCGGGCGATGTGCGTGATGACGTACGCGCACTGCCTGCGCGCCCGCCCGTACCACCCGCACCGCCAGTTCAGACGAAGACCTGCCGACCGCCCGGCCACGCCACCCGACTCCGGGAGGACGTGAGCACCGGGCCTACGAGAGGAAAACCTCCCGTGCGTGCCACCCGTACCACCCTCCGCCGCGGCCTCGCCGCTGCCGCCGCATCGTCGCTGCTCGCCGTGGCGGCCACCGCCTGCGGCTACGGCTCCGAGGCCAAGGACGACGACGCGCAGTCGAACGTCTCCGCCGGCGGGAAGAAGCTCTCCACGGACACCGTGAAGATCGGGTACTTCCCGAACCTCACGCACGCCACCGCGCTGGTCGGTATCCAGGAAGGCATCATCGCCAAGGAGCTGGGCGGCACGACGGTCAAGCCCTCGACGTTCAACGCCGGCCCCTCCGAGATCGAGGCGCTCAACGCGGGTTCGATCGACATCGGCTTCATCGGCCCCTCCCCCTCGATCAACGGCTACAGCAAGTCCAAGGGCCAGAGCCTGCGGATCGTCGGCGGCTCGGCCTCCGGCGGCGTGAAGCTCGTCGTGAACCCGGACAAGATCAAGACCCTGGACGACCTCAAGGGCAAGAAGATCGCCACCCCGCAGCTCGGCAACACGCAGGACGTGGCGTTCCTCCACTGGATCTCCGAGAAGGGCTGGAAGGTCGACGCCCAGAGCGGCAAGGGCGACGTCTCCGTTGTCCGTTCGGACAACAAGGTGACGCCGGACGCCTTCAAGGCAGGTTCCCTGGACGGCGCCTGGGTCCCGGAGCCGACCGCTTCCAAGCTGGTCGCCGAGGGTGGCAAGGTCCTGCTGGACGAGTCGACGCTGTGGCCGGACGACAAGTTCGTCATCACCAACATCATCGTGTCGCAGAAGTTCCTCTCCGAGCACCCGGACGTCGTGGACGCGGTGCTGCGGGGCACGGTGAACACCAACAAGTGGATCAACGCCAACCCGGACAAGGCGAAGGCCTCGGCCAACTCGGCGCTGGAGAAGCTGAGCGGCAAGGCGCTGCCCGCCGAGGTCCTCGACCCGGCGTGGGAGTCCATCCAGATCACCGATGACCCGCTGGCCGCCACGCTCCAGGCGCAGGCGGACCACGCGGTCGGTGCCGGTCTGCTGGAGAAGCCGGACCTCAACGGCATCTACGACCTGAAGCCGCTGAACAAGATCCTCAAGGCCGCAGGACAGCCCGAGGTCGCCGACGCCGGTCTCGGCGTCAAGTAGCCCACCCGACCGCACCAGGATCTGAAGATTCCCAGGAGGTGACGACCATGGCGACCACCACCCTCACCAAGGCCGAGGACCGTGCAGAGGTCGAGCACGCCGCTCGTATCCGACACGTCTCCAAGTCCTTCTCCGGACCCACGGGGCAGCAGCTCGTCCTGGACGACATCACGCTCGATGTCGCTCCGGGCGAGTTCGTCACCCTCCTGGGAGCATCCGGGTGCGGCAAGTCGACCCTGCTCAACCTGGTGGCCGGACTCGACCGACCGACCGCGGGGTCCATCGAGACCCCCGGCGGGCGGCCGGCCCTGATGTTCCAGGAGCACGCTCTCTTCCCGTGGCTGACCGCGGGCAAGAACATCGAACTGGCCCTGCGGCTGCGCGGGGTGCCCAAGTCGGACCGCCGCCCGGAGGCGGAACGGCTGCTCGAACTCGTGCGCCTCGGAGGGGCGTACGGGAAGCGGGTGCACGAACTCTCGGGCGGGATGCGCCAGCGGGTCGCGATGGCCCGGGCGCTCGCCCAGGACAGCCAGCTCCTGCTGATGGACGAGCCGTTCGCCGCGCTCGACGCCATCACCCGGGATGTGCTGCACGACGAACTGACCCGGATCTGGCGGGAGACGAACGCCTCCGTCCTCTTCGTCACCCACAACGTGCGCGAGGCGGTGCGGCTCGCCCAGCGCGTCATCCTGCTGTCGTCGCGACCCGGCCGGATCGCCCGGGAGTGGAAGGTCGACATCGAGCAGCCTCGCCGCATCGAGGACACCGCCGTGGCGGAGCTGTCCGTCGAGATCACCGAACAACTGCGTGGGGAGATCCGCCGACATGGCCAGCACTGAAACGAAGGCCGACGACCTGGCGGGGCTCGAGGCGGGTCTGGACGCGCTCGACGCCGTACAGGTGCGCCGGACCCCGGCCCGCGAGATCCTCCTCAACAAGGTTCTGCCGCCGGTCATCGCGGTCGTCCTGGTGGTCCTCGTCTGGCAGCTGCTGGTCTGGGCGAAGGTCACCGACGACTACAAGCTGCCGCCGCCCGCTGCGGTCTGGGACAGCCTGACCGACATGTGGGTGCAGGGCACCCTGCTGGAGGTCATCTGGACCAGTGTGTCGCGCGGTCTGCTGGGCTTCGTGATGGCCGTGGCGATCGGCACCCCGCTGGGGCTGCTGGTGGCGCGGGTGAAGGTCGTCCGGGCGGCGATCGGCCCGATCCTGTCGGGGCTGCAGTCCCTGCCGTCCGTGGCGTGGGTGGCACCGGCCATCATCTGGCTCGGCCTCGACGACAAGACGATGTACGCGGTGATCCTGCTGGGCGCGGTCCCCTCCGTGGCCAACGGACTGGTGTCCGGCGTCGACCAGGTTCCGCCGCTGTTCCTGCGGGCGGGCCGCACGATCGGCGCCACCGGCCTGCGCGGGACGATCCACATCGTCCTGCCGGCGGCGCTGCCCGGTTATCTGGCGGGGCTCAAGCAGGGCTGGGCGTTCTCCTGGCGTTCGCTCATGGCCGCCGAGATCATCGCTTCCTCGCCCGACCTGGGCCTGGGACTCGGCCAGTTGCTGGAGAACGGCAGGAACAACTTCGACATGCCGGGGATCTTCCTGGCGATCCTCCTCATCCTGTTCGTCGGCATCGCGATCGACCTGCTGATCTTCAGCCCGCTGGAGCGGCGGGTGCTGCGCAGCCGCGGTCTCCTCGTCAAGAGCTGAGTCCCCATGACCGCCCCGGTTCTCCTCGTCATCGCCCACGGCAGCCGCGACCCGCGGCACGCGGCGACCGTGCACGCGCTCACCGCGCGGGTCCGGTCGCTGCGGACCGGGCTGCGCGTGGAGACGGGCTTCCTGGAGTTCAACGCCCCTTCCGTGCCCCGGGTGCTGGAGCGCCTGGCCGCGGAGGGGGCGGACGAGGTGGTCGCACTGCCCCTGCTGCTGACCCGGGCCTTCCACGCCAAGTCGGACATCCCTTCGGTACTGCGCGAGGCCCGCTCGCGGCTCCCGGGGCTGCGGATCACCCAGGCGGACGTCCTGGGCCCGTCCCCGCTGCTGAACACGGCTGTGGAACAGCGGCTGCGTGAGGCCGGGGTGTCCCCCGGCGACAAGAGCTCGACCGGGCTGGTCCTGGCCGCGGCGGGCTCCACGGACCCGGAGGCGATCGCAGTGATCGCTGAAATCGCGCGGGAGCTGCGGCACACCGGTTGGTGCGCCGTGCGGCCTGCGTTCGCCTCCGCATCCCTTCCCCGCACCGCGGACGTGGTGCGCTCCCTGCGGGCCGACGGCGTACGGAGGGTGGCGGTGGCCCCGTACGTCATCGCCCCCGGCCGGCTCCCCGACCGGATCGCAGCGGGCGCCGACGAGGCCGGGGCCGATGTGCTGGCCGGTGTCCTGGGGCCCTCCCCCGCGCTCGCCAGGCTGCTGCTGGCCCGGTACGACGAGGCGCGCGTCCCGGCCGACAGGGCGACGCGGCTGAGCGCCTAGCCGACGTCGAGGCTGCCGGTCCGTTCGCGCTTGAGCTCGAAGAAGTCCGGGTGCCCGGCCAGGACCCGGAAGCTGTCGAAGAGCCGTGCCGCCTCCTCGCCCAGCGGAACGGAGTTCAGCACCGGCCCGAACCAGACGGTGCCGTCCACATGGATCGTCGGGGTGCCGACGTAGGAGCCGGCCGCCGGGTCCTTCCCCCGGTCGTGGCTCAGCCGTACGGCCTCGTCGAAGCCGTCCGTGTGCGCGGCCTCCGCCAGACCGGCGGACAGGCCCAGTTCGGCGAGCGACTCGACGACGACGGCGTCGAAGTCCTCGTTCTTCTCCCGGTGGATGCGGGTGCCGAGGGCGGTGTAGAGGTCCCTGAGGACGCCCGGCCCGTGGTCCGCCGCCACGGCGGCGGCGACCCGGACCGGCCCGATCGACCTGTCGACCAGTTCGCGGTACCAGCCCGGAAGCTCGTTGCCGGTGTTGTGCAGGTGGAGGCTCATGACGTGGAAGCGGAGTTCGATGTCGCGCTCCCGCTCCACCTCCAGCATCCAGCGGGAGGCGATCCAGGCGAACGGACAGGCCGGGTCGAAGTAGAAGTCGACGGCCGTTCTCCCCGCCGTCTTGTTCACGTGGGTGCTCATGAGAGGAGCCTAGAGAGGCCGTGGCCCGCGGATATGGGCCATTCGGCCGCCGGTCCGGTGGGCCACCGCCTCCCTCGGGCCGCGCCAGGCCGCGTCAGGCCGTGCGCGGGTCCCGGCCACTGAGGGCCAGGGCACGCTCGAAGTCGGACGCCTCGCCGGGCAGGACGACTTCGCCGGCGAAGCCGTCGTGCCGCCGGTAGAGCTCGGCCGTCCCCTCGACCGATTCCAGGAGGAAGGCCGCCGCCGGGCCGGAGAGCCGGTATTCCTGCCCCGTCGTCCGGGCCACGTCCCAGCCGTGCAGCGCGGTCTCCATGATGAGCATCCTGGCGATGTCCGGAGCGGGGGTGGAGCCGTGCCCTGTGTCGATGACACCTTCACCGACCGCGGGGTCCGACCATGCGGCGACCGCCCGCTCCAGCTGGGCGGCGTAGCGCTCCGGCCAGTCGGTGTCGGCCGTGAAGTCACGGGCCGTCAGTTCGTCGGGGATGGGCGTGCGCAGCGCGCGGTGCTCCAGCCCGTGCGCGCTGTACAGCACCCAGTGGTTGATCAGCTCCCGCAGGTCCCAGCCGTGGCAGGGAGTCGGCGTGGAGACCGGCGGCACGGCTCCGGCGCCCCGGGCGACCCGGGCGGATTCAGCAGCACACTCGGCCATGTGTCCGTACGCGTCATTCATGCGCTCATCCTGCGCGCCACCCGGGCAGCCGGTCTTGAAGAAATGCGACAGCGGGAGTGGGAGTGGGGGCGCTCAGGAGTCCGTGCCGGCCGGGGCGGTGAGCTCGGCCACCGCCATCGACCCGGCGGCGCTTCGCTCCCGGGCGAAGGTGTTCGCGGTGCGCCGCAGTACGTCGTCGACGGGTGTCGGGATGCCGTGCAGCCGGCCGAGCAGGGCGATCTCACCGTCGAGGTGGTCGGCCTCGACGGTGCCCGTGCCACGGCTGAGACTCTGCCAGGACGACCCCCCGGAGCGCTCGGACCCGTCGAACGGGTCGAGCGGATACGGCAACGGGCCGCGCTCGGAGAGCGCGGCCCGTCGGCGGGTGAGGTGCGTGATGCCTAGAAGACGCTGACGCCGTAGGCGCTCAGCGCCTCGGTGACGGGCTGGAAGAACGTGGTGCCGCCCGAGCTGCAGTTGCCGCTGCCGCCCGAGGTGAGGCCGAGGGCCGTGGTGCCGGCGAAGAGCGAACCGCCGCTGTCGCCGGGCTCGGCGCAGACGTTGGTCTGGATCATGCCGTAGACGACGTCGCCGCCGCCGTAGTTCACCGTGGCGTTGAGGCCGGTGACGGTGCCGCTGTGGACGCCGGTGGTGGAGCCGCTGCGCTTGACGGCCTGGCCCACGCGGGCGTTCGCCGCGGAGGTGATGTCCTGGTAGCTGCCGTTGTAGAGGTAGACCCGGCCGTCCGCGGCGGCGGAGCTGGCGTGCCGGATGATCCCGTAGTCGTTGACGGGGAAGCTGGAGCCGGTCCTGGTGCCGAGGGTGGAGCTCTGACCGGAGTTGGTGTACCAGGTGCTGCCGATCTCGGTGCAGTGCCCGGCGGTCAGCGCGTAGTAGGTGCTTCCGCTGCGGACGTTGAAGCCGAGGGAACAGCGCCCGCCGCCGGCGTAGATGGCCTGGCCGCCCGCTATGAGCTTGTTGAACGTGCCCGGGGTGCGGTTGATGTCGGCCTTCGCGCCCGAGTCGGTGACCGACTTCTCGATCTTGGCGATCTCGGCGGCGGTGACCGTGCTGTCGACGGTGACGACGACCTTGCCGGTGCTCGCTTCGGTGTACCAGGCGGTGCCGGCGATGTCGGCACCGTGCACGGCCGAACTGGCCTCGGCCAGTTCGGCCTTCGTCACGGTGGTGTCCGGGGCCGCCTGAGCGACCGCGGTGGGTGCCGCAAGCGCCACGGCGGTGACCAGACCTGAGGTCGCGGCGATGAGGCGAGCACGTCTGGAGATCGAGCCGAGAGAGGCGAAGCGCTTGAAGGTCACAGGATCCTCCGTCTTTGGGGGGTGTCCGGTCCGCTGGGTGGGCGGACCGAGGGTGTACGGCTGTCCACGACCGTTGGGTGCTAGTCGTGGACCTGCCAACCGCACGCCTCGAATCCTTGACTCCACTTGAACGGGTGACAAGGTCCTCTTCCGGACCACCGCGGACAACGGAGCGTGAACTCCGCCATGCGTGCGCATGGCCTCCGAACAACGCCGTCCGCTCACCGAACGGGGCGGTGCCGGCGAATTGCTGCAAAGCCCGCAACGGGGAGCGGACGTCGCCCGCTGTCTACGCGCATCGCGTTCACACATGCCGTCCCCCGCCCGCGAGGCGCCCGCACACGGGGGGCCGCAGCCCGGACCGGGCCTCTCGCGGCACCGCCCGTTCGGACGGCTTACCGGCGTTTTGCCCGGGCGCTCCCGGTGGCCGGAATCCGCCCCTCCGGCGGGAACCGGCCGGACTCAGGGCACAGATCGGACCGGGGCGGCACTCTTGCGGCGCCGCTCCGGTGTGTGCTGCGGGTGAATGCCGGGGGCAGCCGGCTCAGACCTCGGCGAACGGATCGTCGATGAAGGGCGTGGCCTGGTGGAAGTAGAGCAGCCAGCCGCTCCCGGTCAGCCGCCACAACGAGCTGCGGTGCGAACGCAGGCCCTTGGACTCCGTGTCGAAGGTGAGGTGCACCAGGTCCGGTGCGAGCTGGTCGCCCCGCATACGGGACGCGGTGAGCGGCCCGGGGCGCGGTGCGCCCGGGTCCGTGAGCATCGCGATGATCGTGTCCCGCTCCCAGAGCCGGCCGCTGGTGCCGATCTCCCTGAAATCGGGGTGCAGAAGGGTGACCAGCACATCCGCGGAGGTCCGCACGACGGGATCCAGGAGGCGGAGCTCGCCCTCGATGGCTGCGGCCACGGCCGGCGACGGATCAGTCACGCGTCATCTCCACAAGCTTGACCACGGTGTTCCAGTTGCGGCTGGTGGCCACGAGGCCACGGGTGATGGCAGGCCGTCCGAGCGCCACCGCGAGCTTGGAGCGTCCGAGGCCGTCGGGGGCGTACAGATAGAGGGCGCGGTCGCCCAGCCGGAATTCCTCGGGGCGGAAGGCGTCGGCATCGAGCGAGGCGAACCTGGCGGCGTCGACGGCCTCGTCGAAATACGTGACGTGCAGTTGCCTGCCCTCCAGCTCGGCGGCCGGGAACGGGCAGGCGTCGGCCACACCCGCGAGGTAGGCGCCCGGGCGGACGAGACAGTCGACCGGAAATCCGAAACGTTCCTCGATCGCCCGCTCCAGCCCGGCGGTCAGGGCGCTCGCGTCGCCGGACGCGCTGCGGAACACGGCGTTGCCGCTCTGCAGATACGTGGCGACGTCCTCGTGTCCCAGCTCCACGAGCAGCGCGCGGAGTTCCGCCATCGGGACCTTACGCCGGCCGCTGACATTGATCCCCCGCAGCAGCGCCGCGTACATCGTGCTCATGTTCCCCACCCTAGAGCTTTCCACCGGCAAGGGCCGCCGCGCCCCGTGGGGGAGGGCGCGGCGGCCTGGTGCCCGTACTGCTTGACCTGCCCTGCCTACTCCACGATCTTCAGGAGCTTGTTCGCCGTGCCCTCGGTCGCATTGGAGATTGCGTCCGGGGTGGCTCCGCCGGTGAGCGCCGCGGCGACCTCCTCAGGGGTGGCCTCCGGGTGTCCGCCGAGGTAGACGGCCGCGGCACCCACGACGTGCGGGGTGGCCATGGACGTACCGGAGATGGTGCTGGTGGCGTCGTCGCTGTCGTTCCACGCCGAGGTGATGTCCGAGCCGGGAGCGTAGATGTCCACGACCGAGCCGAAGTTGGAGAACGAGGACTGCTCGTCGTCCACCGTGGACGAGGCCACGGTGATGGCCTCGGGAACGCGCGAGGGGGAGCCCTCGCCCGCGTCGCTCGACTCGTTGCCCGCGGCGACCGCGAAGGTCACACCCGAGGCGATGGCCTTCTGCACCGCGGCGTCGAGGGCCGGGTCCGCGGATCCGCCGAGACTCATGTTGGCGACGGACGGGCCCTCGTGGTTCGCGGTGACCCAGTCGATCCCGGCGACGACCTGCTCGGTCGTGCCCGAGCCCGCGTCGTCCAGGACACGGACGGCCACGATCTTCGCCTTCTTGGCCACCCCGTGGGCGGCGCCCGCTATGGTTCCCGCCACGTGGGTGCCGTGCCCGTTGCCGTCGTCTGCGTCGTCGTCGTCGTCCACGGCGTCGAAGCCCGAAGTGGCTCGGCCCTCGAAGTCCTTGTGGGTGACGCGGACACCGGTGTCGATGACGTACGCCGTGACGTCCCCGCCCGCGGCGTCGGGGTAGGTGTAGGCGCTGTCACCGGCGGTCCCGGTCTGGTCGACCCGGTCCAGCCCCCAGGAAGGCGGGTTGTCCTGGGTGGTGTTGATGTGGAACTTCTTGTTCTGGACGACCTTGGAGACGGCGGGGTCGGCGGCGAGCCGCTTGGCCTCGGTCTCCGAAAGCCCGCTGGCGGAGAAGCCGTTGATGGCCGACCTGTAGTTCCGCTGGAGAGTGCCGCCGTACTCCTCGGCCAGGTCGGCCTTGTCCGCCTTCCGGTCCAGCATCACGATGTAGCTGCCGGAGACGGCCGTTGCCGCGTCCGCACCGTGGACGGTGCCCATCGCGGGCGCCGGGGCCGCTCCGGCGAACGGAGTGGTGAGCAGGGTGACGCCGGCGGCCGCTGCCACTGCGGTTATCGCGGCGGTGAGCTTGACCGAGCGTACGCGCTTGTGAATTGCCATGAAGAGGGGTCTCCTCGTCATTCTTTGTGGGGGGATTGGCCCTCGGCCGGAAGATCTCCGGGGGCTGCCTCGAAACACTGCTCGATTGACGCGCCCAGATCAAGACCTTCATGTAGCCGTCACTCACTCGGCAAGATTCCGTCACAGGAAACCCGCGCACTCCCCTGCAAGTCGGACAGGGCTGCCGCCACACCCCGGGCATCTGGGCGCACACGGTTTCCGGACGGGTGAACTTGACCCGATCGGACTCGCACGGCCCGGCTCAATTGCCAGGGCAGACCGAAGCGGAATGACATGTTTCGATTGTGCACATCGTCAGCAACACACCACATCCCTCGCCCATGGACGCGTGGCATACCGCTTGTACGAGGAGCCGGGGTGAGGGGGCGTCAGGCCGGGAGGGCCCCCCGGGAACGATCACCGCACCCCCGGAGCCCACGACGGTCGCGAGTCTGCCGTCACAGGCACAGCACGGGCGTCACGCCACGGTCGCGGTCGTCGGCCTCGGCTACGTCGGACTGCCCACCGCGCTGTCCCTCCACGCGGCCGGCCACTCGGTGGTCGGCGTGGACACCAGCGAGTCCCGGCTGGAGGACATCCGGTCCGGGCGGGTCGACCTGCTGCCGTCCCAGCACGACAGGCTGACGGCGGCACTCCATGACGCCGGCTTCCGTCTGACGGCCGACCCCGACGCGGTCACGGGCACGGACGCGGTGATCATCTGTGTGCCGACGCCGGTCGACGAGCGGTTCGTGCCCGATCTGCGCGCGCTGACCGCCGCCTGCTCGTCGGTGGTGGCCCACGCCGCCCCGGGACAGCTGCTGGTCCTCACCTCGACCAGCTATGTCGGCACCACGCGTGACCTACTCGCCGGGCCGCTCACGGCACGAGGGCTGCAGCCCGGCACCGATGTCTTCGTGGCGTTCGCACCCGAGCGGATCGACCCCGGGAACCCCGACCACTCCCCCGAGCGGACTCCGCGCGTGATCGGCGGTGTCACCCCCAGGAGTACCGAACTGGCCGCCTCGCTGCTGGCCGGAACCGCGCCCTCCGTCCACCGGGTGGACAGTCCGGAGGCCGCTGAGATGAGCAAGCTCTGGGAGAACACCTTCCGGGCCGTCAACATCGCCCTGGCGAACGAACTGGCCGAGGACTGCGTGGAATTCGGGCTGGAACCCCGCCACGTCATCGAGGCCGCGGCCACCAAGCCGTACGGCTTCATGCCGTTCTATCCGGGTGCGGGCGTCGGCGGGCACTGCATCCCCTGCGACCCGCACTACCTGCTGTGGCAGTTGCGGGCGAGGGACGTCGCGTCCCCTCTGGTGGACGCCGCGATGACGGCGATCTCTCAACGCCCCGCCCTCGTCGCGGGAAAGGCACGGGAAGCTCTCGCGGCACGGGGACTGGGAACCGCCGGTTCCCGGGTGCTGATCCTGGGCCTGGCCTACAAGCCCGGGGTGGCGGATCTGCGCGAGAGTCCGGCCCTGGAGATCATGGACCGGCTCACGGCCTGGGGCGCCACCGTCGAATACGCCGACCCCCTGGTGCCGCGCCTGGACCGGCGAGGCGTCGTACGGCACAGTGTCGACGCCCCCGGAACCCTGGACTGGGACCTGGTCGTCGTCCACACCGTGCACCCGGGAACGGACCTGGGCTGGCTGCACGACAACCCCGCCGTACTGGACGTCACGCATAGCCTGACCGCGGCCGCCACCGGGGCCGCCGTATGACCGCCCCCGGGAGGGGCCGCGCGCCGAGCCGGCGCGCGCTGCTCACCGCCGCCGTCGCCACCCCGGCCGCCGGGCTCACCGGTGTACTCGGCGCGGACGGGCCGGATCCGGACGCGGCCGTCCGGTCCGAGGACGGCAAGGCCCCGGGCGGCCCGCCGGACGGCGGAGGGGGCCGGACGGGCACGGAACCACCCGTACCGGCCGGCGATCCGGAAGCCCCCTTCCTCCCGCAGTTCCCGATGGAGGGACTGGTCACCGACGAGTACGCCTACCGTCATCCGGAATCCGGCGATGCCCGCCTCTCGCACGACTGGGTCGTCACCAGCGGCTCCCTGTTCGCCCAGTGGGCCATCGGATGGACCGGCGTGCCCGACGGCGACGCCCCCGGCCCCGGACCCGGACCGCACACGGGGTCGTCCGTCTTCCGGCTCGTCACCCGCCGCCGGGACTTCGGCGACTCCACGGTGCGGTGCCGGGTGTTCCTGAAGCCCCCCGGTGCCACCGGTCGCACCCCCGCGCGCGACTGGGACGGCGGACACCTCTGGCTCAGGTACCGAAGCGCCCAGGAGCTCTACGCCCTGAGCTTCCGCCGCAGGGACGGCACGGTCGTCCTCAAACGCAAACATCCGACACCGGGCAGGCCGGTGGGCGAGGAGGGTGTCTACACAACCCTGGCCACGGCCGACCACGCCCTGGACTACGGCCGTTGGCACCAGGTGGCCGCCTCCGCGAGCCGCTGCCGGGGGGACGGGGTGCGGATCGTGCTGACGCTCGACGGACGTACGGTCCTCGACACGGAGGACCGGACTCCGGGCCGGCTGACCGCGGCGGGCGGAGTCGGGCTGCGCGGCGACAACACCGAGATGGCCTTCTTCGGTTTCACCGCGAGGAACCACACCGGCAGCCGCCGCCACGCGGAGCCCCCGGCAGAAGGGACACCGAGGTGAACGCACTCCACCGGCCACCGGCCCGCCCCACGGGGCCGGCCCCGGACCCCGTCCCGGGCCCGCGAGGCCTCCGCTCGCTCAGGCAGCGTGTCACCCCCACCGACCCCGCGCTCGGACACGGGGTGCGCCGGCTCCTCGTCCTGCTCTGCCTGATGCCGCTCCTGATCGTCCTGGCCCATCACGCCGCCCGGCTGCCCCGGCTGAATCTGCCGGTCTGCTACGGGCTCGTCGTGCTGGCCGGGACGATCGCCATGCTCTACATCGCCTACAGCCGCTACGAGGACCCGTCGGAGGGGGAACTGCGGGTGCGCCCGGGGTCGCGGGAGACGTTCCCGCCGCTGCCCGCGAATCCCATGGTCTCCTTCCTGCTCGCCGTCAAGGACGAGGTGGACGGTATCGAGGCGTGCGTCCGCTCCATGGCCGCCTCCGACTGCCCCGGAGTACGGATCATCGTGGTGGACGACCACTCGCAGGACGGCACGGGCGACGTACTGCGCCGGCTGGAGGACGAGCTCGCCATCACCGTCATCCATCTGGACGCCAACGTGGGCAAGAAGAACGCGCTGGTCCGTGCGTGCGAGCTCGCGGACACCGAGATCATCGCCTTCACCGACTCCGACTGCGTCCTCGCCCCCGACGCCCTGCGCCGCTGTGTCCGGGCGCTGGTCTCCCATCCCGAGCTGGGCGCCGTGAGCGGGCACTGCAGGGCCCTCAACACGGACGCCGGCTTCCTGGCGCGGGCCCAGGACGTCTGGTACGAGGGGCAGTTCAGGGTCGCCAAGGCGGCGGAGGCGTCCTTCGGATCGGTGTCCTGCGTCTCGGGACCCCTGGCCGTGTTCCGGCGTGACGCCGTCTACAACTACCTTCCGGCGTGGGCCGACGACCGGTTCATGGGTGCCCCCTTCCGCTTCGCCACGGACCGCCAGCTGACCGGATACGTCCTCGGGCAGCCGTGGAGGGGCCGCGCGCTCAAGCGCCGGTACGCCGGTTCCCCGTTCGTGGAGGAGGACTTCGCCGAACGCCGCTGGCGCGTCGGATACGTACGCTCCGCGAAGGTGTGGACCGACGTACCGGCCCGGCTGGGGCCCCTCCTGCGCCAGCAGGTCCGCTGGAAGAAGAGCTTCATCCGCAATCTCTTCTTCACCGGCTCCTTCATGTGGCGCCGAGGCCCCGGGCCGGCCGCCCTCTACTACGGGCACGTGCTGTGGGTGCTCGCCGCACCGGTGATGGCGTTCCGGCATCTGGTCCTGGCGCCGATGCAGGGAGCCCTCTTCCTGACCCTTCTCTACTTCTGCGGAGTGATCCTCAAGGGCTGTGTCTGGGGGCTCGCGTACAGGATCGACCACCCCGGGGACACCCGCTGGCGCTACCGGCCGCTCATGAGCCTGTTCTCCTCGGTGCTGCTCGCCTGGCTGCTGCCGTACTCCCTGCTCACCGTCCGGCGCGGTGTGTGGTCCAGGGGTGCGGCATGAGAGATCTGGGCCGTCTGGCCTCCAGGGCGCTGGCCGCGCTGACCTGCGCCGCCGCCGTCATCGCCGTGTACCTTCTCGTGCTCACCCGGGGGACGTTCCCGTGACCCACTCCGCACCCAGGCGGGCGCTGCTCGGCCTGCTCGCCCTGACGATGGTCTGCGCACCCTTCTACGGCGCATGGCGCTACGCCGAGTTCCGCAGGGCGGTGACGGCGCAGGAGGCGCCTCCGGGTCCGGGGGCCGGGGCCCCCGCGCCGGCTGCCGGGCCGCCCGCGGAGCGGCGGGCGGAGGGCGCCGCGCCCGTCGTCCTGGCGTACCACGACATCGGCCGGGACAGCCGCAGCCGCTACACGGTGACCCCCGAGGCGTTCGACGCCCAGCTGGGCGCCCTCGCGAAGGCCGGCTACCGCACCCTGAGCAGCGAGGAGTTCATCGCGTATCTGGGCGGAGGCCCGGCGCCGGGACCACGCTCGGTGTTCCTGACCTTCGACGACGGCGCCCACGGGCTGTGGGTGCACGCGGACCGCATCCTGGCCAAGTACCGCATGCGGGCGGCCGCGTTCCTGATCACGCGTGCCGTGGGAAGCCACCGCCCGTACTACCTCTCCTGGGACGAGATCGGCCGCATGGCCCGGTCGGGACGCTGGGACTTCGAGAACCACACCCACGACCTGCACCGGCGGGAGGCGGTGGACGCGGCCGGCAAGCGGTCGTCCGCCCTCACCGGCCGGCTGTGGCTGCCCGGCGAGGGACGGCGGGAGACCGCGGAGGAGTACCGGCGGCGCGTCGAGAGCGATCTCGACCGGTCCATCGCCGACATCACCCGTCACGGCCTGCCCGCCCCGCGGCTCTTCGCCTACCCCTTCTCCGAATCGAACGGGAGTGCTTCGTCGCTGCCGACGAACCGTGTGCTGCGCGCGGCACTCGCGGAACGGTTCGTGGCCGCCCTGACCAACAGCTCCGACCGCCCGCTGCCGGCCGGGCGCCGGGCGGCCGCTGCCGGTGAGGTGCAGCGGGTGGAGGTCACCGCCGGGACGGACGTCCCGGAGCTGCTCGCCGCCGTGCGCCTCTGGACGGCGGTGTCCCCGGCCGGGTCCCCCGCTCCGCTCACCCAGCCGCAGTTGTGGCGGCGCGACGACCGTGCGCGCACCGGGGGCCTTGGGGCGCTCACCGGTGCGGGGCCCCACCCCGGCCGCACGGGGTACGCCGCTGCCGCCTACCGGCGGACGAGCTCCGCGGACTGGACCGGCTACTCCGTCGACGTCCGGGTGGAACGGCTGCGCGAGTCGGTGAACAACGTCGGCATGGTCGTACGCGACGGCAGCCTCGACCCGGTCACGGTGGCCCTGAGCTTCAGTTACGTCCGTGTGCTGGAGCGCAGGGGTGACCGGTGGCACGAGATCGGCCGCCGCAAACTCACCGACGCCGCCGAACACCGGATCAGGATCACGGTGGAGGGAGATCTGACGGTCGTCGCCGTCGACGGCGGGGCGCGGATCGAGCGGACCGCGCGGGCGACCGGCGGGGACGGGACGGGAGGGATCGCCATCAGCGTGCGCAACGGTGACCCCGACGGGAGCTGGCCGCGCTTCGCCTCCCTCACGGTGCGCCCGTCGGCCGGTGCCGGGGCGGAGGAGCCGGACGGGCCGCGGGGCGGCTAGCAGCTCCTCGCAGCGCTCTCAGGCGGGCAGTTCGGCCTCGATGAGGTCGGCTGCCCGCGCCGTCCCGCCCTCGTCGGCCATCCGTGCCCGGATCCCGGTCAGCCTCGCGGCCACGTCCGGATCGTCCACCAGTGCGAGGACCGCGGCACGCAGGGACGCGGCGTCGGCCTCCTCCTTCGGCAGGTGCGTGGCGACGCCGAGCGCCTGGAGCATGTCCGCGTTGCCGAACTGGTCGACGGCCTGCGGGACGGCCACCATCGGGGTGCCGGTGGCGAGCCCTTCCTGGCTGCCTCCCGCGCCCGCATGGGTGATGAACGCGTCCGCCTGCCTCAGCACGGACAGCTGCGGCACCCAGGGGTGCACCTCGATGTTGCCGGGCACGTCCCCGAGGCCGGACGGGTCGACGTGCGCGCCGGTCTGGAGCACCACGTGCCAGCCGGGCAGATCACCGAAGGCCTTGACGCACTCCCGGTAGAACGCCGGCTCGTCGGTGTACGCCGAGCCGAGCGAGACCAGCAGGACCTTCCCGGCGTCGTCCGGCCGCTTCCACTCCCCCTGGTCGGCGCGCTCGCCCTGACAGGCGCCGACGAAGGTGAACCTGTCGTGGTCGACACGGCCGGCGTTCGGCTGGAGCACCTCGGGGATCAGCACCAGGCCGCGGCGCGGCCGGGCCACGAAGTCGTCCGAGGAGAGGTCGCCCAGGCCGTTCTCCGCGAGCCAGGCCTCGAAGCGCTCGAAGTAGGCCCGGCCCTGTGCGGTCTTCTTCAGCTCGGCGTTCATCGGCTCCCCCACCTCTTCGGCGTATCCCTCCCAGGGCACCAGGTTGGGCCAGAGCTGGACGGCCGGGACTCCCCAGCGGTGGGCGAGGACGCGGGCCGGGTAGGCGGTGATGTCGTGCAGGACGAGGTCCGGCTCGTCGCCGTCGAAGGCGTCGACGAGCTGAGGGAGCGCCTGGACGGCGTCCTCGAGGAAGGGCTCGATGTAGTCGATGGGTTCACTGCCCCAGTCCTCCGGTTCGGTGGGCAGCGTGGAGGTGTAGATCACCGGCTCGGCTCCGGTGGCGGCGACCTTCTCGGCGAACGAGGCCGGGATGGCGTAGCTGACGCGGTACCCACGGGCGACGAGCTCCCGGATCACTTCGAGACTCGGGTTCACGTGCCCGTGGGCGGCGATGGAGAACATGGCGACATGGGCGCGCGGGGTCGTTGTCATGCCTCAACAGTAAACGAGACGAGACGTCTCGTCCAGGTAATTTCGGATCCCGTGCGCTGCCGGATCAGCGCTGGTAGCGGGCCAGGACCCGGTTCCCGTCGTCGACCAGGCGTTTCTTCAGCTCACCCGTACCGATGGCCCCGCTGTAGTACTCCTGGAGAGCGGGCGTGGCGACCTTGTCCTTCCACTCGGGATAGCCGCGCACGGACTGTGCGGGGGCGGGGCGCAGCTCACGGGCGAGAGCTGCGCCCGTCGCCCAGCCGTTCTCCTCCGTGTGCAGCGCGGGATCCGCCAGCGCCTCGGTGCCGGTCGGCAGCATCCAGTCGCCCTTGGCCAGCCGCACCATGTTCGCGGGGCGCAGCAGGAAGTCGATGAACTGCACGGCCTCCTCCTTGTGCGGGCTGTCCTCGGCGACCGAGAGGGTCTGCGGACTGACCCCCTGCGCGAGCCCGCCGCTGCCGGCCGGCGGGGGGAGTACAGTCCAGTCGAATCCTTCAGGGGCCTGCTCGACGACCTGCTGACGGTAGGAGAATCCCAGCGGGACCATGGCGTACTTGCCGCCGAAGAAGCCGGGGAGCGTGTCCGAACCCCCCATGCCGAGCGCCGAACGCGACGCGCTGCCGTCGGCTCCGACCTGGTCCCGGACAGTGCCGGGCATGACCCGGTCGCCCTCCTCGAAGCGGATGGTCACCTTGCCGTCCGCGCCCCGGTGGAAGAGCTGCCCGCCGGCGGAGAGACCGAGGTTGAGGGTGACGGACACCGGTTCCTTGAGCGGCCAGGCGACCCCGTACGTCCCCTTCTTCGTCAGCTTCTCGGTGACCTGCCGGAATTCCGGCCAGCTCCAGGGCTTCTCGGGAGTAGGGATCCGTACGCCCGAGGATTCGAGGATCCTCGTGTTCGCGATGAGAACCTTGGGCTCCTGGAGGAAGGGCACTCCGTAGATCCCGCCGCCGAAGGTGGTGGTGTCCCAGGACCGGCGCGGGATGTCCCGGGTCAGCCGGTCGGGCAGCAGGGCCCGCAGGTCGGCGAGGTAGCCGCCGTACGCGAAGTCCGCGAGATCGTCCGAGGCGTCGTGGATGATGTCGGGCGCCTCACCGCCCTCGAACGAGGTGAGCAGCTGGTCGTGCACGTTGTCCCAGCTGCCCTGGACGTAGTCCACCTGGATGTCCGGATGGGCGGCGTTCCACTCCCGTACGAGCTCCTTGTTGGCGTCGACGGACTCCTTCTGCCAGGCCAGCGACTGGAAGCTGAGCCGGATCGTGCCGTCGGCGCCGTCGTCGCCCTCCCCCGAGCAGCCGGTCAGCAGCAGGGCGAGCGCGGTGGTCACCGCGGCGGCGAGCGTGGGCAGGCGGCGCATCAGTGCTTCACCGCCCCGGCCGTGAGACCGCCCGTGATGCGCTTCTGGATGATCGCGAAGAGCACGAGCGAGGGGAGAGTGGCGAGGAACGCGGCTGCGGCGAGCGGCCCGAGGTCGGCCACGCCCTCCGCGCCCAGGAAGTGGGTGAGTACGACCGGCAACGTCTGCTTCTCCGGAGTCTTGAGCAGGACGAGCGCGAAGAAGAACTCGTTCCATGCGGTGATGAACGCGAAGAGCGCGGTGGCGACGATCCCGGGGGCCAGCAGCGGCGCGGTGACGGACACGAGGATCCGCGCCTTGCCGGCCCCGTCGACGGCGGCGGCCTCCTCCAGTTCGGGCGGCACGGCCCGTACGTAACCGGCCAGCATCCAGAGGGCGAAGGGCAGCGACCACACGACGTACACCAGGATCAGCCCCCACAGCGAGTTGATCAGGTGCAGGTACTTGAGGACCAGGAAGAGCGGAATGATCACCAGGACGAAGGGGAACGCCTGACTGACCACGACCCATCCGGTGGCGGCGGTGGAGAGCCGTCCCCGGTGGCGGGCCATCACATAGGCCATGGGCGTGGCGATGACGACCGCGATCAGGGCGGCGCAGACCGCCGCGGTGAGCGAGTTGGCGGCGGCCCGGAGCAGCGGCTGCTCGTCGAAGGCCTGCCGGAAGTTCTCCAGCGTCGGGTCCTCGGGGATCCACGTGGGGTGCAGCGAGCCGAGCTCACGGGCCGGTTTGAAGGCGGTGGAGATCAGCCAGAGGAAGGGGAAGGCCAGGAAGACCAGGTAGCACAGCAGGGCGGCGTACTGCCCGGCGCGCGCGGTTCTGCCCGTTCGCAGGCTCATGCGTCCTCTCCTCCCCTGAGCCGGCCGACGAGGTAGACGGCGAGGAGCACGGAGACGACGGCGACCATCACACATCCCATCGCGGCGGCATAGCCGAACTGTCCGTAGCGGAAGGCCTCTTCGTAGGCGAAGAGCATGGGCAGTCGGGTGCGCCCGCCCGGTCCGCCGCTGGTCAGCACGTAGACCAGGGCGAACGAGTTGAAGTTCCAGATGAAGTTGAGCGCGCTGATCGCGAGTGCCACAGGTCTGATGGCGGGCCAGGTGACGGTCCGGAACCGGCGCCAGGCACCGGCCCCGTCGAGGGCCGCCGCCTCGTGGAGTTCGTGCGGGGTGTTCTGCAGCCCGGCCAGCAGCGCCACCGTGGTCTGCGGCATTCCGGCCCAGACGCCGACGAGTATCACCGCGGGCAGCGCGGTGGCGAGCCCGGTCAGCCAGTCCCTTCCGTCACCGAGCCCGAGATCGCGGATGGTCTCGTTGAGGATGCCGGCATCGGGGTTGTAGACCAGGCGCCACATGATGCCGACGACGACCTCGGGCATGGCCCAGGGGATGATCGCGAGGGCCCTGGCCAGCCAGCGCATCCGCAGGTTCGCGTTGAGCAGCAGGGCGAGGCCGAGCGCGAGCACGAACTGCGGGACGGTGACCCCGACCGCCCACAGCAGACCGATCCGGAAGGAATCCCAGAACAGGGTGTCGTGCAGCAGGTCCTGGAAGTTGAGGAATCCGACCCACTGCGGGGAGCGGGTGCGGCCCGACTGCGCGTCGGTGAAGGCCAGCACGATGCCGTACAGCAGAGGGCCGACGCTGAGGATCAGGATCGGGATCAGCGCGGGCAGCACCAGGAACCAGGCGGCACCGCCCCCTCGGCGGCCCTCACCCCGTCCGCCCTGTCGGGGCTTACGCCCGGACCGCGTCATTGCGGTCGCCAGTGTCATGAATTCGACCCCTTTGCATCCTTGGATCGGTTTCATACCGGTATGGCCGCCCGGGCGGCCACGGTCATCGTGCTGACGGGCCGCCCGTTCGTCAAGGTGGCCTGCGGAGATGAGAAAATCGGGCCATGGACGACATGCGCGCGCGCGAGGTATTGACTGCCGCCGGACTGCCCGGCGGCGCGGAGCTCCTCGCGCTGGGCGAGAACGCGGTGTTCGCCGCCGGTGACCTGGTGGTCAAGATCGGCAGGGACGCCACGCACCACCCGGAGCTGCGGGACCGCGCCGAGCGCGAGGTGGCCGTCGCCCGGTGGCTCGCCACCTCGGGCGTACCCGCCGTACGGGCGGCTGAACCCCAGGCCCGCCACGTGGAGGGTCACCCGGTGACCCTGTGGCACCGGCTGCCCGACGCCGTGCGCCCGTCGGAGCCGCGCGACCTGGCCCCACTGCTCGCCCAGGTGCACGCGCTGCCCGCCCCGGAGGGCTTCACACTGCCGCGCCGTGAGCTGCTCGGCGGGGTGGAGCGCTGGCTGGGACTCGCGGGCGACGCCATCGATCCGGCCGACGCGGACTATCTGCGCGGCCGGCGCGACGGCTTCGCGAAGGCCGCCGCGGCCCTGGCACCCCACCTCACGCCGGGCCCCATCCACGGCGACGCGCTCCCCCGCAATGTCCACGTCGGCCCGGACGGACCGGTGCTGGTCGATCTGGAGACCTTCTCCGCCGACTTCCGCGAGCACGACCTGGTGGTCCTCGCCCTCTCCCGCGACCGGTACGGCCTGCCCGCCCCCGCGTACGACGCGTTCACCGAGGCGTACGGATGGGACGTACGCACCTGGGAAGGCTGCGCCGTGCTGCGCGGTGCCCGCGAGACGGCGAGCTGCGCCTGGGTCTCCCAGCACGCCCCGGCGAACCCCAAGGCGCTGGCGGAGTTCCGGCGCAGGGTGGCGTCACTGCGCCAGGACGACCCCGAGGTGCGCTGGTACCCCTTCTGAACGCCCCTTCCCCACAGGCCGGTTCACCGGCCCGTGGCCGGCGTACCGGCCCGCGCCCGGTCGCGCTCCCGGCCCGAACGGTCCTCGTACGCGAAGGTCCGGTGCAGAGGCCGGGGGTGCCGCCACGGCACGCGACGTCCCTCCGTGCCATGCCTCCCGGCCGTGAGGCCGAACAGGTGCGATTGCAACGGGGGTTGCCATGGGTCCGGAGAGGGCGGCGAGCAGGAGCTCGCCGGGCGACAGGAAGCGCGCGTCGAAGTGCGTGCCGTCGGTCGCGGTCGCCGAGCGTCGCGAGGCCGGTTCCCCGGAGGCACCCGGTCTCACCCAGACCCTGGCTGTCTCGGCCCTCGCCGGGGGCGCGCCCCGTGGCCTCGTGCAGTCGCAGGTCCACCTGGCCCGTGCCGGACGTCGACGATCCGGGCAGGCGGGCGGTGATCCGTCCGGTCCTGACGGTGACCGCCTCCCAGCACCAGGACGTCCTGGAGGACTTCCGGGATTCCGTGAGCTCGGTCCGCCCGGACACCGGCGCGGCCCGTAGGCGCCCTGCCTGAACGGCCTTCCTTGCACCCGCAATCCGACCCCTCTTAGGTTGACCTCATGGGACTCTTCGACAAGCTGACCGGAACCAAGCACCCCGAGGACGGGGTCGCGCCACGATCGGCCGAGGAGTTGCGTACAGCCCTGCTGAGCCTCGACCAGCCGGATGTCCCGTACGTCATCCGTGACGGCGCGGCGCACGGCGCCGATCTGGTGGCGGAGTGGCGGCTCGAGGAGCCCGCCTGGCAGACCTTCTTCATCGGATCGCAGCTGACGCACGCCATCCGGATCCGGATGCGCCTGGCCGGGGAGGTCCCCGAGGTGCGTGCCGTCGAGGAGCAGTGGGAGGTCACCCGCGTCGGGAATCCCCCGCGGCTCCAGGCTTCGGCGGAGTACGGGCGTGGCGGGGGACGGACCGTCTCCCGCCGCTACACGCTCCAACGCGGGGAGAGCGGCCGCCTCGAGGCGACGGAGACGTTCAGCTTCGACAGCGCGCAGCTGACCGAACCCCTGCGGAACACCGCCCTCGACGCGGGCTGGACCTGGCGCGGAGTGATCTTCGGCAAGCTGTGAGGCCCGCAGGACACCGGCACCGCCCGGCCCCAGCGGCCCCGCCCGCCTTCCGTGACGACGCCCGTCCCTCCGGGTCCCCGCCCGGGTCGGCCCGGTCTGCTCCCGCCTGCTGCCGGATGCGGGCCCGCCGCCCTTCGGCGACGTCCGCGGAACACGGTGCCGCGTGTGCTTCCGGCGACTGTCTTGATCATTCGGAAAGGAGCCCCATGACCACAGCCCGCTCGACCGCAGCGAAGTGGAGCTTCGCGGCCGTGGCCGTCGGCGTGCTCCTCACCGGCTGCTCGGCGTCGGTCAGCGCCGGAAAGTCCGATCCCGAACTCTCCTCGGACAAGCCGGCCACCTCGCTCGCCGCAAAGCTCGCGGCCACGACGGGCCGGCCGAAGCCGGACATCACGTGCCCGGAGGACCTCGCCGGGAAGGCCGGCACCGAGACCCGGTGCACGCTCACCGCGGACGACGGCAGCACCCTGGGTGTGACGGTCACCGTCACCTCCGTCGACGGAAGGCAGATCCACCACGACTTCCAGGCCGACCAGACGGCTTCACCCGCACCGAACTGACGGTCCCCCCGCTCCGGTCATCCCCTCCCGCCCGCCGGCTCACGCCGCCGGGGGATGAGCGGCCAGGCCGGCTCGACGACCGCAGCGGGATCCGCGGTACGCCGCAGATAGGCCTGCAGGGACTTCGACTGCTCCGCCGCCGCGTTCACCTGGAGGCCGTGCAGGTCCTCCAACGGCATCACGCCGACCGGATGGTGCTTCTCCCCCATCCGCCGCACCACCCGGGCAGCGGCGACGGCGTCCGCCCTCGCGTCGTGCGCGTCGTCGAGCGACACCCCGTAGTAGGCGCACAGCGCATGGAGGGCGCGCTTCCCCTTCCGGTACCTGTCGACGTGCTTGTCGATCACCAGCGGGTCGATGACGGGCGAAGGCGCGTTCCCAAGCCGCTCGCTGACCGACTCCACGCCGTGGCGCCGGCACTCGCGGTCGAGCAGCGACAGGTCGTAGCGTGCGTTCATCACCACCAACGGCGTCCCCGAGCGCAGCCCGTCGGCGACGGCCCGTGTGATCTCCTCGACCGCGGAGGCGGCCGGCAACCCGTGCTCGCGGGCACGCTCCGTCGAGATGCCGTGGATCGCCGAGGCCTGCTCGGGTATCGCCACACCGGGATCCAGCAGCCAGGTCCGCTCCTCCGACACGGATCCGTCGGCCTCAAGCCGGACGACCGCGGCCGTCACGATGCGGTCGGTCTCGACGTCCGTGCCCGTGGTCTCCAGGTCGAACGCCAGCAACGGCCCGCTGACCCAGCTCATCGGACACCCCCCGGCGCGACGGCCGCCGCGCCGGTGACGGTCCGGGCCTCCAGCGGGTCCGTGCCGCCCGTCTCCGGGCCGAAGCCGACCGGGCACTCCTGGTACCAGCTCATCCCGTACCTCCTCATGTGGTGCGTTCCCCCAAGTGATGACCACCTTCGCACGCACCACTGACAACGCCGGCGGGGGCGTCAGGAGACGGGCCTGGAGTCCGTCCAGACCGACTCGAACTCCTCGCGGTAGGTCTCGAAGAGGCCGTGCTCACTGTCCTGCCCCGCCCTGACCACCGCACGCCCCCCGCCGCGCAGCACCAGTACGGGTGCCTCCATGCCGCGTGCGCGACGCAGATACGGCTGGACGACCCCGACCGCGTCGGACCCGTCGCCGTCCACCAGATAGGCCGTGAAGCGCGGCGTCTCGTCGAAGACGTGGATCTGGAAGGCACCCGGATCGCGCAGCTTGGAGCGGACCCGGCGCATATGGAGGATGTTCATCTCCACGGAGCGGCTCAGCTCGCCCTTCTTGAGGCCCAGTTCGCGCTCCCGGCGCTTCACCGCGCTGCTCGCCGGATTGATGAACAGCAGCCGGACCCGGCAGCCCGACTCGGCGAGGCGGACCAGCCGGCGCCCCGAGAAGTTCTGGGTGAGGAGGTTGAGCCCTATGCCGATCGCGTCCAGCCGGCGCGCGCCGCCGAACAGGTCCTCGGCGGGCAGCTGCCGCTGCAGCCGCACCCGGTCCGGGTGGACGGAGACGACGTCGGCGTAACGGTCGCCGACCAGCTCCTCCACGGCGTCCACGGGCAGCCGGTCGGCGGACGGGACCGCGGCACCGCTGCCGAGGATCTCCAGGAGCCGCGCGGAGGCGCGTTCGGCCTGCGCCAGGACCGCCTCGTTCAGCGCGCGGTTCCGGGAGACGACGTTCCGGGCCACCTCCAGCTCGTCCAGGGCGAGCTCCACCTCACGGCGGTCGTCGAAGTACGGCTCGAAACACGGCCAGTGCTGCACCATCAGCTCGCGCAGCTGAGGCAGCGTGAGGAAGCTCAGGACGTTGTCGTCCGCGGGGTCCAGCAGATAGCCCTTGCGGCGCGAGACCTCCCGGACGGCGACGGCGCGCTGCACCCATTCCTGCCCCGCGGGACCCGCGGCGGCCACCACCCAGTCCTCGCCGTGCACCGGCTCGTAGATCGGCCGGATCACGGCGGAGACCACGGCACGCAGTCTCTGCTCCACCAGATTCAGCCAGATGTAGGCACGCCCGGCCCGCTGGGCCCGGGTCCGGACCTCGTTCCAGGCGTCCGCTCCCCAGTCCAGCTCGGCACCGATCTCCATGGGCTGCGCGAGGGAGACGGCCCCCGGCGGGGCATCGGTCGACTCCCCCTCGTGACCTGCGTCACCTGGAGGCAGCTCGAACCCTCCCGAGCTCACCCGCGTACCGCCTTCCACTCCCCCACCAACGATCAAGGAAGGGTACTCCGGTAGCGGGAGCCGGTGCAGCCGGATGCACAGGCTCCTTACTCAACTCCCGTATGTCCGACGCCCGTTCCTTGCGGTGAGATCTGGTGGAGTGAGATGGTTCATAGCGATTGCGCACCCCCTCGCACGCCGCATACCGGACGGAGGAGCTGCCCGGCGGCCCGGGCCCCCTGTCCGGGCGACACCGAGGTGTCCCAGGTTGACCGGCCGGACGGGATCGCACGACGGAACCCTGCCGCACCGGTCGACGTACTAGGTGCGGGGCCGCCTTTCGGGGAGTATCGGGTCGAAATCCCCCAGCACCCGGATCAGAAGTGGAAGAGTCCTATCTATGCAGGTCTGGCCGGGACACGCGTATCCGCTCGGTGCCACGTACGACGGCGCCGGAACCAACTTCGCGGTCTTCTCGGAGGCCGCCGACCGAATCGAGTTGTGCCTGCTGCACGACGACGGTTCAGAAACGGCGGTGGAACTCCGCGAGACCGACGCATTCGTCCGTCATGCCTATCTGCCTGGAGTGATGCCGGGGCAGCGCTACGGCTTCCGGGTGCACGGGCCCTACGAGCCGCAGCACGGGCGGCGCTGCAATTCGGCGAAGCTGCTCCTCGACCCGTACGCACGTGCGATCTCCGGGAAGATCCAGTGGGGCGAGGCGGTGTACGGCTACCCGTTCGGCAGACCGGACGAGCGCAACGACCTCGACTCGGCTCCGCACATGATGAGCTCGGTCGTGGTGAACCCGTACTTCGACTGGGGCGACGACCGCCGCCCGCGCACGGACTACCACCGCACGGTGATCTACGAGGCCCACGTCAAGGGCCTGACGATGCTTCACCCGGGCCTGCCCGAGGAGCTGCGCGGCACCTACGCCGGGCTCGCACATCCTGAGATCATCGCCCATCTGACGGAGCTGGGCGTCACCGCGATCGAGCTGATGCCGGTGCACCAGTTCGTCCAGGACCACCGTCTCGCCGACGCCGGTCTGGCCAACTACTGGGGCTACAACACCATCGGGTTCTTCGCCCCGCACAACGCGTACGCCTCCTGGGGCGACCGCGGCGAGCAGGTCCTGGAGTTCAAGCAGGCGGTGAAGGCGCTGCACCAGGCCGGCATCGAGGTGATTCTCGACGTCGTGTACAACCACACCGCCGAGGGCAACCACCTCGGCCCGACCCTCTCGTTCCGGGGCCTCGACAACGCTTCGTACTACCGGCTGGCCGACGACCCGAAGTACTACATGGACACGACCGGCACGGGGAACTCCCTGCTGATGCGGTCGCCCCACGTCCTCCAGCTGATCATGGACTCGCTGCGGTACTGGGTGACCGAGATGCACGTGGACGGGTTCCGCTTCGACCTGGCCGCGACCCTCGCGCGGCAGTTCCACGAGGTGGACCGGCTGTCCTCCTTCTTCGACCTCGTGCAGCAGGACCCGGTGGTGAGCCAGGTCAAGCTGATCGCCGAGCCCTGGGACGTGGGCGAGGGCGGCTACCAGGTGGGGAACTTCCCGCCGCTGTGGACCGAGTGGAACGGCAAGTACCGGGACACGGTGCGGGATCTGTGGCGGGGTGAGCCCCGGACCCTCGCGGAGTTCGCCGGGCGCCTCACGGGCTCGTCGGACCTCTACCAGGACGACGGCCGGCGCCCGCTGGCCTCGATCAACTTCACGACCTGCCACGACGGTTTCACCCTGCACGACCTGGTCTCGTACAACGAGAAGCGCAACGACGCCAACGGCGAGGGCAACCGGGACGGCGAGAGCCACAACCGCTCGTGGAACTGCGGGGCGGAGGGGGAGACCGAGGACAAGGAGATCCTGGAGCTGCGCAGCCGTCAGATGCGCAACTTCATCGCCACGCTGATGCTCTCCCAGGGCGTCCCCATGCTGAGCCACGGCGACGAGTTCGCGCGGACGCAGCGGGGCAACAACAACGGCTACTGCCAGGACAACGAGCTCTCCTGGGTGCACTGGCCGGATCCGGCCGCCGCCTCGCGGGCCGAGGACGGCGACGAGGACGGCGTCGGAACCGACACGAGCCTGCTGGAGTTCACCCGGGCGATGGTCTGGCTGCGGCGCGACCACCCGGTCTTCCGGCGCAGACGCTTCTTCCACGGCCGGCCGGTGGAGGGCACGCACGACGAGCTGTCCGACATCGCGTGGTTCACCCCCCGGGGCGAGGAGATGACCCAGCGGGACTGGCAGGCGGCGCACGCCAAGGCCATGACGGTCTTCCTGAACGGTCACGCGATCTCCGAGCCGGGCCCGCGCGGCGAGCGGATCGCCGACGACTCGTTCCTGCTCATGTTCAACGCGGCCGCCGAGAGCCTGGAATTCACCGTCCCGATGAACCACGGCAGGCAGTGGCAGGTCGTCGTGGACACGGCGATCCCGGACGGGGTGCCGCCCGGTGCGGGGCCCAAGGTGTCCGCGGGTGAACGGGTGACGCTCGTCGGGCGCAGTCTGACCGTGCTCAAGCGTCCGGCGTAGGCCGATGGGGTGACGGCACCGGGCCGGCGGCCGCCCGGCCGGTGCCGGGTGGCGGAGAAGGTGGGAGAGAGGCGCCCGGCTGGGTACGTACGAGTCCATGACGCCCTCTGCCACGTACCGGCTGCAGCTCCAACCGGACTTCCCGTTCGCCGCCGCCGCGGACGCCGTGCCGTATCTCGCCGAGCTCGGCGTCTCCCATCTGCACCTGTCGCCCGTCCTGGAGGCCGTGCCCGGTTCGGGGCACGGCTACGACGTCGTCGACCACTCCACGGTACGGGCCGAGTTCGGGGGCGAGGAGGGCCTGCGGGAGCTGGCCGTCACGGCACACGCCCACGGTCTCGGGATCGTCCTGGACATCGTGCCGAACCACATGGCCGCCGTACCCCGTCACAACGTGGCGCTGTGGGAGGTGCTGCGCGAGGGCCCGGAGTCCCCGTACGCCCGCTGGTTCGACATCGACTGGGCGGCGGGCGGCGGGAAGGTGCTGCTGCCCGTGCTGGCGGGGCGCGTCGGCGAGGAGAGCGGCGGCTTCGAGCCGGGCACCAGGGACGACGGCACACCCGTGCTCCGCTACGGCGCCCTGGAGTTCCCCCTGCGTGAGGGCACGGCGGACCTCCCGCTGCCCGAGCTGCTGGCCGCCCAGCACTACCGGCTCGCCTGGTGGCGACTGGCAAGGACGGAGCTGAACTACCGGCGGTTCTTCACGATCTCCGATCTGATCGGTGTCCGGGTGGAACACCCCGAGGTCTTCGCCGCCACCCACGCCAAGATCCTCGAACTGGTCAGCGAAGGGGTCGTCGACGGGCTGCGCGTCGATCACCCGGACGGTCTGGCCGACCCCGCCGCGTATCTGGGGCGGCTCGGCGACGCCACGGGTGGACGGTGGACGGTGGTGGAGAAGATCCTGACCGGTTCCGAGGCGCTGCCGGCCGGCTGGGCGGTCGCGGGGACGACCGGGTACGACGCGCTGTACCGGATCGACGGTCTGTTCACCGACCCGATGGGCGCGGCGGACCTGCTCGGCCGCTACCGGGACTTCGCGGGCCCCCCGGGCGACCGCGGCGGCTACTGGACGGCGACCGTCCGCCGTGCGGCGTACCGCGTGGTCACCCATGAGCTGGCCGCGGAGACGGAGTGGCTGACCCGGCTCGCCGTCGAGGCCTGTGCCGGGGACCCCGCCCTGCACGACCACGCGCCGTGGGCGCTCCGCACCGCTGTGCGCGAGCTGCTGGTGCGGGTGCCCGTCTACCGGCCGTACGTGACGGCGGGCGGACCGCTCACCGAGGTCGCCGAGTCGACACTCCCCGCCGAGGCGGTGCGGGACGCGAAGGCGGTGTTCTCGGTGTCCCAGGAGGCGGAGGCCGTCGACGTGGTGCGGGATCTGGCACTGGGCCGTCTCGGCGACGGACCGGAGCACGCGGCCTTCTGCGCCAGGTTCGCGCAGACGGCGTCCGCGCTGCACGCCAAGTCGGTGGAGGACACCGCGTTCTACCGCTACGTCCCGCTGATCTCGGCGACCGAGGTGGGCGGCGATCCGGGCCGGCCGGCGGTGAGCCCGGAGGAGTTCCACGCCTTCTGCGCGCGGGTCGCCAGGGACTGGCCGGCGACCGGCACGGTCCTCACCACTCACGACACCAAGCGCAGCGGGGACGTGCGGGCCCGCATCGCGGTCCTTTCCGAGTGCCCCGAGCGGTGGTCCTCCCTGGTGGCACAGCTGACCCGTGCGGCGTCCGTTCCGGCCCCGGACCCCCAGCTGGCCTGGCAGGCCTGGCAGTCGGCGTACGGCTGCGCGGGAGTGCCCTCCGGTGAGATGGCGGGCAGGCTGGAGCCCGCGCTGCTGAAGGCCGTGCGCGAGGCCGGTCTGTTCACCAGCTGGACCGAGCCGGATCCGGCGTACGAGCGGGCGGTGACCGACTTCGTGGCGGCCGGTCCGGGCAGCGAGGCGGGCGGGACGCGGTCGATGATGGCCGGGTTCGCGGAGAGCCTCGCCCCCTTCGTACGGGCCAATGTGCTGGGCGCCGCGCTGGTGCACCTGACGATGCCCGGGGTCCCCGATCTGTACCAGGGCACGGAGCGGGAGTACATCGCGCTGGTCGACCCCGACAACCGGCGGCCGTTCGGCAGGCCGGCCGGAGGCGGCGACGAGAAGACCGCGCTGACCACGGCCGCGCTGCGCCTTCGCAGGGAACACCCGCGGCTCTTCGGCGAGTCGGGCACTTACGCCCCCCTGCCGGCGCGGGGCCCCGCAGCGGCGCACTGTCTGGCCTTCTGCCGTTCCGGCGAGGTGGTCACGGCGGTGACCCGGCTGTCCCTGCGGCTCGACGAGGAGGGCGGCTGGCTCGACACGGAGCTGCCGCTGCCCGACGAGGGGCCGTGGACCGATCTCCTGTCGCCCGGACGGGAGTTCACCGGGCCCTCGGTCGCCGTGGCGCAGCTCTTCGAGGACCGGCCGGTGGCGCTTCTCGTGAGAGCGGGAGGGGTGGCCGGTCGCGGGTGAGAGGCCGAGCCGGCCCCTTCTCGCGTCCCGGCCGGGCGGAACGCGGTTGATCCGCCCGTCGCGAGGCAGGTCAGCCCTCCGCGGCGGGGCCGAACTCGTGGGGCGCGAGGGTGGCCAGCAGCGAGCTGACCACCAGGTCGGTCGAGGCCGCCATGTCCACGGCATCGGGAGAGAGCAGCCACTGGACCTGCAGTCCGTCCATGACCGCGATGATGGCGTTGGCAGCGGTCCCGGCCTGCTCCGCGCGGTCGGCCGGAAGGTCGCAGGCCTCGCACAGGGCGTCGGTGACGAATGCCCGCAGCCCGCTGTACCGGTCGCGGAAGTAGGTCTGGGCGGGGTGGCCCTCGGTGACGGACTCGGCCGAGAGCACGGCGTACAGCCGGACGATGCCTTCCCGTTCGGCGTTGCGAAGCGCGGTGTCCACCAGATGGCGCAGGAATTCGAGGCCTCGGGGGCGGTCGGCTCCCAGCTGTTCGATGTCGGTCTGGTCGCGCAGCTCCAGGACGCTGGTCAGCAGGAGTGCCTTGGAGCGGAAGTAGTGCAGGACGCCCGCCTGGGTCAGACCGGCCTGCTCGGCGATCTCGGCGAGCGAGGCGTTGTTGTAGCCGCGGGCGCCGAAGGTGTCCGTCGCGATGTGCAGGATCTGCTGCTGCCGCTTCTTGGCCTCCGCGCTGCGCGGGGTGCGGGGACGGGTCCTGTGGGCGGGTGTTCCTGCTGAAGGGTTACTCACCCGCGCAGCCTAGTGGCGCTCGCCCTGGTGGTCTCCGGTCTCCGCACGCGCCACCGAACAAGTGACCCACATCACTTACTGACCACTCAGTGAGTGTGCTTTCATATCGACGTCCACCGCACCAACTCCGCTTTTCACAGAGGCACTTGAGCGTCGGCGTCCCAACGCCGGCCCCGAGTGAGACCGAGGGGCCACCGGCCCCCTGTGCACCACCCCTTCAGGTATGCCGCCGACCCCCGTGCTTCGACACGGCAGGGCGGAGGCCGGCGAACCACCGGACAGGTACGAACCGAAGGAGCCGCACCATGTCACCACTCAGTCCCACCCGGCGTCGGCCGGCAAGAGCCGCGGGCGCCGTCCTGGCCCTGGCCGTCGCCGGCTTCGGCCTGACCGGCGCGGGCGCCGCCCAGGCCGCCGACCCCACCGCCCAGGTATGGATCACCACCCCGGACGGCAGCAGGAAGCTGGCCGCCGACGGCAGCGTCCCCTTCACCGCCACGCCCCAGCCCGTCGACATACGCGTCGACAGCGGCAGCAGGAGCCAGAGGTTCACCGGTGCCGGCGCCTCGGTGACCGGGGCCTCCGCGCACCTCATCCGCAGCCTTCCGCAGGACAGGCGCGACGAGCTGATGAGGTCGCTGTTCTCCACCGGCGACGGCATCGGCCTCAACTACCTCCGTCAGCCGCTGGGCGACTCCGACTTCAACGCCGCCGGCGGCTTCCACAGCTACGAGGACACCCGTGGCGCCTTCTCCATCGCCCGCGACAGGAGCGAGATCATCCCGGTCCTGAAGCAGGCCACCGGCATCAACTCCGCCATTCGCTTCATGGGCTCCCCCTGGTCCCCGCCCGCCTGGATGAAGACCAACAACTCGCTCATCGGCGGCAGTCTGAAGTCCGAGAGCTACCAGGACTACGCCGACTACCTGGTCAGATCCATCAGGGCGTACGGCCAGGAAGGCATCGCCCTGACCGATCTGACCGTACAGAACGAGCCCGAGTTCGCGGCGAGTTATCCCTCCATGACCATGACGTCGGGGCAGCAGGCGGAGTTCTTCAAGGTCCTCGACCGCACCCTCACCGCTGCCGGTCTCCCCACCAACCTGCTGGCCTACGACCACAACTGGGACCACCCGAACTACCCGGTCGAGGTCTTCGACGGAACCCGGGGCATCAACCGGGTGATCGGTGCGGCATTCCACTGTTACGGCGGGACTCCCTCCGCCCAGCAGAGGGTCGTCGACGCGGGCAAGCGCGTCTTCTTCACCGAGTGCTCGGGAACGGAGAGCGCCGACCCGGCGACGACCTTCGCCGACACCCTGCGGTGGCACGCGGAGAACCTCGTCGTGCAGAACATGCGCAACGGCGGCGAGACCGTCATCAACTGGAACCTGGCCCTCGACCGGAACGGCGGGCCTCACCAGGGTGGCTGTGGCAACCGCTGCAACGGCATCGTCGAGATCGCGGACGGCAACGTCAGCCGCAACGCCGAGTACTACGTCCTCGGCCACGTCACCAAGTTCATCAAGGCCGGAGCCACCCGCATCGGCTCCACCAGCCAGGGAGGCGGCGGTGTGCAGAACGTCGTCTTCGAGAACCCCGACGGCAGCCGCGCGGCCTACGTGGTCAACACCGCGGCGGGCGCCCAGCGGATCTCACTGACCGACAACGGCAGGTCCCTCGCCTACACCCTGCCCGCCGGCGCGGTCGCCACCTTCGTCTGGAACGGCACCGGAACCCAGCCTCCGGCCGGCTCGATCGACCCGAGCGCCTGGTACCAGGTCAGGAACAGCAACAGCGGTGCCTGCCTGGACGCCGCGGACTGGGGCACAGCCGACGGCACCGCGCTCCAGCAATGGGCGTGCGGCACCGGTGCCAACCAGAGCTGGCAGTTCCGCCCCACCGGCGACGGCAACTACCAGGTCGTCAACCGGCACAACGCCAAGGCATGGGACGTGGACGGCGGTGCGGGGGCCACCGGCGACGGCACCAAGGTCCACCTGTGGACGTACCAAGGCGGAAGCAACCAGCAGTGGAAGCCCGAGTCCGTCGGCGCCGGGGGGCAGTACCGCTTCACCGCCCGCCACAGCGGCAAGTGCCTGACGGTGCAGGGCTCGTCCACGGCGAACGGCGCCAGGCTCTCGCAACAGCCGTGCGACGGTTCCGCCGCCCAGGCGTTCTCCCTGACCGGATGACGCGAACGGCGCTGTGACCGGACCGGCGGCGTCGCCTGATGGAGCGCCGCCCGGTGCGAAGCCGTACGACGTGCGGGACCCCGGTCATGAGGAACGGCGCTTCGTCCGCACCCGCGCGGGTGCGGACGCGGCCTCCTCAGGCCGGGGGCACGGGCAGCGACGCCGTGAGCCGGAAGGTCATCCTGCCGAAGCTCACCTGGTCGCCGTCGCTCACCACGACGGAGCCGACGACCCGCTGGCCGTTGACGCACGTGCCGTTCGTCGAGCCCAGGTCGCTCAGGATCCACCGGCTGCCGTGCGCGGTCAGTTCCGCGTGCATCCGTGACACCGTCTCGTGGCTGAGCCGGAGGCCGTTGCCAGGGTCGCGGCCTATGCGCAGCGGGTGCGGCCCCGGCATCGGCAGCATGAGTCCGGGCAGCCGCTCGGACTGCCACGCCCTGCGCACCCGGGCGGGGAAGGCGGAGACCCCGCCCACCGCGCGGAACAGGCCACGGGACCAGCGCCCGCCCGTGTCCAGGTCCGAGGTGAGCGCCTTCAGCTCCTCGGGACGCCGGGCGGTCAGGGCCAGTTCCATGCGTCGCAGGAAGGTGTCGTGGGAGAGCTTTCCCTGTGCGGCGCCGTCTCTGAGCACACCGAGAACACGGTCGCGCTCGGCGTCCGAGAGCCGCGCGGGATACGTGTAGGGCTCGAAGGAGGACGTCACGGTACCGATTGTCGGGCCGACAGGGCCGAGGTGTCCAGACGATGCCCGTTTCCGTCCTGCCTGACCTGCGTGGCAGTGGAGAAATACCGCCCGCCCACCTGCGGGCGTTTGCTATCGTCACGGGCCGCCGCCACCGGGCGCGGCACCCCCGTCGAGGAGACTCCGTGACCCCTGCACCATCGGAACTGACCATCCGTCCGCTCACCGGGGCGGACGAACTCGGTCTCTTCCGCCGTCTTTCCTACGTGCTCGACCACGAGCTCGCCGATGACCTCGCCACGGGCCGCCGTCGCCCCGACTGGATGTGGGTGGCCCTGCGCGGCGAGCGAGTCGTCGGCCGGCTCTCCTGGTGGACGGGGCAGGAAGGCGGCAGTCCTCAGTTCCTGGACTTCTTCGACCTGGACGACACCCTGCCGGAGCCGGAGCGCGGCGTGATCGGGCTGGAGCTGCTCGAGAAGGCGACGGCCTCGGTCGTACCCGCCGGGGCCGTCCGCCCGGAGTACGGCCGGTTCGTCCCGCCGGACTGGCGCGAGGACCCCGTCGCCCGCGATGCCGTCGAGGCCCGGATACGGGTCATGGAGGCGAGCGGCGCCCGGATGCTGGTCGAGCGGCTGCGTCTGGAGTGGCGGTCGGGCACACCGGTGCCCGAGGACACCGGCCGGCTGGTGTTCCGGCCGGTCACCGGGCGCGAGGACCTCGTCGCGCTGATGACCCCGGTGATGGAGGGCACCCTCGACGCGCACGGCCAGGCGGACCTGGCGTCCGGGCTGAGTGCCCGCGAGGCGGCGGAGAAGCAGTACGACGAGGAGTTCGCCGGTCTCCGGACGCCGCAGGAGTGGTGGCGGATCGCGGAGCTGCCGGGCGGTGAGCCGGTCGGCTTCGTCATCCCGGCGCGCAACAACTACCACCCGATGATCTCCTACATAGGGGTGCTGCCGGCGCACCGCGGGCACGGCTACATCGACGACATCCTCGCCGAGGGCACGCGGGTGCTCGCCGGACAGGACGTGGAGCGGATCAGGGCGGCGACGGACCTCGGCAACGTCCCGATGGCGAAGTCCTTCGAGCGACTCGGATACGTCAACTTCGAGCGTGCCTTCGACATGGTGTGGGACCAGCCGTAAAACGGTGGACGTGATGCGCCGGGGGCCGTAACCTCGGCTCCCGGACATCCGCCCGGACAGGGAAGGAGGCGAGACCGTGCGTGACCTCGGCACCACCCGCAGCACCACGCCCACGCGCTCCCGCCCCGTCCGCAGGACGGTGTCGGACTCGGTCTGACCGGGAGCGCTCGCTTCTTTTCACCGAGTCCCGGAGGACACACCCATGACCGTTCCGGTCATCCGTCCGCTCACCAGGAGCGACGTACATCTCTTCCACTCCCTGCAGGGCCCCGCTCTCGTCGGCCGTGCCGCGTTCGGCCACCGCTACGCCACCGTGCACGAGGGTGGTGAGTACCGCCCCGGATGGACCTGGGTCGCCCTGCGCGACGGCGTCGTCGTCGCCCGGGCCGCCTGGTGGGGCGGGCCCGAGGACACGGAACCCGTGCTGCTGAACTACTTCGACTTCGCCGAGGGCGAGGACGCCGCGGCCACCGAACTGCTGCGCCGTGCCCCGTGGTCCGTCGAGTACGAGCTGATCGTGCCGCCGGGCTGGCGTGAGGTCCCCGAGGTGCGTGCGGCAGCCTCGGCACGGATCGCGGCGGCGGAAGCGGCCGGGATGAAGCCGCTGGTCGAGCGGTACCGCTACGAGTGGACACCCGCGGACGGCTTGCCCGAGCGGCCCGGACGGCTGGTGTTCCGCGAGGAGCCGGACGACACGGTGATCCTCGATGTGCTGCGCCGGGTCCACTCCGAGACGCTGGACGCCCACGCGCTGCGCGCCATCGAGGGTCCGGGCGGCCTGGAACAGGCCGCCCGGGAGGAGCTCGACTTCTTCAACTGGTGCCCCTCGCCCCGCTCCTGGTGGCAGCTCGCCCACACCCCCGACGGCGCGCTCGCGGGCATCCACGTGCCGGCCCGCAATCCGGGTGGCCCGTGCATCGGCTTCATCGGCGTGGTCCCCGAGGCACGGGGGCACGGCTACGGCTACGATCTGCTCGTCGAGTGCACCCGCCTCCTCGCCGGTGAGGGCGCCACGGCCGTCGCGGGCGCGACGGACCGGGGCAACGTGCCGATGGCCGCCGCGTTCGCCAGGGCGGGCCACCGCATCACCCAGGAGCGCGTTCACCTTGTGTGAGCGCCGGTTCATGGGTGGCGCCGGTGCGCTGCGCGCGGATCACGTCGCGGTACCAGGCGTAGGACTCCTTCGGGGTCCTGCGCAGGGTCTCGTAGTCGATGTGGACCAGGCCGAACCGCTTGCTGGCGCCCTCGGTCCACTCGACGTTGTCGGTCAGTGACCAGGTGAAGTAGCCGCGCACGTCGACGCCCGCGTCGATGGCCGTACGCAGCGCCTCCAGGTGTGCTTCCAGGAAGGCGATGCGGCGGCCGTCGGCGACGGGCTCGTCGACCGCGCAGCCGTTCTCCGTGATGTAGACGGGCGGCAGCCGGTCGCCGAAACGGTCCCTCAGCTGACCGAGCGTCTCGGCGAGTCCCTGGGGGACGACGGGCCAGCCGAAGTCGGTGGTGTCGTACCCCTCGATCTCCCTGATTCCGAAGGGGAGCCCGGCGGGCATCGAGTAGCCGGAGAAGGAGTCGAGCGCTTCGGGCCTGGGGGCGCCGACGAGGGTCGGGTTGTAGTAGTTGACGCCGTACCAGTCGAGTGGCGTGGAGATGACCTTGAGGTCGTCCTCGACCGGCCCCGGCATCAGTGCGGCGAAACCCTCGTCGGGGTAACGGCCGGTGAGGACCGGGTCGGCGAACAGCCAGTTGGTCAGGGTGTCGTAGATCTCCGCTCCCATGCGGTCCTCGTCGGACTCACCCGCGGTCCAGACGGGGGTGTGCGAGAGCGCGATGCCGATGTTGCCGGCGCCGGCGGCGCGCAGCGCCCGTACGGCCAGACCGTGGGCGAGCAGCTGGTGGTGGGCGGCCGGCAGCGCGTCGAAGAGGAGCGTCCGGCCGGGGGCGTGCTCGCCGAGCGCGTAGCCGAGCATCGTCACCTCGGCCGGTTCGTTGATGGTGATCCACATGGGGACCCGGTCGGCGAGGCGTTCGGCGACCATGCCCGCGTACTCGGCGAAGCGGTAGGCGGTGTCCCGGTTGAGCCAGCCGCCCGCCTCGTCCAGCGGGAGCGGGGTGTCCCAGTGGTAGAGGGTCGGGGCCGGGGTGATGCCGTTGGCGCAGAGCTCGTCGACGAGCCGGTCGTAGAAGTCCAGTCCGGCGGGGTTGAGCGAGCCGCTGCCGCCGGGCACGACCCGGGGCCAGCTGATGGAGAAGCGGAAGGCGTCCGCGCCGAGTCCGGCGAGCAGGGCGACGTCCTCGCGGTAGTGCTCGTGGAAGCCGGTGCCCCGGGTGGTGTCGGTGCCGTCCTTGATCCGGCCGGGCTGGGCGGCGAAGGCGTCCCAGCCGGAGGGCCCTTTGCCGTCGGCGTCGAAGGCGCCCTCCGTCTGGAAGGCGGAGGCGGAGGCGCCCCACAGGAAACCGGGTGGGAAGGTCGGCACGGTCATCTCGGCCTCCAGCAGCCGTAGGAGGGACCTCGTATTACTGCCCGGGTTCCATGCGAATGAGCAGAACCCGGTAGGGCAATGATCAGGACCAGACCTTAATCGCCAGTTACGGGCTCGCTCCAGTGTCCCGGGGCCGTGCGTGCGAATTCCGTCGATCATGGGGCCTCCGGCGAGGCATCCGGTTCATGGACGAGGAGTGATGGATGCAGTTCGAGGTGTGGGCCCCCGAGGCCGGGTCGGTCGTGCTGTGCACGGCGGGCGGGCGCCTGACGATGGAGCGCGACCCGCTGCGCGCGGGCTGGTGGACGGCGGAGGCCGAGGCCGAGGACGGTGACCGTTACGGCTTCTCCCTCGACGGCGGGCCCGTGCTGCCCGATCCGCGCTCCCGCCGCCAGCCGGACGGGCCCGACGGCCAAAGCGCGGTCGTCGACCACGGCGCGTACGCCTGGAACGCCACCTGGGCGGGCCTCGGGCTGCCCGGGGCCGTGCTGTACGAGCTGCACGTCGGCACGTTCACGGAGGCGGGCACCTTCGACGCGGCCGCCGAGCGGCTCGGCCACCTCGTGGACCTCGGCATCACCCATGTGGAGCTGATGCCCGTCTGCCCCTTCCCGGGAACCCACGGGTGGGGGTACGAAGGAGTGTCCCTCTGGGCGGTGCACGAGCCCTACGGCGGCCCGGACGGATTGAAGCGTTTTGTCGACACGGCGCACGGGCTGGGTCTCGCCGTCGTCCTGGACGTGGTCCACAACCACCTGGGGCCCTCCGGCAACTACCTCCCGGCCTTCGGCCCGTACTTCACGGACACGCACCACACCCCCTGGGGCTCGGCCGTCAATCTGGACGCCCCCGGATCGGACGAGGTGCGCGCCTACCTGCTGGGCAGTGCGCTCGCCTGGCTGCGGGACTACCGCCTGGACGGCCTGCGGCTGGACGCCGTCCACGCTCTGGCCGACGGCCGCGCCCTCACCTTCCTGGAGGAGCTCTCCACCGCCGTCGACGCGCTCGCCTCGGAGCTCGGCCGGCCGCTCGGTCTGATCGCGGAGTCCGACCTCTGCGACCCGCGTACGACCACCCCGCGCGCGGAGGGCGGCATCGGGCTGCACGCCCAGTGGAACGACGATTTCCACCACGCGCTGCACACCGCGCTCACGGGCGAGTCCCAGGGCTACTACGCCGACTTCGCGGCCGCCCCGCTGTCCGCCCTCGCCAAGACGGTGACCAAGGCGTTCTTCCACGACGGTACGTACTCCAGCTTCCGCGGCCGGGCGCACGGCCGCCCCGTGGACGCCACCCGCACGCCCGCCCACCGTTTCGTCGGCTACGCCCAGACCCACGACCAGATCGGGAACCGTGCCCTGGGCGACCGGCTCGCCGCCGGGCTCTCCCCCGGTCTCCAGGCGTGCGCGGCGGCGCTCGTGCTCACCGGGCCTTTCACCCCGATGCTCTTCATGGGCGAGGAGTGGGGCGCCCGCACCCCATGGCAGTTCTTCACCGACCACACCGATCCGGAGCTCGCCCGCGCCGTGCGCGACGGCAGGCGCCGGGAGTTCGCCGCGCACGGCTGGGCCGAGGAGGACGTCCCCGATCCGCAGGACCCCGCCACCCGGGCCCGCTCCTGCCTCGACTGGAGCGAGCCGGAGCGCGAGCCGCACGACAGGCTGCGCGTCTGGCACCGCGAGCTGATCGCCCTGCGCCGCGCCCTGCCGGACCTCTCCGATCCGGACCTCGCATCGGTGCGGACGGCGTACGACGAGGAGGCCCGCTGGATCGCCTACCGGCGCGGCGATCTGCGGGTCGCCGTGAACCTCTCCGGCAAGCCCGCCGCCATCCCGCTGGGCGCCGGCCGTCACCGGGCCGGCGGCGGGAGGGTGCTGGCCGCGTGGGAGCCGGCCGAGGCCCCCGGCGCCGACGGAGTACTCCACCTGCCGCCGGAATCGTGTGTCGTGCTCGCCGACGACTGAACAACGGCCTTGCCATCGTGTGCACTTCAACTCATATGGTCTCGACGACTTCCGGAGATCAGACGAAGGGGGATCCATGAAGCAGCGTTTCCTGGGACGTTCGGGGCTGCGCGTCAGCGAACTGTGCCTCGGCACCATGACGTTCGGACAGGACACCGACGAGGCCGACGCACACCGCGTCCTCGACACCTTCACGGAGGCGGGCGGGACGTTCATCGACACGGCGGACGTCTACAACCGGGGGGTCTCCGAGGAGATCGTCGGCCGCTGGCTGAAGGGTCGCCGCAGGGACGAACTCGTCATTGCCACAAAGGTGTTCGGCACGATGGGCGACGCGCCGAACGCGGGCGGCCTGAGCCGCAAGCACATCGTGCGAGCCGTCGAGGAGAGCCTGCGGCGGCTCGGCACGGACCACATCGACCTGTACCAGACACATGTGTGGGACGCGACGACGCCGGTGGAGGAGACGCTCTCCACGCTCGACACGCTGGTCAAGGCCGGGAAGGTGCGCTACCTCGGCGCGAGCAACCTGTCCGCCTCCCAGCTCCAGCGCTCCCAGGACCTGGCGCACCGCAACGGCTGGGAGCCCTATGTCAGCCTCCAGCCGCTCTACAACCTGCTGGCGCGTGAGGTCGAGTGGGAGCTCGTCCCCGTGAGCCTGGCGGAGGGTGTCGGCGTCATCCCCTGGAGCCCGCTCCAGGGGGGCTGGCTGACCGGTAAGTACCGGCGCGGCATGACGGCTGCGGAGCCGGGCACCCGCGAGGCCCGCTACCAGCGGGAGCTGGGCCGCGAGGCCTGGCGGGAGAGGGACAACGAGGAGACCTGGCGGGTCGTCGAGGCCGTCGTCGCGGTCGCCGAGGAGGCCGGGCGCACGCCGGCGCAGGTGGCCCTGCGCTGGCTGCTCGGGCGCCCCGGCGTCACCGCGCCGATCGTCGGGGCGCGCACGCCCGGGCAGCTGGCCGACAGCCTCGGGTCCACCGGCTGGGAGCTGACGCCTGATCAGGCTGCGCGTCTGGACGCGGCGAGCGAGCGCCCGCTGCCGTATCCCTATGACGTGCTGCACCGCTTCCGCGACCGCGAGCCGCAGGACTGAGGGCGGGGGCCGGCCCTACTCGACGACCGCCAGTTCGCGAGAGGTGGTGTTCAGCCGCCTGCCCCCGCTCTCCGTGACCGTGACGATGTCCTCGATGCGGACGCCGAAGCGGCCGGGGAGATAGATGCCCGGCTCCACGGAGAAGCACATCCCGGGCACGAGCGGCTGCTCCTCGCCCTCGATCATGTAGGGCGGTTCATGGGTGGTGACGCCGATGCCGTGGCCCGTGCGGTGGATGAACCGTTCGCCGTAGCCGAATTCGGTGATGACGGCACGGGCCGCCCGGTCGACCTCCTGGCACGCCGCCCCGGGCCGCACGGCGTCGCAGCCCGCCTCCTGCGCCTCCCGTACGACGTCGTGGACCCGCTGCTCCTCTGCGGTCGGCACGCCGACGTGGACGGTGCGGGAGGTGTCGGATCCGTAGCCGTGCATCAGCCCGCCGAAGTCCAGGACCACCATGTCGCCCTGCTCGATGGTGCGGTCCCCCGCCTCGTGGTGCGGGTTCGCGCCGTTCGGTCCGGAGCCGACCACGGTGAAGTCGACCTGGGAGTGCCCGTGTTCCGTGAGGAGCGCGGCCAGATCGGCGGCCACGTCGCTCTCCCGGCGGCCGGAGAAGCGGACCTTCAGGATCTGCTCGTACGTCGCGTCGGCGGCGGCCCCCGCCGCGGCGAGCCGCTCCAGCTCGGCCGCGTCCTTGACGGCGCGCAGCATCGGCAGTGCCTCGGTGAGCGAGGCGTAGGAGGTGTCGGGCAGGAGCTTGTGCAGTGCCAGCAGGTGCAGTGCCCAGGCGTTGTCGCTGATCCCGAACCGGCCCTCGGCGTGGAGCAGTCCGGCGGTCAGGGTGTACGGGTTCGCGGCGTCGGTCCAGTCCCGCAGGGTGAGGGCGGGGGCGCCCGCCGCGCGCTCGGCGTCCGCCGCCTCGAGGGCGGGGACGACGAGGACGGGGTCCTGGCCCGCCCTGAGGACCAGCAGGGTGAGGCGTTCGGTGTCCGCGGTCGGCCGGTAGCCGGTGAGGTGGACCATGTCGGGCCCCGGCGCCACGAGGACGCCGGCCAGACCCGCGGCGTCGGCGGATTCGGCGGCCCGGGTCATCCTGGCCCGGTAGTCGTCGGCGGTGAAGGGAAGGGGCTGGTCGTTGCTGGGCATGGGACCTCCTGGCGGGGCGCGACGCGGCTATCGGCATCCTGCCCGTCCGCACCGGTGGACGCGAACGGGATTCAGGGGCGCGCCGCGAGCGGGAGCCAGGAGCGCGCCGGACGCGAGCGGGAGCCGGGGGCGCGCGGGCGAGGCCGTACGACGGGTCCGTGCGGCTCAGCGGAGACGTACGACGAGGTCGGCGCGGTCGCGGTACCGCTCGACCAGCCGCGCGTTGGGCTCGTCCGACCCTGCGACCCAGCGCTCGGCGTACGGGCGGGGTTTGCCGAACAGGACGTGCCGGTCGACGAGCCTGCTCACCCGCAGCGCCGGATCGGTGTCCAGGAACCACACCTCGTCCAGCAGCCCGCGCACCGGTGCCCAGGGCTCCTCCGCGAGCAGCAGGTAGTTGCCCTCGGTCACGACGAGCGGGATGTCCGGGGGCACGCGGACGGACCCGGCGACCGGCTCATCCGACGCCCGGTCGAAGGCGGGCGCGTACACCGGGTCCGGGCCTTCGGGGTGGCGCAGCCTCCGGAGCAGAGCCGCGTATCCGGCGGCGTCGAAGGTGTCGGGGGCGCCCTTGCGGTGGGCCCGCCCCAGGCGTTCCAGCTCCGCCCCCGCCAGGTGGAAGCCGTCCATCGGGACGAGGACGGCGCGCCCCTCCAGTTCTTCGACGATGCGGGCGGCCAGTGTGGACTTTCCGGCGCCCGGCGCCCCCGCGATGCCGAGGATGCGGCGGCCGCCGGTGGCGGAGAGGCGGCGGGCGCGGTCCGTCAGCGCGGCGAAGTCGCTCGTGTCCATGACGGGCATTGTCCCCGGAGGGGCCGGAGCGCGTTAGTGTTACGTATAACGAACACCCATCCCGCACACCGTGTCCGCACGCCGAGGACGAGGATCCCCATGTCGCACATCGCTCTGGTCACGCTGGTCGTCCGCGACTACGACGAGGCACTCGCCTTCTACACCGACGCACTCGGATTCGAGCTGGTGGAGGACACGGACCGGGGGGACGGCTCCCGCTGGGTCGTCGTGCGGCCTCGGGGCGCCATGGGCACCGGGCTGCTCCTGGCGCGCGCCAAGGACGAGGCCCAGCTCGGGAGCGTCGGGGCGCAGACGGGCGGCCGGGTCGGCTTCTTCCTGCACACGGAGGACTTCGCGGGTGACCACGAGCGGATGCGGGCCGCCGGGGTCCGCTTCCTGGAGGAGCCGAGGCACGAGGTGTACGGCTCCGTCGCGGTGTTCGAGGACCTCTACGGCAACCGGTGGGACCTGTTGCAGCCCGCGTGACGCCCTGCCCCGGCCGTCACACGGGGCCCGCCGCCACGCACAGCGCTTCCAGGACCGGCTTGATCAAGGGGTGCCCCTCGGCCCCCTGCCGTACGGCGGCGAAGACCCGCCGGGTGGGGGCGACGCCCTCCACCGGCCGTACGACGACGCCGCCGAGCTCCGTGCCCCGCAGCGCCGAGCGCGGCACCAGCGCCACCCCGGCACCTGCCCCGGCCAGGGCGACCACGGCGTGGAAGTCGTCCGAAGAGTGCTCCAGGAGGGGCTCGAAGCCCGCGTACTCACAGGCCAGGACCACCACGTCGTGGCAGGGGTTGCCGGGGTACGGACCGATCCACGTGTCCTTCGCGAGGTCGGCCACGGCTACGTGGTCCTGGCCCGCCATGCGGTGGCCGACCGGCAGCACCGCGTCAAAAGGCTCGGAGTAGAGCGGCACCCGGGTCAGCCGCCTGTCGTCGTCACCCGGCGCTCCCCTGTATTCGACGGCGACCGCCACATCGACCTGCCGGTCCAGCACCATCGGCACACTGGCGTCGCCCTCGGCGTCCTGCACCCGGACCCGGATCCCCGGTGCGGTGCGGTTGAGCTCGGCGATCGCGGGGGCGAGGACGAGCCCGATGCCCGTGGCGAACGCGGCGACGGTGACCGTCCCCGCGACGCCGGCGCCGTAGTCGGCGAGCTCCGCCTCCGCCCGCTCCAGCTGCGCGAGGACCGCGTTGGCGTGGGTCAGCAGGATCTCGCCCGCCGCGGTCAGCCGCGCGCCCCGCGCCCCGCGCTCGACCAGCCGGTGGCCGGTCTCCTGCTCCAGGGCGGCGAGCTGCTGGGAGACCGCCGACGGCGTCAGATACAGCGCGGCTGCCGCGGCGGTCACCGTGCGGTGGTCGGCCACCGCACGGAGGATGCGCAGCCGCCGTGCATCGATCATGCGCTCATTGTCCCAGCTCGCGGGACGGTCCTACGCCTCCAGCGCGGCTCGCGCGTCGACGAACGCGTCCACCGCGCGGTTGACGTCGTCGGTGGAGTGCGCGGCGGAGAGCTGGACGCGGATGCGCGCGGCCCCCTGCGGGACGACGGGGTACGAGAACCCGATCACGTACACACCGCGCTCGAGGAGCAGCTCCGCCATCCGCCCTGCCTCCGCCGCGTCCCCGATCATCACGGGGGCGATGGCGTGGTCGCCGGGCAGGATGTCGAAGCCCTCCTCGGTCATCCGGGAGCGGAAGAGCGCGGTGTTGGCGTTCAGCTGCTCGCGCAGGTCGCCCGCGGACTCCAGCAGGTCGATGACCTTGAGGGACGCGGCGGCGATGACCGGGGCGAGCGAGTTGGAGAAGAGGTACGGGCGCGAGCGCTGGCGCAGCAGCGCGACGATCTCGGCGCGCGCGGCGACGTAACCGCCGGACGCGCCGCCCAGCGCCTTGCCGAGCGTGCCGGTGATGATGTCGACCCGGTCCATGACCCCGTGCAGCTCGGGGGTGCCGCGGCCGCCGGGGCCGACGAAGCCGACGGCGTGGGAGTCGTCGACCATGACCATGGCACCGTAGCGGTCGGCGAGGTCGCAGATCTCGGCCAGCGGGGCGACGTAGCCGTCCATGGAGAACACACCGTCGGTGACGACGAGCTTGCGACGGGCGCCGGACGCCTCCTTGAGCTGCCGCTCCAGGTCGGCCATGTCGCGGTTGGCGTAGCGGAGGCGCTTCGCCTTGGAGAGGCGGATGCCGTCGATGATCGAGGCGTGGTTGAGGGCGTCGGAGATCACCGCGTCCTCGGGGCCGAGGAGGGTCTCGAAGACTCCGCCGTTGGCGTCGAAGCAGGAGGAGTAGAGGATCGTGTCCTCCTGGCCGAGGAAGGCCGAGAGCCGCTGCTCCAGCTCCTTGTGGACCTCCTGGGTGCCGCAGATGAAGCGGACGGACGCGAGCCCGTAGCCCCAGCGGTCCAGCGCGTCGTGGGCGGCGGCGACGACCTCGGGGTGGTCGGCGAGGCCCAGGTAGTTGTTGGCGCAGAAGTTGAGCACCTCGCCCGCGCGGCCTCCGGAGGTGACTGCGACGGTGGCGGACTGCGGGGTGCCGATGACCCGCTCGGGCTTCTGGAGTCCGGCTTCCCGGATCTCGTCGAGGGTGGTGCGCAGGTCGTCGCGTACGGAATCGAACATGAAGGGTGTCTCCCAGGTGGATACGGGTGCGTACGAGGAGCTTCAGGCTGCCCAGTCGAGGAGGACCTTGCCGCCGAGGCCGCTCGCGGCGTCGTCGAACGCGGCTTCGAAGTCCCGGTAGCCGTACCGGCCGGTGATCACGGGGGCCAGGTCGAGCCCGCCTTCCAGGAGGACGGACATGGCGTACCAGGTCTCGTACATCTCGCGGCCGTAGATGCCCTTGATGGTGAGCATCGAGGTGACGATCCGGGACCAGTCGACGGGGAACGCGGCGGACGGGAGGCCGAGCATCGCGATGCGGCCGCCGTGGGTCATGTTCGCGATCATGTCCTGCATGGCCTCGGGGCGTCCGGACATCTCCAGGCCGATGTCGAAGCCCTCGCGCAGGCCGAGTCGGCGCTGGCCGTCGGCGATGGTCTCGGTGCCGACGTTCAGGGCGAGGTTCACCCCGACCTTCCTGGCCAGTTCGAGCCGGGCCTCGCTGACGTCGGTGATGACGACGTTGCGGGCGCCCGCGTGGCGGGCGACGGCGGCGGCCATGATGCCGATCGGGCCGGCGCCGGTGATCAGTACGTCCTCACCGACCAGCGGGAAGGAGAGGGCGGTGTGCACGGCGTTGCCGAACGGGTCGAAGATCGCGGCGACGTCCAGGTCGACCTTGTCCCTGTGCACCCAGACGTTCGAGGCGGGCAGTGCCAGGTACTCGGCGAACGCCCCGTCCCGGCCGACCCCGAGTCCGAGCGTGGAGCGGCACAGGTGCCGACGCCCGGCAAGACAGTTGCGGCACTTGCCGCAGACCAGGTGGCCCTCGCCGCTGACCAGGTCGCCGACCTTGATGTCGACGACGTCCGCGCCGGTCCCGGCCACCTCGCCGACGAACTCGTGGCCCAGGACGAGCGGGGTGCGCACGGCCTGCTGAGCCCAGCCGTCGTAGTCCCGGATGTGGAGGTCGGTGCCGCAGATACCGGTGCGCAGGACCTTGATGAGGACGTCCCCGGGGCCGGTCTCCGGCTCCGGTACGTCCATCAGCCACAGTCCCGGCTCGGCCTTGTGCTTCACGAGTGCCTTCACGGCTGCGGCTCCCTGTACCTGGTGCGTGCGGACGTCCCGGTCCGATGGCATGCCGAAGGCGGCCCGCGGCCCGGGAACGGTGGGGGATGCGGCGGACGGGACAGGGCGTGACGCCTGTCACCGCGCTCTCTGCCGCCACCGAGAAATGTGCCGCACGCGGGGCTCCAGGTCCATCGAGGATTTCTTAAGCGCAGCCGTAGATCCGCTTCAGGCCCCGCCCGGACCGCGCCCCTCTGGCGCGCCCGGAGCACGCCTCGGGGCGGCTCCCGGACCGCTTCTCAGGGCCGTGGCCAGGGCCGGCCGTCGAGGTTCTCGATGTCGCTGTTGAGGCGCTTGAGGTATGCGGCGAAGAGGCTGACCTCGCCGGGTGACCACGCGGCCATGACCCGTTCCAGGCCGCTGATGTTCTCCGCGCGTTCCGCGTCGAGGCCGAGTTCACCCGCATCGGTGATGCGGAACTTGCGGGCGATTCCCCCGCCGGGATCCCGGATGCGTTCGACGAGGCCGGCCCGCAGCATGGCGGCGGTCTGCCTGTTCAGGGTGGAGGCGTCGAGACCGAAGGCGTCGCTGAGCTGCCCGATGGACATCGGCCCCTCCATCCGGATCCGGCTCAGCAGGGTGTACGCGCTCCGGTCGAGTTGACCGCCGCCCCGCCTGGACCTGGGTGCGTTCAGCTGGAGGTGCCGGCCGAGCAGCATCGTCTAGAACTCGATCAGGTGCGTCGGCTTGTCCATCGGTCCTTCTCTCGACCGCCTGGGCGGCGCCTCGGGGGCTCTCCTCGGCACATATACCACTCTCGACCGGTGCGGGGATCATGAGCCATTTAGGTATTTTGACATACCTATTATTCAGTACCTATGCTGCGTGCGTGCCCGATCCCACCACGCCCGGCCAGGACCTCGCCCACGTAGCCTCCGCGCTCGTGGCGTCCCTGCCTGCGCTGCACCGGGGTCTGGAGCGGAGGGTCGCGCACGAGTTCCCCCATCCCCGGCTCCCCGACGGCCAGATGGCGCTGTTGTTCCTCGTCGAGGAGCACGAGGGGATCACCGTCCGCGAGGCGGCCGGAGCCCTGCTGATGAAGCCCAACAACGTCAGCGCCCTCGTCTCCCAGCTGACCGACCTGGGGCTGCTGGAGCGCAGGCAGGACACGGCCGACAAGCGGGTCGCCCATCTGCACCCGACGCCCACGGCCCGGGAGCGGCTAGCCGAGGCGCGGAGCATCAAGGAAGCCCACCTGGCACGCGCGCTGCGCACCCTCACCGAGGGAGAGCTGGATGCTCTCGGTGCCGCCCTGGGCGCGCTGACGTCATTGAACGGGCACCTCCACTCCCCCGCCGGCTGACTCCGCCACCGAGCACACCCTCGGCAGGAGCTACGGGCACCGCCGCGGCCGGTTCGCCGGGCACGGCTGCGTCCGGATGCGGCCATGTGCCCCCGCCGCGGCACTGTCGGCGCGGCCGAGGCACGTCTTCTCGTCATTCCGAAGTTTCACAGACAAGGCTTCCGCATGTCCTCCACCACCGTGGACACCTCCTCCCTGACCGAAGGCAGTCCACCCGACCTGCCCAGGGGCAGGCGCGCCAATCCCTGGCTGACGCTGATCGCCGTCGCCATCGGCCTTTTCATGGTCAACCTCGACGGTTCGGTCGTCGCGATCGCCAACCCGGAGATCGGCCGGGACCTGAACGCGTCCACCGCCGACCTGCAATGGGTCACCAACGCCTATCTGATCGCCATGGCCGCACTGCTGATACTCGGCGGCAAGCTCGGTGACCGCCTCGGGCGGCACACCGTCTACATGGTCGGCACCGTCGGCTTCACCCTGGCCTCGGTCGCGATCGCCCTCTCCGGTTCCATCGAGGGCGTCATCGCCTTCCGTGCCGTCCAGGGCCTCTTCGGCGCACTGCTGATCCCCAACACCCTCGGCCTCCTGCGCGCGGTGTTCCCGCCCCAGAAGTTCGGCATGGCCGTGGGTCTGTGGGCCATGGTGGCGTCCTGCTCCACCGCGCTCGGTCCGATCGTCGGCGGTCTGCTCATCGAACACGTCAACTGGGAGTCGGTGTTCTACATCAACGCTCCCATCGGCGTCTTCGCGCTGGTCTTCAGCCTGTTCGTCCTTCCGAAGAGCAAGGACTCCACCGGGAACCACCGCTTCGACGTGCCCGGCGTGATCCTGCTCTCCATCGGCCTGGTCGCCCTGATCTTCGGCGTCGTCAAGGGGGAGACCTGGGGCTGGACCTCGGGCGGAACGCTGGGATCGATCGCAGCGGGCCTCGCCGTGCTGGCCGTCTTCTGCTGGTACGAGACACGCCAGGAGCACCCGCTGCTGCCGATGCGCCTCTTCCGCAACCGTTCGCTGACCATCGGCACGATCGTCACCGCGATCAACTTCTTCGTGATGCTCGGTGTCATCTTCTTCGTGATGCTGTACCTGCAGAACGTGCGGGGCTTCTCCCCCGTCGAGGCCGGTGTCCGCACCCTGCCGTTCAGCCTGGCCACGGTGGTGGCTGCACCGCTCGGCGCCGCCCTGACCCAGCGCTTCGGCCCGCGGCTGACCATGCCGGTCGGCATGGTCCTCCAGGCGGCGGCCTCACTGTGGATGCTGACCTGGGACGCCGGTTCCGCGTTCGCCGCGATGTGGCCGCCGTTCCTCGCCATCGGACTGGGCGTCGGCATGGTGATGTCCGCGTCCTCCGACGCCATCGTCGGCAACGCGCCGAGGAAGGACGGGGGTGTGGCAGGAGGTCTTCAGGCCACCTCGCTGCAGATCGGCGGCGCGCTCGGCACCTCCGTGCTGGTGTCGCTGATCAGCGGCAAGGTGGGCTCGACCCTCACAGGCGAGCTGACCTCAGCCGGGGTCCCGGCGAACACGGCGGCCGGCTTCGAAGAGGCCAAGGACGCGGTGTCCATGGGGGTCTCCCCCGTGTCGGCCGACATGCCCGCGCAGCTGAAGGCCGCCGTGATCGAGGGCAGCGGCAACGCGTTCATGAACGGTGTGCACTCCGCCGTGCTCGTCACCGCGGTCCTGTGCGTCGTCGGCGCCCTGCTGGCCGGGTTCGGTATGCGCCGTCGCACCGGACCGGAGGGCGCGCAGGACTGAGGACCCGTCCGGCAGGCCCGGCCGGGTGCCGGAGCGCGAGGACGCGCGCCCGCACCCGTCCGGGCTTCGTCACGACAGCGGTACGAAAGTCCTGATGGCCTCGGTCAGCAGCTCGGGCTGGTCCTCGGGGATGAGGGTGAAGCTGTCGGCGATCTCCACGAGTTCGCCCTTGGGCAGCATCTCCGCCAGCCTCCGGCCGTGGGCGGGCGGCATGACCTTGTCCTCGGCGGCCCAGACGACGAGCGCGGGACGGTCGAACGTGCGCAGCGCCTCCGCCCACGCCAGGAGCTCCTCGTCGGGCGGTACCCCCAGCACGTAGGCCCGCAGGTCCCGCCGGATCGCGGCGGAGGTCCACAACGGCCGGAACCACTCGTCCATGACGTCGTGCGGGACCGGCCGCTTGCTCATCCACCCCCAGGTCAGGGGGAGTCTGCGCATGGGCTTCAGCTTCAGCAGGGCGAAGGCGAGCCGCAGCCCGCCGGGCATTCTGGCCGCGGTGACGAGATTGCGGCCGGGCAGGCCGGGCGGGTAGTTGTCGAACGCCTCGCAGGACGTGATCACCAGCCTGCCGATCCGCTGGTCCCTGCCCTCCGCGACGAGGGCCTGCGCCCCGCCCCAGTCGCTCATCACCAGGGTGACGTCCTGGAGGTCCAGCTCCTCCAGGAACTCCGCCACCAGGTGGGCCACTCCGAGAACCGTCAGATCGGCGTCAGGACGCATCGGCCTGCGGTGGGAGCCCAGCGGCAGCGTGGGCACGACACAACGGAAATCGGGGCGCAGCCCGCGGACGACGGTGCGCCACAGCGAACCGTTCATCGCCACCCCGTGCAGGAGGACCACCACGGGCCCGTCGCCGCCCGTGTCCTCGTACTCCACCACTCCCGCGGAAAGCGTCAACTCGGCCATGGGCCCAACCTAGGGCGTCCTCGTACGGTGTGGGGCCCAACGGGGCGTCAGGGCTTGATAGCGTCGCCCGCACGACTACGGAAAGCTCCCCGCCGGGGTCGTCGCTCCGCCGGGCCGGGCCGCACCGACAGGGCGGCGAGCGGCGGCCGGTGCGCGTGACGGGGACGCACGTGGCAGGGACGATGAGGGCCAACGCATGAGCCTCCCGCAGTTGCACTACACCTCCGCCGCGGCCGGCGACGGGGAGACCGGCGGCCGGTTCACCGCCGCCTCCGCCGCGATACCCGGGCCGGTGCGCGCCGAGGCCGCACCGCTTCTGGCGTACGAGGCACCGGCAGGCACTCCCGAGCGGCTCTCCGACGCCCGACTCCGCGCGCTGCCCGTGGCGTTCGGCTACGTCGCGCTCTCCGACGGCAGTCATCTGCTCAGCCGTACCGTGGCCACGGGCGCGGGCGGATTCCATGCCCACGCCGTGCACCTTCCGCCCGGCACACCGATACCGGGCCGGATGCTCCCGGTCGCCGCGTGGGGTGCCGCCGGGTGGCTCTCCGTGACACCGGACCGCATGCCGTCCGATCCCCTGACCTCGCTGTCCACTGCGCACGGCCCCTCGCGGGGGCTCACCCGGGAAGGCCTCGGCGACTTCGCGGTGTCCCGCAGTCCGTGGCTCGCCGCCGTACTGAGCGATCTGCGCCGCGTGAGCGAGGACCCGTCCGCGCCCCCGGTCGTGCTCGTGGAGCGGCAGAGCGCGGACGTGGCCCGCTGGGTCGCGCTGGCCGTCGCCGTACTGCCTCCGGAGCACGCCGAACGGCTGACCTTCACCACGTACACCCGGCATCCGGGCCGCACCGCGCACCAGGTCATCGGTGTCCTTCCCGAGGACGCGCCCGACGCCCGCGATCCCCGCTTCCGCGTGCACGCCGCGTCGGGCCCGCGCCCGTCCGGGACCGTGGACGACGCCTGGGCGGGGACCGCCGCCCGGATATGGCGCAGCCGGTCGCCCCAGCTCTTCCAGGAGGCGGCGGACCTGCCGGGCGAGCCCTTCGCCGCCGGGCCCCTCGCCGTCACGGCGCTCGGCGCAGGCATCGCTCTCGGTTCCGGTGAGCGGGCCGCGGCGGCCGACTGGGCGGCCGAGCGGCCCTATGCGCTGGACGAGAAGCGCACCAGGCAGCTGACCGACGCGCTGACCGCGCCCGCCGACGACCGCACGGCGGCGGAGTGCGCCGCGGCGCTCCGGCTGCTGACGGCGCTCGACGGCCGCTGCCCCGCCGCCGTCACCGCGCCGCTGGCAGCGCTGCTGGTGACGGAGGCGGTGCGTGGCGGCGACGTGACGCTGGAGCCGCCCGCGCGATCGGCTTTCGACGAGCCCGCGGGGGAACGGGCGCTCGCGGCGCTGGTCGAGGAGCTCGGTGCCGAGCTGCTGGCCGAGCTCGCCGCAGGGGTGTCCCCGGGTGTCGCACGGACCGTGCAGCTGCTGCGGATCGCCCGGCTGCTCGGCGTCGACCTCACCGAGCTGCTTCCCGGAGTCGTGGTCCGGCTCGCCCGCGCCCTGCTCGACGACCCGGAGGAGGGCGCGTGCCGCGCGCTTCCGGACCTCCTTGACGAGCAGTTCGACGTGCGTACGGCGCTCCTGGGTGAGCTGGACCGGATCGCTCCGGACCACCCCGCGGACACGGAACGGCTGCTGATCCGGGTGTCCCTGCCGTTCACCGGGACACAGACTCTGCCGCATCTGCGGATGTGCGCCGAGGCCCCTGGCGCGAAGGCGCGGGGCGCGGACCGGGTGGAGGTGCTGCACACGGTGCTGCGCGCGGCGGGCATGTCCCCGTTCGCCGAGCCGATGGTGCTGCGGACCGCTGTCGGCCTGGTGTGGGGCGAGGACACCCCGACGGCGGGTGAGGCCCGGTCGCTGCTGGGCGAGACCACGTCGGACGCCCACCGGACGGCCGGCACCTGGGCGCGCCTCGTCGACGCCGCTCTCGCCGCGCCACTCGGCGACGAGGACGCCCCCGGCCTCGCCCACGACCTGCTGCGCGGCTTCCCGCAGGAGCTCGACGGCCGGGCACGCGCCTGCCTGATGCTGCTGGACTTCGCCCGGGACATGCGCTCCGGGGCGGTGGAGCCCGGCTGGACGGACCGCGTCCGGACGCTGCGCGGCCGCGCCGAGCAGGCCGGGCCCCTGGCCCTGGAGCACGCCCTCGGCGCCCTGGCCGAGCGGCTGCTCGCTCCCGGCAGGCCCGAGGAGGAGCTGTACACGTTCGTCCACAGCGAGGACGAGGCCCTGATCGCCGCGTACGGCGCGGCCGCCCGCCGGGATGACGTCACGGCGCTGCTGCGGGAGGATCCCGCCTACGTGGCGGACTGCTTCACCGTGTGGAACGCCCACCCGCACGCGGGCACCGACTGGACCCGGACCAGGACCGCCCTGCTGGCGGAGGTGCTGCGCCCCGTGGTCCGCGCCCTGTCGCCCGACGGTCTCGCCGCGGTGGAGCAGGCCGTGGAGCAGGAGGGGAGCAGTCGCACCCTCGACGCCTTCCGCGCGTGGAACAGGCCGTCCCGCTCGATCGGGCGACTCGGCAGAAGGATCGTGGGCCGGGTGCGGCGGGGGTGACCGCCCGCAGCGTCGCGCGGACGTACGGCCGGGCGGGCGGCCTCGACGGGAGGAGGGCCGCCCACCCGGCGTCACGACGGGGGATCAGACGTTGGGAACCTTGAGTCTGTCCCAGCTGGCTTTGCCCGGGATGCCGTCCGCCCCGCTCCCCGAGTACCCCAGCTTGCGCTGCCATGCGGCGTAGGACTTGCGGTCCGCCTCCGACCAGTCGGGGCCCGGGCCCACCTCGTACCTTCCGCAGCCCTCGGCCACGAGTCTCTTTCCCATCGCGGTGACGACGGCGCTGCGCCGCCCCACCCGGAAGTACGCGGCACCGGGGAACGGCTCGTACTTCGCCGGGGGTTTGGGGGCGGGCGGCTTCGACGGACCGTCCGGCTCGCCTCGAAGGCGGGTTCCGACCCTGCCGCGCATCGAGTCCATCGTGAACCCGCGCGGGTCGATCTTTCCCGGCTGCCACTCCTTGTGACCGATCACCGAGCGCTGGTTCCAGCCGTGCGCCCGGCAGATCGCGGCGGCCGCCTTCTCGATGGCCTCCAGCTGGGCGGCGGGCCACGGGTCCTTCCCGTCGCCGAGGTTGACGCACTCGAAGCCGTAGAAGGAGCGGTTGCCGTCGGTGTTGGCCTCGTTGTCGGCGGGCAGTGCCGTTTCGTTGATCACCGCACGCAGGACGTCGTCGTCGCCGAGTCCGGCGTGGTTGGCGCGACCGTGGCCGACCAGGTGGACCGAGCCGTCCTTGGCGATCACTCCGTGGCACAGGGGGCCCGGCAGGCTCGAATGGCCGTTGTAGCAGAGCTCCACGGAGCTCTGGGTGCCCGAGGTCACGGTGTGATGGATCATCACCCCGTAGACAGGGCCCCAGGAACCCTTGTGGTTACGGTTGTGTGTGCGCCAGCTCCGGTGCTCGACGACGTGCAGACCCTCGGCCCGCAGGGCCTTGAGCAGTTTGTCGGCGGACAGAGGCGTTGCCATCGTGGTGCTCCTTTACCCAGGTGGTGCGTCAGTTCTCGGGCTGTCCCTCGTCGTCCTGCCCCGCCGTCCGGCCCTCCGAACCGGCGGTCTCCGCCGCCTTTGCCTCTGCCTCCGCCTCGGCCTCCGCGGCGAGCTCCTCCTCGTCCGCCGCGGGGACGGCGGCGGCCAGGGGCGCGAACGTCATCCGGAGGTCCGCGACGGACCCCTCCCCCAGCACCCAGGCCAGCGGCGCGTAGTGGACCCGGATGCCCTTCGGGGACTGCAACAGCGGGCGGCGGGCCGCGTCCGCCGGCCACTCGACACCGCCCGTGGCCGTGCGGGCCGGAACGGTCCAGAAGTCCCCGGACCGGTAGGTCCCGCCCGGCGCGAAGTACACGGACACGCCGTCCTCCAGCTTCAGCCAGCAGCCCTCCTCGATCCGGACCGCGCCGCCCCGCAGCCGCGCGGCCGTCTGCTTCGCGTGGCCGCTCCCGGCCCCGTGGCCGGATCCGGCACGCTGGTCCCAGCGCCTCAGGAACGGGTGGAGTCCGGGGAGCCGCCCGACCGAGGGGTGCGGCTCGTCCGAGAGCCGTACGCGCCGTCCCGGCAGGTCGATCTCCTCGACCCGCAGCAGCGGCAGCGGCTCACCCCTGCTGGTGTAGCCGGTGTCGACGAACTCCACCTGGTCACCGACGTTCGGACCGAGCTTGTCGTCGTTGCCGAGCGACGCCAGTTCCACCCAGGTTCCGTCGAGTTCGTCGACCGGAAGGGTCACGGCGCCGTTCTCCCGGGACCACTTGAAGGTCGCGTCCTCCGCGGGGCCGCCGTCGTGGATCTCCACGCGGTACATCTGGTTCTCCGGGCCCCGGTAGCGGGCGTCCGGCGCCACCGGGCAGGGGTCCTCGTCCGCGTGCTCCGGACGCTCGCTGCGCGCCGCCATCCGCGCGGTCGGCGCCTGCCCGGCCGACCACCGCGCGAACGCCTCGCGCACCTGGTCCTTGGTCGCCCCGTCCTCCAGCTCCAGCTGGGAACCGGGCAGCGGCAGGACCTGCCAGACGGTCTTGATACGCGCCGACGTGTCGGGCATCGCGGGCCCGAGTGCGACCTCGCGCAGCAGCGGGTCCTCGGCCGCGGTCACCGAACGCTCCCACACCTTGAGGCAGGCGAGGTACGGGAACCGGGTGGGCAGCCGGTCGCCGGGGCGCTCCGGGTCCCGGTGGCCGTCCGGCTGTTCCCAGTAGGTCCAGGTCGCCGGGGTCCGCGCGCCCTCGGCGGCGTCCTCCTCGGCCGGGACACCGGATTCCGGGCGGGTCGCGTCCAGCAGGATCCCGTCGACGTAGTAGCGGCCGCCGCCGATCGAGAGGTCGTCGAGCTCCCGGCTGCCGCCCAGGAAGCCGACCTCGAATCCGGCCGCGCCGAGCGGGCCGCCGTGCTGTCCGATCAGGTCGGCGGTGGTGGTCCGGGCCCGGTGCAGCTGGATCGCGGCCTGTTCGTTGGCGTCGGCGTCCAGTTGGACCCGGCCCTGCTGGGCGAGGACCGCCGCGTAGTGCCGGTCGGGCCGGAAGGTGTCGCGGGAGAGATCTGCGTGCATGGGAAGGGGTCCCCCTCGGAAGTGCGTCGGTTCGGAAGAGATCGGGGCCGGCGGGGCCGCGCCGGCCCAGGCCGGGTCGGGTCGGGTCGGGTCAGGTCAGGTCAGGTCAGGTCAGGTCAGGTCAGGTCAGGTCAGGTCAGGTCACCGGAAAGATCCCGGCGTCCGTCCCGGCCGGGGTGTACTCGGCGAGCCTGGCCCGCAGGCTGTCCTCGCGCTGCGGTTCGTACAGCCGGTGGAAGACCCCCATCTCGGAGCCGTCGTCGGCGCCCCGCCGGATCTGCCACGGTCCGCCGTCGGCGAGCCGCCCGTACCCCGGGGTGCCGTAGCGCTCGCTGCTCAGCAGCGGACGCACCTCCCCGGCCCGGTCGGCACCCACCAGGTCCGGCTGGCAGCGGTGGCGGCGCGGGGTGCGCGAGCCGGGCGGCACGTAGCAGAACCGCAGGCACCCGATGCCGCGCCTGGCCACCCGCAGCCGCCCGGTGAAGACGCTGTTCTCCGCGATCCGCACCGCGTGGGTGTGGACCTCGCCGATGACCGTCGTGCGGTGCGCGTGCAGCACGGCGTGCGCGTGACGGCAGTCGGGGGCGGACAGGGCCGGGAGACCGTGGCCGGTGGCGTCCAGGACGCTGTCGCGGATGTGGATGGGCAGCGGGTCCGTGCTCACCTCATCGCCGATCACCTCGATGGTGCCGAGGATGCTGCGGTCGATGGACACGCAGGCGGTGGTCCGGTCCAGGACCAGGCTCGGCTCCTCGGGCGAGTGCGGACCGCAGTCCGTCTCCAGCGACCAGCCGGGCACCAGGGTGCAGTGGCGCAGCACGACCGCGCCGACGGGTCCGCTGACATGGAGCCCACGCCCGGTGACCAGAAGCCCGTCCAGGACGATCCGGGGGGCGTCACCCTCGTGCCGTGTGTCCTGCTGTGCCCGGATGTTGAGCGCGTCGGGGCGGTTGCTGTACCAGTCGAGCAGCCGGATCACCGGGCGGCAGCCCTCGGCCGCCCGCAGCTCCAGGCGGTCGCCACGGCCGAGGTCGAAGTCGAGCTGCTCCTGGTAGGCGCCGCTGTGCGTGATCTCGATGACGCCCTCGGCATCGCAGTGCCCCGCACGCCGGTCGGTGCGCCACTGCTCGTACGCGCCCATGATCCGCTGGTGGGCCTGGCCGGGGCCCACCCGGTAGATCCGGGCGGCGGGCGAGGTGACGCGCTCGCGCGGGTACTCGCCGCCGCCGGTGTCGTCGCCGAAGGCGTGGTGGTAGGTGACCCAGACACCGCGCCGGGGCGCCGAGCGGGACCCGAAGGCGATCCGGCCCAGCACCGGGTCGACGGCCACCTGACCGAGCTTGGGGCGGTAGCGCCAGCCGGACAGGTCCGCCACGACGATGTCCGACATCGGCACGGGTTCGTCCTGCCCGTCGCGCCAGACGGTGAAGCTCTTGCCCGGCCCGTAGTGGTCGGCGAGCCGGTCGGCGAGCTGCCGCCTGCTGATGTCCGCGGGCACGTTGTCGATGGTCGCGACGTGTGTGGCGGATGGTTCCGGTACGGGGCGGGTGACCAGCGCGGAGTCGTTGCCGAGGATCGAGAACGTGTACAGGCTGCGGGCGCGGTCGACGCAGTACGCCGGTGCCCGGCTCACCCGGTACGGCTTCAGCCGCCACACGAACAGGCCGGCCCCGGCCGGCGAATGGCCGCCCCTGCGGCGTGGTGAACCGGCCCTGCGCACGTCCACGGACCGAGCCGTCGTGTCGAACGGCCCGCCCGCCAGGTCCAGTCGCGCGCCGTCGCGTACGTCGGCCTGCCCGCCGCGTCCCAGTCTGCGCAGGTCGGTGGCAGCCGCCCCCGTCCCGTACAGCCGGACCGGCTGCTGGTGCGAGACCAGCCGGGAGAACTCCACGGCCCTGGCCGGCCACCCGGCGGTCTCCTGGGCCAGCTCCTCCAGCAGGGCGAGGGTGCCCTTGCGCCGGCGGTTGGCGACCGTGGCAGCCACGTCCCGGCGCGGGGCCAGGGCCTCGGCGAGCCGGGCGCGGGCCTCTCCGTCCTCCGGTCCGCCCGGTCCGGCCGACCGGACCCTCTCGTACCCGGGCAGCGGGCGGTAGCCGACGAGGTCGCCGAGGTAGGGCAGCACCCAGGGCGCGGCCGTCTCCACGAACAGGTCCTCGTAGCTCTGGTCGACTCCGTCGCGTACCAGGTCGGCCTGCTCGGCGATCACCGCGAGCAGGGCTCTCAGCGGCTCCCCGCCCTCCGCGTCCCGCAGCCTGTGCCACTGCGGGAGCAGCTCCGCGAGGCCGTCCGGTTCCCTGCTCATGTGGCGCTCCCTTCCTGGGTGTTCATGCGGTGACCTCGTCAAGAATCAGCGTGTCGGGGACATCCGGTGAGAGCAGGACGAGCTGGGCGGGCCGGATCCCGCGGAAGACGCACACCGCGCGTCCCTTCTCCAGACGCCGGGTCCCGGTGATGTCCGGGTTGAGCCGCAGGAGTTCGCCGAGCGCGATGCTGTGGCGGGCGGCGACCGAGGTGAGCGTCTCGCCCTCCGGCGCGGTCACCCGGTGCACGTCCTCGTCGTACGTGGCGAGCCGTGCCGGGACGGTCGTCCGCGGTGCGGCGAGCGTGTCCGCGAGGGCGGGCAGACCGTCGGGGGTGAGGGAAGCCGGCACTCCGCCGAAGACGTCCACGTCCACGTGTTCGACACCGGGCACGGAGTGGGCCGTCACCAGCACGTCGGACAGGTGTGCGGGGCTGCCCAGCTCGCGCCGGGAGCTGCCGAACCGGCTGAGCAGGGCCCGGCGCAGCATCGGTTCGACGGTCTGCCAGCTGTGGTCCCTGGCCACCTTCACCTTGGCCCCGATGAGGAGCAGCACCGGTTCGCGCACCTGTACCCGTACCGGCAGGCGGGAGTCGCCGTACCGGGCGAGCGAGGAGCGCAGCGCGGTGAGCACCGCGGCGTTCCCGGCGATCGGGATGTCCTGGACCCCGGCGACGGTGACGTGCAGCACCCGCCGCCTGCCGTCGAAGAGCTCGCGCGCCGCCGCCTGTCCGATCCCGGCGCGGGAGCGGGCGAAGTCCTCGTAGTCGGCGACCGACACCAGCCGGTCGAGTGCGGACACCGCGAGCGGGATCGCGGACCGGGTCCTGCCGGGGCCGTCCGCGTCCGCGCCGCCCGTCGCGGGCAGGGGGTTGGTGACCCCGGTGACGCCCAGCGGCCGGGTGACAGCCTGGGTGACGCGGTCGGCCCGGACGTCGGCCACCCGCCCGGTGCCGAAGCGGTAGCGGGCCCGGACGTTCTCGTGGCCGGTGGGCAGCCGGGCGCCGTGCACCCCGTCGCCGAAGGTCACCGTCGTCCTGCCGCCCGCCGCACCGCAGACGTAGACCCGCTCGCGCGGGCCGCGTCCGGCGAGGCTGTCCACCCTGTGCCAGAGCAGGCCGTCGACCCGTACGTCGAGGACCGGGGCCGCCCCCAGCGGGTTGTCGGCGGGCAGCCAGGTCAGCGGTGCCTGCCAGAGCGCGAACGTCTGATTGGCCAGGTCCGCGTTCCCGTTGCCGATGGGCTCCTCCCTGCTCTCGCCGTGACTGGCCGCCACGACATTGCCCCGTACGCGTACGGTGGCGCGCCGGTAGCGGTGGATCAGGTCCGTGGTCAGGGTCAGCCTCGTGTGCACGTGGTCGCCGGGCAGCAGCGGGTCGAGCACCTGCTCGACGCCCGCGATCGTCACCAGTTCGGTGGCGGGCGCGGCGGGGACATCGGTGCGCTCCCCGGACACGACCAGCCGCCGCCCCGGGCGCAGCCCGTCGTACAGCTCGGCCAGTTCCAGTTCGTTGCCGTGCACGTCCTCGGCGAGCGGCTCGTCCGCGAGGCGCAGCGCCTGCCCGCCCGCGTGCACGACGGCGTCGCGGATGGTGGAGAGCAGTACGTCGTGCTCGTCGAGCCAGGGGTCGGCCAGGGTCAGCTCCGTACCGCGGCCGGTGATACCGAAGTCGGTGTACACGGCGGTGCGCAGGGAGGTGACCCTGGTGGTGACGGACCTGAGCGCCGGATCGCCCGGGATTCCGTCCGGTCCCGCCGCGCCCTTGCGGGGACGCTCGATCACGATCCAGCTGCCGGCCGTGACCGAGTCCTGCACGGAGTCCAGGGCGATCACCCGGCGGTTGGCGGGCTCCGGCACCGTGGCGATGCCGATCACCACGTTCGCGGGTTCGCCGCCGACCGTGTAGCGCACCGTCAGCTCGTAGCCCTCGTGCCTGATCTGCTGGTGGTCGCCGGGCGCCAGGCGCCAGCTCCTCGGCTCACCGTTGTGCACGGCGACGTGCACGCGGCCGTCTTCCGCGGGCCGGGACACGAACAGGGTCCGCTCGGGCAGTCCGTCGAGCAACTGGGCGGTGACACCCGGCTCCTGCGAGTCGGCGGGCCGCCGGTTCAGCCAGCTCAGATCGTGGTCCTGCGCGGTCCGGGTCATGACCGCGACCCGGCCGGGACCCAGGTCGAAGGTCGCCTCCGACGGCAGGTTCTCCGAGTGCTGGACGGACGAACCCGTCTCGGTGTGCTGGAACTCCGCGCGCACCGGGACCTTGCCGGCCGTGTCGAACACCACCCGCATCGTCGTCAGGGCCGAGCCGGTGAGCGGCCAGTCCGCCTGCCTGATCACGCGCCCGCGCTCGTCCTGCACCGGCCTCATCGGAGCCGTCGCCCCGAACGGGGCGGCCGTCACCCTCATCGCCTGCACCTCGTGCAGGAGCGGCGGTGCGGTCGGGGCGGACCGCCGCCACGCCGGGTACATCCCGTCGGCGATCCGGGGGTCGAGCACCGCGAGCAGCTGTGCGCCCAGATCGGATCCCGGGGCGGCCGGCGGCGCGCCGGGGTGCGCGGGCCGGGTCCCGCCACGGGGCGCCCTCACGTCCTCTCCGCGCAGTGCGGGGAGCACCGCGCCGAGCGCCCGCAGGGCCGCGGACGCCGATGCGGTGGCACTCGGCGTGGCGTGCGCGGGCCGGGAGGGCTCCAGCTCAGCGGCCTGCGCGGCGATCTCGCCGACCATCGCCTCCAACTCCGCGAACCAGGCGGCGACATCGGCGTGCGCACGGGCGAGTGCCTGTGCCTCGGCCAGCCGCTCGTGCGGCTCCGCCAGCCGTGCCGCGAGGGCCGCCGGGGAGGTGACGGAGTCCAGGCCGGCCCGCAGAGGGGCCAGCACCTGCGCGTCGAACTCGGCGATGAACCTGCTGACCGGACGCGGGTTGGGGTTGTCGGGCGTGGGTTCGCCGTCCTCGACCGCGCGCTCGTCCTCGGTGATCCACTCACGCAGCAGCTCCACCAGTTCGCCCAGCGACGGCGGTGCGGACTGCTGGAGCCCGATCCCCGTCACGTCGTCCTCACGGTCGACACGGAGCCGGGCCACCGTCCGGAGCAGCCGCTGCCCCGGGGCACCGTCACCGCCCTGTCCCTTGAGCACGAACAGCAGCCGGTCCCCGGCCCGCAGAGCGGTCGTGGTGCCCGACACCTGGATCTCGGAGCGCCGGGTCAGGTCCTGCCCGGTCAGCAGCGCCGGCCTGCGCCGGCGCACCTGCAGTTCGTTCCACGAGGCCCGGGCCACGAGATCGGCGTCCGTCTCGAAGACCTGCGACTCCTCCTCGGAAGTCAGGGGAACGCTGTTGCTGCGCGCCCCGCGCGGGACGACCACCTCCACGTCCACGCCACGCGGGTCCCTGTCCAGGGTGTACGCGAGATGCGTGTCGGCGGCGACGCCCGGCCTCGGACGGTGCCCCACCAGCCGGCCGAGCAGCGCCAGCGAGCGGTGCTCGTCGGCGGTGCGCACGTACGCCTCGTCCATGATCCGCTCGGAGTGGAACGTCAGCAGGTCGCCGATGACGGCCCAGGAGTCCAGCAGCCCGATCGCCGGATCGTCCGGGGTGCGGACCGTCAGTCCCCCGAGCGCCGGGTAGGCCGGGGAGGCGAGCCGGTCCACCATGGCCGCCAGGAACGAGCCGTAGTCCCCCACCCGGTGGTCGAGTGCCTCGCGCCCCGGCGGGTTGTACAGGGCGCCGGGTGCCCGTCGTTCGTCGTTTCCACCGCAGCCGCAGCCACTGCTGCCCGCGCCGATCATCGGGTACCTCCGGCGAGTTCGATGGTCAGCCGCCCGTTGTCGGGACGGTCCGGGTCGTTGTCGCAGCGTGCGACCTCCAGCGCGCCGAGCCGCAGCACTCCCGTCTCCAGGGCCGTACCGTCCCCGTCGAAGAGCCGCCGCAGCCGGGTCACCGTGACGCTCCGCACCCCCTGCACGGCCGCCGCGGCGGCCATCAGCCGGCTGAGCCGGACCGGTTCGCCGAACACGAGGGCGTCGGGGTGGAAGAAGCCGGGCCGCCCGTCGCGCAGCCGTCCGCTGCCGAGCAGCCGGTACAGCTCGGCCAGGATCTGCCCGTGCTGGTGGCCGGGTTCAGCGCACACCGACAGCTCGATGTCCAGCGGGACGCTGTTCGCCGCTCCCACAACCAGGTCGTGTCCGATCCGCCGGTAGCGCTCCAGCGCGTAAGCCACCGAGTCGAGCAGCTCGGGCCCCGGATCCCCGGCCCCCAGGGCGTCGACGGCGACGTGTGCCTCCTGCACCGAGCCGGTCCAGCGGATCTCCGCGGCGGCCCGCTGCACCCCCGGCAGTGCGGAGGCCAGCGCCGCGTAGTCCTCCGCGGTCACCGCGCGCCGCACGGTGCGCCTCAGGTCGAGCGGCGCCAGCTGTCTCACCTGCTCCAGCGGTTCGGGATCCGTGCCGCCCACCGCCGGCAGCGGATTGCGCACCCCCGCGACCGGCAGCGCCTCCCCGGCGTCCTCGGCCTCCGGGTCGCGGTGCAGCACCAGATGGCTGACGGCCTCCGCACCGACGTTGCCGGCCGTGCCGCCGCCGAGCCGGTAGCGCAGCTCCAGGCGGGCGCCGGGGCGCGGCACCGCGCCGTGCCGACCGTCTCCGAACCGCAGGGCGATCCGCCCGTCGTCCTCCAGCTCACCGACGAAGTGCCGGTCCCGGTGACCGGATCCGAGCAGGTCCCGCCGCGCGGTCCACTCCTCGTCGCCGTCCAGGGCCGTCACCGCCGGCAGCGCGGCCCGCGGATCCTGGACGAGGGCTGCGGCCGGGCCCCTGAGCACCGGCTCGTCCGGACGCAGTCCGGCCGCGTGGGCGGGGCCCCAGCTCTGCGCGATCTCCCAGGCGATGCCGGCGTCGAGCACCGAGCCCGCCCTGGCGCGCGCCGTCAGCACCTGGAGCCTGCGCAGCTTCGCCGCCAGCAACCGGTCGCTGCGGTGGAGGAGTTCGCGCAGCGCGCGTACCGGGTGGAGGTGCAGCTCCAGGTGCTCCAGCGCCCGCAGACCGAAGAGCACGGTCAGCTCGTCGATCTCGGCCTCGGTCAGCCCGTCGCGGTCGCGGGCGCTGCGCCACAGCTCCACCAGCCGCTCCCGGACCCGCCCGGGCACGGCGGCCAGCCGGTCGGCCTGCCCGGCCGATACGTGTTCCGGCAGCGGGAACGGCGCCGCCTGGACGACGGGTGAGCGCTGGAGGACGGGCCGGAACCGGGGCCGGATGCCCGGATACGTCACTTGCGCGAGCAGTGTCGCCAGTGCCTCGGCCTGTTCGTAGGCCGTGCCGGGTACGACCTTCTCGCGCCGGCGGCCGGCGAGCTCCAGGCCGATCCCGGCACGCGTCACCTGATCGTCCCCGACGAGCTCCGAAAGCTCCCTCACCTGCTCGGCGGTCAGCAGCTTCCCGCGCCGCGTCTGTTCCAGGCGTTCGCCCAGGAGCAGGGCCGGCGCGTTGCCCGCACCGGCCTCCCCGCAAGCGGAGCCGGACGGCTCGCAGGAGCCGGGTACGGCCGGCTCGGGGGGCACGGCCACCGTCTCCGGCAGGGCCCCGCCGAACGTCAGCGACCGGCCGTGGTCGACGAGGACCACGTTGCCCCGGGCGACGCTCACGTCCGCCACCGGTGCGCAGTCGGGTCCGCCGCGCGTCGTGAGGCACACGGGGAAGGCGAGCGCGTCCTGGCGGGCCCAGGTGACCTCCAGCACAGGCTGGCCTGCCAGCCTGTCCACGCCCGGGGTGACCGAGGTCAGCCGTACAGCCTGCCGGTGCGAGGGATCCGCGTCGCCCGGCATACCCGAACGCGCCCCGCGTACTTCCTCGAACACCAGCAGATCGCCCGGCGCCAGGGCCAGCGAGCGCGCCCCCCGCCTCTTGTCGGTCCACCCGTCCCGCAGCGTCGCCGACACCGCTCCCCTCGGCAGGGCACACAGCTCGCCGCCCCAGGTCCAGAAGCGGATGGTGTTGTGCGCCGGCCGCAGTTCGACGGGCTCGGTGTCCACCACCGGCTCGAACACCTCCACCGCACCGCGTTCGGCCAGCGACGCCAGCTCGCGGTCCTCGACGACGGTGCCGGTCCCGGGCCGGTCGCGAAGCCCCGGCGTGCGGACGTCGACGGCGGCGAAGCGGAACGTGCCCGGCGACAGCGTCAGCCTCTTCGTCACCTCGACGGTGACGAGGGCCCTGGCATTGCATCCGTCGTGCATCGGGTAGTCGATCAGCCGTACGTGCCGGCGCACCGACACCCGCCTGCGGGCGGTGTCGAGGTATGCCTCCGTCGCGACCGCGTCCTGCTGATAGCTGATCCGGTCGGCCGTGTACGCCAGCAGTTCGACGAGCGTGACACCGAGGTCGGCGGGGTTGCGCTCCACCCAGTCGGGCGTGGTCAGTGCGAGCCGGTCCAGGATGAGCCTGCGCACCGAGTCGAAGTCACGCGCCGTGTAGTCGATGACGGGTGCTTCGGCCCGGGGGCCCGGGTCACCGCCGACGGAGTGGTCCGCGCAGTCGAAGGGTGTGGGGCAGTCCGCAGGGAACCCGAACTCCGCCCGGAAGTAACGCTGGTCGAAACCTGGGAACGGCTCCGTGCCCGGCCGGCCGTACGGATCGGCCTCCACGACCGACAGCGAATAGCGCGAGGCGTCCCCGGTGCGGTCGACCGTCACGAGCAGCCGGTCGTCGAGCTCCGGGTCCTCCTCCCTCTCCACGGTCACCTCGACCGCTTCGATCCCCGTGATGCGGCGGCCGCCGTCGACACGGACGTTCTCGGCACACAGTCCGTGCGGGGCCTTGCCCAGGAAGGTGACGGTCAGCGTCACACCGTCGTCCCCCACCTCCACCGCGTCCACGCCGTGGAGCCGCGCCGCGCGTACCTTGCTCCGCCTGCCGTCCGTCCGGCAGACCATCTCCCCGCCCGAGCCGCTCATGCGGGTCCACTCCCTTCGAACACGTCGTCGCGCCGGCTCCCGGTGGAGCGCACCACATAGCTCAGATGCACCCGGACCACGTTCTCCTCGCTCACCACGTCCAGGGCTTCCACATCGATCAGCTCACCCAGCCAGCGCTGCAGGGAGGCCTGCACCGACAGTTCGAGGGCCGAAGCGAGCTCCGGGCTGTTCGGTGTGAAGACCAGGTCCAGCAGGCCGCAGCCGAAGTCGGGCCGCATGACTCGCTCGCCCGGGCTGGTGAACAGCAACTGCTCGACCAGATCGCGCACGTGCTCGTCGTACCTGGCGTGCGCCGTCCGCCCCCGCCGGTCGCTGCGGAACGGGAACGCGATGTCGCCGCGTGCGGCCCTCACCGGCACGTCACCCCCCGCAGGTCCGCGTTCACGACCGGCGGCCCCTGAGGCACGAGCGCCGCGCTGAAGCACTGCGCCGTACTCGTGTGCAGCAGCACGGGTACGCCGTCGACCCGCACACCGTCCTTCCCGGGGCTCCACCTGACGGTGCTGCACGGGTGCGGCACACCGCCGACGGTGTGCGGGCACCCGGTCACCACGAAGGCGTCCGACACGGTGTGCACGGGCAGCCCGTCCAGACGCACGGCGGCGTGCCCGGAGGCGGCGGCGGTGGCCCGGCCGCCGTGCGGGCAGTGGAGGGCCGCGGCGGCGCTGACGATGGTCCCTGAGCTGGTGGACAAGAGTTCTCTCCCCGTTGTCTTTTCCTGCTGCCTACGCGGCTTCACTGCTCCACGGCTTCGGTGCTCCATGGCTCACTGCTCCACGGCTTCGGTGCTCCATGGCTCAGTGCTTCACTGCCTCGCTGCTTCACTGCTTCACTGCTTCACTGCTTCACTGCTTCTTGGCGACGATCAGCCGGCCGTCGTTGATGTCGACTTCGCCCCCGGCCAGCACGACCGAGGCGCCCTGGCCGTCGGCGATCGTCACGCCCTTCTCGTCCACCTGGATGTACGCCCCGGTCGCGGCCTGGAGACGGATGCCGCTGCCGCCGTCCGGCACGTCACCCACGACGAACTTGTGCCGGTCGGAGGTCTGGATCACCACGTTCTGGTGCGCGGGTCCTCCGGTCAGCGCGTCGGGCGGCAGTTCCGACGTGTCGCCGTACCAGCAGCCGGTCCAGATGGGGAAACTGACGTCGCCCTGCTCGAACTCCACCCACACGCCCGCCCCTTCGGCGGGGACCACGTACTGCCCTGACTGCGGGCCCGTGAACGGCAGACAGGGCATGGCCCAGGTGGACGTCTCGTCGCCCAGGACGTCCGGCACCTTGACCGTGACCCTCCCGATCCTCAGCGGATCGTCGTTGCCCACCACCCGCCCCCGGAACTTGCCGAGGAACCGGTTGTTCGGACCTGCAGCCATGCGAAGTTCTCCTGGTTCTCTTCCGCTTCCGCTGTCGATGCCCTCACGGACGTACGGTGCCGCTCCGGGCGATGAGGCCCTCGCGCGAGAGCGTGAAGTTCTGCTGGTACGAGCCGGGCCTGATGGTGTGGGTGACGGACTTGACGAAGTAGTCGCCGTCGTACGTCACACCGGCGCCGCGGACCCCGACCAGCTCGCGTGGACGCAGGATGTACCCGTGCCGGTTCACGTCCAGGGACCCCGACCCCGAGACGGCATCGGCGGACATCGCCGCTCGTGCCAGCAGCTCCGCCTGCGCCTGCGCCGACTCCTTCTTCGCCGTGCCGGACAGCGTGCGCCGCTTGAGCGCGGGGGTGGCACGGCGGCCCAGCGGGGGACGCAGCGGCCCGATGTCGGGCTGCGGCAGCAGCCGGCTGTCCCTGGTGGCCGGGTCCTGCACCCGGGCCTGCGGCTCCTCCCTCGCCGTACCGTCGTACGCGAACGTCAGCTGGTCCACGGTCGAGTTGACGTCCATGTTCACGTTGAGCGCGTGCTGCCGCTGTCCGATGCGGGCCTCCGGTCCCCAGACGGCGGTGGAGTGACCGGGGCGGGGTCCGGGTTCGAGGTAGAACGTGTACCCGTTGGCCCGGGCCAGGTCGTTCACATAGCTCAGGTCGGTGCCCGACTGGTAGTCCACCCTGAGCTGTTCGCGCGGCGGCTGTTCGATCTGTTCCTGGAAGACGCGGGCTTCGATGCCGTAGTCCGCGTACTTGGCCAGGATGCGGGCGACGCGTCCTGAGGGCCGCAGGTTCGGGTACCGGTCGGTGCGCTCCTCGAGGTCCATGAGAAGGGTCAGGTCCTCACCCGTCACCGTGAGCGTGGAGTGCCCCGGCTGGTTGCTCGCGCCGACCTCCTGACGCACGACGAGTCCGTCGAGCAGCACCCAGGCCGTGCCCTTCACACTCACGGACAGGATCACCCGGGTCTTCGGGTCGAAGAACCCCTCGGGCAGCAGCCGCCGGGACAGCACACCCTGCTTCGTGAGATCGAACGCCATCTGGAATCCACCGCGTTCGCCCGCGGTCGCAGTGATCTGGGCGGACAGGAGCGCCTCGGTGACCTCGGGCGGGACGGGGCGGGTCAGCCGGGGCCCCGTCTGCAGTGTGATGTGGATGGGCCCGCTCCCCACGGGCTGGTCAGACATACCGCGCTCCCGTCCCGGGGAAGCCCCCGGCGTGCGGAACGGCGATCGTGCGGCCCGGCTCCTGGGTCATCTCATGCGGATCCAGCACCGGATTGGCGTCGGCGATCTGCCACCACTGCCCCGGGTCACCGAAGTACCGCTGCGCGAGGAGGTCCGGCCGGTCTCCGCTGCTGACGGTGTACGGGGCGCTCTCCTCCGCCGTCTCGCTCAGCGGGGGCAGCAACCTGCGCTTCGTGTAGCGCACTTCGGTCCCGTCGGCCATCCGGTGCACGCCGATCTCGGCGTCGTGGTAGCGGCTGGAGCGGGGGTAGGGATGGGCGCCGGGTACGGCGTCCAGCGCGTTCTCGTACGGTTCGATCCCGGTCATGCTCCTCAGCCCCTCCCCATCACGGTGTGGCCCCCGGCCGGCCCCAGGGAACCGAGTCCGCCCCCGCGCGCGGCCCTGGCGAGCTGCTCCTTCTGCGCGAGATGAGCCATGTAGAGATCCGCCCCGCGGTGCCCGGCGGGCAGATCACTGACGCTGAGCACCTTCATGCCGATGCTGAGGCCGGCCCGGATCGGATTGAGGTTCACGTCGAACGCCGACTCGTTGATGGCCAGTTCGGTGATCCGCACGGGCATGACGCGTTTGCTTCCCCAGGTGAAGAGGGTGAGCGGCATCTCGATCGGACTGATCTCGATGGTCCCCTTCTTCGAGAGCCTGCTCCCCTCGATCAGCTGTGCCGTGGTCGGGTGCACCAGCATCTCGAGGGTGGCCAGCTCGGGGTGGATCCCGTCGGGGGCGGCGACCTCGAACTGGTCGGTGGCGTCGATCTCGGCGGTGAACTTCCAGGTCTCCTCGGCGGGCCCCTTGAGTCGCAGGGCCTCGTTGCGGTCCCCGCTGCCGCCTCCCCCGGAGTCACCGCTCCCGCCGGCGGACTGGGGGGCGAGGCTGCGTTCCAGGGTGTCGGGGTTGAACTGGAGGACGATGATGCGCTGGGGGGTGCCGCGCTCGGGATCGACGACGACGATGCCGGAGCGGATGGGCTTGGGGATGTCTGCGTAGCGGGTCACAGGCGTACCTCCTTGCGGACGCGCAGGGGCGTGTGGGTGCGAGGCCGAAAGATTTCAGGATCCGTAGGAAATCTCTGCCGCGATGTCGGCCTTGGAAGGGGTGCGCCACGTCCCTGCTCCTTGCATACCGAGCAGGTCGATCACTTGCCTGTCGATAATTGTCTTCGAAAACTTGACCTCTTCCCCCTGCTGAGTGGCTGAATACTTTTTCCGATTGATCCTGCCGTGCAGCCTGAAGATCCTTGCATTTTCGATACCGCGCCACTCGTAGAGGTGGATCTCCATGCCCAAAAATTTTGTGATCCACGCCGGAGTCTCCAAGTGGTACCCCTTCTCGAACGCACAGTCCAAGGCCCGGCCGACATTCCTCACCATTCGCTCGGCATCCATTGTCGCGTCGGTTCTGATTGAGAACTCAAGATACGTACATTCCGGCATCCTGTGGCACCTTCCTATAGTTTCCAGGTCACACGCCCCGGCTTTTCTTTTCCGTTCAATAGGAATCCTTCTCGCGGAGGACCACCTCCGTTTCGTCCGTGAACTTTTCGGAGTCCTTGACCCTCCCCCTGAGGACTCGAGTGAGAGCTTTCCCTACGGTTCGGCCGAGGTTGTACAGCTCTCGCATCTGCGGCCAGATGGGAAATATCTTCCCGTTGCTGACTTTTTCCGGAGCCTCCGCGGTGACGACGGGAAGGTACTTCCGCCATTCGGCAGGGTGCACGACGAAGAGGTCCACGTCGAAGTCATTGATGTTGAACGCCGTCCTCCCCTTGTGCGGGCCCCGTGTTCCAGTATTGAGACTGCCCACGTACTCGAGCTTCCGCCCCTTGTAGGTGAATCGAAGCACGACGCCGTCGATGGTCTTCTTGATGTTCTGATACCGCTCGCCCCAGATTCGCTCACCCTTCTTGGATATCCCTTTCCCGATCTCACTCCGATCGAGATCGACAATCCCATTGCGGTTGGCCCAGCGCGTGATCTTGCGGTTCATTCCGCGAAGTTGCCATACCAGCTGCTGCACCCTTGCCCGCGACATGGCCTGCTGTTGCCGAGACAGGCCGAGCGGCTCGTTCGCGCGGTGCGGGAAGGCTTCCTTGAAGGCAGACTTGTACTCCTTCACGCTGTCGACCTGGAACTCACTGATCTCGTCCAGCAACTCCACCTCGAAGCGTCGCCGGGTCTCCGGATCTTCGATCCGACTCACGTACGCCTTGAAGAACTCGATCTCGTTGTAGGCAGCCCTGTATCTGTCCTCCAACGGCAGGAGCCTGGATTCCATTTTCACGGAAACATCCGCGCCCGACGGCTTGAGAACCATCCGGTGACGCTCGCCGTTCATCGTGAACGACGCCTTCACCGTCGGCCGTTCATCCTTCTGCGCGGATTCTCTTTCGCGCTTTCGCTCTTCTTCGCGCCGCCTGTCCTGCTGCGCCGACCGATCCTCATCGAGTCGGCGGGAGTTACGGAGGTCCTTGAGTCGCCTCATTCTGGCCAGAGCCTTGGCGTGGAGACGTTTGGCGCTGCTTCGGAGGGCCTGACCGATCTTGCTCCTACGGAGCTTCTTACCTATCGTGCGCCCGGCATTCCGGGTTTTCTTGAGCGCGGACCTGACGCTCTGCTTGATTTTCTTGAGTGCGTTACCCAGCGGAGACTCCTTCTTGGAATGTTTCGTGGACGCCTGCGGTTCGGGCTCCTTCCTGCTGTTGGATTCCGGGGTCTTGTCGGGCTCGGAGCTCTTCTTGCTCTCGGGCGTCCTGTCCGGTGCTGCGTCCTTCCTGCCTTTTGGTTCCGGGGTCTTGTCGAGCTGAGGGACCGGCTTGGTCTCCGGCCCCTTGTCCGGCGCCCTGTCCGGCGCCCTGTCCGGCATCTTGTCCCGTGTCGTGTCCCTCTTCGGCTTTTCCGGACCGGGGGCGGTCGTGGCCGGGCGGCTCCCTGAGGACGGGCCGTGGGGCTTCGCAGGCCCTGGCGGCTTCCGCAGCGCCTGGGCCGCCTTCCGAACCGCTCCACGGGCGCGGTTGACGGCTCCGCCGGCGGCCTTCTTCGCGCCCTTTCCCGTCTTCTTCAGGCCCTTCATGATCTTCTGGGCCATCGCCTGGAGCCGCTTTCCCACGCCCTTCGTCGCGCCCGACAGGCGGATCATCAGGAAGTTCGCGATGAAGTCCAGCAGGGCCACGATGCCGGCGGCCACCGCCTCCGCGAAGAGGCAGGCGGCGGGGCCTGCCTTCACTGCCCTCAGGTACGCCCAGAACTTGCTGAATGCGGCGAGGATCGAACTGATGCTCTGCCACGCGGCCATCAGGCCCTGAACGATCGTGAGGATCGCGCCCGCCGCGGGGACGATCATCGAGACGACCTTCTCGATCACGATCGAGGCGATCATCATCGGCAGTGAGGCGATGATCGCGTCCCATGCCATCTTCCCGATCTGCTTGATCGAGACGCAGCCCTTCACCAGGACGTCGATCACGGCCTTGCCGAGCCCGAGGATGCCCTCGACCTTGGTGTCGAACCACCGCTTGACGCCCGTCTTGATCGCGCCCCACAGATGGTCCTGGATACCGGACTTCGCCGAACTGCCGGCCTTGCCTGTCCAGCCGCCCGGATCCGGCGCGATGTCCGCGACCAGCGCCGCGAACTTGCCCAGCGCCTCGATCGCCGCCTGTGCGAACTTGATCGCGCCCAGGATGACCGCCTGGTAGGCCTTGATGACGGCTTTGATCCCCGCCTCGAGGACGTCGAGCAGCGCGTTCAGGCCGGCCGCCAGGGCATCCAGCAGAGTGTTCACGGCCTTCTTCAGGCCGTCCGCCAACGTGTTGACCGCCGCGATCGCCTTGTCCCTCAGGCCTTCGATCGCCTTGCGGAACCTGTCCCGCAGCTCGGGGAACGCCGCCAGCAGTACGTCCCCGATCGCGATCAGCGCGTCCGCGAGGACGTCGATCGCCGCGATCGCGAGGTCGCGCACGAAGTCGATGGCCTTGTTCGCCCAGTCCTTGAACGTGTCGATGATGCTGTTCACGGCCTTGCGCGCGGCGTCGAACACCGCCGTCACGGCCTCCAGGAGTGCGTTGAAGAAGCCCTTCACCTTGTCGGCGATCCAGCCGAAGAACCCTCCGGAGGGCTTCTTCTCCTCCTTCTTCTTCTCCGCCTCCTTCTCCGCGTTCTCGCGCTCCGTGTCGATCTGCTGGTTGTCCTTGTCCTTCCTTTCGCCGACCTCCTTGTCCTTGTCGTCGCGGGCCTTGACGATCTCCTTGTTCTTGGCGGTGTGCTCCTTCTCGGAGTTCTTGTCCGCCTCTTCGGCCTTCTGGTCCTGCTCGGTGCGCCAGTTCTCGCGCTCGCGCTGCGCGTTCTCGGCGGCCCGGCCTCGCTCCGCGGTCTGCTTCTCCGCGTTCTGCGTGACCTCGCGGTCGATCTCGGTCTGCTTCTCCCGCTTGGACTGCTGCTCGCTCTGCTTGTGCTTCTTCTCCTCGACGACCAGCTCGCCCTGTGCCTGTCCTGCCGCTCCCTGGAGCTCTCCGCCACGCTCCTGCTTGGCGACCGCGCCCACACCCGGTCCGGCCCGCGAGCCCTTGGCCGCTCCGGCGCCACGCCTGGCAGCCGCGCGGCCGGTCGCCTTGCCGACGAGCTGCTCCCGGGGCGCGTCCGGATAGATCTGGTCCTCGCCCATCGGCTTGGCGGCGTCCTCGCGCCCTGTGCTCCGGATGTCGGACTGCTTGCTCTTCAGCGCCTTGGCCTGGTCGTCCGTCCGCTTGGGGTCGCTCGCCCCCTCGAGCCGGATCTTCGGCGCCGGACCGACCGTCCTGTTGCGCAGTTCGGGGTCGACGGTCGGGACCGCGTCGGCAGCGGCCTCCACGCTCTTCGCCTCGTCGGCGCTCAGCTCGGCGGCCACGGGCATGGGCGGCGGCGGAGCGCTGTCCGTCGGCTTGGCCCCGTCTGCCTTCTCGCTGCCCTTCGCCTGCTGCTTGTCGCCCTGGTCCTTCGGCCCGAGCTTCTCCACCTTGCCGGTCACCTGTGCGGCCGGCGGCGCGGCCTCGGGCGGCCCCGACTGCGTACGCGGCGCGCCCGAAGGGCGTTCCCGCTCGGGCGGGGCGGCGTTCAGACGCTGCTGCTCCTCGCCCACCTTCTTGTCCGCCGCGGCGTCCACGCCAGGCATCGCGACGGCGGCCTGGTCCGGCGCCAGCTTGCTCACCGTGCCGATCGCCGCCTTGGGGTCCTGGCCGGAGACGTCCGGGGGCTCCTCGTCCTTCTTGGCTTCGGGTGCCCCGCCTCCGCCCCCGCCACAGCTGCCGCCTGCCTCGTCCTTCTCCGCTGCGGGCTCCGGCGGGGAGCAGCCACCGCCGTCCTTCTCCAGCGAGGCCTCGGGCTGCGCCTTCGCGCCCCCGGGGGCCAACGCGCCTGGGCTGTCCGCCTGTGCTGCCGCCGGGCTGACCGAGGCATGAGCTGCCGAAGGTGCGCTGCCCGGCCCCGCGGCAGCAGAGGGGCCGGTCGGTTCGCTGCCGCCGGACGTCCCTACCGGTGCGGCTCCCGCCCCGGATTCCTTCGGAATGACGCTCTTCGGCGCGGGGGCGTCGTGGTCACCCGTCGCGGGTTCGGCGGTCCGCCGTGTGGCGGGGGAGGGCTGGTGGTCCTCGACAGGAGTCTGCTCGGTCCGCGGCCCGGCGGGTGTAAGGGCCGAGGCCGGGGAAGGGGCGGCTTTGGTGTCTCGCGTATAGGCAGCAGACGCACTCGGTCGCGCCGGTGATCCTGCCGCAGCCGCACCTCGGGGATCCTCTCCCCCAGTGCGCCTCTCCCGCTCCGCTGCCCCCTCCCGCTCCTGTTTCTGCTCCTGTTCCTCCTCCGGCACCTCCTTGGCGTCCGGCTTTCCCTTGCCTTCGGGGGACTCGGCCCCCTTCTCCGCGGACCCGTCGTCCCGCTCGGCGTCTTCGTCCGGCTGTTGCTCCTGCTCCTGGCCCGAATTCCGCGCCTCGGGCTCAGGGGCGGGATCCCGCTGTCCGGATGTTTCCGGGTCCGGACCGATTTCCTGGTCCTGGCCCTCGCCGGTCACGTCCGGCTCCTCCTGCTCGGTGCGGTCACCGGGGGCCGGCTGTCCGTTCGTGGCGGCGCGGCCGTCGTCCTGCGCGGTCCCGTCGGAAATCGGCTCGGGGAACGCCAACGCGTTGGCGATCGCGCTGGGAGAACTGTCCTCCGAGAGTTCGATCTCATCGGCGACGGGACCCGCTGGAGCGGAAGCGACGGATCGCGAACGCCCGGTGCGACCCTCCGTCACACCTTCGCCACTGTCTTCTCCGCCGTCGATCTCGTTCTCGGCACCTGCCTCCAGACCGAGCGGCTTCTCCTCCTCGCCGGGCTCGCCCTCGTCCTCGTCCTTCTCGTGGAGGCCGTGCTCGGACAGTGCGCTGTCCGGCCGGTCGCCGCGTTCATCGACCTTCTCGGGACGGACAGGGCCGGGCTGCGCCTTCGCCTTCGGGTCGAGGTTCTCCTGCTTCGAACCCTCCGCCGGCTTCTTGGCGTCGTCCTTGCGTTTACGCTTGTCGGCCCCGGGAGCGTTCGCCTGTTCCGGGTCCTGTTCCTCTCGGTCCCGTTGGGCCTTGCGTTCCTCCTTGGCCTCCTCGGTGCCCTCCTGCTGCCCCTGTGCCCGCTCGTCCGCGGCCTCGTCGGTGCGCTGCCGGTCCGCGGACCTCTTCTCCCCCTCCTGCTGCTGTTCCCGCGCCGCCTGCTCGCGCGACTGCGCGCGCTCGTCCTCCTGCTCATCGCGCTGTGCCGCTTCCTGGTCCTCGGCAGCCGCGTCGGAACGCGCTCTGCTCCGGTCGCTGCCCTGCCGCTCGTCGCGGTCCGTGGCGTCCCGCCGCTCCTCGCGGGCGTCGGCGTCGCGTCGGCCGGTGGATGCGGCCTCGCCCTCCTGCTCGTGCTTCCACCGGGTACGCTCCACGCCCATTGCCTCGAAGAGGTCGGTCTCCGGGGCGGGTACATCGCCCGATGTGAAGCCGGCCGGCCCGGTCTCCGCCTCCTCGGCGAGACCGAGCAGCCGGTCGTACTCGGACGTGAGCAGCCGGTTCTCCAGCCGGTCGAGTACGGACTCCCGCAACTGCGGTGCCAGGCGGGCCAGTTCCCAGCGCGCTCGTCCGGACAGGTCGGCGGGATCGCCGCGCAGCGAGCGCAGCAGACCGTTCGCCAGCCGGTCGACCAGTGTCGCCGGGTCGAGCTGCTCCAGCCGGTTGCGGTCCGCGTCCACGGTCGCGTAGCGCAGCCAGCCGGGCGTCGCCCGGCCCTCCTCGATCCGCTCCGAGGGCTCGCCGTCCCGCACGGCTTCCTGCGCCGATGTCTCCGCCTCGCGCTCGATCGTCTGCTGCGGCAGGCTCACCTCGCCCGGCTCGCGCCCCGCCCGCAGCGCTCCGAGACCGTGCGGGTTCTGCACCGTGTGCAGCAGCTCGTGGGCGAGCAGACGCCGACCGTCCTGCGTACCGGGCCGGTACGTCCCCTCCCGGAAGAAGATGTCCTGGCCGACCGCCACCGCGTCCGCCCCGAGCATCTCGGTGAGCGTGCCCGCGTCCCGGCCGGTGTGCAGCCGTACGCGGCTGAAGTCGTGCCCGAGCTGTTCCTCCAGCTCACGCCGGACGCCCAGGTCGAGCGGATGGCCGGCGCCGCTGACGATGTTCTTCGGTTCGGGCGCCCGCGACGCGGCGCGTTCCTTGCGCTTGCGCCTCTTGCCGTCCTGGTCCGACCGCACCTCCTGCGAGTGGGACGTGCTCATCGCGTCGCCTCGCCCTCACCCGAAAGGCCCGTGTGCACCGCGCGCGCCAGCTCCTGCCCGAGGCGCCGCGCCGACAGGTTCGCGGGCAGCGGGGGCAGTCCTGCCAGGGCGTCGATCGCCTGTCCTCCGTCAGCGGCGAGCGGGACGCCCCGTTCCCGCACGAGGCGGCCCAGCTCCGCCTGGAACGCCTCCGACACGCGTTCCGGGTCCACCCGGCCGAACCCGTCGAGCACCAGCTCGCCGATGTCCACGCGTACGGTGCGCTGCTGCTCGTTCAGACCCATCCCTGTACCTCCGACGGCGTCAGGGAGCGGTCGAGCTTCAGGTACTCGGTGCGGGCGGCCTCCAGCATGTGGCGCATCTGGAGCCGGTCGCCCTCCTCCGCCGCGAGGAACGCACCCGACAGCGCGATGTTGCGGATGGAGCCGCCCGCCACGGTCAGGCGCGCCAGCAGAGCGGGGTCGACGCCCTTCGTCGGCGCACGCGCGGGAAGCACACGGCGCCAGATCTCGGCCCGCTCGCTCTCACCCGGGAACGGGAAGTCGACGACGAAGCGGATACGGCGCATGAACGCCGTGTCCAGCGCCTGCTTCATGTTCGTCGTGAGGATCGCCAGGCCCCGGTAGGCCTCCATGCGCATCAGCAGGTAGCTGACCTCCAGGTTGGCGTACCGGTCGTGCGAGTCCTTGACCTCGCTGCGCTTGCCGAACAGGGCGTCGGCCTCGTCGAACAGCAGCAGTGCCCCGCCCTGCTCGGCGGAGTCGAAGACCTTGCGCAGGTTCTTCTCGGTCTCACCGATGTACTTGCTGACCACCTGGGACAGATCGATGACGAACAGGTCCAGGCCCAGCTCCTTCGCCATCACCTCGGCGGCGAGTGTCTTCCCGGTGCCCGAGCCGCCCGCGAAGAGCGCGGTGACGCCCAGCCCCCGGCGCAGGGTTCCGGCGAAACCCCACTCCTCGTGGACGGTGGGCCGTTGGCGCACATGCGCGGTGATCTCGCGCAGCACCCGTACCTGCCGTTCCGCCAGCACCAGATCGTCCCAGGCGGCCTGCGGTTCGATCCGGCGGCCCAGCCCGTCCATGCCCATCCGGGCCTCGGTGAGACCCGCCTTCCAGGCCAGTCCCGTCGCGTCCAGCTCGTCCTCGCCGGGCAGGTCCCTGGCGACGGCCGCTCCCGCCGAGCGGACCAGATGGGGCGGCAGCGAGAACTGGGCCACGAGGTCGCGCAGGTCGCCCTCCGACACGTCCGGTACGTCGGCGAACGCGTCGGCCCACACGCCGAGCTGCTCGTCCGCGTCCAGCGGCGGAACCGTGACACGCTCACCGCGTGGGCGTGCCGTCGGACGCGGATCGGTGCTCGCCACGACCAGCGGCACGGCCGCGCTCTCGACGAACGCGTCGGTGGCGGCGGCCTGTTCGCGGTCGAGGTCGCCGACCTCCACCAGCAGGGCCGCCGGCAGCAGGACCGCCTCGCGTTGCCACAGCCGGGCCAGCAGGTCTCGCTCGGCGGGGGCGGCCGGGAGGTCGGCGGCAGACATCTCGTAGAGGCCGAGGCCCGAACGGCGGGCCGCGACGGCGGCGATGTCCGCGCGGGTACGGAGATCGCCGCCGACCAGCTCGACCCTCAGCGGCGCGCTGTGTCCCGCCGCCGACCAGCCCGCCGCGACCCGGCTCGCCGTCAGGTCGTAGGAGGCCGGCAGCGAGTCCGGCGCCGTGGTCCGTCGCAGCAGCCCGTGCAGCCGTGCGTCCAGGTAGGGCGAGCCGGCCAGGAAGTGCAGGATCCGTTCGTCGAGCCGGAGCCGGGACGTGGTCAGCCGCGTCTCGTCGTCGAGCTCGACGATCCGCCAGCGCCGCAGGGGTGCGACGGGGGTGAGGGCGCTCCAGTGCGGATCGACGAGCGCGGCGAGGGAGAGCGAGAAGGTGGGGTGCGTACGCTCCGGATCCCCGCAGGCCGCGGCGCAGCGGGCGGACGTGGTGGGGTCCAGCTCAGCCGCCGCGGCGAGGAGGACGATCTCGCGCTCGAACGGGCTGAGTCCGAAGCAGGCCACAAGGGCGTCGAGGGCGTCGGGCCCGGTGTGCGTGGCCCGGACGGTGGTTCCGGCCGGCTCGGTGGCCACCCGACCGGGGCCGGAGCCCGAGCCGGAGCCCCCCGATCCCGAGCCGGAGCCCGCGCCCGAGCCCGAGCCCGAGCCGGAGCCCCCCGATCCCGAGCCGGAGCCCGAGCGCGGGTCGGCGTCGGGTCCAGAGCGCGGGTCGGCGTCGGAGCCGACGTGGGCGTGTGCGTGGGCGCCTGCGGCGGTGCCGTCAGGCAGGACAACGGTGTCCGGTCCGGGGACACGTACCGACTGCCCGGCCGCCGCAGCACCCGTCGTTCCGGTCGTACGCGAGCCGCGCGCCGCGCGCCCGGCGTGGGTGTCGATGCGGGCCAGCACGGCATGGACGGCGGTCAGGAGCGCCCTTCCCTGCTCCGCCGTGTCGCGGTCGCCGCTCCGACCGGCCCCTTCGTACGCACCCATGTACTCACCCCCCGTGTTCCGCACTCCGGCTCAGCCCTTGTCGTCCGGCGTCGGTGTGCCGCTCTTCGCCGCCCGGCGGGGACGCGGCGGAACCGCCCGCTCGGTGGTGGCCCCGGTGGACTTGGCGGGAGCCTTGGCCGCGGAGGCCTTCGTCGCCGCTGCCCGCTTCGTGGGGGCCTTCTTCCCGGCAGCGGCCGCGGCGGTGACCGCGACGGCAGCGGTGGCGGGAGGTCCGGCGGTCCCTGGAGCCGCCGGGGTCGCAGCCGCCCCGAACTCCCCGTCCGCACCGGGCGGTACAGGCGCGCCCGGTGCCCCGAACGGCACCACCCGTACCGTGCGCCGTTCCACCGGTTTCGCCGGGACGGGCTTCTCGCGGCCCTCGATCACCACCAGCGACGCCTGGTAGGCGACCGACAGGGTGTAGGGGGTCTGGTGCAGCATTCCCCAGAGCTTGGACGTCTCGTCGACGTCCATGACCGTCGGTGTGAAACGCACCTGCTGCAGCGATTCCGCCAGATCGCTGCCCGCCAGGTGCGGCCGCTCAGCGGCCAGTTCGATCAGTTCCCGTGGCAGCACCGGAAACTCGTGCAGCGTCCGTATCACGCACCCCAGCAGCCGCTGCCCGACCAGCTCCGCCTCCTCCCCGTACGCGCTGATGACGTAGTGCAGGTCCAGTGGCGCGGCCACCCGGTTGCGCAGGGTGCCGTCGGCGGCGCGGGCCGGGAGGTCGTTGTTGCGCATCGCGGCGTTGGGGGTCACCTGGTAGAGGAACACCGTGACGGTCGGCTCGGCAGGCGGCTCGGACGGCGGCTTGCGGGTCTCCACCTTGACCGCGATGTCCATCTCGGGTCCCAGGTTGCTCTCGATCAGCAGGGCGAGCGCCTGGGTGACCGTGGCGACGGCGAGTGCGTTGCTCATGATCGTCAGTCCCTCTTCCCGCCACGCGACAGGTAGTCGTCCAGCGTCAGTACGGGGGCGGGCCGGCCGGGCCGCTGCACGGGACGCCCGGCCTGTGTTCCGTTCGCGCCGGGCGGCGGCCCCGCGCTGACCTCCAGCCGGCCGATCTGTACGTGCACGATGCGTTCGGCCGGACGCGGTGCGCGCCGCCCCACCGGGCCGATCCCCGCACCGCGCGCGGCGGCGTCGGAGCCGCGTGGCACGGGGAGCGCCGCCGCACGCGCCGGTGCGGCGGCAACCTGTGCCGGTACCGGGACCACGACGGGCGCCGGCGTCGGGGCGTCCGGTGACGACGGCAGCCCCCGGCGTGCCGTGCGCGCCCCGCCCTCCGCGGCGGGCCGGGCCTTCGGTGCCGGAGTCGCAGGAGGCCGCAGCAGGGGGGACGGGGTGGCTGCCGCGGGCCGGGAGGGCTGCGCAGGCTCGCCGGGCTGCCGGGCGGGCTCCGCGCGGACCACTGTGTGCCGCTCCGTGTGCACCTCGCGGTCCGGCCGCGCCGGCCGGTGACCCGTGGGTTGCGCCCGGGGCGCGACCGGGATCAGCGCCGTGGGTTCGTCCGGTCCGGGCGGGCCGTGGCGCAGCGCCTCGGCCCGCTCGAACGGGCCGGACAGCCGCGGCCGTACCCGCACGGGTGTACCGGGTCCGCCGGTGCCGTCGGCGGCCACCGGTGTGTGGCGGGCGAGCAGCCGGTCGAAGTAGTCAGCCATCGGTGCACAGCTCCAGGTAGTAGCGGCGCCGAAGGGGGCTGAGCGCCAGGATGTCGGGCTCGCTCCACCCGTAGGCGGTGGCCAGCAGATGGACGTCGAGGAGCAGGTCCCGTGCCCAGCTGTCCAGTTCGGTCCAGAGGTAGGAGGTGATGTCCAGCTCGGCCGGGGTGGCCTCGCCACAGTCCGGGCACGCCACGTTCAGCGTCACCTCGGCCGCCGGGTCCGCCTCTGCGGCCTTCTCGGCGATGAGCCGCTCCACCCGGCCGGGCAGCAGGGCGGCCAGCCGCTCCGGGGCGACGGGCTCGCCGCCCCGCAGCGCCCGCACCGTGCAGCCCGTCACCAGCCGCCGGCGCGCGTCGGCCGGGGTGCCGGCGGCACCGGCGGCCGTGAGGTCGGCGACGGTGGGCAGCCGGAACTCGACCGCCCAGTCGTCCTCGGCCACCCGAAGCAGCTTGTCCCCCACCGTCGGACGTGCGCCCAGCGCACCGGCGTCGAGTTCGAACTCCATGGCCTCGCCGCACGCGCCGCACTCGACGCGCACCTGCATCCGCTCGCCGAAGAGCGAACGGCGCAGCGCGAACAGGTCGGCTTCCCGCTCACCGACCGGCACCGACAGCAACTCGTCGGTCCCGGCCCCCGGACGGGCCGCCCGGTGGAGCAGCAGCGACTTCTCCGCCGCGCCCAGAGCCAGCCCGGCCTCCCAGGCTCCCAGCAGTTCGGCGGGCCCCACCGGGGCCGTCCCAGGGATCACGGCGACGTTCAGGCCGGGTGGGTGAAGGAGGGTTCGACCGGTTCCGGGATCTCGTAGTCGCGCTCCCAGCCCTCGCACTCCAGCTTCACGCTCTGGATGGCGACGGCGTTGGCGTTCGCGTCGAGTTCGCCGATGACCTGGTACTCGCTGACCCAGGCCCGGTAGAGCTTGTGCGAGACGGCCACCTGCCCGGCTTCGTTGAGCACCTGGATGATGATGTCCTTGCGGAAGTCCCGGAGCGAGACCTCCGAACCGAGCCCGGCGCCCACCTGCCAGACCTTGTTGGCCCAGCGGTCGAATTCGGGATCGTGCGTGACACCGCGTTCGAGTGTGACGCCCTCGAACTCCGAGCGGCCCGGCGACTTGCGCGGTGAGCTCGGATCACCGCCGTGGCGGTGTTTGACCACCTCGGTGGTGCGCTTCAGAGGACTGATCTTGCTGATGCCCGCGACCGTTCTACCGTCCCAGAGGACCAGGAACTTGAAATTCTTGTAGGGGTCGAAGCGATGGGCGTTTATCTGGAACTCAGCCATCGGTTTCCTTCGTGTTCCTTTTCCTTGACTACGAGAGGTCGAACTGCCCGGCGAACTGCTGGATCTTGACGATCACGAACTCCGCGGGCTTGACCGGCGCGATACCGATCACGACGTTGACGACACCTCGGTCGATGTCGGCTTCGGTGGTGGTGTCCTTGTCGCACTTCACGAAGTACGCCTCACGCGGCGTGCCGCCCTTGAACGCGCCCTGCCTGAAGAGGTCGTTGAGGTAGGCCGACGCCTTGAGCCGGATCTGCTGCCACAGCTGCTCGTCGTTGGGTTCGAAGACGACCCACTGGAGACCGCGGTAGAGGCTCTCCTCGACGTGCAGGGCCAGCCGCCGCACCGGTACGTACTTCCACTCGCTGTCGAGGGCGTCCGCGCCCTCCAGCGTGCGGGCGCCCCAGACCAGCGGCCCCACCACGGGGAAGGTGCGCAGGCAGTTCACGCCCAGCGGGTTGAGCAGCCCGTTCTCCCGGTCGGTCAGCCTGACCGTCAGCGAGCGGACTCCGGCGAGGCGCGCCTCGGTCCCGGCCGGCGCCTTCCATACCCCGCGCTCGCCGTCGGTGCGGGCGATCACCCCGGCGACGGCGCCCGACGGCGGGAAGGAACGCAGCCGCCCGGTCAGCGGGTCGGTCAGCCGCAGGTGCGGGAAGTACAGACCCGCGTGGTTGCTGCGTACGGGTTCGAACGCTCCGATCCCGGCCCGCGCGGCGTCGACACTGCCCCAGGTCGACGGGGAGTCGACGAGCAGGAAGATCCTCCGCTCCTGGCAGAGCTGCTCGGCCGCCGACAGGACGGTGACCATGTCCTCGGCGGACTCGTACGCCGACAGCTCCGGCAGGGCCAGCAGGTTGACGTCGTCCACGTCACGCAGCGCCTGCACACCGGTCTTGTCGCCTTCGCTGCCGATGAGGTCGCGCGGGCCGGGCGGATCTCCGTCCTTGCCGCCCTCCAGCGGGAAGACGGGAGGGTTGACCGACGCCTCCAGTCCCAGGTCGTTGGCGCACTCGCCGACGAAGCGGACCACGTCGTCCGGGTCGACGGACCCGGCTACGACCTGGAGCCGCCGCCCGAAGGCGGTGACCTCCGCCCCGGCGAAGGCGTGCCTGCCGGGGGCGTCCGGCAGAGCCCGCAGCTTGCGTTCCAGCAGGAGGGCCAGCTCGGTGACGGTGCGCGGCGGCTCACCGTCGCGGTCGGGCTCGAAGAGCGTGAACTCGCGCTCCACATCGCCGATCTTGACCTTGAGCTCGACGTCCAGGCCGGGGAGCTGCGCCGCGAAGGGCTTGGAGACCGTGCCGGACGGGTCCGGCCGGTCCTCGTCGAGGGACTTCGCCCTGACGAGGGAGGAACCGGCGTTGACCACTGTCTCGACGAAACGGCCGTGGCCCGCGTCCATGGAAAGGCCGGTGAAGGACTCCCGGGCTCCGCCACGGGCGTCGAGGATGTGGAGGTTGAACGTCCTGTCCGACGCGGGGGTGTCGTGGTCGACGGCCACCCGCAGGCCCGACCCCCATACCCCGGACTCCTTCGCGTGCACCTCCAGCACGGGGCACTCGCTGCGGCCCTCCGTGGAGCTGAGCGTGACGCAGGCGTCCTCACCCGTGCCGGCCCGGGCGACACGGACGATCACCGCGACCGTGCCGCCGTTGCCGAAGAACTGGTGCACCGAGTAGCTGAGTGCGCTCTGCGAGGTGAGCCCGCCGAAGCGGCGCTCGAAGTCGGCGAAGCTGGTGACCCGGACCGGCCGGTTGAGCGGGCCCCGTCGGGTGTGCCCGACGAACGCGGTCACCGAGGTGGTGACCGAGGCGATCGTGCGGACTGCGCTGGGAAGTCCTTCGATGTAGACACCGGGATAGCCCATGTGCGTCGGCATTCCCCCTCCATTCCCTTCGCGCACCAAGAGATGAGAGGAAGAGGAGTGGTGAAGAAATTGCGTGCATACGTCGAATACGCACACACGATCCCCCGTGTGCATCCCCCGTCGTTCACCCCGTGCGATATCTGGTCTCGCAGGGCCATCCGCATCCGTGTGCGCTCGTGGCTCCTGATGCATGAGTGCCTTGCGAGTGTGTATCCCGCCACGAGAACAGGTCAAGACAGTGATTCAGTCATCCGCCGATGCCGCCTGGCCTGATCGGCAATAAATGATTCGACATGGTCAGAAGACTTCCCCATCAACATATGAAGATTCAATTCACGACCGCTTCACACAAAACCCGGAGCCCGCGAGAGAAACAAGCCGAATCGACTCGATGACGGCGCGCCGCCGCGCATTCGGACCACGGGAATAGCCATGGGGTTCGATTTCAGGACGGACTGCCGCACTCGGGGCGCCGGCGGCTCCGGTGGGCTCCCGGGCCGCGGCAGGGCGGAGACCGGTGGGGGCGGGAGTTGCCCCGGGCCCCTGGCTGGGACCGTGGGTGCGGAGCGCCAGGTACCGTAGGGAGGAAGATTTCGTGGGCCTCCTGACGGGCTGCGCACACCCAGGAGGAACACATGACGACGAACCGCGGACGCAAGGACGTGATCCGGGACCGGATGGCTGCGACCGGCGAGTCCTACAACGTCGCCGCGCGGAATCTCAAGGCGATGAAGGACATGGGCGCGACCCGCGACGCCCTGCTCGTCCAGCGCTGGCGGCCCGCGGACTCCCTGGACGTCCCGTGCCCGTGCGGCGGCACGTGTGAGCCGGGTGAGACGTGCGATCACTGTCACGCCCGTCACCTGCACGTGAAGCGCTACCCGGGCAGCGTCACGGACGTGGAGGCCTGGGCCGACCGCTACGAGTGCATGGGCTGTTCGTCCTCGTACACGCTGACCGTCCACCTGGCCGGACGCCCGTGGGGCGTGGCCGAGACCGTGGTACAGGGCGGCGCGGCCGAGGAGATCGTGCGGGCCCGGGTGTTTCCCGGAGTGGCACACCCGCTGCTGCGGGCCGAGGCGACCGCGGAGTCCGGGTCCGAAGAGGACTGACTGCTCTATCCTTCGCCGGGGCGGCACCCCGGCGCACGCCTCGGACACGCCGGGCGAGGGACGGACGAAGGCGGAGACGGTGGCGGACGGAAACGGGAGCGGATCAGCGCTCCGCGACAGCGGATCGCCGGCGCCGGCCCCGGGAGCGACAGCCCAGGCCCCGCTCAGCGCGCGGGCGCGTGAGGCCGTCCTGCAGCGCATCGTCGACAGGCGCTACGCACAGGGCGCCCGCCTCGTCGAGCGGGAGGTCGCCGAGGAGCTCAGCATGTCCCGGGTGCCGGTGCGCGAGGCGTTGAGGGCGCTGGTCACCGAAGGGCTCCTGGAGCTGCTCCCCCACAGCGGCGTACGCGTACGGCGCCTCGAACACGCCGACGTGGAGCACCTGTACGAGGTCTGGGAGCCCTTGGCGGTCCAGGCGTCACGGCTCGCGGCCCGCGCCGTGGCAGCGGGCGGCACCGGGGAACTCGCCGCCCTGGAAGCCACCCTCCGTCAGGCCGAGTCGGCGGCCGCGTCGGACGAGGGGACGCGGGAGGTCGCCGCCCATACCGCTTTCCACGAGGGCGTCGTCGCCATGTCCGGCAACCCCTTGCTCGCACGCACCATGGAACAGCTGAGCTGGCAGCTCCGGCTGCTGTTCGGCATGCGCGAGGAGCCCGCGCACATGCGGGCCCAGCACGCGGAGATGTACCGGCACATCTCCGCCGGCGACATGGAGGCGGCCGCGGCCAGCACGCTGCTGCACGTGCGCGACAGCAGGGCCGTCGCCCTGCGCTCCCTGTTCGGCGACGCCTGACGCGGCCCGCACGACAAGCCCGGCCGGCACGGTCCGCAGACCCGGCCCGACCGACGCGGCTCACACGCCGGGCCTGTCCGGCTCGGCTTGTATACCAAGTCGGAAACGCCCGCGGTCGACGAGCAGCCCCAAAGGGTCACCGTCGCTCATTTCGGCTGTTCGACGACATGATCCTTGCCTAGCCGCTCACGCTTGGTATACAAAATGGGGAGCCATCGGTCCACTCCCCAAGGAGCTCTCATGTGCGTCGAAGCCCTCCCCCCGCCCTCCGGCAGGCTGACCCGCCGAGGAGTTCTCGCCGGTGCGGCCGCCCTCGCGGGGACCGTGGCCGCGGCGGCTCCGGCGACGGCCGCCTCCGTGGACCGTGACACGTCGTCACCCGCCGCCCGGAAGGCCGCCGCCGGCGTGCGGGGCGGCAGCCTCGTCATCCGGGGCGGCACTCTCCTCGACCCGGCGACCGGTGAGGTCACCGAGGACGCGGTCGTCGTCATCGAGGACGGGACGGTGCGCGCGTCCGGCCCGCGCGGCAGTGTCCGCGTCCCGAGGGACGCGGACATCCTGGAGGCGCACGGCCGCTGGGTCCTCCCGGGCCTGGTCGACGCGCACATCCACCTGAGCACGGCCGCCGAGGCCCGTGACGCCGTCCGCCAGGGCGCGACCAGCGCGCGCAGCGGATCCACGTCGTTCTACCAGGACGTCGCCGTCCGTGAACTCGCCCGGCACAGCCCCGAGCTCGCGCCCCGGCTGACCGCCGCGGGCATCTTCGTCACCCCGGACCTCGGCGAGACCGTGCTCGCCGACCCCGACCTGACCCCGCTGGCCCGCCTCAAGGACGGCGTCCGCTCGGCCGAGGCGCTGCGCCGTGTGGTGGAGGTGAACATCGCCCGTGGTGCCGACGTCATCAAGACGCGGGTCAACGAGCGCGCCGGGCTGCCCGAGCAGGATCCGCTCGTCCAGGTGTACTCCCACGAGCAGCTCTCCGAGATAGTCACCGCGGCCCGGCGCCGGGGCAAGGGCGTCCTCTGCCACAGCTACAGCGAGAAGGGCTGCCACGACGCCGTGACCGCCGGCATCCGCTCCCTGGAACACGGCGCGTTCGTCGGCGAGCGCACCCTGAGCGAGATGCGCCGCAGGGGCACGTACTTCACGCCCACCCTCGCGGCCATCGCCGGCCTGGCGCAGTCCAAGGACCCGGTCCTCGCCGAGCGGGGGCGCACCTACCTCCCCGTCCTGCAGCGGGCGGTCCTGGCCGCCCACGAACTCGGCGTCCCGCTCGCGGCCGGGACGGACTCGTCCGGCGGCACGGTACGCCCGATCGGCAGGGAGGTGGAGCTGATGCGCGGGGCCGGACTGCCCGCGCTCGACGCGATCCGCACCGCCACGACCGGCGCGGCCCGTCTTCTCGGACTGGAGCGCACGGTGGGCCGCCTCGCGCGCGGTTTCGCGGGCGACGCGATCCTCCTGGACGGCGACCCGCTGGCCGACGTCACAGTGCTCAAGCAGCCGGTACGGGTGGTCCGGGCGGGTTACGCGCTCTGACCCCAGGAGGCCCTGGCGGGCCCCCGGCCACTCCCCCGTCACCCACGCCGCACCGACACCGCAGCAGGAGTCCCCATGCAGCCGTCCTCGCCCGTCCCCGGTACCTTCTCCCGCCGCACGGTGCTGGCCGGTGCCGCAGCACTGGCCGGCACCACGGCCACGACGGCCGCGGCGGTCATCGGCCCGGCCTCCCCGGCCGGAGCGTCCCCGGCCGACGCGGCCGCCTCCGGTGCCGCACAGGCCGGCGGCGGGGCCGTGGTCTTCCGCGACGTACGCCTGCTCGGCGCACCGGATCCCTCGGACCTGGTGGTGGTCGAGGGCCGGGTGTCGCGCGGCCCGGCGCCCCGCGGCGCGAAGGTCGTCGACGGTGGCGGCCGGATCGCGCTCCCGTCCCTCGTGGACGCGCACATCCACCCCGACAAGACGACCTGGGGCGGGTCCTGGGTGTCACGCCGGCCGGCGAGCGGGATCGCGGACTACGTCGAGCAGGACGTGGAGCTGTTCCACAGTCAGCGCCGCTCCGTCGCGGAACGCGCGTACGGCCTGATGGCCCACGCCGTCGCCCGCGGCACGCGGGCCATGCGCGCCCACGCCGACGTGGCCCCGGCCTACGGCCTGGCCGGGGTGGAGGGCCTGGCGGAGGCGCGCGGGCGGCTGCGTCACGCCCTGGACGTCCAGACGGTGGCCTTTCCCCAGCACGGCGTCATCCGTACCCCGGGTACCGCGGAGCTGCTGGAGGAGGCGGCGCGCTCCGGCGCCGTCGACATGATCGGCGGCATCGACCCCAGCGGCTTCGACCAGGCCCTGGACGAGCAGCTCGACCTCGTCTTCGGCATCGCGGACCGGCACGGCATCGGCGTGGACATCCACCTGCACGACCGCGGGGCGAAGGGGATCGAGGCGCTGCGCGGCATCATCGACCGCACGCGCGCCCTGGCCCTCACCGGCAAGGTCACGGTCAGCCACGTCTTCTGTCTGACCGGCCTGACCGACGGCGAGCTCGCTCCCCTCGCCGCCGAACTGGGGGAACTGGACATCGCGCTCACCACGGTGGCACCGTCCGACTCCCTGGTGCTGCCGATCGCCCGGCTGCGCGAGCACGGAGTGCGCGTGGGACTGGGTTCCGACGGCGTGCGCGATTCATGGAGCCCGTTCGGCAACGCCGACATGCTGCATCGCGCCCATCTGCTCGGGTGGGTCACGGACGTGCGGCTCGACGAGGAACTGACCAACTGTTACGACGTCGCCGCCCACGGGGGCGCGGACGTCATGGGTCTGCCGCACGCGGACCTGCGGCCCGGCGCCCCGGCCGACTTCGTCCTGCTCCGGGGCGAGTGCCTGCCGCAGGTCGTGGTGGACATGCCCCGACGGGACATGGTCGTGCACGGCGGAGTCGTCGTGGCGCGTGACGGAGAGTTCCTCGACCGGGGCAAGCCGGCCGGGAAGTAGGCCCACCGCTCCACCTCGCCACGGTGCGGGCCGGGCGACGACGCCTTCGCCCGGCCCGCACGCCCGGGACGAGCCCGTGGACGGCCCTCCATCCGAGATGGAGGGCCATCGTGCTTTCCGGAACCGCCGCGCGCACCGCCGAGCCGTCCTGCCGAGCCGCACCGCCGAGCCGTCCTGCCGGCACGGCGGCCACGGCCCGGAGTGGCGTGTGTCACCCGAAACGCCTGACCGATCGGTCAGCTCTGACCGATCGGTCAGCTACGGTGGCCCCATGCCACGTCCGCCTTCCGCGATGCGTCGTCAGATTCTCGATTCCGCACTGCGCCTCTTCGCCGAGCACGGCTTCAAGGGGACCTCGCTGCATGACATCGCAGTCGAGGCGCACTGCTCCAAGGCGTCCCTGCTGTACCACTTCGCCGGCAAGGACGCGATCCTCACCGAACTGCTGACACCCCCGGCCGAGAGCCTCTACGCCATGGGTGAGGAGCTCTCGGCGCTGGACGGCCACCGAGCCGTCGAATCGGCGGTCGCGGGTTACGTCGGCCTCGCGATGCGCTTCCACCTGGAAATAAAGATCATCTTCGCCGAGCTGCCCGACATGCTCGGCCACCCGGTGCTGGCCGTCATCCCCAGAGGGGTCGACCAGCTCGCGGCGGCGCTGGCCGGCCGCTCGGAGGAGCCGGGCGCCCGCGTCCGGGCGCAGATGGTGATCGGCGGCGTGGCTGTCACGGTCGCCGCCGACGTGGATGCCGAACCCGACACGATGCGTGCCGAACTGGTCCAGGGGGCGCTGAGGACCCTCGGGCATCCGACCGGCTGACAGAAGTCGTCCAGATCCAAGAGAAAGACGCCTCTTTCCCATGGCAATCCTGCTGTACCGGCTCGGCCGGCTGTCCTTCCGTCGCCGAGGGCGTGTCGTCGCCCTCTGGCTCCTGCTGCTCGCCCTGCTCGGAGGGGGCGCGGCAGCTTTCAGCGGGCCGACCACCAGCAAGTTCTCGATACCGGGCACCGAGTCGCAGAAGGCCCTGGACTCGCTCGCCCGGGAGTTCCCGCAGGCCGGCGGTGCGACGGGAACCATAGTCGTCGCCGCGCCCGAGGGCGGGAAGCTCACGCCTTCCGCCGTGGCTCCCGTGACCGAGGAGGCCGCGAAGGTCCCAGGGGTCCTCGCGGCCGTCGACCCCTTCGCCTCCAGGGCCGTCTCGCAGGACGGCCGCTACGCCCTCGTCCAGGTGCAGTTCGAGTCGGGTGTCGACGGCATCACCGACGCTCAGCGGGAGGCGTTCGGCGAAGCCGGGGCCGACGTCGCGGATCTGCGCGTCGAACACGGCGGCGAGATCATGCGCGGCGTCCCGGAGGTCGGCTCCACCGAGATCATCGGTGTCGCGGTCGCCGCCCTCGTGCTCGTACTCACCTTCGGTTCGCTGGTGGCGGCAGGCATGACCCTGCTGAACGCCCTGGTCGGCGTCGGGGCCGGCATGGCCGGACTGTTCGCCCTCAGCAGCACCATCGAGCTGACCAGCACCGCGCCCATCCTGGCCCTCATGCTGGGCCTGGCCGTGGGCATCGACTACGCCCTGTTCATCACCTCCCGCTACCGCCACTACCTCTCCGAGGGCATGGACGGTGAGGAGGCGGCCGGCCGGGCGGCCGGGACCGCCGGTTCGGCCGTCGTCTTCGCGGGCGCCACCGTCGTCATCGCACTGGCCGGGCTGGCCGTCGCAGGTGTGCCCTTCCTGACGGTCATGGGCCTGGCCGCCGCCGCCACGGTCGCCCTGGCGGTGCTGGTGTCCCTCACCCTGCTGCCGGCCGTCCTCGGCTTCGCGGGCGCCCGGGTGCTGCCCCGGAAGCAGCGGACCCGGGACCGGACCTCGGCCCCTGCTCCCGTCGAGGCGGAGTCCGGCTTCGGATTCCGCTGGGGCCGGATCGTGGCACGTCTGCGCGTCCCCGTCCTCGTCCTCGGTGTGGTCGGGCTCGGCGCTCTCGCCCTGCCCGTGCAGGACATGCGCCTGGCGCTGCCCGACGCGAGCACCGAGGCGGTCGGGTCGCCGAACCGCGAGGCCTACGACCTGACCACCGAGGGGTTCGGCGAGGGCTTCAACGGCCGGCTGGTAGCCGTCGTGTCCGGCGACACCGCGCGGGCGACGGGCGCGGCGGCGAAGGAGACGGCCGCGCTCATCATGGAGACCGACGGAGTGCTGGCCGTCGCCGCCCCGCAGATGAACGAGAAGGGCACGACCGCGCTTCTGGCGGTGATCCCGGAGACCGGTCCCACCGCTGCCGCGACCGAGGACACCGTCAACGGGATCCGTGACCGGGTGGAGGAGGTCAAGGGTGCGTCCATCGCACTGACCGGCGCCACCGCGGTCGGCATCGACGTCTCCGAGAAGCTCTCGAACGCGCTGCCCGTCTATCTCCTGCTGGTGGTCGGGCTCTCCGTACTGCTGCTGATGCTCGTGTTCCGTTCGGTCCTGGTGCCCCTCAAGGCGGCACTGGGCTTCCTGCTGACCATCGGTGCCACTTTCGGGATCACCGTCGCGATCTTCCAGGAGGGGCACCTGGCGGATCTGGTCGGCCTCGACACGCCCGGGCCGCTGGTCAGTTTCCTGCCCATCCTCCTGATCGGCATCCTCTTCGGGCTTGCCATGGACTACGAGGTCTTCCTCGTCTCGCGGATGCGGGAGGACTTCGTGCACGGCTCCGACGCCCGTGAGTCCGTCATCAGCGGTGTCGGCCACAACGCACGCGTGGTCACGGCCGCGGCGGTGATCATGACCGCCGTCTTCGGCGGATTCGTGCTCATGCACGACCCGATCATCAAGTCCATCGGGTTCGCCCTGGCGGTCGGGGTGCTCATCGACGCCTTCGTCGTCCGTATGGCGCTCGTCCCGGCCGTCATGCACCTGCTGGGACGCGCCGCCTGGTGGCTGCCCGGCCCGGTCGACCGCGCCCTGCCCGATCTAGACATCGAGGGCGAGCGGCTGCACCGCGAGATCCCGGTGCAGCGGGAGCCGGTGGAGCTCGTGAAGACCTGAGCACGCCGGTGCCCCCGGCCTGGAGGAAGGCCGGGGGCACCGATCGGTCCTGCTGCCCGGGCGTGGTGCCCGGGCCTGCGTCTCAGCTCTCGTCGGGCGCCAGCGTCAGCGAGATCGAGTTGATGCAGTACCGCTGGTCCGTGGGCGTCGGATAGCCCTCACCCTCGAACACGTGCCCGAGATGCGAGCCGCAGCGGGCGCAGCGCACCTCGGTGCGGGCCATGCCGAGGCTGTTGTCCTGCAGCAGTTCGACCGCGTCGGTGTCCTTCGGGTCGTAGAAGGACGGCCAGCCGCAGTGCGACTCGAACTTGGTGTCGGAGCGGAACAGCTCCGCGCCGCAGGCACGGCAGGAGTAGACGCCCGCCGTCTTGGTGTCGGTGTACTCACCCACGAAGGCGGGCTCGGTGCCGGCCTTGCGCAGCACCGCGTACTCGGCGGGCGTCAGCTCTGCCCGCCACTGCTCGTCCGGCTTCTCGACGTCGTACGACACGGTGGCTCCCTCAGCTCGACAGGTGGTCCAGGATCTGCGGGCCGAGGTCCGTGACATCGCCCGCTCCCATGGTGAGAACCAGATCGCCGGGCTTCGCCATTCCCGCGACGGCGGCGGGGACCTCCGCCTTGTCGTGGACGGCCGTGACATCGGCGCCCGCGGCCTTGGCGGCGTCGATGATCAGGGCGCTCGTGACACCCGGGACCGGGTCCTCCCTGGCCGGGTAGATGTCCAGGACCAGCGAGGCGTCGGCGAGCGCGAGGGCCTGGCCCATCTCCGTGCCGAGCTCCTGGGTGCGCGAGAAGAGGTGGGGCTGGAAGACCACGAGGAGGCGGGATTCGCTCGCCGCGCCACGCATGGCATCCAGGTCGGCCGTCATCTCGGTGGGGTGGTGTGCGTAGGAGTCGATGACCTGGACCCCGGCCGCCTCGCCCTTGAGCTGGAGGCGGCGCTTGACCCCGGTGTACTTGCCGATGGCGGAGGCCAGATTGTGCGCGGGGATACCGAGGGCGACACCGGCGGCGAGTGCGGCCACCGCGTTGTGCGCGTAGTGGCGGCCGGGCACCGAGACGGTGAAGGTGAGGTACTTGCCGTTGAGGACGACCGTGACCTCGCTGGTCAGGCCGCGCGGGGTGACCTTGTGGACGCGGACGTCCGCGCCCTCGGACTCGCCGTAGGTCACGACCGTGAGGTCGGAGAGCTCGCGGACCTTCCGGGTCAGCTCGACGGCGCCGGACTGGTCGGCGGCGACGACCAGGGTGCCGCCCGGGACGACCTTGCCGACGAAGGTCTCGAACGACTCGTAGATCTCGTCCATCGACGCGTAGTTCGCGTGGTGGTCCAGCTCGACGTTGAGGACGATCGCGACCTGCGGGTCGTACTTCTGGAAGCTGCGGTCGCTCTCGTCCGCCTCGGCGACGAAGATGTCGCCCTGGCCGTGCGTGGCGTTGGTGCCGGGGCCCTCCAGGTCGCCGCCGATGGCGTACGAGGGGTCGAGGGCCAGCTCCGAGAGGGCGACGGCGAGCATCGACGTCGTGGTGGTCTTGCCGTGCGTGCCCGCGACCGCGATGGCGCGCAGACCCTCCATCAGGGAGGCGAGCGCGTCGGAGCGGTGCACGACGGGGATGTCCAGCTCGGCGGCGCGGACCAGCTCGGGGTTGTCGGCCCGGATGGCGCTGGAGACGACGACCGAGGTCGCGTCGTCGGCCAGGTGCCCGGCGGCGTGCCCGATGTGGACGGTGACGCCCAGCGCGCGGAGGGCCTCGGCGGTGGCGGACTCCTTGGCGTCGCTGCCCGCCACCTTCGCGCCACGCTGGGCGAGGATCTTCGCGATGCCCGACATTCCGGCGCCGCCGATGCCGATGAAGTGCGGCCGTTCCAGGGCGGCAGGAATACCGGGTGCCATACGTGTCTCTCCCGAGCTGTGAGTGGTCTGGGTCGGCCCCAAGCCTATTCGCTGTGCGCGAAGAGCTTGAGCACCGGTACGCCGACCTTGTGCCGCGCCCTGGAGGCCCAGTCGCGGTGGAAGAACTCCTCGACGTAGTGGGGTGCCGTCAGCACGATGACCTCGTCGGCCCCCGAGTCGTCGACGACGGTCTTCAGCTTGTCCAGGGGGTGGTCCTCGACGACCTGCCCGACGGCCTCCGAGCCCGCCTCGCGCAGCTCCCTGAGCGAGTACTCCAGAGCCATCTCGGCCGGTTCCCTGGCCTCCTTGCCCTCAGGCCGGTCCCCCTCGCGGACGGCCTCCCTGAGCTCGCCGATCGCCACGTCGTCGATCGCGCGCAGCAGCACGTCGGCCTGGTCGCTGCGGGGCTGCATCAGTACGACGAACGAGATCCGCTCCTCGCCGTGGAGGGTGGTGACGAACTCCACGTCCTCGGGAGTGAGGGGCTTCTCGATCATCAAAACGCTTGTGAACACGACAGGCGCCCTTCCGCTTCATCTCGTCGGCCGAGGGGACGGCCGCTGCTGCTGAAACCATCCTTCCCCGCAATTGCACGGGGGTAGCAGGACTAAGTGTGCCCACCCGGGGCCAACCGGAACGGGTAATTCCGCTATCTGTCAGATCTTCCCGTACCGAGTGAAGAGGAATCCTGCCTCCTCGAGCAGCGAGACGAGGGAGAAACGTTCCGGCACGGGGATGGCGGGTCCGCCCGCGATGCGCTGCGCGTCTCCGGCGGTGAGCAGCGGGGACAGGGTCAGACAGAGCTCGTCCAGCACCCCGGCCGCCACGAACTGGCCCAGCAGACGCGGCCCGCCCTCGGTGAGGAGCCTGGCGAAGCCCTGCCGTCCCAGTTCCGCGAGCGCGCGTGCCGGGTCGACGGCGGCGCCGTCCCCGGCGAACAGCACTTCTGCCCCCGCCTCCCGGGCCGCGTGCACCCGGTCCGAGGGCGCCGCGGCGCCGGTGATCACGAGGGTCGGGACGAGCGGCGAGACGAAGAGCGGGAGCGAGAAGTCCAGGTCCAGGCTCGCGCTGACGACCGCGACGGCCGGGGCGGGCCCCTGCCCGGCGGCCTCGCGCCGCGCGGCGAAGGCGTCGCGGGCCCGGGCCGGCCGGTATCCCTCCAGACGCACCGTTTCGGCGCCGACGACGACGGCGTCGGCCAGACCGCGCAGGGTGCCGAAGATCCGCATGTCGGTGGGGCACGAGATGCCCTGGGAGCGTCCGTCGTGCTGGGCGGCGCCGTCCAGGGTGGAGACCATGTTGGCGCGGAGCCAGGGGCGCCCGCCGTCGGGATACGCGTAGGCGTCGGCCAGCTCGTCGAGCGTCCACTCACGGTCGGCGGCGGCAGCGGCCGGGGCTGGGGTTGTCAGGTCCGTCACAGGGAGCAGGCGTCGCATGCCCAGCAGTCTGGCACGGCCCTTAAGGTGGAGAGTTGTGTCGTCCTCCACAGCCGTGCCGGGGCAGAGCCCCATAGCCGAAACGGCCCCGCAGTCCCTGTGCGCCCTCGAGCCGCGCGTCCCCGCCGACCGTATGGTCGCGGAGATGGTGCCCCCGCCGCGCTTCGACTCGGTGCGCTTCGATACGTACGTGCCCGACCCGAACCAGCCGAGCCAGACCGAGGCGGTCCACGTCCTCAGCTCCTTCGCGGCCGGGCTCGGCGGGGCGCACGCCATGGGCTCCGGCAAGCGCAGGTGGTTCGGCAGGAAGCAGGCCTCCGCACCCGCCGGACCCCGTGGTGTCTATCTCGACGGCGGGTACGGCGTCGGCAAGACGCACCTGCTGGCCTCTCTCTGGCACGCCACCCCGGCCGCACCCTCGCTCAAGGCCTTCGGCACCTTCGTCGAGCTGACGAACCTGGTCGGGGCCCTGGGCTTCCAGCAGACCGTGCAGACGCTGAGCGGGCACCGGCTGCTCTGCATCGACGAATTCGAGCTGGACGACCCGGGCGACACCGTCCTCGTGTCGTCCCTGCTCAGCAGGCTCGTCGAAGCGGGGGTCGCGCTGGCCGCCACGTCGAACACGCTGCCCGGCAAGCTCGGGGAGGGCCGTTTCGCAGCCGTGGACTTCCTCCGCGAGATCCAGGGACTGTCCTCGCACTTCCGGCCGCTGCGGATCGACGGCGAGGACTACCGCCACCGGGGACTGCCGGAGGCACCGCCGCCGTACTCCGACGATCAGGTCACCAGGGCCGCGTACGCGACGGCCGGTGCCTCGCTCGACGATTTCCCGGCCCTGCTCGACCATCTCGCCCGGGTCCATCCGAGCCGGTACGGCGCGCTGACGGACGGGATCACGGCGGTCTGCCTCACCGATGTGCGGCCCGTGCCCGACCAGTCGACGGCGCTGCGTCTGGTGGTGCTGGCGGACCGGCTGTACGACCGTGAGGTCCCGGTGCTCGCATCCGGTGTTCCCTTCGACCGGCTCTTCAGTGACGAGATGCTGAACGGCGGGTACCGGAAGAAGTACTTCCGGGCCATCTCGCGGCTGACGGCACTGGCGCGTGACGCAAAGGGACTGGTGGCGCAGTAAGTTCAGGGGTTGAAGGACGTGCGGGTGCCTGCGGGCGCGCGTACGTCCATTGACCGCGCACACCGTTTGAAGGGATCCAGCATGGCTACCACGCGTCAGGCGCACACGGTCTGGGAAGGCAACCTGCTCGAGGGCAAGGGCGTTGTCACCCTCGACTCCTCCGGGATCGGGGAGTACCCCGTCTCCTGGCCGTCGCGCGCGGAGAAGGCGAACGGCAAGACCAGCCCCGAGGAGCTCATCGCGGCCGCGCACTCCAGCTGCTTCTCGATGGCTCTGTCCAACGGCCTGGCCACGGCGGGCACCCCGCCGACCCGGCTGAACACCCAGGCCGAGGTCACCTTCCAGCCCGGCACCGGCATCACCGGCATCCACCTCACGGTGGAGGGCGAGGTTCCGGGGCTGGACGAGGCGGGCTTCGTGAAGGCCGCCGAGGACGCCAAGGCGAACTGCCCGGTCAGCCAGGCGCTCACGGGCACCACCATCACGCTCACCGCGTCGCTGGCCTGATCCCACACGTCCCCGGGGCCTCTTCCGCCCCGGGGACACCCGGGGCACCGTGGTTCGCATGGTTCCCGCGCGCCGCGATGAGTGGTACACACATGCGGGTCACTTCACCTGTCCGCCAACAGGGAGTTGCCTCATGTCATCCGCACCTCGACCGCTCGCAACACGACGACAGGTCCTGGCCGGCAGCGCCGCGACAGCCGCCTCCGTCGCTTTCACCGGGGCCTTCACCGAACTCTTCTCCGGCACAGCCGCCGCCCGTGGGCACAGCGGCTACGGCCCCCTCCTGCCTGACCCTGACGGCCTGCTCGATCTGCCGAAAGGTTTCCGCTACCGGGTGCTCTCCCGGGAGGGCGACCCGCTCCGCTCAGGCGAGGGCCAGGTCCCCAGCAACCACGACGGCATGGCCGCCTTCGCCGGCCGCCACGGCCGGGTCCATCTCGTACGCAACCACGAGAACCGCGTCACCGGGAAGATCGGTGTGCCCACGGTCGAGGGCCTCACCTACGACCCCATGGGCAAGGGCGGCTGCACGTCCCTCGAACTCGACGGCCGCGGCGACGTGCGCGGCGAGCGTGTCGCCATCGCGGGTACGGCCGTCAACTGCGCTGGTGGCCCCACCCCCTGGAACACATGGCTGACCTGCGAGGAGACCGAGGACAAGGCCGGCACCAACGGCTACACGAAGGACCACGGCTTCATCTTCGAGGTGGACGGCGCCGATCCGCGCCGCACCGGTGCCGTCCCCCTGACCGCGATGGGCCGCTTCCAGCACGAGGCCGTCGCGGTCGACCCCCGGAACGGCATCGTGTACGAGACGGAGGACGCGTTCGAGAGGCCGTTCGGGCTCTTCTACCGCTTCCTCCCCGGGAAGCCGCTCGGCGGGACGGGCTCCCTGCGGGCAGGCGGGGCGCTCGAGGCCATGCGGGTGCCCGGTGTACCCGACCTCTCCGCGATCCAGGAGACGGGTGCGAGCTTCGACCGGATCGAGTGGGTCCCCGTACCGGATCCGCTGGCCGCGGAAACCCCCATCCGGCTGCAGGACTTCGGGACGAAGGGCGTCACGCACGCCCAGAAGCTGGAGGGCTGCTACTGGGGCGGGTCGTCGGTGTACTTCGTCTCCAGCTTCGCGCGCAGCTCGGAGGGGTCGGCCGGCGACCACTTCGGTCAGGTGTGGCGGTACGAACCGGGGAGGCGACGGCTCACCCTGGTGATCGTCTTCGGACCGGACACCGACGTCCAGCTGCCGGGCGAGTCCCCGGACAACATCTGCCTCGCGGCCGGGGGCGGGCTGATGGTCTGCGAGGACGGCGGCGGCGCGCAGCACGTGCTCGGGGTGACGAGGCGCGGCGAGGTCTACGCGATGGCCCGGGGCCGGCAGAACATCGGGACGGCCGAGGAGCCGGAGTGGGGCGAGTTCGCGGGCGTCACGTTCTCACCGGACGGCGGGACGATGTTCGTGAACTGCTACACGCCGGGGACCACGTTCGCGGTGACGGGCCCCTGGCGCTGACCCGGGCGCGAGCGGGCGGGTGACCTGGCGGTACGGCGATCGGCGACCCCGGAGCGCCGTGAGCATTATCTGATAAATCATCAGCTAGCGTCCCCCAGTGATCAAATCTGTTCGCACGATGATCGTGCTGGCTTCGGTGATCGGGGCGCTCGCCGGTTGCGGAAGCCCCGGGGCCACCCGCGCCGGTACCGCCCCACTGCCGACCGCCTCCCCGGAACCCGTGTCCCCGTCACGGGTTCCGGGGAGCGGGCCGTCCCTGTTGGCCCCGGGACCCGGCGGGCTCACGCCGGTCTTCGAACGACGGGCGGACGGCCCCGGGCCCACGGCCGGGGCCGGGCCGTCCGGCACCGGCTCCGGCTCCGGCTTCGGCTCCGGCTCCGCGAAGAAGGCCGACGGGGCCGACAAGGTCGTGGCCCTCACCTTCGACGCGGACATGACCGCCGACCAGGGACCGCGTGCCGCCGGCGGGGAGCGCTTCGACAACCCCGCCCTGATCGCGTCGCTCCGCAGGCTGAAGGTCCCGTCGACGGTCTTCATGACGGGCAGGTGGGCGCAGGAGTATCCGGACCAGGCGCGCTCGATCGGCACCGATCCCCTGTTCGAAATCGCCAACCACTCGTTCAGCCACTACGCCTTCTCCTCTCCCTGCTACGGGCTCCCGACCGTCGCGGAGGCCGATATGCGGGCCGACGTGGAGCGGGCCTTCACCGCGATCCGCAGGACGGGTGCGCGTCACGTCGTGCCGTACTTCCGCTTTCCGGGCGGCTGCTACGACGACGCGTCGCTGAGGGCGCTGGCCCCGACCGGGGTGACCGCCGTCCAGTGGGACGTGGTCAGCGGTGATGCCTTCGCCACCGACGCCGACGCCGTGTCCGAGCAGGTGCTGGCAGGGGTGGAGCCGGGCTCGCTGGTGGTCATGCACTGCACCCGCAGCGCGGCTCCCGTCACCGACGAGGCCGTACGCCGGATCGTCCCGGAACTGCGCGAGCGCGGCTACCGCTTCGTCAAGGTCTCCGAGCTGATGCGCGGCTGAGTCCGGCCCGCCCGCCCGTCAGCCGGAACAGGCGGTGCGTCCCGCCTCCTGCCAGGCGCAGACCGGGCAGAGCGTGCTGCCCTTCGTCGACTCCGGGTACTCGGTCGGTTTCCGGCACAGCACGCACTCGGCGTACGGCGGACCCGCGTCCGAGGGCGCGGGAGCCGGAGCGGGTGTCTCGCAGTACGCGTCTTCCATACGAACGAGCGTACTCATGCACGCAGCGCCGCGACCCGTGAGGTGAGGGCGGCCACCACGACGGCCACGGCGACGGCGCCCGCCAGCGGCACGAGCGGCACCCGCACCGCGCCGGTCAGCGAACCGGAGACCAGGCCCGTCACCGCGGCCTTCGCGGGTGAGCCGTCGGTCACGAGGGCGAGGATCACGCCGAGCACGGTCGCGGCGAGCGACCGGCCGTGGCGGTGCGAGAGCGGCCGCAGCGGGGTCGGCCTGCCGGCCCCGTTCGGTGCCTCGGCCAGGACCGGGGCTGTGCGCGGGCGGGCCGCAGCACCCAGGGCCCGCGCAGACCGTACCGGCGGCCCACTCCTCGCAGCATCAACTGGACGACGACTTCTCCGACTTGAGCTCACTGGGGCGTACGATCACGAAGCCCTCGCCCTGGAGCATCAGCTGGACCGCCTCCCCGGACCCGCCGCGCACCATCGAGCCGAAGCTCTGCGAGCGGTGCAGCGAGGTGGAGAGCTGGGCACTCCAGCCGACGACCGCGTCCGTGTCGACGTACACCGGCTGCTGTGCGGTGACGGGTATGACCACGGGCTGGCCGTCGCAGACCAGGCCGAGCTTGCCGGAGCCGCTGAAGACGCTGTTGAAGAGGCCGCCGCCGGTCATTCCGGCGCCCTTCACGGTCTTGATCTCGTAGGAGAGGCTCGCGTCGAAACAGAGCACGTTGCGGCCGTTGACGGTCAGCACGTCACCCTGCTCCATCTCGACGATGAAGCAGCTGGCCGCCTCGTGGGCGAACCACGCCTCCCCCTGGCCCGTGACGGCCATCAGGGCCAAGCCCTCGCCGGTCACAGCACGCTTGAGCATGCCGCCGATGCCCTGGCCCTTGCGCTCGAACCGGAGATCGCCGCGGAAGGCGATCATCGACCCCTGGCGTGCGTGCATCTCACCGTCGACGGTGTACTTGATGGATTTGGCGTTCTGCAGCGTCATGCCCGGGACCGGGGCCTGCTGCGCCATGTGCTCGCTGGAAAAGAGGTCGCTCTTCATGCGGTGCATCCTCGCCCGGAGCCCCCGGTTCCGCCAAGAACAAGTGGTCGGACGGGCCTGGCAGACTGGGGTGGTGAGCAGCGACAGCATTCCCGAGCCCCTTCCCGCAGCGCCGGGGACGTCCGCCGGCACCCCGCCGGGGACGTCCGCCGACAGCCCGTTCCGCACGGAACCGACGTCGCGTGACGAAGCCCCGCAGTTCGTCCTGCCGCTGGTGGTGCACCTCGAGAAGACGAACCCGCCGGCGCGCAACGACGCCCTGGTGACCGCCGCCCGTGCGGTGCTCACCATGCTCTCGGACCCCCGCGCGCAGGGCGAGGACGAGGGCGGGGCGGAGGGCGAGTGGGCGCAGGCGGTGCGCGACTGGCAGGACGCCCGGATCCGCAAGGTGGTCCGGCGGGCGCGCGGCGCGGAGTGGCGCAAGGCGTGCGAGCTGCCCGGGATCACGGTCGGGGGCGAGCACGCGGAGGTCCGGGTGTTCCCTCCGGTGCCCCTGGACGGCTGGCCGAAGGAGCTGGCCAAGCTCCAGGTGTCGGGCACGGAGCTGGACGACCCCGAGGCTCCGGCAGCACCTGATCCGGCCGGTCCGGTCCTCTGGATGAATCCGGACGTCTCCATGTCGGCGGGCAAGGCGATGGCGCAGGCCGGGCACGGCGCGCAGCTCGCCTGGTGGCAGCTGTCGGACATCGAGCGCAAGGCGTGGCGCGAGGCGGGGTTCCCGCTCTCCGTCGCGACCCCGGACGCCGCCCGCTGGCGTGAGCTCACCGCGAGCGGACTGCCGGTGGTGCGGGACGCCGGCTTCACCGAGGTCGCTCCGGGGTCCTGCACGGTCGTCGCCGACCACCCGGCCCTGCGCCGCTGACCTGCCGGGCGGGGGCGGCCCGGTCCCGGCGGCCGCTTCGGCCCGCGGTCAGCGTTCGCCGCGTGCCCACTGCGCGGCCCGGACCGTTCCCTCCTGGATGTCCCGCCGGGGAAGCCGCAGGCCGAACGCGGTCTCCAGGGCGTGGAAGTACAGCTCGAACTCGCCGGTCAGCCCGGGGTGGTCCAGTTCGGCGCGGCGCACGGCCTGGTTGAGGAAGTCGAGCTCCCCGCCCCGGTAGTAGGGGGCGCGGCCCCGGTCGTACCAGATCAGTTCCAGTACGCCCCAGTCGTCGTCGACGCGGCGGCCGTCGCGCGTGTAGTCGAAGGTGTAGATGGCCTTCGCGGAGCAGGCACTCAGCGAGACCACCTCCGCGACTCCCAGACGGGAGAGGGCCTCGCTGTCGGCCCGGACTCCGGGCGGCGTGTCGTGGTACATCAGGAAGGCCCAGTCGCCCGTCTTCCCGTAGCAGAGGGACTCCCAGGCGATCTCCCAGGGGTCGCGGCCGGTGCCGTCCGCGCCGGGCAGACCGGACAGGCGCGTCCCGGCGGCGACCTGCCCGGGGTCGGCTCCGTGGAGCAGCGCTATCCGCTCGGCGCTGACGTCCTCACCACGGAAGAAGACGAGGTTGGTGTAGGGGTCCTGCCCCCTCCATTCGCCGGCGATCCACGCGAGGCCTTCCAGCGGGTCTCCTCCGCACGGCTGTGCCGTCCGCGTACTGCCCGTCGCGCCGCTGCGGAACCTCTCTCCCCACGCGGGGTCGATCCGGTCCAGCATCTGGGCCTGCCCGGTGACGAGTGCGGTGACCGGGCCGTCTCCGGGGGCGCGTGCAGCGATGTGGCCGGCGAGACCGCGGACCGCGTCCTCCGCGACGAAGTACAGCGCCTCGTCCAGGTCCCGGGTGGCGAAGAGCTCCCGGTACGGGCCGATGTGGCCGCGCACCGTGCCGTCCTCGTCCACGACGAGGAAGAGACCATCCGGGTCGTCGGCGCGGGGTACGTAGTCCTCGGGTGATGTGCCCATGGGAGGGAGCATCGCCTCGTGGAGGAGGTCGGAGCGTGCGGCGGTGCGGCGCCAGGCCTGTGCGAGTGTGTGCTCGGTTATGCGCATGGGCGTGATTATGCGGCCGGGCACCGACACCGCCCGGCGGGTCCGTCCCCCAAGGCCCTCCGGACACACGGGAGATCGCGGAGCACGGCCCGCAGCGGCATCGAGACCTCCCGCGGAACGCCGACCCGCCGTTTTCCCCTCCGGCTGAACATCCCCGCGCCGACATACGTATCTCCCCGTACCGCCGCACCGGCGTTACCGCCAAGTAGGTTGAACGACCGGTCAGTTGGCGGTTGATTCGACGCTGTCACACATCTGCCCGGGAGACATCTTGCTGCGACGCATCAACGGAACGGCCCTCATCATCGCCGCGCTGGTCGCCACGCTCGGCGCCCTCGCCTTTCCCGTGTGGTCCTACGCCGACCGCTCGGGCACCGGCGAGGCCAATCTGAACGCGTCCAGCGTCGCCACCCAGTGGGGGCCGCTCTCGGCGACGGACCGGGACTTCCTGGTCAAGGTGCGTCTCGCCGGACTGTGGGAGCTGCCCGCGGGACAGCAGGCCATCGAGCGGGCGCCGAGCGAGGGGGTGAAGCTCGCCGGTGACCATCTGGTGGTCGGTCACACGGACCTGGACCGGCGGGCCCGTGACGTGGCCGCCAAGCTCGGCGTGGAGCTCCCGAACCAGCCCACGGAGCAACAGCAGGGCTGGCTCAGGGAGCTCACCGCGGCAGAGGGCCAGGAGTACGAGCAGAAGTTCGCCAACCTCCTGCGCGCAGCGCACGGCAAGGTTTTCGCGCTGGTCGCGCAGGTCCGGCACACCACGCGCAACTCACTGATCCGGCAGCTGGCATCCGACGCCAACCAGACGGTGCTCGACCACATCACCATGCTGGAGCGCACCGGTTTCGTGGACTTCGACGGACTGGCGCGAGAGGCGGCGGGCTCGTCCACGGCCAGTCCTTCGGGGCCCCCCGCGTCGTCGGGTGGCGGCGTCCCGCAGCTGCCGGTACCGGTGACCCCGAGCGGCGACCAGTCGTTCACGTCCCGCCCGGTGCCGCCGACCATGGCCCCGCTGCCCCGGCCTTGAGGAAGGCGCCCGGAGCGAGGGACTCAGTCGTGGTCCGGGCGCCGGACGTACAGGCGGTTCCCCTTCGGGCCGGTCCATTCCACCCGTACGACGCCGGGCACCGCGGCGTCGGCGAGGCGCGACGGGTTGGACCAGTGGCCGAAGTTCGGATTCCGGAAGAACGTCGCCCACAGGTCGCCGTCGGCGTCCGCGAAGAAGTTGTTGTGCCCGGCGCCGACACCGACGGTCCAGCGTTCGGAGTACGGGCCCTCGAAGCTGTCCGAGACGGCGGCGACCGCATCGTACTGGTACTGCACGCGGCCGGTGCCGCCGACGTCGTAGGCGTGGCGTGGTGTGCCGTCGGCATCGACCGATGTCCGGTCCCAGGCCGCGTGGAGGAGGAAGTACTTCCCTCCGTGCTTGAACACGTATGCGCCTTCGAGATACGGCTCGGGGGCGTAGGGGGTCTGCCGGAAGGTGGGAAGGTCCGTCGTCGGGACGATGTCCTCCATGTCGTCGCGGAACTTCGCGTACAGGTTGTTGTGCAGCACCAGCCACGCGTCGTCGCCCTCGGAGTAGAGGCTGCCGTCGATGTGGTGGTAGGCGCCGGGCGCGATGAAGCTCGGTCCCCCGATGAACGACTCCCCGAAGGGCTTTTCGAGGTTGCCCTCGACGAGCCTGTACGGGCCCTCGACCCCGCCCTCGCTCACAAGCATGAACGATCCGACCTTCTCGGAGTGGTCGCCCATGCAGGCGACCATGTACCACTTCCCGCCGAAGTGGTGCAGCTCCGGGGCCCACGCCTGGCCACGCTTGCCGAACCGCTCGTCGTACCAGTACTCCTGCCACGGAGCGACGACCGTGCGCCCGGGCCGGTTCTCGTCGGTGAACTCCGGCGACCACACCTTGCCCTTCTCCGCGCCGGGCCGGATACCCGTCGTGTCGGCCAGCTTCCACGGCCCCTTGAGCGAGCGGGCGGTCCAGACGAAGATGCCGTCGTTCCACGGGCCTGCTGCTTCGAGCCCGGGCACCCTGGTGGTGCCCGTGGCGACGTAGAGCGGACGGCCGTCGACGACGAAGCAGTTGACGTAGGTGTCCCGCATCCACACCACTCCCCGCTCCTTGTCGCGGGGGCGCAGTTCCAGCGGGAGGACGAAGGAGTTGTCCTCACGGGGCCACAGGCCGGGCCGGGTGTCCGCGCGGCCGTAGGGCTCGGGGTCGGGCCAGTTCGCCGGGTACCGCCGCTCCGCCGCGGCCGGAGCGGCCGGGCCGGGGGCGGTCGCGGCGGGAGCGGCCGAGGCCTGCGCCGTCGGCGCGGCGGCCGCGGGCAGTGCCGCCGCCGCCCCCACGCCTGCGGCGCGGGCGAGCAGGGACCGCCGGCCGAGCCGTGACCTGTTCTCGGTGCTGGTCATCAGTGACGTTCTCCTTGGTTCGTCCGGGAAGCCGGTGCCCTGCCCGGGACCGCCGGCGGGCATGGCGAGCATGCGAACGCCTGTTGATCTCCGTCAACGGACCCTGGAATTAATCCGGCGCCCCTGCCTCGCCGGCAGGTCCACGGCTCGGCGTCTCCGCAGGCCGGAGCGGTTCCGGCCGACGGGAAAGGAGCATCACGATCAAATAACGGGATGTCCGGGATCCGGCCGGGAACCTCAAGTTCAGCTCTGAACGTCCCCCCTTCCGGGTTCGCCGGCGCCCGGCGGGGCCATCACCCCTGCACAGAACGGGGAGGGGACACCATGAAGCTGGGAATCGGCATCGGATGGCGGCCGGAGATCGCGGACGCCGTCGAGGCGCTGCCGGGGATCGACTGGGTCGAGGCCGTCTCGGAGAACCTCTGCACGGACCATCTGCCGGAGTCCCTCGTACGCCTCCGGGAGCGCGGGGTCACGGTGGTGCCGCACGGGGTCTCGCTCGGCCTGGGCGGGGCCGAACGACCGGATCCCGGCCGTCTCGCCGGTCTGGCCGCACGGGCCGGACTGCTGGGCGCGCCCCTGGTGACCGAGCACATGGCGTTCGTACGCGCCGGCGGCCCGCTCAGCGCTTCGCAGCCCCTGGAGGCGGGCCACCTCCTGCCGGTGCCACGGACCTGGGACGCGCTGGACGTGCTGTGCGAGAACGTGCGGATCGCTCAGGACTCGCTGCCCGTCCCGCTCGCCCTGGAGAACATCGCCGCGCTGATCTCCTGGCCCGGCGAGGAGCTGACCGAGGGACAGTTCCTCGCGGAGCTGGTCGAACGCACCGGCGTGCGGCTGCTGATCGACGTCGCCAACCTGCACACCAACCACGTCAACCGCGGAGAGGACCCGGCGACCGCGCTGGACGAACTGCCGGTGGAGGCCATCGCGTACGTCCATGTGGCGGGCGGCGTCGAGAAGGACGGCGTCTGGCACGACACGCACGCCCACCCCGTGACGCGCCCCGTCCTGGACGTGCTGAGCGGTCTACGCTCCCGGGTCGACCCGCCGGGGGTCCTCCTGGAGCGTGACGACGACTTCCCGCCGGCCGAGGAGCTGGCCGGTGAACTGGCTGCGATCCGCAGCACGTTGGCCGTGGCCGCCTCAGGCCCCAGGACGGTTCGGCCACGGCCCGCCCTGGCCCCGGAACCGTCGTCCCGCACCGCCGGGGGCCGCGAGCGGACCGCCGTGGCCCAGACCGCTCTGCTCTCCGCACTCGTGGCCGGTACTCCCGCGCCGGACGGCTTCGACCACCGGCGCCTGGGGGTGCAGAGCCATGCCCTGGCCGCGAAGCGGGCCGACGTCGTCGCCAAGGTCGCGCCGGAGCTGCCCGGGATCCTCGGGGACGGCTACCGGAAGGCGTTCCTCGCGTACGCCAGGAACCGGCCGATGTCAGGCGGCTACCGCCGCGACGCCCTCGCCTTCGCCGAGCTGCTGCTCGTCGAGGGCCGGCCCGACGACGAGGCGGCCCGGCGACGGCTGACCCTCTGGTGGCAGGACCGGGCCGGCTCCCGTCCCCCGCGCCGCGCGACCCGCCTGGTCCGCTCCGCCCGTGCCGCCCTCCTCGGAAAGTGACCGCGCCATGAACCTCCTCGCTCTTCTGCTGACCCTTGCCGTGGCCGTCTCCTCCACTCTCCTGATCGTCGGTACCCGCCGCACCGGCCTGTGGGACGGCGGGTATGTGCTCGACCTCTGCGAGGTGGCTTTCCTCGGCGGCGGTCCGGCCAGGGTCGTGGACACCGCGCTCACCCGCATGCACACGGACGGGCGGCTGACCATCGGCGGACCCGGCATCGTCGCGGTGCGGCGCGCCGAGGCCCGTGACGCGGTGGAGCGTGCCGTGCTCCAGGAGCTGGCCGCAGCCCCCAGCGGGTCCCTGAGCACCCTGCGGGCGGCCGTCATGCGGCATCCCGCAGTGCAGGAGATCGGCGACGGGCTGGCCGCCCGGGGACTGCTGATCGCCCCGGACGAGAGCCGGGGGCGCCGTCGGTGGGGGCTCGTCCTGGGCAACGGAAGCCTCATCGGCCTGCCGGTGAGCATCGCCCTGACCGTCGCCCAGTACGTCCTGCTCGACGAGTTCGCGGACGTCCCGGTCCCCTTCCTGGTGAAGATGCTGCCCGCGATCCTCGTCGGAACCGTGGTCGGCTTCAGCACGGCGGGGGCCAAGGCCCGGATCACCAGGGCGGGACGCCAGGTCGCCGACAACTACCGGACGGCCGACGCCCATGTGGCCGATCCGGCCCATCTGGTGGCGGCCCACGGCCTGCGCGCACTCCCCGACCCCGTGCTCCAGGGGCAGTTGGCGGACGCCGCCCGGCAACAGCCCTCCCAGCTCTCCTCGTCGCGCTCGACGCCCTCGCCGGTCGCGGCGAACGCCTTCATCCCGGTGCTGTGGTGCGCGGGGACGAGTCCCGGCAGCGGCAGCTGCGGAAGTTCCACCGGCGGGGGCGGCGACTCCGGACCGGGCTCCACCTGCAGTTCGGGGTCGAGCTGCGGAAGCAGTGGCGGCTCCAGTTGCAGCAGCGGTGGCGGCTCCAGTTGCAGCAGCGGGTCGAGCTGCGGCGGCGGTTCCAGCTGCGGCAGCAGTTCGTGAGCGTACGGAGCCCGAGAGAGGCGCAATTCAGCCATGCATGACCGCGTGTGACCGAGATGCGTCCATATCGTGAACACGGCATAGCGCTTCTCCGCCGTTCTCGCATAGAACTCCGCCATGCTCTGGGTCCTGCTTCTTCTGGTCGCGTGGTGCGCGGCCGCCGTCTCCTGCATCCGGCTGTGCCTCGTCACCGCGGGCGCCGCCCAGCGGCCGCAGTCCGCCGCGCGGGCGCCCGTCTCACCGGAACTCAACCTCTACGAGACGGCGTTCCTGGCCGGCGGGCCGCAGCGGGTCGCCGATCTGGCGCTGGTCTCCATGCACCTGCGGCGTCGGCTCCTGCTCGCACACACGGGGTGGGCGACGGTCGTCGACCCGGAGGGGCGGGACGAGGTCGAGCGCACGGTGATCCGCGCGATCGGTCCGGAAGGGCAGTCCCGGATAGCGCCCATACGGGCCGCCGCCGCGGCGGCCGACGCCGTACGCTCCCTCGCCGACCGGCTCGTCGCAGCGGGGCTCGCAGTGCCGCACGGGACCCGTACGAACCTGGAGTCGGCGGTGCGGGGCGTCCGGGGCGCGGCGGTCCTGGTGGTGGTCCTGGCGGTCACCGCCGTGCTGATGCCCGGTCAGGAGACGGGGTACGCCGGTCCGGTGGCCGCCTGGTTCGGACTGCCGCTCGTACTGACGTTGGGCTGCTTGGCCATCGCGCGGGTGGAGAACCACCCGTACAGCCCGTGGGCCTCCCCGTCGGGACAGCACTGGCTGGACTCGCTGCCGGCACCGGTGCGCGGCGCGGACCAGGACCTCCTCGTGGCGGTGGCGGTGCGGGGCGTGGGAGCACTTGAGGACCCCGGCCTGCGCGCGGCCATGCTGAGCGGGGCGCGGACCGGGGCCTGACCCGCCGGTCCCGGCCGGGCCGGTGAACACGAGAGCCGCCCCCGTCGCCGGGAGCGGCTCTCGTGCTGTCATATCCAGTTGTTCGGCCCGGGACACATCGGCCGGACCGGGCGAGGAGCGGCGGCCCGCGGAGAGGAATGGCTGACTCCCCCGCGGGCCACGACAGTTCGCCGGCCGTCGGCCGATGTGTACCCGGTACCGGACCCGGTGTCGCTGGAACGACGGGCGGCGTCTCACTCGCCTTTGCCCGCCAACTGATCTTCCGGGTCGGGATGACCGGAAACGCTGGCTATGCGAGTCCGGCCAACAAGTCTGCGACGGACTTCCTGCGTCCGGTGTAGAACGGGACCTCTTCACGGACGTGCAGCCGCGCCTCGGAGGCCCGCAGGTGGCGCATGAGGTCGACGATGCGGTACAGCTCGTCCGCCTCGAAGGCGAGGACCCACTCGTAGTCGCCCAGCGAGAAGGAGGCCACCGTGTTGGCACGGACGTCCGGGTAGCCACGGGCCATCTTGCCGTGGTCCGCGAGCATGCGGCGGCGGTCCTCGTCGGGCAGCAGGTACCAGTCGTAGCTGCGCACGAAGGGGTACACGCTGATGTAGTCGCGCGGGGTCTCGTCGGCCAGGAAGGCCGGCACGTGCGACTTGTTGAACTCGGCGGGGCGGTGCAGCGCCATGTTCGACCAGACCGGCTCGAGGGCGCGGCCCAGCTTCGTGCGCCGGAAGAGGTTGTAGGCCTCCTGGAGCTCGTCGGAGGTCTCGGCGTGCCACCAGATCATCAGGTCTGCGTCGGCCCGGAGACCGGAGACGTCGTAGGTGCCGCGGACCGTGATGTCCTTGGCCCCGAGCTGATCGAACAGTTCCTGGACCTCGACGGCGTAACCGGCGCGGTCGACGGGAAGGACGTCCTTCAGCCTGAAGACGGACCACAGGGTGTAGCGGATGACCTCGTTGAGGTCCTTGGCCTTCTTGCCTGCGTTCGGAAGCTTTTCTGGCGCACTCATACGGCTATTGTCCCGCCTCGCCACCGGTGCCCCGAACCCGGGTCGGAGTGTTGTCGATCTCCCCCGTGCCCGGCCCGGTGAGGTCCTGGACGATCTCGTCCGCGGCACGGTGCGCACTCGCGACGCAGGCCGGGATCCCGACGCCGTCGTACACCGCTCCGCACACCCGCAGACCGGGCAGCTTGGCGACCTCGTCGCGGATCCTGGCGACGCGGGTGAGGTGGCCGACCGGGTACTGGGGCAGTCCGCCGATCCACCGGGTGACCTCGGTGTCCACGGGCCGGGCCGTCAGTCCGGCCGCGGAGGCGAGATCCCCCAGGGACGCGGCGACCAGCTCGGAGTCCTCGCGGTGCAGGTGCTCCTCCTCCCCGTAGCGGCCCACGGAGGTGCGCAGCACGAAGAGGCCGGGGGCCGCGTCGGCGACCCACTGCCACTTGTTGCTGGAGAAGGTGGCGGCCTTGATCGTGCGCCCGTCGACCGGCGGCACCAGGAAGCCCGACCGCCCCTGGAGCGCCTCGGTGCCGTCGATGTCGGAACGCCGGAAGGCCATGGTGACCAGGGCCATCGAGGCGTACTCGACGGCGGCGAGCTCGACGGAGGCGGCCGGGCACTCGGCGGCGAGCAGGGTGGACGCGGACCAGGCCGGGGTGGCCAGGACGACGGCGTCGGCGGCGATCACCCGGCTGTCGGTGCGCACGTCCCAGCCCTGACCGGTCCGGGTCAGACCGAGCACGGGGGTCTCCGTGAGGATCTCGCCACCCCCGGCCCGCACGGCGTCGGCCACCGCGCCCGGCAGGGTGCCGATGCCTCCCTCGATGCCCTGGAAGACAGGTCCGGTCTGCTGCCGGGCGGCGGCCCTCTCCTGGATGCGGAGTACACCGTCGAGGAGCGGACCGCCCTCCTTCACGGCCTCGAAGAGCTGGGGCACGGCCGCGCGCATGGAGATCCGGTAGGCGTCTCCCGCGTACACCCCGCCGAGCAGCGGCTCCACCAGCCGGTCGACGACCTCACGGCCGAGCCGGTCGGCGACGTACGAGCCGACCGCCACGTCGTCGCCGACGGCGGTAGGGGTGAGGTCGCGCTCCTCGGCGATCCTGGCCAGGCCCTCGGGCGAGAGCACGCCGCTGAGCGCCGCCGGGTCGCCCGGCACACCCATCACATGCCCCTTGGGCATGGGGCGCAGGGCGTCCCGGGTCCAGACCGACGCGGAGGCGGTGGCGGGCGGCTGGAGCCGGTCGCCGAGCCCCACCGCGGTGGCCAGCTCGACCGCTTCGGGCCGGCGCGCGAGCATCGACTCGGCGCCGAGGTCGACCCGGGTACCCGCGATCTCGCCGGTCATCAGCTTGCCGCCGAGCCGCTCGGTCGCCTCCAGGACGGTGACCCGGAGTCCGGAGGCCGACAGCCGGTGGGCCGCGGCGAGTCCGGCGATGCCGCCGCCGATGACGACGGCATGACCCGTGCGTGTGGTGTCGCGCTGAAGAGGACGCTGCATGGGTCCACTCTCTCAAACCCCTCCCGAGTCCCGAACGTGACCACTTCGAAACCGCCGGACGGCAACCCGCGCACGGGGCCTCACGTCGAAGAGGCACCATCGACAACGACCCTGGGGGGACGCGTTATGCAGTACGAACGCCACACGGAGATTCATCCACCTGTCCGGCCAGTCCGACGCCGCGCCCATGCGCTGACAGCCGCCGGACTGCTCGTCGCTCTCCTGACCACCGGGGCGTGCGCCGCCTCCGACGACAACCGTGGGCAGGGGCTGAAATCCGCGTCCGACGACAAGGCTGCGGCGCCCGCCGCAGCCGGTGCCGGTGCCGGTGAGAAGTCGGCTGCCAGGTCCGCCGACGGCCCCTCCGTGTCGCCGGAGACGGCCTCCTCGCTGGTGACTCACGTTATCCACACGGCCACTCTCGAACTCGAGGTGAAGGACGTGGCGAAGGCGGTGGCCGTGGCCCGCAGCGCCGTGACGAAGGGCCTGAGCCTCGGCAGGATCGAGGAGGAGACCACGGAGCGGCTGGACGAAAGCCGTGAGGGGGCGCACCTCGTGCTGCGCGTGCCCCAAAACGACTACGGACGTGTGCTGGACGAGCTCGCCGGCTCGGGAAAGGTGCTGTCCCGTACGTCGAACGCCAAGGACGTCACCGGCGAGGTCGTCGACGTCGAGAGCCGGATCGCCACCCAGCGGGCGAGCGTCGCGCGGATCCGCGACCTGATGGACAAGGCCGAGAAGCTCACCGACGTGGTGACGCTGGAAGGTGAACTGAGCAGCCGCCAGGCCGATCTGGAGTCGCTCCTCGCCCGGCAGGAATCACTGAAGAACCGCACCACGTTCGCGACCATCACCCTCGAACTCAGCGAACCCTACGAGGACGGCAAGGACCCCGAGGAGGACACCGGCTTCCTGGACGCGCTGGCCGGCGGCTGGGACGCGTTCGTGACGATGTTGCGGTGGATCATGGTGGCGATCGGCGCCACGGCTCCGTTCCTGGCCGCCGCGGCCGTTCTGGTGCTCGTGTGGCGGCTTCTGCGAAGCCGACTGCCACAGCGCCGTACGACGCCCCAGGAGCCTTCGGAGGCACCGCAGGCCCCTCCGGCCGCGTAGGCGCCGTAGCGTGGGCCCCCGACCTGCACACGGCGGCGAAGGGACCTGGCATGGCGGCGGAGCGACTGGTGGTCGTCGGAGGCGACGCGGCGGGCATGTCCGCCGCGTCGCAGGCCCGGAGGCTCAAGGGGCCCGAGGCGATGAGCATCGTGGCCTTCGAACGCGGCGACTTCACGTCGTACTCGGCCTGCGGCATCCCCTACTGGGTGAGCGGCGACGTCGACGGCCCCGACGACCTCATCGCCCGTACGCCCGAGGAGCACCGGGCCCGTTCCATCGACCTGCGCACCCGCACCGAGGTGACGGAGATCGATGTCGCGGGCCACCGGGTGCGGGCGCTGGACCGTGACAGCGGGGAGACGTACTGGACGGGTTACGACAAGCTGGTGATCGCCACGGGCGCCCGGCCGGTGCGCCCCGACCTGCCCGGGATCGACGCTCCGGGCGTCCACGGCGTGCAGACCCTGGGCGACGGACAGGCGCTCCTGGAATCCCTCGACCGGGCTCCGGGGCGCAGGGCGGTCGTCGTCGGCGCGGGCTACATCGGAGTCGAGATGGCCGAGGCGATGCTCAAGCGAGGCTTCGAGGTGACGGTGCTCAACCGTGGCGCGCAGCCCATGGCGACGCTGGATCCGGACATGGGGCAGCTGGTCCACAAGGCGATGGACGGGCTGGGCATCACCACGGTCAACGGCGCCTCGGTCACGCGGATCGACACCGGCGAGGACGGCCGGGTCACGGCGGTGGCCACGGAACAGGAGACCTACCCGGCGGACGTCGTCGTGCTCGGCATCGGCGTCGAGCCGGAGACCTCCCTGGCCCGCGAGGCCGGTCTGCCGCTCGGCCCTCACGGCGGCCTCCTGACGGACCTGTCGATGCGGGTCGTCGGGCAGGACGACGTCTGGGCGGGCGGGGACTGCGTCGAGGTCCTGGACCTCGTCGCGGGCCGCACCCGGCACATCGCTCTCGGCACCCATGCCAACAAGCACGGCCAGATCATCGGGGCCAACGTCGGAGGCGGCTACGGCACCTTCCCCGGCGTGGTCGGCACGGCGGTGAGCAAGGTCTGCGACCTGGAGATCGCCAGGACCGGGCTGCGCGAGAAGGACGCACGTGCGGTCGGTCTGCGCTACGTCACGGCGACGATCGAGTCGACCGGCCGCGCCGGCTACTACCCGGGAGCGGAGCCGATGACGGTGAAGATGCTCGCGGAGTACCGCACCGGCCGGCTCCTGGGCGTACAGATCGTCGGCCGTGAGGGCGCGGCGAAGCGCGTGGACGTCGCGGCGGTGGCGCTCACCGCCTCCATGACGGTGGAGGCCATGACGGCACTCGACCTCGGCTACGCCCCGCCCTTCTCCCCGGTCTGGGACCCGGTCCTGGTGGCTGCCCGCAAGGCCGTGTCGGCGGTGCGGGCGAGCCTCCGGGATGACGCCTGACCGGGCCTCCCCGGACGGGAGGTCCTAGCGGGCCGTCTGCTGGTGGACGTACTCGACCAGGCGCGTCAGGGCGTCCGGGTCGGTGGCCGGCATCACGCCGTGCCCGAGGTTGAAGATGTGGCCCTCGAGTCCGGCGGCGGCGGCGAGCACCTCGCGGGTCTTCTCCTCCACCGCCTCGGTCGGCGCGAACAGCACCGCCGGGTCGAGGTTGCCCTGGAGCGCCTTGCCGGGGCCGACCCGGCGGGCGCCCTCGTCCATCGGGACGCGCCAGTCCACGCCGACGACGTCCGCGCCGGCCTCGCCCATCAGGCCGAGCAGCTCGCCGGTGCCGACGCCGAAGTGGATCCGCGGGACTCCGTACGACGCGACGGCGTCGAAGACCTTCGCGGAGGCCGGCATCACGGAACGGCGGTAGTCGGCCGGGGCCAGGGCGCCGACCCAGGAGTCGAAGAGCTGGACCGCGGAGGCGCCGGCCTCGATCTGGACCTTCAGGAAGGCGCCGGTGATCTCAGCGAGCCGGTCGAGCAGGTCGGCCCAGAGCTCCGGGTCGCCGTACATCATGGCCTTGGTGCGCTCGTGGTTACGGGACGGACCGCCCTCCACGAGGTAGCTCGCAAGGGTGAACGGAGCGCCGGCGAATCCGATCAGCGGCGTGGCGCCGAGTTCGGCGGTGAGCATCCCGATGGCCTCGGTGACGTACGGGACGTCCTCGGGCGTGAGGTCGCGCAGCCGGGCCAGATCGGCGCGGGTGCGGATCGGCTCGGCGATCACCGGGCCGATTCCGGGCTTGATGTCGAGGTCGATGCCGATGGCCTTGAGCGGTACGACGATGTCGCTGAAGTAGATGGCGGCGTCGACCTTGTGACGGCGTACGGGCTGCAGCGTGATCTCGGTGACCAGCTCCGGCATCATGCAGGAGTCGAGCATCGCGATGCCCTCACGGACCCTCAGGTACTCGGGCAGCGAGCGCCCCGCCTGACGCATGAACCAGACCGGGGTGTGCGGCACCGGCTCCCGGCGGCAGGCCCTGAGGAACGCCGAGTCGTGGGTGGCGGGGGTTGTCCGCAGGCCCGAGGACGGGCCCTCCCCTGATCGGACGGAGCTGAGCTCTGGGGGAAGGTCGTTGGCACTCACGCACAGAATCTTCGCACGGAGTGACGACGAGCCGGACGGCGCATGGGTGTCCCTCCCTGCACCGCGCTCCGGTTCCGCCTACTCTTCCCCGCATGGCTCCGGCTCAGGGACAATTTTCCGATCATTCCGATGGCACTGACAGCGAGGAGGGCGCGGACGGCGACACTGTCCCGCTCGCGTTCCGGTCGGCGGTCGACGCGCTGCGTTCCGCCCGCCTGCGCCCCGAACTCGAGGTCGAGCCCACCCGGCCGCCGCAGCGGCTCGCCCCGCACGCGTACGCCGTGGAGGCCGCCGTCGTGGAGGGCGAGGAGGATCTCGCCGACGGCCGCCTGGTCCTCCTGCACGACCCGGCCGGGCACGACGCCTGGCAGGGAACGTTCCGGCTCGTGACGCTCGTACGGGCCGAACTGGAGCCGGAGATGGCAGCCGATCCGCTGCTGCCCGAGGTGTGCTGGTCCTGGCTCACCGGGGCGCTGGACGCCCGTGGGCTCTCGTACGGGGAGGCCGGCGGGACGGTGACGCGCGCCGGCTCGCACTACTTCGGCGAGCTCTCCGCGCGCCGCCCTGCGACGCAGATCGAGATCCGGGCCTCATGGACGCCGCGCGAGGGGCGCGGCGGGGTGCCGGACATGGCGGCGCATCTGGTCGCCTGGGGCGATCTGCTCTGCCAGATCGCCGGGCTCCCGCCGTCGGGCACGGCCGACGCCGGGGTGGTGACGCTGCCCCAGCGGCGCGGACCCCAGGCCCCATAACGCTGCGTCACCTTCGAGGAGAGCCGGTCGCACAGGGACCGGCTCTCTTTTCGTACAATCGATCGCGCGTCCTATTTGCCCGAATTGTTACTCACTAAATCGTGATCTTCCTCTAAAGGAGGACGCACCTGCTGCCGAAGAGGTCAATGACCCTTCCAGCACGGACAGCCCCGGCTTCATCCCCGAGCCGGCCCGTCCCGCCACTCCCCAGGAGGCCTGGTGTCCGTTCTCCTCGAGCAGCCCGCAAGCCTGGTCGCCTACCGCCCGAACAAGCCGACGGCCATGGTCGTCGTGGCCGACCCGCGCGTCCGTTCCACCGTCACCCGCCATCTGTGGGCCCTCGGGGTACGTGACGTCATCGAGGCGTCGTCCATCGCGGAGGCCCGCCCCCGCGTCGGCAACCCGCGCGACATCTGCGTTGCCGACGTCCACCTGCCCGACGGTTCCGGGCTGACCCTGCTGTCCGAGACCCGAGCCGCCGGCTGGCCGAACGGCCTCGCCCTCTCCGCCGCCGATGACATCGGCGCGGTACGCAACGCCCTCGCGGGCGGCGTGAAGGGCTATGTCGTCACCGGCACACGTACCAACATCGGCCACCCCACCCGCCCCGGCGTCGCCCCGATCGGCGCCAACGCCGCCCGTATGCACCGTAGGCCCCCCGGTTCCCCGAGCCACCCGGGCGGCTACCGCGAACTCTCCGGCCGTGAGGTGGAGGTGCTCCGCCTGGTCGCCGAAGGCCAGTCCAACAAGGCCATCGGCGTCTCGATGGGCCTCTCCGCCCTCACCGTCAAGAGCCACCTCGCACGCATCGCCCGCAAGCTCGGCACCGGAGACCGCGCCGGAATGGTCGCCGTGGCCCTGCGGACGGGCATCATCCACTGACCCCCTGGCACGTCGTCCGGATCACGCCGGGGCTCGCGGGCCCCGGCGCCACACCCTCGTCCACCCTGATCCAGCCAGATCCGGACGGCAGGCCCCGACCCGCCGGCACCTGCGCGGATGCGTAACCGGCCGGTTTACGTGCATGGGCACCCGTCGACGGAACGTTCCGTCGACGGGTGACGCACATACACAGATACCCTTGGCATGTGACCGACGCCCAAGAGACCGCAGAAGACACTTCACTGCGAACCACCGGGGGCGCTCCCCCGGACGACGTCGCCCCGGCGCCGATCCCCTTGCTCGAACCGCGCGAGGGCATCCCCCCGGTGGTGGCGACCGACGACGCGCTGGCCCGGGTGATCGCGGACTTCGCCGCCGGCACGGGCCCCGTCGCCGTCGACGCCGAGCGCGCCTCGGGCTATCGCTACGGGCAGCGTGCCTACCTCGTGCAGCTGCGCCGCGAGGGCGCGGGGAGCGCGCTGATCGATCCGGTCGGCTGCCCCGACCTGTCCGCGCTCGGCCAGGCCCTCACCGGGGCCGAGTGGATCCTGCACGCCGCCACCCAGGACCTGCCCTGCCTGCGCGACATAGGCATGACCCCGACCTCGCTCTTCGACACGGAGCTGGCCGGACGGCTGGCGGGATTCCCGCGCGTCGGCCTGGGCGCGATAGTGGAGAACGTCCTCGGCTACGCCCTGGAGAAGGGCCACTCCGCGGTCGACTGGTCCACCCGCCCGCTGCCCGAACCCTGGCTGCGCTACGCCGCGCTCGACGTCGAGCTGCTGGTGGACCTGCGCGACGCCCTGGAGGACGAGCTGGACCGGCAGGGCAAGCTCGCGTGGGCCCTGGAGGAGTTCGCCGCGATCGCCTCGGCACCGCCGGCTCCTCCGCGCAAGGACCCTTGGCGCCGTACCTCCGGAATGCACAAGGTGCGCCGCCGCCGTCAGATCGCGGTCGTACGGGAGCTGTGGACCGCGCGCGACCAGGTGGCGCAGCGGCGCGACGTCTCGCCCGGAAAGGTGCTCGGCGACGCCGCGATCATCGAGGCGGCCCTGGCGCTCCCGGTGAACGTCTCCGCGCTCACCGCACTGCCCGGCTTCGGGCACCGCATGGGGCGTCGTCAGCTGGAGCAGTGGCAGACGGCCGTCGACAGGGCCAAGGCGCTGCCCGAGTCGGAGTTGCCGCAGCCCGGCCAGCAGCCGGCGGGCCCGCCGCCGCCCCGCTCGTGGGCGGACAAGGACCCGGCCGCCGCGGCCCGGCTGTCAGCGGCCCGCACCGCTGTGTCGGAGCTCGCCGAGCGGCTGCACATGCCGCAGGAGAACCTGATCACCCCTGACACCGTCCGCCGGGTCTGCTGGGAGCCACCCAAGGCCCTCACCCCGGACACGGTCGAGACCGCCCTCGCCGGATACGGCGCGCGCAACTGGCAGATCGAACAGGTCGGCCCGCTGCTCCTGAGGGCTCTGGACACCGGCGCCTGACGACTTTGCACACACGTACGCCCCTCTGCCGGTCCGACAGGGGGGCGTACGCGTGTCGGGACCGCACCCTGGACCGGCTCATCCAGGAGGATCGAATTCACGCCAGTTACCCGGGGCTCCCGGGCCACCGGCGAGGCCTTCTCCCCGTGTGACGTTCGCCGCTCCGGTGGTGGGGGGTGGGCAGTCTGGTTACCCGCAAGTAGCATGAGGGTCGCGGCGCGCCGATGTGCGCGCCCGCAGCAGTGCCATCCCGCACCCTGGAGGAGAGCCACCGTGCCTCGTACCATCCGGGACGTCGTCTTCGTCGACGGCGTCCGCACCCCGTTCGGCAAAGCGGGCCCGAAGGGCATCTACCACGAGACCCGCGCCGACGATCTCGTCGTGAAGGCCATCCGGGAGCTGCTGCGCCGCAACCCGGACCTGGACCCCGCGAAGATCGACGAGGTCGCCATCGCCGCGACCACCCAGATCGGCGACCAGGGCCTCACCCTCGGGCGTACCGCCGGGATCCTGGCCGGTCTGCCGCAGTCGGTGCCCGGTTACTCCATCGACCGCATGTGCGCGGGCGCCCTGACCGCCGTCACCTCGACGGCCGGTTCCATCGCCTTCGGCGCGTACGACGTCGTCATCGCAGGCGGAGTCGAGCACATGGGCCGCCACCCGATGGGCGAGAGCGTGGACCCCAACCCGCGCCTCGTGTCGGAGAAGCTGGTCGACGAGTCCGCCCTCTTCATGGGCATGACCGCGGAGAACCTGCACGACAGGTATCCCTCGATCACCAAGCAGCGCGCCGACGAGTACGCGGTCCGCTCGCAGGAGAAGGCCGCCAAGGCGTACGCCAACGGCAAGATCCAGCAGGACCTGGTGCCGGTCTCCGTGCGCCGCACCAACCCGGAGGCCGGGGAGACGGGCTGGGGCCTGGTCACCGCCGACGAGCCGATGCGTCCGGGCACCACCATGGAGTCCCTGGCCGGCCTCAAGACCCCGTTCCGCGCCCACGGCCGGGTGACGGCCGGTAACGCGGCGGGTCTCAACGACGGCGCCACCGCCTCGCTGCTCGCCTCCGAGGAGACCGCCCGCGAGTTGGGCCTCCCGGTCAAGATGCGCCTCGTGTCGTACGCCTTCGCGGGCGTCGAGCCCGAGGTCATGGGCTACGGCCCGATCCCGGCGACGGAGAAGGCCCTGGCCAAGGCCGGCCTCTCCATCGGCGACATCGGTCTCTTCGAGATCAACGAGGCCTTCGCCGTGCAGGTGCTCGCCTTCCTGGAGCACTACGGCATCGCCGACGACGACCAGCGCGTCAACCAGTACGGCGGCGCGATCGCCTACGGCCACCCGCTCGCCTCCTCCGGCGTACGCCTGATGACCCAGCTGGCCCGCCAGTTCGAGGAGCAGCCGGAGGTCCGCTACGGCCTGACGACCATGTGCGTCGGCTTCGGCATGGGCGCGACGGTCGTCTGGGAGAACCCGAATTTCGACGGAGGCAACAAGTGAGCACCACCACCACTGAGCTTCTGAAGGGCGCGGCCGAGCTGTTCCCCGGCGAGGTCGTCACCCAGGCGCACGTGCGCCACCTCGACCTTCCCGGCGGTGCGGGCCGTTTCGCCCTCATCACGCTGGACAACGGCTTCGACCACACCAAGCCGACCACCATCGGCCCGCAGTCGCTGGCGAACCTGAACGCCGCGATCGACCAGGTCGAGAAGGAGGCGGCCGAGGGCACGATCAGCGGCGTCGGCGTGACCGGCAAGCCGTTCATCTTCGCCGTCGGCGCCGACCTCAAGGGCGTCGAGCTCCTCAAGGAGCACAAGGACGCGCTGGCCATCGGCAAGGGCGGCCACGACGTCTTCCGGCGCCTCTCCGGCCTCGCGGTCCCGACGTTCGCGTACTACAACGGCGCGGCGATGGGCGGCGGCGTCGAGATCGGGCTGCACTGCTCGTACCGCACCGTCTCCAGCGCGCTGCCCGCGTTCTCGCTGCCCGAGGTCTTCCTCGGTCTGGTCCCTGGCTGGGGCGGCTGCGCACTGCTCCCCAACCTGATCGGCGCCGACCGCGCCGTCTCGGTGATCATCGAGAACTCGCTGAACCAGAACCGTCAGCTCAAGGGCAAGCAGGTCTTCGAGCTCGGGATCGCCGACGCGATCTTCGAGGGCGCGGACTTCCTGGAGCAGTCGCTGATCTGGACCGCGTCCGTCCTCAAGGGCGAGCTCGCGGTGGAGCGCCCCGAGGTCGACCGCGGTGACGCCTGGGACCAGGCGGTCGCGCGCGGCAAGGCCGTCGCCGACTCCAAGGTGCACGGCGCGGCCCCGGCCGCGTACCGCGCGCTGGAGATCATCGCGGCGGCCAAGAGCGGCGACCTGGGCGCCGGCTTCGACGCCGAGGACCAGGCCCTGGCGGACCTGATCATGGGCGGCGAGCTGCGCTCCGGGATCTACTCCTTCAACCTGGTCCAGAAGCGCGCCAAGCGCCCGGCCGGTGCCCCGGACAAGGCCCTGGCCCGCCCGGTCACCAAGGTCGGCGTGGTGGGCGCGGGCCTGATGGCCAGCCAGCTCGCCCTGCTCTTCCTGCGCCGCCTCGAGGTCCCGGTCGTCCTCACGGACATCGACCAGGACCGCGTCGACAAGGGTGTGGGCTACGTCCAGGCCGAGATCGACAAGCTGCTCGGCAAGGGCCGCATCAACCAGGACAAGGCGAACCGCCTCAAGGCCCTGGTCTCCGGTGTGCTGGACAAGGCGGAGGGCTTCTCCGACGCCGACTTCATCATCGAGGCCGTCTTCGAGGAGATCGGCGTCAAGCAGCAGGTGTTCGCCGAGGTCGAGGCCGTCGCCCCGGCGCACGCGATCCTCGCCACGAACACCTCGTCCCTCTCTGTCACCGAGATGGCGTCGAAGCTGAAGAACCCCGAGCGGGTCGTCGGCTTCCACTTCTTCAACCCGGTCGCGATCCTCCCGCTCCTGGAGATCGTGCGCGGCGAGCAGACCGACGACGCCTCGCTGGCCACGGCCTTCGGTGTCGCCCGCAAGCTGAAGAAGACCGCGGTCCTGGTGAAGGACGCCCCGGCGTTCGTCGTCAACCGCATCCTCACCCGCTTCATGGGCGAGATCCAGAACATCATCGACGAGGGCACCCCGGTCGAGACGGCGGAGAAGGCCATCGAGCCCCTCGGCCTGCCGATGTCCCCGCTGGTGCTGCTGGAGCTGGTCGGCCCGGCCATCGGCCTGCACGTCTCCGAGACCCTGAACCGCGCGTTCCCGGACCGCTTCACGGTCTCCGAGAACCTCGCGGCGGTCGTCAAGGCCGGCAAGCGCGGCTTCTACGTCTACGACTCCGGGAAGCCGGAGCTGGACCCGGAGGTGGCGGCGCTCCTCAAGCAGGGCGACACCGTCCTGACGGAGGAGCAGGTCCGTGACCGCGTCCTGGACGCGGTGGCGCAGGAGATCGGCCTGATGCTGGCCGAGGGCGTCGTCGCCGAGCCCCAGGACATCGACCTCTGCCTGATCACCGGCGCGGGCTGGCCCTTCCACCTGGGCGGCATCACGCCGTACCTGGACCGCGAGGGCGTCTCCCAGCGGGTCAACGGCAAGCCGTTCCTGGCGCAGGGCGTGGCGAGCGTTCCTGCCTGAGGCAGCACCACGAGCCTCTTCACCGAATCCGCGTAATCAGCGGCAGCGGGCCGTACGGATCACCGTACGGCCCGCTGCCGTGTGTACGGAATAGTCTGGTACGTAGCCGAATCGGAACCATTTAATTGCAGACTCAACCTTAGAATCTTGTTATTCTTCACCTCTACGACACGTTTGCTTCACTTGGCTGTCCTTCCGGCGGATCCCCACCTCCGCGTTCCGCCTGCCGAGCCCGACGAACGGTCGTCGTGACGCGTGATGGTTGCTCGCCGTGAGGCAGAGCGGGGGAAACACGGAGTAGACGAGCGATGAGCAACCCGGAAGCCTCTACCTTGCTGCGCCTTTACCGGCGCCTGCTGCCGCACGCGCTGAGGCAGTTCCTGGTAAGGCTCCTGCCGGCCCGCAACCGGCTGATCCTCCAGCACGGCCTGTCCGGGCTCGGTACGACATCGCGCGTCCTGCGCAAGCACCTGAGCATACGGCTGAGCAAGCGCCTGCGCCGCGACGCCCGCCGGCCGGGCGTGAAGCTGGTCTGGTACGCGCGGGGGGTGCGCGCCGCCGAGGTCACCGAAGGGCTGACACCGTCGATCGCCCGCGCCACCAATCTCCTGCGCGTGACGGACGTGCTCGAACGTCACGGCATCCCCTACTTCTGCGTGCGGGGCAATTCCGTCACGATGACCGCCGTCGCGATCCCGGCGGGCGAACGTCAGCGCGCCGAGAGGGCTCTGCGGGTGAGCGGACCGTCCGAGGGTGCCCTGATGGCCGGCGGCGCGGCCGGCGGCAAGCCGCTGCACGCCGATCAGCGCGCCTCCTGGTCCCAGATCTCTGAGGAAACGATTCTGCGGATCTGGTGGCTCCTCACCGATCCCGGCGGGCAGTGGACGCTCGGCCCCAACCACGCGTGTGTCATCGAATACTGGAGCGAGGACGACGGCCTGCTCCTCGCGCCCGTCCCCAATCTCACCGCCACCGCCGTGGTCGCCGCGGAGAGCCCCGTGCGCGTGCCGGTCAGCCACTTCACCGGACCGGTGAGCGGTTCGGTGGGCACTCCGCCACAGGTCGCGACGCGTTCCGAGTTCACGCTGTCCCTTCCCGACGAGGTGAATTTTCCGGTCGACGCGGTCTACACCTGGGTCGACGGCGCGGATCCCGAGTGGATCCGCCGCCGGGCCACCGCGCTCGGCCGGACCGACTACCACGAGCAGGCGGTGAGCGCCGCGCGCTTCACCAGCCGCGACGAACTGCGCTACTCCCTGCGCTCCCTGCACCAGTTCGCGCCGTGGCTGCGCACCATCTACCTGGTCACCGACGGGCAGGTGCCCGGGTGGCTCCACGCGGCCCACCCCCGGCTCAAGGTGGTCCCGCACAGCGAGATCTTCAGCGACGCCTCGGCCCTGCCGACGTTCAATTCGCATGCCATCGAGAGCCAGCTGCACCACATCCCGGGGCTCTCGGAACACTTCCTGTACTTCAACGACGACGTCTTCCTCGGCCGCAGCGTGACCCCCGAGGAGTTCTTCCACGCCAACGGGCTCTCGAAGTACTTCCCCTCCAACGCGCTCGTCCCGATGACGCCGCCCTCCGCCGAGGACCCGCCCTCGGAGATCGCCGCGAAGAACAACCGCGTCGTCATCGCGGGGACCTTCGACCGGGTGCTGACCAGGAAGATGAAGCACGTGCCGCACTCGCTGCGCCGCGACATCCTCCAGGAGATCGAGGACCGCTACCCCGCCGAGCACCGGCAGACGCAGCACTCGCACTTCCGCAGCCCGACCGACCTGTCGATCACGTCGTCGTTGCACCACTACTACGGGCAGCAGACGAGCCGCTCGGTGACGGGTCGGATCCGCTACACCTATCTGGACCTGGCCGCGCCCAACACCGGCAGGCACCTCAACAGGCTGCTCGCCCAGCGTGATTACCACACGTTCTGCATCAACGACACGGTGGACGACCCGGACACGGCCGAGGCCCGCACCGCGATGCTCAAGACGTTTCTCGAGACCTACTTCCCCGTGCCCAGTCCCTATGAATCGCCTGGGCCCGGCGCTCCCCGGCTCGCCTACGAACCGGTGGAAACCGCCCGGCCCGAGCCCGTCTTCGACATACCGAACTCTGTGAAGTGGAACCAATGACTACTGACCCCCAGGTGATACGTGCCGCCGCTCCGGTGATCGGGGAGGACGAGATCGAGGCTGCGGTGCGTGTGCTGCGCAGCGGCATGGTCGTCCAGGGCCGGGAGGTCGCCGGCTTCGAGGAGGAGTTCTCGAAGTTCGTCGACGGCCGGCACTGCGTCGCGGTCAACTCGGGTACGAGCGCCCTGCACCTCTCGCTGATGGCCCTCGGGATCGGCCCGGGCGACGAGGTGATCGTCCCGTCCTTCACGTTCGCCGCCACTGCCAACGCGGTCCGGCTCGTGGGCGCCACCCCGGTGTTCGCCGACATCGAGCGCGACAGCTTCTGCCTCTCGCCACGCGCCGCCGAGGCCGCGGTCACCCCGCGGACCGCGGCGATCATGCCGGTGCACCTGTACGGTCACCCGGCCGCCATGGCGGAACTCACCGCGGTGGCCGAACGCCACGGCCTCGCCGTCGTCGAGGACGCCGCCCAGGCACACTCCGCAGCCCTGGACGGCACGCCGGTGGGCGCCTTCGGCGCCGCGGCCTGCTTCAGCTTCTACCCGACCAAGAACATGCACAGCCTCGAGGGCGGCATGATCACCACGGGCGACGCCTCGCTGGCGCGCACACTGCGGCTGCTGCGCAACCAGGGCATGGAACAGCGCTACGCCAACGAGATCGTGGGCTTCAACGTCCGCATGACGGATGTGTCGGCGGCCATCGGCCGCGTCCAGCTGCGCAGCCTCGACGCGTGGACGGACCGCCGCCGCGCCAACGCCGCCGTGCTCGACGCGGCTCTGAGGGGCGTCGTCACCCCGCCGGTCGCCGAGGGCGCCCGGCACGTCTACCACCAGTACACGATCCGCGTGGACCCGTCGTCGGGCAAGGACCGGGACACGGTCTCCCGGGAGCTGCAGGAGCGTGGCGTCGGCAACGCCGTGTACTACCCCACCCCGGTGCACCGCCTCAAGCCCTTTCTGAGCGGCGACAAGGCCCTCGGCCATGTCTCCGGGGAGCTGGCCGAGACCGAACTCGCGGCGTCCCAGGCGCTGTCGATCCCCGTGCACCCGATGCTCACGGCCGAGGAGCTGGACCGCCTTTCCGCCACCGTCAACGAGGTCGTGGAGGAGCGCGCATGAGCCGGGACACCTCCCTGCGGGCAGGACTGATCGGCCTCGGGTCGATGGGCCGCAACCACGCCCGGGTGCTGCACGGTCTCGACGGCGTCGATCTGGTCGGCGTCGCCGACCCGGTCGCGGCCGGCGACGCGGCGCCCGGTTCCGTACCGGTCCTCCGCACCGTCGCGGAGCTGGTGGACGCAGGCATCGACTACGCCGTCGTGGCCTGCCCCACCGCCCTGCACGAAGAGGTCGCGCTGGAACTGGCGGCCGCCGGCGTGCACGCGCTGATCGAGAAGCCGATCGCACCGTCGGTGCAGTCGGCCCGGACCATCACCCGCGCCTTCGGCGAAGCGGGTCTGGTGGCCGGGGTCGGGCACATCGAGCGCTACAACCCGGCGCTGCGTGAGCTGCGCGCCCGCCTCGACCTCGGTGAACTCGGTGAGGTCTACCAGGTGGTGACGCGACGCCAGGGACCGTACCCGGCCCGCATCGCGGACGTCGGGGTGGTCTACGACCTGGCCACCCACGACATCGACCTGACGGCGTGGCTCACCGGCAGCCCCTACGAGTCGGTCGCGTCCGCGACGGTCTCCCGCAGCGGCCGGGTCCACGAGGACCTCGTGGCGTTCGTGGGTCACCTGGCGTCCGGAGCGGTGACCAGCCATCTGGTCAACTGGCTCTCCCCGCTGAAGGAACGGGTCACCATCGTGACCGGCGAGCACGGTTGCTTCGTGGCGGACACGCTCACCGCCGACCTGTGGTTCTACGCCAACGGCTCGCAGCCCACCGAGTGGGAGGGCCTTCGCCAGTTCCGCGGCGTGTCCGAGGGAGACGTCACGCGGTACGCGATCGTCAAGCGCGAACCGCTGCTGGTCGAGCATGAGACCTTCCGTGACGCCGTCCTCGGCAAGGAGGCCGACATCGTCACGCTCGAACAGGCCACCGGCACCGTGGCCGTGGCGGAAGCCGTGCTCGAAGCCGCCGCGCAGCGGACCGCGGTTCCCGTGGGTGCCGGCCTGCCGGTGGCCTCCGTCTGATCCGCTCACCCCGGGTGGCCGCCGCGCGTGCCACCCGGGTCAGCGGAGTTCTTCCGGCGTCTCGACGGCGCATCGATGTTCTGGAGTATTCGGTGATCCATCCGATCAACGCAACGGCTGAACGGCCGAGTCGGGCCATGCCCGTCGGCATGCACGAGATCCCCGTCGGCATGCACCGCCGACTGGCTCACGTACAGCCTGGCCTCACCCCTCTCACGGTACGCGCCCAGCATCTTCAGCTGGTGTCCGCCGCGCTGACCCAGGCCGGCGTCGAGCACTTCGTGGTGCCCGGGACGGAGGACACCTCGTCGGCCGTCGGCGTGCGCGACACCCACCGCGGCAGGGTCGCGCAGACACTGCGGTCGCTGTTCAGCCGGAGCCCCGGGTACATCCAGCGCAGGGTCCCCGTCCAGCGCACCAGCGAGCTGCTGCACCTCGGCGCACGCGAATCGTCCTGGCAGGGCCTGGAGACCGTGGACGTGCTGCGCGCCATCTGGTTCCAGGCCGACCCCTCGGGCGAGCTCGTGTACGGCGTCGAGTACGGCTGCGACATCGAGTTCTGGCGTGAGGAGGAGGGACGCCTGCTGCCTCCGCGGATCAACCGGGGCGCGAGCTTCCTCCCCGTGGAGGGTGAGATGACCCTTGTCGACCCGCACCGCTTCTCCAGGCTGGCACCGCCGCTCAGGACGGAGCCCGCGTCCAAGCAGAGGCGCTGGAGCCGCAAGCCGGGGGCGACCGGCCTGCCGACCCGCCGGGAGTTCGTCTGCACCGGGCCGGACGAGATCACGTTCCCCATCGATGTCGTCTACACCTGGGTGGACAGCGACGACCCGGCCTGGCAGCGGCGCAGGGCCGAGGCATCGGGCGACGTCTTCCACGAGGAGTCCGCGAGCGCCGGCCGCTACATCAACCGCGACGAGCTCCTCTACTCGATGCGGTCCCTCCACATGTACGCCCCCTGGGTCCGCCACATCTTCCTGGTCACGGACGACCAGGTGCCGCACTGGCTCGACGAGGCGGCCGAGGGCATCACCGTCGTGTCGCACCGGGAGATCTTCCGGGAGACGGACCGTCTGCCGGTGTTCAACTCCCACGCCATCAGCGCGCAGTTGCACCGCGTCCCCGGGCTGTCCGAGCACTTCATCCACTTCAACGACGATGTGTTCGTGGGCAGGCCGATCACTCCGCACGAGTTCTTCCTGCCGAACGGGGCATCCAAGTACTACCCGGACACGGTCCGCATCCCGATGGGCCCGATACGGCCGGACGACCTGCCTCACGAGGTGGCCAGGAAGAACGTCAGGGCTCTCCTGGAGCAGAGGTTCGGCCGCACCATCATCGACGCGATGAAGCACACCCCCGTGCCGCTGCGTCGCAGCGTCCTGGAGGAGATGGAGCGGGAGTTCGCGGACGTGTTCCGGGCGACCGCGGCCGCCCGGTTCCGCAGCAGGACGGACATCGACGTCGGCACCTGCATGTATCCGTACTACTCGTACTTCACGGGGCACGGGGTGCCCGACAGCATTCCGTACGCCTATCTGCACCTTTCGATGGTCCAGCTCTCCAAGAAGCTCGACCGGCTGCTGAAGCGGCGCGACGCCGCCGTCTTCTGTGTGAACGACTCCTTCACCACCGAGGACGAGGTGGCCGACCAGGAGGCTCTGATCCATCCGTTCTTCGAGGCGTACTTCCCTCTTCCCAGTCCTTACGAGAAGCCGGCACAGCGGTGAAGATCGATTTCCTGGTCCAGAACGCGTTCGCCGCCGACGGTGCGACGCGCGCCGTCCTCAACCTCGCGGGCGCGCTGGCCGACACCCACGAGGTCCGGGTCGTCTCGGTGTTCCGCTGGCTCGACCGCCCGGCCGTCGCACCGGCCCACGGCGTGCGGAGCCTCTCCCTGCTGGACCTGCGCGAGGGACGCCGTCCCGACAAGCAGGACATCCGCCGGCTGACCCCGTCGCGGGTCATCCCGCGCACGCAGGAGATGTCCTGGCGTTACAGCCAGCTGACCGACGAGAAGGTGGAGGAGTACCTCGGCGAGACCCAGGCCCAGGTGGTGGTGGGCACCAGCCTGGAGCTGGCTGCCTACGTCTCGCGCTGGGGCCGTCCCAGGGCCCTGCGGCTGGGTCAGCTGCATCTGCTGAGCACCGTGCTGTCCGCGCAGGAGCAGAGCCGGGCGTGGGCGGGGCTCGGCCGGCTCGACGCCGTCATCGTGCCGAGCGCGGCCGAGGCCACGGCGGTCACGGAAGCGGGGCTGCCGGGCGGGGTCGCGGTCCACGCCCACCCCGACTGCGTTCCCGAGCCACGGGTGCGTCCGGCCGACGGACGGTCCCGGGTCGTGATGGCGGCCGGACGGCTCGTTCCCGAGAAGCGTTTCGACCTGCTGATCCAGGCCTTCGCGCAGGTGTGCGCACAGCACCCCGACTGGCAGTTGCGGATCTTCGGCACCGGCCCGGAGTACGGCTCGCTCCGTGCGCTCGTCGCCGACCTCGACCTGTACAACCATGTCTTCCTGATGATGGAGGAGCCCAGGCTGGAGGCCCAGTGGGCGGCGTCGGCCGTGGCCGCCGGCTCTTCGGACCGCGAGTCGTTCGGACTGGCTCTGGTGGAAGCCATGCGCTGCGGCCTGCCCGTCGTCTCCACCGCCTGCCCGGGCGGACCGTCGGAGATCGTCCGGCACGAGGCCAACGGCCTGCTGACGCCCGTCGACGACGTCGACGCGTTCGCCGCGGCGCTGCTGCGACTGGTGGAGGACGAGGACGCCCGGGCGGCGATGGGCCGCCAGGCGCTGGAGGACTCCCGCCGTTACGGTCCGGAGGAGGCCGCGGGGCGCTTCGAGAAGGTCATCCGTATGTCCCGGCGGACACGCCGGGAGTCGCGCCCCGCCGCCGAGGTGTCGGTGGGGTGCGCGGTGGAGCAGGACGGCCTGATCGGGCTGCGCCTGGCGGGCGTCCAGGAAGGCCGCGAGGATCTGCGGCTCGTGCTGCGCAGGCGCAAGGCGGCACGCGACGAGCGGCCGGTCCGGCTTCCGCTGTTGCCCGCGGGCCATCTGGGGCCGCACCTCTACACGGCGGTGGTCCCACCCGGGCCCGAGGTGCTCACCGAGGGCCGTTGGGACGTCCATCTGGACAACGGTGAGGGCAAACCGGCCAAGGTCCGGCCTGGCGCCCTCGACCTGCGCGGCTTCGGCCCGGTGGCGACCGGCCCCGGCGGCACGGTGATCCAGCTCCCCTACGCCTCCGAGAGCGGCCATCTGGTGCTGCGCACATGGACGCGGGAGCGCCACGCCGAGGCCACCGAGGTCTGGATCACCGAGGGCGTCATCCATCTGCGAGGCGTCCTGTACGGCTGTGACTTCGGTGACGCGGAGCCCCTGCTCCTGATGCGCCGGCGCGGGGTCGACGCCCACAGCTTCTGGTGTTCCGGCAGTTCGTCGGGCGGCGCCGACTTCTCCTTCGCGCTTCCCGCGTCGGACCTGGCCGAGCAGCTCGTGGGCCGCCACGAACTCTGGGACCTCTGGGTGGGCCGGCGGTACGACCCCGTGGTCGCCCGTCTGGGCCGCTTCCTCACCGACGTGGTGGACGTGAAGGCCGTCTTCGCCTACCCCAACACCGTCGTGCAGGCCGAGGACGGCCCTGCCGTCCTGGTGAAGCCCTACTACACGGCCGGCACCGAACTCTCCGTCCGGGTCTCGGAGCGGGCGGAGTAGCGGGGACACATGGCCAGGACCCAGCCCGCGGCCGGAGGCCGCGCCGCATATCCCGCGTGCTGCGCGGGCGCCGGCTCAGAGCCGGCGCCAGGCCTCCAGCGCCATGCCCTGCTGATCCACCCGCTGCCTGGTCACGCTCAGGCCGCCTTCCCGGCCGATCGCCGCCACGACCAGCCGGCCTGCCCGGTCCCTGGCGAGTGCGGGCACGCCTTCGCAGGGTTCGCGGGTGTCGGCCCACCACGCGCCCGCGGACTCCATCTCCGTCGGGTAGGCGGTCACCGCGAGGGTGCCGGTCTCCTCGGCCTGGGCCAGGACGGTGCAGTCGTAGCCGTCGACGACGCAACGGGACAGGGCGAGGGGGCCCCGGCCCGACCGCCCGCTCAGCGGAGCGGGCGGGACGTCCTCGCCGCCGGGTGCGGGCAGCCGGTAGGCGACGACCTCGCCGGTGGCGTCGTCACGCCAGAAGTGGGTGATCCTGTCCTCGTAGGACTCGATGCCCGACGCCGTCCCGGGGCCGGCGATGAACACCAGGTTGGGGGCGCGGTCCAGGGAGCCGCCCGGCTTCTCCTGGCGCCACACGTACACGCCCTTGTCGGCAGGCATGAAGAGCTCGACACGGCCGGACCGGGTGACCACCGCGGAGATGCCGTCCCGCACCCGCTTGCACGGCAGCGCCGTCCACTTGCCCCACGTCCCCTCGCGGCCGCGCCGACGGGTGAAGACCCCACCCGTGGCGCTGCGGACGAAGACGTGGACCACGTCGCTCCCGTCGACCACGGCCACCGGCGCGCCGACGGCGGCCGCCTGCGCCCGGTCCTGGGCGTGCGGGTTGCCGATCGAGTGCCATCCGGTGATCGGGCGGCCCGTCTGGTATTGGGACGCGTAGACGATCTCGAGGGGCGCATCGGGGTCCTGGCCCTTGCGGCGCATCGCGAAGAGGTCGACGTAGCCCTCGGAACTGCGCGCGACGGAGAGGTACGGGAGTATCCCGGTGTCGGCGAGCAGGAGTTCGGGCCGGGTCCAGTCGTCGGGCCGCGTCAGGGACTCGGTCCAGCGCACGATGCCCCCGGACCTTCCGACCGCGTACGCGGTGAGGCGGCCTTCCCTGCCCGGCACCAGCCACCCGGTCGTGCGCGGTGCGGCGGCGACGCCACGGAGCGCGGGGGCGGTGCTCCCGGCAGGTCCGGAAGGGGTCCCCCCGACAGGATGACCGGCATGCCTGCGCCCTGAACGCAAACCCATTGCTCCCCGCCCGTTCTTCACCGAGTACTTCCTCCGGTGCCGAACGGCGATGGGCGGAGTCCCGTGGTTTGTCCGTCGAATGACCGGTTTTGCTTTCACAGCGTCAACTGGTGTCACAATAATACTCGACAGGGGTCGATTTCAGCGTGCTTCCTATCACAGAATGCGACTTCGAGGCGTGAACGACGCCCGGACGAGACGCGGTACGGCTGGCTCCACGACACACGGACGGACTGCCCGCCCTTCCCCTTCCTCTCCTCTCGCACGCGCCCGGCGCGTCCCGACGGAAGAACAAGACGAGCCCATGACAGATCAGACCACCGGCACCGGACCTCAGATGTCGGACGGATCCCGGTCCAGACGTGCCGCCAAACCGCGCAAGCGCCGTCGCGGCCTCAAGATCACGCTCCTCGTGCTGCTCGTGCTCCTGCTCGCGGGCGGCGGTACGGCGTACTGGATGTACCAGGACCTCGACGGCAACATCAAGGGCGTCGACATCAACAAGGCGCTCGGCGAGGACCGTCCCGAGAAGCTCCCCACCGCCGGCCAGAACCTGCTCGTCCTCGGCTCCGACTCGCGCGCCGGTGCGGAGAACAAGGAGCTCGGCGGGGGCGGCGGCGTCAGCGGGGCGCGTTCCGACACCGCGCTGGTGGTGCACATACCCGAGGGCCGCACCGAGGCTGTCGCCGTGTCCATTCCGCGCGACACCCTGGTGACGCGGCCCGAGTGCGTGAAGGACGACGGCTCGAAGACGGCCTCCGCGGAGCGGGTCATGTTCAACTCCGTGTACTCCCAGCTCGGTCCGGCCTGTGTGGTGAAGACCGTCGAGAAGATGTCCGGGGTGCGGATCGACCACTACCTGGAGATCAACTTCGCCGGTTTCAAGGACCTGGTCGACGCCATAGGCGGCGTCACCGTCAAGGTCGAGGAGCCGATCAAGGACGAGGCCTCCGGGCTCGACCTCACCGCTGGGACCCACAAGCTCGACGGCACCGAGTCACTGGCCTACGTACGGACCCGGCACGGCGTCGGCGACGGCAGCGACCTCGGCCGGATCGGGCTCCAGCAGCAGTTCCTGCTCGCGCTGCTGACCGAGATCAAGTCGCAGGACCTGCTGGGCAGTCCGGCGACCACCTACAAGATCGCCAATTCCGCCACCAAGTCGCTGACCACCGACGAGGGGCTCGCCTCCCTGACCTCGCTCAGCGAGTTCGCCCGCTCGATGAACGGTGTCGATCCCTCCTCCATGGAGACGATCATGCTGCCGGTCGCCTACGACAAGCAGGATCCCAACCGCGTGATCGCGGCGGAGCCGCAGGCCGGCGACCTCTGGAAGGCGATCCGGACGGACGGCACGATTCCCGAGTCGGCGAAGAAGTCTCCGGCCACCGGCGGCTGACCTGGCATCCTTCGGGGATGACCGGTGAGAGTGCTCCGGTGATCGTCGACGCGGCCGACGTCGTCGGGTCCGTGCTGGGGGCACCTCCCACGCCGAAGGCTGTGGGGGAGGGTGGTGGCGGGACCGGCGCGGCGCCGCCGAGCGGCTGCGGGACTCGCTGGTCCCGTACGCCGCCGAGGGGCTGCCGGGGCACGCGGGTCCCGTCGAGCTCGTGCTGGTCGTCGAGGGGGCCGCGCGCGGGGTCGTGTCCGTGCCGGGGGTACGCGTGGAGGCGGCGCCCGGCAGCGGGGACGATCTGATCGCGGAGCTTGCGGCCGCCGCCCAGGGCCTGCGGCCCTGCCTCGTGGTCACGGCCGACCGCGGTCTGCGACAGCGGGTCGAGGCGTACGGGGCCCGGTGCACGGGCCTGCGAACGGTACGGCCGCTGCCGCCGACCGGGGTCTGACCGGCTCAGGAGGCCTTCGCCATGCGGCTGTTGCGGCGCCCGTACACGAAGTAGATGATCACGCCGAGCGCCATCCAGATCGCGAACCGGAGCCATGTCTCCGCCGGCAGGTTCAGCATCAGCCACACCGAGGCGGCCACCGAGACCAGCGGGAGCAGCGGCACCCACGGGGTGCGGAAGGCCCGGTGGAGCTCGGGGCGGGAGCGGCGGAGCACGATCACTCCGAGGGCCACGACCACGAACGCGAAGAGCGTGCCGATGTTCACCAGGGTCGCCAGCTCGTTGATGCTGGTGAAGCCGGCCACGATCGCGATGACCACGCCGAGCAGGATCGTCGGACGGTACGGGGTGCCGAAGCGCGGGTGCGTCACCGAGAAGAACCTCGGGAGCAGTCCGTCGCGGCTCATCGCGAAGAACACCCGGGTCTGGCCGAGCAGCAGGATCATGCAGACCGTGGTGAGGCCGACCGCCGCGCCGAAGCTGATGACCCCCGCGTAGAAGGGGTGTCCGACGGCCTTGAACGCGTCGGCGAGCGGCGCGCTGACGGAGAGTTCGGAGTAGTTCTGCATGCCGGTGACCACGATGGAGACGGCGACGTAGAGCAGGGTGCAGATGACCAGCGAGGCCAGGATGCCGCGCGGCATGTCACGCTGCGGGAGTTTGGTCTCCTCGGCAGCGGTGGCCACGACGTCGAAGCCGATGAAGGCGAAGAAGACGATGGACGCGGCGGTGAAGATGCCCATGACGCCGAAGTTCGTCGGTTCGTAGCCGAAGATCAGCTGGACGAGCGGGGCGTCCAGGCCCGATCCGCCGGTCTGCTTCTCGGCCTCGGGGATGAAGGGCGAGTAGTTGGACGCCTCGATGAAGAAGAGGCCGGCGATGATCACGATGCCCACGACGGCCAGCTTGATGGCGACGACGACCGTGGTCACCCGGGCGGAGAGCTTCATGCCGAGGACCAGGATGACGGTCAGGATGAGCACCAGGACGAACGCGAGGATGTCGAAGCCGAATCCGCTCGCCACGTCCGGGCCGGAGAGCGCCTCGGGCATCGTCCAGCCGACGTTGTCCATGAGCGAGCGCACGTAGCCGGACCAGCCGACCGCCACCACCGCGGTGCCCAGCGCGAACTCCAGGACCAGGTCCCAGCCGATGATCCAGGCGACCAGCTCGCCCAGCGAGGCGTACGCGAAGGTGTACGCCGACCCGGCCACCGGGACGGTGGAGGCGAATTCCGCGTAACAGAGCGCGGCGAGCGCGCAGACGATGCCCGCCGCGACGAAGGCGAGGGCCGTGGCAGGGCCCGCCGTCTCCTTGGCGACCTTGCCCGTGAGCACGAAGATCCCGGTGCCGATGATGACACCCACTCCGAAGACCGTGAGGTCCAGCGCGGAGAGGGACTTCTTGAGCGCGTGCTCCGGTTCCTCGGTATCACGGATCGACTGTTCGACCGTTTTGGTCCGGAACAGTCCCTTTCCGCTGGGGGGCGTGTCCTGCTGCGTGCTCACCGGCGTACCTCCACGCACTCGTCGTGCACGCCATGATTCGGAACCAGCCGTCCCGGAACGCCCCGTACATCCCGTTTTCACGCGAATGGGCCGGTCGGACCACCCGTGCGGGGTGGGCGACCGGCCCAGTGCGGTGCGGGGTGGATCAGTCGCGGACGGGCTCCACGACGCGGCTCTCGTACCGGCCGTCGAGCTTCGCGACGAGGCCGGTGACCTGCCGTGCGATGTCCGGCGCGGTCAGCCCGATCTCGGCCATGACCTCGCCGCGCGAGGCGTGGTCGAGGAACACCGGCGGGATACCGAAGTCGCGCAGCGGTACGTCGACGTCGGCGTCCCGCAGGGCCTGGGCGATGGCGGAGCCGACACCGCCGGCCCTGCTGTTGTCCTCGACGGTCACGACGACGCGGTGCTCCGACGCGAGCGGGGCGAGCGCCTCGTCGACGGGCTTGACCCAGCGCGGGTCGACCACGGTGGTGGAGATTCCCTGGGCGCCCAGCAGGACGGCGATCTCCAGGCACATCGGGGCGAGTGCGCCGACGGAGACGAGGAGGACGTCCGGCGTGTCCGTTCCCGCCGCCCGCAGGACGTCCATGCCGCCCACCGTGCCGACGGCCTGGACGGAGGGGCCGACCGCACCCTTGGAGAAGCGGACGACCGTCGGCGCGTCGTCCACGTCGACGGCTTCGCGCAGCTGGGCGCGGACCTGGTCGGCGTCGCGCGGGGCGGCGATCCGCAGGGTCGGGACGCACTGCAGGATCGACATGTCCCACATGCCGTTGTGCGAGGCGCCGTCCGTGCCCGTGACGCCGGCCCGGTCCAGGACGAAGGTCACCCCGCACCTGTGCAGGGCGACGTCCATCAGGACCTGGTCGAACGCGCGGTTCAGGAAGGTCGCGTAGACCGCGAAGACGGGGTGCAGCCCGCCGGTGGCCAGGCCCGCCGCGGAGACCGCGCCGTGCTGCTCGGCGATCCCGACGTCGTAGATCCGGTCCGGGAAGGCCTCCTCGAACCTGCCGAGCCCGACGGGCTGGAGCATGGCCGCCGTGATGGCGACGATGTCCTCCCGCTCCTGGCCCAGCTTGACCATCTCCTCACCGAAGACCGACGTCCAGTCGAGCCCGGAGGTGGAGATCGGAAGGCCGGTGTCCGGGTGGATCTTGCCGACCGCGTGGAAGCGGTCCGCCTCGTCCTGGAGGGCGGGTGTGTATCCGCGGCCCTTCTCGGTGAGGCAGTGCACGATGACCGGGCCGCCGAAGCGCTTGGCCCGCTGGAGCGCGGACTCCAGGGCCTCGATGTCGTGACCGTCGATCGGCCCGACGTACTTCAGACCGAGGTCCTCGAACATGCCCTGCGGGGCGATGAAGTCCTTGAGGCCCTTCTTCGCGCCGTGCAGCGTCTCGTACAGCGGCCTGCCGACGACGGGCGTCCTCTCGAGGAGGTCCTTGCCGCGGGCCAGGAACCGCTCGTAGCCGTCGGTGGTGCGGAGGGTGGCGAGGTGGTTCGCGAGGCCGCCGATGGTCGGGGCGTACGAGCGCTCGTTGTCGTTCACGACGATGACGAGGGGGCGGTCCTTGGCCGCGGCGATGTTGTTCAGCGCCTCCCAGGCCATGCCGCCCGTGAGCGCCCCGTCGCCGATGACGGCCACGACGTGGTCGTCCTTGCCCCGGACCTCGTTGGCCTTGGCGAGGCCGTCGGCCCAGCCCAGCACCGTCGAGGCGTGCGAGTTCTCGATGACGTCGTGCTCGGACTCGGCGCGGGACGGGTATCCGGAGAGTCCGCCCTTGCTCTTGAGCTTCGAGAAGTCCTGCCGGCCGGTGAGCAGCTTGTGCACATAGCTCTGGTGGCCGGTGTCGAAGAGGACCTTGTCCTGCGGGGACTCGAAGACCCGGTGCAGGGCGATGGTCAGCTCGACCACACCCAGGTTCGGGCCGAGGTGGCCACCGGTCTTGGACACCGCCTCGACGAGGAAGGTACGGATCTCCTCGGCGAGCTGGATCAGCTGCTCGGAGTCGAGCCGGTCCAGGTCGCGCGGTCCCCTGATGCGGGTCAGCAGATCCACCCGTGCCTCCTTGCGTGTGAGCTGGTCGAGCTAGTCGATCCGATGAGTCTAATGTTCCGCCGGCGGCCCCGGTCATCGGGCGCCGCATTCAGCCCTGCCGTGCCGGACCCGCCGGACGCGCAGGTGCCCGGCATCGCGGAGGATGCCGGGCACGTGTGCGCAGGTAAGGCCGTCAGGCGCGGCCCGCGGTCTTCTGTGTCTTGCGGGTGATGGAGTCGATGACGACCGTGATGAGAAGAACAGCACCGGTGATCATGTAGTTGATCGGTGTGGCGATGCCTTCGAGCGCCAGGCCGTACTGGATCGAGACGATCACCATGACACCGAGCAGCGCGTTCCAGGTGCGGCCCCGGCCACCGAAGAGGCTGGTGCCGCCGATGACGGCCGCGGCGATGACGTTCATCAGGAGGTCGCCGCCGCCGGAGCCCTGGTTGGCCGCCGCGATCTTGGAGGCCCAGAAGAGGCCGCCGATCGCCGCGAAGGTGCCGGCGATGGCGAAGACCGAGACACGGATCGCGGTGACGTTGATGCCGGCACGGCGGGAGGCCTCGACGCTGCCGCCGAGCGCGAAGATCTTCCGGCCGTAGGAGGTGCGGCGCAGGACGAAGTCCGTGCCGACCAGGACGACGAGGAAGAGGACCAGGGCCAGCGGGAGTCCGCGGTACTGGTTGAACATGAACGCCGCGCCGAAGGCGAACACCGCTAGCACGACGGTGCGGATCACGATGTCGACGAGCGGCCGCGACGGGATGCCCGCGGCCTCGCGGCGGCGGGTGTCCAGGAACGCGGAGAGGAAGTAGCCGATCACCGCGACGGCGGCGAGGCCGTAGGCGGCGGCGACGTCCGAGAAGTAGTACGTGGTCAGCTTGCCGACGACCCCGTCACTGTCCAGGTTGATCGTGCCCGTGTCACCGAGCAGCTGGAGCATGAAGCCCAGCCAGAACAGCAGGCCCGCGAGGGTGACGGCGAACGCGGGGGCGCCTATCCGTGCGAAGAAGAAGCCGTGGATCGCGCCCATGACCGCGCCGCTGAGGATCGCGACGAGGACGGCGAGCCACTCGTTCATGCCGTGCGTGACGCTGAGCACGGCGACCACTGCACCGGAGACACCGCTGACCGAGCCGACCGAGAGGTCGATCTCGCCGAGGAGCAGGACGAAGATGATGCCGACGGCCATCATGCCGGTGGCCACCATCGTCACGGCGATGTCGCTGACGTTCTTCGCCGAGAGGAACTCGGAGTTCAGGCTCTGGAAGACGACGCAGATGATGATCAGGCCGATGATCACGGGGATCGAGCCGAGGTCACCACCGCGCATCTTGCGCTTGAACTCGGTGAGGTACCCGGCGAGGCCCTGCTCGCGCACGAGGAGCCGGGGGTCCACCACGGTGTCGGCGCCCTTGGCCGCCTCCGGGTTGACCACTGCGGTGGACGTCTTGTCGGTTGTCACTTCTGGGCCTCCGCGTTGCGCGCCGCACGACGGGTCACGGCGTTCTCCGTGGCGCCCGTGATTGCGGAGATGATCTCTTCCTGCGAGGTGGTCTTCACGTCGAAGACGCCGTTGTTCCGGCCCAGCCGGAGCACGGCCACCTTGTCGGCGACGGCCTTCACATCGGCCATGTTGTGGCTGATGAGGATGACCGCGTGGCCTCGCTCACGCAGCCGCTCGACGAGGTCGAGGACCTGCGCGGTCTGCTCGACGCCGAGCGCGGCGGTGGGCTCGTCGAGGATGACGAGCTTGGGCTCGCCCAGCATCGAACGCGCGATGGCGACGGTCTGGCGCTGACCGCCGGAGAGCGACGCGATCGGGATGCGGACGCTGGGGATGCGGATCGACAGCGTGCTGAGGAGCTCGCGGGAACGCCGCTCCATCTCGACCTCGTCGAGGATTCCGAACTTGCGGAGCTCCCGGCCGAGGTAGAGGTTGCCGACGACGTCGATGTTGTCGCAGAGCGCGAGGTCCTGGTAGACGGTCGCGATCCCCAGGTTCTGGGCGTCGTGGGGCTTGTTGATCTGGACGGGCCGGCCGTCCCACTCGATGACACCGTCATCGATGGGGTGTACTCCGGCGATCGTCTTGACCAGCGTTGATTTACCGGCGCCGTTGTCACCCACCAGGGCGACCACCTCACCGGCGTGGACCTCAAGCTCTACGTCGGTGAGCGCCTGGACGGCACCGAATCGCTTGGAGACCCCTCGCAACGCCAACACGGGCGTAGCGGACACGTGAACCATCTCCTTCGCCGCCTGACCCGGCGGGGATGCCGCGCCTGGGGGAAGGCGCGGTGGTCGAGCAGAAGAATTGAGGAAGAGCGCCGAAGCGTTCCGTCCGGCGCCCGGCCCGGTAGCGGGACGGTTGGTGGGCGGGGCGCCGGACAGGCTTCGGGGTCGCCCGGCGGGCCGTGGAGGGCCGGCCGGGCGGTGGGGACTACTGCAGACCCGCGGAGGTGCAGGCGGCCTTGTACTTGGCCGTGCAGATCTCGTCGAGCGTGTAGATGCCGTCCTTGATGACGGTGTCCTTGATGTTGTCCTTGGTCAGCGAGACGACCGGGACGAGCACGGTGGCGATGCCCTTCGTGCCGGCGTTGTCGACCTTGGACGTGGCGATGGAGTCGAGCTTCTCGCCCTTGGCGAGCGCGACGGCCATCTCCGCGGCGACGATGCCCTCCTGCGGGTAGGGCTTGTAGACGCTCATGAACTGCTCACCGGTGACGATGCGCTGGACACCGGCGAGTTCGGCGTCCTGGCCGGTGACCGGCGGGAGCTTGGAGATACCGGCGGACTTGAGGGCCTGGATGATGCCACCCGCCATGCCGTCGTTGGCGGAGTAGACGCCGGCGATCTTGTCCTTGCCGAGGGCGGTGATCGCGCCCTCCATGTTGGCGTTGGCGTTCTCCGGCTTCCACTCCTTGGTGTCGTACTCCTTGCCGTACGTCACCTTGCCGTCGAGCACCGACTTGGCGCCCTTCTTGAAGAGCGCGGCGTTCGGGTCGGTGATCGAACCGTTCATCATCACGACGGTGGGCTTGGCGGCGCCGCCCAGCGCCTCCAGCAGGGCCTTGCCCTGCACACGGCCGACCTCTTCGTTGTCGAAGGAGGTGTAGGCGTCGATCGGGCCCTCGGCGAGGCGGTCGAAGGCGACGACGGGGATGCCCGCGTCCTTGGCCTTCTTCACGCTGTTCTCGATGGCCTTGGCGTCGACCGCGTCGACGATGAGCGCGTCGACCTTGCCCGTGATCATGGTGTCGACCTGCTGCGCCTGCAGCGTGGCGTCCTGCCTGGCGTTGGCGTAGACGACCTCCGCCTTGCCACCGGTCAGCTCGCTGACCTTCTTCTCGATGATCGGCTTGTCGAACTTCTCGTAGCGGGCGGTGACGTTCTCCGGAAGGAGCAGACCGATCTTGAGGTCGTCGCCCTTCTTGGCCGACGACTCCGAGCTGGTCTTGTCGCCGGACTCCTTGGCGCTCCCGCAAGCGGCGAGAGAGACGGCCATGGTGGTGGCGGCAACGGCAACGGCGGCACGACGCATACGCGTGTTCATTTCGAACCTCCCTGACGAGGCCGCGACGTTGCGGCCGAGGTGGCTGGAAGTCAACTCGGCCGCGAGGGCGGCGTCAAGGAGTAAATTCTTAACGAGATGACAACGGTGCCATTCGTTATCTAAGTGAAGGCAGGAGTCGCCGCGGGGAGAGTGCTCTCCAAAAGGGTCGAATCCCCCATCTCGCTGAGCACGAGGGCCAGGGCACCCAGGACCTCCGCCCGCCCGCCGAGCGCTCCGGGGAGCACCGAGAGCTGCCGCGCGGCACTGGGGATGGCGTACCGGGACACCGAGTCCCGGATGGGTCCCAGCACCAACTCCCCTGCCTCCGCGAGGGATCCGCCGAGCACGACCCGGCTCGGGTTGAGCAGGTTGCACAGGTTGGCCACCCCGCTGCCGATGTGCCGCCCGACGTCCCCGATGACCCTGCGGCAGCCCGGATCGCCCTCGCGGGCCAGCTGGACCATCCGCTCCATGGTGAGGTCGGACCCGTGGCTGGGCTTCAGCAGCGGCAGGACGTACCGGGCGGCGGTGAAGGTCTCCAGGCAGCCGCGGTTGCCGCAGCGGCAGACCGGACCGGACTCGTCGAGGGTGATGTGGCCGATCTCGCCGGCCGTACCCCCGGGCCCGCGGTAGATGGTGCCGTCGATCACCAGACCGGCGCCGACACCGCTGGCGACCTTGATGTACGCGAGGTCCTTGACGCCCCTGCCGGAGCCCCAGACGAGCTCGCCGAGCGCACCGAGGTTGGCATCGTTGTCCACGTACACCGGCACGCCGAGACGCCCGGCGAGCTCCTGGCTGGGATTGATGCCCGTCCAGCCCGGCAGGATCGAGGTGGAGCCCAGCGTGCCGGACTCGACGTCGATCGGGCCCGGTACCCCGAGGCCCACGCCGATCACCTTCTCGGGACTGATCCCGGTGGTCTCGATCAGGCGGTTGACCAGCTGTTCCGCCCGGCCGAAGCCCTGCGCGGACGAGGCGTCCACGTCCAGCGGCTCGGATTCCTCGGCCAGGACCTGGTGAGCCAGGTTGCCGATGGCCACCCGAAGGTGGGTGTGTCCGAAATCCACCCCTATGACGATGCCGGCGTCCCCGCTCAGGGAGACACTCCTGGCACGGCGTCCGCCCGCCGAGGTAGGAGTCACCTCGACCGTGCCGCCGTCCTTGAGCTCACGGACGATGTTGGAGACGGTGGCTGCGGAGAGACCGGTGCTCCTGGCGATCTCGGCCTGGGTCAGGGACCCTGCCATCCTTACGGCACGTACGACCCGCTCAAGGTTGGCCCGATGCAGAGATGTCTGCGACCCCGGAGTCTCCATCGACTCACTCACTCCTGCCGTTTTCTCTAACATGTGAACCCTAAGCTGAGCGTTTTGGGGTGCCCCCCGTCAAGACCTTGAGCAGTCGGAGCCCTCTATGAGCATGGGGCCTCCACATCCGGACAGCGGCGAAAGCCCAGGAATCGGCGTGAACCGCCCACCGTCCGGGGCCTGTGGGCCGTTCACGGCCCCGAAGCCATGTTCGTTTCTGGCGACCGGTGTTGCCCGGATGAAGGCAGCAGCCGGATACCGAACGTCACCGATGCGGGCCGGACACCTGCCCACAGGGCGGCGCGGCCCGCAGGACAGGGCCCGGCCCGCGCGGCACGGAGCACCGGCCGGGCGCCTCAGCGCCGGGTGAACCGGGTGACCGTCACGCCGTTCTCGAACGAGGTCCGGTCGGCGACCTCGAAGGGAGTGGGGGCGAATTCCCCGTTGAACGCCGGGATTCCGGCCCCGGCGACCACGGGGTAGCTCTTGATGATCAGTTCGTCGATCTCGGGCAGGAGCGCGCCGGCGAGAAGGCCGCCACCGCAGAGCCAGATGTCCTGCCCCTCCTCCTGCTTGAGCTCGCGCACCAGCCCGAGCGGATCGCTGGCGACCACGGTGACGGCCGGGTCGGTGTCGGGCGCCAGCGTGCTGGACACGACATACTGCCGCAGGTGGGCGTATGGGCTGCTGAAACCCGCGTCCAGGCCGGGGCGATAGCTGCCGAGCCCCATCAGCACGGTGTCGAAGCGCGGGTTGGGCGCGTCCGCGAGCCCCGCTCCGGCGCGGGCGAAGGTGGGAACCGTCTCGGGGTACCTGGAATTGACCCACGAGGCGTACTCGGCGGCCTGCTCCTCTCCCCCGAGCGGATAGAAGTCGAACTCACCGCCCGGCCCCGCGATGTAGCCGTCGATGGTGACCGCGACGTAGTACACAAGCTTTCGCACGCACATCCCCGTTCGTAGCACTACACTTGAAGTGGTTTGAACGTAGTACTACGTCTGGAGTGGTGTCAATGGTGCGCAGGAACGACTCGCGACGGGCGGCGCTGGTCGACGCCTCGATCGAGGTACTGGCGAGGGAGGGGGCGCGCGGTCTGACCTTCCGGGCGGTGGACACCGAGGCGGGCGTCCCGGGCGGCACGGCCTCCAACTACTTCACCAACCGCGACGACCTGCTCACCCAGGCGGGCACCCGGGTCTACGAACGGCTCCAGCCCGACGGGGCGACGGTGGCGCGGCAGCGGTCGGCCTCACCGGACCGGGAGACCTACACCCTGCTGATGCGCGAGCTGATCGGCCGGATCAGCGCCTTCCGCACCGGCTATCTGGCGCTGCTGGAACTGCGCCTGGAAGCCGTCCGGCGGCCCGAGCTGAGGGCCGTGCTGACCGAACGGGTGCGCGCGGACGTCGAGGCCAACGTGGCTTACCACGAGGAGTCCGGGCTGCCCGGCGACGCCACCGCCGTCCGGCTGCTCTACCTGGCGTTCAACTGGCTCATCGTCGAACAGCTCACACTGCCGGGGGTGTTCACCGACGCGGAGCGCGACCTGCTCGTCGAGGCCGCGGTCGACCGCGTCGTGGCAGGGTGAGGCGACGCCCCGGCCCGGCCGTCCCGCTGCCGCACACGCCTCATCACCACGTGCCGGCCGGCACGTGGTGATGGGAGAGGGAGCGGACCCGGCGCGGGCCCGGGGTCCCTACTTGAGCGCCCCGGCCGTCAGCCCCGCGACGACCTGGCGCTGGAAGACGATGTAGGCGCCCAGGACCGGCAGCATCGCCATGACCAGACCCGCGAAGAGGCCCGACCAGTCCCCCTTGTACCCCTGGCTGGTGGCCAGTTCGACCAGGCCCTGGGAAAGGACCTTGCCGTCAGGGTCGGTGTTCAGCACCGTCGGCAGCATGTACTGGTTCCACTGCCCGAGGAAGTTGAAGATGCCGACGCTGATCAGACCGGGCTTCGCCATCGGCAGCATCACCTGGAAGAAGGTCCGGGTGTGCGAGGCGCCGTCGAGCATGGCCGCTTCCGCGATCGAGGTCGGCAGGGTCCTGAAGAACGAGGTCAGGAAGAAGACCGTGAACGGCAGCGAGTACGCGATGTAGACCAGGATCAGCCCGTGCACGGAGTTCAGCAGGCCCATGTTGTTCATGACGAAGAACAGGGGGACGAGAGCCAGGATGATCGGGAAGCTCATCCCGCCGATGAAGAGGAAGTAGATGAAGCGGTTCCCCGGGAAGTCGAACCGCGCCAGCACGTACGCCGCCATCGAGCCCAGCAGCAGCGTACCGATGAGCGAACCGCCCACCACCAGAATGGTGTTGAGGAAGTAGTCACTCATGTGGGCCTGGTTCCAGGCCCGTGACCAGTTCTCGAAGTGGAGCTCGTCGGGCAGCGCCCAGGGCGTCGACAGGATCGAGTCGTCCGTCTTGAAGGACGACATCACCGCCCACAGGAGCGGCATGACGACGAGTACCGCCCAGATGATCAGCACACCGTGCGAGAAGACGTTGAGGACCTTGCCCTCGCTGCTCTTCGCCGGTCCGCCGGCCGGGGCGTCCGTCTTCGTCACCGGCGAGCGCGGCGCCGGGACGGCGGGAGGAGTCTCAGTGACCTTCATGTGTGCTCACCTCGTACAACTGTCGAGCCGGCCTCCGGGACCGAACTGTTCTGCGCGCCGCGGGCCGCCCGGCCGCCCTGCCTCGGTACGGGCCGCATCAGAACTCCAGCCGCTCGCGCCGGCCCAGCCGCATCACGATCGCCGCGAAGAGCATGGTCACGATGAGCAGCCCGACGCCGATCGTGGTCGCGTAGCCGGCCTGGGCGTCCCGGAAGGCCGTCTGGTAGACGTACAGCGGCAGGACGGTGGTGGAGTAGTCGGGGCCACCGGGGCCGACCGTCATGACCTGCACGGCGGTGAAGGCCTCCACCCCGAGCGCCAGGATCCCCATGTAGACCCAGCCGGACTGCACGGTGTCCCAGAGCAGCGGAAGCGTGATCTTGAAGAAGGTCGTGATGCGACTGGCCCCGTCGAGCAGTGCGGCCTCGTAGAAGTCCTTCGGTATGGACGCCATTCCGGCGGAGAAGAGGACGACGAAGAATCCGACCGTCGACCAGATCAGCACGACCATCACGCAGTAGAGCGCCAGATCGGGATCGCCGAGCCAGTCCGGCTGGAGGCTCTTGAGCCCGACGGCCTTCAGCGTCGCGTTCAGCATTCCGGACGTCGGGTTGAAGGCGAACTGGAAGAGCAGGGCCACGATGACGATCGACAGGACCTGGGGAAAGAAATAGGCGATCTTGTAGAACGCGGAGCCCCGTACGCCGGCGACCGCGGCGTTCTTACGCCGACGGCCACCGACATTGAGCATGAAGGCGAAGAAGAGCGCGAGGCCCAGCGTCACCAGCGGCAGCAGCAGCGCCAGCAGCACACTGTGCTGCAGTGACTTCCAGAAGATGTCGTCGTCGAGCATCCGGCTGTAGTTGTCGAAGCCGACCATCTGGAAGTCGGAGCTCAGTCCGGTCCAGTCCGTGAACGAGTAGTAGATGGACTGGGCGAAGGGCCAGATGACGAAGATGGCGTACAACGCCAGTGGGGCTGCCAGGAACCCCACGATGAACCGGTACTTGCCGTGCTGCATCGTTTACCGACCCCGATTTCCGAGCGGGTGCCGCCGCTGGTGACGGTTGCTCACTGGTGCTTGTAGTGCTTGATGGACTGGTCCTTGGCCGCCGCGTCGGCGAAGCCCTGGATCTTCTTGATGGTCTCCGCCGGGGTCGCGCGGCCGGCCATCATCTCGCCGATTCCGGCGATACCGATCTGCTCCTTCTGCAGCTTCGCGTACCAGTCCTGCAGGCGCGGGTTCACCACGTTCTCGCCGGCCTTGGCCAGGACGTCGACGCCGGACTGCAGAGCGGTGGACAGCGTCAGGCCGTCGGTGCCGCCGTTGAGGGCGGTCAGCGACTTGACCTTCTGGGTGAAGTTCTTGGAGGACTCCTCGCTGAGCATGATGCGCAGCTGCTCCATGCCGCCCTCGGGGTTCTTGGAGTTCGCCGGGACGATGAACGGTTCACCGCCGGACGCCCAGACGGTGCCGAAGGGCAGCTTGTCGGAGGCGTCCAGGCTGGACGGCGCCCCGACCATCATCTTGAAGTCCCCGGGCGTGGTGGGCGCGGCCTCGTTCTCCACCCACGAACCGTTCGGGATGAAGAGCGCCTTGCCCTTGGTCCACTCGGTCTGCGACTGGATGTGGGTCAGGCCGGGTGTGCCCTTGAGGATGTAGCCCTTCTGGAAGAGCTCGTAGTACGCCTCGAACGCGGCCTTGACGGCCGGGTCCTTCCAGGCGTTCGGCTCCAGGTTGTCGATCTTGTCGAGGACCTCACGGCCACCGATCTTGGCGATGAAGGGGTAGAGGGAGAACGGCAGGTAGTACGGGTACTTGCCGGGGTACGTCCAGCCGGCGATGCCCTTCTTCTTCGCCTTCTCGCACAGCGCGAGCATCTCGTCCCAGGTCTCCGGGTACGCCGCGTCGAGCTTCTCCAGGTTGGTCTGCGAGTACCAGACGCCGTACACCGTGTACGCGTAGTACATGACCCAGACCGGGTCGCCGTCGAACTGGCCCATCTCCAGGACCCCGGGGCGCAGGGTGTCGCGGACCTTCTTCGCCGGGTCGTCGTAGGACGGGGCGTCCATCAGCGGCGTCAGGTCGGCGAGCTGCTTCTTGCCGACCAGGACACCCATGTCCATCTGCTCGGCGCCGGAGTTGTCGATCAGGTCCGGCGGGGTGCCGCCGTTGAAGCGCGGCTGCAGAATCGACTGGATCTTCTCGGTCGCCGAGTGCTTGACCTTGGGCGCCTTCGGGAAGGCCTCGTTGTACTTCTTCTCGGCGTCGATGGCGTACTGCTCACCGAAGCCACCGTTGAAGATGACGACCTCGAGGGCTGCGGTCTCATTGACACCGAGCGGGTTCTTCGCGCTCTTGGTGCCCTTCTCGACCTTCTCGTCACTTCCGCCGTCGCTGCTCGCGCAAGCCGACAGGAAGCTCATCGTCGGAACAGCGATCAGGCCGAGTGCGGCAGAACGCTTGATCACATCGCGACGGCCAAGGCCCTCATTCGTGCGGCCGGAGGTGAATCCCATGCTCAAGTCCTCGCCTTCTCCAGGACTCAGGCGGTGTACCGGTCACCCGTCGTGAATTCGCCTAGGCGAAGGGCCCCGCCACCGCGGTCAGTTGCGCTTGGGTCGTGCAGATTGCCGATATACCGGATGCAGTGGGGGAATTCCGGGAGAAACGTACGGCAGGCCACCTCGCGCGCCCACAGCTGTTCCACCCTCCCCCGTGCCCGCGCGCCGTTGTGAAGCGGCTGTGCAGACGCCGACAGGTATAGTCCACTCGCCGCCAACTGAGCAAGATCGAGAGCATGGTTGAGCGGCAGTCTTTCCCGAGTTGAGACCTCACGGACACCTCGGCACCGCGCACCCGCGCGCGGAGGCGCCGTTTTCCGCAATACGGTCGAATCGTCGACGTCGACCCCACGCAACACCCTTGACACATGCCGTCACTTGGCTCCCTACTGGAACCCGCATCCCACAATGACAACGTTGTCCAGAGCATGCCCCCAGGAGGAACGGCTCCGTATGCAGCCCCTACGTGGTCCTCAGCACGGTTCGCGTCACAGACACAACCACTCCGCCGCGGTCCTCGCGGCCTCTCTCGTCCTCGCCCTGGCGGCCCCCACCGCGGCCGTCGCGCAACCGTCCGGCGCCGTACAGAAGCCGTCCGGGGAGACGTCGTTCAGCTCCTCGTTCGAGGCCGACGAGAAGCAGCCCGACTGGCGCAACACCGTCGAAGAAGGTCCCGACGGAAAGAAGAAGGCGTCGGGCGTCGACGGCGGGTTCTCCGCCGGGATACCGGGCAATGTCACCGATCAGGTCACGGATCTGCGTGCCAGCGGAGAGAACGCGGGCGGCGGTGAGGTCAAGGAGAACCTGACTGATGTGCAGTCCGGCACCAAGTGGCTGGCTTTCGAACCCACGGGCTGGGTCGAGTTCGACCTCGCCGAGGCGACCAAGGTCGTGACCTACGCCCTCACTTCGGCCAACGACCACGACGAGCGGGACCCCAAGGACTGGACCCTGAAGGGCTCGGCCGACGGCAAGACCTGGACGGACCTGGACACCCGGACCGGCCAGACGTTCTCCGAACGCCTCCAGACCAAGTCGTACGACTTCACCACGGACACTGCATACCAGCACTTCCGGCTGGAGATCACCAAGAACAACGGTGCGTCCGACGCGCTCCAGCTCGCCGACGTCCAGTTCTCGAACGGGGACACCTCCGCCCCCGCCCCCGACGACATGCGCACCCAGGCCGACCGGGGCCCCTCGGGCTCCCCCACCGCCAAGCAGGGCGCCGGGTTCACCGGGAAGAAGGCGCTGCGCTACGCCGGTACGCACAAGCCGGACGGCCACGCCTACTCGTACAACAAGGTCTTCGACGTCGACACGGCGATCACCAAGGACACGCAGCTCTCCTACCTCGTCTACCCGCAGATGGGCGCGACCGACCTCGACTACCCGGCGACGCACGTGGCCGTGGACCTGGCGTTCACCGACGGCACCTACCTGAGCGGGCTGAAGGCCACCGACAGCCACGGCGGACTCCTCACCCCGCAGGGCCAGGCCGACGCCAAGCGGCTGTACGTGAACCAGTGGAACAAGGTCGCCTCGCGGATCGGCACGGTCGCGGCCGGCAAGACCGTCGACCGGATCCTGGTGGCGTACGACTCCCCCAAGGGCCCGTCGAAGTTCCAGGGCTGGGTCGACGACATCACGATCGCCCCGAAGGCCCCGGAGAAGCGCAAGGCACACCTCTCCGACTACGCGTCGACCGTGCGCGGCACCAACTCCAGCGGCGGCTTCTCACGCGGCAACAACATCCCGGCGACCGCGGTCCCGCACGGCTTCAACTTCTGGACGCCGGTGACCAACGCCGGATCCACGAGCTGGCTGTACGACTACTCGCGGGGCAACAACGCGGACAACCTCCCCACGCTCCAGGCGTTCAGCGCCAGCCACGAGCCGAGCCCCTGGATGGGTGACCGCCAGACCTTCCAGATGATGCCGTCGGCCGCCTCCGGCACTCCGGACGCCTCCCGCACGGCCCGCGCGCTGCCGTTCCGCCACGAGAACGAGACGGCGACCCCGCACTACTACGGGGTGACGTTCGAGAACGGCCTCAAGGCCGAGATGACGCCGACCGACCACGCGGCACGGATGCGCTTCACCTACCCCGGTGACGACGCGAGCCTGGTCTTCGACAACGTCGACAACAGGGGCGGGCTCACCCTCGACCCCGAGACCGGTTCCTTCACCGGCTACTCCGACGTGAAGAGCGGCCTGTCCACCGGAGCCACCCGGCTCTTCGTATACGGCTCCTTCGACGCGCCGGTCACCGACAGCGGAAAGCTGAAGGGCGGCGGCGGTGACGACGTGACAGGCTTCTTCCGCTTCGACGCGGGCAAGGACCGCACGGTCGGCCTGCGGCTGGCGACCTCGCTGATCAGCGTCGACCAGGCGAAGAAGAACCTCGCCATGGAGCTGCCGGCGAAGACCTCCTTCGACAAGGTGAGGAAGAACGCGCAGAAGGCCTGGGACAAGATCCTCGGCAAGATCGAGGTCGAGGGTGCGAACGCCGACCAGCTGACCACGCTCTACTCCAGCCTCTACCGGCTCTACCTCTACCCGAACTCGGGCTTCGAGCAGGTCGACGGCAGGAGCACCTACGCGAGCCCCTTCTCCCCGAAGACCGGCACCGACACCCCTACCCGGACCGGCGCGAAGATCGTCAAGGGCGAGGTGTACGTCAACAACGGCTTCTGGGACACCTACCGGACCACGTGGCCCGCGTACTCCTTCTTCTCCCCGAAGCAGGCCGGCAAGATGGTCGACGGGTTCGTCCAGCACTACAAGGACGGCGGCTGGACCTCCCGCTGGTCCTCCCCGGGCTACGCGGACCTGATGACCGGAACCAGCTCCGACGTGGCCTTCGCCGACGCGTACGTGAAGGGTGTCGACTTCGACGCCGAGGCGGCGTACGACGCGGCGGTCAAGAACGCCACGGTGGCGCCTCCGTCCTCGGGTGTCGGCCGCAAGGGCATGGAGACCTCGGTCTTCACCGGTTACGCCGACACCTCGACGCACGAGGGGCTTTCCTGGTCGCTGGAGGGCTACCTCAACGACTACGGCATCGCGGAGATGGGCAAGGCCCTCTACGCGAAGACGAAGAAGCAGCGCTACAAGGAGGAGTCCGAGTACTTCCTCAACCGTGCGCAGAACTACGTCAAGCTGTTCGACGAGAAGGCGGGCTTCTTCCAGGGCAAGAAGCCGAACGGTGACTGGCGCCTGCCCTCCGACCAGTACGACCCCCGCGTCTGGGGCTACGACTACACGGAGACCAACGGCTGGGGCTACGCCTTCACCGCCCCGCAGGACAGCCGCGGGCTGGCCAACCTCTACGGCGGGCGTGACGGTCTGGCCGAGAAGCTGGACACGTACTTCTCGACCCCCGAGACCGCCGGACCCGAATTCGTCGGCTCGTACGGCGGAGTCATCCACGAGATGACCGAGGCACGCGACGTGCGGATGGGCCAGTACGGCCACAGCAACCAGGTCGCGCACCACGCCACGTACATGTACAACGCGGCCTCGCAGCCCTGGAAGACCCAGGAGAAGGTCCGCGAGGTCCTCGGCCGGCTGTACACGGGCAGCGAGATCGGCCAGGGCTACCACGGCGACGAGGACAACGGCGAGCAGTCGGCCTGGTACCTCTTCTCCTCGCTCGGCTTCTACCCGCTGGTCATGGGCAGTGGGGAGTACGCGATCGGCTCGCCGCTCTTCACGAAGACGACCGTGCACCTGGAGAACGGCCGCGACCTGGTCGTCAAGGCTCCGAAGAACAGCGCGAAGAACATCTACGTCCAGGGCCTGAAGGTCAACGGCAAGAAGTGGACCTCCACCTCGCTGCCGCACGACGTGCTCGCCAAGGGCGGTGTGCTGGAGTTCGACATGGGCTCCAAGCCCTCGTCGTGGGGCACGGGCAAGAACGCGGCCCCGGTCTCCATCACCCAGGACGACAAGGTGCCCGCCCCGAAGGGCGACGTGCTCAAGGGTGACGGCGCGCTGTACGACAACACCTCCGCGACCTCGGGCCCGGTCGAGTCGGTGGAGCTGCCGGCCGCCGCGGGCACGAAGGCGGTCCAGTACACGCTGACCTCGGCCACGGCGGCGAAGGCCCCCACGGGCTGGGTGCTGCAGGGATCGGCGGACGGCACGTCCTGGAAGGACCTCGACAAGCGGTCCGGCCAGACGTTCGCCTGGGACAAGCAGACCCGGGCCTTCTCGGTGCAGGCGCCGAAGGCGTACGCGAAGTACCGGCTGGTGAGCACGGAGGCGGCGACGCTGGCGGAGATCGAGCTGATCTCCTGAGTCATCAGCGTCACGCATGAGGACGGGCCGCCCGCACGCCGGGCGGCCCGTTTCCGCGTGTGCGCCCCTCGGACCCGGGCGACGAGCTGGACCTCGGCGGGCAGCCCGGGGAGGGCCGGCCACGGGATGCCGGCCATGGTGCTCACCACCTGAGGTCCGGCCGGCCGTACGCCTCCTTGCGCGCCGGCCTGCCGCGGCGTCGCCCGCGCAGGCGTCGAGGACGTGGACGACTTCCTCGACGACGTCGTCCGGCGATGCGCCGGAACGCCGCGGCGGCTCCGCCGCATCGGCGGAAGCCGCAGGGCCCGGACGCTCCGGCGGTGCGGCGTGCGGGACGCGGTCCGCACGGCGGCTGACGGCTGCTGCGCACAGCCCTCCGTGACGGACCGCCGCCGGAGGACGGCCCCGCCGACGAGTTCCCCGCCCCTCCCGGCGCATCGGTCGGAGTGGCCGCGGCCGAGGAACCGGCCCGAGCCGACGGCGGACCTGCCGAGAACCGGAACATGAAATACCGGGGACCTTCGGCCTGATTCCGGGCCCTCGGGCGGCTTCCACCCGAGGACTCACTGCCGACTATCGGCTAGTCAGGGTATATTTGCGCGTTTTTGCGGTGTCTCAACGCACTCTTCGGGCGATCCATGCCATTTCTTAGGCGATCAGGTGATCAGTACGACAATCATCTCGGCTTGAAGGAGCCCAGCATGCGCATTTCCGCTTCCGTCCGCTCCCGCACCATCCGTACGGGCACCACGATGGCGGCTGCGGTCGCCGTCGCCGGTGTCACCCTGGCCGGGGCCCCCACCGCCCAGGCCCTCGGGGAGAGCGGCGACATCGACATCAGTTCGGTCGGCTGGCACTCCCGTGGTGAGCGCGAGGGGGTCGAGGTCTGCAAGTTCGTGCTCGAGGCCAACAACTTCGGGGAACTGCAGTTCATCACCTGGACGATCGCCGAGCAGCCGCCGACCGTGCCCCCGGGGGACACCCTCACGGCCTCCCTTCCGCTCATCTCGGGCAAGGCCCGCAGCCAGGAGTACCTCCTTCCCGAGGGCACGTACCTGCTCTCGTGGCCGACGGTGGTCCCCGGCGCCCCGCCGGTCGTCCCGCCCCTGAAGTCCAAGAGCTTCGAGGTCGACTGCTCCCGGCCCGGCCAGGGCGGGCCCGGTGACAACCGCTCGGACGACGACGCGCGTGGCTCCTCGGCGGAGTCGGGGGCCGAGAAGAGCTCGGAGGAGAAGGGCTCCGAGAAGTCGTACGAGAAGCCGTCCGGCGCGGTGCCCGCCGGCGGCGGCGGCGTCCCCGACATGGAGGGCGTCAGCAACGAGGGCGAGTCGGGCATCGGCACCTCGGCCGCACTGGTCGCGGGAGCAGCCGGAATCGCGGGGCTGATCATGGTCCGTCGATCCGCACGCCGTCGTGCCCGCAACGAGGCATGACACGCGCGGCCGACGGCGACGACGGGGACCGAGTCGTGCATGCCGGCTCACGATGACCCTGTGCGTGACCTTCTCGCTGGTGACCGGCGTCGTGTGGGCGAGCTCGGACTCGTCCGAGGACGCCTCGTCGGTCACCGCCGCCCGCGGCAGCGACGCCGCGGGCGGCGGGGCCCCGCCGTTCCGGAGGGCGCCGCACAAGCCTCAGGAGAAGGTGCCCGCCTCGCACTCACCGCTGGTGCACTCCCGGCCGGTGAAGGTCGCCATCCCCGCGATCTTCATCGAGGCCCCCGTCACCGGCCTCGGCCTCGACAAGAAGGGCCGGCTCGGCGCCCCGCCGCTGAACAGGCCCAAATTGGTGGGGTGGTACCGCAAGGGCCCGTCCCCCGGAGAGGCGGGAACGTCCCTGCTCGTCGGTCATCGGGACACCGCGACAGGGCCGGCCATCTTCCTCAATCTCAACGCCCTGCGCAGGGGTGACACCGTGAAGATCACCCGGGCGGACAAGCGGACCGCGGTCTTCACCGTCGACGAGGTGAAGACCTACACGAAGGACGAGTTCCCCGACGACAAGGTGTACGGCGCGACCGGCCGTCCGGAGCTCAGGCTCCTGACGTGCGGTGGACGCTTCGACAAGAAGGGCGGCTACTCGGCCAACGTGGTCGTCTTCGCCCACCTCACGTCACTCAAGAAGAAGGCGGCCTGAGTCCGGGCACGCCACATGGAACCGGCCGGTACCTCGGGGGCGAGGTGCCGGCCGTCCGTCCTGCTCCGGGCCGCACGGCCGCCCGGCTCCGGCGGAGCTACGTCCCGCACACGTCCTGGTCGGCCCGTGACTGCTTGACGTCCACCTTCTTCGGCGGGGCGATGGGCCGGCCGGCCTCCTTGAAGTCGGCCCCGAGCACCAGCATCATCGCCTCCGTCCCGGTGGCGTCCGTCGTACCGGGCTTCAGTGCGGAGGCTGGCAGACCCATCAGATCCGCGAGCGCGCGGGCCTGGTCAGCCTGGTTCGGCGCGTACTCCAGTGTCGTCTTCGCCACGTCCTCCGGGGCGTTGCCGACGTTGCTGGACTTCGGCACACCCTTCGAATTCTGCAGCCAGCCGAGGACCGCGCTCGCCGACCCGCCCGGCGCGCCGCCGTTGGCGAGGTCGACGCGCACGTCCGACGCCTCGGCCCGAGGGCCTTCGAGCAGAGCGGCCTGCTTGTCCTCGGCCGCCTTCTGATCCTTCTTGACCTCGGTGAAGGACACGTCGTTCTGCAGCATGCTGAAGACCTTCGGCGCCTCGACCGGATGTGGGACGACGGTGACGGGCGTGGGCTCGTCAGGGTTGTCGACCACCGGCAGCGTCATCAGGGTGATGTTCTTCAGGTCGATCTTTCCGAGTTCCTTGGCGAGGGTGACGAGCTTGGCCGCGCTGCCTATCCCCCTGTCCACGGTGAGCGCCTTGGTGGCCGCCTCGGCGACGTCGAGCATCTTCATGGGACTGCTCAGCGTGTCTTCCTTGAGCTGCCGCATCATCGACGCGACGAACTTCTGCTGCATCTCGATCCGGTCCAGATCGCTCTCGTTCTTGAGACCGTGCCGGTTGCGGAGGAACGACAGTGCGTCCTCGCCCCCGATCCTGCTCTCGCCGGCCGGCAGGTCGAGCTTCGACCCGCCGCCCTCGTCCTTGATGGGCTTCTTGAGACACACCTTCACGCCACCGACCGCGGTGGACAGCGTCTTGACCGCGTTGAAGTCGAACATCATGAAGTGGTCGACCTCGAGGTCCGTGATGCCCTCGACCGTGCGCATGGTGCAGCCCGGGTCACGGCCGTTCACCCCGAACGACTCGTTGAACCTGGTGGGGACCTTCGAGCCCGCGATGACCTCGGTCGAGCCGTCGGGCTGCCTGGTCTCGCAGTCCGGGATGTCGGTCATGAGGTCCCGGGGGATGCTCACCACGGTCGCGTTGGAGCGGTCGCCCGATATGTGGAAGAGGAGCGTGGTGTCGGCGTGTCCGGTGACGTTGTCCCGGTTGCCGTAGTCCTCGTTGCCCTTGCCGACGCGTACGTCGTTGCCGATGATCAGGATGTTGACCGGCCCGTCCTCCAGGACGCTGTCGCTCCCCACGTCACCGATGTCCACGGTACTGATGTTGCCGTCGAGGCGGTTGTACCAGTAGTAGGCGTACGCCGACGTCCCGACGAGGACCAGCGCGAGGGCACCCCCGGTCCACACCAGCACCTTCTTCTTGCCGCCCTGCTTGCTCTTGCGGCGTCCGGATCCGCGCGTGGTGTCCGCAGAGGGTGCGCTGTGGCGGCTGCGCTGCCGGGGGACGCGGGCGGGCGCGGGGGCGGTACGGTCCCGGGGTAGGGAATCCGCGCCGCCGTCACTCCGGGGACGAGGTACGGAGGGGCTGTCCAGACGCAGTTCGTACGCGCCGGTCTCGGGGTTGACCACCCACTGGTCCGCGGGGTCCACCCCGTCCGCCCCTCCAAAGGTCTGCGCGTCCATGCTGTCCGGTCCCCTGTCAGGTGCCACACGAGTCGCTTAGCTGTTCGACGCGCCATACTACCGAGGCATTACACCGTTCAACGGCTTCCACGATATTTCGGCGGCACTCCAGGAACGATTCACATCCGTCACTGATTGGTCGTCATATGCATTGCCAATGAACGGGGTTGACCACGGGAGCGGCCGACACCCCCGGCCGGGGACATCGGCCGCCACTGTCCTTCGCCTATCCCACGCTGCAGTCGAGTCGCAGTGCGGGGTCCGGGGCGCCGCCTTCGGTGACGTACCCGAAGGTCGTGGATTCACCGGGGTCCAGCGAACCGTTCCAGCCCGCGTTGTGGACCATCACCTCCTGCCCCTGTGACGTCATCGTTCCGCTCCAGAGGCTCGCGACGCTCTGCCCGGTGGGCTGCGTCCACTCCACCATCCACCCGAGCATCGGCACCGTTCCGGTGTTGGTGACCTTCACCTCCGACTGGTAGCCACCGCTCCAGCTGCCGGTCGTGGTGCGGGTGGCGGCACAGTCTCCCGGCGGGGGCTCGGTCGGGGTGGAGCCGCTGCCGTCCTTGACCCCGGTCACCTCTCCGTTGCCGCCGTCGAACACCACGTCCGAGCAGGAGTAGAAGGTCTCCTGACTGTCGGAACGCTGCCAGACCACGTAGATGACGTGCCGGCCGTCCTTGTCCTCGGGCAGCGCGCCGGTCCACCTGTAGTCGGCCCCGACGGTGCCCGGGCTGCCGTTCAGCGGCGGGTGGTCGATGGACAGGAAGGGTGACTCCTCCATGTCGGACCAGGTCAGTGCCTGAGTGGGGTCGTAACCGTCCTTGGTGATGTAGACGTAGAACCAACCCGGGTGCGCTGCCCAGGCGTTGTACGAGAAGTCGATGGTCGCACCCTCGGTCAGATGCGTCACCGGCCAGTCGGCACTGGGCTTGTCGAACCCGGTGAAGTTGGTGTTGCCGCCGCTGCACAGCTCACCGTCGGGCACGAAGCCTCGGGTGCGGCCGGCGCCGTCGGAGCGCAGCACGGAGAACCAGTTGTAGAACGGGGTGGTCCCGCTCTGCTGGGCAGCGGCCTTGCAGGCGGGGTTCACCGGCTTGATCTCGCCGGTGTCGGTCAGTCCGTCCTGCCAGCACAGGAACGTACGGCTGGCGGGTTTCATCGGTGTGCCGTGGGCTTCTGCCTTCTCCCCGGTGGTGACGACCAGCCCGAGGGCGGGGACGGTCGTGAGGAGGGCGAGCAGGGTGAGGAGGACGGTTCTTCGGCGAGTGCCGGCAAGTAACCGGTGTCTGGACAAGTGGATCACGATGTACGTCCCTTCGCTGCGGCGCCGGACGGGGCCGGGATGCGGTGCGAACTTGGGAGCGCTCCCATTGCGGAGGCTAGCGCCGGGCCAAAATCATGTAAACGCCTTGCGCGGGACGGCTTTTGCCACCCGTGCGGGTGACCGTCACGGGTACGCCACATACGGGGGCGGGGTAATCGGTAACTTCCGGCGCATGCCATTGCCGAAGGACCTTGATCCCTACCTGAACCCGCGCACCTTCTACGGCGCGGAGCTGCGGCGCCTGCGCGAGGCTGCGGGCCTGTCGCAGAGCGAGCTGGGTGAGCGGGCGTTCTGCTCGGGCACCTACATCAGCCTGTTCGAGGCGGCCGAGCGGCGGCCGCAGGTGGAGATCTCGCGCACCCTGGACAAATTATTGGGGAGCGGTGAACACCTTCAGCGGCTGTGTCAACTGGCGCGGAAGTCGAAGGTGGCGGAGTACTTCGCAGATACCGCGGAGCTCCAGTTGCAGGCCTCGACCATCGGGAGCTTCAACTCGATGCTCGTCCTCGGCCTCTTGCAGACCGAATCCTACGCACGCGCACTCACCAGGTCCGCCCACCCGTTCGCCGACCAGGAGATCGTCGAAGGGCATGTCCGCACGAGGATGGAGCGGACATCGCTCCTCGACTCCCCCACCGCACCCGTGCTCTGGGTGGTCATTCACGAAGCCGCCCTGCTCCTACCGGTGGGCGGTCCGGGAGTGATGGCCGAGCAGCTCGATCACCTTGCCGAACAGACCGCGTCTCGCCCCCGACTCATCACTCAGGTCCTTCCTTTCTCCGCCGAGGCACACCCTCTCCTCCACGCGTCGATGACGCTGATGCAGTTCAACGAGGCCCCCGCCGTCGTGTACACGGAGGCCGCATACAGCGGTCAACTCGTCGAAGAATCCGCGCTGGTGGAGCAGCACCGCTCCGCCTACGATCTGGCCAGGGCTGCCGCGTTGTCGCCGGCGGCGTCCCTGGACCGGATCGCCTCGGCGGCGAAGGAGTTCGCGACGCCATGAGCACCAAGCCTGATCTGAGTACGGCTGCCTGGCGCAAGGCGTCCTACAGCAATGGCGACGGCGGTGAGTGCGTCGAGATCGCCGACGGCTTCCCCGGCATCGTCCCCGTGCGCGACAGCAAGGCTCCCGACGGCCCGGCACTCACCTTCGCCGCCGCGCACTGGTCGCAGTTCGTCGACGCCCTCAGGGGCGGCTCGCTCTGACGCCCGTCAGTCGATGGCGTTGAACAGCCTCTCCGGCAGAGCCATGTTCAGCGCCGTGACGACCGGCTTGTCGTGTTCCGTGCCGAGGCGCGAGACCGCGCCCGTGGCGAGCTGGAACAGTTCCCCGCTCGCGGGTGTCAGTCGCAGGTATCGCGCGGTGAGCACACGCAGGAAGTGGGAGTGGGCCACCAGCACGATGTCGGTGTCCCCGAGACGCGAGGCCGCCGCGCGGACCTCCGCGAGGACCCGGTCCGCTCGTGCGCCCACCTCTTCCGGGCTCTCCCCCGGGTGCTCGTCCGAACCGGGTGCGACGCCGTCCGTCCAGAGGTTCCAGTCGGGGCGGGTGCGGCGGATCTCGACGGTGGTCACGCCCTCGTACGCCCCGTAGTCCCATTCGCGCAGGTCCGGCGTCTCGCGGGGCGCGGTGAGCCCCGCCAGTTCGGCGGTGCGGCGGGCACGTAGATAGGGGCTGACCAGGGTCAGCCCGATCTCCCGTTCGGCGAGGAGCGGTACGAGGGCGCGGGCCTGGCGCTCACCCAGCTCGGTCAGGGGCAGGTCGGTCCAGCTCGTGTGCTGCCCGGACCTGGACCACTCGGTCTCGCCGTGCCGGATCAGGATCAACTCGCCCATGGAAATTTCCGCTCTGTGCGCCGTAGTCGTACGTGTGTGCCGCTGATGCCAACCTGACGGCCCACGATCGCATTCCATCCGGGCGGGCGCGGGGCGGCTCGCCCCGAGGAATCCCCCGGCCGTCCCGCGCCCTGGCCGGGCCGGCCCGCCACCACTACCGGTGGTGGCGGGCCGCCACGCACGCCGGGGCGCGGATCAGCGGCTGCCGGCCGTCAGGCCGGTCCGCCGACGATCGTGACCGTGTACGGCCGGTCCGTGTCCGTCGTGACGCGGACCTCACCGCCCTCACGGACCACCTCGTACGTCGCCGCCACCGCGCCCGTACGGTCGGGAACGGTCACCGTGCGGGAGAAGTCGCCCGTCCCGGCGGGGGCGAACACACGGAGTTCGAGGTCGTCGAGCCACTCGCCGTCCGGGCGGGACTCGTCCGCGCCCAGCGCGAGGACCGCGCCCTGGCGGACCAGCAGGGGCAGGCTGTCGAAGCCGTGGGTCTCGCGTCGCCAGGCGGGACCGGTGACCGTGTCGCCCGTCAGCAGGTGGGTCCAGGTGCCCTCGGGCACGTAGTACTCGACCTCTCCGTCGTCGGTGAAGACCGGCGCGACCAGGACGTCCGGGCCCAGCAGGTACTGGCGGTCGACCGTGCGGGCCGTCGGGTCCTCCGGGAACTCGAGCAGCAGCGGACGCATCGTCGGGACGCCCGTGCGGTGCGCCTCGACGGCCACGCCGTACAGGTACGGCATGAGGCGGTGCTTGAGTCGGGTGAACTGCCGGGCCACGTCGACCGCCTCGTCGCCGAACTCCCACGGCACGCGGTACGAGGACGAGCCGTGCAGCCGGCTGTGCGAGGAGAGCAGGCCGAAGGCGAGCCAGCGCTTGAAGACGGCCGGGTCGGGGGTGCCCTCGAAGCCGCCGATGTCGTGGCTCCAGAAGCCGAAGCCCGACAGGGAGAGCGAGAGGCCGCCGCGCAGCGACTCCGCCATGGCCTCGAAGGAGGACCAGCAGTCGCCGCCCCAGTGGACCGGGTACTGCTGGCCGCCCGCGGCGGCGGAGCGGGCGAAGAGCACGGCCTCGCCCTGGCCGCGCTCCTTCTCCAGGAGCTCGAAGACGGCCTTGTTGTAGAGGTGCGTGTAGTAGTTGTGCATGCGCTCCGTGTCGGAGCCGTCGTGCCAGACGACGTCCGTCGGGATCCGCTCACCGAAGTCGGTCTTGAAGCCGTCGACGCCCTGGTCGAGGAGGACCTTCAGCTTGGCCTGGAACCATGCGGTGGCCTCGGGGTTGGTGAAGTCGACCAGCGCCATGCCGGCCTGCCACTTGTCCCACTGCCAGATGTCACCGTCCGACGTCAGGACGAAGTAGCCCTTCTCCGCGCCCTCTTCGTACAGCGGGCTCTTCTGCCCGATGTACGGGTTGATCCAGACGCAGATCTTCAGGCCCTTGTCCTTGAGCCGGGCGATCATGCCCTCGGGGTCGGGGAACACGGCCGGGTCCCACTCGAAGTCGCACCACTGGTACTCGCGCATCCAGAAGCAGTCGAAGTGGAAGACGCTCAGGGGGATGCCGCGTTCGGCCATGCCGTCGACGAAGGAGGTGACGGTGGCCTCGTCGTACGAGGTGGTGAAGGAGGTCGTCAGCCAGAGGCCGAACGACCAGGCCGGGGGGAGCGCGGGGAGGCCGGTGAGCGTGGCGTACCGGGACAGGACGTCCTTCGGGGTGGGGCCGGCGACGACGAAGTACTCCAGCGTCTGGTCCTCGACGCTGAACTGCACCTGGCCGACGGCTTCCGAGCCGACCTCGAAGGAGACCTTGCCGGGGTGGTTGACGAAGACGCCGTAGCCGCGCGAGGACAGGTAGAACGGGATGTTCTTGTAGGCCTGCTCACTGCTGGTCCCGCCGTCGGCCTGCCACATGTCGACGGTCTGGCCGTTCTTCACGTACGGCGTGAAGCGCTCACCGAGGCCGTGGACGGTCTCGCCCACCCCGAGGGCGAGTTGGGCGAACATGTGGTGGCTGCCGTCGTCGACGGTGGCGAACGCGCTGCCCTTGCGGCCGGCGGAGGTCAGGACCCGCCCGTCCGCGTCGAGGAACTCCAGTCCGAAGGTGCCTTCGGTGGGGAGCCGCAGGGTGAGCGGGCCGCTCGTCAGCTCGGCCGTCGCGCCCTGGACACGGGCCGTGGCCGCGGACTGCGGTGCGGCGCCCGGCAGTTCGAAGTCGGGGCCCTTGCGGCGCTTGCCGGCGTGGTGGGTGAGACGCACCGCAATGACGCCTTCGGCCGGGGCGTGGGCCTCCACGGTGATCAGCGGGGCGTTCAGCGTGTCGCCGCGGCGCTGGACGCGCTTCACGGAGGCGTAGGCGGCGAGGCGGTCGCCGTCGAGGCGGACATCGCGGACTTCCGTGGCGTACGAGGCGTGCACACCACTGCGCATCTGCCAGAAACCGTCGGTGAACTTCATGGGGGTGGTCCTTAGCCGATCAGGAGGTGCTGGGCGGGACGTCAGGGCGCCTGCGGCAAGCGCGGCTGCGGGTCCTCTCGGTTTTGATCGTACACAAAACAAATATGACCGACAGGGCTGGTGCGCGACGGAAATTCCCGGATTGCCCGGGAGGTCGATTGGCATGATGCGGCCACGGACCGGCCATGTTGGCGCCACGTGACCGATACGTCACGGAAATGGTCTAGAAACCATTGGCGGGATGGCGTATTAGTACTGCAAGCAAACAAATTGGCCGGGCGGCGGAGCTGTCGTCCGGCACCTGACGTCGACAAGAGGCTGTGCAATGTCGGACCGCTTCACTCCCACCCCTGCGGACAGGTTCACCTTCGGTCTGTGGACCGTGGGCTGGCGTGGCAACGACCCGTTCGGTGACGCGACGCGTCCCGCGCTGGACCCGGTCGAGTCGGTGGAGCGGCTCGCCGAGCTCGGCGCGCACGGTGTGACGTTCCACGACGACGACCTGATCCCCTTCGGGTCCACCGAGGCCGAGCGGGCCCGGCTGATCGGCCGGTTCAAGGACGCGCTGGAGCGCACCGGGATGAAGGTCCCGATGGCCACCACCAACCTGTTCACGCACCCCGTGTTCAAGGACGGCGGCTTCACCTCCAACGACCGCGACGTGCGCCGTTTCGCGCTGCGCAAGGTCATCCGCAACATCGACCTGGCCGCCGAGCTCGGCGCGAAGACCTATGTCGCCTGGGGCGGGCGCGAGGGCGCGGAGTCCGGCGGGGCCAAGGACGTGCGCGTGGCCCTGGACCGGATGAAGGAGGCCTTCGACCTCCTGGGCGACTACGTCACCGAGCAGGGCTACGACCTGCGCTTCGCGATCGAGCCCAAGCCCAACGAGCCCCGCGGCGACATCCTGCTGCCCACGATCGGCCACGCCCTGGCCTTCATCGAGCGCCTGGAACGCCCCGAGATGGTCGGCGTGAACCCGGAGACCGGCCACGAGCAGATGGCCGGACTGAACTTCCCCCACGGCATCGCCCAGGCCCTGTGGGCCGGCAAGCTCTTCCACATCGACCTCAACGGCCAGTCCGGCATCAAGTACGACCAGGACTTCCGCTTCGGCGCCGGCGACCTGCGCCAGGCGTTCTGGCTCGTCGACCTCCTGGAGACCTCCGACTACACCGGATCCCTCCACTTCGACTTCAAGCCCGTGCGCACCGACGGCATCGACGGGGTCTGGGAGTCCGCGAAGAACTGCATGCGCAACTACCTCATCCTCAAGGAGCGCGCCACCGCCTTCCGTGCCGACCCCGCCGTCCAGGAGGCCCTGACCGCCTCCCGCCTCCACGAGCTCGCCGAGCCCACCGCCGCCGACGGCCTCAAGGCACTCCTCGCCGACAGGTCCGCCTACGAGGACTTCGACGCCACCGCCGCAGCGGAACGCTCCATGGCCTTCGAAGCCCTCGACCAACTCGCCATGGAACACCTCATCGGCGTCCGCTGACACCACGGTGTCCGGCGGCCCTCCGTCGCCGGACACCGCGCAGCCTCCCCCGCCGTGACACCGCCGGATCCGCGCAGGGGCTTGACGACAACCCCGTGGGAGCGTTCCCATGGGCCCGGCCACCCTCTTACCGCAAGGGCACCACCGTGACAGAACCTTCCCCGGACGGACGGAACCGACGCCGCAGCCGCCCCACCAGGCGGATCGTCGTCCCCCTCACCGTCGTCTCCGCGATCGTCGCCGGCACCGTTCTGTCGGGGTGCGGCCAGCAGCGGGACGAGGACGTCTTCACCGTCATGAACTCCTCGACCGACGAGTCGTACCACCGCTGGGACGGTGACACCCTCAAGCGATGCAGCAAGCAGCTCGGTATCACCATCGAGCAGCAGAGCGTGCCGGCCGCGCAGCTGATGACGAAGGCGCTGCGCATGGCGTCGTCCAAGTCGCTGCCGGACGTCCTCCAGCTGGACGCGTCCGAGATGCCGACCTTCGCCGAGGCCGGCGGGCTCATCCCGCTGAAGGACCTCGGGCTGACCACGACGGACATCCCCGAGGGGATCGTCGACTTCGGCTCGTTCGACGGGAAGTACTACGGGGCCGCGCGCACGGTGAACACCCTGGCGCTGTTCTACAACAAGGACACCCTCGACAAGGCCGGTCTGAAGGTGCCCACCACCTGGGCCGAGATGCAGTCGACCGCCAAGGAGCTGACCCAGGGCAAGCGGTACGGCCTGGCGCTCAGCGCGGGCGGCGCGGAGGACGGGGTCTTCCAGTTCACCCCGTTCATGTGGTCCAACGGCGGTGACGAGTCGAAGCTCGACACCCCCGAGGTCGCCGAGGCCCTGGACTACTGGAAGGCGCTCCTGAAGGACGGCTCGCTCTCCAAGTCGACGGTCAACTGGACCCAGGCCGACGTGAACGACCAGTTCATGGCCGGCAACGCGGCCATGATGATCAACGGTCCCTGGCAGGTCGAGACCCTGAACGCCAAGAAGGGGCTCAACTGGGGCATCGCCGAGATCCCGGTGCCCGAGGCGGGCGACGACTCCGTCGGTCCGCTGGGCGGCGGTGTGCTGACCGTGCCCAACACCGGCGACACCGAGCGGGAGAAGACGGCCGCGAAGATCATCGGCTGTATGGCGGGCGAGCAGGAGCAGATCACCTACGCCCTGAACAGCTGGATGGTCCCCGCGAACACCAAGGCCGCCGCCGTGTGGCGCACGAAGGCGCCGGAGCTGGCTGCCCTGGCCGGACAGGTCTCGACGGCCCGCTCCCGCACCGCGAAGGTCGGCGCGCAGTGGTCGTCCGTGTCGCTCGCCCTGCAGAGCGCCTTCCAGTCCGCGCTCACCGGCACGTCCAGCGAGGCCGCTCTGAAGCGTGCCCAGCAGCAGGTCACGAGCGGGAACTGAGGTAACGAACCATGTCATCCACCACAGCCTCGGCCGCCGCGCTGCCGGCCGACCCGCAGACCCCCACGGCCGGCGTGGCCAAGAAGCCCGTGGACCCGCGGAGCGCCAAGCGGCGCAAGTCGCTCGCCCAGTGGGGGTTCATCGCCCCCGCCGTGATCTTCATGGCGCTGTTCTTCGGCTACCCGCTCGTCCGCAACATCGTGATGAGCTTCCAGGACTACTCGCCGTCCACCTTCTTCACCGGCGAGGCACCGTTCAACGGCCTGGACAACTGGAACAACGTCTTCAGCGACGGCCTGTTCGGCAAGGCCCTGTGGCAGACGATCCTCTTCACCGTGGGATCGCTCCTCGGCCAGTTCTGCATCGGTCTGGCCCTCGCCGTCTTCTTCACCCGGCGCTTCCCGCTGAACGGCATCCTGCGCTCGCTGATCCTGCTGCCGTGGCTGGTCCCGATGGTCGTCTCCGGCATCGTGTGGCGGCGCATCTTCGACCAGGACACCGGTGTGCTCAACTCCTTCCTGGGCACCATCGGCCTCCCCGGTGACACGCCCTGGCTGACCAGCACGAGCATGGCGCTGATCTCGGTGATCCTGGTGAACATCTGGATCGGCATCCCGTTCAACATGGTGATCCTCTACGGCGGCCTCCAGGAGGTCCCCAAGGAGCTGAACGAGGCCGCCGCGCTCGACGGCGCGTCCGCCTGGCGTACCTTCCGCTCGGTCACCCTGCCCATGCTCAAGCCCGTCATCACCGTGGTGCTGGTGCTCGGCTTCATGTCGACGGTCAAGATCCTCGACCTCGTCCTCGCCCTCACCGACGGCGGGCCCGCCGACTCCACCCAGACGCTCGGCACGCTCACGTACCAGAACTCCTTCGTCCAGATGGACTTCGGGGCCGGTGCCGTGGTCGGCAACATCCTGATCCTGATCTCCGCCGTCTTCGCGGTGTTCTACCTGCGGGTCAACCGCAACGAGGGGAAGTGACCGGCATGGCGACCACCACCCAGATCCCCGCCGCCCCGGCTCCCGCGGTCCACCGGCCCAAGCGCCGCTGGGGTGCGACCGTCTTCGGCGTCGTCGTCCTCGCGGTCATGCTGTTCCCGCTGTACTGGATGATCAACACCGCGCTGCAGCCGGACGCGAGCCTGGTCGACGTCGGCCCGGTCCCGACGGGCGTGGACTTCTCCGGCTTCACCTCCGCCATCACGGAGCAGGGAGCGAACCTGCTGACCTCGCTGGCCGTGGCGCTCGGCGCCGTGGCCATCTGCCTGGCGATCTCCGCTCCGGCGGCGTACGGCCTGGCGCAGTTCAACCTGCGCGGCGGCAAGACGATCGTCTTCGGCACGCTCATCACCCAGATGGTGCCGGGCATCGTCATCGCGAACGCCCTGTACAGCGCGTACGTGGACCTCGGCCTGGTCAACTCCTACTTCGGCCTGATGCTGGCGGACGCCTCGCTGGGCATCCCCTTCGCGATCGTACTGATGCGTTCGTTCATGGTGTCCATCCCGCGCGAGGTCATCGAGGCCGCCGAGGTGGACGGCGCGGGCCGCGTCCGTACGTTCGTCCAGGTCGTCCTGCCGATGAGCCGCAACTCGCTGATCACCGCCGGTCTGTTCTCGTTCCTCTACGCGTGGAGCGACTTCATGTTCGCGCTCACGCTGAACACGACGGACGACGTCAAGCCGATCACGCTGGGCATCTACCAGTACATCGGCGCGCACGTCGGCGACTGGGGTTCGGTCATGGCCGCCTCGGTGCTCTCGGCGGTGCCCGCGGCTGTCCTCCTCGTCCTGTCCCAGAAGTACATCGCCGCCGGGATCACCGGCGGCTCGGTCAAGTAAGGGTTTCCATGAGTGACTTCCCGGTCTTCCCGCCCGGTTTCGTCTTCGGCGCGGCCACGGCCTCGTACCAGATCGAGGGCGCCGTGGATGAAGACGGCCGCGGGCCGTCCATCTGGGACACCTACAGCCACACGCCCGGCAGGACGGACGGCGGCGACACGGGCGACGTCGCCTGCGACCACTACCACCGCTACCCGGAGGACGTGGCGCTGCTGCGCGATCTGGGGGTGGAGTCGTACCGCTTCTCCATCGCCTGGTCCCGGATCCAGGCCACGGGCGGCGGAGCGGTCAACCCCAAGGGGCTGGACTTCTACTCCCGGCTCGTCGACTCGCTCCTGGAGGCGGGCATCGAGCCCGCCGCCACCCTCTACCACTGGGACCTGCCGCAGGCCCTGGAGGACAAGGGCGGCTGGCGGGTGCGGGAGACGGCGGAGCGCTTCGGCGAGTACACGGCGATCGTCGCCGAGCACCTCGGCGACCGGGTGCCGCGCTGGATCACCCTGAACGAGCCGTGGTGCAGCGCGTTCCTCGGCTACTCGGTGGGCAGGCACGCGCCGGGCGCGCAGGAGGGCCGCGGGGCGCTGGCCGCCGCTCACCACCTGCTGGTCGGCCACGGCCACGCCATGAACGCGCTGCGCGCGGCGGGCGTCCGCGAGGCGGGCATCACGCTCAACCTGGACCGCAACGTCCCGGCGACCGAGTCGGACGCCGACCTCGCGGCCGTCGTCCGCGCCGACACCCAGCACAACCTGGTGTGGACCGAGCCGCTCCTCGCGGGCCGCTACCCGGCCACCGAGGAGGAGACCTGGGGCGAGCTGATCACGGGCCAGGACTTCCGCCGCGAAGGCGACCTGGAGCTGATCTCCCAGCCGATGGACTTCCTCGGCATCAACTACTACCGGCCGATCGTGGTCGCCGCCGCGCCGCACCGCGAGGCGGACCCGGCACTGCGCGTGGCCACGGACAACCGGTATTCGGAGGGGAACTATCCGGATGTCCGCAAGACCGCGATGGGCTGGCCGGTCGTCCCGGAGTCGTTCACCGATCTGCTGACCGTGCTGAAGCAGACCTACGGCGCCGCCCTGCCTCCTGTGCACATCACGGAGAACGGCTCGGCGGAGTTCGACAGCGTCGAGGCCGACGGTTCCGTCCGCGACGCCGACCGGGTGGAGTACCTCCGCACCCACCTGACCGCGCTGCGTGCGGCCATGGACGCGGGCGTCGACGTACGCGGGTACTACGTGTGGTCGCTGCTGGACAACTTCGAGTGGGCGCTGGGTTACGCGAAGCGGTTCGGGATCATCCGGGTCGACTACGACACCCTGGAGCGCACCCCGAAGGACAGCTACCGCTGGTATCAGCAGCTGATCGCGGCGCACAAGGCCTGATCGATTCCTCGGGACCGGGGGCGTACGCGTGCACGACGGCGCGCACGCCCCCGGTCCGCGTTTCACCGGGGCCCGGTTCGAGGTACCGGCGCGGGGCGACGTTCGTCCTCCTCCACGGAAATCCGGGCTCCCCGTGCCGGTACCGGACCTCTGACAGCACGTCAACGCACCGCGAACGCCCCGGGGTTGTCCATCACGTCGTGCACCACCCGGGCCGCCGCACCCCGTGCCGCGTCGCCGGAGAGGGACGAGGCCCTCAGACGGCTGCCGCTCTCCTGCCAGCGGCCCGAGACCACCCGGGCGGTGAGCTGGGCGTCCGCCGGCCCCTCCAGCCAGGGCATCAGGTTGCGGTAGATCCCGCCGAGGACGACCGCCTCCGGGTCGAAGAGGTTGACCGCCCCGGCCAGCACCACGCCCAGCCGGTCCCCCGCCTCGCGCAGCGCCCCGACAGCCCTCTTCTCCCCGGCCGTGGCCCGCTGTTCCAGTTCGGCGATCCCGCGCACCCCCGTGTCCGGGTCGATTCCGGCCGCCCGCAGCAGCGCCGCGCGGCCCGCGTACTGCTCCAGGCAGCCGTGCGCGCCGCAGCGGCAGAGCGGGCCTTTCGGGTCGACGACGACGTGGCCGATCTCGCCGGCGAACCCGTGGGCGCCCCGGAGTATCTCGCCGTTGACCACGAGCGCGCCGCCGACGCCGATCTCACCGGTGAGATAGAGGAAGGTGCGCACGCCGCCGAGGCCCCCGAACCAGAGCTCGGCGAGTGCCGCCAGATTCGCCTCGTTGCCGGAGCCTACGGCGAGCGCCCGCCCGGCCGGGCGCAGCGTGCTGAGTGCCTGTCCGAAGATGCCCTCGGCGGCGACCCTGCTCCAGCCGAGGTTGGGCGCCTGCCGGACGACTCCGCCGGAGACGAGGCCGGGCAGTGCCAGCTCGACGCCGACCACCCGCAGTTCCTGTTCCCGGGTGGACGCGATGACCCGGTTGGTGAGCCGGGCCGCGTGGGCCAGGACCTCGGCGGGCGGGATGTCGCGGTGGTCGGTGTGCTCGGTGACCCGGACCCGGTCGGTGCCGGTCAGGTCGACGGCGCACACCGACACGTAATCGATGTTGATCTCCACGCCGAGCCCCGCCGGTCCGGTGCGGGAGAGCTTCAGCACGGTGCCGGGCCGTCCGGCCGATCCGCTGGAGGTCTTGCCGGACTCGCTGAGGCAGCCGAGGGCGAGCAGCTCCTCGACGAGCGAGGAGACGGCCGCCCTGGTGAGTCCCACGAGGCTCGCCACCCGGGCCCGGGTGACCTCGCCCTCGTCACGGACGGTGCGCAGGACCAGGCTCAGGTTGTGACGCCGCACGGACTCGTGTCCGGCCTTGGCCGCCGGCGAGGCGAGGTTGCTCTTCATCGGACCTTCGACCTTGACGGCGAAGGGCCGCACCCCGGGGGTGCGGCCCTTCGCTCACTTCCTGAGCGCCTACTTGCGGATCAGGCTTCGCAGCACGTACTGCAGGATGCCGCCGTTGCGGTAGTAGTCCGCCTCACCGGGGGTGTCGATGCGGACGACGCCGTCGAACTCCACACCGGTGTCGGTGGTGACCTTGACGGTGCGCGGCGTGGTGCCGTCGTTCAGCTCGGTCACGCCGGTGAAGGAGAAGGTCTCCTCGCCGGTCAGGCCGAGGGACTCGGCGGTGTGACCCTCCGGGAACTGGAGCGGGAGGACGCCCATGCCGATGAGGTTCGAGCGGTGGATGCGCTCGTAGGACTCGGCGATGACGGCCTTGACGCCCAGGAGCGCGGTGCCCTTGGCCGCCCAGTCGCGGGACGAGCCGGAGCCGTACTCCTTGCCCGCCAGGATGACCAGCGGGGTGCCCGCGGCCTGGTAGTTCTGCGAGGCGTCGTAGATGAACGACACGGGGGCGTCGGCCTGCGTGAAGTCGCGGGTGAAGCCGCCCTCGGTGCCCGGCGCGATCTGGTTGCGCAGGCGGATGTTCGCGAACGTGCCGCGGATCATGACCTCGTGGTTACCACGGCGCGAGCCGTAGGAGTTGAAGTCACGGCGCTCGATGCCGTGCTCCGTGAGGTACTTGCCGGCCGGGGTGTCCGCCTTGATGGCGCCGGCCGGGGAGATGTGGTCGGTGGTGACCGAGTCGCCGAGCTTGGCGAGCACCCGGGCGCCGGTGATGTCCTCGACCGGGGTCGTCTCCATCGTCATGCCCTCGAAGTACGGGGGCTTCCGCACGTAGGTGGACTCGGAGTCCCACTCGAAGGTGTTGCCGGTGGGGATCGACAGCGCCTGCCACTGGGCGTCGCCCGCGAAGACGTCCTGGTAGGACTTGTTGAACATGTCCTCGCCGATGGAGTTGGCGACGACGTCGTTGACCTCGGCCTCGGAGGGCCAGATGTCCTCGAGGAAGACGGGCTTGCCGTCCTGGTCGACGCCGAGGGCGTCCTTGGTGATGTCGACCTTCATCGAGCCGGCGATGGCGTACGCGACGACCAGCGGCGGGGACGCCAGGTAGTTCATCTTGACGTCGGGGTTGATCCGGCCCTCGAAGTTGCGGTTGCCGGAGAGCACCGAGGTGACGGCCAGGTCGTGGTCGTTGACCGCCTTGGAGACCTCTTCCGGCAGCGGGCCGGAGTTGCCGATGCAGGTGGTGCAGCCGTAGCCGACGAGGTTGAAGCCGACCTTGTCGAGGTACGGGGTCAGGCCCGCCTTGTCGAAGTAGTCGGTGACGACCTTCGAGCCCGGGGCGAGGGTGGTCTTGACCCACGGCTTGCGGGTCAGGCCCTTCTCGACGGCCTTCTTCGCCACGAGCGCGGCGGCGACCATGACGTACGGGTTCGAGGTGTTGGTGCAGGAGGTGATCGCGGCGACGGTGACGGCGCCGTGGTCCAGCTCGTACGTCGTGCCGTCGGGGGCGGTGACGGTGACCGGGTTCGACGGGACGCCGTTGGAGGCGGCCGGGGAGTCGGAGGCCGGGAAGGACTCCTTGCCCGCCTCTTCGTCGTCCGCGACGTAGTTGCGTACGTCCTGGGCGAACTGCGCCTTGGCGTTCGCGAGGACGATGCGGTCCTGCGGGCGCTTCGGGCCGGCGATGGAGGGGACGACCGTGGAGAGGTCGAGCTCCAGCTTCTCGGAGAAGTCCGGCTCGGCGGCCGGGTCCAGCCAGAGGCCCTGCTCCTTGGCGTACGCCTCGACGAGCGCGACCTGCTGGGCGTCGCGGCCGGTCAGGCGGAGGTACTTCAGCGTCTCGTCGTCGATCGGGAAGATCGCGGCGGTGGAGCCGAACTCGGGCGACATGTTGCCGATGGTGGCGCGGTTCGCGAGGGAGGTGGCGGCGACGCCCTCACCGTAGAACTCGACGAACTTGCCGACGACGCCGTGCTTGCGGAGCATCTCGGTGATGGTCAGCACGAGGTCGGTGGCGGTGGTGCCGGCCGGGAGCTCGCCGGTCAGCTTGAAGCCGACGACGCGCGGGATGAGCATGGAGACCGGCTGGCCGAGCATCGCGGCCTCGGCCTCGATGCCGCCGACGCCCCAGCCGAGCACACCGAGGCCGTTGACCATGGTGGTGTGGGAGTCGGTGCCGACGAGGGTGTCGGGGTAGGCCTGGCCGTTGCGGACCATGACCGTGCGCGCCAGGTGCTCGATGTTGACCTGGTGGACGATGCCGGTGCCCGGGGGGACGACCTTGAACTCGTCGAAGGCGGTCTGGCCCCAGCGCAGGAACTGGTAGCGCTCCTTGTTGCGGCCGTACTCCAGCTCGACGTTCTGGGCGAACGCGTCGTTGGTGCCGAACTTGTCGGCGATGACGGAGTGGTCGATGACCAGCTCGGCCGGGGCCAGCGGGTTGATCTTCGTGGCGTCGCCGCCGAGCTCCTTCACGGCCTCACGCATGGTGGCGAGGTCCACGACACACGGGACACCCGTGAAGTCCTGCATGATCACGCGGGCCGGCGTGAACTGGATCTCCTGGCTGGGCTGGGCCTGGGAGTCCCATCCGCCCAGCGCACGGATGTGGTCGGCGGTGATGTTCGCGCCGTCCTCCGTGCGGAGCAGGTTCTCCAGCAGCACCTTCAGGCTGTAAGGGAGGCGCGCGGAGCCCTCGACCTTGTCCAGCTTGAAGATCTCGTACGACTCGTCGCCCACGCGCAGCGTGCTGCGGGCGTCGAAGCTGTTCGCCGACACGACAGTCTCCTTCTTCAATGTGCGCGTTCAACCGCGCCGCGCCTCATGTGCGGCCGGCGCCGCCTGCGGCCCCCACCATCCGCTAAGGTAAGGGTTAGTTAGGTAACCCTTACCGAGCGGCGGCTGCGGTGCGCCTCGGCAGATATCTCGATGTCGAGATAACTCTAGTGCATCGCCGCCGCGCGGTCATGCCCGGGCGCCTGTGTCCTGCGCCGCTCCGCGACGGCGCGCGCCAGGACCTCTGTACATCGACGACGACCACCCCGCCCGGGAAGGCACCGTGCACTTCACCGACACCACCGAGGCCGTACGGGCCTGGGTCCACGGCTGGGCCCTCTCACGGGGAGCAGCCGAACCGGACTCCTCACCCTGGGGCTTCACCGTGAACATCGGGCTCCCCGGCCACGTCATGAGCCACGTCCTGCCCACCGCCGACGCGGCAACCGTACGGGAGATCACCGGAGGCGCCACCAGGCCCGGCGTCTGGCTGAAGGCCTTCGTGCGCGCGGAGTCGCTCGGGTCCTGGATCGCACCCGGCTGGTCCCTCCCCGGCGGACCCGGCTACCTGATGTCCGCCCGGCTCCGCCCCGCCCGCGCCGGCACCCCGACCGCAGTCCCCGACGGCTACCGGCTCAGCACCTGGACGCGCGACGGCGTCACCCACGCCCGGGTATGTGCCGCCGACGGCACCCGTGCCGCGCGCGGCCAGACGGCCGTCATCGGCGCCACCGCCGTCGTCGACAGGGTGGAGACCCACCCCGCCCACCGGCGCCGCGGCCTCGGCCGCCTGATCATGCACACCCTCACCGACTCGGCTGCCGAGCGGGGCGCGACAACCGGCCTGCTGGCCTCGACGGCGGAGGGGCGGAGCCTGTACGAGACCACGGGATGGGCCGTAGCGGCCCCCCTGGCCAACGCCCTCCGGGGGCCGGACCCGGCGACGCGCTGACGCCGCGCGAGGCGGTGGCCGCCACGGGAGCACCTGCGCCGTGCCAGGTTCGCGCGCATGACCCGGCCGCTTCGGGATACGCGTACTCCTGACAGAGGAGGCGCAGATGCCGCTCACATTCCGAAAGAGCTTCCAGATCCTCCCGGGCGTCCGGCTGAACATCAATCGCCGCTCGTGGTCCGTCACCACCGGCGGACGCCACGGCCCCCGGCGCACCACGAGCAGCACCGGCAGGCGCACCACCTCCATGGACCTGCCGGGTCCGTTCGGCTGGCGCAGGACCACGCGCCGGCGTCGCGGCTGATCCTCGCGGTGGGCTTTCGCGGCTGGCCTTCGCGGCCGGACAGTTCGCGGCCGGGAGGGTCGCGGCCGGACCGTTCGCGGCCGGACCGTTCGTGGCGGCTCCTACGTGGCCGGCCTTCGCGGCCGGCCCCTCGTGGCCGGCCCCTCGTGGCCGACACTCACCACCCGTCCGGCCGAGTCCGGGGTGCCTGGCCGCCGGGCGCGCCTGACCCTTCAGGCAGGCGCCCGCCCACGGCCCGGGCACCCGACCGTCACCCGAACCGCACACCCCGGCGCGATCTTCATCTCATATCTGAGATAGCGTGCAGACATGGAAGACGACTACCTCGCACGTATCGGCAAGCTCATCCGTGACGCCCGTCAGCACCGTGGCTGGACACAGACGCAGCTTGCCGAGGCGCTCGCCACAAGCCAGAGCGCCGTCAACCGCATCGAGCGCGGCAACCAGAACATCAGCCTTGAGATGATCGCCCGCATCGGTGAAGCCCTCGACAGCGAGATCGTTTCGATCGGTTACGCCGGACCCATGCACCTTCGGGTGGTCGGCGGGCGCCGGCTCTCCGGCTCCATCGACGTCAAGACGAGCAAGAACGCCTGTGTGGCGCTGCTCTGCGGTTCGCTGCTCAACAAGGGCCGGACCGTGCTGCGCCGGGTGGCCCGCATCGAGGAGGTCTTCCGGCTGCTGGAGGTCCTCAACTCCATCGGCGTACGCACCCGGTGGATCAACGACGGTGTGGACCTCGAGATCCTGCCGCCCGACCGGCTCGAGCTGGAGGCCATCGACGCGGACGCCGCACGCCGGACCCGCTCCATCATCATGTTCCTCGGCCCGCTGCTGCACCGCACGGACCGCTTCACCCTGCCGTACGCCGGCGGCTGCGACCTCGGCACGCGCACGATCGAGCCGCACATGATCGCGCTGCGCCGCTTCGGTCTGGAGATCGCGGCGACCGACGGGCTCTACCACGCCCAGGTCGACCACGAGGTCCGGCCGGACCGCCCCATCGTCCTGACCGAGCGCGGCGACACGGTGACGGAGAACGCCCTGCTGGCCGCCGCCAGGCACGACGGTACGACGGTCATCCGGAACGCGTCCTCCAACTACATGGTCCAGGACCTGTGCTTCTTCCTGGAGGCGCTCGGCGTACGTGTCGAAGGGGTCGGGACGACGACCCTCACGGTGCACGGCGTGCCGGACATCGACGTGGACGTCGACTACTCCCCCTCCGAGGACCCGGTCGAGGCGATGAGCCTGCTGGCCGCCGCAGTGGTGACGGAATCGGAGCTGACGATCCGTCGCGTGCCGATCGAGTTCCTGGAGATCGAGCTCGCGGTCCTGGAGGAGATGGGCGTCGACTGCGACCGCACGGCGGAGTACGCCGCCGACAACGGGCGCACCCGACTGGTCGACCTGACGGTCCGGCCCTCCAAGCTGGAGGCGCCCATCGACAAGATCCACCCGATGCCCTTCCCCGGGCTGAACATCGACAACGTGCCGTTCTTCGCGGCGATCGCGGCCTCCGCGCACGGCAAGACCCTGATCCACGACTGGGTCTACGACAACCGGGCGATCTACCTCACCGACCTCAACCGCCTCGGCGGCAGGCTCCAGCTCCTGGACCCGCACCGCGTCCTGGTCGAGGGCCCGACACGCTGGCGCGCCGCCGAGATGATGTGCCCGCCCGCACTGCGGCCCGCCGTGGTGGTGCTGCTGGCGATGATGGCGGCGGAGGGCACGTCCGTACTGCGGAACGTGTACGTGATCAACCGCGGCTACGAGGAGCTGGCGGAGCGGCTGAACTCGGTGGGGGCGCAGATCGAGATCTTCCGGGACATCTGACGGGCGGGGTGTCGTGCCCCCAGGAGATGCGGGGCACGACACTCCTAAACGCCTGCCGACCTGCGGTTACACACTTGCGCGACCCCCCATTGATCATCGCTGTTTTTCATCACCTTGTGCAACGTGCGTGCAAGATGATCTTAAATTGGTGACGATGCATCAGAGATATCTGAGTGCCTGTCAGCCTTCACGGAGAGTGCTCACCAAAAGGGCCTCACCATGTCCGCACCGACGGTGCCACTGGCGTTCCTGAGATTCGGAGTTCAGTCGTAGCCGCGCACGCGCATCAAACGCACTACACCGCTACGGCCAGTTCCAGCCCGGACCTCCACGCGCACCGGCCAGCAGGTCGCCGAGCTCGTTCGCGCTGGAACTGCGGCTCACCACCGGAACACTTCGTACGGCCCGACATGTACAACAGCGCGCCCAAAGCGTTCGCGTACGCCTCCAAACTCGGCGCGAACGCGACCAACCTCAGCTGGAGCCGCGAGAACCTCTACGGGCTCCTCTTCCACCAGCTCGGCAACTACGACGGTCCCGAGGCGAAGAAGTTCCGCGAGGCGACGGGAGAGTGGCGCGCGGAGGGCGACGGACGGTATCTGCCCCCGGTGGCGCTCCTCGCCGACTGGAAGCGGCAGGAAGAGGTCTTCATCAGCCTTGCGGGGCCGTTCATGGGCAAGGACCGGCGTAAGGGCCACACCTACACCTGGATTCCGAACCATCTGCAGGACGGCAAGGCCCAGGTGAGCCCGCGGACCCGGCTGTCCAGCCTGGGCAAGACGGCGCGGCTGAGGGGCGAGCGCTGGGCCGGGCATCCCGTGCCCCTGCACTACGAGGCCATCTCCGAAAGCCTCAGCACCGCCTCCGCCGTCCGCGTGGCCGAACTCAAGGACGATCTTGGGTGGGCGGCGCTCGCCGTCGAACAACTCGAAGGCAACCAGGTCCCGATGGAGGCGACCACCGTGCACTACGCCTGGCACGTGGGATCGCTCGCCTCGAAGGTGCGGGCCCTGCTGGAGAGCGAGAAGGGAGGCAGCGGCCCGCACAACATCGACGATCCCGTGGCACTCCTCAAGGAGCTCGACGACCCCGGCGTCGTGACCAGGCGGGGCACGGACACCGTCGACCTGCCCGACATCTACCGCCTCGCCTTCGACATCAGCCGCCGGGGTGGTGTGCTCCGGATGCCCGTGTGACGGCGGGCGGCAGCCGTCCCGTGACGCGGAGCGCGCTCAGCCGGCGGCCGCCACCGTCCTACGGGCCGAGTCACACGCTCAGCGTCCCTCGCGGCGCTGCGCGTTCCGCTGCGCCTGCGGCGGCTCCTCACCGCTGAGCGCCGCGAGCACCAGATTGCGCTGGCCTCGGAAACTCCGGATCACCTGCTGGCGGACGAGATCGGTGCTCGTGCCGGTCGTACCGATCTGGCCCGTTTCCACGAGGCGCGCGAACAGGGTGTTGTCGAGGTAACCCGGGACGTTCTTGAAGCCGAAGCGCAAAGCGCCGTTGTTGCCGTCCTTCAACCGGGCGTCGTCACTCAGCGACTCGAACTGTCGGCGGGAGAAGTACATCCCGTGGATCATCTCGTTGGTGTGCGGAAGCACGGAACGTGGATGGCAGAGCTTGATCCAACTCGGGCTGGCGTCCAGTCGTTGCTCCCCACCCACACCGGCCTGCGACTTCGCATAGCGGTCCAGGCTCCGCATCCGGAGCAGCTCCTTGGCAAGGTTCCGGTCGCTGTTCGGGTAGTAGAAGCCCCCTCGTTCCGCGTTGAGCTTCTTGTACTGCACGAAGACGAGGCTGTGGCGCGAGACGTTGTAGAAAATGATGTCGCAGCCGAGGAGTCGCTCCGCCGGAGTGCGGTTGGCGTTGACCACCAGGAGGGTCCGGTCGTACTCACGGAACTCGCGCCACGCCACGTGGTTGGTCTCTTCGCTGATCCACCCCAGCATCGTGCGGGTGTCGTGGTTAACCAGATGGTCCTCGAGCGCCGGTTGATCGCCCATCATGAGGTCGAGGAACAGAGGCGGCATCCTGTCGTCGTAAAGCTCTTCGGCGGGGGGATCCCATTCGGCGAGGCGAGGGACTCGAAAGCCTGCCATGCGCGTAGCGGCGAGGGTGGCGTCGCGTTGCAGCGCCAGCTCTTGCCCCGCGCGCTTGTTTCCGAAGTCCCACGGGGCGGTGGCGTCCTCGATCATGTTCACGACTGCGCCCAGTTCGGGCCGGAGTTCGATCAGCAGGGCCCGTATCGCCTCGCCCGTCCCCTTGGTCTGCTGTCCCTCCTCGACGAGGTGGCGCTGGAGACGCGAGGGCAAGCCGGCAAGGAGTTCACGGAGGGGAAGAGGCCGTGGGAGCTCGCGGACGTAAGTGACACGGAGTTGCTGTTCCTTGTCCGCTGCCCTTTTACCTCTGGAAGACCTCCCCAGGCGAGTGATCATGAACTGTCCGTAGGAGTCGGCAGTCGCTATCAGAAGCAGATGTCTGCCCTTGGGCCACAAGTCGCTTGGCCGCGTAACCGTCCACTCCCAGTCGTGTCGCCGAGATTGGTGAAGCTCCTCGAGAGTCTTGAGGTACGCGTACTCGTAATCACGGCACTTGATGATCGCAACCATGGACGCATTTATACCGGGCCCGCAGACTGACAGCTCCGCTTCCGCCTTCTACGCCGATTCCTGGAGGAACCCCCTCCAGGTAGGCCAGTTCACTATCGTTACGCAGCGCCTCGACCGGGTTGCCGTCCAGATGCGGGTCCTGGAGGCGGAACTCCGCCGGGCACAGCGGCCACAGGCCGTGCGAGCCCTTGTCCGGACGGCGGGAGGCGGCTTCGAAGAGCCGGCGCGCCCCTGACACGACACGACCTGTCGCTTTGCCACCTCAGCCGGTAGAGGCACGGAAGTCCAGCCAGCCTTCCTTGGCCTCGCTCAGCGACTGGCGCAGATCAATCTTCGACTCCTCGGTCGGTCCGACCCCCTTGCCGTCGGCCGTGTACATCCGGTCGTCGGAAGAGAGGAAATAGGCGTCCTCACCCGCCGGGACGCCGGTGAATGCCGTGTACGCGAGGCAGTCGCCGGCAGCATAGCCGTACTCGGAGGACAGAATCTCTCCGCCCTGTCCGTGGCCGGTCGCCAGGACTTGCTTGTCCTCTACGAGCAACTTTTTCCGTGACGCCGCACTTTTCGCATGACAGGTTCCGTTGCCCTCGTCCACGAACAAGGCGGCGCCGAGCACGCTGTAGCTGCGTGCGGTGAAGGGAGTCCTGTCCACCCATGGTTCCCGCACGGCGAGTGTCGCGCCGACGCCACCGACGGCCACCAGGGCTGTCAGACCAATCACCATGAACCGTCTCAGTCTCCGGGCCGCCTCCTGTTCAGGCACCTTGGAAAGAGATATCGATCGTTCGACTGACATGATCACTTACCGGCCCCGGTTGCGGGTTCGAGTCTGTCCGGCCAGCCGGTGAGGACTCCGGTGTCCCGCAGCAGGTACAGGTCGGACATCAGTCGGGGAGGGGCGCCGCCCGCGCGCGGCGACCAGCCAAAAAAGCCGGCGGCTGCGGCGACGGCCTGTTCGGCACTGAGCAAACCGGGCCGGTCCTCGACGAGACCGAGAAGCGCCCTTTGCCGCTCGGCGGGTGAGACGTGTTCGGCCGGGCGTTTGGTGAGGCCAGGAAGCGGCCAACGCGCGTAGGTGCAGGTGCGGTCGGGCAGATCGAAGAAGCCGTTCGTTTCGCTGACACGTTCTTCGGCGACCAGGCGGTCCGCGGCGTCTTCCACCCGCCCCCTGATGCGTGCGGGCTGAGGCTCGTAGAGCAACTCACCCAGGTGACGGACCAGGACTTCACGGTGGATCGGTCCCTCGGCCTCCACGAGCCGGTGGACCGCATCTTGCATCGGCGGCCTGGGGATCCCGCCGCGTCGGCTCGCGGTCCTCGGGTCTAGGTCTGCGATGTCAGCAGGCTGGTACGGGACCGCCCAGTCGCCGTGTTGGTGGGCGACGGCGGATTTACGGGGTGACACAGGAGATCGATTCCTTCTTCGCGGTGGAAGCGGTCATGTAAGCGTCGAGTCCCGCCGCCGCCAGCGGGGCCAGCGGGTGGCGCTCGGGCCTGCGGTGAAGGCGGAGCAGGACGTGGTCGTCGTCGACGAGACAGTCCGTGTACGGCAAGGTGCGCGAAAGAAGCTGGGCTAAGTCGTCGCAGGCAACACCCACGTCGATGCCGGGCAGCCCGATCCACAGGTGAAGGGTGCCGTCCTGAACGGTCAGCTCGATGTCGATCCGGGTTCCGGCGGCTGCGGCGGCCTCGCCGCACCAGGTCAGCGTCTCGCGCAGGGCACCCAGGTGGACGGGCAGGGGCAGGAAGCTTTCCAGCCGCATATCGTCGCGGACGGTGACGCCGGTGTGCGGTGCCTGGTCTCGCCACCAGTCCTGGACGACATCGCGTACAGAGGCGGTCCGAGGTCCCGTGGCGAGTGCGCGCCGAACGGCATCGGCGGCATGCCGCCGCACTGCGTCGGCCGTGACGGTGCCCGCGTCCGCCGCCATCCGGCGGAGCAGGGAGCGCGGTCCGCGCCGGGCATCGTCGATGACCTTGCGGTACAACTCCCTCAGTGCCTCCGACACTTCGAGTGCCTTGGTGCCGTCCGCCCCCAGAAGGACCGTGATGCGATCGGACCAGGTGAGGAAGGCTTCGGTGTCACCGGTGGCGAGGAGGTCCGTGCCGAGTTCGCCGCGGGACACGATGCGTGTGCGCTGCCGCTCTGTCGTCTGGCCGAGTCCGTCGAGCTGGGCACGGAGGAGGTAGGTCAGCAGACCACGTTCGGGGTCTGTGAGGGCTTCCACGAGGTCGTCGGCTGGAGCGGCGAGGATGTCGAGCACCTCCTGGGCGACTGCCCGGTCGGCGTCGGTCTTGGAACCCGGTCCCTCAGGAGCCACGGTCCACCGCTGAGTACGGCCCCGGGCATCGCACAGAACAAGGGTCGAGGTGAAGGACTGCATGTGATCCAGGCCGGTGAGCTGGTGCTCGAACGTATACGTCATCCCAAAGGCGCTCGCGAGGAAGTTAAGGACGGTTGTCGGGTCGTGCCGGTGTTCGAGTTCGGTGAGCCAGTCGTCCAGGACGACCGGGCGGCGACGTAGCAGCCGGGGCCCATGGGCGCGCCATGCCGACGCGACGACGGCCTGGGCGCCGTCAGCGGCCATGCCGATCCGCTGCTTGTCCGCCCCGTGCCCCGCCAACACACCTTCGGCGATGGCGAGGGCACCACCGAGGCGTGCGGTGTCCTCGTTGGCGGGGGTGTGAATACGGGCCTCGTCCTCGTCCGGCACCAGCCCATGTACGAGGACACGGCGGGTTTTGGTGAGCGTGCTCAAATGGTCTAGGACCACTGAACCGTGATGGGCGAGCAGTTGGTTGTCGCGCTGCCGGGCAGCGGTCGCCGCGGGGGCATTCTCGTAGACGTACGAGGAGTGGGTGAGCGCCTGAGTCAGCAGCCCGCGTGCCTGGTCGCCGCTCAGTTCGAACATGGCGAGCAGGTCGGCGACAGCGTCCTGGTGTGCCGGGTACGCGGTCCGGTACGAGCGCGGCGGCTCGGTGGGCCCTGCGGTCGCGGCGGCTCCCGGACGGGTGGCAGCGGAGACCTTCGCGTCGGTCGGCGGGTGATCACGCAGTAGGGCACGGGACGCGGCTGCCCGTGCGGTTTTCTTGTTCGCTCCAGTGCCCACCGCCACGCGGCCGGTGCGGGTGCGTGCGGTGGCGAGGAAGGTCTTGCTGTGGTCCGGGCCGTCCTCGTCGTACTCGAACGTCAGGCCTTCCTTGGCGAAGACCTCCTGCGCCTTGGTGGTGGGGTCCGCTCCACCGGCCTCGTCGACTGGCTGGTCGAGGCCCTCACAGACGGCCTCGACCAGCCGCCGGGCGGTCTCGTGAGCGCCGAGCAGGCTGAGGGTGCCGAGGATCTGCCGGGCGACGGTCTCCGCGACGGACGGCGCGGGACGCTGGGCCTCGCCGCTCCCCATGCGGACCAGCCCGCGTCCCATGGCCCACTGGCCGAGGGCGCGCGCGCCGACCGTCCAGCGTCGGTTGTGCTCGGCCGACTGCGTCCCCACCTTCTCCGGCCGCTGGGACTTGGTGTACGCGTCGAGCAGGACGACGGCGAGCGTGGTGCGTCCGAGCCGGTCGAGCATGCCTAGCACCAGAGGGCTGACGGCCGCCTCGGACAGTCCGCTCTCATAGAGGTGGCTGCGGTGCGAGGACGCGAGCCCGAGCCAGGCCGTCGTCTCGGAGCCGGCCGCCCAATTCCCGGCCTTCTCCTGTACGACCGCGCGCACGACCTCTCCGAAGGTGCCGACGAGGGCGGCGGGTGGCTCGCACAGCGCGGGACGGTCGATGTCGCGGACCTCCAGTTGCCGTGCGACGCGGGCGTACGGTTCGACCCTCTCGGGCGGCGGGCGGTGGCCGGCCTTGGGCTGTGCGGGCCGGATGTCCCGGACTGCCGGGCGCTTGCTCCGGCGTGGTGGCGGCACTGGTGCTCGGTGGCGGTCGGAGCGCTGGGGCTTCCGCGCCGAGAACCGCTTGTTCCGCCCGCCGACCGCCCTGCTCGGGGCGTTCCTGCCGTCTAAAACGTCCTGGAGCTCGGCCATGAGCCAGAAGGGCAGCCCGGCCGGTGGTTGTCCTCCGTCGAAGAAGTCTCCCGCCAGTTCGACGCAGTACGTGTACCGCTCCCACTCGTAGTGACGCGCGTGCTCCTGCCCCAGTGTGCGCAGCGCCGCCCGCATCCGCGCGTACGGCACGTCCCTGCTGCCCAGCCGGTAGGACGTGCGTCTGCGCGCGGCCTCGATGGCGAGCGCGATGCGGTGCACGGGCGTCGGCGCTGAGGGCTCCCTCAACGCGACGATGCCGACCCAACGGTTCATAGCCCCTCCCCCCGACCGGGTGGCGCGGCCCGCAGCGACTGCCAAGCGCGGCTGTGCGCTCCCCGGCGGTGTGCGGGCCGACCCTCCCCGGCCTGTCCTTTCCCCTCCTGCCGCCGTGCGCCATCCCTGCGGATGATCACGGCGGGACTCCCCTGATCAGCGTAAGTCGCTGCATATTCGTTTGGCAGGAGTTCGGGTGAGTCTTCCGGATGGGACGAACGACTCGTGCAGTCGGCGGCCCGGGGTGCGGCGTGTGTCCTGACACCGCTGGGTCACCCTCACCACGCTCACCCACGCTTTCCTGACCACGTCCACGCGGACGCGCCGGCCGCCCGTGGCCAAACAAATTGATACCGCTCTCTTGCAACGAGACCAGCATCTGTTCAACACGCTCGTCGTCCGACTCGTCTACGGAACAGCCCACCGGCTCGATTGGTCCCACTGGCGACGTCGTCACCAAGCCCGTGCCCAGTCAGTCACTACCGGTGACAAGCCGCTCATGCATGAAACTCACGCTCTACAACTGGAGTTCTCAACCGTTCCTCGAAGGTGACGATGGGGCTGCGCCGCGGCACTCCGTAAGGAACCCCCCGTCCAGGTAAGCCAGTTCACCATCGTTGCGTAGCGCCTCGACCTGGCTGCCGTCCAGATGCGGGCCCTGGGTGCTGGACTCCACCGGGCACAGCAGCCACAGGCCGTGCGGGCCCTCGTGCGGGCGGCGGGCGGCGGCCTGGAGGGCGACCAGGAACGCACGGCCGCCCTCGTCCCAGTAACGGGAGACCAGGCCCGCATCGTGGAGGAAGAGAACCGTGCGCGGCTCGGAAGCACGGGAGTCGAGGTGCTCTACGACACGCTGCCACACGACACGGACGAAGGTGGCGAGGCCTGGCTTAATGCGGCCTGGGGCGGAGGCGGCATCGGCGCGGAGGACCACCTGCCAGTCCTGGCCCTTCTCCGCCGTGAGCCGCCTGAACTCCCGCAGGAACAAGGCCCCCAAGTCGACCGGAACGACCGGGAAGCGAGCAGCCACCGTCTCGGCCGTGCCCGGCAGGCGGACCACCTTGACCGTGAGCGCGAGGAAGCCGCCGCGGTGGGCGCTCTCGGCGAGCCGCTCGCGCAGTGCGCCGTGCGGGTCGGCGGGCACGCGGCGAAGGTGCGCACGGACCGGGGGCAGCATGCTCGTGTGCGAGCCGGTGGAGGACCAGGGGCCGGTCGATTTCGGCACCGGAAAATAGAGGCGTCCCGCCTCGTCGTTGTGCCGGAGGTCGAAGCGAGCCGCTTGAAGGGCGTCCTCCAGGACGACGTGCGTGGGCTCCCGGCCATCGGCCAGGACGTCCAGATCCGGGAAGCGGGCCCGGACCCGGGCGGCGAGTTCCGTCGCGGTGATGCCACGGTCGGCACGCATCCCAGCCCCCGCCTGCGAGATCCGCAGCGCGCGTTCCAGGCTCAGGTCACGCCGGTACAGCTCGAGACGGGGCTGTACTCGACCTGTGCTGCCACGGCGGCGCGGAGCGCCACCAGTCGGGTGTCGGCGAGCGGCGCGAAGCACTCCGGGGCCGGTACCGCACGCAGTTCCCGCACCACCTCGGCGCGGCCCGGGAGGGGCTCACGGCCGGCGAGCTTCTCCGCGCTCGTTCCGAGGGCCGCGGCGTAGTCCGCCAGTTCGTGGGGGTTCGGGTCGTCGGTGCCGGGCAGGGACCCCGCCGCCAGCAGCACCGTGTCACCGCGCCGGTGCACGACGAGCCGGGGCTCGTGCCCCTCCTCCTCGCGGGTCTCCGCCTCGACGGCGGCCCGGACGACGGCCAGCGACCTGGCCAGTACACGTTCAGGTGTGTCGTCCTGGGCACCGTGGAGAGCACGCAACTCCTGCGCGGCCTCGGGGAGGTCATCACGCGGCCGAAGTTCGCGACGATCTCAACCAGTTCGGTGCACACCGGCCGCAACCACTCGGCCTCCGCCCACCGTTTGATCTCGGCTCGATGGTGACGGGAGACCGGCGGCTGCTTGATGTCGAGGTGGTCGGCGATCCGCGCCTGGACGGGCCAGGCACCCAGTGCTGAGAGGCCGCCGTCCTCGGTCGGCAGCCCGAGCGTGAGCCGTACGACGTCGACGCGGTGCGAGCTCTTGCGGCCGGGCGCCGGGGTCAACAGCCCTGCCATGTCGTCGACCGACAGGATGCCGGTGACGCCCGCTTCCGGGCCCCCCTCCTTCACGGAGGCGGCGGACTTGAGCACGGCAGCCGCGGCGGGCTTCCCGCGCAGTGCCGCCGCCCACTGACTGCGACGGCGGTTCAGCTCCTTGCGGACCAGCGGACCGGCGCCGCGGGTCTTGTGGATGACCGACGGCTGGATCTCCAGCAGCTGCCCGACCGTTGTTGCGCCGAGGCCCGCGGCCACCGTGACCGCGCGTGGCGACAGACCGGCGACTTCCAGCTCCGTCTCCGCGCCGGCTGCCAGGGCTGCGCGGTCCCGTGCCTGCTCCACGTCCTCCCCCTCGGAACCCACGGTGGACGGGGTCGTCGGCGGCAGGTCGCTGTCGGCGTCCCGGAACACCTTCTGCCAGGCGTCCTTCATCTGCCGGAGGGTGTCGAAGCGGTGCTCGATGTCGCGGTGCAGGGCGCGCCGGAAGAAGGCGGTCAGGCCCGACTGCAAGAGGCGGTGGAAGAGTTCACCGGCAATGTGCAGTTCGGCGGACTCGTTGGTGAGCGGGTCGGTGCGCCCGTCGCCCCACAACGGCCGCTCGCCGCTCGCCATCTCGTGCAGGGTGACGGCCGCGGCATAGCGCCCGGCCGTTTGCCTCGGCGGGGCAGGACCTTCACGGACTCGAGGTGATGCTCCAGCTGGACCGGACGGTGTGAGTCGAGCGGATTCGCGAGGAGGTCAGAGAGCTACTCCGTCCCGCACAGCGGTGAGCGGAAGGTCTCGTCGAGGGAGATGCATCCAGCCCTCGACCGCGGCCATGGCATGCTCCTCCTCAGTGGTCGGCGAATGGGTCATCCCACACGCTGCGGCCCGTGCGACGACCGCCGAGATCAGGGCGTCCAGGTCGTGGTCGCTGGCCACACACCGGACACGAACCCGGTCGGACAGGTCCAGGTCTAGGCCGGCCTCGAGACCGGCAAGAATCCGGGACCGCGCAGCCGTGGCGTCCTTGCCCTTATAGGTCCCCTCCGGGGCGAGTCCCCACTGGATCAGCGCGAACGCCGGGTAGACCTCGACAACTGGACCCGAGCCGTCGCGCGGTATCGCCGGACCGCCCTCGGCCAGCCGAGCCAGCAGGCCGACCGCGCGGATGGCGACGATGCCGAGCTTGTCGGCCGACACCGACAGCGGACGCTGCTTGCCCGCCCCAGTGCGCTTCCACGCCACGTCATCGGTCAGCCGGTGAGTGAAGGTATTGCCGAGTCCGGGGCGACCGTCGGCGCACGCTGCGTGGTTAGCGAGCGCAGGTAGCTCGACACCGGTCCGGTGCGCAGTGAGCAGGGCTGTGAAGGCAACCGGCCAGCCCAGGGGCGAGTCCAGCCCCGTCATGTCCGCGGACCGCATCGCTGCCAACAGGTCGTCGTCGTGTTTCGCGGGAAGCAGTTCAGCCGTAGGTCGCCGACCCCACGTCACGCGGCACACGCCTGTAGTTCCGGTGCGCCCGGCCAGATCAACGCCCACTGTCACCATGGCGCCGTCCTCCACTACATCGTCAGCCTGCGCTATCACGGGCTTCACCTGCATCTGGAACTCCCCTCCGTGTCCTGTCCGGGTTGTGCACGGATCAGTCACAGCGGCGCTGACCCATGGCGGTGGTCGCAGCGGCACAGAGTCCGACTCGGCCTACAACGGCAGGAACGGACTAGGCCTGCCGTGCCAGGAGATGCGCAGCGCGTCGCGGGCTCGGGTGGTTGCGACGAAGAGCTGATTGCGGCTCTTCTTGAGTTCGCGTTCGTACCGCTTGGGGTCGGTCGTCTCGTACTTCTCGACGACAGCGGTGCGCGGGAGGATGCCGTCGCTCGCGCCGATGATCGCGAGCTTCTGGTACTCAAGTCCCTTAAATCGGTGCATCGTTCCGATGTGGACCTCGCCGCCGCCCTGCGGTCCGTCCTTGGTGAGGGTCGCTGTGGTGATGCCGTGCTTCGTCTCCAGGTCGGCGGCGACGCGGCCGGCCATGTCGCCGTCGGCGACGCAGACGGCCATGGTGCCGCTGGGGTCGCGTACGGTGCCGTCCTCGGTGGGCTGGGTGATGTCGGCGCGCCACTGTTTGAGGGCTTCGGCGAGCTGCGTGATCTCGTCGGTCCAGTCGGCGCAGGCGACGTACTCGGGGGCGGGGCCGTGCAGCAGGGAGTGGTAGCCGTCGAGGGTGTCGGTGCCGTCGTCGAGGTCGTCGTAGGTGCCCCCACGGACGACCTTGGCGGCCTGGTCGAGGATCTCCTGGGTGGTGCGGTAGCTCAGCGTCAGTTTCGAGGAGCGGCCACCGCGGATGTTGATGCCGACGGTGGAAAGGGTGACTTGCCGGTCGTAGATCCGCTGGTGGGTGTCGCTGGCGATGAACAGGTCGTCAGGGCCTGAGGCGGCCATGGCGCGCAGCATCTTCCAGTGGGCGGGGCTGAGGTCCTGGGCCTCGTCGACGACGATGTGACGGTAGCGGTGGCGCAGGTAGCGCATCGCGGAGCTGTTGTCGTCGAGGTGTGCGAGGTCGCCGCCGCCGATGTCGGCCTTGCGTTCGGCTCTCGTCTGGATCTTGCGGGCGCGTTCCATCTCGTACCGCGCCGCGCGCTCGGCGGCCTGGGCCCAGGTCTCCCGGCCCATGCCGTTGAGGCGCAGGGCGAACTGGTCGAGCAGTTTCCAGACGACGGCGCGTTCGGGGCGGTTGAGGGGGCGGCCCATACCGGCGCGACGGGCCTTGAAGTAGTCCTGACGGGTACCGAGGGACTGGCCGAGGACGATCTGCTCCCATTCGTCGAAGAGGAACTCGGCGTCCCAGCGCTGCTCGTCGTGTTCGAAGAGGACCTCGCGCAGCACGTCCAGCGCCCGGTCGTCGGTGATCAGGCTGCGCTGTGCGCCGGGCGCGGTGTTCTCGTTGAGGACACTCTGGGCGAGCTGGTCGATGTGCTTGATGTCGACGCGGCTGAGCAGCGCCGGGTCCATGAGCGAGGTGAGCCGGGAGCGCAGGTCGGCGGTGAGGTTCTTGGTGTACGTGGTCAGCAGGATCGGCTTGCCGTGGCCGGGCGGGAGAGCCGCGGCGAGGCGGGCGACCCGGTGCAGGGCGACGATGGTCTTGCCGGTGCCGGGGCCGCCGCTGACCCGGCCGGGGCCGCTGTAGTTCCGTTCGACGATCTTGCGCTGGGTGGGGTGGAGGTAGACCTTCCAGGCTCGGAAGTCGCCCTCGGCCAGCACATTGCGGATGTCGTCGTCGACCGTGGTGACCGCGGTACGGGTGAGGGCCGCCGCCATGTCGTTCTCGAAGCCCGGTTCGAGCTCGGTGGAGGCAGGCTCGGTGATCTCACGCTCGACCTCGTCGACGGACATGCCGGAGCCGAGGCCGGTGAGGACCTCGGCGGTCAGGCGCGGGGCGCCGGCGATGAGCTGGTCGAATTCCTCGTCGGTCGTGACGGCGAGGGCCGGGCCGATGAGGGCGTCGGCGACACCGAGCCGGCGCAGGTCCTCGGGGGTGCAGCCGGTGAGGAACGGTTCGGCGGGGGCGGTCGGTTGTGGCGTCACGACGGGGGCGGGCGTGGGCTCGACCGGTGCCGTGTGCTCGTCCTGGGCCGGCGTGAGTTGGAGTCCCGCGCGTTGGAGGACGCTCTGACCGACGACGCCGAGGTCGACGAATTCGATCTCGCCCGTGATGCGGTTGATGGCGACGGTGAGTTCTTCGTAGACGTCCTTGCGGTGGCGGACGGCGACGATCAGCCACTGCTGGACACCGTCGGCGCCGACCCCTGCCCGGGCCAGCAGCGCCCGGTACGAACGGTCGATCTTGGCGCGGAAGATCCGGCCGTCGCCCTTGAGAGGCTTGAGGTCGAGGCTGGGGTGATCCGGGTCGATACGGAACTGGTGGCAGAAGTCGTAGAACTTCGTCTTGACCGACGAGTCCATCTTGTAGAGCTCGTTCTCGGCCTTCTGGTAGAGGCTCAGGCGTGCGGTCATCGTGAGGCACTCTGTTCTTCGGAGTCGGGACGGGCGGCGGCGGGGAGCACGCTCAACAGGGCATCGAGATCGGCGAGCCAGTCGTCGGCCGAGCGGATGGTGAACCCGGCGTCGCGATAAGCGCTCCAGGTCTTGTCGCTTTCCTCGTCCTCCTGGTCGTACGGCTCGGCCATGACGGCGATCTGCGGGGTGCCGTGGTCCCAGACGAAGTCGGCGAGCCAGCCGCGTTCGCCGAGCTCGTGGCCGTAAGCGGGGGCCTTCTTGCCGCCGTCGGCCAAGACGTGGGCGAGGCGGGTGAGGGGGGCGTCGGGTTCGTCCTCGTCGAGGTATTCGAGGATCTCCTGGTCCCACAGCAGATCCCGCACCGCTGCTTCGAGGGGAGTCTCGTTGGAGGCCTCTGCGGGTACGGGCTGCGGCGCGGGTGTGCCGGTGCCGTACCGCACGACGAGGGATTCGAGTTCACCAAGGCCGCCGAAGGCCTTGAGGACCGAGATGTCGAAGCGCGCGGCGGTGGCTGTGGTGAGTTGAATGCCGTCGCCGCCGTCGTGGGCAAGGAATTGCAGGATGTTGGACCACTGGAGCCAGGCGCGCCAGCGCGCCTTGTGTTCGGGCGTGCCGAGCTGGTCGAGCGCGGTGTCGTCGAGGCAGGCCAGGGCGGACCAGTGGCCGGTGGCCGCATCCACGAGGAAGGCGACGGGGAGACCGGACTGGTCGCAGGTCTGGAACAGGTTGAGCGTGCCGGTGCCCTGGACGGGCGCCGGGTCGATGCCGTCGGTGCGGCCCCAGGCGTCGAGGAGCCCGCTGAGCGTCTGGCGCGTCTGGTCGGGGGTGCCGTTGCCGACGAGGATCTCCTGGCCGGTCCCGAGGAGCCCGCCGACCATGGCTGATGCCCGCTGGCCCCAGGCCGCGTCGTCCGGGCTGCGGAGGTAGGCGAGGAGCATGGTCATCGGGTCGGTGAAGGCAGTTGCCGCGAGGTCGTCGCCGCCACGGTCGGCGAAGAGCTGCTTGGCGAGGTCCTGGGCACTGCGCGGGTACGGCGGCCACACCGGCTCGGCCGCCTCCCGCCCCGCGCCGGACTCGGCCGTGTTCGTCTGCCGCTCGAAGGCGTCGAGGTCGTCCCAGGTGAACTGGAAGACGGCACGTCCCTCAGCCCGGAGCCGGTTGCGCTTGTCGGCATCGCCGGCAAGCCGGTTGTGCCGACGGGAGGCGTGGAAGCGGTGTCCGTCGAGATAGACGGTGATCTTCTGCTTGGGGCCGTCGACGCGTTCGAAGGTGAAGTCGGTACGGGTGTAACCCTCGTTGCGCTGGGCGGTCAGACGCCAGCCGTGCACGGTGCCGACTTCGTCGAGACGCAGATAGGCGCTGTTGTCGCCACTCTCCTCCAGCACGGCGTCGCCGCGATGTCCGACCCACCCGCGCAGGGCCTTGAGGAAGCGTGCCTCCAGATCGGACTCGACCTGTCCGTCGAGACCGATCTGATCGGTGTTGCCGACCTTCTTGGTGTCCCAGGCGTCGGTGTCGGTGCCGAGGAGTTCGTCGAGGATCTCCAAGGCGGCCTGGCGGGACACGCGCTCGATGTACTGCTCGTCGGCGTAGAGGTACAGGCAGCGGTGGCAGGCCGGTCCGCCCTCCTCGTTGCAGGGGCACTCCACGAGCAGCCGGCGCGCGCCCTCCAGCACCTGACGGAAGGCCGCGGGGTCGGTGAGCCGGTCGAGGTAGCCGGTGCCGTGCGGGAGGCGGTCGTACAGGACCAGGAAGTGTCGTGTCTCCGCGGTGTCACGGTCCGGCATGGTGGCGAGGGTGGTGGCGAGGTGCTGCGGGTCGCCGCCGAAGGCGCCGTCCACGCCCAGGCGCAGGGCCGCCTGGAAGGAGTGGACCTTCTCCTCGACGAGCACGGTCGCGGCCGGCAACAGGATGCGCAGCGCCTCGGTCTCCAACTCGTGGGCGAGCAGGACCGGTTCCTGGGGTACGCCCTTCTTGCCGCGCCGCAGCGGGCACCAGGGGGTGTGGTGCTTGAGTTCGCGCTGACGGTTGGCGGAGTTGTCGACGGCGTCCCGGTCGTCGTCGAAGACAGGTCGCCCGTCTGCGCTCGCTGCTCCGCAGGCGGTGCACACGTGGAAGGGGGCGATGCGCACCGGCTTTCCGGCGAGCTGGTCGTTCTCTTGGGCGCCGATGCTGAGCGGTCCGGTGTTGATACGGCGGATGACGGCACGGCGGGTGTAGTCGACGCCGAAGATCTCTTTGGTGTGCCGCCAGGACTTGCCCTTGGCGAAGTGGTCGGGGTGGATGTCGACCATGTCGACGACGGTGTAGAAGCGGCGGTCACGGTCGTCGCTCTCGTCGCCGATCCTGGCGTCCTCCCGCTTGTCGCGGGCCGTCACCACGCTGGGCTGGACGATCTGCCACAGGCTGCCGGAGTCGGCGATGCCCGCCTCCCCGCAGCGCGGGCAGGGCGTGATGTCGTTCTCGGCGTTCTCGGTGCGGACGTAGCCGCACGAGGGGCAGAAGCGCCAGTGGCGCCAGTCCTGGTCCCGGCCGGTGACGATGTCGATGCCGGTGATCCGGTGCTTGTAGCCCTCGGCGTAAAAGGTGTTGCCGGGGGCGAGTTCGGACAGGGCGAAGCCGCGCGGTCGCCCGTAGGAGAACGACTTCGACTTGTAGCGGGGCCGGCCTTCCGGTGTGGTGCCCTCGGGCCAGAAGACGGTGGCTTCGAGGGTGGTCGTGGCGTCGATGAGGGCGTAGTTGGGCAGCAGGCCGAGGTCACACAGCACGGTCTGCGAGGGCTGGCGCTGGCGCGTGGCACCCTGCTTGGAGAGGGCGCCGAGTTCGGCCTCCAACTCCGCCTTTGTGTCCGCCTGTTCGTCGTCGCCGTCCTTGAGCTCGTCGATCGCGGAACGGATCGTACGGATACGGGTGCGCAGCTTCTGGTTCTCACGCTCCCACTCCCGCTCGGCCTTCTCAATCGCGCTGCGGATGCCGCGGACCGCGTACTTCTCCAACTCCTCCTTGGCGGTGTCGCTCACACCGGTCGGGAACAGGGCGAGGAAGCCCGCGACGAGTTGCTCGCCGTGGGCGAGGGCGGCGTCCGTGAAGTCGGCGAGGTAGCCGGAGGGGCCGAAGAGTTCGTCAACCCGCCGCGACAGCGCGGCCAGCGGCCTGCCGTCCTCGCGCAGCAGCCGTCCGCGCGCGGCGAGATCGAGGAGGTGGGCGGTGTACTGCCGGCGCAGGATCTCGATGGCCGACAGATACGAGCCCGGCGGCACGATCCGTCCGTCGATCATGTCCCGTGGCCGGTCGAGGAAGTACAGGTCGCGGCGCTTGCGGTCGGGGATGGTCAGCAGGAAGGCGTTACCGGTACGGCGTCCGGCCCGGCCCGCCTGCTGGGCGTAGTTGGCCGGGCGGCGTGGCAGGGCACCGAGGACGACGGCGGACAGGTCGCCGATGTCGATGCCCATCTCCAGGGTGGGCGTGCAGGACAGCACGTTGGGATCGTTGAACCCCTCGCCGTTGCGGAAGGCGTCCTCGACGCGTTCACGCTTGCCGCGGGAGAGCAGACCGCTGTGCTCGGCAGTGATGACCTGATAGGTACCCGCTCGCCGATACAGGCTGCGGTAGTAGTCGTCGCGGTAGTCGCGGTCCCGGTCGTGCCGGTCCACGGTCTCCAGCCACCGGTCCCCCGCGACCAGCCGCCCGGTCGTGCAGCGATACGCCTGGCAGGGCTGCCCGTGGTACTGCGCCAGCAGCGAGGGGTGGACGGTCTGCTCCCAGAAGCACTTCGGGCAGCGCACATACGCCTCGTTGACCTGCGCGTCGGTCAGCAACTGCAGCCGGATGGCGCCCGGTTGAAGGCCGTACAGACGGGCGGCCGTGTCGCTCGGGGTGCGCGCAGCGAGCAGCCCGGCGTCAGTGAGCCGGGGCAGCAGCCGCACCCAGAACTCGTCGGCCTGCTCACGGGTCATGTCGAGGCAACGCTGGGCCCAGGTCTGGTACCAGGACAGACGGCCGGCGGCGAAGTCGAACTCGCTGCTCGGCTTGGGCCTCGCGAGCAGGAAGCTCGGTGCGGAGACCCCCTTGGGGAAGGCTTTCATGCCGCGCGGGCGGCCTCCCCAGATGAAGTAGCGGCTGGTGCCCGCCTCGTCGAGGAACTTCTCCAGCCACTGGTGCCCAACCGCCCCACGCGTACGCAGCCGCTCCAACAGGCCGCGCAGAAAAGCCAGATAGCGGGCGTCATCGTGTTCGGTAAGCGTCAACCCGCGGTGGGCGGCCTCCTCATGAGCGGCGCGCACGAGCGCCACGGCCGCCTGCTCGTCGGGGACGTCCACCCAGGCGGCTGAGGTACGGGTCAGTTCGAGGGTACGGCCGTTGCGGGAGCGGTGCCCGAACTCCATCACGGCCTCGAACGCGAACCGTTCACCAATCAGGTCCCAGGTCTTCTTGTCCCCGCCGCGTCCTTGGCCGGACAGCAGGCGCGCCACACCCGTGTCGTCGTGGAGGTCCGGCGGGACAACGGCGGCGAGCGTCTCACGGTCGGTCGTGGCCGCGACGACGTCGGCTACGAGGTCGTTGAGCGCGCTGGGCCGCTGCTCGCTCAGGTGCTTGGTGAAGACAGCCCTCAGAGAGAAGGTGTACGAGCGGGAGGCCACGAACCCGGCCCGGTGCGCAGCGTCCTGCACCGAGTCGTTGAACATCAGTGTCTTCGTCTCACGCTGCTCCTTGTCCATCTCCCCGCCGGTGAACAGCTGGGTGACGGACGCGGCGGCCAGCGCGGCGGCACCCGTACCGACGAAGCGGATCGCGTTGTGCGTACCGCAGGCCGGGCACCAGTCGTCCTTGGCGGCCCGTTCCGCGCTGTCGCCGAGCTGGACGAGGACGAAGGCGGAGTCGGTGCCGCCGGGCGCCGGGTTACCCTCGTCGTCGTAGTCGCCCTGGGGGTCGGGCAGTCGCAGGCGCTGGCACAGGCCGTCGAGCACCATGAGCACGCCCGCGCCGCCGGTGGTCAGCGACTTCTGCGCCGCCGGATCCATGGCGGTACGGCCGTTGCCCTCGCGGGCCTCGTTGTCGGTGGCCGCCACCAGGGTGCGCACCTTCGCCTTCTCCGCGGTGACGGTGGCCCGACGGATCTTGTGGGCCTCGAAGTTCAGCTCCTCGAAGTCCGACTCGGGGGCGAGGACCGACCAACCGGAACGCCCGCACTCACGGCAGTACACTGCGGGCAGGAAGATCTTGGTGTCGCGGGAGGTGGTGGTGTCCGGCGTCGTACGCGACTGGCTCTGCGCCCCCGCTGTGTCCCACGCGAACTCGGCCTTCGGCCAAGGCAGTACGCCACGCAGCATGCGGGTGACGGACCGCGCCCACTGGTGCACCTCGATCTGGACGAAGGGGCGGCTGAGCGCGGCCGGCGCGTCCGGGTCGCGCGCCACGGACAGCAGGGCCACGAAGCGGGCGAGGGCCAGCGCGGCGATCTGCGGCCGCGTCGTGATCGCCTCGTCCCAGCTCCTCGCACCACTGCGGCGCATCACGTCGAGCACCTCGTCGTACGTGCGCACCGTGCCGTCGAAGGCGTTCAGGACCGCGTACGTGAGCCGGTTGCGCTTGAGCGCGGCACCGAGGGCGACCGGGTCGGTGACACGGCTTCCGGTGACAGCCTCGGCGAGGTCCGCGAGCTCTTCGGGGCCGGATGCCGGGTCTGGCAGAGCGGTCAGGGTCTCGGGGGGCGTGGCCTGGCCGGGAAGGAATCTCGCGTCCGGGATCGACTCGTCCTCACCCAGGATGAACTCGTCGACCGTCAGCCGGTCCTCGCCGACGATCGCGTCCTCGGTGAACTCTGTGCCGAAGACGTTGGTGGCCACGGAGAGGAGTTGCTGCACCCCGTCCTCATCGGTGCCGGAGGCGAGGGTCGCGGAGGTGGCGACAGGGGTGATCAAGCCGAGCGGCATGCCGGGCCGATTGGCATCGACGGCGATGGCGAGACGGCGCAGCAGCATGGCGACGTCGGTGCCCTGCGCGCCGTCGTACGTGTGGAACTCGTCGACAACCACGTAGCGGATGTCGCTGCCGTCCCACAGCGGTGCGTCGGCCGCGCGCTGGAGCAGCAGGTCGAGCATCTTGTAGTTGGTAATCAGGATGTCCGGCGGGGACAGCTGCATGTCCTGGCGGCGGGTGTAGACCCGGTCATAGTGCGTCGCCGCCTTCTCCCCGATGTACAGGCCGGCGCGAACACCGCTCAACTCGTCGTAAGCGGTGAGCAGATCGTTGATACGGGCCGCCTGGTCGGTGGCCAGGGCGTTCATCGGGTAGAGGAAGACCGCCTTGACCCCGTTGTTCCCGGCCGCCCGCTCGCGGGCGCAGTGATCGAGTACGGGGTACAGGAACGACTCGGTCTTGCCGGAACCGGTGCCTGTGGTGACGAGCGTGGGCTGGGGTGTGTGGCCGTCCTTGGAGGTGAGCCGGGCGAAGGCACGGGCCTGGTGCGCGTACGGTGTCCAGCCGTCGGTACGTACCCAGTCCAGGTGCTGCTGCCAGCCGTCGTCGGCCGGGGTGAACGGGGTACGCAGGCGGAGGTACGGGCCGCGGAACATGCCCGTCGTCTCGTCCCCGAGGAACGCGTTCAGGGCTTTTCGGGCACCCTCGTCCGCGAGACCGTATGTCGTGGACAAGTACTGGAGCAGGCTCTCCTTGAGTCCCTGTGCTTCGAGGGTCGGCCTCACGGGGTCGGGACCTCCATCTTCTCCGGGTCCCACAGACCCTTCGCTGCGGCTTCGTCGAGGCGCTTCTTGAAGTAGGCGTGCGCGGCACGCATCTCGCGCTCGCGATCGGCCTTGTAGAAGGGGGCGGCGTAGCCGTCGGGGACAGGGCTGACGTCGGGTGCGGCCAGATGCTCCTCCAGGGCCTTCCAATGCTCACCAGTCTGCCCTGTGCCGAAAACCCACCTGTCTGACGCAAGTTGCCGCCCGTGCGCGTCGAAGTACATCTGCTCTTCACGGGCAGACAGCACGTCCAGGCGTGCTTGGTAGGCCGCGATCAGCGCCTCTGCGGAAAGCCCCATCCATACAGCCACCAGCGCGTCGAGTTCGACGAGTGCAGCGCGACGTTCGAACTCCGTACGGAGTGGCGTGCGCCACGACCAGCGGGGTTCCAGCGCGTTCAACGGGCGTAGGCCAGTCCACGGATTTGCCCACTCCTCGCAGAGCCAGGAGAAGCGGAACTCCGACTCCCACAAGTCTGCGTAGGCGTTTGAGAGACAGTTCAGGCGAGCCGACCTGACGACTAGGGCTCCCGACAACGGGTGGTCCGGGGAAGGAGCAGGGAGCCGCTGGATGCCGGGTTCGAGGAGGTCCTTGATTCCGAAGGCCCGAAGCATGTAGTCCAGCGGAATCGCCGACCAGAAGCCAGCGACTAGCAGCAGATGCTGACGAGTCCGAAAAGCAAGACTGAGGACACTATATACATGGGTGGGCCCTGGAGGAATGATCCCGGCTTGCAGGACCCTCTCTGTCTTGCCGTCGTTCCGGCGCCGGAAGGCCAAGCGGTAGTGGCGGGCATGCGGGAGCTCCTGCCAGTCCTTCCATACCATAGCCATGGACTCGAACTTGGCCCGATCACATGCCCTGGCCATCTTGGTGGCGGGAATGAAGTCGCCTGGGATTGCGGTCAGGTCGATCCGCGCCCCCTCTGATTTGAGTTCGGGGTCTTCCTTGCAGAACGGTGTTCCAGGACCGATGTGCGGACCGTGCAGAATCACTTCATCCCAGGAATCCGGACGCTGGCTTCGGTAGTTGATGTATCCCGCGGTACGGTCGCGTTCTTCGTCGTAGCCACGACTCATGCCGATCTCGTCACGGGAGAGCCGGACGGGATACTTCGCCATCAGAGCGATCGCATTCTGCTCACTCTGCGTCAGCGGATACATCATCTCCGCCTCTGTCGCCGGGAACTCGCCGCCTTGCTGCTCACTCCACAGGGCGAGAGTCTCCTCGTTCACGTTGATGATCCGCGCCCAGTGCGGCCGGGTGTCGTACTGTCCGTCGAACCTTAGACCCGGTTCCGGACCAGACCCATCGTGCCGCAGGGAATCTGTCAGCACATCGGCCCTATAGAGAAAGCTCAGGTGCTTGAAGTTGACCTCTTGACGAGGGCCGTAGATGTTGGCCGCAAAGTCCTTCTTGTCTCCAACAGGTCGTGGGAAGGCCCAATTCGAGACGTTCACAAAGGCTCCGTGCACACGCAGTCGGCGATACGCCTCCGCACGGATGCTCCGGTTCTGCTTCCCTTTCAGGTGACCATCGGGGTGTACGAGCCCGATGGCACCCGTCACGGCCGCATGGTCCCAGCATTGGCTCATGAAGCGCGAGTGCAGGTGCGCCGGTGTCCCCGCGAGGATCGGGTACACGACCGCACTGGAGTAGAAGCTCGCCAGTGCCGTGTCCGTGGCCGCGTCTCGGAGTACCCGGATGCGCCACTCGGGCACCTGCAAGACACGATCGCGCAACTCTGCCTCGCGCTCCTTGGTAAGGCTCTCCTGCAAGGTCAGGTCGGGTTCGAACTCGGAGAAACTGGCTGTACGGTTGAACTTAATCTCCACCCAAGGCGGGTTCCCGACCTGGAGGTCGAAACCCCCCGCTTCACTCGCGAATACACCCGCAAAGTCCAGCTCCCAGTGCAGGAACCCCTGTTCCTTCGCGATATCCCGCACCACCCGCATCCACGGATACCGCGTCTCCACGGCCTTCCGAGCATCGTCCATGCCCATCTCGCCCTGGATGGCACCTTCGAGGACCTTCAGCTCCTCCAGGGAGTCAACGGACGTGGCGAACGTTTCCTCCGGAACGGACCCCGTACCAACCATGGATTCCAGGAAGGCAAGCCAGTCGTCCAGGTCCTTCAGAGCGATGACGGGGCGGCGCTGCGCCGTCCCGCCGCCCTTCTTCGGCGCCGCCGGCTCACGACGCCTCTTGACCCGCTTCTTCTCGACCAGTTCACTCTCGTCCGCGCTCTCTCCGAAGGCCAACTGGTCCCCGTTCAGCGCGAACAGCAGCCCACTCTCGACGTACTGAGGTGCAGGCGCAGGTTCCACTTCGCCCACCTGCGGCACCCCCGACGACAACAGCGCATCGACCGCCACCACCGGCGGCGTCTCGTACTCCGCGTCTGTCCCATCGAGCAGCCCCACCTGGTCCAGCGGCCAGAAACACAGCGCACACCACGCGTCCATGACCTGCTTGAGCCGCCAGTACGGAGAACCTTCTGCCTCGAACAAGTCCCGGAAGACCTGCTCCTTGGTCAGCGGCAACGTGTCCCCGTCCGCGTTCTTCTTGTCACGGCGTAGGAACGCGTACTCTTCCGCATCCTCCTTGCGCCCAGCCCCCCACACGTCGATGGTGCGGGCAATCTCGCGCTCGCTCAGCTCCATCCGCTTGGCGACGAGCTGCCACAGGAACTCCACACGCTTGGCCGCCTCCTGTAGTCGCGCAAGCTGGCTCCCCTTGCCACCCGTCGCCTTCGGTTTGGCGCCTACCGCTTTTCGCCACTCGGTAAGTCGGTCGAGTTCCGGCTTGGCCGACTGCCCGATGAGATTGCCCGCAGGATTTGCTGGTTTGACCAAGGCAACCGCGCCCCACCCCGGCGTGGGCAGCAGGAACTGGTGCACCGCTCCCTCGGGCAGCGCCTGCGCTACGCCGTCGCCCTCCGTGTCGCGGAACGGCAGCTTGACCGGCGTCGTACCGCCAATGGTCCGCTCGTTCTTGATGCGGTCTGCCTCGTACACCCAACGCCGCGCCCCGATCAGCGAGTTGCCGCGCCGCAGGTGCAGTCCGAACCATGGTGCGCGCATACCGGGGTGCATGGTGTTCAGCCACAGCGACACCTCAGCGAGCTCGACGCCCGTCGCATTCAGGTCGATACCGTACGCGTTGTGCAGCGCGATGTACGCCTTGACCTTCTGCTTCGCGTCCAACGCTTTCGACGTGTCCAGGCTGACGCCGAGCTCCTCCTGTCGCCGCTTGAGGTACTCGTCTGCGACCTGGTTGATCGCCTCGTTGAGGAACGCGCCCGAGCCGAGCGCAGGCTCGCAGATCGTGTACTTCAGGAGGTCGCTCGCCCGCGTCTCGCCCGTGAGCCGATGCTTGAGAGCCAGTTCGACGGTGACCTTCGTCAGCGACTCCGGCGTGTAGTACGAGGCGGACGTCTCGCGGTCGCGTCCGGCCAGCCGGTAGACGTACTCACCCACCGCGTATTTCTTCGGCCCGCGAAGGCCATGCTGTTCGGCGTCCTGGGCGGAGTACACGACCCAGGTGTTCTGCGGGTAGTCGCTCAGCCGATCCGCGGGAATCAGCCACGACCCCTTCTCCGGATCGCCATACTGCTTGCCGCCCCGCTTCTCGCCCGGCCTTGCGACCTCGGCGAGCTCTTTGTCGGCAATGATGCCGGTGTAGGACATCAAGCCCTCGTAGACGGCGCCAAGCTGGTTAATTCCGAGGTTGCGGTAAGAGATGAAGCCGCCCTGTCTGCCCTTCTGACCGGCCTCCTTCATGGTGAGCAGGCGTAGAACCTGGTGCAACGCCTCGTTACGCAACCGTAGGTCCAGCCATCGTGGCTGCTCGTCCTCGTCCTCGTCCCAGCGAGGGTCCAGGACACCGCTGCCGATGAGCGTGATCGACTTAGGGTCGAACAGCTCGCTGCGCAGCGCCTCGAAGCGCAGGCCGCGCAGTTCGCTGCGTTCCTCGGCTGGCTTGTCGTCATCCGTTTCGGTGCCGTGCGGACGGTGGCCGTAGTTGACCTTGTTGAAGAGGACGTCGAGGGATGCGTAGAGGTGGAAGCCGCCTCGGCTGTCCTCCTCGACCAACTTTCGTTCCCGCGCCACCAATTCACGCAGCCGGGCGATCGAGTACCCGGTCTGGTACGTCGAGTCGTCTGCGGGCAGAATGCCCAGCTCAGGGCGAGCCTCCGCATAGAGGAGGAAGAGGATGCGGTAGAGGTAGCGCAGCGATTCGCGGGTGAGCTGCTTGGCGAACGGGCCCTTCTTGAGGTCCTCGATCTCCCGTGGCTCGACCTCCGCCTCGCGCAGGCGGGCGAGCACCTCGTTCGCGATGATCTCGACCGAGTGCTGAAGTCCCTTGCGCAGCTCGGAGTTGACGCCGACGGCGTTGTCTCGGGAGGCCTTGAGTAGATCGTCGATACGTCGGCTCTTGCCGTCGAGACGGGGCGCGAGCATGTCATGGGAGAAGAGGGCGGCGAGGAGGGAGAGTTCGCCGGCCTTCGCCGTGTCGTTGCGGGCGAGAGCCGCGTCCAGACTGGCGGCGAGATAGCGGCCCTCGGCCCAGGAGTTGCGGTCGGCCAGGACGAGTACGCCGCCGCAGAGCAGCAGGACGAAGCGGGGTGCGTCGCCGCCCGGCTCGTGCAATTCGCTCTGGAAGAGCCAGCCCGCCAGCTTCTCGCCGACTTCGAGGAGACCGTCGGCGGCCTTGAGGGAGTGGAGGAGCTGTCCGGCCTCGTCGGGGTCGAGTGCGTCGTCGAGTTTGGCCGTCCAGCCGCAGTCGACGGCGAGGATGCCGTCTCCATGCCAGGCGACCTGGAGTTCGTACTCCTTGCCCGCGTTATGCACGGTGATCGGCTCGGGCCGGTCACCACCGTAGCCGAGGGCCTTGAGGACGACGGTGTGCCAGGTGGTGAGGTGCTCGGCCCATTCGCCCGTGGGGTCGTCGTAGGTGCTGCCGAGTTCTTCCTGCTGGGCGCGGGCGGCCAGGAAGGGGCGCACGGTGGCCAGGTACTCACCGCGGAGCCGGGGAAGGAGTTCGCGCGGGGTGAGCTGTGGGTCGTGAGGGTCGGTCTCGCGACTGGTCCATAGGGTGAACAGGCCCTCGTCGCCCGCCTTGCTCTTCTTGAGGGTGTTCTCCAGTTCCTCGCTGAAGTAGTGGGCGGAGAGATATTCGCCGCGGTTGGCGAAGGAGTCGTAGGTGTAGCTCATCGCGCGGACTCCTCGGCGTGTGCGGCGGAGACGGTGGTGGGATGGAGGGGTTCGAGGACGGCGAGGACCCGCAGCATCGGGTCACCGTCGGTCCGCAGGCGGCGTACGAGGTCGCGTCGGCGCTTGGCGGTGTCGGACACCTGCTTGCGGCGAGCTTCCTGATTGCCGACGGCAATCAGGGCACCCTGCTCCCAGACCTGCACTCGGTCCTCGTACGGGGCCAGGTAGGAGTCGACCTGCTTGTCGTAGTCGGCGCGGCGCTCGTGCAGGTGGGTCTCGGCGGCGTCGATGGCCGCGGGGACGAGTTCCTGGAGGAGGTCGCGGTTGACAGGCTGTGCGCGACCGGGCATGTCGGGGCCCACGCCGCAGGCGGCGAGGAACGCCGAGTCCATGCGCCACACGCGAGGAGCGGCCTCGGCGAGACCGGTGACAGCCATCCACTCCACAACCGTCGGCTTGCCCGCCACGTTGGAGTAGACGCCCTGGAGCAGATAGACCGGGCCGGTCAGGGCCGCGGGCAGAGCGGCGTCGATCCGTTTGGCCTTGGCGGCGTCTGGCTGGTAGGCGAGGACGAACGCCTCGTCGTACTTGAGCTTGGCGAGGACCTTGTCCGTAACCCAGTCGAGCACCGGGTGGATGTCTGAGACATAAGAGACATTGGGCCACTGGGACGTGGGCTCGTCGGTCTTGCCCTGCTTGGCGTTGCGGGCGGCCTCCAGGCGGTCGGCGGCGTACTGCTTGTCGAAGGTGAGACGCAGCGTGCCGTCGTACTTGGGCGTCGTGAGGATCTTCTCCTGCTCCAGGTACGACTTCGGCAGCTCCCGGAAGCGGTACTGCAGGTCGTCGGGCGGAGTGAACTCGATGCGGCCGCCCCCCGTCTCGGGCTTCCAGGCGAGGGCCTCGCGCTCGGCCTGTGGGTAGATGAGGTCCACGGCTGTGTGGAAGTACGCCTTGGTATCAGCGAACACGTGGGGAACGTCGGCCTCTGGCACCGCGGCCGTGCCGAGGGTGGCCGGAGTGGCCGTCGGGTCGGCGAGCCGTGCGTTGGCGCCGGCGAGCAACCCCGCGAGGACCCCGCCGGACTCCTGCTGGGACTGCTTGATGGAGCGTTCGACGGTGCCTCCCTTGATGAGGTCGTAGGTGAGGCGGTCTTCTTCCTTCTTCTCGTTGTAGAGGCCGGTAACGGCCTCGGCACTGCCCTCGCCGGTCTCGATCTCGTGTGCCTGGGCCTCGCGGCGCAACAGACGGGTGCCGACGAGCCGGTCGTCGAGCGTCAGCATCTCGCCGCTCTCCTCGTCGCGCCGCCAGGGCACGTCGGCGGTGAGGGTGAGCGCTCGGAACTCAGGGCTGACCGCCTGCCCATAACGGTCGATACGTCCGTTGCGCTGCTCAATGCGGATCAGAGACCAGGGCAGGTCGTAGTGGATGAGGTCGTGGCACTGGTGGTGCAGGTTGACGCCCTCGGAGGCGATATCGCCAGTGAACAGCAACCGCACCGGCTCCTCGCGCCGGCCGAAGCGGTCGACGATCTCCCGCTGTTGCTGGTCGTTGGTGGTGTCGCCGTGCATGACCTCGACGACGCCGCCGTAGACCTTCCAGGGACGCGTCTTGTCGGCCTTGGCCGCCGAATTCTTCTTGAAGCCGAGTCTGGCCGGGATCGCCTCGGCCAGCCAGTCCAAGGTGTGGACCCGCTCGGAGAAGATCACGACTCGGCGCTCGGAGCCCGGTCCGACCTTTAGGCAGTCCTTCAACGTGCGGACGAGTGCATCGAGCTTGGCGGAGTCCTGGTCGGTGAACTCCGCGACCAGCGCCTCTAGCTCCGCGAGGGCCTTGCTCTCGGCGGCGAGAGCGGCACGGCGCTCGGGGGTGTCCGGTGCGGTCTTGGCCTTGCCCTTCGCCGTACGACTCTTCGGATTGTCGAGGTAGCCACGGCGGTTGGCGAGGGTTTTCCGCAGCGCCACGTGGGAGGAGAGGAACGCCTTCAGGAAGCCGTAGGCGGTGATCGGCTCGGCGCAGACCGACGAACGGCTCGGATCCCCCGGGGTCCACTCCTTTTCGAGCTTCTCCAGGACGGCGACCTCCTTCGGCGTCGCCGGGGCCGACACCGGAAGGGAGGGGCCTCGTTCGGCCCAGGGCTTGCCCTTGAGACCGTCGCGCACCTCGCGGTCGGTCTTGGTACGCCGGATGTAGAGGTGGTCGAGGTCGGCGACCTTGTAATTCTTGGCGTCGGCGATCGCCGCCGGATCGAGCATCTTGATCAGCTCGGCGAAGGATTCGGCATTGCCGTTGTGCGGGGTCGCGGAGGCCAGGATCAGCGCATCGGTCTGCTCGGCGAGCCGGAGGGCGAGGCGGTTGTTGCGGGTGCCCTTGTTCACGAGGTTGTGCGACTCGTCAATGACCACCGCATCCCAGGTGATGTTCTCCAGGTGATGGGCGTACGTCGCCGACTTGAGGGTGTCGACGGACACGATGACGCGCTTGAAGTGAGCGAACGGGTTCCGGCCCGCCGGGATCTCCTGCTGAATGCGCTGAATGCCGGTGGAGTCCAGGCGCACCAGCGGCAGAGCGAAGCGGGTCCACAGCTCGCGCTGGAACTGCTCCAACACATGGGCAGGCGTGACCACAAGGATGCGCTCGCCGCGCCCGCGCCGGATCAGCTCCGAGAGCGTGACGCCGATCTCCAGCGTCTTGCCCAGCCCAACCACGTCAGCGATCAGAAGCCGGGGCTGCGGGTTGCGCATGGACAGTGCCAGCTCGGCGGGACGCAGCTGGTGCTCCTGCCGGTCCATGAGGAAGGAGTCGGCGAGCGCGATGCCGTGCTCGGTCTGCGGCAACGCCGTCTTGCGGATGACCGCCTCCAGGTACAGGCGGGCCTTAGCGTGCCTGGAGGTGTCGTCGGGCACGAGCCGGGTCTTGCGCGGATCAAGTACGTCGATCTGGTCAAGACCCGAGTAGAACACCGCGTCCGTGCCACGGACGAACGAGGACACCCCGCTGACCTCGACCATCAGTCCGTCGCGGGACTCGTCGACGGACTTCACGAGCCACTGCTCGTGGCGGATGCGCACCTGGGCGCCAGGCGCGAAGGTCGGCTTCGCACCGGCCGGATACGCCGACACCGCATCGGCGTCGCGCGCCTCAGGAACCTCGGGCTGCATCGCCGTGGTCATGTGGTGCTCCTCTGTGGACTGTGTATTCGTGATGTGCGGTGTGCTGCTGCCCACCCTTTGTATCGCCCCGGACCGGCCCCGTCGGCGAAAGGTAAGGAAGAGCGGTTCAGCGCTTCGACCAGGCCAGCGCCGGGCCCATCGCGTAGCGCTTCCGCAGCTCGTCGGCGACCCGCCGGGAAGCGGGGGGACGACCCTTCTTCGGCGCGGGTTCGGCCGGGCGTTCGCTGGGGGATTCCTGCACGGACACGAGCGAGCTTTCGACGTCGCTCTGGACATCGCCCTGGGCCGGAGTGTCCGAGCTGGATTCACCATCGAACGGCAAGGCGGGGACGTTATCCGCCGGGGCCGCCGACTCCTCGCGCAGCTGCCTCTCCAGCGAGTCGAGCCGGTCCAGCATGGGCGTATCAGGCTGAGGCAGCACCATCGTGGGATGGTCCCTCGGCGTCGTCTCCTGGATGAGAGCGCGCCGTGCCCGGGCCGGACTCGTACCCAGCAGACGCATCAGATCGGCACACTGCCGGGTCACCTCCTCCAGGGAGGGGCGGTCCTCCGCCTTGTGCGCCAGCATGGCCGACACGACGGGGGTCAGTTCGGCGGGCAGCCCGGACAGGTCGGGCCCGATCTCGGCGTTGACCACTTGCGCAGCCACCGCCTCCCACCGGGCGCCGTCGTACGGATAGTGCCCAGTCGCCGCGTACAGAAGTACCGTGCCCAGCCCGTACACATCAGCCGCCTGAGTCACCTCCAGCTCACCCAGAGCCTGCTCAGGCGGCATGCAACGCACGGTGCCGATGACCACGCCGGCCTGCGTGAGCGACCCCTTGGACGCCCCGACGAAAGCGCCCAGACCAAAGTCGATGATCACCGGACCGAAGTCACCGAGGACGACGTTCTGCGCCTTCAGGTCACGGTGCACCAGCCCCGCGGCGTGCACAGCGGCAAGCCCCTCGGCCAACAGCGCGCCAAGACTCGCCACGAGTGGCGTGGACAGCAGGCCTTGATCTTTCACGACATCGGAGAGCGGGCGGCCGGGAACGTAGTCCATGGCCAGCCAGGGCTGCTCAGCGAACGGGTCTGCCTCAATGAAACGGGCCACACGACCCGTACCAGAGATCGTGCGCGCCATCGCCGCCTCGCGTTCGAATCGGGCACGCGTATGCGGATCCGTGCGGTCGGGCCGGATCACCTTCACGGCGACCGGTTCACCCGCGACCGAGTAGGCGAGGTATACCTCCCCCATCCCGCCCGCGCCGAGCCGCCGCTCGACGAGGTACGGCCCGATACGCGACGGTACAGACGCGCCGCTCACCGCTCACCCCCTGACTCCCGCAGCAAAAGCACACCCTCGCTCGGCGCATGCCCCCGCTCCGCCGTAGAAGAAGCGAAGCACGAGGGGCATGGCACCGACGAATCACCGCTACAGCCTACTGATCGGCATCCCACAGGAGAAAGTGATCACATCGGACTGGGCCAGCCTCCAGACTCATGTCCGGAATTAGGCCGCTATAGATGTGGCTCAATGGTCTCAGTGAATACCACCCTGGTCCGTCCAGATTCCGCAGCGGGGCCCACAGATGTACGCGCGGCTGTCCTGAAAGCAGGCCTGGCAGACGAAGCAGGCTCACAACCCGATCGGAATAGCCAGGGGCCCGGTTTCCATTGCTTCTCCCGTAGAGATCACGCAGAGGGAGACGCTGGTGACCGACCTGAAGCTGTTCCGGCTGGATACCGAAGGCCAGGACGTCGAGCTGCGCGGCTCCACGGTGACGCTGGAGGTGGAGCTGCAGCGGCGGGTCGAGGCAGGCATGGAGGCCATGCTCGGCATCCGCTTCCTGGCGTCGGAGTACCCGACGGGGCCTTGGCACCGGGGCCGGATCGACTCGCTCGGCCTGGACGAGAACGGCACACCTGCGCTGATCGAGTACAAGAAAGGCGCCGACAGCGGTGTCCTATCTCAGGCTGTCTCCTATCTCTCGTGGTTGGACTCCGCGCGCCACGAGTTCGAGGCCCTGGTCAAGGAGAAGCTGGGCTCCGAGGCCGCCGAGTCGATCGACTGGCGGAACCCTCGGATGGTCTGCATCGCCGCTGGCTTCTCGCACCACGACCGAGTCGCAGTGCATCGTCTGCGCGAGCGGGTCGACCTGGTGCGCTACCGCGTCTTCGAGGGTGGGCTGCTGAGCTTGCTGCTGATCGAGTCCACTCCCGGATCCACGAGACAGGTCTCGGATCGTCGCCAGAGCCGCGAGCGGGAGGTCACGGCTGGTGCCGCTGGCGGAGGCGGGAAGACATCCGCTCAGGCGACTGCCGCCGCGGGTGCGGTCCCTGGCTGCCTGCAGGACCTGTACGCGGAACTGGACGAGGCGCTCACGGCATGGGGCGAGGTGGAGGTGGCGTCCCTGCGGCACTACATCGCCTACCGGCGGTCGTCGGTGATCTTCCGTCCGAAGCACGAGGCGATCCTGGTGTACCTCAGACTCGACCCGGACACGGTCAAGTTGGAGGAGGGCTTCACCCGGGACATGCGCGGTATCGGACACCTCGGGACCGGCGACCTGGAGGCCCGCGTCGTCTCGGCAGCCGACTTGGAGAAGGCGGCGCCGCTGATCCGGCGGGCGTTCGAGGCGGCCTGACGTAACAGGAGGGGCGGCTGGTGCATCGGTTAGTCGATGCATCAGCCGCCCTCTGGCGTCTGTGGGCCGCCGGCCCTGGCCTCTCTCCGCTCTCACGCTCATGCCTCCGGTCCGGCCAGCTCGAAGTCGCTCTTCGTCAGTTCGGCCCGCAGCCGCTCCTCGGCGACGTCCGCGTAGTGCGCGGACAGCTCGACGCCCACGAAGCGGCGCCCCTCGCGCAGGGCCGCGACCCCGGTGGAGCCGCTGCCGGTGAACGGGTCAAGGACGGTGCCACCCTCGGGGCAGACCTGGACGAGCTGCTGCATGACCTCGACCGGCTTCTGGGTGATGTGAACCCGGCCCTTGCGGGGCTGGGAGGCGATGTAGTGCCCCGGCAGGTAGAGGTCGCGGGTGTTGTCGAGGGAGCCCTTGACGCCCCAGATGATGAACTCCGAGTCCTGCTTGGGCCCGCCCTTGCGGGGCCGGCTGGACGGCTTGATCCACGGAATTGTGCCGCTCCAGGTCCATCCCGCCATCTGGAGGGCGTCGGAGGTGGTCGGCTCCTGTCGCCAGTCGGTGAAGACCATCGCGACCGCGTGCTCGGTCGAGGCCCGGTACGCCTCGGTGAGAAGTTCGGTGAGCCAGGAGCGGTAGGAGCGCTGGTCGCGGTTCTCGCCGGGGAAGTTGGCGAGGTCGTGCGCCGAGTTGCTCGTGACGTACTTGGCGCGAGCGGTGCGGCCGGTTCGATCGGAGCTGGTGCGGCCTCCGGAGTTGTACGGCGGGTCGGTGATCACCGCCTGGACGCTCTCGTCCGGGAGGGACTTCAGGACGGTCAGGGCGTCGCCTCGGTGCAGCGTGTAGCTCATGGGGAGGGCCTCTCTTCGGGCGCGGCGGAGTCTGGACCTGCTCCGGGCAGCGCTCAACGGCGCGCATCCGGTGCGAGGTTGCAGCGGAGGTTAACGGCGAATTCCGGCCGCGCCTAACGAGGTGGTTCGCAGCTTCGGGCCCCTGGATGGCAGTCGTTTGGTGCGGCCGGAATCCCGGTCTACTGTCTCGCCGTGCCACCGGGAAGGAGCCTTGCTCCACCCTCGTTGAGCTGTGCTTATCCGTGCTGTCTCGTCCAATCGGGCGGCGTCGGAGGCATGTTGCCCATCTGCCCGCGAGCGCCGTGAGGAGGCCCCTGTGCATTGCCTGAGATTACGAGCGCGGCTGGCTGCCGCGCGTGACCTGAAACCGGCGTCCTGGAGCTACCAACTCTTCTGACCCGGGCCCGCCGAGAGGCGGATGCACATCGGCGCGGTGCCGACGGCTTTGCACGAGAAGTCGGCACCGCGCCTCCTACGAACACCAAGGAGCCGCTGCGATGCAGCATGCCCTGACACACCCGCGCCCCGACCCACCTCCGTCGACTGGTCCGCACCGCCGTCGTGCTGAACGGCGGCGGTCGTGAAGAAGACGACGGGAGCCCTCGTCGGTCTGTGCGCCACCGGACCACTCCTGCTGGCACTGCCGATTCTCGGCATCGGCGCCGGGACCGCCTCAGCCTCGTGCTCGACCGGCGGTGCACAAGGTGTGGACACCTCCGCCGTCGCCAAGCAGGTGAAGGCCATCCTGGACGGCGGCGACAAGGGCTCGGTCTCCGTGCCGGGCCTGGACGCTCCTGCCGACCAGGTGCCCAACGCCAAGACGATCCAGGCCACGGGCGTCGCGATGAACATCCCCGCCCGAGGGCAGGTCGTCGCCCTGGCGACCGCTCTGCAGGAGAGCGGCCTGCGAAACCTGACCTACGGCGACCGCGATTCGCTGGGTCTCTTCCAGCAGCGGCCGTCGTTGGGCTGGGGCACGGCCCGCCAGATCCTTGACCCGGTGCACGCCTCGACGAAGTTCTACGAGCGGCTCAAGAAGGTCTCCGGCTGGCAGTCCCTCTCTGTCACCCAGGCCGCCCAGGCGGTGCAGAAGTCGGGCTTCCCCGAGGCGTACGCCAAGTGGGAGCCGCTGGCCACCGCGCTGCAGAAGGCCATCGAGCCCTTGCTGCGGGAGGCCGGCGGTGCATCGCCGAGCCCGTCGCCGTCCGGTTCTGCCGACACCGGCAGCCCTTCTCCCGATTCCGCGGGGGGTTGTTCGGCGGACGGTGACGGGACGGACTTCGGCACCATCCCGGCGGGCGCGTTGCCGGACGAGTACAAGATCCCCGCCTCCGCGCCGCCGAAGGTGCAGACGGCGATCCGGTGGGCACTCGGTCAGCTCGGCACGCCGTATCAGTGGGGCGGCACGTGCGCCGACTCCCACGGCAAGAACCCGATGGGCCGCTGCGACTGCTCCTCCCTGATGCAGGGCGCGTACAAGGCAGCCGGGGTCACCCTGACGCGGACCACGTACACGCAGGTCAAGGACGGCAAGGCCGTCTCGGTCGATGCCCTCAAGCCGGGCGACCTCCTCTTCACCGAGGGGACGGCCGCCGTACCGGAACACGTCGGGATGGCAATCGGGCAGGGCCTGATCGTCCACGCCCCGCACACCGGTGACGTCGTGCGGATCACCACCGTCGCGTCCTGGAAATCGCGGATTCTCGCGGCCCGCCGAGTCGTCTGACCGGCGCTCCTCCCCCCTCCTCACCTCCCCTCGCACCGCTGGTTCGCCCCGCCGGGCTTTGGCGTGCGCTCATTCGAACTGGAGTACCCATGTATCTCGCTGACCAGGTCATACAGCTCGCCTACGACCCCGGAATCAAGCCGAACGAGGGAGGGCTCCCTGGCCTCAACGTCCTCAAGCAGGTGATGGGCTCGATCAACTTGTTCGGGCTCATCGCCGTGGTCGGCGCCCTCGCCGTCAGCGCGGGCGTATGGGCCTGGGGTCACCACTCGGGTGGCCACCAGGCCGAGGCGAACGGGAAGAAGGGCGTGCTGGTCAGCGCGGGCGCGGCCCTTCTTCTCGGTGCGGCCAACGGTGTCGTGGCGTTCTTCTCGACGCTCGGGACGCAGGTCCACTGATGGCTCAGCACACCACCCACCCCGGCGGCGCATCTCGCGTGCGCCGCCGGGCGCTGCTCGGCACTGCCGTCCTGGCGGTGCTCGTCGCCCTCGCCGGCATGGCCGCCTACCTCACCCGCGAGGGCCGAAGCCCCTCCGATACCGCTTCCCCACCGCCGAGTTCGCCCACGGCATCCTCGTCGACCGCGGCGCCGTCCGGGCCGCACACCAGGCCCCGCGCTCTGCCCGTTCCGCCGAAAACCCACGACCCGATCACGTACGGGAAGGCCGCCACCGCAGCGCTGTGGTCGTACGACACCCGTGCGTACTCGCAGCCCGAGCTGCGCAAGGCGCTGCGCGGCTGGCTGACCACGGAGTCGAAGTACGCCGATCCGGCTTCCGTCGACCAGGCGGTCCCCTCGGCCGTGCTGTGGAGGGAGATGGCGGCCAACAAGCAGGTCGCCACCGCCAAGATCAACGAGGGGCACTTCCCGCACGCCTTTACCCAGGCCCTCCAGGACGACCCCGGGGCGATCACCCAGGCGTACGTCTACGCCGTTACGGTCTCCGGCAAGCAGTCGATTTGCTGGAAGGGCTCGTCCGCCGGCGGCGCGGAGAGCCGGTCCACCACCCTCGCGGTCCAGTGCCGGCCCGACCACCCCTGCGCCCTGGTCGGCGTCATGCCGTCCGTCGCGCCCTGACCCTCGCCCCAGAACGGAGGTACGACCCATGGGAGTCTGCGACTTCCCGCTGATGGACAAGGTGTGCGGCGCCGTCGACTTCGCCACCAACCCCGCCGGCACCGTCACCGACGGTCTCGGCGCGTGGATCGCGAAGTCGGCGGGCGAGCTGGCGTCCAGCGCGGCCGACCTGGCCGCCAAGGCCGTCAACAAGACGACGGCCATCGACCTCAACGCCGGGTGGTTCCGCGACAACTACGAGCTGCTGCTGCCCATCGGCCTCGCCCTGACCGTCGGCATCTTCTGCATCCAGCTCATGACCGCGGCCTGGCGCCGAGACGAACGTGCCCTCGCCAAGGCGGCGTTCGGCACCATGACCGGAGTCCTGTTCAGCTTCTCCGCAATCGCTTTCACGACCGTCGCCATCACCGTAGTGGACGCACTGTCCGACGGCCTCTTCAAAGCCGCCAACACCTCGATCGACGACGCGATCCGTCGTGTGATCAAGGTTGATCAGATGGGGGCCATGTACGGCCTCGGCTGGGGTGTGCCCGCGCTGGTCGCCTTCGGGTGTGGCATCGGCGCCTTCCTCTACTGGGGCGTGATGGTCGCCCGCAAGGTCGGCGTCCTGATCATGGTCGCGCTCGCGGTATTCGCCGGGGCCGGCGGCGGCTGGGAAGTCGCCAAGCGGTGGCGGCGCGGCTGGATCGAGGCCACCGGCACCCTGATCGTCTCCAAACTGCTGATGACCGTCGTCTTCCTCATCGGCGTCTCCGCCATGGGCAAGACCGACGCCAGCGACGGGATGGCGGCCCTGTCGGACGCGATGGCCGGCATCGTCGTGATGGTCTTGGTGCTGCTCTGCCCCTACGCGACGTACAAGTTCGTGCACTGGGCCAGCGATGGCGGCGGCCACGACGACATGCACCGTACCGGCGTCGCCGGCATGGCGGTCGCCGCAGGAGCGGCGAAGACCGCAGGCAGCCTCGCACTGCGGGCCGGTACCGGCGCCCCCGCTCCGCAGGGTCCGAACCAGGTCCCGGGCGCGGGCACCGATGGCGTCGCCTCCGGTATCAACCCCTCCGGCGGCAACCTCAGCAAGGAGGGCATCGACGCCGGGCCGCCCAAGCAGCAGACCCGCTTCCGGTACGGCGAAGACCCGAACGCGAGCGGCGACAAGGGCCGGGCGCTGATTCAGCGCCCCGGGATCCCGCCACTGATCACACGTCCTGGCGAGGACGAACCGGAAGGGTCCGAATCGACTGCCCAAGGCGTTGCGGTCGGCTCCGGTCCCCTCACAGGCGCATCGGCTCCGGGCGGCGACATGACCTCCATGCCGCCAGCCGACCCCGGACCTTCGGCCTCGGGCACTCCGGCGTCCGCGTCCGGGCCGTCGGCCACCGGCTCCGCGACATCGACGAACTGGGTGCATCCCACCCAGCCGCCGTCGGGTTCCTGACCCACATCCCCGGGGGTGGGCCGCACTCCACGGCCCGCCCCCGCCTCCCCCACCAGCAGGAAGGCTTCGCCATGACGTCCAGAAGAGCGCCGCGCGCCCCGTCCTCCGCCCACTCCCACCGTCTGGAACCACCATGTCCGGCAAGCACCAGTCCTCCACGCCCACCGTGAAGTTCCCGCACCGCAGCAGGCGCGGCGTCCTGCTCGGCCTGACCGTCCCGCAGTTGACCGTCGCCGGACTCACCGGCCTTCTCCTGCTCGCCGTGATCCTCGCCCGCGGTGTGGTCGGCGCCCTCCAGCTCATCCCGCTGTGGGCCGTCATCGCCCTGCTCATCTTTGTCCGCCACCGAGGCCGTGCTCTGGCGGACTGGGCCCCGATCGTCGTCCGATACGCGCTGCGCCGGATGCGAGGCCAGCTCGTCTGGCTCACCCGGCCCTCCCGCCGGCCGACCCGCGAGGGACTGCTCCACCTTCCCGGCACCGCAGCCAGCCTGCGCGTAACCACTGCTCCCGACGGCAAATACGGCGCCGTCCACAACCCGCACACCGGGACGCTGACCGCGGTGGTCAAGGTCTCCTCCCGCGCCTACGCACTGCTCGACCCCGGCACCCAGCAGGCCAACGTCGGCGGCTGGGGACGCGCGCTGGCAGCTCTCGCCCGTACCGGGCAGATCGCCCGCATCCAGGTGATCGAGCGCACCATCCCCGACTCCGGCGACGCGCTGCGCCGCTACTGGGAAGAGCACGGCCGCCCCGACACCCCGATGGCCGGCGCGATCTACAACGAGCTGATCCAGAGCGCCGGTCCCGCAGCCGCCCCGCACGAGGCGTACGTCGCGGTGTCCCTGGACACCAAGGCGGCCCGTCGGCTGATCAACCAGGCTGGCGGCGGTCTCACCGGTGCCTTCAGCGTCCTCGCCCAGCTCACCTCCACGTTCGACCAGGCGGCGCGGACCGCCGGTCTCACCCCGACGGGCTGGCTCACCGCCCGCGAGATCGCCGCCGTGGTGCGCACCTCCTACGACCCGAAGGCGCTGGCGACACTCGACCGCTGGTCCACGGCCGGTCGCCCCGAGGCCGAGCCCGCCGCCGCCGGCCCCGTCGTGGTCGTCGAGAAGGCGGACCACATCGCCACCGACACCGCCGTGCACGCCACCTACTGGGTGGAGAACTGGCCGCGCACCGAGACCAGCGCCGGCTTCCTGCACCAGCTCCTGTTCACCGGCGGCGTCCGGCGCACGCTGTCGCTCTCCTACGAGCCGAAGAACCTCGACGCCGCCCTGCGCGACGTGCAGCGCAAGAAGTCCAGCGTGATCGCCGACGCCGCCGAACGCGCCCGGCGCGGCCAGGTCGACTCCGAGGCCGACTCGATCGAGTACCAGGACATCAAGTCCCGCGAACGCCAGCTCATCGCCGGGCACGCCGACGTCGCCCTGACCGGTCTGCTGACCGTCTCGGCCGACACCGAGGACGAGCTGCGCACCGCCTGCGCCGTCGTGGAGACCGCCGCGGTCGGCGCCCAGCTCGACCTCCGGCCGCTGACCTGGCAGCAGGCCGAGGCATTCACCGCCGCCGCCCTGCCGCTCGCGCTCGCTGCCTGACCCTTCCCTTCGAAAGAGCACCCTCATGTCCCGCACCGCCAGCCCGACCGCGCAGGACTTCGTGCCCTTCGCCACCGCCGCGCTCGACTTCCACCGGGCGCTCAACATCCCGGGCGGCCCGCTGGTCACCAGCCGGGCCGAGCTGGACGCCCTGCACGCCCACCTCGTCGCGCTGTACGGGCTGCTCGACGCCCACACCGGTCGCACCGGGCAGCTTGTCGCGGTCGAGGGCGACCAGCTCCGTACCGCCCGCACCCGCATCTGGCAGGCCGCCGAGCACCTCCACGCCGCCTACCACGCGGCGCCCCGGCCGGACTCCGGCGAGATCCCCGCACCGGAGGCGTGCCAGGCCGGCCTTCCGGAGGGAGCACCGGGACTGACCATCTGCCAGCGCCATCAGCGCACCGCTCATCTCGTCCGGCGGCGCACCACCCCGGCAGACCTGCACGCCCCGTTCACCGGCCTCGTCCGCCGCTGACCCACCCCTCATCTGGAGAAACGCTCATGCCCCGTACCCGCGCCAGCGCCTCCCCTCTGTTCGTGCCCCGTAAGACGACACGCGCCGAACAGCGGGCCGCCCGAGCCGGTTTCACCGAAGCCCGCCGCCAGGCACGCCTCGCCGGAAACCCACCCAAGCACCGCGCCGAGCAGACCCTCAACCCGGATCTGCGGCCCACCTACCCGCTCGCCGGTCGCCCCGGTCCGGCCTCCGCCCGCGGCGGCAAGCTCGCCCTGCCCGCCCACCGGATGACCACCGCCACAGCCAGCGGCGCATACCCGTTCGTGGCCGAGGGCGGCCTGGGCGCCGAAGGGGTGTTCATCGGCCGCGATGTGCATGCGGAAGCGGCTTTCTGCTTCGACCCCTTCTCGCTCTACAACAGTGGCAGGGTGGAGGGCTTCACCAACCCCAACGCGGTCCTGGCCGGCATCATCGGCATGGGCAAGTCCGCGCTGGCGAAGTCGATCGCCACCCGGTCGATCGCCCATGGCTACCGGATCTACATCCCCTGCGATCCCAAGGGGGAGTGGACCGGTGTCTCGCAAGCCCTCGGCGGCTACAGCATCGCCCTGGGCCCGGGGCTCCCTGGACGGTTGAACCCGCTGGACGCCCCGGCCCGCCCCGCCTCCGTGAGCGAGGAGGACTGGTTCACGGAGGTTCGCAACCGCCGTCTGCTGCTGCTGGCCAGCCTCGCCCGCACCGTGCTGAAGCGCGACCTGCTGCCGATGGAGCACACCGCCCTCGACCTGGCCCTGGATCTGGTCGTCGCTGACGCCGCCGCCCGGGGCACGGTGCCGCTGCTCGGCGAGATCGCGCACGTACTCGGCTCCCCCGAACGCCTCGACCACGCCCTCGGCCACCAGGCGGGGCACCTCGGTTCAGCCGCCCAGGACCTCGCCCACGCCCTGCGACGTCTCGTGCACGGCGACTTGAGCGGCATGTTCGACGCGCCAAGCACCGTGTCGTTCAACCCGACCACACCGATGCTGTCCATCGACCTCTCCCGTCTCGGCGGCTCCGGTGACGACACGGCACTGGTGCTCGCGATGACGTGCGCGAGCGCGTGGATGGAGTCAGCCCTCAGTGATCCCGATGGCGGTCGGCGCTGGGTGATCTACGACGAGGCGTGGCGGCTGATGCGGCACGTCGGGCTGCTGGAGCGGATGCAGAGCCAGTGGAAGCTCTCCCGCGGGCTGGGCATCGCGAACCTGATGGTGATCCACCGGCTCAGCGACTTGCTCTCGGCGGGCGACGCCGGTTCACGCGGCCGAGTCCTGGCCGAGGGGCTCCTCGCGGACTGCAGCACGCGCATCATCTACCGCCAGGAGCCCGACCAGCTCGCCGCCGCTGCATCTCTGCTCGGCCTGACCGGCGTCGAGACCCAGGCGGTGTCCGCCCTGACCAAGGGCCGAGGTCTGTGGAAGGTCGCCGGCCGCTCGTTCATCACCCAGCACATCCTCCACCCGGCTGAGCGGGAGCTGTTCGACACCGACGCCCGCATGGCCGCCTAGCCCAACGACCAGCACAGCAACGGGAATCGATCATGTTTGCTTCTTCTACTCCTTCCTCCGGTGACAACCAGCCGTCGCAGGCAACCGACCCTTTGGCGTGGCGACGGCACCTCCCGGCACTGGCCTCGGCCGCCGCCGGGATCAACGAGGCGTGCGACGCCTGGGATGCGGTTTCGGACTCTCTCTGCGACGCGGACGGCTGGCCGCTGGACGACAAGGTCTACGGAGACGGGAAGGTGAAGCGGGACGCCGAAGCGTGGAAGCACGCCGAGGTGTTCCTCGACCACGGACCCGAGGTGCTGGCCGGGGTCCGCGCCGCCGCCGACGGCCCCGACTACGTCGAGGGGCCGATCAGTGACGACCTCCGTCGGATACGCGGGATCGACAACATCCTTTTCCGGGCGGAGGAGCTGCGGCACGAATGGGACGGCGTCATGGCGCTTATGGACGGTTCGCGGCCGAGCGTGCTCCACCTCTACCAGGAGCGTGCCGAGGAGCACCGCAACACCGAAGGCTGGCATTACTCACACGAACTGGGTGTCAAGGGGCCGGCGTTGGTGCGCGTCGGCGAATACCTCGCTCACCGAGCGGACACCGAACGGCCGGCGCAGACCGAGCGGGCTCGCGTCGCCCTGACCCGCTCGACGCACAACGCCCGTGCCGGATCACCTGCTTCGCCCCAGGTCCCGCCGGCATCGCATCCGCCGGCTCCCGGTCGCTCGCGGTGATCCCTAGCACGCAGTCACGGCAGCGCCAAATTGCCCGATCACCGGATCCTCATGGACCCGCACTCCTTCAAGCTCCACGCCCCGTCGGCTCCCGCCGTGCGGCGGGGTGTTCGCAACGGAGAACTCCATGCTCCACGAAACCCCGCCCCCGACCGCCACGTCCGATCCGCGTCGCCTTCAGACTGCCCTCTGTTCCGCGCTCGGGCAGCGCGGCCTGGAGGGCACCGTCGAGTACGGCCTCAGCGACTACATCGTCCACGCCGGGCTTCCCGACGGCAGTTCACTGATCATCTCGCCGCCGCAGGAGCCACCCTCCGAGCACCCCGAGTCCCCGGAAAGCTGGATGGTCACCCGCCACCGGTCCGTCGAGCCTGCCGTCTACGAGGTGATCTACGACTCCGAGCCGGACGGCCCGCATGCGCGCCACGGCGGCAGCGTGCCGGATCTCCTCTCCGCTGTCGACGCCCGCCTGGACCAGCTTGGCGTACCGCCACGCCAGGAGCAGGAACGTTCCGGCAAGGCGCGCGCCGCCACCGTGCTCCCGCCCGACTCCGCTCCATCCCGGGCGAGTGTCGCTCTCGCCTCTTCGCCGTCGGTCGGCCAGCGCCTGCTCCCGACCGGTCCGCCGCCGGAGTCTTCCGCGCGGGCCGCGCCGCCGCCGGCCAGTTCCTCATCCGCTCCCCGGCTCTGACCGACCGCGATCCAGGAGTCCTCCGTGCACCGCACCCTCAGAACTGATCCGCCCGTCGCCCGCACCTGTAACCGCACCCGCCTCGGATGGATCTGCCATGCCCAGCCACTACGACGTGCTGCCCGACCTGGCCTTCGGCCACCACCCCGTCCACGGCATCGTGGCCGCGAACCCGAAGAACCTCGCGGCCAGCACCTGGATGCTCAGGGGATTCGACTTCCATCCCGTCCCAGACCAGCCGACGTTGTACGCGCTGGCCGACCAGAACCGTGACGGACACGGCCGTACGAGCCGGGCCATCGAGGTGCTGCGCAAGGCCGGCTACCAGGTCGATGTGGACGTCGCACTTGACCCTGCGCTGGCGCCCGACACGGCACAGGTACGCGACCGCGGTCCGCTCGGTGCACCAGACGTCGCCTTCGCCGATCACCCGCAGCTCGGCATCGTCGCAGCCCTCGACGACCGTGTCTCCGGCCTCAGCGGGCTCGCGCTGGTGGAGGACGGCTGGCGGCACAACTCGAGCCTGGACATCTACACGCTCCCCGCGACCACCGATCGCGTCGAGGCGCTGGGGAAAGTCGCCGACGCCACGGTGGCCCTGCACCGTTCGGGGCTCCAGGTCGCAGTGCAGCCCCGCCTCGCTCAAGAGGTGACGGCTCGGCACAGCCCTCCTGCCACGCCGACCGCTGGCCGTGAGCGCGGTCGTGGTCCCGCTCGCGCGTCTCCGTTGAGCGCCGCCGTGCTCGCCGCCAGCCTGGCCCGTGCCGGTATCCCGGGCAGGGCGCCGGTCCCCGCCGCCGCCGTCACCACACCGGCGGTCCGGCCGGTTGACCCCCGCGTCGCGTACTCCCGCGACCGCTGATCCAACTCCTCAAGGAGGCCCTTCCATGGCCGTGAAGACGATCTGGCCCATCGACCACACCTGCGGTCACCATGCCGACCGCGACTTGTCCGACCGACCGGCCGACCGCCGTGCCGGCTTCGCCGAGTGGCTCGCCAGGCAGGAGTGCACGGACTGCTGGCGTGTCTCGAACGAGGGCGGCGAGCAGGACAAGGCTGCCTGGCTCAAGGCGAAGCGCGCCGAGGAGCAGACGGCGTCCGAAGCCTGGTCCGAGCAGTACCGGATGCCTCCCCTGGAGGGAACCGAGCGGGCCGTTCCCTGGGGCGTGCGCTGTCGTCACCAGATCCTGACCAACGCCTACACCGCACTGGTCACCGAAGGCACAACCAGCGAAGCGGAGTGGGCGGAGATCGAGGAGAACGCTCGTACGGTGACCCGTGCCGGGTGGTGGATAGACCAGAGGTCGTCCGAGCCCGAAGACCTCACCGAACTGCTCCGAGCCGCCACCGGGGCCGACCGGCCGACAGAGAATCCCTTCTTCTGACCGACCGGGTGCCCTGCTGCGGCGGGGCACCCGGCTGACCGCCACCGTGCGGCCTCTACCAGCGATTCTCGGCCGGACCAAACCCCGGATTTGCCGGACGCTCTGCCCACTGGCCCACCTCCAACGGGTCCTTCGTTCCCTCTGCCCCGGAGACTTCCGTGCCTACCTCGATCACCATCACGTCCGAGTTCAGCGGCAGCGTCGTTGCCAAGGGCGCTACTGATGACCTCTCCGCGCAGCTCCTCCGTCACGCCGGTTTCAAGCAGATCGACGACTGGCACGGCCGACGCCATCGCCTGCCCACCACCACTCCGCTCGCCGACCAGGTCGCCATCGCCAGCCATGCGGCCGAGATGCTTCGAGCCGCTCGCTATGACGTCACCCTTCCGCAGTCTCTCGATACGGCCCGGATTAGCCCTCCGGTGCATGCGCTGGGGCCTTACGCCGCCGGAGCCGAACTTCTCAGCATCACGGACCAGATCCGTGCGGCCGAAGACGGAGCCAGCCTTCAGCGGGCAGTTGACCTCCTCCTTCACCCCGAGCACGGTGCTCTGGAGCGTGTCCGGGAGGCGCTGGAAGCAGCGGGAGAACAGGTCAACGACCTGGACGACGACGCGTATGCGCTCGCCGACCGGTTCGGCTTCGCCTCGGAGTTCGTCAGCTCGGCCCAGTCCGAACTCGTCGATTCCGAGGCCGAGCTACGCCGCGTCGGCGCCTCTTCGACGAGTTACTCGGCAGCACGGACCGTCCGTGATCACCGTGGTGCCGCTCTGACCACTTCTCCTGCGGCGAACCAGGCCAAGGTCTCCTCGGCGTCCAGTTCCCAGATGCCGCCGCACACCACGGCGGGTCACCCGCCGCGCGCCTCAGCCCCCGACGGTGACCCTGGCCGCTCTCTTCGCCGCCGGTCACCGCAGCACCTCTCCCCGCGCCTCGTTCTGCCGGCCGACCCCGTTGAAACGTGCCGCTTTTGACGTCCAGGAGTACCCCCATGAGGTCCACGAGAGCCGAGCGCGCCCCGCCCCTGCCCGCTCGCACACCCAAGGAACCGCCGTGCCTTCCCCGCGCACCAGCGCGCCCTCGACCACCACCGGGTCGGACGCGCTCCTCTATCTCCTGTTCGGCATCCTCGGCGCCGCCATGGCCTTCGGCTCCCTGGCCTGGCTGACCGGAAATCTCACCAACACCTTCGTCGGGAGCGGGACATGGGCCCCCTTCCGCATAACGGACGCGCTGCTGCACCCGGAGGTGCTGTGGCCGGCCCTGAGCACCAGCATGCTGATGGTCGGCGCCCGCGTCGTCCCCGCCCTGTTCACCGTTGCCCTGGTCGTCACCGCTGCCGTGCTGTGGATGCGGTGGCGTGCCGGATCCAAGTCCGGCCTCGCCCGGAAGGCGGACCTGGCGCCGCTGCTGGACAAGGAGATCGTCGCCAAGGCGAAGAACCTGCGCCCGAGCCTGGGCGGCCGGGAGAGTAAAAGAGGTCCTGCCCGCTGACCGCGGCATCCTGCTCGGCACCCTCGATCCCGGTCGTGCGGAGGTCCGCGCGTCCTGGGAGGACGTGATCGTCGCGATCATGGCCCCACGTTCCGGCAAGACGTCCGGGCTGGCGATCCCCGCGATCCTCTCGGCACCGGGCCCGGTCCTGCTCACCAGTAACAAAGCCGCGAACGACGCCTTCACCACCACGGTGGACGCCCGTTCCGAGGTCGGCACGATCTGGACCCTCGACCCGCAGCAGATCGCCCACCAGCCGCGCGAGATGTGGTGGGACATCCTCGCTGACGCCCGCGATCTCGCCGGGGCTAAGAGGTTGGCGGGGCACTTCGTGACCGCGAGCGTGGACGAGTCCAGCGGCTCCGACTTCTGGTCCACCGCCGCGAGCAACACCCTCGGTGCCCTCTTCCTCGCCGCCGCGTCCCACCGGCGGCCGATCACCGACGTCCTGGCCTGGCTCGCGATGCCGGCCGACCGCACCCCGGTGGACCTGCTCACCGACGCCAGCCACCATGCGGTCGCCGCCCAGCTCCAGGGCACCGTCTCCGGCGCGACCGAAACGCGCGACGGCATCTATGAGACCGCGAGGCAGTACGCGAGCTGCCTGCTCGACCCGGACGTCGCCGCCTGGGTCACCCCCAACGACGACCTTCCCGAGTTCCAGCCGTTCGCCTTCGCCACGTCCCGCGACACCTTGTACCTGCTGAGCAAGGACGGCGGCGGCAGCGCGTCCGCGATCATCGCTGCAGCGGCCGACGCCGTGATGCGCGCGGCCGTGATCGTGGCCGAGCGCTCCGGCGGGCGACTCGACCCGCCCGCCCTGTGCGTCCTCGACGAGGCAGCGAACGTCTGCCGCATCTCGGACCTCCCTGATCTCTACAGCCACCTGGGCAGCCGAGGCGTCATCCCGATGACGATCCTGCAGTCCTACCGTCAGGGCCAGCGGTGCTGGGGCGAGGCCGGTATGGACGCCCTGTACTCCGCCGCCACCATCAAGATCATCGGATCTGGCATCGACGACGCTGACTTCGCCGACCGGCTCAGCCGTCAGGTCGGCGATCACGACGTCCAGACCACCTCGGTGTCGACCAGCGAGGGCGGCAAGTCCACCTCGGTGAGCATGCGCACGGAGCGGATCCTTCCGCCGGACGCCATCCGCGCCCTGCCCAAGGGCAAGGTTCTGCTGCTGGCCACCGGCATCCGGGTCGCCATGCTCAACCTCAAGCCCTGGTACAAGGAGCCCTCCGCCAAGGTGGTCGGCCCGGCTTCCGCTCGCGCCACGAAGGCCATCACCGAGCGTGCCCTCGCGAAGAGCATCGGCCAGGACGATCTTGGACTGTCGGCATGAGCACGCCCACACCACAGCAGGGGCGGTTGGCCCACGCTCCGGTCGTCCTGCGCGGTGGCCGGTGGTGGCTTGACGGCGGGGCAGGCTCGGTTCCCGCCTCCGATCCCGCCTTCACCGCCGTCCTGGACGACTTCGCGCTGTCGATGGCCGCTGCCGACCAGGCAGTCGCCAACCTCCTCATCCGGCAGGACGAGGCGCCCTGCGTTGATCCCGGAGGCCGGCGGTGAACCCGCTGATGAGCGCCGAGCAGGCGGTCCTCGGTGCCGCACTCCTCGACCCCGAGCAGCTCACGCACCTGGAGTGGCTCGCTGCGGACCACTTCTATCGGCCCGTCCACCAGGCGCTGTTCGACGCCCTCCGCAAGCTGCGCAACGACGGGCATCCCGCGCTCTCGGCCGATGGTCCGTTGCCGCTGTCGTGGGTGACCGACGCGGTCGAGGAGGCCGGACAGCACGTGCGCGGGCTGACCGCGGCGTACGCCCACACCCTGATCCAGGCGTGTCCCCGAACAGAGCACGCCCCCGTGTACGGACGCATGGTGCTGGAGGGGGCGATTCACCGCACCGTCGCCCAGCACGCGATCCGTCTCCACCAGGCGGCTCGAGCCGACGCCGTCCAGGGCGAGGTCGAGGGAGCCTTGCGCACGGCGGACGTCCTGACCGGCGTACTCACCGACCTTGCACGACGCTGGGGAACCGACCCTCGACCGGTCCCACCCACCGCTGGACCCTCTGCCGCCACGCACATCCCGCCTCCGGCGCAGAGCGGCCAGGTCGCCGAGGACGAGCGGTTCCTCTTGGCCGTCCTCGCCGAACAGCCGGGGGCCATGGGCGAGGTGGTGGCCTGGCTGCGGCCGGGAGACTTCGCCGACCCGACCCATGGGCAGCTCTACCGGTGCCTGGGCGCGCTGCACCACCGAGGCGAACCCATCGACCGGATCACCCTGCTCTGGGAGGCCCAGCGACGCGGTCTGCTGGCCGACGGCACTGTGTCGAGCGAGCAGCTGACCGCCGTCTGCGAAGGCATGGTCCCCGGCAGCGCTGACTGGTTCGGACAGCGGGTGATGCGCTCCTCCGTCACCCGCACCGCCGCCGCCTCCGCGCGAGCCATCCGAACCCTGGCCCAGGACGAGGCTCTGGGGCCCGGCCGGCTGATCAACCACGCCCTGCACGAACTGGGTCCGCTCGACGAGGTACGTGCCCGCTGGGCCACCGCGAACAGCAGTCCGGCTCCGAAGACCACGGCATCCGCTCCGTCGGCGGCCGAGCCGCCGCCCGACCGAGTGAAGGCCGCCCGCGCCCGCAGCACACCACGCCCAGGCGCGTCACCCCCAGCCCCGGCCAGCCGTCTCCCCACGCTGTCAGCAGCCCGACCACCCTCGCGCGGCCACCCGTGAGACCCCCTCCCCACCAGCCTCTTCTGCCCCTGGAACTCGCCTTGATCTACCCCATCTCCGCAGCCGCGCCGGACCTACGCGTCACGGCCCCGAGCCTCGCCACCCCGTTGATCGGGTCTCTCTGCTCGGGGTACGGCGGCCTCGACCTGGGCGTGCAGGCCGCCCTCGGCGGCACGCTCGCCTGGCACGCCGAGGTCGACCCGAACGCCTCACGCATCCTGGCCCGCCACTGGCCCGGCGTCCCGAACCTGGGCGATATCACCGCCGTCGACTGGTCCACCGTCCCCCGGGTGTGCGTCCTGACGGCCGGCTTCCCCTGTCAAAGACGTCTCGGTCGCCGGCCGCCGGGCCGGACTCAACGCCCAGACCCGCTCCGGGCTCTGGCTGCACGTCGCCCGTGCGGTCGCAGCCCTCCGACCCTGCCTGGTTGTGATCGAGAATGTGCGCGGCCTCCTCACCTCCCCCGCCGGTTCCCCTGGCGACCTGGAACCCTGCCCGTGGTGTCTGGGAGACACCGCAGGTCAGCCTGCTCTGCGGGCACTCGGTGCCGTACTCGGATCCCTGGCCGACCTCGGGTACGACGCGAAGTGGCTCGTGCTTCGCGCCTCCGACGTCGGGGCCCCGCACCGCCGCGAGCGGACCTTCCTCGCCGCATGGCCCGCCGGGCACCCTGCTGAAGACGCCGACCAGCAACATCGGCAAGAACGGCGGCAGCCAGCATCCATCGAAGCGGAAGAGCGGGGGGCACGGTCCGAACCTGGCCGACGAGGTCGAGTGGCTGCTGCTGCCGACCCCGAAGGCGTCGGACGGCATCAAGGGCTCGCCGAACCAGCGGCACGGCAATGGCGACATGACCCTGCCCAGCGCGGCTGCGTCTCTGTTGCCGACGCCGAGGGCCAGCGACACGGGCACCCCGGGCCGCCGCCCCGGGAAGGGATGGCGACCTCCCTTGTCGGCGGTGGTCCTGCCCCTCTGGGCGGAGGAGACGCCGGAAGCAGGGGCGCAGACCGGCGATGGGGAGCGTACGGATCCGCCATCACCCGATGGGAGAGCCTCACCCGCCCGGCCCCGGCCCCCACGGACGGCGCCGGTCGGCTCCGCGCGGACTTCGTGGAGTGGATGCAGGGCCTCGACGCCGGCTGGGTCACCGCGACTCCGGGGCTCGGCCGCCCCGCGCAGCTCACCGCGCTCGGCAACGGCGTTGTCCCACAACAGGCTTTGCACGCCTTGCAGTTGCTGGCACCACCCTTCCCCCGCTGTCCCCGCTGCGCCGACCGGTAGCGCTCCACTACCGCGATTTTCCGGCCGGACCAAACCGCTGATTCTCCGGATCCTCTCGGGCATGTCGCCGTCTCACAGATGGAGCGCACCCCCATGGCCGACACCAGCCCGACCTCCCCCGGCCCCGAGCCGTACCGCGTCCCCGACGCAGACCTCGACGACCTCGCCAGCACCCTCGCCAAGACCATGGCCGAGGTCAGGCAGCACGGCGTCATCCTCGACCGCCTCGGCTCCGAGCCCGACCCCGGCGCCATCCAGCCGCCGGACGGCGCTCCGGAAGCCGAGGCGGCTGACGGGAAGAAGCCCGACGGCCCCGCCTCGGTGTTCATCCTCGCCCTGGGCGGCAAGGAGTACGCCGTCGAACTCGCTGCCCTCAGCGACTGGGTGAACTACCTCTTCCTGCCGGTGTACGGCCGGGAGATCAGCACGAGCCGTCCCTGGTGCGCGCACTGGCACGAACACCCCGAGGCCGTCGCCCGGCTGCACGCACTCTGGCTCGCCTGGCAGCAGTTCACCGACACGGAGGCCGGCCTGTCCGGCCCCTCGACCTGGCACCGCGACCACCTGGACCAGACCCTGGCGCACCTGCGTGCGCCCGACGGACCGTTCGCGGCCTGCACGACCAGCGCAACTCGCCCCAATCACCGGGTGCTGGCCACCCCGGCGCCCGAGCAGGCGGGGGTGGCGGCGTGAACGACGTTCTCGACTTCGGCCTCGACGATCTCTCGCCGGTCGACGACGACTCCGAGGAGGCGATGGAGGCTCTCTGGGCTGGCGACCTGACGGTGCTGTCCCAGCACCACACCACACCCAACGGTTCGCACAGCTTCGTCCTCGCCCACGACCGATCGGTCACCTGGGGGATACCCGGCGAGCCACAGCTCGTTGCGATCGCGGTCGCTCGGGATCTGCGGCAGTCCACGTTCACGTTCGAGACGAGTCGCCACGCCACGGCGTCCTTCGCACAGAACTGGCTGGCAGAACGCGGCTGCCCGCTCGAACGGATCGCACTGCACGGTGGCGACTACATCGAGCCCGCCGACGACCTCACTCTCCAGGTGGAACAGCAGATCCAGAAGTCGGGCACCCGCTACGAGGTCCTCGACACCTACACCTCTGACGACAACCCCAGCGAGGCGTGGACACTCGTCAACGACTCCCAGGCCACCCAGGCACCGGTTCGCCTCTTCTACGAGGAGTGGAACCACGGCGCCGGCACCTACACGATGCGCGAAGGCGCCTTCCCCGACGTCGGCGTCGCCCAGACCTGGCTGGACGAGCGCAGTGAACCGCTGCCCGAGCCTCCGGAGTACAGCGGCCACAACGGTGCTGTCGTCCGGGCTCGCATCGCCCGCATCGCCCTTTCCCGGTCCGCCGGAACCTCTCCGACACCGCGGATCGGGCTCGACGCGCCCCGCGCGTCGGCGGCGGTACCGGTCCAGCGTGCGGTCCAGGGGAGGCTGCTGTGAGCCGCGCCCGCTTCGCCTTCGCCGCGCATCCTGACGCCATTGCCGACCTGCGGGAACTCCCGTCTGAGATGCGCGATTTGGCCTTGCTGGAGCTGCAGAACCTGGTCCACGGAAGCGACGACTGCTTGCCGTTGAAGGGCCGCCTCGCCGGCTTCCACAAGGTGTACGTCGACCCGGAGGTCTCTTACCGGCTGGTCATCCAGTTCCGCCAAGCGCCACCGACCTCGACCCACAAGCGCGAGATCTACCTCGTGGCGGCTGGCAGCCGGAAGGACTACGCGGTCTACCGCGCGGCCCACCTACGGACCGAGCCCCAGCAAGGGGTCGGCCCGGACTCCGCCACGGAGGCCCGCGTGCAGGCCGCCCGGTCTCGCTCGACACTCACCACCGAACGGCCGACAACGGGCCGCGCGGCTGCCCCGTCACCAGCGCCGCCCTCGGCCACTGCTTCTCGAAAGGTCGCCCAGCGATGACCAACGACCGTACTACGCTCACCCGTTCAGAGCTGGCGAATCTCCTCACCGAGGCCGCTCAGAACGTCGGCGGCATCCCTGCCGCCGAGTACCCGACGGCCGCCGCCCGCTCCTACCTGCATCCCGTCTTGGGTCCGCTGGCCGCTGGGCCCCGCGTGATCACCGAGCTGAACGACCGGTTCGAGGGCTTCGTGGCCACCGAGCCCCGCCCTGCTGGTTCGGCGGGCCTGTTCGCTCTGGCCTCCTACGCCTCCGCGCTGGGGTGGCTCACCGAGTCGTTCGCCGAGCTGACCTCCTCGGTCGATGAGATCTGTACCCGCGTGGGCATACCCACGGAGCCACGCGCCCCGATCGTCGCCGCGCCCGGTGGTACTGAGCGGGACGACGAGTTCGACTTCGCCTTCAACGCACTTGAGTTGGAGGCGGTCCGCAACGCAGCCGAGGCCGCCGGTCTCGCGCCGGACGACTACGTCGAGGTTCTCTCCCAGTCGCTGCTCGCCGCCGCCCGGATCACCGACGCCTGCATGGAGATCTCCAGCGGCCTGCTCGATGACGCCGATCTCCTCAGCGAAGTGAGCGACCGCCCTCGGCTCGGTAACGATCCCGGGAGCCTGCCCGCTCTGGTCCGCTCCCTGCTCGCCCGGATGGAGACGACGGAGTGAACCCGTACGACGCAGACACACACCCTGAGCCTTATCTCGTCGTCGAAGTGCTCGGTGTCGGGGATGTCAGCGTGCACGCCCTCGCACATGGTCCGGAGGAGCCGCTGCACCAGGCCGCTACACGCGTCATCGAAGCCGCAGCGGCGCTGGACGAGCGACACGAGAGCGTGCTCAACGCGGTCCAGCGCGCTCAGCGCCTACTCGAAGGCACTGGTCGCGGTGAAGTCGGCCGAGCCCAGGTCTCGTACGCGCTGCTGCGGACAGCTCTCCCGGATCTCGGAGACGGCCTGGCCCAGCAGGACCGGGCATACAGCCAGCTCGTCGAGTCCTTGTCCGCCTACCGCCAGCTTCTTTCCTCGCCCGAGCCTGCTCAACACGCGAGCAACAAGAGCCACGGGCCGGGCCAGAAGACGAGGCCCCACCGGGACGACGACTGGGCCGTCGCCGGGGAGCGCGGGCTGGTAGCACTCGAAGCGGTTGCGGCCGGAGGTGTTCGCTTTCGTCGCAACGCGATCGGCAAGGACCCGCACATCTCGCGAGAGAAGGCCCAGTGGCAGGACCCGACGGTCTTCCCGCAGACCGTGCAGCGGCTGGTCGCCGACGGGCTACTGCATCAGGACATCACCGAGAACGTGTACCGGCCCGGCCAGCTCCTCTCGCTCACTGCGCAGGGGGAAGCCGCCCTGCGTGATGGTCGCGCGACGACCTCCCGGGTGTCCGCCGCCCTCGGCCGCACCACCACGCGGCCCACGTCAGGCGCGCTCTCCGACTCGGCCGCCGTGCCCATCGCCAGGACCTCCCTCGCGACCCCCCGCTCACGCTGACCTCATCCCGATACGGACCCCACCATGGCTACCCCCGGCCTGCCTCCCACCTTCTCCATCGCTTCCATCGACGCCCAGCGCGTCGAGGAGGCTCTCGCCCGGATCGGGCCCAAGTGGACTACCTGGACCGCGATGACCCTGGCCCAGGTGAACGGCCCTATGCGCGTCCGCGACGTTGCTGCCCAGCTCCCCTTCGTCAGTGAGCAGTTCGTCGGCAAACGGCTGGCCACGATGCACGCTGACGGACTGGTGATCCGCGATGACGACCGGCGGGGCGCGCCGTACCGGCTCAGCGCGCTCGGCACGTCTCTGGCCCCCGTCCTCCGCACGGTGTCGGACTGGTCCCGCACCCACGTGGCACAGGAACCGATGGCCGAAGCAGAGCGGGTCGAGGATGCGCTGCGCCGCCTGCACCTTCGGCACTCGACGGACGTGATTCAGGTACTTGACTCCGCTGAAGGCCCAATGCGGTTCGTTCACATCGCCGAGGCGGCCGGCCTGGACAACGGTCTCGCGCGGCAGCGACTTCTGCGGCTTCAGGCCGACGGGGTCCGCCACCCCAGCGACGACCCGCTCCTGCGCTGCGCCATGCACACCCGAACGGCCCTGGCCATCACGGACAACGCGGTAACCGTTCACCAGGACCGTCTTCACGCCCTGTCCCGGCATGGGTACGTGCCGGACTTCGACGAACTCGACCGGATCACCGAAGCGGCGGTCAGCCTCCGCGTCGCCCACGCGGAGAGCCGTGCGTACCTCCAGGCGATCCGGCGCGTGGCGGAGGCTCGGGAGGCCGCCGCACCCGAGGTTGAGGCACCGGCGGTTCGGCTGGCACAGGCCGCTGTCGCCCGCTCCAGGCTGACGCGACACGCCCCAGGGGCCGTGCCCGAACCGTCCTCCTCGGCGGCTGTCGTCGGGCCTTCGACGCCCACAACGGGCCCCCGATATTGAGCGGTTAGCTCTGATTCTCGTCGCGGTAACCCTCTTCGGCGCGGAGGCCCACCGCGCGGGCCAGCTCTTCCATCGTCAGCTCCACACGCCGGCCTTCGGCGACCCGGCGCTTCACGATCTCCTCGTCCGGCCACTGGTCGGGCTGTGCGCCGACTCCCCACTGGCCGTCGGCGACCATCGCGATGTCGCCCACGGCCCACGGCCGCCCCGCCGCGCGGATCTTGCGCTCCAACCCGGCGCCGTCCCAGTGTCTGCTCGCCTCGGCCATCGCTGTCCCCCTTCTCTCGCCTGCGGCCCGTCACCGCAACCCATGTAGGACAACCGCGGTGGCCTGTCCATTCCCGGGTCTCCCGTCGCCTGCCGACGGCCCCGAGTTCGCCCACGGCAGACGTCCTTGCCGGGAAACGACTACGTACTTCGGCATGCCGCATGCCAACGTACGGATGTCGGGAAAACCGCAGGTCAACGAAAGGATCCATCCAACTGTGAGCACCTCTGCCACCCTCCTTCCGGCGGTGTCCGCCCCACGGCGGATGCTCTCCACTGGCTCTCCACCGACCACGGTGCAGGGCCGGTGCTCGATCTCCTGGACGCACTCGGGTGGGCGATCGTCGACACCCCTGAGGCCAACGTCCACGCGACCAACCCCGACGGCTGTGTCTACGTCGGCTGGCTCCCCGAGGACCCGTCGGCCTGGCAGCGCAACATCGTCTGGCACGTCCGGGTGCAGCCCGCCGATGGCGACGCATGGGTCCAGAAGTTCGGTCTCCATACCCCCTCCGAGGCCGTTGCCGGATTCCTCGCCGCCTTGGTCATCAGCTCCTCGTGCTGACCGCCGATCAGGCTCCGCTCGTGCATCCACCGACGGCTCGACGACTCCTCGTCGTCGGGCCGACCAACCCCGTCAATGTCCACCGTTCACGGAGACTCCCTTGCCTCAGTACCTGACCGTCGGCCACCTGCTCCGCCAGCTCCAGGAACTCGACCCCACTCTGCCGGTCCGTCTCGCTGTCAACCCCGACTTCGCCTTCGCCCACTTCGTGGGGGCCGAGGTCGTCGTCCGCGACGGCAAGGCGTACATCGCCGACGACGGTCAGGAGGACTACCTCCCGGTGGGGGCGCGTGACGCCCTCACCTGGGCCTGATCGCTTCCCTACCACCACGGAGGCTTCCATCTCGTCCCTCTCGCGCCCCGCGCCCCGCCTCGCGCTGCACACTGTCGCGGCGCGCCCCATGCCGCACGGCGTGCACAGCGCGCTTATCCAGCGCATCTCCACCCGCCCCGACGGCCCCCTCGATATCACCTGGCTCGCTGCCGAAACTCCCCAACTTCCCCTCGGGCGCATCCGACTGCGCTGGGAGCCCGCCTCGCGCAGCGGCTGGGACGTCACGACGTACCTGGGGCTGACCACGACCGAGGTGCTTCCTCGGTTCCTGGCCCGCCGCCCCGGACGACTGGCCGCGCCTGGTCCGTCCGACCCTGTACGAGGTGACCGGCCTGTGCGCCTCCCTCTCTTTCACGACCGACGCCCTCGACCTCTCCAACCGACTCGCCGGAGTCTGACCAAGGACCACCGAAGGCCGCCCCACGCCGATCAGGCAGGGGCGGCCTCGCCGTGCGTCCACCCGCATGTTGCGTGCGCTCGACCCGTCGAAGGAGGACACCATGGCCGACGACCAGAGGCTCTGGGTCGCTGGCCTGGCGCAGGAAGTTCACCCCGCCCAGCAGCAGCGCCCCACCGCCGCGCGCATCGCTGCCCCGCGCGAACCGCGCGGGGCAGCACGCCTGGGGCTCCCTCACAGGTTCTCCCCGCCAGGCGTCAGCCCTGGCTGCCCAGCGGCATGTTCGCAGCCGCCCGGTGGATGCGGGCCGCTGCTGCCTGGGCTTCGCGAGCCCGGTCGGCGGCCTCATCTCGCACATGGGCGGGGACCGGTACCGGCTCGCCGCGCTCATTCAGCAGGAAGCCGGCCTTGTGCGGCAGGGGACGCTGCTGTGCAGTGTCGTAGCAGTCCTGCCAGGAGACCGTGTGGCCGCTCGGGGGGCAGCAGAAATCTGCGTGGACGGCGGCCAAGAGATGGTGCAGGGCCTCGGGGTCCGGGCCGCCGAGCTGTGCCTCGTACGGGCCGGGGAGTATCCGGGCGATGAACTGCGCTGCGGTGATGCGGGGATGACTCATGGCACCTCGTTTCTTTCCTTCAGGCCCCGCACCGTGAACACAGGCTAAGACGCCGCACGGTCATCCATCCCCTGGACGCACGGCCCTCGGCGGCCGTGCCGTGTCGCCTTGCAGGCCAAGGGGTGCCAGCCGCCGGAACCTCAGCGATGCGTGCCCGACCCCGCCCGGCCGCGGTGCCGGGCCCTGCGCGGGTCGTCACCGTCACCGGCTTCGGCCGTGCCCGATCCGCCAAAACGCCCGACTCCTGCTCCGGAATTCGGGGCACATGCCTGGCACCGGGCGCCAGGTGTGGCGTGTAATGGGCGCCATGACCGAAACGCCCTCACCGGCCCTGTGGCGCCTCGTCGACGAGGACGACGCCACGTCGTTGACGCTGATCGTCGAAACGCCGAGCGGTCCCCACCTGCGGCGCATTCCTCCGGCGCTACCCCTGCCGGCGCACATCGAACACGGTACGGCCGCCGAGGAAGCCGCCCACACCGCGGCGGCCACGTGGGGTCTGCCGGACTTCGTCTTCCAGTAGGTCGCGCATGCGGCGAAGGGCTCGGGTTCACGTGAGCAGGGCGACCGGCTCCTGATCGCCGGCCACCGCGACGTGGTGGTGCAGGTCAAGGCCCGCACGATCGCGCCCAAGGCCGACGCGCTGGAGGCAAACTGGATCCAGAAGGTCGCGGCCAAGGCGATGAGCCAGGCCAAGGGCAGTGTGCGGCACTACGCATGCTGCCCGCCGACATGGTCAACGGACGAGGCCGCGTCCTGCACGTGGACGGCAACGACTACGAGTGGGTCGCGGTGTTCCTCCTGGACCACCCCGGCGTACCGGAAGGGATCACCGCATTGTGGCAGCCGACCGGCATGCCCTCACGCCCACATCAGAAGTGACGCGAGTGTGACGGCTGCTCGATAGGACTCAGCGGTCTTGGGCTAGATCGCCGTGCAGTTTTCGTGCTTCCGCAGCACTCCGACCTGACCGGCGTCACCCCTGGTCAATGGTGCGGAAGCGCCGTGACCGACGATAACCCCGCGAAGTTTCCTGCATCTTCCGAGAAGCGTCGTGAGCTCCTAGAGGTGCGGCACCGGCCCCCGGATCCACACGGTCGGGCTGCACTGCCGGGCATGCCCGGCAGCATGACCTCACGAAAGGGACCACGTACGTGAACACCAACGCCGGCGGAGGCGCCGGCCCGCGCTCGTCCATGCTGCTCCTAGTGACGGTTGCGGCCATCGCAGCCGCGCAGAGCGAGGCATGGGCGAGTGCGATTGGAACCGCCGTCGCCCTGTACTCCGTCCTGACCGTCGGCAGCCAGGACCGGGGGAATTGACCATGGCCCGCACGAAGCCGTCCACCGCCCACCTTGCCCTGGTCCGAGCCCTCAAGGAACATGGGCTCAAGGCCACCCCGACGCAAGTTGAGCGCTGGCAACAGAACAGCTGGCTTCCCAAGCCCTCGGCCTGGTTCGGGCCGGACTCCTCCACGATCCAGCCCCACATCCTGCGTCGGGCTCTGCACTTGTCGATCACCGCGCGGCAGGGGCGCGGCATGGGGTGGACCGGGTGGCACTTGTGGGCAGCCGATGGCACCCATGACAGCGCCCAGCGGCTGCGGGCGGCCCTGGTCGTGAGTCTGAACCGGCCGCTGGCGCGAGCGGGCGTCGACAAGATCCCAACCGGGAACTCCGACCGGGCGTTCAAAGCCAGACAGGCCGCGGCCACGAAGATGCTGAGGAATCGGCGTTTGCCGCGGAGGGACCTGGGCGAGACTCTGCGCGCCCACGCTGCCGAAGCCGGGCTCGAACTGCCCCGCTCGCCGGACGCTCTTCCGAACGTCTTCCACCCGGCCCTGATGGCCCCCGGCGCCCGGCTGCTGCTCGGCGGTGCCGCCGACCTTGGGATCGAGGAGTTGCTGGAAGCCATGAAACAGGCCATGCCAAACCACACCGAGGCGATCGAGCACATCCGTGAGGAGCACCGACAGGCTGAGCTTGCTGGGACCGACCTGCTGGCACAGTCCCCGTGGGCTCAGGGCATTACCGGCATGGTGCGCACCGTCGAGACGGCCGACGACCGGGCCCTATGCCACGCCGTGCACACCTGCACGTTGGCGACCGGCGCTCTTCACGACCTGATGCGGCGCTCCTCGGCCGATCCGGAGATTCTCGCCCTGCTGACCGCAGATGTGATGTGGCGACAGTGGGCCGTATGCGGCGGTATCACACCAGAGGGGGCACCCGGTTTGGCCGCTGTCGCCCTCAACACAGTCCACTACTTGACCGAGCCTGACTGGGCCGCGGAATTGGGTCGCTACATGTCCGTCATGCACGCCTTGGACGTCGCCTACCCGGCGCACCGGGGCACTCTCGGAGGGGGAGCGGAGGCCTGAGGGCGACGAGCCGGCCGGCGGGTCGCCGCCCCCGCCTCATACTCAGAGCTGACCACTGACACGGCACGACCGGGTCTGCGGTGTCTCCATCATTCCCGCGCTGCCGCAGCCGTCCGGCTCACGCTCGCACCTACCCCGCGTCGGTCTCAGGGGTCAAGCCGAGCCCATCACGCCGCAGGCGACACCGACGCTATGCGCGATGCTGCTCACCGTCTCGCCCCCACGCAGCTGCTCGGCGGCGTGGATATGGAGGCCGAGACTGCGGAATTCCTCCGGAACTCCTGCCTCGTGGCTTTGTCGACGTCACACCGACAGGGAGGCGCCCAGAGGAGCGTGACTGTGTAGGTCAGGCATCCCGTTCCAGAGCCCGCCGGGAACGAAGTCGCTCACCAGTGGCTCGGTGCTCTTCAAAGCGCTCGCGTCGTTCCTCCGTAGGGAAGAGCATCGGCAGCCCGACGTCCAGGAGGAAGTCGGGACAGGGGCCGTCGGCCAGGGGGAGCGGGTCGAAGACAGCCAGCAGGTTCCCGTGGTCGTTGACGAGCGGGATGCCGCTGGAGTAGCGGCTATCTCCCACACTCCAGCCGACAGTCACGCGGGTGAGGAACATGTCGGCTGTCTGGGCGATGGCTTGCTGGATCCCGGGCAGCCGGGCGGAGTGCCGGGCCAGAGCCTCCCGGTCCGGGTCGGAGCGCGCCGTACATTCTGCGAGCGCGGCCGCCCGCCGGGCGTACCCCCGCTCCTCAGCACGTTCCTGCTCCTCCTGGGCCGCACGCTGCTTCTTCTCCTCTTCCCCCAGCTTCTTAGCCTCCGCAAGTACGCACTTGGGATGGACCCATAGCAGCGGCATGGGCTGACCCACGTGATAATGCGGGGTGCGTGGAGTGTGCGAGACGAACCGCGAGGTGAGGACCTTACCCACGAACTCGGCGAGCGGCATGGAAGGCTCAGGGGCCCAGCAGGCACCCGTGAACCGGGCCATGGGCTCGACGGCGACCAGGCCCTCGCCCTGCCGAATAAGCCGCACCGAGGGAAGGCCGCCCAGCCAGGGAACCCGAGTGCGGTCACTGAACCAGTAGGCCCTACACCGTAAGCCCCCATCCGCTCCGTACGGGCACGAATCTTGGCGGCGGTGATGGGCGCCAGCTGTGCCTCCAGGGCGACACGCCGGTTTTTGGCCGTGGAAGCGAGGACGTCCGCCCGCCAACGACCGTCCGGCCCGCTCACCTCCAGCTCGGCCATCCATCCGGCCGCGCGGGCCGCCTGAGCGAGCTCTAGCTTGAGCAGGTGGTGGGCCATGGACTCCTCCGCCAGCGTGCAGGTCGGAGCCATAGGCGCATGGGCGAAGAAACGCAGCCCCCAAGGGCGACACCTTGGCGTGCATCTCGTGGCCACACTCCGGGCATGCCAGGCGGGCCGGTGGCTGCACGCGGTGGATCGCATTCCAGTCCCAGCCGCAGCCGAGATCCGGCAGAGAGGCGTCCAGACGGCCCCGCTCAAGGTGTACGGCAGTGAAGCTCACAGCGCTCCCCCCACGTCATAACGTCGTTCGTCCATCATCTTGACCGGGTCTGACACGCCAGTAGGGCGGTCCGCAGATCACCGGGCTTGAGCTGGGTGAAGTGCCGTCGGTCTTCCGATAATTCGTGCGGTGCGGCGGTGCGCTCGCTGTACCCCGCTGCTACGCGTCGGCGGCGCAGTTGCGCTTCTGGGCACGGCGCACGATGCGAAGCATGAGGTCGGCGGTCTGGATGATCTCGGCTGCTTCCATCGGGTCGTCGAAGTGCACCGTGCGGTGACCCACCGGGTTGCGGAAGGCTCCGAAGGCGCCAGCGAAGAAGCTCATCATGCCAACCTGCTCACCGCGCTCGCTCTCGGTGTCGGTCAGCGGTCCCTTCTCGGGCTGGAAGGCTTGCTGCATCAGCGCGGTGCCTGTGAGCCCGTTGGCCAGGCCAGCGGCGTCGCGTACAGCTACCTCGACGGCCTTCATGGCAGCGAAGCAAGCGGTCTCGTAGTCTCCGAGGTTGAAGTAGGTGCGGGCCCTGGTGAGCGCCTCGTCCAAGGGGCCGGCCAGGCGCTCGGCGCCGTGCAGTTTCAGGAGCGCGGCCGGGTCCTGAGCCAGGGCGCGGCCTTCGGTGGTGACCCTGCTCCAGTTCTGGTCCTGGGTCGGATGTGGTCCGATCAGGCCCTTCGAAACGAGCCACGCCCACGCATCGGCGATTCGTTGCAGGAGCCGGTCGAGATCGGGTTCCGAGGAGTTGCCGCTGTACCCGCCGCCGTAGGAGGTCTGGAAGCCGCGCAGGACGTTGTTGGAGTTGATGCTCGCGTTCCCGGCGAGTGAGGCGAGCAGGTGCAACCCGAGCTCGGGCGTGGGGAGTGTGCGGATAATTTCGGGCACGAGGGGGCCGGATATGCGCGCAGAAGTCACGGCTGGAACGCTAGCAGCGGGTCGAACCGCGCATCCGCTGATCGCTGGGGAAGAGGATGCGGGTGGTTCCGTACGCAGCGGCCAGCGCCTGGAGGGGTGCGTGTGCCCGCACCACGGGACCCGCAGAGGCAGGTCTCAGATGCAAGGGCCGCGGCCTACAGCTCCCCAACAGGCCGTCTCCCACTCTTGACGCATTACGATCACGGCCTGATCCATGGCGACATCGTGGAGGGCACTGCAGTGGACATGGCTGGACTACCAGATCGGATAGGCCCCTACCGGCCGCTGCGCCGCCTGGGTGCCGGCGGCATGGGCACGGTCTACTTGGCCCATCCGCCAGGCGCGACGCCTGTGGCGGTGAAGGTGCTCCACCCGGAGTTCGCGTCCGATGCTGTGCACCGCCGCCGGTTCGCACGGGAGGTCGCCACCCTGACCAAGATCTCCGGCCCGTACTTGCTTGAGCTGACTGCCGCCGACGCGCAGGCCGACCGACCCTGGCTGGCCACCCCTTATGTCGCAGGCAGCACCCTGACCGAGCATGTCCAAGCCCACGGCCCTCTCACGGGCACCTCTCTGGCGACGTTCGCTGCAGCGACGGCGCATGCGCTGATCTGTATTCACCGCGCTGGTGTTGCCCACCGCGACCTCAAGCCCACGAACGTGATCCTGGCCGCCGATGGCCCGCGCGTAGTGGACTTCGGGATCGCGCACCACTTGGACGCCACCGCAGTAACCGCAACCCGCATGACCACCGGAACACCAGGCTGGATGGCCCCTGAGCAGCTGGAGCGCGCCGCCACCACGACCGCCTCGGACCTGTTTGCTTGGGGACTGCTGACCGCTTACGCCGCCACCGGTCAGCATCCCTTTGGGGCGCCCTTGGGCATCGAGTACCGCATCGTTACCGGCGTTCCCAAGCTCGTCGGCATACCCGGCCAACTGGCCGCCCTGGTTGCCGCAGCCCTGTCCAAGGACCCAGCCGCGCGGCCCTCTGCCTCTGAACTCGCCTCCCAGGCAGCTGCCCTCAATGGCGCTGCCGGCGTTGCGGCCTTCCCCACCCTCACCGATGCACGCACCACTATTCTCCCCCCACTCCCTGCCATCTTGTGGGCCCCACCCGCCGCCCTACCCGGGCACGACTCCGACGCTTCCAGAACTGCTATCGAGACCGTCACCGCTGCTGCCCAGACTGCGTTGGATCCACAGGTCCGGGTGCTGACGGCCTTGGAGGACATCGAATCAATCAGAGAGCAGGCCGTCCGCACCAGCGAGCGGCTGGCAATGAGTCTCACAAGCCGCGACAGCGGCTATGCCGAGGCAGCGGCCCTGAGGTCCTTCATCGGAATGCATGCGCCAAAGGCACGCCTAGCCTCCATGGCCTTGAACGGCGGCAACGAAGCATGGGGCGTGAACGCATTGCAGAGCCTGCTCGAGAACAGCCCTCAGCGGGCCGCCCATGCAATCACCTTCTTCCGCGGCCCGGGCGCCCCCGTACTGAAGCGAACCGGCTACCAGGGCAATGTGCTTGACCTCGCCCATCGGCTGATCACCATTACCTACAACGCCTTGCCGGCGATCGCCGAATACATGGCCCACCACAACACTGACTTCCCAGAACTGCCCGACGCCCTGCGACGAACATGGCAGAACGCTGCCACCGCTGCTTCCCAGCAACCTGCCCCTGCAACACCGCCCCCTGCCGTCGGCGGCAGGAGAGGGCGATGGTGGCGCGGTTGAGCTTTTACGTCACGTAAGGGTTGTCGGAGCGCGAGCCTTTCTCCGTGGATAGTCGATTCTCAACGAACTGCCTGACCAACGCAGCGATCTCTTCTGGGCTCAGTTCGCGGGTCCACTTACAGGTGTGGTGGGTGTAACAGCTGACGGTGAACCTCGTCGATCCGTCATCGGTGAGCAAGACGTGCTGGATGTAAGGGTGCCCGTGCCCTTCGGCCGCCTCGAGGTAGGAGGCGGCCACCGCACTCTGATATCGGCGAGGAAGTGTCCGTTCCCGGTAGTAGGCAGCGCACTGGAGGAGATGGCGGACGCTTCCGTCCCGGTCGAGGAAGCGCCGGCCTGAGCCTTCAGCGCCGTTGCAGCGCGCGCACAGGGGCCCGCGTACGTAGCCGTGGTCGTGGCAGTGGTCCCGCACTGAGGCCTGGCTGGCTTTGCACAGCCGGCATAAGTAGTCGGAGGCGCGGTGCGTACTGCGCAACGAGGTGTAGGCGACACCATGAAGATGCCCTGCGTAGGCTGGATGGGAGGAAATTGAGCACGGCGGGCACATGGTGATGCACCCGGTCGTGCTGGGCACTCGCCAGTCTCTGCTGGCGGGTCCTTGCTTACCGCAGGAGGAACACTGGCGGGCTGCGGCGGTGAGCTCCTTCTCCAGGCTCTCCCAGCGGTCCAGCAGATCACAGTAGGCCTGGGGCAGCAGCCAGTGGCTGCCGGACCACGACAGGAGACTCAGCGGTCTCGTAGCCGCGACGGTGCTGTCGCCGGCACGTCTCTTGAACTGCTCTAGAGTGAGCCCGTGGGGCCGCCCAGGTCTCTGCGGGAGTAGCTCTCCGAGGGGCGGCTCACGGGGAGCTCGATCTGCACCAGGTCCTGTGCGTCGACCGGTAAGTCCATGAGTGCCTGGGCGGCACGGCGTACCTCCCTCTCGTCGAAGCCCCAAGAGCCCTTGGCTTTGAGGCCTCGCAGGGCTACGTCGCCGACGAGAACGTGCCCGTGACGGACGAACGTGCCACGCATGGTCAGGGCCGTAGAACAGATGGGGACGGCACAGCCGTGCGTCAGCTCCACAAGGGTGGACCGGGCCACCTTCGGGCTCACGCTCATAGGCGGATGATGGCAGCGGGCACTGACACCGCAACTGGGCCCGCACCGGGGGGAGGGTGCGGGGCCCAGCTGTACTTCGGGGCGTCGGTCGGAGGTCAGGCGCGTCGGCGGGGGACGCGCGCCCGGTGCACGAGGGGGATTCCGAGGCGGGCGGCCACGGTTTTCTCCAGGTCGGAGACGACGTGGGCGGGGGTTGCACTGCTCAGCGGGATCACCCAGTACTCGGCCCACTCCTCCTTCTTCGACCTGGTGCGGCTGACGTGCTGGTGGACCCTGGTCGCGGCGGCCCCGCGGGGCAGCATCCGCGTCGGGGCGGTCTGTCCGCAGTAGCAGGCGAGGCCCTCCCGGTTGGCCACGATGTAGATGGCCTTGTCCTCGTACTCGAAGTTCTCGCCGATGGAGACCGGATCGGGCCGCTCCTCGGTGAGCCACTGGCCGGCGAGCCGGGCGAGCATGGCGTACCGGGTGTCAGTGATGGCCACAAGGCCGGCCCAGACGATGTCGGTCATCCGAGCAGTTCCTCCTCGGAGATGCGGTCGAGGATTCTGCTCATGCGGCGGAGCTGCTTATCGGAAGCTTCGACGGTCTCCCATGAGAGGCGGTCGGTGGTGCCGTTCTCCGTGCGCAGTTCGATCAGGTCGTCGAGGTGGTTGGAGGCCGTGGTGAGGGACGCCTGGAAGTCCGTGAGTTTCTTCTCCTCGCGAGCGGTACCGGAGAGCCCGTTGGCCTCGTCCTCGGGGTTGAACCCGTGGAGGGCGGCGTAACGCAGGTGGGCGTTGAAGTCGCTGCCCTTCCAGTCGTTGTGCTCAACCCAGTCTTTGTCGGCCCACCAGCGCGGATGCTCGTTGCGCCGCACCCGCTTGATCGCGTCGGCGAGGACCTTCGGCCCATGTTCCTTTCCAAGGACCTCCTTGATGACCGCGCCGATACCGCTTCGCATGACCTTGTGGCCGACGGTCTGCTCGGCGGAACCGCCGGCAGCCAGAAGGTTCCCGCTGGTGACGAGGGCGACCATGGCAAGCATGCCGAGGAGGAGCTTGGCGGGGATGTCGCCGTTCTCGGTACGCCGGAGGAGGCCGTCCACGGCCTGGTCGTTGTCGATGTTCTCGACGGTCCACTCGTGGTTGACGAGGTCCTGCCACAGACAGCCACCGCCGGCCTCCAGCGCGGTGCGCACGGGCTTGATGCTTTCTTCGAGGAAGGCGGAGTACGCGCGCAGGCCGAGCTCGACAACCAGACCGCTGCGACCCGAGACATAAAAGCCGCGCTTGTCGAGCTTGGCAGCCGCAATCGCGTTCAGCCGTGGCTCCTTGCGGGTGAGCTGCTGGGCGATGAAGGCGAACCGGAGGTCCCGAAGGGCACTGAGGCCAAGGGTCTTCATATGGTCGGTCATGTCGACGCGGCCGAGGAGGACGTCCTTGATGGCCTGGGCGTTGTCACCGAGCTGGCCCTCGTCGAACAGAGCGGTGACGGTCTCCTCGGCGGTGACGCTGTTCTTCGAGGCGGGCGCGAACTCTTTAACTCCGATGTTCATGCGCATCAGCAGGGAGCGGACCGCGGCGGGGAAGCGCTGCATGCCCATGTCCGGGGCGTCGTCGGTGTAGCCGATGACGACCTCCACGGGGACGGTCATGGCGTTGAGGAGCCTGGCGGCCTTGTCGCGCTTGGCGCGGGCAGCCTTGCTCGTGCCGGGGGCGGCCTTGATGTCGCGGTACGCCTTCTTGATGACCTCACGGACGAAGCTGCGTCGGTCAGCGAGGGGGAGACTCATGAGGTACGACGGGAGCAGTGAAGGGCGCTCCTCATCCTTGGCGTCGATGACGTCGGTCGGGACCGGGACGAGGGCGGTGCATGACCCCCAACGACTGTTCCCGTCGACGAGGCCCAGGTCCTCGGCAGGGTGGCGCCCGGGGTTGAGGAAGGCAACGGGTACGGCCGTCAGCGGACGCTCCACAATTCGCCGGCCGACTTCCTGCTTGTTTTGCATCCTCACCTTGCGTGCCGCCAGGTCGACGGCTTCGATGAGGGCGCCCATCGGCTCGGTGTAGACGAGAGCGGCCTTCGTCTCGTGCGCGGCGGGCATGGAAAGGACCCGCTGCTGGGCCGCGGTGTTCGGGTCGGCCGCGTAGAGGACCTGGTCGAGGAGCCGGTCGTTCTCGACCGCGGGGGACAGCATCAGGGTGTACGCGCGGTAGTTGATGACGGTCAGCCAACCGGTCTCGACGCGGCGGAGCTCAGGGCGGAGGTCGGCGAGGAGGTCCGGCTCGACCGCGCTGTACGCGATCCGGAGAATGGCGTCGGCGGTGAGCTGGCCACCTGGCTGGCCCTTTTCGAGGGCCTTGATCGCCTTGGCGGTCTGGCTGACCGGCACGACGCGGTGCTCGAATGGCGTCGAACGGTCGCCGGAGCGGATGTCGATAACCTGGATGTCGGGCAGGTCATCGGTGGTTTCGACGGTGCTCACATGGCCTCAAATCGCGTTGGCCGGCGCGAGGCGGGATCGCAGCCGGTGATCGACGTACGCGAGCAGAGCGTCATCAGAGCGCAGCGCACCCGCGCCAGCCCAGCGAGGACCGCGGTCCGTCGATAAGTTGACCCGGCGTCGCTTCGGTGGCCTGGAGGCGGAATCCGAGTGCCCGCCCCGTGTGATGCGGGCGGCGTACTCGGGCCTTGCCGGTAGAGACCGCGGTCTCCACCAGCTGCGCAGCAGGCCGCCCTTGGCGGCGGCGATGGGCAAAAAGTACACCCGTCCAGACAAGCGGCGCAGGGGAATTGGTGATCTGCCTGTCCTTACCTCACCGACCGCCCAGGGGCCAGTAGTCACTGCTGTGTGATCAGAAACCTGCTGCGCGCCTCATGCGCCTTCGCCCTGGCCGCCCTCCCCCTAACGACGGCCGCCCCCGCCGCGGCCTCCACTTCTGCCGCTCCTGTCGCTCCGGTGCGGGCGGCAGCGATGCTGCCGCCCGCCCGACGCCGTCGGCCGGCTCACCGAGGCGGTCGAGGACCGCACCTGCTACGACCGCGACACCTTCAAGCACCGCAAGCCGCGCGTCGGGCGGCGGCCCGCGCGTTCTTCAGCCAGATCCCCACTGCCGCCGGTGCGCGCCTACTCCAGGTAGATGCCAGCGAAGACGCCGTCGTACCCGAGCGCGGTCAAGCCCGCCTCGACACTCGGGTAGGTCGTCCCGTGCGGGCCGCCGACCAGGACGTCGAAGTCGGCGCGGCTGATCTCGGGCTCGAGCCACTGGTTGCCGCACCGGCAGCGGACCCAGACGTTGCGCCCGTGGTTGATGAGCAGCCAGTCGCGCCGGGCACGGCAGGCGGAGCACATCACGGGGATGCCCCCGAGAGCGAGTTCGCGTGAGTGGCCGACGCAGCGAATCGCCCCGGGGCCGTCGGCCGGCCGCGTCTCGGCCTGGAGCTGCAGCAGGGGGTCGGTACCAGTGGGGAGGACGGGCAGCGTGGGTGCCGGCTCCGTGGTGCGGGTGGTGGTTCTGAGCACGAGCGTCATCTCCCGGTTGTCGGTCCTGTCTTCATCCGTAACAGCCGGTGGAACCAGCTGTCCATTCATTTCGCAGCGTCCGCTCGGTCGGTGGTCGACTACCGGTTCGACCTGGTCAGCGACGTGACGAGCGGCGGTTTGGGTCTTGAACAGTCCCAAGCGGTGCGGCTGCCGTCGCGTTTCGTTCACTGGTGCGGTTGCTCGGCGTGGTGGCCTGGCGGGTGGCGGCCTGCGGACGACGGGCACCTTCGCCCGGGTGTGCCGGGAGCTGGGCGATGCGCCGCAGGCGCCAGACCAGGACGTCGCTCACGTCATCGGCGCTTTCGAGTTCGCGCATGTCGATGGCCTGGCGCAGGAGGGCTTCGGAGTCGTGGCCCGCCCGCTCGGCCTGGGCGAGGGTGGCGACCAAGGCGTCGGTCCTCGCTTCCATGCCCCCAGCCCGTACGACCTTCTCCGGCAGGACGGCGCGAAGGGTGGCTTCGTGCGTGCGGCGCTGGGCTTTTGGAAGGGCCCGACCTTGGTCGTGCAGCACTCGTATCGGCGTGGCGGCGGTCTGCCGGTAGGCGGTGCGCAGGTGCGCGGCGGCTTGTCGGGAGGCGTGGGCCTGCTGGGCGTGTCCGCGCGCGGAGTGCCAGCGGGCGGCGGCGAGGGTGACCAGGACGAGGGTGGAGACGAGCATGGCGGTGGTGCCGCCGTCCTCGCCTCGGCCGAGCGCCCCGCCGGCCTGGACGATGCCCCGGGCGGCTGAGCGGAGGGCCCGGGTGTCGGCGCGTTCGGCGCGGACGTGGCTGCGGGTCGCCCGCTCGAAGGCGCGAGCTGCGGCGGCCAGCTCGGCGCGCGTGGTGGCCGGTGAGGTCTGGGCCACCGCGTCAAGGAGTTCTCCGACGCCGACGAGCTGGGCGGCGGCCTCGCCGTCCTCGTCGCGTTCCAGGAGTGTGGCCGAGCGCTCGGCGATGACGGTGGCGTTGCGTCGTTGACGGGCGGGCGGTGACCAGTTGGTCCGGTCAGTGGTGACGGAGGGCGGGCTCGGCTCGGCGGCTCCTTCGGTCAGACGTAGGCGGATCTTCGGCAGCGAGAGGTCGGGGGCCAGTTTGGAGCCGGGGTACCAGACCGGGTCTCCGTGGCGGTTGCGGTCGCCGGGCAGGGCCACGTTGTAGCCGAGCGCGTCACCGGACGGAGCGTGCCGCAGTTTCACCCGCACCCCCACCTCTCGGAGCCGCGTGAAGAACTCCTCCTCCGAATCCGCTCCCGCCACGGCTCGACGAACGGCCTCACGGAGCGTCTCGCGCGAGGTCTCCGGGCGGCCGGTGCGCTCGGCCTTGAACTTCTCGGCGCTGCTGGGATTCTTCGCTGCGGTTCCGTCGCCGGCGTTCAGGCGCCGCAGGCCCATCTCCTGCTCGATGCGGCGGCATTCGGCCTGGGCCTTGTTGAAGTCGTAGTTCAGGCGCGGGTTGCGCAGGTCGCCGCGTATGAGGGTGGCGACGATGTGGATGTGGTCCTCCGCGTGGCGGACGGCGATCCACCGGCAGCCGTCGGGGTCTCCGGCCGAGGCGATGCCGGTGGCGTGGACGATGCGCTGGGCGACGGCGTTCCACTCCTCGTCGTCCAGCCGCCGGTCGCCGGGGGCGGTGCGGACTGAGCAGTGCCAGACGTGCTTGGTGGGCGCGCGGTCGCCGGCCTGCTTGACCCGCAGGTCCAGGGCGGCGGTGAGCCGGGCGAGGGTGACCTTCGGGTCGGGGTCGAGGCCAGGGTCGGGGGCGAAGCCGTCCCAAGAGCCGACGAGGTGCGCGTCGGTGTGCTCCTCGCGCCGTCCGGGGCCGTACAGGTAGACGAGGAGGCCGTGGGTGCGGGAGCCGCGTCCGATGTCGGGAACCATCACAGCCGCCGGGTCACCAGGTCGTTCGCCGCGTCATCGACGCGGGCGAGAAGTCCGGTCAGCGTGCCCAGAGCGTGTTCGAGTTCACCGGCGCGCGGCTGGCCACCGCTGTTGAGGACGAAGGCGATCTGGTTGATGTTGTTGCCGATCCGGGCCAGCGCGGTGCGTAGAGCGGCGAGTTCATCGATGGCGGTGTCGAGCTGGTCGTTGCTGTGCACGGCGGCACGTCCGCGGGCGGCGCTCAGGCCGGCGGTGGCGAGGAAGCGGGCTACGGTGACGCCGTGCTGGGTGGCGGCGTCGGTGATCTCGGCTTTCTCGGTGTCGGAGAGGCGGGTGGTCGTCTTGCGGGCGCGCTCGCTCGGGTTGCGGCTACGGCGGCGCGGGGTGCGGTCGGGGAAGGCGGGCGTGCTCGGGCTCGGCTGCTCGCGGTCGGCAGGGTCATCTGCTTCTCCCCCGATGACCGGCGCCCCCTGGTGCCGGTTGCCCGGCTGGTCCCCGTGCGCCCTCGCTCGGGGACCAGCCGGGCTGCCCCCGCCCTCCCGGGCGGGGGCAAGTGCGTACGACGGGCCGTAGGACCGTCGTACGCGATAGCTTGCTCCGCCAGGAGCCGTGGTGGGGTCACGATGCTGTCCAGCGGGGGTGGCCACCGGGTCGTTGGTGTTCACCGGCTCGTCTCCGGGTCCTGCTGCTGGATTTCGCGGACGAGTCCCTCGATCCAGTCCATGGCCAGGACGGGGTGGTGCAGGGTCCAGGGCCGGTCGGGCTGCTCGCGTTGAACGATCCAGGTGGTGTCGGGGCCGGACTGGGCGCGGTGGAGGTGTCCGTGCTGGTGCAGGACGGTCAGCCAGGAGTCGACTTCGGCGGGCGTGGCCGGGTGAGTGCGCATCGGGTGCTCTCCGCTTCTGCTGTGGCGGGGTGTCTCGGAGACATGCGGAGCGGGTGACCGGCCGGGGTGACCGGCTTGGTCACCCACTCCGTGGATGTTCGGTCAGGGCCGGGAGGAGGTGACCGGCTGGCGGTGCTGCTCGCGCAGCTGGGCCATCAGCGCGGTCAGGGTGTCGCTGGACAGCGGGATCTGCTGACCTCGGATCGCCTGGGCGACCACCTTGCGGGTCAGTTTGTCCTCGGCCCTGACCGCCGACCGGGCGATCTTCAGCAGCTCCTCGGTGTCTGGGTCAGGACGCCGGTCATCAGTCGGCCGAGCGGCCCGGTCAGTGACCGGCGGCGAGGTGACCGGCGGGGCAATGACCGCCGCCGGGCTGCCCTGGCCATCACCGACCGGGGCCGCACTGTCGGGGCGGTCAGCGACCGTCCGCCCCTTGTCCGCCTGTCCCGGCAGGTCAGGGGCACCGTGGCTCCAGTTGCGGTGGTCGGTGACCGACTGGCCGCTGGTGGCTGGGGTCGAGTCTCCGGTCGCTGACCGGGTGGCGGTGTCCTCGTCGGTCGGGGACAGCGGCAGCCGGTCGGTCAGAGCGGTGACCGGCTGACCGGACTTGACCTGACCGGCCGCTGACCGCTGCTGACCGGCTCGGCCGGTCCGGGTGACCTCGATGTCGTCACCCCGGTCGGTCTGACCGAGGTGACCGCGCTGACCGACGTTCTGCCGGTCAGTGCCCTTGACCGGGCCCCGGGCAATGAGGATGTAGAGGTGGACTGCTCCGGCCAGTGCGAGCGGGGCGATGGTGGAGAGCACCGCGACCACCGCGTCACCGAGCCGGAGGCCGGTGTCGGCGACCGTGTCCTGGTTGATGCGCACCGCGTGGAGTGCGTTGGCCCAGATGCTGGCGGCGGTGGCCGTGCCGAAGAGCGTCCAGACGTAGAGCCGGGCGCGCAGGGGTGCGTTGCGCAGGACCAGGAGGGCTCGGATGCCGTAGGCAATGAACCCGTCGATCACCAGGGGGAACAGGTAGGTAAGGAAGCCTCGGATATGGATGGCGACGGCCATCTGCTGCAGGGCGTCGTACGAGAGCGCGCATCCCGCGCCCCCGAGGACCACGACAGCCGCGCGGTCCCACCCGGATATGTGCACCGTCTTCGGCGCGCTTGCGGTGTTCATGCCGCCGTCCCGAAGTCGTCGCGGATCAGGCGCTCGCCGCTGGTCTCGGGGGATGGGGTGTTCGTGGTGGGCTGGTTCAGGGTTCGGTTTCGCTCGGCCCGGCGAATCTCGCGGTATCGCTTTTTGGCGTGCTCCTCGGTGACCTTCAGAAGCCAGGCCAGGCGCTGCTCGCTCACCCCGTGGCGGTAGGCCGCGTACTCGACCGCGCGGCGCTCCGCATGGGTGAGGTGCACGTCGCGCCCGGCGATGGTGGCATTGACGCGGCTGTAGTCGAGGCGGCTGGCGAGCTTGTCGTGCAGCGGCCCGCGCTCCTCCTCCGTCAGGCCGCCACGGATCCCGTCTGTGTCACCCCCTTCGAGAGCGGCGTCCAGGCAGGTTCGGCGGACCGGGCACTGGCCGCACAGGGCTTTGGCCGTGGCGATCTTGGTGGTCTCATCGGGTTCGGGGAAGAAGACTTCGGGGTCCACCGGGTTGTACTCGGTGCTCTGGCAGACGGCGTCGGCCTGCCAGGTCTGGTCGCCGAGCTGACGGTGGTGGACAGGGCCGTTCATCGTGCTGGTCATGCGGGGTGCTCCGATCGCTCTCCGCGCGCAGGGGCGTCGGCGGAGAGGTGCGCTGGCGGTAGGTGCCCGGGGGACGGCGCTGCGAGGACGCGGTCCGACGGGGTGGCCTGCGGTGGGTCAGGCGGCGGCGCTGTGGCGTCTGCGGTCGACGGCCTCGAACTCGACTCGGGTGGTCATCTGCGCGAGCCTGCTGGCGACGCGATCCCCGAGGTAGGAGCGCAGGTCCTTGATCGCCAGGTTGGTCGTGATCAGCGTGGGGAGTTCGTAGTTGTACCGCCGGTTGATCAGCCGGTACGTCACTTCCTCGACCCACTCGCTCGCCTTGGCCGCGCCGAGGTCGTCGATGATCAGCAGCGGGCAGCAGCTGACCGCCGCCAGTTCCCGCTCGCTGTCGACCCCGGGCCGGGGGCGGAGATCGGCGTAGAGGTCGGCAGCGGTGGTCGCGCGCCAGCGAACACCGACCCCGCTGCTGACCAGCGCTCGGACTGCGCCGTACGCCTGGTGTGTCTTGCCCGCGCCGACGACCCCGGCCATCAGCAGGCTAGGTCCGGTGGTGACCTGTCGTCGGGCTCCTCGGCTGGGGGCGACGGCCGCGTCGGTGACCTTCCGGACCCACTCCAGGACCGTGGGGTGGTCGGCTACAGCCGCTTGATAGCGCGGGGGCATCCCGGCGAGCAGGGCGTCAAGCGGCGAGAAGGGCTCGGTGTCGTCCGGCAGCGCGGCGTCGGCCGGGTCAATGTTGCGGGCAGCCAGGATCCTGGCCATGCGCTCCAGCGTGGCTTCGTTGCCGAGGAGCTGCGGTTCGCGGTGACGGGTGTGCATCACAGCTCCTCGGCGTAGGCGGCAGACGCGTTGGCCGGGTTGGTCCACGCCTGGTGGGCGGGCACGTTAGGCCGGATTCCCGGCCGCGCCAAACCGCCGGGGCGAGCGTTCATCGCCTCGTTGACCATGCTGGTCAGCACGCTCGGGTGCTTCGGGTTGGCCGTGAAATTCGCCAGCCCGGCTCGAATGTGCGCCGGTGCGATGCCCTCGTCCAGGAGCTTCTTGATGATCCGCCCGAGGTGCCCGATCACGTCGCTCGGGGGGCGCTGGTCGCACCCGGCGACGTACTCCCCGACCAGGTCCTTGGCGGAGATGCCGGCTGCGGGCGCTGTGCGCCCCGTAGGGAGAGAAGATCCAGGATCCAAGATCCTAGATCCAGGCGCCGAGCCTTCGGGCAGGCTTCGGGGAAGGTTCGAGGAGGCCTCGGGGAATGCCTCCTGACCTGGGGTTTCCGCTCCGGAGCGGCCAGGGACGCCGACCAGGTGATCGGCGGCCGCCTGCCGGTCGACCGGGGACACGATCACGCACCCGGAAGACGTCGAGGTGGCCTGGGCGGGCAGATCGAGGGGTCGGGGAAAGTTCGGCGAGGTCTCGGCGAGTCCTCCGGGAGTGGTGGGCGAGCCCTCGGTCTGCTTTGTGCAGTTGCCCTTGCAGGGGCCGCACCGGCCGGCAGCCTGGTGCTGCGGGCACGAGGGCAGGCGGGACTGGCTCGGCTTGTCGATCTTCTGGTGCTCGGACCAGGTCACGATGTGGAGGTAGCGGCGGCCGTCGCAGCCGGTGTACCGGCAGATCAGGCCGGCGCTCGCGAGCTGGTGGAGATCGTCCTCGACGTGGACCGAGGTGTGCTCGGCGCGCAGGGGCCACAGGAGCCCAGCGATGATCGCGGCGTTGTCGCGGTGCCGTCCGTGGTCGTCGGCCTGCGTGAGGAGGCCGAAGAAGGTCCGCTCGGCCTCGACGCTCACTTCGGCGAGCGACTCGGAGAAGAACGCCTCCGGCTTGATGGTGCGTATCCGGGCCATGTCAGCGGCTCCGACCGGCGGCGACCTCGCTGCCGGTGAGGGCAGCCCGCTGGATGTCGAAGGTGTGCGGCCGGGTCCAGTCCGCCTCCGGCCAGACCCGCAGGATCCAGCGCGCAGCGACCGTCGCCGTCGTCCGGCTCACCTCCAGGGTCTTCCCGCCCTCGTCCCGGATAGCGGCACGCGGGTGTGGCCATGCCCGGCTCGGGTCGGTGAGGCTGACTCGGATCGTGGTCGCGCCCGGGATCATCTCTGCTAGCTGAGCAGCGAGACGGTGCTGTCGTTGGGTATCCGGGCAGGCCGGGTTGACGCTCGGCGTGGCGAGCATGTGATACTCCGTTGTTCGTAGGAACGCGGTGCGGCGGTTCTCGTGCAAAAGCCCCGCCGCCCGCGAGATGTGAATCGATGCCCCTCGGGGTTGTCGGCCCGACGCCTCGGGAGTTGGTAGCTCCCGGGCGCCGGTCTCCTTCGCCCCTGCGGGCTCATGGCCCGTGTGCGTACATCCCCCCTCCCCTCCTGGCTCACCCGACCGGTTTCCCTTGCGCGGAGCAGGACCATATGGCGAGCCCTGACACAAGTCCAGCCTCTCCACATGCCCTGACCAGGCGCTGAACACTGCACTGGACGACTCCAAGCGTTAACGTACACCGCAGTTGCGCACTTCCGTCAACTGCAATGTCGATACACATAGCGCCCTGGTCATGATCACCACTGAAGTGGATACGATGGTGGGCATGACGAAGGGCTGGAGATGACCGAGAGGAACGAGCGCACCTTTGCGGAGCTGCTCGACTACTTGTTCCGGGAGGTGCACCCGAAGGGGCGCAGCCCGTACACGTACGCGGAGGTGTCCCAGGGCATCCGCGACACATCAGGCGTGACCATCTCCGCAAGCGCCATCCAGCAACTTCGAACCGGGACCAACACGAACCCGAAGATGCAGACCATCCGGGCTCTGGCTGGGTTCTTCGGGGTGAGTGCGGGCTACTTCTTCGACGAGGCGGAGGCCGAGCGGCAGCGCGCGGAGATCCAGGTGATCGCCGCCATGCTCGACCAGGGGGTGCGCCGGGTCGCCTTGCGCGCTAACGGACTCAGCGCGTCCAGCCTGAACATGCTGAACACCGTGATCGACCAAGCCCGTCGACTTGAGGGCATGCCGGACGAGGCGGACGAATCAGGGCTGCTCGACGACGAGTGAGGACATCTGGGTTTCATTCCGGAGCATGCCCCTCCTGGCACTCAGGAGCCGACGCCGCCTTCGTCGACTTCCATCAGCACGACCACCCGAAGGTGATCACTACGCATCGGCCGCAATGCGACGATGCGGATCGCGACCTCCCGCCCCTGGTGGTACGGAAGCCTGAGCCGGCGGAAGTCACCGTGGGAATGCTCGGCCATCTCGCGCCGCTCCCACATCTCCCGTGCGGCCGGAGATTCCACGAGAATGTCGCGCTCCAGTTGCCGCAGCGCCTCGTTCTCCGGGTGATGCGCGCGCTCATAGCGAATCTGCCCAAGAAATGGGCGCGCCCAGTCCTGCTCCCAGTTCACGAGTTGCTCGCGGGCCTCCGGGTCCAGAAGTGCCCATCTCATCTGATTGGCCCGGTAAGTGACCCAGGGGAACCAATCCACCAGCGGACCGTTATAGCCGATCACGTTCCACGCGAGGTCCGTCGCGAAGGCCGGATTGGGAATCTGACCGTCCAAAAACCGCTGGAGTAGAAACTCGTCCACTTCCGCAGCCCTGTCCGCCTCCAGCACGACAGCAAGCGCTGGAGGGCGGCCGACGGCTCTCAAGTACAGCGCGCGACGCTCGGCGGGGCTCAGCCCGAGCACTGATGAGATCCGATCGAGGAAGTCGGACGAGTACTGGGCTTCATTGCCGCGCTCCAGCTCGCGATACCAACGCTCACTGACTCCCGTCAGGCGGGCCACGTCACGCTGCGTGAGTCCGTCACCCCGGCGCCCGGTAGACACCAAGCCCGGGATTCGTCGAGGATTCGCCCGTCTACGCCACGCCCGTAACAGCTCAGGCAGAGACTCGCCGACGGGTTCACCACCTTCATCCCGCCCGCCCCGAGAATCCATAACGCGAGACTAGGGGCCGCTATTGAGTGACGTACACCACAACCTGCATGAAATGCCTGACGAATGATCATGAGTCAGTCATTCAGCGTAGTCAGACATAACGGGTAGTCGATCCTTCAATTACTTGCGACGTCGCACCCTCCACCCCGAGATAGCGAGCGCAAACTCGCTCGGACCACGCCCGGGAAACTCGCCATCCACAGCTCCAGCGCTTCTCACGATCACCCTTCGTAACCGGAACTCTCGGTTCCCGGAAGTGTGAGTTCCGCCTTCCGCTTGGCATCCTCATCGCTGGTACTCACTAGCGAGTTGGCGCACCGCCGAAACCGAGGAGGGGGACTTGCGTGCCTTTGCCAGAAATCGACGAGAGTCGACTTCGCACATCGTGTGAGGAGCAGGTTGATCTACTGTCCCTGCCACACCGCTTCAGCACGCGTGATTTGCGTGACGCGATAGCAGATCTCCGCGGCAAGCCGATCGTCATGGCGCCGCTGAATACGCTCGGCGCAGTTGACGCGCCATGTGGGATAAGGATCGAAACCCCGACGGTCGACCTCCTTTACTACGAGGAAGGTACGTCTATCCACCACCAGAGACACATCCTGACTCACGAGCTGTGCCACGTGTACTACGACCACCCGGGGAGTCTGGAGGTCGACACGGACATGGCCCGCATCCTCGGTGTGAACCCCACGCTGGTGACGCGCATGTCCGGGCGCACGAGCTACTCGACGGCCGACGAACGGGAAGCGGAGATGATGGCGACGGTCATCCGCCAGCGCATCTATCGCGAGCGTGAATCTCCCTCTCTGCGGCCGAAGAAGGGGCCGGACAGCTGGGACGCACTCTTTGCCCAGCCCATCAGGAAGCGGCGGTTCCGCTCACGATGAACACCGTCTTCCTCGGCATGGCCTTCCTGCTCGCTGCGGCTTCCGGCTATTGGGTGCTCGGGCGAGGCACGCCACGTCCGACCGGGACGTGGGCCATGGGTGCGCTCCTCGCGTCGTTCGCCTTGGCCTTCGCCTCCTACGCACCGCTGTTCGAGGACGCTGCCGAGACGGCAGTACCGCACGTCGCCCGGTTGCTGAGCAACTGCGCCTCGGTGGCAGCCGCCACGGCAGTCCTGGCCGTCTCCTTCCAGCTCAACCTCGAGCCCGCAGAGGCACAGCGCCGGATCCGACTGCGCCTCTTCCTCCTCGCCGGGTCGGCCTTCGGCATGACCATCCTGTTCGCCTACGAGCAGATGGCCCACCGCTCTCCGCAGGCGTACGCGCTCTACCTGCTCCTGTACATCTCCTACCTGAGCTTCGCCGTCGTCGACTTCCTGGTGCAAGTCGTGCGCCAGTCGAAGTCAACGCGCCGCAGCAGCGTACGAATCGGTCTCCGGTTGGCAGCGGGCGGCTGCGGATTCGCGCTCGTCTACACGGCGTACAAGCTGACGCGGCTCCTCGATCTGGGTCTGGGTCTCCACCTCATACCCGACCACCCGGAATGCTCGTCACTCGTGACCATGCCGTGCGTCTTCAGCGTGACCTCGCCAGCACTCGCCGTCCTCCTGATCTGCCTTGGCCTCACTCTGCCTGCTGTGGTCTACCCGCTCAGTCATGCCCGCCGCCGCCGATGGGAGGCGCAGTCCTTCGAGGCGCTCAGCTCCCTCTGGCAGGATCTCTCAGCTGCGATGCCCGAGATCGTCCTGACCGCCGCAGACGATGCCCAGGACTCTTCGAACGACTCGGACTTCCTGCTCCAGCGGCGGGTCATAGAGATCAGCGACGGCAACCTCGCCCTTCGGGCGTTCCGACCCCGGGCAGTACAGGAGGCGGCCCAGGACGCTTTCGGCACTGGGACAGAGGAACGTGCTGCGGCAGTCGAGGCGGCTGTCGTGAAGGCAGCGCTGGCTGGCTTGAAAACAGGCCGCGTCGCCGACGACGTCGCCCCGCCAGCCGCGGGTGCCGCCTCCCGGAAGGATCTGCGGGCAGCCACGGAGTGGCTCCTTCTGGTAGCTGACGCTTACGTCAACCGTGTCGGGCGTGTCAGAGACGATGGCCGGCCAGAACTGGTTGGAGCCTGAGAGCATGACCGACCCGACGCAGGACCCCCGCTTCGCCCAGGACCCCTACCCCACGTACGCGGCCATGCGGTCCACGTGTCCGGTACAGCCCGTGCCCGCGGGCTCCGGCGGGCGTACCAGCTACCTGGTCACTGGCTACGCGGAAGCCCGGGAAGCCCTCGGCGACGCTCGGCTATCGAAGGACACAGCCGCATTCTTCGCCGGTAAGGGCACACAGCGTCGGCTACACCCTGCTGTGGCTCACACCATGCTCGCCAGCGACCCACCGCAGCACACCCGGCTGCGCAAGCTGGTAACCAAGGCGTTCACGACCGGAGCCGTCACGAAGCTCCGTCCCTTCATTGCCCAGGTCACCGAGGAGCTGCTGGATCAGTGGCCCGTCGGCGAGCAGTTCGACTTCGTGGCCGGCCTCGCGGTCCCCCTACCGGTCCTGGTGATCTGCGAGCTACTCGGAGTACCGGAGGGAGACCGGTCCGACATCCAGCGGTGGTCCGCAGAACTGTTCGCGGCGGGAAGACCTGACGTCGTCGACGCGGCCTCGCATTCGATGGCCGATTACATGACCAGCCTTATCGCCGCCAAGCGCCTGTCCCCCGGTACCTCTTTGCTTGACCGGCTCATCTCGGCTCGCGACGGAGACGATCACCTGAGCGAGGAAGAACTGGTCTCTCTCGCGGCGCTGCTGCTCGTAGCCGGGCACGAGACCACCACCAACTTCCTCGGCAACGCCGTCCTGGCGCTGCTTCAGCACCCGGCACAGCTGCATCGTCTTCGGGAGAATCCAGACGACGTCCCTGCTGTGCTCGACGAGCTGCTTCGGTTCGAGTCCCCTGTCAGTACAGCCACATTCCGCTTCACCACCGAAGCGGTCAGGCTCGGCGCCACGGACATCCCGGCCGGTGTACCGGTGCTGGTCGCTCTCGGAGCAGCCAACCGGGACCCGAAACGGTTCCCCTCGCCGGACATTCTCGACCTGGAGCGAGACACCGCTGCCCATCTCAGCTTCGGCCACGGCATCCACCGCTGCGTCGGCGCTCCTCTCGCCAAGGCCGAGGCTGAGATCGCCCTACGGATGATCCTGACGCGGTTCCCCGAGGTTCGACTTGCCGTTCCGTCTGATCGACTGGCGTGGCGGCACACCCGTCTCGTTCGCGGGCTCGCGTCGCTCCCTGTCCTGGTGTAGCCGCTCGCCAAGCCCTCAGCAGACCGTCTGCTTGCCGTGCGCGCGGAAGTCATGTTTCTGCCTCGGGGCGAGCAGGATGCTGGCTCGCGCCAAATCTTCTGGAGTCCCCACCGCTATGCCATCGTCCGCGACAAACGGATTGGGCTCGTTCATCCCGCGCCCCCAGACAGGGGGCGCGAGCCGGTCAGGACTGCTCGACGGCCACCTTCTCCGCAACCAGCGGCGCGTTTGGAGCCGGGTGGCCAGCAACACCACGTCGGCGCCCGCGCCGAACTCCTCGATCTTCGCCATCACGCGGGGTCGCATCTTGCGCCGGTACGTGGCGATGTACTTGATCACGCCCCAGTGGATGCGGTTGTGCACTCCGTTGCCCTTGTGGCCGGCCCCGTGCCGGATCTGCCGGGAGAAGATCCCGTACAGGGCCGCCACGGTCGACACGTCCATCAGGACCACCGTGTCGCAGGCTTCGAGCCGTACCTGCAGCGTCGAGTTGTAGTTGCCGTCGATCACCCACCGCGGCTGCGAGACCAGCTCGCGCTGCACGTCGGTGAACTTGTTCATGGGCAACGCGTTCCACTGGTCGTCGTAGAACGCGGCGTCGAGGTGCGTCACCGGGGCGTCGAGGACCCTGCCGAGCTCACGGGCCACGTGGGACTTGCCACTGCCTCCGCAGCCGACGATGGCGACCTTCCTCATGGTGCTCCAGCGTAGAGAGGTTGAGGTGATCGGCGAGCCGACTCGCGGGACGTGCTGTGTCTGGCCTCTCTCCTACCTGTTCCGTTCGTCGCTCATAGAGCCCTCTACCGACGATGAGCGTCGCTACGCGCCCTGGCTCCCCTGGTGCTCGACGCCGGGCAGGGTGGGCTGCTCTGGCTGCCCAGGCGTTACGCCTCAGCCCGGTGCACCAGTCCCTCCTGCTGTGGGCGGGAGTGTCCGACGCTGGCGCGGATCACCTCGTCGCTGCCCCGCAATGCCTCTGTCATCCTTGCGAGCCAGGGCTCGGGGAGGCTGCCGCTGCCCAGCGCGCATGCACGGACAAGCTGTCGGGCCGCCTCGATCTGGTGCGGCTCGGCGAGGCTGGTGAACCGGTGGTCAGCCAAACACTCGCGAGCGGCGTAGCCGTCGGTCGCCGCGGCGGCCCGGCGGTGGAGCTCTGCAACCATCCGGTGCGCTGCGTCTTCCTGGTGCGGCTCCAGCAGGCCCAGGATCGTCAGGCCGAGGCGCGTATCGAAGACGGTCATGCCCTGGTCGGGTTGGTGCTCGACGTAGTCCTCGACCAGCGTGTCGAGGAGGGGTACGGCCGGGCCGCGAAGGGCCTTTCTGCACATCACGTCGAGGCAGCCGGTGACGGCGTTCTCCCAGCGTTCTCCGGGTGTGGTCATGGTGATGAGCGCTGCGGCGTCGGTGGGGGTGTGGCTGAGTGCGGCCAGGACGGCGACCTGGCGGCCGTCCAGCATGCGCTGCCCGATGCCCCGGTGTTCCTCGATGTGGGCCAGCGCCTCCGCCCAGCGGCCGGCCGTGGTCAGGGTGCGGGTGCCGTCGGCCAGGACTACCTTCCACAGCCAGGTGCGCACCTCGTGGCGGTCGCTGTCGGTGAGGGTGAGGTCGGCCGGGACGTGGACCCCCTCGAACTGAGCGCTGGTGCCTTTGGTGACGGCGTCGAAGAGGTGCAGCAGACGGTGGCGCCCGTCGTCGGCGGCGCCCGCGCGGATCTGGAGGCGGGCGAGGTTCACCACGGGTTCGAGGGCGCGGATCGCGGTCATGCCGGGCAGGGGGGTGGCGTGGAGGTAGGCGGCGGCGTGCTGGTGGCACATCTTCCGCGCGAGGTCGGGCAGCCCTAGGTCGGAGGCAATGAGGGCGGCCTGGTTGTAGACGGCCGAGGCGAGGCCCTGGTCAGCCTTTGCGGCTGCGGCGTCGGCGAGTTCGGCCAAGCCGTGCACGCGCCGGGGCAAGGGCAGGCACGCGGGTCGGAATCGGTAGATGAGCGGAAAGCGCTGGGCTATGGGTCCGTTCAGGTCCATGAGGTCCCCCGGGGATGAAGACGACGAGGAGCGGGGAAGGGCCGCGTGGTGCCCGCCGGCCTGTCGGCAGGCACCACGCAGGCGGATCAGCTACTGCCAGGTGACGCGGACGCGGTTCAGCGGGGTGCCGAGGACGAAGACACCGGGCTGCTCGTCCGCGGGCGCGTCGAGTGGCAGGATCTCGAAGGTGGCGACCCGGCCGCGGTACTCGCGGTCCCAGGCGCGGACGGCCTCGGCGACCTTGGCGGCCAGCTCGTCGCTCCCGGGGCCGTGGCCGATGACGCCGAACTCCCAGAGCTTGTCGCCCTCGGGGGTCTTCTGCTCCGAGGGACGCCGTGCGAGATAGGTGACGGCACCCTTCTCGACGGCGGCCGTGGCCGAGGGGTAGGGGTCATCGGTCAGCACCGTGCCCTTGGCGGACTGAGGGAAGAGCATCCGGATCAGCCCGGATGGCACGACGCAGGAGACGAACAGCTCCATCCATTCCGGGGACTCCCCCGCGCAGACCGTCATCCCGGTCCACTCCTCGACGCGCGGCTGGTCAAGGACACCGGCAAGGGCGTCGGCGTCGAGCGCCAGGCCGGCCGGGGCCTGGAGGCGCACGGCGCCGTCCGTGCTGAGCGGCACGGCGCGGCGGTCGTCGTCGGCGATGCCCCGGCGCAGCGGCATGAAGGTGTTCATCTCCGAGCCGACCGAATGCCACCGGCCTTCGCGCGCCACGTAGATGATGGAGCGCGAGACGCTGCCCGTGAGTCGCTGCGGGGTGACGAGTCGGCCGCCCTCGGCGAGCTGGTCGAGCCAGGCGTGGGGGATGCCGTGCGCGCCGACGGTGGCGATGATCCGGTCGTACGGGGCACCTTCGGCATGGCCGAGGGCGCCGTCGCGCGTCAGGGCTTCGACGTTGGTGGCTCCAGCGGCGGCGAGGTGGGCTCGGGCGCCTTCGACCAGGTCGTCATCGACGTCGATGGTGGTGACGTGTCCGCTCGGGCCGACGAGGTGGCCGATCAGGGCGGCGTTGTAGCCGGTACCGGCGCCGAGTTCGAGGATGTGCTCGCCCGGCTGGGCTTCGAGCTGGTCCAGCATGAGGGCGACGACGGCTGGCTGGGAGGCGCAGGAGATCGAGGTGCCCTCGGGGTCGTACTTCACGTTGACCGGGCTGTTGTCGTAGGCGTCGGCCAGCGAGGTGTCAGGGACGAACAGGTGCCGGGGCACGGCGCGCAGGGCGGCCTCGACCGCGGGGGTGCGGGCGTGGCCCTCGGCCTTGATCTGGTCGACCAGGGCGTTGCGGAGCTGTTCGGCGTTGGCCCCGGGGGCGGTGAGTGTGTCGGTGTTCACCGTGCTGACGCTATGGGCCGCAAAGCCTGATTTGGTTGGTGACGCGGTGTTTTCACTCGAACCCATGATTGCCTCTCGTGCGATGTTGAACAGGGTGTGCTGGTCGGCGGACGGCAGACCGGCACGGTTGGCGTGGAATATGGCGTGGTGCGCGATGACGGCGCGTAGTCCGCGGGTCAGGTCGCCCTGGGCGGCAAGGTAGGCGAGCGTGGTGCCGACACGCTCGAAGGCGGCGACCCAGTCGCCGTGGCCGTCCAGCGGCCCGCGCTCGCGGCACAGGCTGCGGGCTTCGGTGGTCATCAGAGTCCGCATTGCCGAGGTAAGGCGCGGAGACCCGGGCGTGCCGGTACCGGGGCGTAGTGCGGAGACCTTCGCCCACACGTCGCCCTGCTCGAACCAGTCGAGACCCGAGGCGCGCATCAGGCTGCTCATCAGCAGGATGGCGGTCTCGCGCCGCCCCAGGTGCCCGTCCTTGACGGGATAGGTGAGCAGGTGGCGGCTGTCCTCGTGGAAGAGGGCGTGCGCGGACGTCATGGCGTCCGCCCCGCCGAACGCCTCGGTCTCCGGCTCGTAGTTCCCGGTCGTGCAGGACTGTGCGGTGCCGTCGGCCACCCACTCGTGCAGCAGAGTCAGCACGGTCGGTGACGGCTGGTCGGCGACGTACCGGAGGCGCCAGGGCTGCTTGTTCATGAACCACCAGCCGCTGAACTGCCCGTCGGCCTCGGCGGCGAGCAGAACGGGGGCGAGGCGTTCCGTGACAGCCCGTCGCCCGGTGTCCTGGTCGGGGAAGGTGATGTTGTGCTGCTGCCAGCGGTCGGGGCACATCGAGAAGTCCTTCGGTCGGGTTCAGGCGGTGAGTAGGCAGGCGTCCCAGGCCGTGCGGGGCGGGTCCGTGCTGTCCGCGGTGAGCAGTCCCAGCGCGGTTCCGGCGGCGCCGTCGAGGAGACCGGCGCCCGCCGCGTCCTTCAGCAGCAGGGCGGCGGCGTCGCCGGGGGCGGAGCCGGGCGGGACCAGCACGGTGAGAAGGACGGGGATGGCTGCGCGGAGCTGGCCGGCGGTGGCCCGGTCGGCATCCGCGGCGGCACGCGCCGCGATGTGGATCAAACCGGCGAAGCCGTGGCACAGGCCGTTGTCCGTCGTGACGCGAAGCTGCACGCGGTCGCTCAGCGCGTCCAGCAAGGCGGCCTCGGCCTCGACCTGGAAATCGCTGTCGCCGAGGGCGAGCGCGGCGAGCTGCTGGGCACGGGCCAAGCCCGCGGTGCCGTAGCACCAGCTCGGCCGCCGCGGTGCCGAGGCCGCGGGCCGCCCGCTGCGCAGTTCCTCGCGGGTTATCCAGTACGGCCAAGCCGTGCCGCGCCCGGTGGGCACCTTCCACCGCTCCAGCCAGGCCAGGATGGTGCGCATCGCCTGATGGTGGCCGGTGACGGTGGTGCCGCGGCGGGCGGCGAGCGCCAGCAGCGCGAGGACCGCGCCGATGCCGTGCGCCATGCCGTGGTTGGCGTGCCCGCCGGGGAAGTGGTCGTCCGGACGGCCGGACGACCCGGTCAGTACCCACCAGCCCGGCAGGCGTTCGCGGCTGTGGATGACCGGCTCGGTCAGGCGCACGCAGTAGTCGAGAACGGCCCGGGTCACCGGGCCCGCCGGGTCGCGGCGCAGCAGGTAGGCGCCGTACCCGCTCAGGCCCCGGATGGCGTCGAACTCGGCGAGCGCCGGAAGCTGCCAGGCGTCGATCCGGCGGTGCGCGAGGTCAAGGCGCCTCCGGGCGTCCGCCGTCACCTGCCGGTCCAGCACATCGAGGCCGCGCCGGTAGGAGTCCGGAAGCTGGTCGGCGGCGCACGCCACGGCATGGGCGAGCGCCGGGGCGCCGTAGAAGGGGTGGCTGTCGGGTCCGCTGGTGAAGGGCTCGCGGGTCGCGGCGGCCAGCCAGTCGTGGGCGCGCTGCCAGGGGGCAAGCCCGGCCGCGGCGCGTTCGATGTGCAACAGGGCGATGCCTGTCGGGCCGTAGGCGAGGTGTTGCCGGCTGGCGTCGTCAGTGGCCGCCGTCGGCGCCTGGTCGGGGTGGGCGAGCCGGTCGGCGATGGCGGCGGCCACCGCGGCTGCTGTGTGGGTCACGGTCGCCTCCCGGCACGGGCGGTGAAGGCCAGGGCGGCGGCCCGGGCCAAGTACTGGCAGACCTCTTCCTCGGGGAAGTCCACCGCGACATGCCGCACGAAGTGGACGTGCAGCAGGGAGGCCAGCACGCCGTCCACGGCGATGCCGTCGGCGTGGGGGCCGGACAGGTGCGGCCCGTACGCGGCGAGCGCAGCGGTGCGCTCGGCCCAGGCGTCCACGATCGCGGCGCCGCCGGGCGCTGACCGCAGGGCCGCCCAGTCACCGCGCGGGTCTGCCAGCCGCACGGCGGCGGTGAACTGCGAGCGGGGTACCGGGTTTGGTGCGGTCGGCTCGATGTGGTCGATCAGCCAGCGCGCGCCGGCGTCCGGGCTGCCGAGGAGGGCGGAGGTGATGGCGAAGAAGTGCGCGGCCACGAGCGTGCGCTGCGCGGGCCGGACGGGCTGGGCGAGCTGCGCCACCGTGGCCAGTGAGTCCGCGCGGAACACGGCCTCGGCCGCGGCCCATGCCGGTCCGGAGCCCCACCGGCCCGTCTCGCGGTAGGAGGTGGGGTAGCGCAGGTCCGCCAACAGCCCAGCGGTCCGCAGCTCGTCGGCCCAGACGCTGACCGTGTGGGTGGTGTCGGCGAAGTCCTCCGGGTCCGGCAGCGCGATCCGCAGGCGAAGGTGCTGCCGGGGGTCGCGGAATCGGACGTACCACCAGCGAGGAGAGCCGAGGCGCCGCATCAGGTCGGGCACGTGCCGGGTCAGCAGGGCGTCTTGACGCCGCGGGTCGCCGTACAGGGCTACGAGGAGCACCGGGGAGGTGGCCGGGGTCTGGATCTGGGCTGGGGAGAGCGTGCGGGCGGTGGTCGGCGTGGGAAGGGCAGGCCAGGCCGGAGACCGGACCGCTTTGAGGGGCACCGCGATCTCGTGGGCCCGGCCCCCGGTCCAGCCGTCCGCCCCGGGAAGAGCGGCTTCCGTCAGCAGCGCCGTACCGGCGCGGTCGAGGTGCTGGCGCAGCAGGCTCCGGTGGCCGGGCTCATCGAGGTCGAGCGGCAGGCGCCGGTCGTCTTGGACGAGGTGCACGTGCTGCGGCAGGCGCCGGCGCTCCCGCCAGCCGGACAGCGCCGCGTCCCAGTCCGCGCCGGGGCGGTGACGGTCGGGGAGGTCGCCGGCCTCCAACCTCCAGCGGGCCGCGACCAGCACGATGCGGCCGTAGCGCAGGCGAGGGAGGAACGGCATCGCTGCGGCGGCGCCCCAGTCGAACCGGGTGACCTGGGCGTTCTGCGCCCGGGACACCTCGGTGATCAGCCGCGCCAGCGGCGGGGTGTGCTCGGCAAGGTTCAGTGCATGCATGCCGACGGCCTCGACGCGCAGCCCGCGGTCCGGAGCCGCCAAGTACATCCGGCGGCCGTCGCACGCCAGCGCCAGATCCGCCGGCGAGAGCACTGCGGCGTCGGGGGCGCGGTGCTCCTGCAGGCTGATCACCAACGGCAGCACGCGCGGGGTTCGGGTGACGTGGGTGCTGTCGGGCAGCAGCGCGGGGAAGGAAAGCTGCGCCGCCACCGTGCCCTCGTCAGCCGTGGGTAGGTCAGCCAACTCCGCGCGCAGGCACTCGCGTTGTGTGGTCGAGAGGACGCTGAGGAAGCGTCCGGCGGTAACCCCGGCTCCGCGTGAAACGCTGGTCAACTCCACGGTGAACCGCCCACGGCAGACTTCGGCGAGGGTGGCCGCGTGCAGCCGCACACTCACCTCCAGGTGGGACGGTATCCGCGGCTCCTGCGGGCCTCGGTCCAGGGCGGCCACGATCTCGTCGGTCAGTACGACTTCGTCGCGGCCGTCGAGCGCGGCGGCCTGGGCGAGGCCGAGCAGCACGTCGTCCCGCGGCGACAGGCGCCGGCGGCTCGCTCCGGTCGGCCCGCCCGGGTATCCGTCGGGGTAGCCGATGCCGCTGTCCGCGACCACCTCCAGCAGCGGCACCATCGTGCCGACGCCGAACCGTTCGTAGAACCGCTGGTGGTACTCGTTCCACGACTCGGTGCCGTACGGGCGGGCGCAGATCCTGGTGAGGATCGTGGCGGCGCGCTCGACCTCGCGGGCGACCAGATCGGGGAGCACCACGGTGGCGTCCAGGCACAGGTCCAGGGCGAGCGGGTGACGGCGGAGGCCCGGCACCAGATCGCGCATCCGGGTCGCTACCGCGTCCCGGCCCTCTGTGGTGCCGCACTGCTCCAGCCCGGCGTGGACGGCGCGCAGCTCTTGGACGACGGGCGCCAGGAGACGAATGTCCTCGGCACGGACCGCGTCGAGCTGGGTAACGAGGTGACCGAGCGCGTCGATCTCGGTCGCCGGCGCGTGGAGGTTGGTGATCAGTACGCGCCGCCGCACCAGGCCGGCGAGGAGCCGCTTGACGCGCTCCGGGGCCACGGCCGGGAACTCGGCCATCAGCTTCTCGGCGAGTTCCCCGATCCGGATCGGCGCGTCAGCCGCGCGGAGAATAAGCCGGACCGGCGCCGACAGCTCGACGGACGCCTCGACCGCTCGCCGTTGACCAGTCGGCCCGTCGTCCTGGTAGGGGACGACGAGACTGCCGTCGCGCTCGAAGGTGGTGTTGTTGACGACGACTGACAGGAGCGGCAGCAGCTCTCCGCTCCTTTCTAACTGCTCGATCAGCCTCCCCACCCACTCCGCACCGGCGCGGGCCACGACCACGTGGTTCTGGCCCCAGCGGGCGTGGGGCTCGGCGTCGAAGGTGGCCGTGGTGACTCCGGCGAACAGTCCGAACGGCGTGGCCCGGTGCAGCGCGCGCAGGAGGTAGCGCGCCACCGACACTCCAACGCGGCGGACTTCGCGGGTAGAAGGGGAGTTAGCGCTCTCCAGGACCTCGACTTCGGCGGCGAGAACCGGACTGGCATGACGGAGGGCCTGTGCGATGCCCGGGTCGTGCCAGATGCTGCGAATCCAGGCGAGGCGTCCGGTGGTGACCTCCTCCAGCTCCTCAGCTCGGAAGGACCGGTCGTCGAAGTCCGGTAGGGGAAGCTGGGTCATCGACGGTCGAGCGGCTGCGCGCACTAGGGCGGTCGTGCCCGCCTTGAACGCTGGGGGTATAGCCACGTGACGTGTCCCTTCGTGCGTCTGGAGGGGCGGTCGGAGCCGACGCGCCAAGTAGCGCGCCAGCACCGACCGCGGTTCATGACCTGATGACCGGGTTCAGACGGTCAGGGTCAGTCGGTGAAGGTGACGCAGGCACCGCAGGAGCTGCCGCACCCGTCGTCGGTCAGAACGGTCAGCCCAGCCGCGTCGGACACCTCCAGGAGGGAGACGTTCAGGTCGAACCCGTCCGACTGGCCGCCGACCGTCGGCTCCTGGACCTGGGTGGTGCTCTTGGTGACGATTCGCGTCATGACAACTCCAGGTGATTCGTTGGTGTGTAGGACAGGTGGTACTTGCCAGCGCACTGAGGACCGTGGCGTAGCGACGGGGCTACGCCACGGGTTCAGGTTCTGGCCATCCCGGTCCGATGGTCGGGCCGGGAAGCTCTGGGGTGCCGCTCGACGGTCCGGTCCTTCGCCCAGAACCGCCGAGTGGCCGTCTATGCGGCGGGCACAAGATCGTCCAGGCTGACGACCTCGTAGTCCCGCAGTTCGCGTACGAGCTGAGAGGCGAGAAACCAGCCGATCTGGGGGTGGTTGTAGGGCAGTGGAGCGTCCGAGGCGGCGAGAGGCTGGATGCCGTCGGCGGTGTACTGGTACGGGGTGCCGATGACGCCGTAGAGCGGGAAACGCTTGGCCAGAAGGGCGACGTGGCCCTGGCTCCGGAGACGGGGGCACCGCCGGGCCGCCATCCGGGCGTGCTCCAGACACACCGGCGGCTGCGCGGTCTTCACCGGCCCGGTGTAGTCGTCGCCGTCGTCGGCCGTCTCTACGAAGAGGATGCCGTCGCTACGCTTCAGCGGGACCGTGCACACCTGGCAGCGCAGGAGCGCCATCGTGATGCGCTGGCGGAGCGGGTGCACCAGCCGCCACCTCGGGTTCCCGGTGGGCTGTCCCGCGAAGCCGAGTGACATGGAGTACCGGGCCCACAGCACGCCGCGGAGATCTCGGTCGGGCCCTGCCTCGTCCTTGTACCCGAGCCGCGGGCGCCGGTCAGGACCGATGCGTACGTTCAGGTTGAGGAGGGAGTCCGCCTCTTCGCCTTCACGGGCGGTGATGTACGGAACGACCAGGTCGGCTGCGGTGATCGTCATGCCGCGCTTCCGACCGTGAGCGCGAGCGGCCGGTGGGGGGCGACGATACGGCCGTCGGGGAGGAGTTCTCCGGTGTCCTCGAAGACAAGCACTCCGTTGCACAGCAGGCTCCAGCCCTGCTCAGGGCGGTGCGCGACAGGGCGCGCGGCCTCCCTGTCGGGAGCCATGGCCGTGGGGCACGGCGGGTTGTGCGCACACATGGTGCTCGTCCTCTCGGGTGGGAAGTTGGGCCCTCTTCGGCCAGCTACGGTGCCGTGGGGGAACACGGTTCGGGCACGGCCGAAGAGGGGGACTTGTGGCACCGCCCCATGAAGGCCGCTATGGCTGCTTCGCCGTAGCCGTAGAAGCGCCCCAGGGTGGTGGCAGTGCGGTCGCCCTCGAGCGTGAGTGGCTTCTCCCCCACTCGACGACGAAGCAGGGAGCCGGGTGAGACGACCACTGCACGCGCAGGTCTCTTCAATCGCGGTCATGCCGCGCCCTGCGGGTCACCTGCAGGCACGACGCAAAGGTCGAGTCCCACCTCACGGAGCGGCAGGAAATGTGTTGCCTGGCCGGTGTATCCCTCGAACGTCAAAACGGCTCTCCGATCAGGCGGATTGGTAGACGGTGACGAGCACTGCGAACACGGTGACGACGAGGAGAACCTGAGCGCTGGCCTGTCTCCAGCCCCAGCCCTTCGCATCCATCCACCGCAACGGTCGCCTTCAAGTCGGACCGGACAGCTCCTCGGGGATCACAAGGTGAATGAATGCCTGGTACCGCTCACCCAGCTCCTTGATCACAGCGCGATACTCGTCGTCATCGGAGCTGATGTTGTGCCGGTCGAGGACGATCACGCCTTCCGCGAAGCCGCCTCGGATCAGTCGCTCGACCTCCCCCCAGCCAGGGCGCTTCCAGGGCGGCGTGTAGACGCCACAACCGGCACCCGAGCCGGGGAGACACGTCGTGGTCACGGGAACGGCTACGTCGTGAAACCTCGCTCCCATTACGTAGCCATGCTGCTCAGCCTCGGTCTGGAGGGTGTTCCAGTCCTCATCCGGCCTGGCACTCCTGCTAAGCACCAAGCTGTACGCCAACACCCGGAGACGGCGATCACCGGAGCGGCGGTCACACCTTTCGGTCGCCTCGCGACGGAACTGCTGACGGAGCCGGACGAGCTCGCCGCTGCGCGCCGGACGCTCCAGCGGGGCGGGTTTGCGGTGACACTCCTGGGTTCGAGCAGTGTCGGTGTCCGTTCGGTCCCGGGATCCCATCAGGCTGATCCGTGGACTGGAGACGGCGATCATGTCGCCCAGGCTTCTACGTGTCTTCATGGTCGCCTTCCCCTAGATCGCGCTCAGCCCGCGCAGGGCTCATCCGACGGTTGCGCAATGCGTTCGGTCCGACCGACCACTACGTTCGCTACTGACGTGAATCAGGTCCGTGCCAGGCGCCGTTCGGATACCGTGTGATCAGCTCGTACCGACGATGAAAGCGGTACGGAACCCCGGTGGGCAGGCCCTGGATGGAGCCTCACACGCTGGCTCCGCAGGCCCCATGGAGAGCCGCCCCTGTCGCTGACATCGACCGCGGGTGAACGAAAGTCCACGGTGGAGGAGGAAGCGTGGGGCAGCAGCCGAACGAGCTGACTCCGGACGCCGGCCCATGGCACCGCTGGGGTTACGAGCTACGCCAGTTCCGCGAGGCCCGTCTGCTGTCGCAGCAGGCTCTGGCTCGCAGGGCGTTGATCGACCGTTCACATCTCGGGCGCTTCGAGCGTGCTGAACGTCCCGTCCCGAAACATGCGGCCATCACTCTCGACGCCATCCTCGATGCCGCCGGTGCATTGGTTCGTGGCTGGGACAGCGCGGAGCGCGAGGCACCCCAGGATTGCTCTGTCCCGGTGTCCAGAGCCGGGACAGCGACTCATGGGGCCAGTACACGGGGCCATGGGGCCAGCGCCCCGGAGACCCTGGCCATGAACGCGGTCGTGCGGGCAGGCTCGCTTGGAGACGACACGGACACGGTCGTCGTCCCCGCCCGCATCCACGGAAGGATCCTCTTCGTGCCCGTGCCCCGCCGCGTTGTTCTCGCATCAGGGATCGCCGGCCTGGCTGCGACAGCCATGCCGGCCGCGACGCCGGCGGCTGCCACCGAACTCGCCGACATGGGGTCTCCCTTCGAGCACTTCGCGCAACTCCGCCGGGTCATGATCCAGACCGACAACCTCATCGGCCCCCGGCACGTGTTGCCCGCCCTGCAACAACACCTCGTCTCCCTTGCCATAAGACGTCGATCCGCTCGTGGCACCGACGCCATCGAGCTTCTCGCCTTGGAGACGCGATACGAAGAGCTGGCAGGCTGGTTCGCCCAGGACATCGGCGACGAGCGCAGCGCCCACGGCCACACCGCGAAAGCACTGGACGCTTCCCACATCACCGGCGACACCGATCTCACCGCGTACATCCTCGGCCGTAAGGCCCAGCTCGCCGTCGACACCGGTCATCCTGTCGACGCTCTCGGCCTCGCCGCAGCTGCCCGACGCACCGCCCGGCCCGGAAGCCGTCTCGAAGTCATCGCCGTTCTGCACGAGGCCCACGCGCGTGCCGTACTCGGTGAAGGCGGCGAAGCCCACAGGGCGTACGAGACCGCGCTTGCTCTTCTCGGGCGCGCGGGCTCCGATGGCGTCTGGGGTTCCTGGCTCGATGCGGCGTACATCAGCACCGCCCGAGCCCGCTCCCTCGCCGCACTCGGCGAGTATGCGCAGGCCGCGGCAGGCTTTGACAGCGCCCTCGCAGTGCTCCCGTCCGCATATCGCCGGGACCGCGGTGTCTACCTAGCTCGCGCTGCACGTGCCCATGCGGGCACCGGCAACGTGACCCTCGCTGCCCGAATCGGTGGGCAGGCCGTCGGGATCGCCGCCGAGACCGGATCTGCCCGCATCTTCGGACAGCTCGACCGGCTCGACCAGGCACTGGCCCCCGCAACCGGCGAGGACGGCGTCGCCGAGTTCCGCGCCTCACTCGACCGCATCGTTCTGCATCCCGCCTGACTCACCCCCGTACACCGCCTGGAGATACCGTGCCCCGCCCGTACGTCCTGCTGTCCGCAGCTGTATCGATCGACGGCCACCTCGACACCCGCCCGGGCGAGGACCGGCTCCTGCTCTCCAACAAGGAGGACTTCGAACGCGTCGACTCCGTACGAGCCAGTGTCGACGCGATCCTTGTCGGCGCCGGCACACTCCGCGCCGACAACCCCCGCCTCCTCGTCAACTCCGAGGAACGCAGGGCGTCCCGGATCGCGGCCGGAAAGCCGGAGTACCCGCTGAAGGCCACCATCACCGGAACGGGCGACCTCGACCCCGGTTGGAAGTTCTGGCACCACGGAGGCGACAAGCTCGTCCTGGCCGTGGGCAACGACGCCACCGCGAAGGCTCGCGCCAACCTCGGTGATCTGGCCACCGTGCAGAGCGTCCCCGAGGAGGCCGTATGGCCTGCCGCGCTCGACATCCTCGGCGACGAGTACGCCGTCAGGCGGCTCATGGTCGAGGGTGGCGGAACCGTTCACACACAGCTCCTCGAAGCAGCTCTAGCCGACGAGCTCCAACTCGTCATCGCCCCGCTCCTGGTCGGTCAACCTGATGCAGTGCGCATGCTCGGCCCAGCGAGCTACCCCGGCGGGCCCGCCGCCCGCCTCCGACTTCTCGAGACCCGCCAGATCGGCGACGTGGTACTCCTGAGGTACGCCCCCAAGGAGACCTCAACGGAGTCCCGATGAGCACCACCCCTTCAGCCGGCGCCCCCGGCACCGGCTGCGAGCCCAACACCGCAGACCGTAACTGGCTCGCCCTCGCCTGTGAGCTGGCCGCCCTCTGCCCGCCTTCGGAGACCGCTTTCAGCGTGGGGGCGGTCATCGTCGCGGACGACGGGACAGAACTCGCCCGCGGCTACTCCCGCGAGAGCGACCCCCACGACCACGCAGAGGAAGGAGCCCTCGCCAAGCTCCCCGCCGAGGACGCCCGGCTCGCCACCGCCACGATCTACAGCTCCCTGGAGCCGTGCGCCAGGCGGGCATCCCGACCTCGCCCCTGCGCCCAGCTCATCCGCGACGTAGGCCTCCGCCGCGTCGTCACCGCTTGGAGCGAACCCGATACGTTCGTCGTCGGCGCCGAAGGCACCGAGACCCTCGAAGAAGCCGGCGCCATAGTTCTTGCACTGCCTGAGTACGCAAACGCTGCACAGGCGCCGAACCGGCACCTCCTCTGAACCTCGGATTCAGGGAACCTTCAGCACTTTTCGAGGAGTTTTAGACAGGCTCGTTTTCACCCAAATAAGCAAGCTACTAAAAGATCGCAAAGTGCTTCCAAAACAGGGAATGACCCTTCTTCTCATGGACATGAGATCATGCACAGTGTCCACCCCTCGCACGAAGCTAATGCCCGCAAATAACCCACCCACATGTTCCGCAGAGGTTCAGACACTGCTCGCCCACCAAGAACGATCACCAGGCGGAGTAGCTTCTGGATGGAGACTGATTCATACAGGATGCCTTGCTCAAATTGGTCGAGTGCGGAACGTCTCTTCATACGGTCACTTTCTGAAGAGATGAAACAGCGAGGGCTGCATTGAGCGCTTTCAGCGTTGCCTCTCCAGGGTGAGGACAGCCTTGGTGATGACGGTCATGCGGTTGGGGCTGAACCGGGATCTGCGGAAGATCTGCCAGGACTTCAGCCGTACCAAGCCGCGTTCGACCGGTGCTCTCGCCGCGGCCAGGGCCCGGTTGACGGTGCGCTGGGCCAGAGTGAGTTCACCACCCGGTGGCCGTTTGAGTCCGGTCGCAACCCAGGGGCCGGCACCTTGGTAGGCGCAGTCGGCGAGAATCGGGACGCCCTGGCGTTCGCAGGTCCGGATGATGCGGTGGCTGCGTGCGGCGGTCAGATCGTGAGCACGGCCCGGCAGGGCCGGCGAGATCCACAGAAGCTGGCCTTCGGGCCTGTGACGACCTAGACGTTCGCTCCGTGCCGACGGTGCTTTGCCGAGTAGTCGGCTCGGCTGTCACCGACACGGTCGCACTCGGCAAGGTTCCCGTCCAGCAGTACGAACTCCGGACCATGCTCGCGCAGAGTCTTGAGCAGGCCCGGGGCTCGCTTGGCGAGCAGGGCAGCCTCGCCGGTGACATACGCGTGGGCGGTGCTGACGGATATCCCGAAGCCGGATGCGAGCCGGGTAAGGGTGTCGCGGCGGCGTAGGTACACCAGAGCGACGAGCGCCCGTTGGTGCGGCGGGAGTTTGCAGCGTCGGTCACCCTCACGGGTGACGATGAGCATCGTGACCCACTCGACGAGGGCATGCGGGAGGTCGAGTGCGGCAGGATAGGGAACCAACAGGCTCCTGAGCCAATGGGTTGAGACTTCGAACACCTCCCCCAACGGCACGGAGGCTTTGTGCATTGCGGCCCTCACCTCGGCCTCACCCGATCAGTGGCCACGCCGAAAACGCCCATTCAGGCACGACGGCCCTATTCGGTCGCGCTCCGCGCAACTACGCAACCTCACGACAGCATTCATGGGGCGGATGAAGAAATACGGCTACGACAACGCGCGTGGTGAGGGATGACAGTTCCTATTTGCGGTTCGGAATCCTGTCGTCTCGGTAGTATTGAGCCGAGATCCGCAGGGCAATTGCCCGGTCCAGGAGCATGTGAACGTCTGGATTCATATTGATCAAGCGGAATTTTTGCGCAAATCCTACCGGGCCAAACCTCTCAGCTAGCTTTCCGATGGTTTCGTCGGCAAAGCTGGAACTCACCATGGGGACGCCTGTAAAATCCAGGATTAGATACTGTGCACCGTCGTTGATGTAGCTCATGAGGAAATTGCGAAGCCGTTCTGCTGCAGCCCTGGTTCCAGTCCCCTGCGCATGATCGATGAGATGAATTGTGTGTTCGCCGTACTCATTCTCGATAGACTCAAGACGCAGGTCCTGCATCGGTACGCCCAGCACTTCACCTAGGTTTACCGGCGCCCCGACCTTTAGTTCGAAGTCCACAACCGTGCAATGCGCGTTTGGGTTTATGACCAGACCCCTTGTTTCGCCACCATCTGCGCCGTTAGGGGAGATCTGGAGATACCCTCGACCGGATCTGATTTCCAATTTCCCTCCATTGGATTCAATAACCCCTTTGAGTCCGTATAGGCCGTTCCCTCGTTTATCCCCAGTGCTGCTTACTCCCTGGCGCACTGCGAGGGTGATGGCGTCGAACGCCGTGGGCGGACGGTACTTTCCTCCCGTATAGAATGAGCGGTGCACGCCGATTCCAGCATCTGCTACGCACAGGAGGAGCCTATTGCTAGCCTTCAGGATTTGAGCCATGAAGAAGCCGACTTCGTTACTGGAATGCTGGAATACATTGTCGAGCACTTCGAATAGGCACCAGTTTAGGGCGGCGTAAACTCCATTACCGAACTCAATACGTTCGGCGAGCTCTTCCATTACGCAGTTCGTCAGGTCGAATACCGAGTCTTCGGTGTAGGCCCACACGGTGTTGAGTCGGGAGCCGGGTTCGTTCAAATTGTGTTTGCTGGCCACGAACGGGTTTCGAATCCTTACTCGTTCAATGAAGGATCCGGCTGGGATGTTCGTGAATTTTACATCCATTCCCTCCGATCTGAAGTGATCAATGATTGCCGCCGTAGGTGCGGCCCCTGCCGGATAAATCGCTCCCGTATCGCTCGCATCAATCACAAAACTGCTTGCGCCGGAGTCGTGCGACTTCTTGATTGCAGACAGGAAATCACTAACGTCATAACGCCCGGCGAGCTTGTGTAGCGTGTAAGTAGACGTCGGTTCCTCGGTCATTTTCCCCCACTGTCTCTGCCTCTAGGCGGCGTAGTAAGTATGGCACTGGTGAGGGTTGCGAGCAGAGTCATTGAGTGTTTTCAGAGCGGTCACTGATGGGGTGACGGCGACGAGTGCGCAACGCACGAGGCACCCGTGCCGTTGAGGGAGGTGTTCGAAGTCTCAGCTCATCAGCACAGGTGCCTCGTTGGTCTCCTATCCTGCCGCACTCGAGACGCCGACCACGATCATGGGTTTGCTTCCGACGGGAGCGGGAGATCCGGTGCCGGGTCCGCCGCGGGGGCACGCCTCAATCGGGCTGAGAGCGCGCTCCTATAAAGCCACTCCACGGGGGACGCCAGGGCCGGCGGGGCGGCACATCAAGGACAAGCCACCATGCGGGGCAGCGAAAAAGAGAGCCAACCCCGCCCGTCCTGCCACTCTGGCACCATCCGGGTGCCGGTGTCCCCCACTTTGGCATTGACGCGAAGAAAGCTGTGGCCCGCTTGAGGACGTCGACATCCTCGCGCAGCCGGCGGTTCTCCCGCCGCAACGCGGCCAGCTCCTCATGCTCGCTGCTGGTCAGCCCGTTGCGTTCGCCCTCGTCGACCTCGGCCTGTTTCACCCAGTCCCGCACCGCGGTCTCGGTCAGCTCGAAGTCTTTGGCCACTTGTCCGATCGAGCGGTCGCCTCGTCTGCACAGTCCGACGATCTCGGCCTTGAACTCTGGCGTGAACGAGTGCGAGGGCAGCAAGGCTTCTTCTTCCCCATGCTCTCCATGATGGACATCTTCCCGGGGCTGAACCCCTGATCTCGGATGTCCGTCAAAGCGGCTCAAGCCCACCCCGTCCAACAGCAACCGTCAGTGGGCGAGAAGTGGAGTCCCGTACTCAACAAGCAAGTTCGCCAGGCCTCCGGAGCGTGCACGTGTTCACGACCTGCCGAATGGTGTCGAAGCCTCCAGGCGTACGGAGCGGCGGCAGTCCTGTTGCAGGGCAGACCGGATGGTAAAAGCTTCCTTGTCATGGGCAAGGAATCGAGCCAGCGTGCGGCGGACATGCGGGCTGGGATCGGATGCGAACAGCGGGGCGAGACCAGCCAGGTCGAGTTGCTTGGCCTCGTGGCACCAGAGGCGAGCAGCCAGAGCGCGAGCCCATGGCGATGTGTGTCCCGCCAGGCTTGGGATCAGCGGCGTGAATGACTTGGGGGGAAGCATGGCCAGGTCGCGTGCGACGTGGCGGTCGATGTCCTCACTGTGATGTGCCATCAGAGGCAGGGCGATGGTCACGATCGGGGCGGTGTGGGCCGGTGCATGGGCGAGACGGCATGCGGCGCTGAGACCGGCGTATCGAAGGGTGCTCGTGCCCATATGGATACGGAATCGTTCGTAGGGGTGGATGGTGCCGCGATTGTCTTCGTCGTTGCTGTCCAAGGACCCTTGTGCGGCGTCCATGGCGGTCTGCAGGCACTGGGAGCGTCGTTCTGGGGTGAGTCTCGGAGCTAGGTACTTGAGGGCCTCGAGAGCACCTTGTCGAAACTCCGCCGTCCTGCCGTGATCTCGGGCACGCATGATCAGGGCTTCCGCGAAGGCCTCGCAGTCGACTGATGTCAGCAGGTGGCCTGCCAATATCGCTGATCGGGGAAGCGTTGCCGCTGCGGGTGGGGAGCCGGCACCCGGCCGTGCAAGGTGTCCGTCGAGAAGCGACTGTGCGAGCGAGCGGGCCTCGTCAGCAGATGTGCCGGCCAAGACCAGTGCGAGTGCGGCGTCCAGTCCCCCGCGACCGGCGATGCTGCTGCAGCGGTCGGTGACGACGGAGGGATGGAGCCTGAGGACGTCTCCGGAGGCAAGGACGGTCTGGGCCATTGTGTAGTCGCTTAGCATCGCCTGGCATGCACGGTCGACTGCTTCGACACGCAGCGTGCTGGGGTGGTTCCGGGCGATGGCGAGAAGTGTTCGGGCGTAGGGCCTGCCCACCCTGGGGTCGGCTGTCGTTCCTGTGCCATGCCATGGCTCGGTGACGTCCAGGAACCGGCGGGCTTGCTCACCGGTGAAGGCTGGGGCTGCCTCTGCGAGCAGCCCGAGGGCTGCTTCATGCACGTACGGCATGGCAGGCCGGAGCGTCGCGAGGTCGGACACCTCGCCTAGAGCCAGGTCTGCCCATGCCTGGGTCTGCTCGTCGGGGACCAGGTCGATCATGTTCCGAGCACTGAGGAACATGCTCTTGCGCTTCCATCGGGGTAGCTCCGCCCAGCGCGCTGGCACGGGCAGATCGACTCGCTCTTCTGGGAGGTGCGCACCCAATTCCTTGAGGAGCTTTTCGCTGCCGGCGGCGGTGAAGTGACCTGCCGCTTGGCTGGCCAGTTTGTGCTCGAGGTGCAGCCGCCCGAACAGTTCGTGGGCCTCACGTTCGGCTGACCAACTCGCCGAAGCCACTGCGTGGCGCAGGTACTGCCTCAGGGCCTGAAGCCGCTCTGCGGAGTGATTCTGGTTCGTCAGACGCCCGAGGGTACGCTCACGCACTGAGTTCGTTGCAGACAGGACACTTCCCTGCCTCGCCGCTCGCAGGACCGTGGTTGTTGGGAACACATTGCCGATCTCGCTGGTCTGCAGGTGATAGCGGATCCGCACCAGGCTTTGTGCTTCGATCCACGACGCGGCATCTAGGGAGTTTTCGCAGCGGACGGCGCGTTCAACCGCCTCCTCATAGCGGTCGAGAGCTTGTTGTCCCTGGCCAGTCTCGGCCAGGAAACGCGCATGGCGGGCACGCAGAAGCGCGGTAATCGGCGGAGGGTACGACGAACGCGTCAGCTCTCTCCACGCCGTCCCCGTCTGGTCCGTGTCAGCCAGGCAGGCATGCAGCCGTGCCCCCAGAATCATGTCGGCTTCGGCCGCACCATCGGCGAGGGCTTGCAGGACGGCTGCACGTTGCCGGACCAGGTCCGGCTGCCCTTGGGCAATGGCATGTTCAGCGAACCAGGCAGCCGCGAGGACAGCCTGGGGGCACTCCGGCTGCAGGGCGTCGATGCTGGCGGTGACATCGGCCAACGAAACATCGTGGTAGTGCTCAAAGGCCGCCAGGTCTCCCAGTGCGTTCGCCGAACGAATCAAGTGATCGGCGGCGTCGACCTTCTCTTCAGACAGCCGGTGGATGACGGCATTCGCCAGCCATGGTTCGCCCGCTTCGAGCGCTGCTGCCATGACGGATACGTCTATGCGCGTTCCAGCATCATGATCACCCGACTTGTGCAGGACCTCTGCCTGCCGTCGGCGCGTGGAGAGGGAGAAGGAGGGCCAGCCAGCCTCGTCCAGTGCCTGCGCCAGCCCTTCGTACCGGGCAGCCGCCCCGGCGGGGTCCGACGATTCCAGAGCCCGAGCCTGCGCGAAGCCCTGCTCGAGCCCAAGATGCGCGATAGGACCTCGCGTCACCGCATCGGGCTCAAGCTCCCGCTGTCTTCCAGGCGCTGGGATCGGGGAGAAACGCTGCCTGAGCCGTGCGGCGAGCTCGCGGTGCAACGTCCCCTTACTGAGCGAAGCGGCAGTGGGGGCCCAGTCGCCCACCCGACGCTCGATCTCTGAGAAGACCGCCTCGGCCGCCTCCAGCGTCTTCTCGAAGGCCACTTCTCGGAGGCGGTCGACAGCGTGGCTGCGGTCCTGTCCATCGCCGTCTTCCAGCCGCAGATGCTTCACTCTCAGGCTCGACAGCAACCGCCAAGACAGCTCTTCAGCGCTCACGACGCCTGTGTCGAGATCGTACAGAGCCGCCGCTTCGGCTACGACTTGGTCAAACTGATGCAGACGAGCCCGCAGCTCGGCGTTCGTGGGCCCTGAGCGGGAGGTTGCGTCTCGGAATGCCGCAAGTCCCTTTCCGTTGGCGATCCGCGTGAGCGCCCCCACCTGAAAGGCGTGGACACTACGGTCCACTGCCGCCAGCACCAGTTTCCGATGTCCGGACTCGACCTCTCCCCAGTGCTCAGTGACCTCTCTGAGGTAGCTGCCAACAAGCTTCACCGTCGGCTCGTGCGAGGGCACGAAGCTGGGATCACGCCGGACTCCAACGCACACGGTGAATTCGTCGCCACCACGCTGACGACGCCCGATGATCATGATGTCGTCGACCGGGCTGAACTGGCTCGCCTGCAGACGGATCTCGACGGGCTCGATCAACGCATCACCGAGCTCATCAAGTGAACTGCCGGTCAGCAGCGTCGAGAGCAGAACAGCCGCATAGCGGTGCTCCAGCACCGTTCCCCCACCGCCCATCGAGTACGGCGACACCCCCATAAACGCCCCCACGAAGCTGTCCAAAACTTGTCACTCAGACCATACGCCGCATGCTCGCCCGGCCTGCACGAGACCAGGCCTGTACCCAGGCCAGCACAGACGCGTCATCCGCCCCTTCGCTCCTGGGACTTTTCAGGGACTTTCAGCCCTGCCTGAGGGACTTCCGAGGGACTTTCCGCTGCCTAACGCAGCAAGCCCACGAAAGACCAGAAAGGGCCTCCGACGCAGGTCGGAGGCCCTTTCCAAGGCAAAGCCGCAGGTGGCGGCAGACGAGTCGGGCTGTACGCCGGGTTCCGTCGCCCGACCAAGGACACGGGCACCAGCCAATCTTGGCCGATCAGGTCGCGCGATTCACCGCTTGAGCTTCCAGCCATGCCTCTACCTCCGGCCAGCGGTAGCGCAAATAGCGTCCGACCTTGTGGGCTCGCGGCCCCTGGCGTCGGTGATTCCATATATAGACCGTGTTCAGCGGTACGCCCAGGAAGTCAGCCAACTCCTCCGCGCTCATCAAGGGACTGCGGTCCCCCGCGCCGCCAGCGGCTTCTTCCGCGCGGGCAGTGGTTCGACGCATGGGCACTCCAGAACGGTTCGAAGCGGGCAGGAAAGAACCACGTGAGCAGTATTCCGCCGTGGTGGTGCACGGAACGTTTGCATTAAATTCCGGCCGGACCAAACAGAGGGCCTTTCGACGAAATGCCCACGACTCTTGCGAACTCTCGAAGGACACCGGAGAATCTTCGCTGAGGGTTCGGCGAGGGCTCGCCGAACCCTCAGCGAGCATTCACCTAGGTGAAATCTTCTCTACCGCTCTGCACCCTTTGTCGCGAAGACCCCAAGAATGCATTTGACATCTTCAGCTCGCCTGGATCAACATCCAATTCACTCAGGGCGCGATGAACGGGCAGACAATCTCGCCGTCGACGATGGCCCTGATCAAAAAGAGTCCACAAATATACTCAAAGGGCCGTTGGAAACTAGGAGTTGAGTCGATGCCGTACGACCGCTGGCACAAGTCGCGCCCGAAAGGCGGGGAGTCGACCTGCAAGGAACACGGCAAAGTCCCGACGCGGGATCACGGGACGGGGAAGCGGTGGCAGGCCCGATGGCGCAACCGGGAAGATGTCCAGCAGACGGAGCTGTTCCGCACCGAGGTCGAAGCCCGCAGGCACGAGACCAAGATGCGGTCCGGAGTGGACGACGGCTCGTACATCAACCCTCGTGCCGGCGAGGTCAGGGTCGGTGAACTCGCCCTCACGTGGCTCAAGGGGCACGAACACAAGAATCCACGAACTTACCGACGCCACAAGGAGCGAATTCTCCTGCACGTCGTTCCTACCGCAGTCGGGAAGATGCGCGTAAAGGACGTGAACGCCTCGTCTTTGCTGGACTGGCTGCACGACCGTCGCAGGCTGCTCGAAAGTTCCACGCTGCGCCTGGTCTTCGACAATCTTCGGGCTGTCTTTGACCTGGCCGTGGACGACAGCCTGATTCACAAAAATCCGTGCCTCGCAAAATCGGTGCAGGACGCCAAGCCGAAGCGAGGAGGGGGCGGCCGGGCAGAGCTGACCCTGACATGGGAGGACACCGAGAAGATCCGTGTCGAACTTCCTGACCGCTATAAAGCACTCGTCGACTGTGGTCGCGGCCTGGGTCTTCGGCAAGGAGAGATATTCGGCCTGTCACCAGAAGATATCGACTGGGCACATCCGGACGGAGCCATGGTGCACGTGCAACGACAAGTAGTCCACGACGGCTCGTTCCTCGTATACGCCCTCCCCAAGGGCGGAGACGACGAGGACCCGAAGGACCGGTGGGTCGAGCTGACCGACGACGTGGCCGTCCCCCTGCGCGAGCACATGCAGAAGTACCCGCCGGTCGAGGTGACCCGACCGTGGGGCAGCAAAGGCGGCGACCCGGTCACGGTGCGGCTGATCTTCTACACCCGGGAGAAGACCGCCGTTCAGTCGAATTGGTTCAACTCCTACCGCTGGAAGCCCGCCCTGGCGTCGGCCGGCCTCATCAAGCCCCTTGAGCCCGGCGCGAAGGGACGACGCTGGGAGAAGTCCCGCGACGTGATGATGCACGCGCTCCGACACCTGTACGCGTCGATGATGATCAACGGCGGGGTAGACGTGTACACGCTCGCGGACCGCCTCGGCCACGCCGATCCCGCGTTTACCCTGCGTAAATACGTGCACCGGGTCGTGGGAGCCGGTTCCAAGGTCCGCATCGCGGTCCGGAGCGCCTACACCAGGGCCGCGTGAGTCCTGCTCCGTTCGGCTTGTGCAACAACCGTGCAAGATGATCTTCAAGAGGGGTCATTTGCCCTGGTCAGAAGCTTTGTCTATGAGTTCCGGGACATCTGAAAGCCCGCAAAAATGGCCCCGTCACACCCCTTCTGACCTGCACAAATGCAAGTTGAGGCGGGGTGTGGCGGAGTCCCTGGGACTTTTCTGGGACTTTGGACCAGGAGCGACGACTTCCGTGCACCGCGATCTTCACGTGATGAGTCATCGAAAAGACGTCGCGGGGAGCGGGCCAGCAGGAACCGCTGGTCAGGGCATTCTTTCCGATCGGGGTGTGACGCCTCGGGGCCCGGAGCGTCATGGCCGGACGGCGCCGGGAAAGGGTCGACGTGGAGATGCGCTCCAGCGGCCCGGGTCCTGAGGTAGCGCTCGCTCCCCGTCGGCGCCCGAGCCGCGGAGCCCCGATCCCGTCCTTCTGGCCGCGCCGCCCAGGTCGCCCCGCGACTTCCGACAGCAGAAGCACCGGCGGCGACCGCCGAGGGTCCGTTGAACGGAACGGGAACGTCGTCCACCTGCTGCACGAGCCCCATCATGGCTGCCCCATTGCTCCAGCATCTCAGGAGACTCCGTGCGCGCTACTGTTCGAAGAGGGCTGGCCGGCTTGACAAGCCTGTTCGCCCTGCTGACGTTCATAGCGGCTGTCCCCGCGTCAGCCCTCCCACACTCCTTGACCATCTCCACCGACAGGGGAGCGGTGGCAGGGACGTCGGCCGAGGAAGTCGACCGCTTCCTCGGTATCCCGTACGCCGCGCCACCGGTCGGCCCCGGACGCTGGCAGCCTCCCGCTCCCGCCTCCTCCTGGACAGGCACCCGGCCTGCGATTACCAGCGGCCCCCGCTGCCTGCAGTTCGGCGGTGACGGCGGTCCGGGGATGAGTGAGGACTGCCTGTACCTGAACGTGTACACCCCGGCCCACCGGACAGCGCGGCCACTGCCGGTCATGTTCTGGATCCACGGCGGCGGCTTCTCCTTCGGTTCGGGCAACTCCGAGGACGGCTCGCAGATCGCCGAGGCCAACGACGTCGTGGTTGTCACGATCAACTACCGCCTCGGCGTGTTCGGATTCCTCGACCTGCCCGGGCTGAGCAGGCAGGGCGCGGGCAACTACGGTCTGCTCGACCAGGAGGCGGCCCTGCGGTGGACGCAGCGCAATATCGGCGCCTTCGGCGGGGACGCGAGCCGCGTGACCATCGCTGGTGAATCCGCCGGCGGCCACTCCGTCTGCGCACTCCTCGCCTCGCCGCCGGCCCGCGGTCTCTTCTCGGGAGCGATCATCCAGAGCGGCGGCTGCCCCAGCCACACCGCCGCCCAGGCAGTCGCCCGCGGCAACAAGTACGCTGCGGCAGCCGGCTGCTCCGCCTCCCCGGCCCCCCTCTCCTGCCTGCGGGCCAAGCCGGCCGGAGAACTGCTGGCCACCAGCGGTGGTTTCGTGGGCGGCGTCCTGAGCGGACCGCTGCCCGTGTCCGGAGGGCCCGAACTTCCCCTCCCGCCGAGCGAGGCCGTGCGCACCGGCAGAGCCGCGAACGTCCCCCTTCTCATCGGAAGCACGCGTGACGAAGTGCGCCCATGGGCGCTGCCGTTCGCGCACGCCACGAAGGCACAGTACGAGCAGGCGGTCCGCATCGAGTTCGGGGCCAAGGCCCCCACCGTACTCGCGCACTACCCGTTCGACGCCTACGGTGACGCGTACACCGGGACTTACGCCTTCGCCGCGCTCTGGGGCGACAGCAGCGTCTTCTACGGGCTCGGCGGCTGCCAGTACCAGCATCTCGCGGGTCAGTTCGCCGGTCTGCAACCACGCACGTACTTCTACGAGTTCGACGACCCGCACCCGCCCGTCCTCGGCACCCTGCCGCCGGGCTTCGACCCCGGGGCCTCGCATGCCAGCGAGATGCCGTACCTGCTGCCCTCGGCGGCCTCGAAGCTGCTGTCTCCCGGGCAGCAGCAGCTGTCGAGGGAGATGGTGCGCTACTGGGGCTCGTTCGTGAAGCACGGGAATCCCGCAGCTCCGGGACTCGCCGCCTGGCCTTCGTTGCGGGCCGGGAAGTACATGTCCCTGCTGCCGGGTGGCGCCAGCCGGGCACTGAAGACCGATGTCTTCGAGGCGCGTCGCCAGTGCGCCTTCTGGAATACCCTCGGCTACGACTGGCTTCCCGTCAACCCGGACCAACTTGCTGCGCAGGCCGGTGTTTCCCAGTCCTGAGACCGGCGGCGCCACGGGCCCGTCTCGCGGGCGGTACTTGGGGATCGTCGCAACACGTGGCCGTGCTGATCAGGCCGCGAGCAATTCAGGGCAGGCGCTCGGCTGGGTTTCCCAGCCGAGCGTTTTGCTTGGATGGCCGTCGAGTTCGGCGGGGACGGCGGTCAGTTGTGCACCTTCGTGGGTGGGGTGGACAGGTCGGAGGGCCTGGTAGTCGTCTCGGGGGCCGCGTGCATCTCCGGCCGGTCGGAAACCCGGGACCGCCGATCCTGGCAGATCTGCTCGGGGCCAGGTCTGCGGACATCGGCGCGGGCCTGGCGGCGCAAGACCGGCATCGGCCACTGGGCGGGTGCCGGTTGCGGCGGATCTCGCGACTGATAGTGGAGGGCTGCGGTCCAGCTCTGCGGGCATCGGCGCGGACGCCGGCCTTCTCCCGTAGCCGGTCGGCGATGGGGATGCGGCCGGCCTCGCCCGGACAGCGGGACGACGGCCTCAACGAAGGCGGCGCCTCCTGATAGATCGAAGGCGCCGCCTTTTCATTGTCTCTGTAAGCGTGGCGGCCGTTGCGCCACTTCCTTCCGGTCCGCACGTCCATACCGACGATCCGGCAGCCTTGCCTGCTGCTGCAGCCCTGTCGCATGAGCTGGAAGTATGCCGCCCGCTCGCGGGTCGGCTCCTGCCTTCCCTGCGGCTTCCCGTGCCTCCGGATCTCGAAGTCCGTCGCACCCTTCATCTGGGGTGTTGCGACGACCACTGAAACCCGGGTGCGTGAGGGGGCCCATGAGCACGGGACCGGGGGACCCAGTCGGCGCCGAACGCTCGAGGCCCGGCCGGACTTCACCGGCCGGGCCCCGTGCTCGCCGCGAACCCTCCCGCTCGGGGGGAATTCAGTGTCCGGCGTTCCCCATCCGGAGCACGATCTTCCCGACCGCCGCACCCGTGCGCAGCCGCCCCACTGCCTCACCGAGGGCATCCATCGCGTAGCTCTCGCAGGGCAGCGACAACGCGCCCGTCGACAGATCGGGCAGCAGGCGCAACACGTCGGGGGCGACCTCCGCCCCGCGGGAGATCATGTTCACCGGCAGCAACGAGACGTCGGCGAGGAAGAAGTCCGCGAGGTCCAGCGTGAGCTCTCGGCCGGCCGTGTAGCCGAGGAGAGCGGCTCGGCCTCGCGGGCGGACCAGGGTGAGGGCGTGGCGCAGGATCGAGCCGCCGACCGTGTCGATCAGTACGTCGGCCTTGCCGCCGATCGCTTCCTCGGAGAGGTCCGAGGCGAGCAGTGCCTTGGCGACGCCGGGTACGTGCGGCAGCTTCGCGGGACGCCCGACCGTGCCGATCACCTCCGCGCCGGCGCGCGCCGCGAGCTGCACGGCCATGGCGCCGACCGCGCCGGACGCGCCGGTGACCAGCACCCGCTCCCCCGGCCGTACCCGGGCAATCGAGTGGACGGTCGCCCAGGCGGTGCCGACCGGCGAGAAGTAGATGCAGGCCAGGGCGGGGTCAGTGCCCTCGGGCATGGGCTCCACGGCGGCGTCGGGGACGAGCGCGTGCTCGCCCCAGGCGCCGTCCCGGCTGAGCCCGAGCCCTTCACCGCGCAGCCGTACCAGGGCGCCCACGGGGTGCGTGTCCGACGCGACTACGTAGCCGCTGCCCTGGGTGCCGGGGACGAACGGCAACTCGGGCAGGATGCCGAACCGGCCGTCGAGGATGTTCAGGTCCAGGTGGGCCACGGTGGCCGCCGCCACCCGGACGAGGGTGTGCCGGGGCTGCGGCTCGGGCACGGCCCGCTCCTCGAGCCGCGGCAGGGTACCGAACTGCTCAAGGACCAGCGTGCGCGATGTGGTCGAGGAAGTGCTCACGTGCTGTGTTCTCCGATCTTCCCCCGTTGGTCACTGCGCCTCCCCTATTGATCACCATTCCCCCTTTACACGTTAACGCCATACTTGCGCAGTACACGCATCGCGACCAGGCGCAGCACACGGTCGTAGACGAGACCCAGGATTCCGAGGGTGATGATGCCGACGAAGACCCAGTCGATGCGGCCGTAATTGCGAGAGGTCCAGATCAGGGAACCGAGGCCCACCTGGGCGGCGACGATCTCGGCGGAGACGATCGTCAGGAAGCTGTTACCCATGGCCAGGCGAGCGCCCGTGAGGATGTAGGGAACGGTGGACGGCAGCACGACGCGCTGCAGAATCTGGCGGCGGCTCGCTCCGAGGCTGGCCGCCGCCCGCAGCTTGGACTCGTTGACGGCCATCACGCCCGCGCTGGTGTTCAGGGTGACGATGAAGACGGCCGTGTAGAAGATCAGTACCACCTTCGACGTCTCACCGATGCCGAGCCACACCACGGCCAGGGTCACGAAGGCGACCGGCGGGATGAAGCGGAAGAACTCGATGTACGGCTCCAGGAGCTGGCGGACGATCCTGATCTGGCCGATGAGCAGGCCGACCGGGGCACCCACCACGACGCCGAGGCCCCAGCCGATAAGGATGCGGCGACTGGACGCGATGACCGAATTGCCCAGAGTGCCGTCGGACGCCAGTTCCTTGGCCGCCGACAGGGTCTCCCTCGGGGAGGCGACGAGGGAAGGGCCGTACTTCATGGCCACGAGTTGCCAGACACCCAGGCCGACGAGGACGGCGAAGCCGTACAGGCCGAGGGTGCGCAGCCCCTGTCCGCCACTCACCCCAGGGGTACGGCGCGCGCGGGTGCGTGTGCGGGGCGGGGCCGAAGCCTCGGTTGTGGTGATCGTCATGCGCCCTTCGCCTCTCGGTCGAAACGGTCGTCGAGTCCTTGATCGCGCATGGCCTTGCGGACCTCTTCTCCGATGTCTTCCCGCAACCGGTCGCGCAGGCGCCGGGCCGCGGGGCCGGACTCGTCACGCGGACGCGGCAGGTCGACCGTGTACAGGGACTTGATCGAGGCCGCTGGGCCCGCTGTCATGACGGCAACCCGGTCGGCGAGGAGTATCGCCTCGTCGATGTCGTGGGTGACGAAGACGACGGTGCAGCCGGACGCCCGCCAGATGCGAGCCGTCTCCTGTTGCAGTACCTGCCGGGTCTGCGCGTCGAGCGCGCCGAAGGGCTCGTCCATGAGGACGACACCCGGTTCGTTCGCGAGGACCCGTGCGATCTGGACGCGCTGGCGCATACCGCCGCTGAGCTGGCCGGGATAGCGGTCCGCGCAGTGGCGCAGGCCGACCAGTCCGAGGAACTCGTCGGCCACCCGGTTCTGTTCGGTGCGGCTGCGGCCGCGCATGCGAGGCCCGAAAGCGACGTTCTGGTGCACCGTCATCCAGTCGAAGAGGGCCTCGCTGCTCTGGAAGACCATGCCGAGTTCGGGGTCGGGGCCGTTGACGGGGACGCCGTTCGCGGTGAGCGACCCGTCGCTGAGCTGGACGAAGCCGGCCATGGAAGACAGCAGCGTCGACTTGCCGCAGCCGCTCGGACCGAGCAGGCAGAGGAACTCGCCGGCTGGAATGTCCAGGTCGATCCCCTGGACGGCCCGGAAGTCACCGAAGGAGATGCCCGCTCCTTCGACGCGCAGAGCCGCGCCCCGTCCGGCCGCCGCTTCACTGCGCGGGCCGGTCCCGGTGGTGGCTCCGACGTCGGTTGCCGGTGCCGTCTCCTTCTCGATCCCCTTGGTCGCCTCGGTCATCGGGACACCTCTGTGTTGTCGGAAAGCCAGCCTCGCTGGATGGCGCGGGTCACGTCGGGGCGGGCCTTGAGTTTGCCGGTGTCCGAGTAGAAGCGGGCGGTGTCCTCATAGCCCTTCAGGTCCTCGGCCGTGAAGTCGCGGACGGCGAAGTCGATCTCCTTCACCGCGTTCACGGTCTGAGCGGTGGGGATCTTCGCGGCGTCCTGGGTGGCCTGTGCGGCGGCCTGTGGATCGCTCTCGGTCTTCCGGGCCGCTTCCGCGAGGGCCGCGGCCACCTTGGCGGCGACGTCCTTGTGGTCCTCGAGCCAGGAAGAGGTCGAGAGCAGCCAGTGCTGGTAGCTGAGGCCGTAGTCGCCCGTGGTCTCCTGGATTCGCAAGCCCAGTTCCGCTCCCTTGGCCGGCCACGGCTCCCACAGGACGTAAGCGTCCACATCGCCCTTCTTGGTGAGGGCCGGTATCTCGGCGGGGTCGGCCGTGACGAATTCGACCGAGCCCGGCTTGATGCCCTTCGATTCCAGGAAACGCGTGGCGGCCAGTTCGGACAGGCCCGGCACCACGGCCATCTTGCGAATCTCGGACGGTGACTTCACCTCGGGCGCCAGAACGACTTTGAGGTAACGCCCGGAGTCCTCGTACACGAGGAGTGAGCGCAGGTCCGGGCTCTGTCCGAGCAGCCCGATGGTGGTGGCGTCGGAGTTCCCCGCCATCTGGACCTGTCCGGCATTGAGGGCGTCGACGCCTTCCCCGCCTTTGGCGAACTGTACGAGGTCGACATCCACCCCGTGCTTGGCCCACAGACCCTCGGCACCGGCGACGAAGAACGGCGCGTACGAGGCGTCGACACCGACCGCGATGCGAAGGTGCTCACCCGCCCCGCCGGAGCCCGAACCGGCCCCCGCGTCGGTGGTGCCCGCGCCGCACGCGGTTGCCGCGAACAGTGCGGCGGTCAGGAGAGCGGAGCCGGTGATGCGCCCTGTCGGGCGGGTGTTCGGGTGAGACGCGGTCTTCATGGCCACCTCGGATCGGGACGCTTTTCGGCAGGTCATCGGGTTACTGGCTGGGGAGTTGGCGCACGCTACTGCCGGTCGGAGGGCAGGTGCATGCACGGCGGTCCGCTCAGCGGACCGGCCGGGGAATGATTCGTCTGAGCCGGTCATCCGGCATACCTGTCGTACCAACCGCGCAGAAGTACCGTGTCGAGTTCAGGAGCGCTTCTGATGAGGTGCTGCTCCAGGAGGAAGTCCACGATCCGGCGCGAGGACGCGACATCGGCCGTCGTCAGAGCCCGGGACTCGAACGAGATCTCGCCGAGCGCCTTCTCTGTTCCCGCGACCGGCAGCTGGGCCTGCTCGTGCGCTGCCAGGGCTGCCGCGTGCGGGTCCTTCGCCACCAGCCGGTCGGCCTCGGCGACCACCTTGAAGACCCTCCCGGCGAGTACCTGGTTGTCCTTCAGCCACTTGTCGTCCGCGAGAAGCCACTGCCTGTACGTCACGCCGAAGTCGCCGATGGAGCCGGCGATGTGTCCCCCCGCCTCGACGCCCTTGCTCACCCAGGGGTCGAAGAGGATATAGCCGTCGATGTCGCCACGCTGGAGCATGGTGGGGATCTCCTGCGGCGCGCTCTGCTGGATCTTCACGGAGTCGGGGTCGACGCTGTGGTGCCGCAGGTACTCGTGCGTCGCGTACAAGCCGAGGCCCTGGATCGAGCCCATGGTCTTGATCTGGCGCGGTGCGGTGATGCCTTCGCGTAGAACGACCTTGAGGTAGCGGCCCGACGACTGGAAGACGCCCAAGGCACGCAGACGCGGGTTGCTCACCATCTGCGGCAGTGCGGTGGAGTCGGCGTTGGCGGAGATCTGTGCGGAACCGGCCGTGACCGCCTGGGCGGCGGCGGGTCCGCCCTCCACCTTCATCAGTTGTACGTCGAGGCCGGCCTTTTTGAACATGCCACGCTCGGCGGCGAGATACAGCGGGGCGTACGAGGCGTCGACGCCGAGGGCGATTCGGACGGTCGGGCTCCCGCCGCCCGTGGAACCCGCCGAATCGGTGGTACCGGCGCCGCAGGCGGTGGCGAGGAGGAGTACGAGCGAGTGGAGCCCGGCGGCCGCCAAGCGCCCGGTCGTGCGGTGGAGACGGAACATCGGAAACGACCTCCGGGTCGAAGTGATGTCGAGGTGGCGGAAACCTGACATCCCGGAAGGCCGACGGAAAGCACGGTGTCCCACCTGGCGGACCGCATGGTCGAGGCAGCATGTGCCGCTTCGCACGCTCCACCTGTCGCAGGCGAGCGGCGAGGAGCACTCATGCCTACTCCTCGGAGGTACATCAGGCGACGCTGAGCCACGAGCGCCGGTGGTGGCGACGGCGCTGGTGGCCGCCACCGAGCACTTCCTGCCGGTTGCGCTGCTGACCGTGGGATGGCGCTCGTCGGACTGGAGTCGCTGCTCTTCGCACACATCTCGAACGACCCGGGGCGGTGCGCCCAGGGCGCCGACCGGCCCCGGAAGGAGAACGTCACGACGTCCGTTGCCCGATGGTTATCTTCCTCTCTATGCAACATGGCGTTGCTGCACGTCAAATGGCCTGTACCGCCATGCGACGAATTAAGGGGATGCTGATGGAGTCGTACGACGACGAGGACGTCCTGCCTCCGAATTCCGTCCTGGGCAAGGCTCAGCTGCTCCTCGCCGCGTTCGAGTCGGGGGCAGGCCGGCTGAGGCTGAGCGAGCTGAGCCGCCGGTCCGGCGTGCCCAAGGCTTCGGCGTACCGCCTCGCCCAGGAACTGGTGCAATGGGGGCTGCTCGACCGGCACGGTGACACGTACGAACTCGGCATCAGGCTTTTCCACCTCGGACAGCGCGTACCCGCGTCCGCCGTCCTGCGCAGCGTGGCCCGCCCCCTGATGACCGACCTGTTCACCCGGACCCGCACGGCCGTGCACCTGGCGATCCTCGACGGCACCCATGTGCTCTTCCTGGAGAAGATCGCCGGTGAGGCCAACGTGCTCACACACTCGTACGTCGGCGGCAGGCTGCCCGCATCCTGCACGGCCACCGGTCAGCTGCTGCTCGCCCTGGCCCCGGACGGGCCGGAGCGGGTCGCGGACATCGCCCGTGCCGGGTTCCCGGTGCTGGCCGCCCGCTCCGTGACGGACCCCGGGGTGCTGGCCCAGCGGCTGGCCACGGCGGCACGCCAGGGATACGCGCTGGAGATCGGGGGAGTCAGGGCCGGGTACGCCAGTCTCGCCGTACCGGTGGCGCTGCCCGGGTCGCAGTACGCGGCACTCTCGGTCACCGGGCCGGTCGCGCAGGTGTCGGTGGACCGATACCTCGCGGCGGTGCAGGCCACGGCGGAGAGCATCGGGCGCGGTGTCGCGCAGAAGACGTCGTACGACCCCGCTCGCGCGGCGCGGACACCGAAACGCCGGCCGACCGCTGTGCGGGCCGTCGCGAGCTGACGGCACACGGCAGCGGACCCGGTCCGGCCAGCGGAACAAGGTGGTGGCCCGCTTCTCCTCCCACGGTGATCGTGAGGTGCCGCAAAGGCTGCGGACATGGGAGGAGAAGCCGTGGTGGTAACGGAACCGGATGCGACGCCGCTGCGCGTGCTCGATCTGACCGATGAGCTCGCCTTCCAGGGTGCCCGGCTGCTCGTGGGGATCGGAGCCCACGTCGTGCGGACCGATTCGGGCGCGGGTCTCGGCCCGGCGGCCCGTGCCCACTGGCACGCGGGCAAGCGCTGGACGCCGGTACGCGACGCGGCGGAACTGGGAGCGCTTGCGGCGGCTGCCGACATAGTTCTGGAGAGCGGACCCGTGGCACGGCTGCGCGGACTGCGACGGGACGGCTCCTCCCGCTGGCCGCACGCCGTGCACGTGGTAGTGACACCCTTCGGGCTGACCGGACCGCGCCGCGACTGGGTCGGTGACGATCTGATCCTGGCCTCGGCCGGCGGCATGACCTGGCTCGGAGGGCGCCCTGACGGGCAGCCCAAGCCGCCACCGCGTGAGCAGGCACTGCAAACCGCCGGGGCGCACGCGGCGATCGGGGCACTGCTGGCCGTGGTGTCGGGCACCCCTCAGCTGGTGGACGTCTCCGTGCAGGAGGCCACCGCCGCCACGCTGGAGACCGCCGCGCTCGCGTGGATCCACGCCGGACGATTTCCCGTACGCAACGGAGGGGTGTACGAGCACGTCGCCCACCGGATCTTCGACGCCGCGGACGGGTACGTGGCCGGGGGTTACTCGGGCAGCGACCGGATGTGGACGGGCCTGCTGGCATGGATGGCCGAGGGGGGAGAAGCGGACGACCTTCTCGACGAGCACTGGCAGGACGCCGCGTTCCGATGGCGGCAGCGCGCCCACGTGGACGCTGTCGTGCAGCGGTTCGCGGCGCGGCGCCCGGCGGCGGCGCTCGCCGCCGAGGCAAGGGAGCGTGCCCTGCCATGGGCGGAGGTGGCACCGCCCGAGCGGCTTACGGCCAACCCGCAACTGCGCGATCGCGCGTCTCTCGTCACCATCACCGGTGCGGGGCTGCCGGACGGCGGCGTCGAGGACGCCGGGTTTCCGTGGGCGGCGCTGCCCCGGCCGGTTACTCTGTCCGCGCTCCGGCAGGTCGCTCCGGGCGAAGCCCCATGGCCCACGTCGGGGCCGGGAAAGGCGCGCGGCCGTGACGGGGGGCCGCGGTCCAAGGCTCTGGCAGGGGTCAGGGTCCTCGATCTCACCTGGGTGCTTGCCGGACCCTACGTGACCAAGCAGCTCGGAGAGCACGGTGCGGACATCGTCAAGATCGAGTCGCGGCACCGCCAGGACCCCACGCGCTTCGCGCCGTCGATGCATCTACGGCCGGGCTCCGACCCCGACGACAGTGGCTACTTCCTCAACTTCAACCGCAACAAGCGCGGCGTCGCCCTGAACTTGCGGACCGAGGAGGGCCGCCGGCTGCTGCGCGAGCTGGTCCCGCACTGCGACGTCGTCGTGGAGAACTTCAGCCCGGGCGTGCTCGCCCGATGGGGCATGGACTACGCCTCGCTGCGCGCACTGAACGAGGACGTCATCCTGGTGTCGATGGCGGGAGTCGGGCAGACCGGGCCCTGGCGCACCGCCGTGACATTCGCCGACACGCTCGCCGCCATGTCGGGCCTGTCCAGTGAGACCCGCGATCCGGGAGGCCCGCCACAGGGCCTGACGTTCGGGCTCGGCGACATGATCGCGGCCAATTCCGCGGTGCTCGCCACGCTCGACCTGCTGGCCCGGGGCGCCGGCGGACACGTGGACCTGTCACAGCTGGAGGCGATGGCCGCGACGATGGGCCCGGCGGCCCTGGAACCCGTCCTCGGCACCGGCGCGCCCGATCCCCGGACCCCTCCACACCCGAACCGTTCACCCCATGCGGTGCCACACGGCGTGTATCCGGTGATCGGGGACGACCGATGGGTGGCGGTGTCGGTGACGGACGAAGCGCAGTGGCGCACCTTGGCGCACCTCGCCGGTCTCCCTTGCGCCGAAGGCGATGTGAATGTCAGGCGCACGCACGAGGACGAGATCGACGCGGCCCTCGCCGCGTGGACGAGTCGGCAGGACGGTCACGAGCTGGCCGAGCTGCTCCAGGCCGAGGGGGTGGGGGCAGCAGTCGTGGCGACCGGGCAGGACCTTGTCGAGGCCGACGAACAGCTGGCCGCCCGCGGCTTCTATCCCGTACTGGACCACCCCCTGACCGGGCCGGTCCGGCACGAGGGCATCGTCGCGCGGCTTGCCGAGACACCCGGCGGGCTCGACCGTCCCGCGCCTCTCCTCGGCGAGCACACGCACGAGGTGCTGCGCGAACTGCTGGGCCTGAACGACGAGCAGCTGGTGGCGCTGGCCGCCGAGGGAGTGACCGAATGAGCGAGGCCAGGATGCCTGAGGAGAAGCGCTCCGTACTGCACGTGACGCGTGACGGCGCCGTCGCTACGATCCGGGTGAACCGGCCCAAGGCGAACGCCGTGAACCCGGCCATGATCGAGGAGTTCCTTACCCTCCTGCGGCCGCTCGCCGCCGACCCTGAAGTGCGCTGTGTCGTCATCACCGGCACGGGCCGGTTCTTCATCGCGGGCGCCGACATCGCAGTGATGCGCGACCTCTCCGCGGCGAACCAGGCGAAGATGCGCCGCTGGATCGACGTACAGCGGGTGATCGAGCAGGCACCCAAGCCGGTCGTGGCGGCGATGAACGGCCACGCGCTCGGCGGAGGGGCCGAGTTGGCACTCGCCTGCGATCTGCGGGTCCTGTCGGCGGAGGCCACGTTCGGCTTCCCGGAGATGCGGCTCGGGCTGTTCCCCGGGGCAGGCGGCAGTCAGCGCCTCCCCCGGCTGGTCGGCCCGCACATGGCGAAGCGGCTGATGATCGAGGGGGAAGGTCTGAGGCCGCAGCGCGCTCTGGAGCTCGGACTCGTCGATCTCGTGGTGGAGCAGACCGAGTTCGACACGGTGGTGGCCGAACGGGCCCGTCGGCTCGCCGCGCAGCCCACGGCAGCCATCGGGCTGCTCAAACGAGTCGTCGACGAGGGGTACGGGCTGCCCGTCGAACAGGCCCTGGAACGCGAGGAGAGGGGCGTCGCCGACCTGACCGGGACGGCCGACGCGGCGGAGGGGCTTCAGGCATTCCTCGACAAGCGGGCGCCGGTGTTCACCGGGCGGTGACGACAGGCCCGACGCGGGTGGCCCGGTGGCCGGACCACCCGCGTTGGCGTATCCCCGGCCGTTCCGCATGCTCGCCGGATGATCTGTGCACACCACATCGAGGAAGTCACACAGGCCGGGCCCGTGCTCATCACGGGCGGCACGAGCGGGATCGGCCTCGCGGTCGCCGAGGCCGTAGCCCGCGCCGGGAGGCCCGTCGTGGTCACCGGGCGTTCAGCGGAACGGTGCCGCACGGCGGGGCACCGGCTCGGGCGCACTCCCGGGAACACGCACCTCTCGCTCGTCGCGGACACCACGGAACCGGAGGCGCTGGCCGAGGCCGTGGGCCTGGCGACGGACCGTTGGGGGCCGGTCACCGGCCTGGTGACGGCAGCCGGACGCCTGGCCCGCGGCTCGGTGCTCGCCCTGACGCCTGACGACTTCCGAGCCGCTCTCGACACCAACGTCATAGGGACGTGGCTGGCGATCCGCGCGGTCCTGCCCGGCATGCTCGACGCCGGTCACGGGCGCATCGTCACGATCGGCTCCGTGCTCGGTTCGACCGGCGCCCCCGAGCGTGGCGGATACGCCGCCACCAAGGGCGCGGTCGCCGCGCTCACCCGGTCGGTGGCCCTGGAGGTCGCCGGAACCGGCGTCACCGTGAACTGCGTTGCCCCCGGCCCCGTGCGTACGCCCATGAACGAGGGCGACACCTCCAGCGATGCCGCCGCCCAGGCCGCCTTCACCACCAAGGTGCCGCTGGGCCGCTGGGGCAGACCCGAGGACGTCGCGCACGCGGTACTCCCCCTGCTCGCCGCCGGATCATCCTTCACCACCGGTGCGGTGGTGCACGTGGACGGCGGATACACCGCCCAGTGAGCCGCCCAGCGGGAGGGGTTCACTGAGCGGACCGAGGAGCTGGGCCCACGCCCGGCGCGGTGATGGGCTCGACACCGTACCCCCGCATTCGTACGGAAGGACTCGCATGTCACCAGCACCGGAGAGCCGCTACGCGGACGGCGCGGGCATCCGCTACCACTACCACGACCTCGGATCGGGGCCCGACACGGTGTTTTTGCACGGTGGCGGACCCGGATGCACCGCGTGGAGCGACTTCGGGCCCGTCGCGCCCCTGTTCGCGGCCGACCGGCGCTGTCTGCTCGTCGACATCCACCAGTACGGCAAATCGGAGAAGTCCCGCATCGAGGGCCCGATGTGGGACCACCACGCGGCGAGGACGGTCGGTCTCCTCGACACGCTCGGCGTCGACCGCGCGGACTTCGTGTGCAACTCGTGGGGCGGCACCATCGCCCTCAACCTCGCGGCGAAGTACCCGGACAGGGTCCGGTCCCTCGTCATCACCGGCAGCATGCCCGTCTTCTACGGCCCGCTCGCCCCGCTTCCCGAGAACGGCCACCGCGGCCGCACGGCCCGGGACGTCTACTACGGCGGCGAGGGCCCGACCCGCGAGAAGATGCGCCAGCTCATCACAAAGCTGGAGTGGTACGACGGCGCGAAGCTCCCCGAGGAGACGCTGACGCTGCGCTACGAGCAGAGCCTCGACGAAGGCGAGCGCGCGCTCGCGGCCATGTCCGACTCGCCGCGAGGCGACTGGCAGGACCTCACCGAGGAGCTGGGCCGGATCCAGGCTCCGACGCTGTTCATGTGGGGCATGCAGGACGCGTTCCTCACCCCGGACTACCCACTGATGCTCGCCCGCATGGTGCCCGGCGGGAACCTCCACGTGATGGACCACGCCTCCCATCACCTCCAGGAGGAACGCCCCGAGGCGTACCACTCGGTGGTCAGCGGCTTCCTCGATTCCTGGAACTGAAGCTTTCCCACCCTCCCCGACCGTCTTACGGAGTGCACATGTCCATCTGGACCGAGATCAGCCCCACCCCCTTCCGCGTCGAGTACGTCGACGCAGGTGGTGTCCCCACCCGCACCCTGCGCGCCGGCGACCCGGACGCCCAGGCCGTCGTCTTCCTGCACGGCACCAGCGGCCACCTGGAGGCGTTCGCGCGCAACATCACCGCGCACGCCGCCTACGACCTGCACGCCATCGACATGCTCGGCCACGGCTACACCGGCAAGCCCGACAAGCCGTACGAGATCGGCGACTACGTCACTCACCTCCTCGACTACCTGGACGCCGTCGGTGTCGACAGCGTGCACGTCGTCGGCGAGTCCCTGGGCGGCTGGGTCGGCGCCCGCGCCGCCATCGAACACCCCGAGCGGATTCGCAGCCTCCAGCTCCTCTGCTCGGGCGGCACCGTGGCCAACCCGGAGGTCATGGACCGCATCCGCACCAGCACCAAGAAGGCCGTCACCTCCGACGACATCGACCTGACCCGCAAGCGGATGCGGCTGCTCATGGCCGACGACGCCTCCGCGACCGAGGAACTGGTCGAGGTCCGGCACGCGATCTACCACACGCCGGAGTTCGTCGCGGGCGTCGACAACCTCCTCTCCCTCCAGGACATGGAACGCCGTCAGCGCAACCTGCTGCGCCCCGAGCACCTGGCCCGGATCACCCAGCCGACGCTGGTGGTGTGGGGACGGCAGAACCCGTTCGGCGACACCCCCGAGGCGACAGCGCTGCACGAGGGCATCCGCGGTTCACGCCTTGAACTGTTCGAGGACTGCGGGCACTGGCCGCAGCACGAGCAGGCCGAACGTTACAACCCCATCAGCCTCGAATTCATCGCCAAGGCGGCCGGCTGATGCGGGCCGTACGGTTCCACGCGTGGGGCGCCGCTCCGGTCCTCGACGAGGTCCCGGAGCCCGTTCGCGCACCGGGCGAGGTCCTCGTCCAGGTCACGGCGGGCGGCGTCTCGCACCTCGACGCCACCGTCGCCACCGGCGACTTCGAGCTGAAGCCCGCACTGCCGTACGTCGGCGGTGTCGAGGGGGCGGGCACGGTCCTGGAGGCCGACGCCGACTCCGGCCTCACACCGGGCACGCAGGTCGTGCTGCGCGGTGGCGGCCTGGGCCTCCTGCGCGACGGCACGTGGGCGGAGCGCGTCAGCGTCAAGCGCAAGGCCGTCACCCCGCTCGCGGCTCCACTCGCCCCCGCTGTGGCAGCGAGCTTCTTCGTCCCCGCCACGACCGCGTACGTGGCTCTGCACGACGTCGCCCGGATCGGCCCGGACGAGGACGTAGTCGTGGTCGGCGCCGCCGGCGCGGTAGGCGCGATGGTGGCGCAGCAGGCGCTGGCCGCGGGCGCGCGGGTGACCGGTGTGGTCGGCCGGGAGGACCAGCTGGCCGACGTGCCGAAGGGCGCGGAGGCCGTGACGCTGGAGGACGCGGCGGGTCTCGCCCGGGACCGGTCGGCCTCGCTGCTCGTCGACACGCTCGGCGGCGCCGGCCTTGTCGGCCGCAGCCGGTGGGTGCGGCAGGGCGGACGCGCCGTGGTCATCGGGTATGTGGCGGGCTCGGGCGTGGAGCTCGATCTGCCGAGCTGGCTGCTCGACGAGGTGGCACTGGTGCCGGTGAACATGATCCGCCAGGAGCGCCGGGCCCGCGAGGTTTCCGGTGACCTGGTCCGGCGGCTCGCTGAGGGTGAACTGCACTTGAATGTCCAGGAGTTCGGGCTGGCAGACGCTTCCACGGCACTCGACGCCCTGCGCGGCGGGCGGGTGCGGGGGCGGGCGGTGTTGTTGCCCGGGTGAAAGCTTGGGGCTGTACGTCGTCGCCCGGGTGAGGGGGCGTGGGAGCCGGTCGGGGTTCCCACGCCCCCGAAACATGCCCATGCCCCGCGCCCTGCCGGTACGCGCTCTACCCGCACCGGTCCCACGTCTCCCCGGTCACCCCCCGCCCCCGCAGCACGGACTTGCGTACCTTTCCCGTCTCGGTGAGCGGCAACGCCGCGACCACGTCCACATACCGTGGCACCGCGAACGCGGGGAGCTCCGTCGCGCAGTGTCTCGCCACCTGCGCCGGGTCGAGCACACGGCCGGTGCGCGGGACGACCGCCACCATCACCTCGTCCTCGGCGAGTCCGGACGGGACCGGGAACGCGGCTGCCTCGGCGATGTCGGGATGTGCCCGCAGCGCGATCTCGACTTCGTAGGACGAGATGTTCTCACCACGGCGCCGGATGCAGTCCTTGACGCGGTCGACGAAGCGGAACCAGCCGTCGGGCTCGCGCACCACGCGGTCCCCGGTGCGGCGCCACGCGCCCGGAGCCGGGGCCGCATAGTCCAGGTAGCCCGTGGCGAAGGCATGTTCCTGGTCGGTGCGGACGACGAGTTCCCCCGGCGTTCCGTCCGGCACGCACGAGAGCTCCGCGTCGACGACCCGTGCCTCGAAGCCTTCGCGCACCGTGCCCATGTAACCGGGGCGGCAGTCCTCGGGTACGGAGCCGATGACCAGGTTGGTCTCCGTGGAACCGAACCCGTCGACGAGGGTCACGCCGAACCGCTCTCGGAACACGTCCCACAGCGCGCCGGGCGTGCCGGGGCCGAGCCCGCGCCAGGCCCGGTGCGCCCGGTCGTCGGGCCCGGGCGGCTGCGCGAGCAGCATCGGCACCATGGCGCCCAGCACATACACGCAGGTGGCCCGAGCCCCGGCGGCACGCGCCCAGTACCTGGACGCGGAGAACCGGCGATCCACGACCACCGAGGCCCCCACGGTCATCGCCTGTGCCAGCGCGTGGAGGGCGTTGGTGTGGAACAGGGGCAGGCATGTGTAGAGGGTGTCGTCGGTGTTCAGCCGCAGTGAGTCGGCCACGTTCCGGCCCCACCAGACGAACTGGGCGTGCGGGCAGCGCACGCCGCGGGAGGGACCGGTGGTGCCGGAGGTGAAGAGGATGGCGGCCGTGTCACCGGGACGGGAGGGGTAGGGGTCGAGCGCACGCGCGACGCCGTGGACGGGCGCCGACGACGAACCCGCCACCCATACCTGTCCCGCGTATCCCACCTCGCCCACACGCGCGGCCAGGTCCTCCTCCACGTAAAGGAACCGCGCTTCCGACTCGTCCAGTGCGTGCCGCAGCAGCCGGCCATGCAGTGCCGTGTTGAGCGGGACCACGACCGCACCGAGCCAGGCGCATCCGAGCACCACATCGACGAGTTCGACGCGATTGGAGAGCAGCGTGGCGACCCGGTCCCCCGGCCGACAGCCTCGGTCCGCCAGCGCGCCGGCCATCGTGGCTGCGGCCGTTCGCGTCTGCGCGTAGGTGCGACGGACGCCGTCGACGGTGAGGAAGGCCCGCTCGCCGTGGTCTGCGGCCGCCGCGTCGACCAGGCCGGGAATTGTCATGCGGTTCATGAACGGATGCTGTTCGCCTGCCTTCGGATGATCAAGAGCAGTGGTTCGCTGACCGGTCCGCCGCCGCCACGGTCCGCTCACCGGAACAGGTTCATAGGCAGGCGCAGCGTCTCGCCGGATGCTCGTGCCGCAGACCCACTGGAGCTGGAGGTCACGACGAGATGACGACGAGCGAACGTCCCCCCGCGGTGAAGAAGACCGCCGCGAGAGAGTCCACCCCGGCGCGCCGCGGATCCGCCGACAAGATCGGCCGCCAGGACTGGTCGTCCTGGCCCCACTACGACAAGGCGGCGTCAGGCTTCCGCGGCTACTGGTACCCGGTCACCTGGGCGAGCCACATCACCGGCGACCCCAAGCCCTTCACGCTCTGCGGCGAGAAGATCACGCTGATCCGTGACAGCGGAAAGGTGTACGCGCTGCACAATCGCTGCCCGCATCGCGGCGTCCCGCTGTCCGAGGGCAACCAGCAGTTTCCCGGCACTGTCAGCTGCCCCTATCACGGCTGGACGTTCGACCTGCCCACGGGCAAACTGTCCGCGGTCATCACCGATGGTCCCGGCTGCCGTCTCACGGGCAAGCTGGGTGTGCGCACGTACGCCGTCGAGGAGCGCCTCGGCATGGTCTGGGTGTACATGCCGGTCGCCGAGGAGGAACCGCACCCGATCGACGAGCAGCTTCCCGAGGAGCTGGTGTCGAACGCCTTCGTGATGGGCGGCCGCATCGAGCCGCGTGGCGGCAACTGGCGCTTCGCCTGCGAGAACGGCTTCGACGAGGGACACGCCAAGTACCTTCACCGGACGGCCCTGTGGCGGCTGTTCAAGCCGATGCCGACGTGGAACATCACCCGGATCGTGCCGAAGGACCGCTGGATCTACCGCGTCCAGGACGAGGTCTACTGGGAGGCCGACTTCCCGGGCGTGGGCCGCTGGTCCAACAAGCGGTGGTGGAAGAAGCGGCCGCCGGAGGAGACGTTCAACCTCGGCAACACCGGCAAGACCGACGCCGTCGACCCGGTGATCGAGGCCCAGGAGTTCCCCGGCTTCGCATCCCTGTCGATGCCGGGCGTGCTGCGGATCGCGTACCCCAAGTTCATCCACTACGAGTTCTACGTTCCGGTCGACGCGGAAAACCACCAGTACGTCGGCGTGATGGTCAACTTCACGCAGGGCTGGGACACGCTCCGCTTCTACGCCAAGTACCTGGGAGCCGTCCGCTGGCTGTTCCACGGCCAGTTCTCCGGTCAGGACGCCTGGATGGTCGACGTGACCGACGCCCCTCCGGAGAAGCTCTACCGCCCGGACGTGTCGCTGACTTCGTGGCGCAACCTCAGCGAGGAGGAGTACGGCAAGAAGCTCGCTGCCGCCGGCGTCACCGGCCCCGCCATGGACACCACGGAAAGGGAAGCCTGATCATGGCCCGCACTCTGTTCAAGATCCTCCTCGGTGTCGCCGTCGCGGTGGCACTCCCCCGCGCGAAGAGGCGCTTCGCCCGGACGACGATGACCCAGGTCCACCGGGTCAACCAATGAGCGGCGACAACGAGCCCGACGAGCTCTCGGGGCTCACCGACCGGCGCCGCGGCTGGGTGACGGAGGCATGGCGACATGTCACCGAAGAGCGGCTGCGTGAGCTGGTCGTCGGCCTGGTCGGCGTCTCGAGCCCCACGGGCGACGAACGCCCCCTGGCCCAACACATCACGAAAAGCCTCGCATCGGTGGGTCTGCGCGCGGGCTGCCAGCCGATCGACGCACGCCAGGCGAACTCCTGGGCGCGACTCGAAGGCGACGGCACCGGGCCCGATCTGATGCTGTACGCGCCCATCGACACCCTCACGGTGGGCGAGGAGAGCGAGGACGTGCCGTGGATCGGGCCGGCGCTGCGGGAGGACATGCGCTCCGAGGCCACCGTCTACGACGACCTGGTGACCGGCCTCGGCGCCTCCAACCCCAAGGGACACGCGGCCTGCGTGATGATGGCCGCGGAAGCGATCGCGCTGGCCGGAATACCGTTGACCGGGGACCTGGTGGCCGCGTTCGGCGCCGGCGGCATGCCGACCAACGCCCGGCCGGGGAGCGACCGGCTCAACACCGGTCAGGGAGTGGGCTGTTCGTTCCTGCTCGAGCAGGGCCTCCACACCGACTACGCGGTCATCGCCAAGCCGGGGTGGACCGTGTCGTGGGAAGAGGTCGGGCTGGTCTGGTTCGACGTGACGGTACACGGCACCCACACCTACGTGGGCTCGCGCCACCGGCTCCCGTACGACAACGCGATCAGCCGCGCCGGCGACGTCGTACGGCACCTGGAGCGGTGGTTCGCCGAGTACGCGGAGCGGCACACCACTGGCACGGTCGCCCCGCAGGGCATCGTGTCGTCGGTGCGGGGCGGCTGGCCACGTACGGCCGCGGTGACCACGGCGGCCTGCACCCTGCGGGTCGACCTGCGGATCACCCCGGAGACGACGCCCGTGCAGGCGAAGCGTGAGTTCATCGCGGCCGTAGCGGACCTGAAGCGCGCGATGCCGGGGCTCGACGCCACGGTCGAGATGATCCTGGCCATCCCGGGGACCACCACCAGCCGGGAGAGCTGGATCTTCCGCAGCGCGGTCGCCGGATGGGAAGCCCTCGAAGGGCGCCCGCACGAGGTGGTGAACGGCAACAGCGGCGCGACCGACGCCAACATCCTCCGCGGGCGCGGCATCCCGACTGTCCGCGTCGGCATGCCGAAGGTCACCGAGGCGCCCTTCGACATCGACTTCGCCCGCGGTATGAACACCGTCTCCGTACGGGAGATGCAGAAACTGACCCGCCATCTGATCCGCACGGCGGTCGACACCGTCACCCGTTCACACGCGGAGTGCGACTCCGCCGTGGAGTCCGGGCCCGCCGTGGAGCCGGAAGGAGTATCGGCATGAGCGAGATCGTGCTCGGCGTGGGGGCCTCCCACAGCACGCTGATGAACACGCACTGGGAGGAAACCCTCCACAAGGACCGCGCCGAACGCTTCCGTGACGCGCTCCGCGCGGCCCGCGACGAACTGGCCCGGACCCGTCCCGACACAGTTGTCCTCATCGGCTCGAACCACTTCCGCGGTTTCTGGCTCGATCTGATCCCGCCGTTCACGCTGGGCGTGGGGGAATGCATCGCCAGTGGTGAGTCCGGCACTCCGAAGGGGCCCCAGCCGGTGGACGTGCCCCTGGCTCAGCACATCGCCGACTCACTGGTGGAGAGCGGGCGGTTCGATCCGGCGTTCTCCGCCCGGCTCCAGATCGATCACGGACAATCCCACGCCATCCAGTACCTGCTGGACGGGCTGGACGTGAAGATCGTTCCGTTGGTGGTGAACGTCTTCGCCCATCCGCTGCCGACCCTGGAGCGGTGCGACCAGTTGGGGCGCGCCATTCGTGACGCCGTACTCGCCTTCCCCGGCGACCGGCGCGTCGCCGTGGTCGGCTCGGGTGGGCTCTCCCACCGTCTGCCCTGGCCGAACTGGCGCGAACCGCACGGCGCGGACGAGGAGTTCATGGTCGGCGCATGGCTCAACGGCCGCGAGAACTGGCAGGACTACGACGCCCGTCGCCGCGAGATCATCCGGGCCGCCGAGGCTTCCCTCACCCCGGAGTTCGACAACGAGTTCCTGACCCTTCTCGAACGCGGCGAGGCCCACCGGATCACCGACTTCACGAGCGAGGAACTGGAGAAGGCCGCGGGCAACGGCGCACAGGAACTGCGGACGTGGCTGCTGATGGCCGCGGCCCTCGGCCATGCGCCCGCACGGCGTCTTGCGTACGAGCCGATGCCCGAGTGGCTCACCGGGATGGGCGTCGCGGTCATCGACCCGGTGGACGCGGACCCGGAGCAGCCGGCATGAAGGCGCCGGCCGACGTGGCGATGTCGGGTCAGCGCTTCCTCGCCGGACCAGCGCCCCACGCCTGCTCGTTCTCCGCGCGCCCAGCGGCGCTGGAATCCGAGGCCGCTTCGGACGCGGCCGCCGCGGCGGCCGGTGCCGACCCCATGAACTCCGTCCTGGGCAAGGTCCGTCCGATCCTGGAGGCTTTCACCTCCGACGACGCCGCTCTCTCGCTCGCCGAGCTGGTGCGCCGGTCGGGGGCGGCCAAGGCCACGGTGCACCGGCTGGCCCAGGAGCTCGTCACCTGGGGGCTTCTGGAGCGGGAGGGGTGCGACTACCGGCTCGGTCTGCGCCTGTTCGAGCTCGGGCAGCGGGTACATCGCCAGCGCATTCTGCGCGAAGCCGTTCAGCCGTACATGGAGGACCTTCTCCTGATCACACGGGAGACGATTCACTTCGCCATCCACGACAGCCTGGACGTCGTCTACCTGGACAAGATCTTCCCGCACCGCGGGCTGAACGCCGAGTCACGGGTGGCGGGACGGCTTCCCCTGTACTGCACGGGCACCGGGAAGGCGATCCTTGCGCACTCACCGCCGTCGTTGTTCGTCGACGTGATCCGCAGCGGCCTCAAGCCGCTCACCCGGCACACCGTGATCTCACCGGGGCGGCTCCGCGCCCAGCTCGACGTCATCCGCCAGGAAGGGATCGCTCTGGAGTCCGAGGAGATCCGGCTCGGGTACGCGAGCCTGGCCGTCCCGGTGTTCGCCGGGGGCACCACGTTGGTGGGCGCGCTGTCCATCACCGCACCCACCTACCGGATGGACGCGGCGGGGCACGCGACCGCACTACGGACTGCTGCGCTGGGCATCGGCCGTTCACTGGCCTAGCCGCGCCACTCGCACGAGCACGAGACCGCGCCACCTCGCACGAGCACGAAGGGGCCCGCCGGACGGCGGGCCCCTCGCCGTGTTCTGGTGCCGCGACGCCTTCGCCGTACCCCCCTGACCAGCCGCGTCCTGCTCACCGGAACGACTCCGTAGGGAGAACCGCCCCTCGTTCCTAGGCTCACCGACATGAGCCAACTCACCGACGAAACCGGCGTCCTGAGCACCGACGTCCTGATCATCGGCGCCGGTCCGGCGGGTCTGTACGGCGCCTACTACGCCGGCTTCCGCGGCCTGACGGTGACCGTGATGGACGTCCTGCCGCAGCTCGGCGGGCAGATCAGCGCGATGTACCCCGAGAAGCCGATCTTCGACATCGCCGGCTTCCCGTCCGTTCGCGGCCGCGACCTGGTGGACGCTCTCGTGGGCCAGGCCGAGCCCTACTCCCCCCGCTACCTCCTGGGCCACCGGGCCACGGAGCTGACGCACGACGCCCACGGCATGCCGGTCGTCCGCAGCGACCAAGGGGCGACGGTACGGGCCAGGGCCGTCGTCATCACCGGTGGAGTGGGAACGTTCACTCCGCGTGCGCTGCCCGCCGGAGAGGAATTCCTCGGCCGCGGACTGGAGTACTTCGTGCCGGACCCCTCCGTTCACGCGGACCGGGACGTGGTGGTCGTGGGTGGCGGTGACAGCGCCTTCGACTGGGCGGCCCTCCTCGCACCGATCGCCCGTTCGGTCACCCTCGTGCACCGCACCGCCCGCTTCCGCGCCCACGCGGCGTCCGTCGAGAAGGTCCGCACACTCGGCGTGAAGATCGTCACCGACAGCGAGGTGAGCCGGCTCACCGGCACCGACCGGGTGGAACAGGCCGAGATCCGGCACCGCACGAGCAAGGAGATCCGCCTCGTCCCGGCCGGCACCGTCGTCGCCGCGCTCGGCTTCCTCGCCGACCTCGGCCCGCTGCAGCACTGGGGACTCGACCTCCAGGCGCGGAAGATCGCCGTCGACACCCACATGGCGACCAACCTGCCACGGGTCTTCGCGGCGGGCGACATCACCGACTACCCCGGCAAGGTCCGCCTCATCTCGGTCGGCTTCGGCGAAGCCGCCACCGCCGTCAACAACGCGGCCACCGTCATCGACCCGGGAGCTGCCCTGTTCCCCGGCCACTCCACCGAGAAGGAGCACTGAACACACCATGGCGTACGTCATCGGCGCGTCCTGCGTCGACATCATGGACCGGTCCTGCATGGAGGAGTGCCCGGTCGACTGCATTTACGAGGGCGAGCGCAAGCTCTACATCAACCCGGTGGAGTGCATCGACTGCGGCGCCTGTGAAGTCGCCTGCCCCGAACAGGCGATCACGGTGGACCGCAAGGCCGATCCCGACTTCCGCGAGGACAACAGGCGCTTCTTCACGGAGATCCTCCCCGGCCGCGACAGCGCCCTCGGCTCCCCCGGCGGAGCGACGCCACTCGGTCCTGTGGGCGTCGACACACCGCTGGTGAGCGCCCGATGAGCGCCGCGATCGTGGCGAAGGCAGCCGACGCCCTGCTGGCAGCCGAGCGCACGGGTGAGCCCTGCACTCCCGTACGGTCCCTGCTCCCCCGGGGCGACATCGACAGCGCGTACGGCGTTCAGCGCCTCAACGTCGAGCGCGGCCTGGCAGCGGGCCGTCGCATCGCCGGACGCAAGATCGGACTGACCTCCCCCGCCGTGCAGGCACAGCTCGGCGTGGACCAGCCGGACTTCGGAACGCTCTTCGCCGACATGGCCGTACCCGACGGCGGCACCATCGCGGCCGGGCGACTCATCCAGCCCAAGGTCGAGGCGGAGGTCGCTCTCGTACTCAAAGCGGACCTGCCGCACCGGGAGTGCACAGTGGCGGACGTGATCCGGGCGACCGACTTCGCACTCGCCGCCCTGGAGATCGTCGACAGCCGCAACGCCGACTGGGACATCACCATCGTCGACACCGTCGCTGACAACGCCTCCAGCGGCCTGTACGTGCTCGGGGGCGCCCCCGTGCCGCTGTCGGGCCTGGACCTGCGCGCCGTACGGATGACGATGACGCGCGAGGGCGCCGCGGAACCGGTCTCCACGGGCACGGGCGCGGACTGCCTCGGCTCCCCGCTCAACGCCGCCGCCTGGCTCGCCTCGACGCTGGCCGCGGCGGGCGACCCGCTGCGGGCCGGTGACGTCGTGCTCACCGGGGCGCTCGGCCCGATGGCCGCCGCCTCGCCCGGCGACCGTTTCGAGGCCCGGATCAGTCAACTGGGCCGTATCAGCGTGCAGTTCGCAAAGGAGGGACACACCGCATGAGTACCCGCACCAGGGCCGCCGTCATCGGCTCCGGAAACATCGGAACCGACCTGATGATCAAGATCCTCCGGCTGTCCGAGACGCTGGAGATCGCGGCGATGGCCGGCATCGACCCGGACTCCGACGGTCTGGCCCGCGCCCGCCGTCTGAAGGTCGCCACCACGCACGAGGGCGTCGAGGGCCTGGTGAAGATGGCGGAGTTCGCGGACGTGGAGTACGTCTTCGACGCTACCTCCGCCGGGGCCCACCGCCACCATGAGGACGTCCTGCGCCCCCTCGGCCGCACCCTCATCGACCTGACCCCGGCGGCCGTCGGCCCGTACGTCGTCCCATCGGTGAACGGCGACGCCCACCTGGCTGCCCCGAACGTCAACATGGTCACCTGCGGCGGCCAGGCGACCATCCCCGTCGTCGCCGCGGTCGACGCGGTCACCCCGGTCCACTACGGCGAGATCGTCGCCTCGATCTCCTCGCGCTCGGCCGGCCCCGGCACCCGCGCCAACATCGACGAGTTCACGGAGACGACCTCCTCCGCCATCGAGCAGGTCGGCGGCGCCGCCCGCGGCAAGGCGATCATCGTCCTCAACCCGGCCGAGCCCCCGCTGATCATGCGGGACACCGTGCACTGTGTCGTCTCCGCCTGCGCCGAGGAGGCCGTCACGGCGTCGGTCGAGGAGATGGTCGGCCGCGTCCAGGCGTACGTGCCCGGCTACCGCCTCAAGCAGAAGGTTCAATACGAGACGGTCCGCCCCGGCGACCCACTGCATTCCCTCGCCCCCTCCGGCACCGGCGAGGCGCTGAAGGTGTCCGTCTTCCTCGAAGTCGAGGGCGCCGCACACTACCTGCCCGCCTACGCCGGGAACCTCGACATCATGACGTCGGCCGCGCTGCGCACTGCCGAGCGCATGGCCGCGCACCACGCGACGGAGGCCGCCAAGTGACCAGTCTCTACGTCCAGGACGTCACCCTGCGGGACGGCATGCACGCCGTCCGCCACCGCTACACCACCGACCAGGCACGCTCCATCGCGGCCGCCCTCGACGCCGCCGGGATCGCCGCCATCGAGATCGCGCACGGCGACGGCCTCGCGGGCTCCAGCGTCAACTACGGCGTCGGCGCGCACACCGACTGGGAGTGGATCGAGGCCGTCGTCGACGCCACCAACACCGCCGTCCCCACCACGCTCCTCCTCCCCGGCATCGGCACCATCCACGACCTCAAGCAGGCCCACGCGCTCGGCATCCGCTCGGTGCGCGTCGCCACGCACTGCACCGAGGCCGACATCGCCGCCCAGCACATCGCCGCCGCGCGGGAGCTGGGCATGGACGTCGCCGGATTCCTGATGATGTCCCACATGGCCGAGCCCACCGAGCTCGCCCGCCAAGCCAAGCTGATGGAGTCCTACGGCGCGCACTGCGTCTACGTCACCGACTCCGGCGGCCGCCTCACCATGGACGGTGTACGCGACCGGTTCCGCGCCTACCGCGAAGTCCTCGACCCCGCCACCGAGCTGGGCATCCACGCCCACCACAACCTCGCCCTCGGTGTCGCCAACACGGTCGTGGCCGTGGAGGAGGGCGTCACCCGCGTCGACGCCTCCCTCGCCGGCCAGGGCGCGGGCGCGGGCAACTGCCCCCTCGAAGCCTTCGTCGCGGTCGCGGACCTCCTTGGCTGGAAGCACCACTGCGACCTCTTCCCCCTGATGGATGCAGCAGACGACCTCGTCCGCCCCCTCCAGGACCGCGAAGTGCGCGTGGACCGCGAGACGCTGAGCCTCGGCTACGCGGGCGTCTACTCCAGTTTCCTGCGCCACGCGGAGGCGGCAGCCGCCCGCTACGGCCTGGACACCCGCACCATCCTCGTCGAGGTCGGCCGCCGCGGCATGGTGGGCGGCCAGGAGGACATGATCACGGACATCGCGCTCGACCTGACGGCGCGCGACGCCAAGTGAGCTGGTCGGCAACCCGGTTGAAGGCCGACATCCGTATCCCGCCCTGCGACCGCGCCGACAAGGATCGTGGCGACGGTGCGCAGGGCGGAGGCGCTCGGCTTCGACAGCGCGTGGTCGGGCCGGCCTGCTACGGAGCATGACCGCCGCGCTGCGCGAGGGCCTTACGGTGCTGCGTGCGCTCGTGAACGGTGACGAGTGCGCGTTCACGGGTCCGGCGCAGGATCACGCCATCGGTCGCCTCACCGGCGAGCCGGAGGTTGCGTGGCCCGCTCGCCACCGTGTGCAGCGGCACCGCGGGCTGCGGGTCGCGCAGCCGGGAGCGGACCGTCCCCCTGCACGCCGACGGCGCGCGTGCAGGGGGTGTTCCTGCAGCACGTCGGCTCGTACGCCCCGCCCACCGACCTCATCGAATCCGTCGGCGCCTCGGTGCTGCCGGCCCTGTGACGAAAGCGACTCCCGCATGACGGACACGAACACGCTGCGGAAGGGCTATGTGCCCAGCCGCTTCGGCCAGTTGCATTACGTGGAGACCGGCGACGGCGAGCCCGTACTGCTGCTCCACCAGACGCCCCGCTCCTGGACGGAGTACCTCGACGTGCTCCCCCTGGTCGGTGCCCGGTACCGGGCGATCGCGATGGACACCCTGGGCTACGGAGCGTCCGCGAAGCCCGAGGGGCAGCACACCATCGAACGCTTCGCGGACGGCGTCGGCGACCTGATCGAGGCGCTCGGCCTGCACCACTTCCACCTGGTCGGGCACCACACCGGCGGGGTGGTCGCCGTCGAGGTGGCAGCCCGATTCCAGGACCGCGTGGCAAGCCTCCTCCTTTCGGCGACGTCGTTCGTCGACGACGAGAAGCGGGGCTCCCGCGGGCGCGTCGACCATGTCGACCCCGCGCCGGACGGCACGCACCTGCGGCAGCTGTGGGACAACCGGCGCGGCTTCTACCAGCCGGGCGAGGAGGCGGCCCTGGGCCGGTACGTCATCGACGCGCTGACCGTCCTCGACCGTGTCGAGGAGGGCCACCAGGCGGTACGCCGCTACGCCATGGAACCCCGCCTGCCGAAGATCACCGCGCGCACGCTCGCGGTCTGCGCCCCCGACGACGGGTACTCCATGCCATCCCTGGCGAAGTTCGCGGCGGCGATCGGCTGTCCGACCCGAGTGCTGTCCGCAGGACACGCGGCGGCGCCGGAGCAGGTGCCGCAGGAGTTCGCCGCTACCGTCCTGGAGTGGGCCGGCCGCGGCTGACCCGGCAGGACGAGCGCGCCCCATCGGAGGGGACGCCGCATTTCCCCGCAGGAATGCTGATCGCGAGGGTCGTCGCCCCCATGGCGGCGGCCATGGAGCACCAGCGACGCGTGCGCGAAGGAGCGAGGGAAGCCGTGCCGTGGGCCCTCAGGGCTCCGTGGCCGCGGCGGCGGGCGTCGCGAGCAGTTCCCGGGTGATCAGCAGCGCCGATCCGGCGACGCCCGCAGAGAGCGAGGATCCCGCGACGATGACGCCCGGAAAGTAACCGGATCATCTACTTCGCTCATCGATACCTCCATGCATGGTGCCGGCCGGCGGTGGTTCTGCCCGGGGAGGTCCGCCTTCAGTGCCGACGCTGGGCGGCCATCCACTGCCAGATGTGGGTTCCCTTGGTACTGGGGTCATTGCGGGCGACGTAGATCCACGACCAGTGGCCGACGAACCGGTAGCCGTTCCAGTCGACGTGGTCGTAGAGCGTCATAAGCGAGCCGGGGATCACATCGTGCGCGTGGGCGGTGTTGGCCTGCGGGTCCACGGTGAGGTCGTCGTTGGAGGCGACAAGCCAGCTGGGCGTGGTGATCTGCGCCAGCTCGCTGTCGGGGAGCAGAGGTGCGCTCCCGGGCGGGAAGGCCGTGACGATGCCGCAGATCGGCACGGAGGCGGCGAACAGATGGGGATGGACGGTGGTCATCTTCATGCTCATGTAGCCACCGTTGCTGCAGCCGGCAACGTAGATCCGGTCGCGGTCGATGTGGTTCCCGCGCGTGACGTCGCTGATGATCTCGTGAATGAGAGGGGCGAAGCGGGGACCGTCCTCCATCCAGTAGGAGGTGCTTTGCGGGGCGACGACATAGGCGCCGTCGAAGATGCGCTGTGCCTCGGGGGTGGCGAAGCCCAGGGCGCCGCGGTTGGCTCGCAGCGTGACTTCGTTGTCGTAGTAGTCGTTCGGCAGTGAGGCGCCCTCACCTCCGCCGTGCAGCCAGACGATCAGCGGGCGCTTGCCGCGTCGCGAGTAGCGGGAATCGGCGGGCGAGTACAGCCGGTACTTCATCCCCGAGCCGGATATGTGGGAGCTGAACGCGTCCACTTCGGGGTCCGAGAGCTGAGGGTTCTGCACGAAGGTGCCGATGGTGATCGACCGGTGATTGCGCAGGGCGATCGGGGCCCGTTGCGTGAGGGTGTAGACGAGGTCGAGCATCACGTTGCGGCCCTCGGTCGCGAGGTAGCCGAGCGTGCTCGCCCCTGACTGGCCTTCGCCATGAGCCAGTTCGAGCACGAGGTTGCCCTCGCGGTCGAGCCGCACAGCGGTCACCGTGCGGTCGAGGTCGTACGCGAGCCTGCTGTCGTCGGGGGTGAGGGCGAACGGGCGGGTGGCCTTGGCGTGCACGCCGAACGTGCCGGCGGTCAGACCGGCCGGGTCGATCGGGCCGAGCCGGGCGGTCTCGAGGGTGATCGAGGTGACTTGTTCGCCACCATCGAGCACCTGGGCGTTCAGGGTGAATCTCACGCTGGTGGGCGCACGGTCGACGGCGTACGCGGCGACGCCGGGCAAGGACAGCATGCCGGCACCGGCGCCGGCGGCCAGGATGGTGCGCCGACTGATGTGTGTTGCCATGCGAACTCCTCAAGGGGTGCGAAGGCCCTATCGCGGCCTGTGTGCCGAACCGAGCACGGCCGCCGCCGAGTGGGAGAAGGGTCGGCCTCTTCCGACCGGAGCTGAGGCGAGAACAGCTCAAGCGGGAACAGCTGACAGAGGGGTGCTCGAACGAGGCGGTTCGTCAGGCAGGAAATGCGCTGCCCGACAGCGGATCGTGCTGAACTTCCTGAGAGGCCGGAGCGACGAGGGAGTCATCATGTGACTCGCTGGACAGGCGCGCGACGCTTGTGTTCCGCTCAGCGGACCGCGGCGCGGGAAAAACGAATCTCCGGCAGGTCTTCCTGCCGCCGCTGTCTGCTGCGCCCGCCACGCCGGCAGACGCCGCGCGGCACAGCCCGCATGACCTGGAAAGAACGCCTGGTCTCCTTGGGAGCCCTCTGGGACTTTCCTGGGACTTTCAGCCGCATCAAGGGGCACAAGCGTGAAACAACCGAAAGGTCATTTCCCCAGGTCAAAGGCTAGTGGTCGAACGTTCCCGCAGGTCAGCTGAGCGACTGGTCTCTTCCGGGACATCTGAAAGCCTTCAAGAAAGGCTCCGTCGCGCCCATCCTGACCTGCACAGACGTGAGGCGCGGCGAGGTGGGACGGAGCCCCTGGGACTTTTCTGGGACATTGAGCTTCTTCGAGTTGGCCACCGATCGGGTGATGGGCCGTGAAGCGCAACGAGCGAGGCCCCCGGGCTGTTGATCGAGATGTCTGACGTCTCAATCACCATGCTCGGGGGCCTCGTTGGTCATTCATCCTGCCGCACTCGACCTGCCGCATGCACTCGTGGAGTGGGTCACCATGCTGATCATCACCCGTGAGGGCGACCGGCGCTGAAAGCTCCGCCCGTCCCAGGGCCGCGATGGTGGCACTGGTGTACCCGCGCGAGCACGAACCCGCGTTCGTCCTGCTCGACGGCACCCTCGCAGCGCGCGACCGGGTCGGCGACGCCCGGGCCGACTGCTCGCACAGCACCGGCGCCACGGCGTGAACGTGCAGGTCGTCACCGATCCCGGCGGTCAGTTGCTGTGGCTCCAGTCTCCGAACAGAAATCCAGGCTTGGCCGGCTGCTCGCCGGGTGTTCAACTACCGCCTCCAGGACAGAAAGGCGTGTTCACGCCAATCACCCATCAGGGGGCGGCTGGTTGGCCCTGCGACCAGGAGACACTCCGGGCGCCGTTCGGTGCGACACGTCGGGATCCAGCCCCATCCGCCGCCGTGCGTTAGTTCGATCCGCTTTTGGATCAAGCATCACCCCGACTCTGTTCACGACTTACTCACGGGTGATGCACTGTGCGCACACAAGCGCGAAGACTCCTCACGACACTCCTGGCTCTGGCTCTCCTGGCCGTCGCAGGGGTCATCCCCTCCTGGGCATCTCCCGGAGGCCAACAGACCTCCACGCCCCCATCGTCTGCCATACGGACGGCCGCGGCGAGGACCGCTTCGGACCTCCCGAAGCCGCCCAAGGCCATGACGCTGGCCGAGAGACGCCAGCAGGTGAAGCGGGACCGGGGCGAGTTGTCGCCCATGCACAAGTACATCGACCCGCGCGCGGAGAAGCCGTCCGGTACACCGCACCCCCGCCCCACCGAACCAGCCGACCGGGGCCCGGCCGCCAGCAGATCGGCAACTCCGTTCGGCGCACAGGCAACCGGGAATCCCACGTGGGTCAGCGCGTACGCCACCGCTTACCCGGCGATGCTGTCGATCGGCGGGCAGCTGCAATTGCCTGCGGGCACGACGGCATCCCAGGTGTCCGGGATGTGGCTCTACGTCCGCGACGAGGCGGGGAACTACGTCCACCAGCAGGAGATCAAGCGCACCACCGGTGACCCTTCGGGCCGCTACCTCGACAACGGTGCCTGGTGCTACGGGTGGTGGCCGGGCAACGCCTACCCCGCCGACCAGTGCTTCTGGTGGAGCGGCAGCACGCTCGGGGGGCATCTCGAGGACGGCAAGAAGTACTACGCCTGGATCTTCCTCACCGGCACGGACGGGTCTTCGAGTCCGGGCGGAACCACCTCGCCCCTGGTGGAAGCCTTCTACACGCCTGACATTCCCGGAGCGCAGGCGGGCATCTGCACCTGCTACGCGCAGGCTCACCGTGCGGACCCGGTCAACACGGCGACCGGCATGTTCTTCGAACAGCTCACCGACGCCTCCCTGGTCGGCCCAGGTGTGCCCTTCGCCCTGGAGCGGACGTACCGTTCCGACTCGGTCACGGCGGGCCTGCTGGGCCGCGGCTGGGCAACACCGTTCGACTCGAAGCTCACGGTCGCGACGGGAAAGGTCACCTACCGGGCGGACGACGGGGCGTCGTTCGTGTTCACGCAGAACAGCGACGGAACGTACAAGGCTCCGGCCGGATCGGCGGCCAAGCTGGTCAAAGGCACCAGTGACTACATCCTGACCACGCCCGACCACACCAAGCGGACCTTCACCAGCGGTGGTCAGCTCGTTTCCGTCGTGGACAAGGCAGGAAAGGGGCTGAACCTGACGTACGCGTCCGGCAAGCTCGCCTCCGTCAAGGACGCCGCCGGACGCACGACGACGTTCACGGTCGGCACGGACGGGCTCCTGACCAAGGTGGCCCTGCCGGACACGACGTCGGTGTCCTACGGCTACACCGGTGGCCTGCTGACCTCGGTGACCGACCCCGCCGGAAAGACCTCTTCCTACACGTACGACGCGAACAAGCGGCTGTCGTCCTACACCGACCCCGCAGGCGGCAAGGTCAGCAACACCTACGACACGACCGGCCGGATCACTTCCCAGACCGACCAGAACACCAAGACGACCACGTTCACCTGGGACGGCAGCCGCGAGTCACACACCACGGCGCCCGACGGCGGCATATGGACCGACGTGTACTCCGGCAACGTCCTCATGTCGACCACAGACCCGTACGGCAAGAGCATCACCTACGACTACGACCGCAATCTGCGACCCGTGGGCATCACCGACCAGCGCGGCAACACCACGTCGATGACGTACGACAGCGCCGGCCGCATGCTCACGCGCAGTTCGCCCTCCGGGCTCGGCTACAAGGAAATCTGGACCTACGACACGTCGGGCAACATCACCAGCCACACCGACGGCCGCGGCAACAAGACCACTTACGCGTACAACACGTCGAACCAGCTGACGACGACCACCGACCCGCTCGACGGCACCACCGTCTACACGTACACGACACTCGGTGCCATCCAGACGGTCAAGACGCCGCGGGGCAAGGTCACCACCTACGGCTACGACACAGCCGGGAACCGCACGTCGGTGACCACACCCCTGGGTGAGAAGGCGACGTTCACCTACGACGCGGCCGGGCGGATCCTGACCAAGACGGACCCGCGTGGCAACGTCACCGGCGCCGACCCAGCCGCCTACACCACGACGTACGCCTACGACGGGCGAGGACTGCTCAGCTCGGCCACCGACCCGTTGGGCCGCACCACTGCCTACACCTACAACGGCGCGGAGCAGCTCCTCACCGCGAAGAACCCCGAGGGCGACACCACGGCATTCGCCTACGACGATGCCGGGCACCTGATCCGGACGACGGACCCGGCGGGCAAGTTCGTCACCCGCACCTACAGCGCCGCCGGGCATCTCGCCTCCGAGACGGACGCCGCCGGCAACAAGGCCACCTACACCTACGACAAGGTGGGACGCCTGCTCACAAGCGTCTCCCCGCGCGGCAACGTCACCGGCGCCGCCCCGGCCGCCCACACCACGAGCTACGCCTACGACGCCGCCGGGAACAGCACCAAGGTCACCGGTCCCACCGGCGCGTTCACCACCACGACCTACGACGCGATCAACCGGCCGCTGGTGAACACCGACCAGCTGGGCCACACCACCGGCTACACGTACGACGCCAACGACAACGTCACCAAGGTCACCGACGCCGCGGGCAAGACGACCCTCTCGGTCTACGACAAGAACAATCGGCTCACCAGCAGCACCAACCAGCTGAGCAGGACCACCACCTACACCTACGACGCCGACGGGAACCTGCTCAGCAGCACCTCGCCCCTGGGCAACAAGAAGAGCTGGACCTACGACGACGACGGCCGCCAGGCCACCGCCGTCGACCCGCGCGGCAACGTCACCGGCGCCTCCCCCGCGCAGTACACCACCACCTACGGCTACGACCCGGCTGGCAACCCGACCACGGTCACCGACCCGCTCGGCAACGTGACCAGAACCGAGTACGACGCCGTCGGCAACATCACCCGGAGCACGGACGCCGACCAGCGCGCCACCACCTACGGCTACAACAAGCTCGACCAGCTGACCACCGTCACCGCCCCCGGCGGCGCGGCCACCACCTACGGCTACGACACGGTCGGCAACATCACCGGCCGGACCGACGCCAACGACCACGTCACCACCTACGGTTACGACGCGGCGCACCGCCTGACGTCGGTCACCGACCCGCTGGACCGGGAGACGACGTACGCGTACGACGCGGACAGCAATCCGGTCAAGGTGACGACGCCCCGCGGCTCCACCACCCGGACGTACGACGTCCGCGGCCTGGTCACCAAGATCGACTACTCGGACACCACACCCGACGTCACCCTCGGCTACGACGACGCGGGGCAGATGACCGCCCGCGCCAACGCGAAGATCTCCGAGGACTTCGTCTACAACGCGGTAGGTGATCTCACCAAGACCCGCGGCTTCGCCTACACCTACGACGCCGCCGGGCAGATGCTCACCCGCAAGTACTCCGACGGCAACACCATCGGCTACACCTACGACAACGACGGCCGCACCGCCACGATGACGGCCGACGGTGCCACCACCACCTACACCTCGGACCCGGCGGGCAACCTCACCAAGACAGCGCTGCCCAACACGGAGACAGAGGAGCGCACCTACGACCGGGCGGGCCGCGTCACCGCCGTCACCTCCGCCAAGGCGGGCACGACGGTCACCAGGACCGCACTGACCCTGTCGGCGGCCGGCCTGCCCACCCGCGTCGACGTCACCCGGGCCGGAGTCGGCACCGGCGGCTACGACCAGACCTACGACACCGGGGGCCGCCTCACCTCCGGCTGCTACCCCCAGCCCTGGATCACCGGCTGCGCCGCCACCCGCACCACGTCCTACACCTACGACAAGGTCGGCAACCGCCTGACCTCCACCCTAGGCGCCACGTCCACCAGCTACACCTACGACGACGCCGACCAGCTCACCTCCACCACCGCCGGGGCAACCACCACTGCCTACGACTACGACGCGGAAGGCAACCAGACAAAGGCCGGCGCCAACACCTTCACCTACGACCTGGCCGGACAGATCTCCGCCGCCACCGTCGCGGGCACCGACCACACCTACGACCACGACGCCAGTGGCAACCAGGTCGCCACGCTCAAGGACGGCGCGGTCACCAGCCGCACCCAGTGGGACCCCAACGCCCCCCTGCCGATCCTCGCCACCGAGTACGACAGCGCCTGGGCCGTCAAACAGTCCTACCGCTACGACCCCCTCGGCCAGCCCGCAGCCACCAAAACCGGTGCAGGTGCGGTCTTCCACTACCACCACGACACCCAGGGCTCCCCGCTCGACGTCACCAGCAGCACAGGCGCCCTCCACCAGCGCTGGGCCTACGACCCCTACGGCACCCGCGTCCTGGGCACCGTCACCACCGGCGCGCCCTCAAGCACCCCCACCTACACCGGCGCCCGCTACGAAACAACCACCGGCAACATCGACCTCCACGCCCGCCAATACACCCCGGCCACCGGCCGCTTCACCAGCACCGACCCGGCAACCCGAAGCACCTCGACCCCCCACGTGTCCCCGTACGCCTACGCCGACAACCAGCCCACCGTGCTCACCGACCCCAACGGCCGGGCCCCCGAAGACCCGAACGACAGCGTCGACGGCATCGGCGACGTACTGGGCATCTTCGGTGACGCCTTCGCCGACGTCGTCAAGTCGCCCTTCGTGTTCCTCGGGGACGCGCAGGACGCCTTCACCGGCGAGAACGGCGGCGCCGGCGCCTTCCTCGACAAGTACCTCCCCGTCCGCCCCGCCTACCGCCTCTACCGCGCCGAATACATGCTCCGCCAACAAGGCTGCGACGCACTCGCCGACCTCTACGCCGAAGCAGGCGACGAGCTGACCCAGCAAGTGGCCCTCGTCGGAGTCGGCGGTCTCACGGGGTGGAGGCGACAGGCGTACGAACCGGAGACCTCCGTCCTGAGGTCCGGGGGACTGCCGAACAGCTCCGCCGGCGCACCTCTGAAATCCTTGCACCCGGACAGCTCGCTCGACAAGAGCTCGCTGGATTTCTGGCACAAGCAGAGCACCGAAGAAATTGTCCGTTCCTTGCGTGTCGGCCGGGACGAGTCACTGAAGGTGAAACCGGATGGAACCATCATGAACGGCAACACCCGGATCGCCGTTCTGCGTTCACGCGGATACGATGTCGATTCACTTCCGCGCGACCCGTACGGCGGCAGGCCAATGACGGACGAGGACTTTTGGGACATGGATCAATGAACATCCGAGATCGATTCCAGTCGGCTTTGGATTCGGACCGGAGGGAGTTCTTCCTGCGTACGCTCGGGCACCGAATCGGAATCTCGGCGCGCGAGATCTTCGCCGGTGACACTCCGGACAGCCTGGCTAAGGCCCGCGCCTGCAACGAAATGATGATCGCGATCTGGTCGCAGCTCGACGCCGCGAGGTCGGCAGGCGTTGCGGGGTACCCGGACACAGATTTCCTCACGATCCTCTTGAGCAAGGCCGACACCGGAAATGCCCGACCATATCTGCGGAGTGCGCTGGAAAGTTCCCTGAACTTCGTCGACGGCAACGGCGCCGCCGAGTAGTAGGGCAGCTCTGCATTGCGCCCGCGCATGGCGGTCGGGTGTTGCGCCGAAAGCCCCACCGGTATTCGTCTTCTAGGGATCGTCGCAAAACGTGGCCGTGTGAGGCTGCGAGTAGTTTTGCGCAGGCGCTCGGCTGGGGCCTCCCGGCCGAGCGCCTTGCGTGGGCGTCCGTTGAGTTCGGCGGCGACTGTGGCGAAGCTGAAGGCGTGTGGGCTGCCATTTCCGAGCCTTGGTTCCAGGTCCGCGAGCGCGTCGAATGCGAGGGCAGACTTCTGCACGGTCTTCTCCAGAGCGTCGCGCATGTGCTCGGCGGTGCGAACCACCTGGCCTGCGAGGGCCGGGGACGTCCGCTCGCCTTCGTCGTGACGAGCGGCAACACCAACGACTGCACTCAGTTCACCACGGTCATGGAAGCGATCCGGGTGCCCCGGGCCGGACCCGGGCGGCCCCGCGTCCGGCCCGGTCACGTCCGGGGCGACAAGGGCTACAGCTCGAAAGGTATCCACGCGTGGCTCTGTCGTCGTGCTATCCCGCACACAATTCCGAGCGATCCGACCAGGTCCGTAACCGGGCTCGGCGCGGAAGCCGCCCGTCGGCCTTCAACCGAGAGATCTATAATCGCCACAACTTTACGGAGCGGTGCTTCAACCTTGAAGCACCGGTGCGGAATTGCCACCCGAAACAGGACCGTCCATTCCTACGACGCAGCCGTCACCCTGGCTTCACTCCTCATCTGGGCGTGATCCCCACGCCCGTCTCCTTGTGGCCGCCGAGGAGATTACCGCTCAGCGCGCATCGAAACCCAGACGATTCGGCACATCACCCATTGTGCAGAGCGCCGTGACCTGCTCCTCCAAATGGCTCAAGGCGTCCCGGGGGGAGAGTTGATCGATCCGCTCAAGATCAAGGGCGTGGACATCGGCGCCGAACTCTCCCAGAGGTCGTTCCAGGTCGACATCGACCATGGCTTCAACGATGCACCCGGTCGACGCGATGGTCACACCTGCCGAGAACCGCAGCTCACTGACATCCGAGTCACCCTCAGCGAAGAAGCCGAAGCGGTGGCAGGTCCTCAGTTCAGGCCCCGCAGCGCGTTCTTCGATCAAGATGGCGTGCACCAGCCCAGACTCATCCCCGAAGTCGTAGGCGATGTAGAGCTGAGTGGCGAAATCGCCCAGCCGCATGTGCAGCCGATGCATCGTGGTCAGCAAGAGAGCCGTGCTTGCGGCATCGTCCGCACCGGTGACGTTCAACATCAGTGGATCATCGCCCATGCGCAGCAACGCTGGCACGTGGGTTCTACTCACGAGGCCGCCGCGGATCCACACCGTTCAACCTCTCCCCCCCCTGCCCGACTTGGCGACACGGCCCAGGGCGGCCAGTGCCTCGGTGCCGCCGAGCGCGGCGAGGCCGCACGCCGGGCAGTGGCCTGTGGGGTCGGCCGCGTCAAGGGGCGCCCCGTCGGCATAGCCGTACCGGTTGGCCTGCGCTGACGGTGTCGGGGCGAGCTGCCAGGTATCGCGGGAGGTGAAGCCGCCGGTGCCGGGCTGGTACCAGCCCGGCACCGGACTCGGAGTCGGTCCACCCGGACTCGTAGCCGAGGCCAGGGGTGGTCCCGTTGGTGGTGGTCTCCTGTCCGTAGGGGTCGCAGGCCGTGGAGCTGGTGACCTGGGTGCCGTCAGCCGAGAGACCCGCGACCAGGTCGGTGTGCTGGTCGGTGAGGGACCACTGCGAGACCGGCATGCCCTCGGTGGGCTTCCGCTCTCAGCCCGCGCGTGAACCTCACGTCCGCGGAGTACGGCCCGCCGATCGGCACCGTCGTGCACCGGCAACTCTCGCCGCTCCGGCGGCCGGGGGGTGCGCCACAACTCCTCGGCCTCTTCTGCCAGTTCAGCGGCGCGCCGCAGCTCACCCGCCTCACGGGCGGCCAGCGCCTCGTCCACCAGCCTCCGGCGCCGGCGCAGGTCGTCGGCGTGGATCCCTGCCAGCTGGTAGCCGCTGCCCGTCCACACCAACTGCACCCGGTCGCCCAGGGCGCGGCGAAGACCCGAGACGTACTTCTGGACCAGGTTGCGCACGTGCACCGGCGGCGCACCGCCCCACACGGCCTCGACCAGACCGTCGTACGAGATCGGGCGCCCCTCCTGGGGCAGCAGGACCGCGAGCACCGCGCGCTGCTTCGGAGGTCCGAGCGGAACCTCTACGCCGTCGCGCAACGCGCGCAAGGGCCGCAGCAGTTCGCAGCGAATGCCACCCGGTGCCGTGCCACTTGCCGCAGCTGTCCCCTCAGCCATGCGCCGAGCGCATCCCCGTACGGTGTTCCAGCGGTCCTTCCGGTGGCCGGCCGACGGCCCGTGACGGGGCCGGCGGCAGGGAATCGCGGTGCTTACCTGTGGAGTTCGAACGCGAGGTGCGCCGACAGCGCGCCGAGGAAATCGGGGGCGTCGAAGACCGCGCCCGCAGAGGCGACACCGAGCGCCCTGACCCTTCCCGTGAGGATGCGGTGCACGGCTTCCACCGCGAGCGGCGCGGTGACGGCGTAGATGTCCTGGCCCCTCGCCACAGCACGACGCTCCGCGGCGCCGGAGCGGACGACGACGTCGACGAGGAAGGTCTGCCCGGACCGGCCGCGCTCGTCGACGGCGGTCGGTGCCGGCGTATCGGGAGCGGCCAGGTCGCCCGCCGCCTCGACCGCCATGTAGGTGCGCACCTCGGGAACGGCCAGATGACTGGGGACGGTGACGACGTCCGCCATGGTGAACTCCCCGATCACCTCCCGGGCACCCAACGGTTCGGGGAAGGGCCATTTCAGGGTCGGCAGGGCGTCGTCGTGGTACTCCAGCCGCCCCTGGCTGTAACGGACGCGCCGCCCCTCCCTGCGTTCACCCGACACCGCTCCGGCGGTACGGGTCCCCGCCGTGGGGTGCCAACTGCTCAGCCCGTATGCGACATGCGCCTCGTCGGCCGCCGTCCAGTCGCCCATCGCTGCAGTGACCAGCAGGTCTCCGAGGCCCCCGAAGAAGGCCATGGCGGGGACCACCACGGTGCCCGCGGCACGGGCGCGATCCGCGAAGTGTGTGAACGTGTCGAGATTGGCCTCGATCTCCGCTGCCACGTCCACGTACGGAATCCCGGCGCGCAGTGCCGCCTCGACCACCGGGGCGGCGGTCACGGCGAAGGGCCCGGCGCAGTTGATCACGGCGGCGGCGCCGGCCAGCGCACGGTCGAGCGAGGCCGGGTCGTCGACCGTGGCCGGCCGGACGGCGAGCCCGGGACGGGACGCGGCGAGCGCCTCCAGCTTCTCCGGGTCGCGTCCGGACAGCAGCGGGACGAACCCCCGGTCGAGCAACTCCGCCACCACGAAACGCCCGGTGTGCCCGTAAGCGCCGAACACCGCGATCGCCTTGGTCCCATTCATGGTTGTCCCATCCCCGTGCCCGAATGTTCAATCGTGAACATTCTGCGGGCGGGTGCCGACGCGCACGAGTGTCCGGAACGCCGCCGCCCGTACAATTTCGGACATGCCCACTGTCGCGCTGGCCGTCACCGACGGAATGCTGCACTTCGAACTCTCCCTGGCGTACGAGGTCTTCGGCTCCGACCTGACCCATGTGGCCGATCCCTGGTACAGCGTCGCCGTGTGCGGACCGGGCCCGGTGCGGGTGGGCCGGTTCCGGCTGGAGCCCGACGGCGGACTCGACCGGCTCCCGGAAGCCGACACGGTGATAGTCCCCGGGTGGGCCGACGTGGACGAGGAGCCTCCCGCCGAACTGGTCGAAGCGGTGCGCGCGGCCCACGAGGCGGGCGCGCGGGTGGCCTCCCTCTGCACAGGGGCGTTCGTGCTGGCTGCCGCCGGCCTGCTGGACGGCCGCCGTGCGACCACGCACTGGGCGCACGCCCAGGAACTGGCCACCCGCCATCCCCGCGTGGAGGTCGACCCGGACGTGCTCTATGTGGACGACGACAGGGTGCTCACCTCGGCGGGCAAGGCCGCCGCGATGGATCTGTGCCTGCACCTGGTGCGCCTCGACCACGGCTGGGCGGTCGCCAACACGCTGGCCCGCCGCCTGGTCGTGCCTCCGCACAGGGCCGGCGGTCAGGCTCAGTTCGTCACGGCCCCCGTGCCGGCCCGGGACGACCACCCGCTCTCCACACTGCTCCCCTGGGCGATCGAACGGCTCGACCGGGCACTGACCGTGGAGGACCTGGCCCGCCGGGCGAACATGAGCTCGCGCAATCTGGGCCGCCATTTCAGGTCGGCGACCGGCACCACCCCTCTGCAGTGGCTGCTGGTGCAGCGGATACGGCGGGCCCAGGAGTTGCTGGAGACCACCGGTGACAGCGTCGACACCATCGCGGAGGCCACCGGCATGGGCACGGCCACGACACTGCGGCGGCACTTCAACCGCACCGTCGGCGTCCCTCCGGACACCTACCGCCGTACCTTCCGCAGCACGCGCGCCGGAGCTCGCTGACCAGCCGTGGCCAAGTGCCGCCGATCCGGACGTGCCGGCCACCGCCCCGGCCGCCTTCGGACCTCGGACCGCCGGCCATCTGCGGCTTTCCGCGGAGGGCGCCTGGCCCACGCAGCCGTGGATACCGTGACCGAAGCCGGTTTGCCGCTCGCCGCAGTTGGCGGAGCCGTACGGGAAGAGCACCCGTGAGCTCCGCCGTGCGGTCGGCAGCGGGTGCGGGGTGCGCGCCCCGGGCGGGCACGGCGCCACAGCCCGCCGTGGCCGCCCACCCGGCCGCGCGCGTCATGCGCTGTCCGGATGGGCGGAGGGACCGGCCGCGCCGAAGCGGGCCGGCCGAGCCGCTTGTCAGTGGCCGGCGACGACCCCGGAGAGTTCGTTCGTGCCCTTCGGCAGCGTCACCGACGTGGTCTTCTCCCCGGACTCGATGTCGACGGCGTGGAGCTTGCGCTTGCCCGGTTCGGAGACGTACGCGGTGTGGTCACGGACGAAGAGGGTGGGCCGGGGCTGCTGCCAGTCCAGCGGCTCCTGCCACTTGTCGACGACGGGGATCTTCTTCTCGACCTTGCCCGTCTCCGGGTCGATGACGTGGAGAGTGCCGTCGGTCCCGAGGACGAGGGCCTCGCCGTGCGGTCCGCGGCCGAGCGAGCGGAACGAGTAGCTGGTCCCCAGGTCCACCAGGCGCAGTTCCGCGGTCGCGGTGTCGATGAGGGAGACGCGGGTCGGTCGCTCCAGCTCGGCGTCAGGGTCGGTCTTGTAGTCGCCCAGGAGGACCGGCGACGCGTCGCTGCCCGCCTGGTTGCCGATGCGGCCGTAGTCGTCGGGGGCGTCGACCTTGGTGAACTCGCCGTCCTTGTAGATCAGGACGCCGTCCTCGCAGCCGACGGCGACGGCTTCGCCCTGGGCGGCGGCCTCGCCGTGGACGCCGGGGCACTTCTCGTTGCGCTTGATCTCCTTGTTGTTCTTGTCCAGGACCAGTGCGCCGGTGCGCTTCTCCTCGGTGCCGAGGGTGCTGAGGAGTTCGCCGTTGCTCAGCTCGATGGCGACGCCGTGGTGCGCTTCGGCGGAGGCGTAGGTGCGGCCGTCGGGCTTCTTGCCTTCGGTGAGGCCGGCCGGGTCGAAGACGTTCACCTCGCCGGTGCCGTCGGTGAAGAGGACCGTCTTGCCTGCGTGCCGTACGACGTGGCCGGGCTTGGCACCCTCGTAGGTGATGTCGGTGAGCTTCTGCGCGGCGGCGTCGAGGACCCGGAAGCCGGCGTCGGTGGAGACGATGACATGGGAGTCGTCGCCTGCCGGGTTGACGCGGTTGAACCCGGGCAGAGCGATCGTGCTGGTCAGCTTCAGGCTCTCGCCGTCCAGGACGTACAGGCCGCCGTCGAAGCTGGCGACCAACGGGTTCTTCGCCGTGGCGGCGGGCGGGGCGCTCGGCTCGTCCTTCGCGGTCGTGGTGGTGGAGGAGCCGTCACCCCCTCCCCCGCAGGCGGTGAGCACCGTGGAGACCGCGAGGGCGAGGGCGGTTCCGGTGACGACTCTGTTGCGTATCGACTTGTTCACTGTGTGTGTTCCTTTCCGGCCGCGCGGGGCGGCGTGGGTGTGTCTCGTGGTGTGACAGCCGGCCGTGCCCGTTCCGGTGGGCCGGCCGGGCGGCTCAGTTGCCGGTGAGGCCTTCGGCCATGGCGTCGGTGTTGGCGCGCATCATCTGCAGATAGGTACCGGCGCCCTTGCCCTTCTCCGTGAGTGACTCGGAGTAGAGCTCGACGACCCGTACCTGGCCTCCCAGTTCCGTGCGCAGGACCTCGGCCAGCCTGGTGGGCTGGGAGGAGTCGGCGAACACGGTCCGGACCCCCGCGTCGCGCATGGCCTCGGTGAGCGAGCGCAGGTCGGAGGAGCTCGGGGAGGCCAGGGTCGTGCCGCTGGGAATGACGGCACCGATCACGCGGAAGCCGAAGCGCTCCGCGAGGTAGCCGAAGACGTGGTGGTTGGTGACCAGCGCCCGCCGGTCCTCCGGTATGCGGTCGAAGGACTTCTCCATCCAGGTGGTTAGGCCCGCGAGTTGCCCGTCGTAGCGGGCGGCGTTGTCCCGGACCGCCTTCTCGTCCACCCCGGTCACGTGCTCGACGACCTGGTCGGCTATCAGTCCCGCGGCTTCCCGTACGCGGTGGGGGTCCGTCCAGAAGTGGGGGTCGGGCTGCCCGGCCTCCTTCTCGGGGCCCCCGTCGCCGCCCAGCCGGAAGGTGAGGGGGTCCACGGCCTTGCCGACCTCGAAGGCGGCCACGCCGGACTCGCGGGCGGCGTCCACGTGCCGCAGCACGTTCTCCTCCAGGCCCAGTCCGTTGAAGACCACCAGGTCGGCGCGTTCCAGCTCGGCGGCCTGCACGGCCGACAGCCCGAAGGAGTGCGGATCGGCGTTCGGTTTCATCAGCACCGTGACCTCGGCCTCGTCGCCGACGATCTCCTGGGTGATGTCACCGAGGATGTTGGTCGTCACCACGACCCTGGGCCGGTCGTCGCCGCTGGTGCAAGCGGTCGCGGTGGCTGCGAAGACGAGGGTGATCACGGTCAGCAGCAGGCGGCGCAGCCGCAGAACGGTTCGCTTCGGTGCCGTCATCGTCCGGTCTCCACCATCAGGGCGGGCTTCATGCCGAGGGCGAAGGTCCGGGCGACGCGCAGGTCGTCGTTGTAGTCGATCTCGTACACGCGGCTGCCGGCGGGGTCGTTGACGTAGGCCCGGCTGCGGTCCACCTCGATGGCAGGGCCTGGGGTGCCTTCGGCCCGGGCCCCGGGGACGTCGGTCAGTAGCCGATCGGTCCCGGACACCTTCTTGCCCGTGGTGATGTCATAGCCGTGCAGGGCTCCGTCGTCCTGGAGGACGAGGAGCGGTGACCCCTCGCCCGCGGTGTTCGCGGTGACGACGGGCCCGGTCTCCACGCGCGCCCAGGTCCGCTCCGTGACGTCCAGTACCCACACGGCACGGTCTCCGGCGGGCGCCGTGAGTGTGTCGCTGCCCGCGCGGTACTGGAAGGACAACGCCCTCTCCCCGGCGGGGACCTCAGCGCCGTACGGTATCTTCCCGGCCTCGAAGCGGCCGTCGTTCTCGCTGATCAGAAGGGCGCCGTCCTCGCATCCGAACACCACTCCGCGCCTGGTGACGGCGTCACCCCGCGGGTCCTCGCACTCCGCGTCCGGCGAAGCGACGCGCTTGCCCTCCCGGTCGTGCACCACGACCTTCGTGGAGCCGCCGGGGTCGCCCGTGAGGGCGAGGAGGTGCTCCGCGTAGGGCACGACGACTCCGGCGTACGTCCCGGGCAAGGTGCGGGGGCCGCCCAGTTCACCGTCCTCCAGCCCGGCCCGGGGGTAGGTGGCGGCCCGGCCGTCCTCGCCGGTCACCGCGGTGACCGCGGCGTCGCTGCGGACGCGCGCGCCCGCGGGCAGGCGGCCGACGTCGCGTATCGCGGCGCGGTAGTAGTGCACATGGTCTCCGTGGTCCACCGTCCAGGCGCCTCCGTCGAGGACTCGCGTACCACCCTCGGTGTGGAGGAATCCGAACCTGCCGTCCGTGGTGAGGCCCGAGGTGCCGACGGTCCGGGACACCTCGTGCACCTTGCCGGTGACCAGGTCGAGTACCCGGGTGTCACCTGTGGCCGGGTCGTTGAGCAGGAGCCGGGACTGCTGTTCGGCCGCCTCCTGCGCCCCTTCGACGTAGCCGTGCGGGGTGGCGGACGCCGAGGAACCAGCTTTCGGGGAGGGCGCGTCGCCGTCCTGACCCGCACAGCTCGTGGCGAGCAGCGCGAGGGCCACGACCGCGGTCGGCGTCCAGGAAGTGACGTTTCTTCGGACGGACAAGGAAATCGCCTCAGGTCTCTCTCAGTCGGTTGTCGCCGGGCGGATGCCGGCCGGGCGTGCGCTGCGGCGGTGGCGGATGCCGGACGCCAGGTGGGAGAGGAAGAACAGGCCCACCGCGAGGGCCGAGACGGTCGCGCCGGCCGCGGTGCTCAGGTGCCACGACAGGAGCAGGCCGCCGAACGTGGCGGTCGTGCCGAGCAGAGCCGCGAGCACCATCACGCCCCGGACACTGCGCGCCCATGGCAGCGCGGCCGCAGGTGGAGCGATGAGCAGACCCAGGACCAGCAGTGTTCCCACGATGTGGAAGGAGGCGACGATGGCCAGCGCCAGCAGCCCCAGGAGTACGGCGTGGGCCAGGCGCGGGCGCAGGCCGAGCGTCCGGGCCTTGCGGGGGTCGAAAGCCAGGGCGAGGAAGGCGCGGTGGCCGAAGACGGAGACCGCCAGGGCGAGCAGCAGGGCTCCGCCGAGCAGCGCCAGGTCCTGTTCGCGGACGGCGAGTACGTCTCCGAAGAGAAAGCCGGTCAGGTCCACCGCGAAGGACTGCGACCGCGACACGATGATGACGCCGAGCGACAGCATCCCCACGAAGAGCAGACCGATGCCGGTGTCCTCGGAGAGCCGGGGTCTGCGCCCGAGGGCGGTGACCCCGGCTGTCATGACGGCCGCGCTCAGCAGCGCCCCCACCAGCAGGTTGCCCCCCAACAGCGCGGCGAGCGCGACTCCGGGCAGCAGCCCGTGGGACATCGCGTCGCCGAGGAAGGCCATGCCTCTCAGCACCACCCAGGTCCCCGCCAGCGCGCATATCGCCGACACCAGGACTCCGCCCCACAGGGCGCGCTGCACGAAGGTCACCTCAAAGGGGCCTGTCAACCACTCCATGGCGAGCACACTACAATGAAAATCATGTTCAACAAACAGGCCCAATCGTCCGCCACCGCCACCGGCCCGGCGTTTCGCATCCGGATCGCGGAGCTGTCAGCGGGTTACGCCGGGCATCCGGTACTCCATCAACTCAGTGCCGAGATAATGCCGTTGACCGCGACCGCACTCGTCGGCCCGAACGGCAGCGGGAAGTCCACCCTGCTCGGCGTACTGGCCGGTGTGATCCAGCCCACAGCGGGCGAGCTGCACCACGCCGACGGTCGGCCACCGGCGTTCGTCCCCCAGCGCGGGGCCGTCGGTGACACCCTGCCGCTGACGGTCCGGCAGACCGTGGAGATGGGGCGCTGGGGCGAACGAGGCGCGTGGCGCAGGCTCACCCGCCAGGACCGGGCCGTGGTGAACTCCGCACTGGAGCGCATGGGTATCGCCGACCTGGCCGCACGGCAGCTCGGAGAGCTGTCCGGCGGGCAGAGACAGCGCACCCTGATCGCCCAGGGGCTCGCCCAGGAGTCGGACCTGCTGCTGCTGGACGAGCCGACCACGGGGCTCGACCCCGAGGCCAGGGAACGCATAGCGGCGCTGCTGACCGATCTGGTCACCGACGGCGTGACCGTCGTGCACGCCACGCACGACCTGGACGCGGCCCGCTCGGCCGACGCCTGCCTGCTGCTGCGCGAGGGACGCCTGGTGGGCCAAGGGGAACCCGGGCAACTCCTCACCCCGTCGACGCTCGCCCGTATCTGGCAACCTGCCTGACGAGGCGCCACCTGCGGCGGACGGCGGCGCACCGCCACAGGCGCCGCCCGGGCACACGGCAAGGGCCCGCTGCCCGGCCGGTCAGAAAGGGATCTCGAAGTGCACGGTCGCGACACCCGGCCCGTGCTCCCCGGTGGTGCGCGCGTCGAACACCTCCTTGGCCATGCTCCGCCAGAAGGACTCCGCCCCTTCGACGTGCACATTGGTGTGGAGGTAGATGCACTCGTAACCGGGCGCGTCCATGACGAAATCGCGGGCCGCTTCGACAAGCGCGCGGGCGAGACCCCGGCGCCGGTGGTCCGGCCGCACGTAGACGCGGACCAGCTGGGCCGTGGTGCCGGACGGATAGCGCTCGGCCAGCCATCGGGGGTGGGGCGGGTGCGCGGGACCCTGGGACCTCACGCCCGTGGTGGCGACCACCTCGCCGTCGTGGACGGCCACGAGCAGGAGGTGCCGCGGATCATCGAGGTAAGTCCCCTGGATGTCGACGACATCGCGGTGCCACCTGGGCACGTACCCGTACCCGAACTCCTTGTAGAACGTGTCGAGCATGACGTTGCGGGCACCGTCCACGTCCGACGGTGCCGCAGGGCGCACGACGTAGCCGTCGGGCAGGGTGTGACTCATCGAGAGGTCCTTCCACGGGAGGCCCTCACATTAGCCAGATGAAAACGACTTTCAAAAACCTGGGCGTGTCAGTACGCCACCTGGAGTCGGCCGTGGCGGACCCGGTGGTCGTGAGAACCGCGCAGATCGTCCGGTCGGTGGTCATGTGTCCGGGATCGGCACGGGTCCCGGTGTGCCATGGGTGCGAGTGGAGCGGTGCCCGACGCTCTTCGCCCGAGACGCGGGCGGCCGGGACGGGTACGCGCTGTCGCGCTCCCCGCCGGCCGACGTGCGGGGCAGTGGTCCTGGGTCCACGGGCGGGAAGGGAGAATCGGGCCATGCGAATGTGCAAGAAGTGCGGTAAGCAGAAACGCCGTTGGCCCCGTTCCTGCTCGCGGTGCCGGCCCGGTTCGGACCGGGCGGAGACGGCCATGGACGCCGCCGAAGTGGCGGTCGAGACAGGGCTGCTCGGGTGGATCGCGCGAGGAGCCATGGGAGTGGTGCGGCTGGTGCTGCGCGCCCTCAACTGAGCGGGCCCACACGGGCACCGGTCGCAGTCCGGCTCCCGGCGCGCCAAGGCCCGGCAGCCGGCCTGCCGTCCCCGCTGCCGGCCGCACGCGGCGCGCTGCGGCCGTACGAAGGGCCCGTTGCCGGCCGCGCGAAGGGCCCCTTCCCGCCGGCGCGGCCCACGAGCGCGACCGCCCGCGTGTCGGCTCTCCGCTGCGACAGGTCCGGCAACGCCCGGTGCGGTGGGCGCGACCGAGGGCGCGGGTGCTGTGGCTTCCGGAGCGGTGGCCGGAAGCCACAGCAGGCCGGGACTGTCCAGCTGCCGGCCGGGCGTACAGCCGCGGTCTCCGTGCGAGCCCGGAGAGAAGCCGCTGTCACCTTCCCGCTCGGGGAGAAGCCGCTGTCACCTTCGCGCCCGGAGAGAAGCCGCTGTCACCTTCCCGCTCGGGGAGAAGCCGCTGTCACCTTCCCGCTCGGGGAGAAGCCGCTGTCACCTTCGCGCGCGGGGAGAAGCCGCTGTCACCTTCCCGCTCGGCCGGGTGGCGACGGCGCGGACGCGCGCGGCACGGTCGGTACGGCAGACGGCCACGATCGGTGGCCTGCGGTCGCACAGCCGTCGCAAGGCCGCCGAAAGCGGCTACCCGAGCTCCAGCATGATGTGCTCGTGTTCGCCGTGCATCACCGTCCCGGTGCGCCGGAAGCCGTGCTTCTCCAGCAGCCGCACGGAACCGGTGTTCCCGGCGAAGGGATCGGCATACAGCGGCCGGGCGGTCTCCCGGTCCAGGAAGAGCGCGAGCGCCTGAGTGCCGATGCCCCGGCCCCAGTACTGCCGGCCGAGCCAGTACCCGATGAAGCGCCGGTCCCCCTCCCACCACGCCACCAGATTCCCCGCCAGCTCCCCGTCCACGGTGACGGCCTGTACGAAGATGGTGGGGTCGCCCAGGACCTTCGTCTTCCAGTGCCGGATGAAGGTCTCACGTTCCCGGGGCGGGAAGTTCGACCGACGCACGGCCTCCGGGTCGTGTTCCTGGGCGAGGAACACCTCCAGATCGGCCTCGCCGACATCTCGCAGCCGCACATGTTCGCTCATGCGGGCGGAGTCTGCCATCCGCCTCTGACAATCCAGTGCGGCTGACGCCCCCGTCCCTCGCCGCACCCCCGGCTCACGTCGTGGCACGCACCCCCCTCGGAGCGGGCAGGAACCCCGTTCCCTGGAAGTAGGTCAGGTAGCGGGTCAGCGTCTCGTCGGTCAGGGGTTGCAGCTCGATCCCCAGGGACGCCACGGTCTTGGCCGTCCTGCTGGAGTCGAAGCCGCGGTGCTCCATCGCCTCGTGCCGGCTCTGCCCGTCGTCGCCGAGGAAGAGTTGTGCCGCGTTGTCGGGCTGTTCCGCGACGCGCGCCTGCCAGTGCGGCGCGGGGACGGTGCGGACCTCGTGGCCCAGGCGGGCGGCCACTTCGAAGACGCGGTCCAGGCCCGGGGCGTCCGGATTGGTGAGGTGGTAGGCCTCGGCCCCCGTTCCGCCGGATACGGAGAGCGCCACCACCGCCGCGCTGACGTAGTCCACGGGCACCCAGTCGGTCGACCCGTGCGCCAGGTCCGGCACCGCGCCCGCCTGCAGGCACCCCTTGATGAGCTGCCACAGCAGGTCACGGTCCTGGCAGGCTCCGGTCGTGGTGTCGCCGCTGATGCGGCCCGGCCGGTGGACGGTCACCGGCAGGCCGCGTTCGCGGGCCAGGACGACGAGCTGCTCGGCGACCCACTTGCTCCGCGCGTATCCGTCGGGCAGGCCGGAGGCGGGGCCCGTAGGGGTCGACTCGGTGACGGGCACGGAATCCGAACCGGACACCGGGGCGTAGACGCTCGTGGTCGAGACGTGGTGCATCCCCGGTGAGGCGGAGTCGGCAAGCAGGCGCAGCAGTTCCTCGGTGCCGGCCACGTTGGGCGCGCGCAGATCACCGTACGCGGCGGCGAAGTTGACGCGGGCGCCGTTGTGGATGACGGGCCCGAGGCCGCGCACCAGGGCGGCCCGCCGCTCGGGCGGCAGACCGAGGCCGGGGGCGGCGAGGTCCCCGGGGACAGGGCGGATCAGACCCTCGTACCGGGGGTGCCACAAGCTGTAGCGCTCCAGGTTGGCCCGTAGCCGGTGCGCACCGCGCTGCTCGTCCTCGGCCCGTACGAGACAGTCGACCGGGCCGCCGGTGGTCTCGATGAGGTCGCGCAGGAGGAACGCGCCGAGGAATCCGGAGGCGCCGGTCAGGAGAGGCCGGGCGGAAGGACGGGAGAGCCTGCGGGCAGGAGCCGGCGCCGCTCCGGCACGGCCCTCGCCGGTGATGTCATCCGCCAGGCGGACCTCGCCGGCGAGGTCCGGCGTGACGGCGTGGTCCTCGTCACCCTCCCCCGCCCCGTCCTCCAGGAGGCGTGCGATTCCCTCGACGGTGGGCGCCGCGAACAGGGCGCGCAGGGAGGGGCGACGGCCGAAGCGTTCCCCGATCCGCTGCGCCAGGGTCACCGCGAGCAGCGAGTGGCCGCCGAGGGCGAAGAAGTCGTCGGTGACACCGGCCTCGGGCACGCCGAGAACGTCCGCGAAGACGTCGCACAGGGCACGCTCGCGCTCGGTCACCGGAGCACGTCCTCCGGCAGTCACGGCCTGGTCCGGGGCGGGCAGGGCGCGTCGGTCGGTCTTGCCGTTGGGAGTGACGGGCAGGACGTCGAGCCGTACGTGGGCGGCGGGGACCATGTGGTCGGGCAGGGTGGCGGCGAGGTGCGCGCGCACCTCGCTGTCGGCCGGGCCCGCCGCTCCTTCCGACGGCACGGTGTACGCGACCAGGCGCCGGTCCCCGGGCCGGTCCTCGCGGATGACGGCACAGGCAGCGGCGACGCCGGGCAGGGACGTGAGGGCGGCCTCGATCTCACCCAACTCGATCCGGAAACCGCGGAGTTTGACCTGGTCGTCGACCCGGGAGACGTAGACGAGCTGCCCGTCGGCCGTCCAGCGCGCCAGGTCGCCGGTGCGGTACATGCGGCCCCCCGGACGGCCGGAGGGGTCGGCCACGAACCGGGACGCGGTCAGGGAGGCCCGGCCGTGGTACCCGCGGGCCAGTCCCTCGCCGGATACGTACAGTTCGCCGACGACGCCGGGCGGTGCGGGGGCCAGCCTGTCGTCCATGACGTGGACCCGGGTGCCGTTGACGGGGACCCCGATGGGCACCGTGCGGCCGGGGGCGAGCGGTCCGTCCGCGTGCTGGAAGGCGCTCATGGTCGCGCAGACGGTGGTCTCGGTCGGGCCGTAGGCGTTGACGAGGAACCGGTCGCGCGCCCAGGCGTGCACCAGGGCGGGCGGGCAGGCCTCACCGGCGAGCACCATCGTCGTTCCGGCGGGCAGCGAGCCGGGCGGCATCACCGCGAGGGCGGCGGGCGGCAGGGTGAGGTGGGTGATGCCCCGCTCACGGACGAGGGCGGCGAGGGTGGGGCCGGGGAGCAGGGCGTCGCGTTCGTCGATCTCCAGGCATGCCCCGGAGAGCAGCCCCATGCACAGCTCCCAGAACGCGGCGTCGAAGCTGACGGACGCCATGTGGAGCACTCTGCTGCCCGGGGCGACGCGCAGCCGCTCGCTCTGCGTCCTGGCCATGGCGCCCGCGCCCCGGTGGGTGACCACGACACCCTTGGGGCGGCCGGTGGAGCCCGATGTGTAGATGACGTACGCCGGGTGCCCGGGGAGAAGGGCCGGGGTGGGGCCCGTGCGGGTGTTGTCCCCGAGGTCGCCGACGTGCAGGTGGGGCACCGGGAAGTCGGGAAGCCCGCGGCGGATGGCAGGCGTGGTGAGGAGCAGGCGCGGCCGGGCGTCTTCGAGCATGTACGACAGGCGCCGGGCCGGGTAGTCCGGGTCGAGCGGCACGTACGCCGCCCCGGCCTTGAGGACGCCGAGGAGGGCGACGACGAGGTCGTGGGTGCGGGGCAGCGCGACGGCCACCCGGTCCTCGGGGCCGATGCCCCGCGCCGTGAGGTGCTGGGCCAGGGCCTCGGCGCGGGCGTCGAGTTCGCCGTAGGTGAGGGTGGTGACGGCGTCGCGGACCGCCGGGGCGTCCGGGTCGAGCCGGACCCGCTGTGCGAAGAGCGCGGGGACGGTCGACTCGGGCAGGCTCTCGACGGGCCCGGTCCCCCACGTGGCGAGACGGGTGCGCTCGGTGGCGGTGAGCACGTCGTAGGTGCTCAGCGGACGGTCGGGCTCGGCGGTCACGGCTTTGATCAGCACGACGAGCCGTTCGGCGAGGCCGCTGACCGTGTCCGCGTCGAAGAGCTCCGTCGCGTAGTCGACGGCGCCCCGCATACCGCTTGGCCTGCCGCTGTCGTCGTTCGTCTCGGTGAAGGTGAACGACAGGTCGAACTTGCTGACTCCGGCATCGATCGGCACGCCGGCGGCTTCGAGGCCGGGCAGGTCCACGGGCGCTGCGGGGGTGTGGTTCTGGAGGATGAGCATGGTCTGGAAGAGCGGGTGGTGGTTCTGCGAGCGCGCGGGGTTGAGCAGTTCCACCAGGCGCTCGAAGGGTACGTCCTGATGTGCGTACGCGGAGAGGTCGAACTGCTTCACGCGGTCGAGGAGTTCGAGGAACGTGGGGTCGCCCGTCAGGTCGGTGCGCAGCACGAGCGTGTTGACGAAGAAGCCGACGAGGTCCGAGGACGCCTCGTCGGTGCGTCCGGCGACGGCTGTGCCCAGCGGGATGTCGTCGCCCGCGCCGTGCCGGGAGAGGAGCACCGACAGGGCTGCCTGGAGAACCATGAAGACGCTGCATCCGCGGGTGCGGGCGAGGTCCGCGACCGCCCGGGCGGTCGCGGCGTCGAGGGCGAAGTCGTGGGTGGCGCCCGTGTGCCGGGGCGCGGCGGGGCGCGACCGGTCCCGGGGCAGCTCGACCAACTCCGGCAGCCCGTCCAACGCGTCTCTCCAGTAGGCCAGCTGTCGTGAGACGAGGCTCCCGGGGTCGTGCTCGTCGCCGAGCAGCCGGCGCTGCCAGACGGTGTAGTCCGCGTAGTCGACGGGCAGTTCGGCCCACGTCGGCTTCCCGCCGCCGGCGCGGGCACGGTAGGCGGCGCCCAGGTCGCGGGTGAGAGGGGCCAGGGACGAGCCGTCGGCCGCAATGTGGTGGACCACGAGGACCAGGACGTGGGCGTCGTCGGACAGGCGCAGCAGGGTCGCCCGTAGGGGGAGACGGTGCTCGATGTCGATCGGCGCGGCAGCGGCGGCCCGGATCCGGTCGGTGAGCCCTTCCTCGTCGACGGTTCGGAGGGCGAACGGGAGGCGGATGTCGTCGGGGTCGGTGACGTGCTGGCGCGGCCGGCTGTCGTTCTCGGGGAAGACGGTGCGCAGCGCGGCGTGCCGGGTTATGACGTCGCGGAGGGCCTGGCGCAGGGCCTCGGTGTCGAGCGGTCCGTCGATGCGCAGGGCGAAGGGGATGTTGTAGGTGGCGGAGGGGCCTTCGAGGCGGTGGAGGAACCACAGGCGCTGCTGCGCGTAGGACAGCGGGAGCACGGCGGGGCGTTCCTGCGGCACGAGGGCGGGGCGGGCTGGACGGCCCGCGTCACGCAGGGCCCTGGCGAGGGTGGCGGCGGTGGGGTTCTCGAAGAGGATGCGGATCTCGGTCTCCGTGCCCAGGGCGGTGCGGACGCGGCCGACGAGACGGGTGGCGAGCAGGGAGTGCCCGCCCAGCGCGAAGAAGTTGTCGTCGATGCCGACACGGGCCACACCCAGTACGTCGGCGAAGAGCCCGGCGAGTATCTCCTCGTGGGCGTTGCGCGGTGGCCCGCCCGCGGCGCCGGCCCGGGTGGCGGGCGCGGGGAGGGCGGACCGGTCGAGCTTGCCGTTGGGGGTCAGCGGCAGCGCGTCGACCGGCTGGATGGCGGCCGGCACCATGTAGGCGGGCAACCGCCGGCCGACGTGGGCGGCGAGCAGGTCCGGGTCCGGGGTCCGTCCGGGGGCCGGGACGACGTACGCGGTCAGGGTGCGGTCACCGGGCAGGTCCTCGCGGACCAGGACGCAGGCGGCGCGCACGGACGGGTCGGCGCAGAGGGCCGCTTCGATCTCGGCGGGCTCGATGCGGTGGCCGCGGAGCTTGATCTGCTGGTCGGCCCGGGCGACGTAGTGCAGGGTGCCGTCGTGGTCCCGGCGCACGAGGTCACCGGTGCGGTACATCCGCTCCCCGGTTCCGGTGAACGGGTCGGCGACGAAACGGGTGGCGGTGAGACCGGGGCGCCCCAGGTAGCCGCGCGCCACACCGGCGCCCGCGACGTACAGTTCGCCCTCCGCGCCCGGCGGCACGGGCCGCATCGCCACGTCGAGCACGTGGACGCGCATGCCGTCGAGCGGCCGGCCTATCGGGGGCACACCGCCGGGATCCTCACCCGGGCGGACGCGGTGCCGGGTGGCGAAGGTGGTGGTCTCGGTGGGCCCGTAGACGTTGAGGAAGGCGGTGCCGGGGTGCGCGGTGGCGAGGCGTTGGAGGACGCCGGGCGCAGCGGCCTCACCGCCGGACGCGACCAGGCGCAGCAGCCCGAGGGTGCCGGGGTCGGTCTCCGCCATGACGTTGAAGAGGGCCGTCGTCAGGAACGCCGCCGTCACGCCGTCCCGGGTGACGAGGTCTCGGAGCACGGCGGGCTGCAGGGCACCGCCGGGGGCCACGACGACACGGCCGCCGTTGAGGAGGGGCGCCCAGATCTCGAAGGTGGAGGCGTCGAAGACGTACGCCGAATGCAGGAGGACCGCGTCGGCCGCTCCTTCGCCCCACGTCCGGTCGGACGCGAGGGCGGTGATGTCGGCGTGGGTGACGCCGACGCCCTTGGGCAGGCCCGTCGAGCCGGAGGTGAACATCACGTAGGCGAGCCGGGCGCCGCCCGTGACGGTGGGGAGGGGGCCCGGGACGGCCGGTCCGCCGTGCAGGACCCCGCCTGCGGCGTCCACGGTCACCACGTGGGTGTCGGGCCCGAGCCCGCACACCCACGGGTGGGTGCGGGTGGTCCCGTCGACGATCAGGACGCGCAGGGCCGTCACCTCGGCCACGCGGGTGAGCCGTTCGGCGGGCCAGCGCGGGTCGAGCGGCACATAGGCGGCGCCGGCGCGCAGGGCCGCCAGGGAGACGGTGACCAGGGCCGTGGAGCGGCCCATGAGGATACCGACGCCGTCCTCCTCGTCGACGCCGAGCCCGGTCAGGGCTTCCGCCAACGACTGCGAAAAGGCGTCGAGTTGCCGGTAGGTCAGCTGTCTTCCGGACTCGGACACGGCGACCGCCTCCGGGTGCAGGGCGGCACGCCGGGCGACAGCGGCCGGGATGCCCGTGTCAGGGGTGTCCGGTCTGAGTGCGGCGCCGCGTCCCTGGGAGAGCAGCCTCTCGCGCTCCCCCTCCAGGAGGACGGGGACGGCGTCGGCCCGTAGACCGAGCCCTTCCGCCATCGCGGTCAGCAGTCCTCGCATGCGCGCGACCGTGCGGGCCACCTCGTCCCCGCCGAGGACGGCGGCCCGGTAGCCGAAGGTGATCCGCAGCGCGTCGCCCGGAGCGATGGTGAGGGTGAGCGGGTAGTGCGCCGCGTCCGAGCCGCTGAACCCGGTCACGGCGAGACCGGGCAGTCCCTGCCGGGCGGTGCGCAGGGCTTCGGCGTCCATGGGGTAGTTCTCGAAAACGGCCAGCGTGTCGAAGAGTTCGTCCAGGCCCGTGACACCTCGGATCTCGGTCAGACCCACGTACTGGTGACCGAGGAGACGGGCCTGCTCCGCCTGGAGCCGGGTCAGGAGCTCGGCCAGGGTCTCACCGGGTGCGGGGCGGAGCCGTACCGGCACGGTGTTGATGAAGAGGCCGACCATCGACTCGATGCCGGGGATCTCCGGCGGGCGCCCGGAGACGGTGGTGCCGAACACGACGTCGGAGCGCCCGGTGAGGTGCGCGAGCAGCAGGCCCCAGGCACCCTGGACCAGGGTGTTGAGGGTGAGGCGGTGGGCCCGGGCCGTCTCGCGCAGCCGGTGCGTCGTGGCCGCGTCGAGGTCGAGGGCGAGGGTCTCGGGCAGGTCCCCGGCGCCTGGCGCACCCGCCCCGCCGCGCCCGGCGAGCAGGGTCGGAGCCTCGATACCGTCGAGGGCGGTACGCCAGGACTCCAGTGCGGCGGCGCGGTCCTGCTGCGCCAGCCAGGCGAGGTAGGTGCGGTAGGGGACGACGCGCGGCAGCGTGCTGTCGTCGCCCCGGTGCGCGTACAGCTCGAAGAGCTCCCGCACCAGCAGGGGCATCGACCAGCCGTCGAGCAGGATGTGATGGCTCGTCATGACCAGCCGGTGCCGCTGCGGGGCGGTGCGGACGAGGGTGAACCGCATCAGCGGCGGGGTGGCGAGGTCGAAGCGGCGTGTGCGGTCGGCGGCGAGGAACCCGTCGAGGCGCTCCTGTGCAGTGCCCGTGCCGGCCGCCCCGGTCAGGTCCAGTTCCTCCAGCGGCACCGGCACCTCTGCGGCGACGGCCTGTACGGGCTCGTCGAGGTCCTCGTGGAGGAAGCCGACCCGCAGGTTGGCGTGCCGCCGCAGCAGACCGCCGACAGCGGCGTGCAGGGCGGGGACGTCGACGGGGCCTTCGAGGCCGAAGACGAACTGCGCGGTGTAGACGTCCACGGCCTGGGAGTCGTACAGCGCGTGGAAGAGCATGCCTGCCTGCAACGGCGTAAGCGGCAGTACGTCTTCCAGTCGGAACCCGGTCACTTGCGTCCACCCCACTTGTTCTGCAGTCGGTCGATCTGGGCCTGGTCGAGCGCGACCAGTGGGAGGTCGGACGGCGTCCAGCCGCCCGCCTCGGGTCGTTCGGCGTGTTCCGCGACGGCGCGCAGGGCACGGGTGAAGGCGTCGGACAGGGACTCCATGTCCTCCTCCTTGAGGAGGTCGCTGGGCCAGGTCCAGCGGGTCACCAGGCGCGGACCGTCCGGCAGGTCCTCGGCGTGCGCGTTGATGTCGAGGACGTGGTGCACGGGCATGTCGGGGTCCTGGCTGCGGGGACCGCCGCCGTCGAGGAGTACGTCCCAGTCGGCGCCGTCCGTCCCGTCCGACGGCCGGGGCGGAGCGGAGTACCGGCCGAGGTAGTTGAAGCCGATCTGGGGGTGAGGTGCGGTGGCCAGCAGCGGGCGGGTCGTGGGGTTGAGGTGGCGCAGCATTCCGTAGCCGACACCGTGGTCGGGGATGGTCCGCAGCTGCTCCTTGACCCGTTTGAGGGCACGTTCGACCAGAGTGGCGTCGAAGCGTCCGGGGTCGCGGGCGTCGACGGCTCCGGGGTCGATCCGGACCGGATAGAGGCTGGTGAACCAGCCGACCGTACGGGAGAGGTCGAGGTGTTCGGCTATCTGCTCCCGGCCGTGGCCTTCGAGGTCCAGGAGGACGGCGGTGCTGCCCGGCCGGGGCCCGCCGGTGGCCGCGGCCCGTTCCGCGCGCCACGAGCAGACGGCCAGGGCGAGCCCCGTGAGCAGGACGTCGTCCACCCCGGCGTGGAAGGCGGCCGGCACCGTGGTGAGCAGGGGCTTCGTCCATGCCGCGGGCAGGTGGGTGACCAGGGTGCGCGTCCGGTCGGCGGTGTCCAGGTCGGGGTCGAGCGGCCGGTATCCGAGCTGTGCGTCGGGGGTCCTCGACGTCGCCTGCCACAGCGGGAGTTCGGCCTCACGTCGGGCTTCACGCGCCTGGGAGAACAGGAGTTGTGCCCAGTGCCGGTAGGACGTGGTGGCCGGGGGCAGTGCCACCGGCCGTCCGTCGGCGGTCGCGGCCCCGGTGACGGACTGCCAGGCGGTGGCCAGATCGGTGGCGAGGATGCGCCAGGAGACCGCGTCGACGGCGAGGTGGTGCACGACGAGCAGCAACTGCCCCCGCCTGTGCGGCCCGGCGTCGCACCAGACGGCCTCGACCACCTCCCCGTGGGAGGGCCGCAGCCGCCTGCGCGCCGGTTCGCCCGCCTCGGTGACGGCGGCACGGACGGCGTCGGCGTCGAGACCCGCGACGTCGACCCGGGTGAAGCGGTGAGCGGCCGGCACGGAGCCGGGCGGCAGGGCTTCGAGGACGGGTTCGCCGTCGGCGGTCCTCGTGGTCCGCAGCCGGAGCATGTCGTGGTGGTCGATGAGGAGTTGGAGGGTGGCTACGAGTGATTCCTCGTCGGCGCCCACGGGCGTGCGCAGCACGCCGGACTGGTTGTAGCCGTCCGTGGTGCCGAGCCGCTCCAGGAACCATGCGGCGATGGGCGTCGGGGGCATCTCACCGGTGCCCTGCCCGTCCGGCGCGGCGGTGTCCTGGCCGATCGCGGTGGCCACGGCCGCGATGGCCTCCGGGGTCCGGTGGACGAAGACATCGCGCGGGGTGACTCCGAGACCGGCGGCGCGGACCCGGCTGACGAGCTGGATGGAGAGGATGCTGTCACCGCCGAGCGCGAAGAAGTCGTCGTCGGTACGGACGGCGGGAGCACCCAGGACGGCTGCGAACACCTCGCACAGGACGCGTTCCTGTGCGGTGCGCGGTACTCCGCCCGTCCGGGTGGCGGCGGGGCGCGCCGGGGCGGGCAGTGCGCGCCGGTCGGTCTTGCCGTTGGGCAGCAGCGGCAGGGCGTCGAGGGGTACGAGGACGGCGGGCACCATGTACGGCGGCAGGACCGACATCAGCCGGCTGCGCAGCTCGCTCTCCGGCAGGACCGCGGAGGCGCGCGTGCCGGCGACGGTGTAGGCGACCAGACGCCGCTCGCCCGGCCGGTCCTCGCGGACGAGGGCGCAGGCGGCGGCGATGCCGTCGAGTGCGGTGAGAGCGGCCTCGACCTCGCCGAGTTCGATGCGGAAGCCGTGCAGCTTGACCTGGTCGTCCGCGCGGGAGACATAGCTGAGCAGACCGTCGGCGTCCCGTCGGACGAGGTCGCCGGTGCGGTACATGCGGCTTCCGGCAGGGCCGTACGGGTCGGCGACGAACCGCGCGGCGGTCAGGCCGGGGCGGCCCAGGTAGCCGCGCGCGAGGCCCTCGCCGGCGACGTGGAGCTCCCCGGTGACGCCCGGCGGCACCGGCTGGAGACCGGCGTCCAGGACGTAGGCGCGGGTGTTGTCGAGCGGGCGGCCGAGCGGCACGTTCCCCTCCCCCGCCGGGGCGTCCTCACTCCCGCCCGGGTGGTGGTGGGCGGTGGCGTCGATGGTCGTCTCGGTGGGCCCGTAGAGGTTGTGCACCTCGACCCGCCACGCCTGTCCGACCCGCTCCGCCAGGTGCCGGGGCAGGGGTTCACCGCCGCAGAGGACGGCCCGCAGGGTCGCGGGCACCTCGTCGGGAGTGGTCTCGGTGAGGACGAGCGAGAGGTGTGCGGGCACGAACTGGGCGAGGGTCGTGCCCGCGCCGCGCATGAGGGCCAGCAGCCGCGCCGGGTCGTGGTTGGCGGCGGCCGGGACGGGGCAGGTGGCACCTCCGTGCAGGAGCGGGAGCCATGTCTCCCAGACGGAGGCGTCGAAGCTCGGCGAGGTACGGGCGAGGACCCGGTCGTCGTCGGTGAGGCGGAGGTGGTCCGCCATCCACGCCATGTGGTTGGTCAGGGAGGCGTGCGTGACGACGACGCCCTTGGGCCGGCCGGTGGAGCCCGAGGTGTAGATGACGTACGCGGCGTCGCGCGGGTCCGGGGCGGCGGAGGGCGGCACCGTGCCCCCGGTGGACCAGGCGGCCCGGTCGTCGAGGGCGAGGCAGGGCACGGACGGGCCGTACCGCGTGGCGCGTTCGGTGCCGTGGGTGATGAGCAGCGACGGATGCGCGTCGTCGAGCATGTGGGCGATGCGCGCCTCCGGGTACTCCAGGTCGACCGGTAGGTACGCCGCACCGGCCTTGGCCACCGCCAGCATCGCGACGACCTGGTCGGCGGTGCCCTCCAGGGCGAGGGCGACGAGGTCTCCGCGACCGATGCCCCGGCCTAGCAGGTGGTGCGCCAGATCGTCCGACAGGGCGTCAAGTTCGCCGAAGGTGAGGCGGTGTGCGCCCACCAGGACGGCGGTCGCCGCAGGGGTACGTGCGCACTGGGCGCGGAACGCTTCGGGCGCCGTGCACGCGGCCACGGTCCGGACCGGGCCGTGCGCGGCGCGTTCGAGACTCCGCCGCTCGGACGCGTCCAGGACGTCGGCGGCGTGGACGCGGCGGCCCGGGTCGGCGGCCAGCGAGGCGAGCAGACGTGCCAGCCGTCCGGCCAGGGTGTGCGCGGTGTCGTGGGCGAAGAGTTCGGTGGAGAACTCGAGGACGCCGTCCAGGCCGGTGGGCAGGCCTTCGCCGTCACGTGTCTCGGTGAAGGTGAAGGTCAGGTCGAACTTGCTGATGCCGGTGTGCACGGGCTGGGCCGTCACCGTGAGACCGGGCAGGTCGACCACCGCGTCCGCCTGGTTCTGCAGGACCAGCATGGTCTGGAACAGCGGGTGGTGGTCCTGGGCCCGCACCGGGCTGAGGGAGTCCACCAGCCGCTCGAACGGCACGTCCTGGTGGGCGTAGGCCGCCAGGTCGAACTCCCGGACGCGGTCGAGCACGTCGCCGAAGGTGGGATCGCCGCTGAGGTCGGTGCGCAGGACGAGGGTGTTGACGAAGAAGCCCACCAGGTCGTCGAGGGCCTCGTCGGTCCGTCCGGCGACGGCGGTGCCGAGCGGGATGTCCTCGCCGGCGCCGTGCCGGGAGAGGAGCACCGACAGGGCTGCCTGGAGAACCATGAAGAGGCTGCACCCCCGGGCGCGGGCGAGATCGGCCAGGGCCCGGTGGGTGTCCGCGCCGACGGTGAAGGCGAACGCGTCGCCGCGGTGCGCCGTGACGGCGGGGCGGGGGTGGTCGTAGGGCAGGTCGAGCAGGTAGGGGGCGCCCGCGAGCGCGGTGCGCCAGAACTCCAGCTGGCGGGCGGCCTGGCCGTCCGGGTCGTCCTCGTCGCCGAGCAGTGCGCGCTGCCACAGGGTGTAGTCGGCGTACTGGACCGCGAGTTCCGTCCATGGGGGCTCCACGCCCTCGGTACGTGCCCGGTAGGCCTCGCCCAGGTCGCGGGCGAGCGGGGCCAGGGACCAGCCGTCGCCCGCGATGTGGTGGACGACCAGTACGAGGACGTGGTCCTCGTCGCCGAGTCTCAGCAGCCTGGCCCGTACGGGGAGTTCGGTGCTCACGTCGAAGGCGTGCGACACCTCGGCGCGCAGGACCTCGTCGAGGTCGCCGGGACCGGTTTCGCGGGGCGTCAGGTCGAGGTCGGCGCCGTCGGCGCCGAGGACGGCCTGACGCGCCACACCGCCTGTGTCGGGAAAGACGGTGCGCAGGCTCTCGTGGCGTTCGACGACGTCCGAGAGGGCGCTCTCCATGGCCTCCGCGTCCAGCGGGCCGCCCAGCCGGAGTACGAGCGGCACGTTGTACGTGGCGCTGGGCCCCTCCAGACGGCCGAGGAACCACAGCCGCTGCTGCGCGAAGGACAGCGGCAGCGGATCGGGGCGGCTCGGGGCTCGCTCCAGGGGCTTCCTCGCCTCGTCGGCGCCGTCCAGCACCGCGGCGAGCGCGGCGGGCGTGGGGTGCTCGAAGAGGGCCTTGACCTGGACCTCCACTCCGAGCGCGGTGCGGACGCGCGCGACGAGACGGGTGGCGAGCAGGGAATGGCCGCCCAGGGAGAAGAAGTTGTCGTCGGCTGCCGCCCCGGCCAGGCCGAGCACATCGGCGAACAGCCCGCACAGGATCTCCTCGCGGACGGTGCGGGCGGCGCGCCCTCGTACCGGAGCCCGGTGCTCGGGGGCGGGCAGCGCGCGCCGGTCCACCTTGCCGTTGACGGTCAGCGGCAGCGCGTCGAGCAGGACGAACGCGGAGGGCACCATGTAGGCGGGCAGGGACCGGCCGACCGTCCGCGCGAGGTCGTCGGGTTCGGGGCGCGCGCCGCCCGCCGGCACCACGTACGCGACCAGCCGCCGGTCGCCGGGGGTGTCCTCGCGCACGACGGCGAAGGAGTCGGCCACACCCGCGGCGCAGGCGAGCACGCCCTCGATCTCGCCGAGTTCGATGCGGTGGCCTCGCAGCTTGACCTGCCCGTCGGCGCGGTTGACGTAGGCGATCTGGCCGTCGTGGGTCCATCGGACGAGGTCACCGGTGCGGTACATGCGGCTGCCCGCCGGGCCGAACGGGTCCGCCACGAAGCGTGCGGCGGTCAGGCCGGGGAGACCGGTGTATCCGCGTGCCACGCCGCGTCCGGCGAGGTACAGCTCGCCCACGACTCCCGGCGGGACCGGGCCCAGGGAGCCGTCGAGGACGTGGAGGCGCATCCCGTCCAGGGCGCGCCCGATGGGCGGCGGGCCGGACGTCAGGCCCGCCGCCACCTCGTAGCGGGTGGCGAAGGTGGTGGTCTCGGTGGGCCCGTACACGTGGAGGACACGGATGCCCGGTGTGGCGCCGGCGACCCGCTGCATCGCGTCCGGAGAGGCGAGCTCCCCGCCGGCGCAGACGAGCCGGAGTCCGGCGAACGCGCCCGGGCCCGTCTCGGCGATCACGTTGAACAGGGCCGTCGTCAGGAAGACGGCGGTGACGCCGTGCTCCTGCACGGCGTCACCGAGGACACCGGCCTCCAGGACGCCGTCCCGTGCGACGACGACCCTGCCGCCGCGCAGGAGCGGGGCCCAGATCTCGAAGGTGGAGGCGTCGAAGACGTACGCGGAGTGCATCAGGACCGCGTCGGCGGCTCCGCCGTCCCAGGCGGAGTCGGCCGTGAGCGCGACGACGTCGGCGTGCGTGACCCCGACGCCCTTGGGCAGGCCGGTCGAGCCGGAGGTGAACATGACGTAGGCGAGCGCCTCCGGGCCGGGCGGGGCCGCCGGACGGCTTGGACGCCCGGGCGCACCCCGCAGGATCCGGCCGGACCGGTCCACGACCACGACCGGCGTCCTGGCGGCCCTGGCGGCCACCCAGGGCGAGGCGCAGGTGCTCTCGTCGACCACGAGGACCCGGACGGCCGCCACCCCGGCGACCTGTTCCAGCCGTTCCTCGGGCCAGCGCGCGTCCAGCGGGACGTAGGCGCCGGCTGCCCGGACCGTGCCGAGCGATACCGACACCACGGCAGGCGACCGGGCCAGCAGCACGCCCACCCCTGACTCGGGGCCTACGCCGAGGCCCGCCAGGGCTCGGGCGAGACCGGCGGAGATCCCGTCGAGCTCGGCGTACGTGAGAGTGCCGTCGTCGCCGGTCACGGCCACGGCGTCCGGGGTGCGGTGTGCCTGGGCTGCGAAGAGGGCGGGCAGGGTGGCTTCCGCGGTGCCCGTCGGCAGGTCGCGTCCGGTGCCCCAGTGTGTGACACGGACACGCTCGTCCGGCGTCATCAGGTCGTAGTCCGCCAGGGGCAGGCCCGGGTCGGCGGCCGCCTGTTCCAGGAGGCGGACCAGGCGGACCGCGAGCGTTTCGACGGTGGTCCGGTCGAAGAGCGCCGTGGCGTACTCGATGCCGGCGGTGAGGCGTCCCTCGCCCTGCTCCTCGGTGAAGGCGAAGGTGAGGTCGAACTTGCTCAGACCGTTGTGGACGAGCCGGTCCTCGACGGTGAGACCCGGCAGGTCGGGGCGCGCGGTCTCCTGGTTCTGGAGGACCAGCATGGTCTGGAACAGCGGGTGGTGGTTGTGCGCCCGGACGGGGTTGATGCTTTCGACCAGCCGCTCGAAGGGCACGTCCTGGTTCATGTAGGCCGCCAGGTCGAACTCCCGCACCCGCACCAGCAGTTCCTGGAACGTCGGAAGGCCGGACAGGTCGGTGCGCAGGACGAGCGTGTTGACGAAGAACCCGACCAGGTCCTCCAGCGCCTCGTCGGTGCGGCCGGCGACGGGCGAGCCGAACGGGATGTCCTCGCCGGCTCCGTGGCGGTGCAGCACGGTGGCCACCGCCGCCTGGAGCACCATGAACAGACTGCTGCCCGACTCACGCGCCAGACGGAGCAGTTGTGCGTACACGGGGTCCGGCACGTCGAAGGTGTGGACGGCTCCCCTCGGATCGGTGGTGACCGGGCGCGGCCGGTCGAGCGGCAGGTCGGTCGGTCCGGACAGCCCCGCGAGGGCGGTGTGCCAGTGGTCGAGCTGCTGCCTCAGCACGCTCCCCGGGGCGACGCCGTCCCCCAGAGCGGTGTGCTGCCAGAGCGTGTAGTCGGCGTACTGGACCGGGGTGCCGGCCGTGAGCCCGGGCTCCCTGCCCTCGACACGCGCCCGGTAGGCGTCGCCGAGATGGCGGGCGAGCGGGGCGAGGGACCAGCCGTCGCCCGCGATGTGGTGCAGGACGAGCACCAGGACGTGGTGTCCGGGGGCGGAGCGCAGCAGCCGGGCGCGCAGCGGTACGTCCGCCACGACGTCGAAGGGCTCGCGCACGGCGGCCAGGACGGCCCCTTCCAGCTCGGCGGGGGACAGGACCGTGACAGCCAGACGGGGAGCGGCGTCGGCGACGGGGAGGATCAACTGGTGCGGAACTCCATCCCGTTCCGGGAACAGGGTGCGCAGTGCCTCATGCCGCTCCACGACGTCGCACACGGCGGCGCGCAGGGCGTCGGTGTCCAGGGAGCCGTGCAGTTCGAGAACGAGCGGGATGTTGTAGGCGGAGCTGGGGCCTTCGAGCCGGTTGAGGAACCACAGGCGCTGCTGCGCGTGGGACAGCGGCAGCGGGTCGGGGCGCCGCTCCGCCGGCACCACCGGGGGGCGCGCCCGGCCCGTCGTGTCGAGGACGCGCGCGAGGCCCCCGGCGGTCGGGTTCTCGAAGAGGGTGCGCACGTCGATCTCGGCACCCAGGACTGCGCGGACACGGCTGATGACGCGCATGGCGAGGAGGGAGTGCCCGCCGAGGTCGAAGAAGCTGTCGTGCGGTCCCACGCGGGGCCGCTGCAGGACGTCGGCGAAGATCCCGGCGAGCAGGTCCTCCTGGAGGGTGCGCGGCCCCGGTCCGGCAGGAGCGCCGGTGTCCGGCTCGGGCTCGGGCAGGGCACGTCTGTCCACCTTGCCGTTGGGCAGGAGGGGCAGGTCGTCCATGACGACTACGGCGCCCGGGACCATGTAGTGGGGAAGGGTCTCGGCCAGGGCGTCGCGCAGGGCGGCGGGGCGCAGGGCCGGGTCGCGGGTGACGGCGTAGGCGACGAGCCGGCGCCGGCCGGGTGCGTCCTCGCGGATCACGGCGCAGGCGGCCGCGACGCCGGGCCTCGCCAGCACCGCGGCCTCGACCTCGCCCAGCTCGATGCGGAAGCCCCGGAGCTTGACCTGGTCGTCGGCGCGGGCCACGTGGTCGAGCAGGCCGTGCCCGTTCCACCGTACGAGGTCGCCCGTCCGGTACATACGGGCACCGGTGGCGTCGAAGGGGTCAGCCACGAACCGTGCCGCTGTGAGCGCCTGCCGGCCCAGATAGCCGCGGGCGAGGTTGGGGCCCGAGAGGTACAGCTCCCCGGTGACGCCGGGCGGTACGGGCCGCAGCCGGCCGTCGAGGACGTAGGTGCGCATCGTGTCGACGGGCAGGCCGATCGGCACGGTCTCGGACGGTGCGCCGCGGTCCGCCCCGGCACCGGCCCCCGGCCCGTCGACGCGGTGCGCGGTGGCGTCGATGGTGGCCTCGGTCGGCCCGTAGAGGTTGTGTGCCTCCGCCCGCCACAGCTCGGCGACGTCGTGGGCGAGGGTCCGCGGCAGTGGTTCACCGCCGCACAGGACGGCGCGCAGGGCGGGCAGGGGCTCGGCGTGCGCCGCCTCGCTGAGGACGTGGGTCAGGTGCGAGGGCACGAACTGGGCGACCGTGACGCCGAATCGGCTCATCCAGGAGACGAGGGCGAGGGGTTCCCGGTTGGCGCCGTCAGGCAGCACACAGACCTCGGCGCCGTTCGTCAGCGGGAGCCACAGCTCCCACACGGAGGCGTCGAAGCTGGTGGAGGTGCGGGCGAGGACCCGGTCCTCCGGGGTGACGGTCAGGTACCGCGCCATCCAGTCCGTGTGATTGGCGAGTGCTTCGTGCGTCACGACCACCCCCTTGGGGCGGCCGGTGGATCCGGAGGTGTAGATGACGTACGCGGGGTCAGCGGGGTGGGACGTGACGGTGCCGGGCGCGGCGGGCCCCTCGGGCGGGGACGCCGGACCGTCGAGGGCGAGCCACGGTACGTCGCAGGCGGGCAGGTCCGCGTGGGCGGCCGTGGTCGTCAGCAGCAGGACGGGCCGGGCGTCGTCGAGCATGTGCCGGATGCGGGCGGGCGGATACTGCGGATCGACGGGCAGGTAGGCGGCTCCGGCCCGCAGGACGGCCAGCATGGCGACGACGGTGTCCACCGACGGTGGCGCGGCGAGGGCCACCCGGTCCTCAGGGCCCGCGCCCCGCTCGCGCAGGACGTGGGCGAGGGCGTCGGCGCGGGCGTCGAGATCGGCGTAGGTGAGGCTCGTGTGCGCGTCACGCACCGCGACCGCGTGAGGTGTGCGGGCTGCCCACTCCCGGACCGCCTCGGGCACGGTGCGGGCGGGCGGCGGGCGCTCCGCGCCGCGGCCCTGGCCGAGGAGGCGGTCCCGCTCCTCCGGGGCGAGCGGGTCGAGATCGCCGACGGAGCGGTCGGGTTCGGTCACTGCGAGGGTGAGGACGCGGGCGAAGCGGGCGCACAGTGCGCGGGCTGTGCCCTCGTCGAAGAGGTCGGTGGCGTATTCCAGGTAGCCGCCGATGCCGCCTGCGCCGGCACGGGTGTCCTCGGCGGAGCCGGTGCCTTCGCGGGCGTCGCGGGCATCGCGGGCTTCCGTGACTCCGGCGACTTCGGCGACCTCGGCAGTCCCGGTGGCTTCCGTGACCTCGATGGCTTCGGTCAGCTCGGTCAGCTCGGTGAGCGAGAACGTCAGATCGAACTTGCTGACCCCGGTGTGCCGGGACCGGTCGTGGACCGTGACGCCCGGGAGGTCGAGCCCGGCCCGGTCCTGGTTCTGGAGGACCAGCATGGTCTGGAAGAGCGGGTGGTGGTCGCCGGACCGTTCGGGGTTGAGCGCCTCCACGATCCGCTCGAACGGCATGTCGACGTGGCCGAAGGCCGCGATGTCGAATTCCTTCACCCTGCGGAGCAGTTCGCGGAAGGTCGGCTCACCCGACAGGTCCGCGCGCAGCACGACGGTGTTGACGAAGAATCCGACCAGGTCGTCGAGGGCCTCGTCGGTCCGTCCGGCCACCGCGGTGCCCAGCGGGATGTCGGTGCCGGCGCCGTGGGCGTGCAGCGTCACGGCGAGGGCCGCCTGAAGCACCATGAAGGGGGTGCAGCCCGAGGCGCGGGCGAGCCCCACGAGCGCGGCGTGCGCGGGGGCGGGCAGCTCGAAGGGGACCGCGTCTCCCTTGTGGCCGGCCACGGCCTGGCGCGGCCGGTCGAGTGGCAGGTCCAGCAGGTCGGGGGCGCCGCGCAACGCCTCCCGCCAGAAGGCGAGCTGGCGTGCGGCCAGGCTGTCCGGGTCGCCGTCGTCGCCGAGCAGCCGTCGCTGCCAGAGGGTGTAGTCGGCGTACTGCACTCCCAGCGCGGGCCAGTCGGGCTCGCTCGCGCCCGAGCTCCTGGCGCGGTAGGCGGCGCCGAGGTCTCTGCTGAGCGGGGCGAGGGACCAGCCGTCGGCGACGACGTGGTGGAGGACGAGGACGAGGACGTGGCGGGCGGCGTCCAGGCGGAGCAGGTGGGCTCGGACTCCGATGTCGCCTGCGAGGTCGAAGGGGTCCGCGGACAGTCGGCGCACCGTGCGCTCGGCCCAGGCGTCGGCGTTCTCCCCGGCCGGGGGCAGCTCGACGACGAGGGGCACGAGCACCTCGGCGGCGGACGCGTCGAGGACTTCCTGGCGGGCCACACCGTCGTGCTCGGCGAAGACGGTGCGCAGGCTCTCGTGCCGGGCGACCACGTCGGCGAGCGCGCCACGCAGGGCCTCCGCGTCCAGGGTGCCTTCGAGTTCGAGCACGAGCGGGATGGTGTAGGTGTCGCTCGGTCCCTCGGCGCGGTCGAGGAACCAGAGGCGCTGCTGCGCGAAGGACAGGGGTACCGCTTCGGGCCGTTGCTGCGGGACGAGGGCCGGCCGGGCCGTCCCCGCGGTGTCGAGAGCCGCGGCGAGGGAGACGACCGTGGGATGGTCGAAGAGGGTGCGCATGCCGAGTTCGGCGCCCAGTGCGGCCCGTACCCGGCCCATGAGGCGGGTCGCGAGCAGGGAGTGGCCGCCCAGGGAGAAGAAGTTGTCGTCGATGCCCACCGCGTCGACACCCAGCACGTCGGCGAACAGGCCGGCCAGGACCTCCTCGTAGGCCGTGCGCGGGGCGCGGCCCGTGGTGGTGACGGCCTGCGGTACGGGCAGGGCACGGCGGTCGACCTTGCCGTTGGGGTTCAGGGGCAGGGCGTCGAGGACGACGAACGCGGACGGAACCATGTACGCGGGCAGGGCGCGCCTCACGCGGCGGGCCAGGGCCGTGTCGTCCGGCGGGGCGCCGGGGGTCCGCACGACATAGGCGACGAGCCGCCGGTCGCCCGGTATGTCCTCGCGGACCGTCACGCACGCGGCGCGCACGTCCGGGTCGGCGAGCAGGGTGTTCTCGATCTCGGCGGGCTCGATGCGGAATCCGCGGAGTTTGACCTGCCCGTCCGCGCGTCCGACGTACTCGATTTCACCGCGCGCGGTCCAGCGCACGAGGTCGCCGGTCCTGTACATCCGGCCACCACGCGCCTCGTACGGGTCGGCGACGAACCGGGTGGCGGTCAGACGCGCGCGGCCCTGGTAGCCACGGGCGACGCCGTGGCCGCTCACGTAGAGCTCCCCCACGACGCCGGGCGGCACCATGGCGAGGGCACCGTCCAGCACGTAGAGGCGCATCCCGTCGAGGGCCCGGCCGATGGGCGGCACGCCCGGGGAGCCCGCGGAGACCTGGTGGCGGGTGGCGAAGGTCGTGGTCTCCGTGGGCCCGTACACGTGCAGCACCCGCGTGCCGGGCGCGGCGGCGGCCACTTCCTGCATCAGTCCCGGGGTGGCGGCCTCGCCACCCGCGGCGACGAGGCGCAGCCCGGCGAACGCCGCGGGGCCGGCCTCGGCGACCACGTTGAAGAGTGCCGTCGTCAGGAACAGCGCGGTCACTCCGTGCCGGTCCACCACGTCCTGCAGGACCGGCGCCTCCAGTACGCCTCCGGGGGCGACGACCACACGTCCGCCGTTCAGGAGCGGCACCCAGATCTCGAACGTGGAGGCGTCGAAGACATAGGCCGAGTGCAGGAGCACCGCTTCACAGGCACCGTCCCTCCAGGCGGCGTCGGCGGCCAGCGCCATGACGTCGGTGTGGGTGACGCCGACGCCCTTGGGCAGGCCGGTGGAACCGGAGGTGAACATCACGTAGGCGAGCCGGCCGGCGGGGATCACTCCCGGCAGCGGTCTCGGTCGTGGCGGAGCGCCGCGCAGGACACGGCCCGCACCGTCGACGACGATCACCGGCAGGGTGGCGGCCGTCTCCTCGACCCATGGCCGGGCGGCGGCGGCCTCGTCGACCACCAGGGCGCGGACGCGGGCGACTTCGGCGACGCGGCCGAGCCGCTCGGCCGGCCAGGCGGCGTCCATCGGCACGTACGCGGCGCCCGCGCCGACCGTACCGAGCGTGGCGCACACCACTGCCGTCGACCGGCCCACCAGGACGCCGACGCCGTCCTCGGCGCCGATCCCCCATCCCGCCAGAGCGCGGGAGAGGCCTTCCGCCGTCCGCGCCAGCTGCTGGTAGGAGAGCGTGGAGGCACCGTCCACCACTGCCGGGGCCTCGGGAGTCAGCCGGGCCTGCGCACCGAACGCCTCCGGCAGGCTCGATGCCGTCCTGTCGGCGGGCAGAGCGGTGCCACGCCCCTGGGCGAGCAGCGCCTCGGCCGCGGCACCGTCGAGGAACGGCAGGTCGCGAAGAGCCGTGCCGGCGTCCGCGCGGGCCAGGGCGGAGAGGAAGGACACGAGCGCCTGCTGGAGCAGCCGCACGTCATCGGGGTGGTACAGCTCCGGGTTGGCGTCGAAGCCGATCAACGGGCCCTTGCCCTCGGCCCGCTCGGACACGAAGAGGGAGACGTCGTCGACCGGGCCGATGGACAGGACCCGGGAGGACGCGGGGCTGCCGCCGAAGTCGAGGTCGTAGTCGTATCCCATGATGTTGACGACGACGTCGGTCAGGCGTGCCGCGCCGTCGCTCATGTTCAGCTCACGGGCGAGTTGCTCGCGGGAGAAGCGCCGGTGGCGCAGCGCGCCGCCCATCTCGGCGGCCACGGCGCGCACGAGGGCGCCGACCGTCATGTCTCCGGTGACGGACACCCGTAGCGGCAGGATGTTGGCTGTCATACCCACGATGTGCCGCAGACCGCCGTGACGGCCGTTGGAGGCGAGGCCCACGGTGACGTCCTGCGCCCCGGTGACCCGGCCGACGTAGGCGGCGACCGCGCTCACGAGGACGGCGGACCATCTGGTGCGGTGGTCGGCGGCGAGTCCGCGCAGGTCGTCGAGGACGGAGACGGGGAGGGTCTCACCGGTGTGCATCTCACCGGTGTGCGTGCGGACTTCGGCTCCGGGCCCCTCCGGTGCCGGTGCGTCGGTGCGCCGGCGGACGAGGGCGCCGCCTCCGCCGTGTGGTTGCGCGTCGTCTCCCTCTCCGTCCGCACCGGCACCTGACAGGTCGGCGAACTTGGCGGTCCAGTACGCGCGGTCGGCGTCGGAACGGTCCGAGCCGCGGTAGGCCGCCTCGTCGGCCGTGAGCTCGTGCAGGGGTGCGGCGGGCAGCTCCGCGGCGGCGATGTCCTCGCCCCGTACGGCACGCCCGTAGAGGTCGGCAACCATGCGGCCGAAGACGGCACCGCCGAGGCCGTCGACTGCGATGTGGTGGAAGCGGACGTACCAGTAGTGCAGCCGGACACCGAGGCGCAGTAACGCGAAGTGGTGCTGCGGGGCGTCGAGCCGGTCGACGGTGTACATGTCGTCGGCCATGTAGCGCTCGGCCGCGGCGGCGGGATCTCCGGCGTCGGACAGATCGAGGATCCGGAGACGGCCCGTGTCGGACGCGGGGTGGTCGGCGACGCGCTGACGCACCGTCTCTTCCTGGGCGACGAACTCGAGGTTCAGGCTGTCACACAGAGCGACGGCCCGGCCGAACGCGGCCGCGAACAATTCCTCGTCGAGGTCACCGTGGATCTCGAAGCATTCCCCGATGTTGTATTTCGGACTGTCCGGGTCGACGAGTTGCCCGTACCACACACCCTGCTGTGCCGTGGTCAGTTCGAGAAGACCTTCGGGAGTCGCATTCACGGGGAGAGAACGGTTTTTCTGCATGCCGGTCCACACCTTTGGGGAGAGATTTCGGGGACGGTGAAGAAGGGCCGGACGAATCCGGCCACGCCAGTGCACCGATCGTCGACGCCGGGGCAGACGGAAGCGGAGAGAAACGTCGCCGCACCCTCGGCGCCAGGCACGGCTGGATTGCACACCGGGCATGGCATCACGACGGGAGGACCGCATTGCCTTCGCCCATCCAGGGGCGGGCACGCGGCAGCCCATCGGTGATTAATGAACAACACATGAAGGGGACGTGAGCAGTTTTGACCAAACCACAGCGAACACCTGATCACGCCTGATCAATCTCGCTCAAACAAGAGCGGAATTGATCAGGCGGAGTGCCGGCGCGTACCGGTGTGCCACACGGTCCGGGTCGCCCCCAGGCGACCCACCCGCCGGCCTACCTTGCGTCGCCCCGCGTCGCCCGCACCAGGCCGGCGGGCCGCATGTCGGTCCAGGCACCCTCGATCACGTCCAGACATTCCTGACGCGAACCTTCCGGACCGGCGGCGCGCCAGCCGCCCGGAACCTCGATGTGCGCGGGCCACAACGAGTACTGCCCCTCGTCGTTCACCAGCGCCACGAACCGCCCCGACTCGTCATCGAAAGGATTGGTCACGACCGTCCCCCACTTGTTCTCATTCTTTCCACGACATGTTCATCACTTATGCCCAGACGTGCCGCGTCGGTCACTTTCCCGCGCCATGCCATCGATCCCCCAAGCCCCAGAAATGCGATCCCGGGCACGCGGAACGGAGATACGTTACGCCTCCGGATACCGCGAAGATGCGTGTGCCCGATCCAGGGATAACCCGACTTCGCCCGCACGCCAATCACATTAGAGGACCCTCGGCGACGAAAGGCGAGTATTCGCCTGGTTACTCACAAGTATCGGATCGGCGGGGAGAGGGCGCATCCGCCCGGGGTATATGCCAGCAGGCCGTCGGGAGAAAAATTCAGCCACCCGATGTCCCAATGGTGCGGGTAGAACTTGATTTGAACCATGCACTTTCGGATATCCTCCGGCGTGCGCCCGCGTACTCCTGTTACACACAGAGATCACGGCAAGCTCCCATGCGCCGGGCGCGCGCCCCCCGCCCGACCGGGGGAACCGGACAGCCCGGCCGTCACTCGCTCGACGCCGACGCCGGTGTGAGGCGCGCGAGGCCGACGTCGCCGGCCGCTCGACCCGACGTCACGGCGCGACGCCTGCATCACCGGCCGCTCGACCCCGGTGTGAGCCGCGCTGGGCCGAAGTCACCGGCCGCTCGACCCCGACGTCGGACGCCATCGGCCGCAACCGCTCCGGCGGTTCGCACATCCGCTACGTCCTCAACGGGATTCGTCGTCGCGAAGTGACGGCCGGACCTGGGCGGCTCCGAGCCGCCGGAGCGCCACTCGATGCGGCACGGGCCGCACGGGTGGTCGCCGTCGCCACCACCGAAGACGATCCCGCCACGAGGACGACCGGCAGCACCTGGGGGTGGATCGCACAGCGCAGGGGAGGTGTCCCGCCGGGAGGCGTACGTCCCGTCCCCGCGCCTCAGGCCCGGCGCACAAGGGCGGCACCGGGTGGTCCGGACCCTCGAACTGTCGTGCAAGCGTGGACGCGGCGACGGGATCCCTGCCCGTACAGCCGCCTGCGACGGGCACCGGGCAAGCTCACTCGCACCGTACGGACGGAACACACGCACGCACACCCGCACGGCGAACGCGCGCGCCGCGTTCTGCGGCACGCGCGGGCTGCCGCCTCCCGTCGGTCAGCGGTCCCCCTTCTGTCGGACTCACGCCAACAGCGCCTCCAGCGCCGCCGCCGTCTCCGGGTGGCGTCCGACGAGTACCGCGCCGGAGGGCACCGCTGCCTCCGCCTCCCACGTGTCCTCGCAGCCCAGCAGCTCCGCCAAGCTGTCGCAGGTCTCCGGGTGTGCGGCGAGCAGTGCGGCACGGCCGGCCGTGCCGCCACCGGCTGCCGCGGGGGCGGCCGGCGATTCCGGGGCGGCCTGCCACGGCGGGACCCAGGCGTCCAGCGCCGCGAGGCGGCCGGGGAAGACGCGGCCGGCCTCGCGGATCAGCAGAGGGGCCAGGTCGGCGCCCTCGGACCGCAGGGTGGTGATCAACGTCGGCAGCCAGGGGAGCAGCACCGGATCCGGCAGCCGCGCGAAGGCGTTCGAGACCGCCTCCACGACGAAGTCGGCCAGCTGCGGCACCGGCTCCAGGGCGTGCAGGAATCCGCTGAGGTACCGGGGATAGGCAGGCACCACCAGCGGGTCGGCCAGCAGTCCGTCGCACCACTTCCTCAGCTCCGCGCGGGAGACCTGCCCCAGCTGCACCCGGGCCGCCCACAGCAGCGCCACCCTGGACGGCTCCCGTGGGTGCGACTGTGCGAAGGCCAGGTCCAGCTGGGTCCGGTCGCAGCCCAGTGACAGGGCGAGGCTCTCCATGCTGAAGAGGAATCCCAGCATCGCGGCGACCTGACGGACGGTCGCGTCCTCGTCGGCGAACGCCGTCGGCAGCAGCGTGCAGTAGTGCGCGTACCCCGTCTTGGCGAAGGACTCGATCCACACCGGCAGCACCGGCCTGCTGATCCGGTAGTACGCCAGGAGCCGGCGCACCCTGCGCAGGACCTCCGGCGCTCCGTCGACGCTGCGCTCGGTGGCGAGCACCTCCAGGGCCCGGGTGCCCAGCTCGTCGGCGAGGCGGCCGCTGCCCAGATACAGCACGGCGTCCTCCACGGCCCCGAGGACCTGCGCCGTGGTGGCGTTCGGGGCGTAGGCGGCGCGGCGCAGGCGCTGCTCCAGGACCTGCTCGATGCTGACGCCCTCGTAGCCGAGCTCGATGAGCGCCCGCTGATGGGTGCCCAGAGCAAGGTCCCAGGACTCCTGGACCGACTGCTTGCCGAGCTCCCGTTCCCCCATGATCGGCCGGGCGGCGCCGTGGGGCATCAGGTGGCGCAGCATCCACAGCACGTCGGAGCACCGGCGCAGGTCCGGCTGGGAGTTCATGTCCAGCAGGGCCCGCTGCACACCGCGCTGCTGGAGCTTGAGATTCAGCGGAGCGAGGCGGTCGTGCACGTCGCGGGCGAGGGGCGGCAGCGCGTCGTAGCCGACCTGGCCGATCCGGTCGCCGCCCATCAGGATCTCGACGAGGCGGCGGACGTCGCGCCTCCCCGGCACGGTCTCCTTCTCGATGCAGGTGACCGCCGCGTCCTGGAAGTCGTACGGGGTGGGCCTGGCCCGGTCCCGCATGCCGGCCAGCAGGATCGACGTCTCGAACACCGCGATGGCGTCGGCGGTGGAGGCGAGATAGCCGTTGCGCCGGGCGGAGCGCACGATCTCCACCGACCATCCGAGGAGTTCGGCCTCGTCCAGCCGGTCCAGGGCGGGAGGGCTCTGCAGGAAGCCCGTGAGCTTGTCGGAGACTTCCTCCGGTGCCTCGGGCACTGCCGGCGCGACGGCCTTCCTCGGTTTCGCGGCCTTCTTGGCACCCGCCTGGCCCGCGAGCCGGAACGGCTGTACCCGGGTGCGCTTGAGGTTCTTGGCCCACTGGGTGGCGGCGATCGACACGGACCCGGCGGCGAGGCCGAACTGCCCCTCGATCGCGGCGTGGCTGGACGGGATGAGCCCGTGTTGCCAGGTGCTCTCGCTCGGCGGAGTGATCTCGAAGGTGTCGCTGCCGTGGACACCGAACTCCTCGACACGGCTGGACGCGTGGAACGCGCCGCAGACGTAGAGGCAGTCCTCCGGATCGGTGCCGGTCGCGGCGAGGTGTTCGCGCATCCTGGTCCACATGTAGCGCTCACGGTCCTCGTCCACCCGGACCCGGTCCGTGTCCCCGGGGGCCAGACGGCGGAACAGGCTGCCGATGAGGAGCATGACCTGGCGGTAGGTGTCGTGGTCGCTGTCGCCGAGCGGAAGTTCGACGTACTGGTGCCACCACTCCGACCAGTGCCGCACGCGGCCGTGGTGCAGCAGGTGCTCCTCCAGTTCGGCGAAGCGGGGCCGCAGGTCGCCGATCTCCACCCCCACGGCGTCGCCGTGCAGCGCCGCCTCCTCCTCGGCGGGCGGGGCGTCCGGGCCGGTGGGCTCCTTCTCGCCCGCCTGCCACTGGAACACGTGGTCCGAGGACCGGTCGACGAGCACCAGCTCGACGCCGGGGGTGTCCAACGCGTAGGCGATGGCCTGGTACTCGGCCGACGCCTCGGTGATGGGGGCCACGACCGACAGGGGTGCCCACTCCGCGGGGAAGCCCTTGACCTCACTCGCGAACGCCTGGACGGCCACCGGCAGGCGGCAGTTGCGCAGCTCCGGCAGCAGGGGCGCCATGTCCTCGCACAGCTCCAGATACACGACCTTCGGCTGCTTCTCCCGGAGCCTCCGGGCCATCGCGACTGCCGACGCGGGCGAGTGGTGGCAGACGGGGAAGATCTCCAGAGGCTCGCGCACGGCGCGGTCGACGTCGTCGACGATGCCGAGGAGGATGCCCTGCAACGCGTCCGGGCCGTCGGCGAACTCCGTCGCGGCGTCCTGGAGTTGTCCCCGCAGCGCCTCGAACTGGGTCTCCTCGCTCGGGGCACTCATGACAGGGTGGCGATCGCGTCACGGCCGCCCTCGAGGAACTCGGGCCAGGAGCCGCCCTCCTCCTTGCTGCGCGGCTCGACGACGCCGTGCAGGTACTTGTTGAGGATGGCCAGGTCCTCGGGCTCGCGCCGGGCCAGCGAGCCGACGAGCGAGGAGGCGAGGGTACGGGCGGTCAGCGCGCGTTCGCCGAAGAAGTTGCTGTGCAGGATCGCGTCCTCCAGTACGCCGATCTGCTCGGCGCTCGACAGGGCGGACTCCAGCTTCTCGTCGTCACTTCCGGCTGCGGCGGCGGAGGCCCGGAGGTCGGCGAAGCTCTCCAGCAGTACGTCGAGCAGGGTCGGCGGCACGTCCAGCTCGATCCGATGCCGGCGCAGCAGCTCCTCCGTGCGGAAGCGGACGATCTCCGCCTCGCTCTTCTTGTTCGTCACCACCGGGATGCGGACGAAGTTGAAACGCCGCTTGAGCGCGGAGGACAGGTCGTTTACGCCGCGGTCGCGGCTGTTGGCCGTGGCGATGACGGAGAAGCCCGGCTTGGCGAAGACGATGTTGTCGCTGTCCATCTCCGGGACCGAGATGTACTTCTCCGACAGGATCGAGATCAGGGCGTCCTGCACGTCACTGGTGGAGCGCGTGAGCTCCTCGAAACGGCCGATCGCCCCCGTCTCCATCGCGGTCATGATCGGTGAGGGGATCATCGACTCCCGCGACTGGCCCTTGGAGATCACCATGGACACGTTCCAGGAGTACTTGATGTGGTCCTCGGTGGTACCTGCCGTTCCCTGCACCACGAGGGTGGAGTTGCGGGAGATGGCGGCGGACAGCAGCTCGGCCAGCCAGCTCTTGCCCGTGCCCGGGTCGCCGATGAGGAGCAGACCCCGGTCGGAGGCCAGCGTGACGATGGAGCGCTCGACGAAGCTGCGGTCGCCGTACCACTTCTGGGAGATCTCGCGGTCGAGGCCGTCGGAGCGCTCCGAGCCCAGGATGAACAGGCGGACCATCTTGGGTGAGAGGCGCCAGGAGAACGGCTTGGGGCCGTCGTCGACGGACTCCAGCCAGTCGAGCTCTTCGGCGTACTTGATCTCGGCGGGGGCGCGCAACAGGTCGGACATGGGTGTACAGGCCTTTCTGAGATGTGGGGTTCAGCTGCACCGGGGCCGAGAGGCCTCAGGTGAGGAAGGTCTTGAGCTCGTGGACGAGCTTGCGGATGTGGCCGGAGAGCACCGGGGTTCCCTGGTCCTTGAAGCGCTCCCTGAACCACGGGTTGACGCTGGCACGGCCGGAGCTGGTCACGGAGCCGACCGGGATGAACTTCGCCCCGGAGCGGTGGATGGCGGCCATGCTCTCGAAGAGCGGCTCGGTCTGCCATTCGTAGAAGTCCGAGATCCACACGACGACCGTGTTGCGGGGCTCGGCGATCTTCGGCTGGGCCAGTGCCATGGCGACCGTGCCGTCGGTGCCGCCCCCGAGGTTGGTGCGCAGCAGGGTCTCGAAGGGGTCGTGCACCCATGGGGTCAGATCGAGCGCCTGCGTGTCGTACGCGATGAGGTGGACGTCCACCTTGGGCAGTCCCGCGAAGATCGAGGCCAGGATCGTGCAGTTGACCATCGAGTCGACCATCGAGCCCGACTGGTCGACGACCACGATCAGCCGCTGGGGCGTCGTCTTCCGCGCGGTGTGGCGGTAGAAGAGGCGGTCGACGTAGAGCCGCTCCTCCTCGGGGTCCCAGTTGGTGAGGTTCTTCCAGATCGTGCGGTCGAGGTCCAGGTTGCGGAACACCCGCTTGGGCGGGACCGAACGGTCCAGGGCGCCGACGGTCGACTTCTCCACCTGTGTGCGCAGGACCTCCGCGACCTCGTCGACGAAGCGGCGGATCAGCGCCTTGGCGTTGGCCAGGGCCACACCGGACAGGTTGTCCTTGTCACGCAGCAGCTGTTCGATCAGCGACATGCTCGGCGTCAGCTGCCCGGCGAGCTGTGGGTCGGCGAGCACTTCGCGCAGCCTCATCCGCTTGACCAGCCCGGCCTCGATGGAGCCGAGCTCCGGGCCGATCTCCGGAATGAGCCGTCTCAGGTCGGGGGTCCTGCCGCCGCCGCCCGTACCGGTCGGGCTGACGCCCGTCCCGCCCGCGCGTCCGCCGCGCAGCTCACCGGGTCTGCACCCGAGCGCGCGCTCCAGCCAGCCCGCGTCCGACTGCCACCGGGAGAGCTGGCCCGCGGTGACGGTGCCGGGCGGGGAGTGGAAGACGTTCAGCAGCACCTTCGACACGAGCGCGGCGCGCCGCACCTCGGCGGCCCGGTCGCGGACGTCGTCCCCTGCCGCTCCCGCTTCCGTCTCCGCGTCCACGTCCGCGCCCACGTCCGGCGTCATCAGACCGTCGAACTCCGTGGCCAGCTCGGGATGGCGCTGCACGACGGAGTCGACCGACGCCTGCGGATCCAGCAGCGCGGCCGGCAGCCCGATGTCCTCCACCACGGCGAGGCTCGCCGACTCCAGGGCCGCCTGTTCCTCGTGGTCGAAGAGCCGGGCGAGGAGGCGCCAGTACATGACCTGGCGGCGGTTGTCGTACGAGGCCTCTCCGGTCGCCTCGGGACTCTGCTGTCCGTTCATTTCCGCAACAGCCTTCCCGCGCGCTCGCTCAGCACCTTCGCGGCGTCGGTGGCTGCCTTCTCCGCCCTGACCCCGGCCTTGTCCGCCGTGCCTCCGGCCCATGCCCCCGCTTGCACCGCGGTCACCTTCTTCCGCACCGTGGTCTCGACGGCGAGCGGCTGCACACCGAACGCCCCGGCGTCCCAGCGGATCAGCGCGATGCACGCGCCGGACTTGGCGACGGCCTCGGGGGTGAGCGGCCCGGCGGCCGGGATGCGGTCGGTGTCGACGACGAGGTCGAGCCCCGCGACGGTGAAAGTCAGTACGCCGTCGTCATCCGTCCGCGCGGTGTAGCCCTCCAGGAAGACGGGTACCGCGATGCGTGCCGGATGCCGGTCCAGGGGTGCGGTCACCGGGGCCGTCGCGGCGGGCAGTGCCACGCGGGCGGTGGCGAACGCCTCGGCGGGCTCACCGGGGCGGGCGTACTCGTCGCTCCAGACGAGGTCGCCCTCAGCTGTGACCGGCATGCCGGTGAGGTGCATCGAGCGGCCCTCGCCGGCCGCCGCGAGGAGCGACATGTGCGGGCGCAGCAGCTGCCAGATCCCGGCTCCGAGGACCGTGTCGGGCTTCGGCACCGACACACCGGCGCGCACGAGGCGGGGAGCGGAGCCGTCCGCCGGCTCGAGGACGGCGTGCACCTGCGCCTGCGCGGCGGTCGCGTGCTCCTGTACGTCGATGCCGAGGGGCAGCAGGCGTCCGTCGACGGTGCCGGTGACCGGGGTCGCGGCAGCTCCGGGCACCGTCAGCAGCATCCCGCGCGACCAGAGGTCGGCCCAGCGGCGTACCGGAAAGCGTTCCGCCGAGGCACCGGGACAGGACGCGGCGAGTTCGGCGGCGAAGCCGTCGAGGAGAACCGCCAGGCGGCGCAGCGACGGCTCCGGAAGCATCGCGGAGACGATCTCCGCCGCTCCGGACACCACCTCGTGGTCGATGCCCTGCCAGCCGCAGCGCGCCAGCTCGGAGAGCCACGCACAGGCGGCCGCAGGCAGATTGGCCATCGGCTGTCCGGCCGTCACCGACACCGCCTCCGCGCCGCGTGAGCGGCCGGCCGCCTCCTCGACGCGGATCAGCAGGGCGTCGTGGACGGAGCCGAGCAGCGCGGTCCGCGCGGCGGCCAGGGCCACGAAGTGGTCCTCGCCCGCCGCTCCGGCCGCAGCCTTCGCGGCGGCCTCGGCGACCCTGGAGGCCAGCGGCGTCCCCGCCACGGCGTCGGCGAGCCGTGCCGGGCCGTCGGCCCCGGCGGGCTGGGGACGGAGCAGGCCTGCGACCAGAGCCCTGTCGAAGGCGTCGACCGCCGACAGCGCTTCGTCGAGCCCCTCGACGGGTCCGGCGAGGAGGTCGGCGCGCATCACGCCACCGCCCTGGTGGGCGGGAAGAACTGCATCTCGGGCAACGGCGTGGTGACCGGGGCGTGTTCGAGGTAGGCCAGGTGACGCAGGAACCGGCTGAAGACGGATGCGGCGGCCTTCGTCGTGTCCGCCCCCGGGCGGGTGCTCCGCATGGCTGAGGCGAGCACGGCCCCGTCCACGTCCCCTTCCGGGACCTCGGCCTTCAGATACCGGACCACGCGGTCGGCGCCGTACTGCAGGACCGCCTCGTTGATCAGGGCGCCGATGTGGTTGCAGAACGATCCGCGCGCACCTCCGCAGGGGCGGTTGTTGTTGGTGCTGCACGCGAACGCGTAGGTCCCCGTGGCGACCGACGACACGTAGACCCGCCCGATGTCCGAACCGCTGGACACCACACCCTGCAGGCGTCCGTCGGCCAGTTCGACGAACGGAACCTTGGCGAGCTTGCGCGGCCGCGCGGGTGGTATCACCCGTGCCGTGCTCGACCTCTCCCAATCGGACAACGCGCCATCTCCAATGCACAGCTAAGGGGTCGTCACCGCCGGACCGGCGGAACACGACTGAACCTACTGGGGCCCACTGACAACGCCGTGACCACGGGCGGGAGCCGCTCGCCGCCGGGGACCGGCCCCGGGGGCGGGGCGGGGGAACGTCCCGGGTCGCACACCGCCCGGGCGTCCGGAGCCGCCGCCTCCTCGACGGCGCCCCTGGCCCCGGCTACGCGAGCCCGGTCACCCGCATCGTGATGTTCAGCCGGCCCGACCTGAGCCCGGTGGCCGGGTCACCGGTGCCTTCGTGGACCTTGGGCACCCCGTGGTACGCGAAGCGCGAGGGGCCGCCGAGGACGAACAGGTCGCCCGAGGAGAGTTCGATGTCCGTGTACGGCTTGGTGCGGGTCTCGGTGTTCCCGACGCGGAAGACGCAGGTGTCGCCGATGGACAGGGAGACGACGGGGGCCGACGACCGCTCGTCCTTGTCCTGGTGCATGCCCATCCTGGCCTGCCCGTCGTAGTAGTTGACGAGCGCGGTGTCCGGGGTGTACCCCTGTGCGGCTTCCTCGTCGCCGTACGCCTCCACGAGGGCGCTGCGGCCCAGCCGGACCATCCAGTCCGGGAATTCGGCGACCGGCAGGCCGTTCACGTCGTCCGCGGTGCGGGTGTATCTGTACGGCTGCCAGTGCCAGCCCACGCACACGGTCCGGACGGACATGACGCCGCCGCGCGGCAGCCGGGTGTGACGGATGGGGACGGGGCCGGTGGCCCAGGCGCGGCACACCGTCACCAGCTCGCGCTGCTGCGCGGGGGTGAGCCAGTCCGGTACGTGCCAGGCGCCAGGGGCGACTTCCATGGCGGGGCGCGGAAGGAGTGCGCTCATGACGCCGCCCTCCCGGGCGGGCAGGCGGTCACCCGGCGGTGACGTACGTCCCTGGTGCCGCAGCTGATCAGCGGTGACGCTTGGTCTGCGGGAGCGTTCATGGGGTGGCTCTCCTGGTGCGGGCGGGTCCGCCGGGGCATCGTGCCGTCAGGCCGCCCGGTGGTGGTTCTCCAGGTCCAGGAGCTGCCGCTTGCGATCGAGACCGCCCGAGTAGCCGGTGAGTGCGCCGCTCGCGCCGATCACGCGGTGGCAGGGGCGGACGACGAGGAGCGGGTTCGCGCCGATCGCGGTGCCGACCGAGCGCACCGCCATGCGCGAGGCGCCGATCCGCGCGGCGATCTCTCCGTAGCTGAGCGTGGTGCCGTAGGGGATGGCGTCCAGGGCCTTCCACACGCGGCGCTGGAAGTCGGTGCCACGGCTGACGGCGCACTCGATGCCGAAGCCGGCCCGGCTGCCCTCGAAGTACGCGCGCAGCTCGGCGGCGATCGTGGTGAAGGCGTCCGCGTCCTGCGTCCAGCCGTCCTGGACCGTGGCGCCGCCCTTCTGGCCCGGCACCGAGAGCGAGGCGAGGGCGGTGCCGCCCTGTGCGGTGGTCGACTCCTCGCCCACCAGCAGCAGCTCGCCGAGCGGGCTGTCGATCGTGGTGTAGAGCGTCATGGTCGGGGTCCTTCCGGGGTCTTCGTCGTACGGGTCGACTGTGCGGGGTCCGAGGTGATCCGGCCGGCGGGATTCGGACGTCACGTCACCGCGACGCGCCGGCGGTCCACGGCCGCGTTCCAGAAGTGGTGCGTGGCGTACGTGCGCCAGGGGCGCCAGGCCCCGGCGTCGACCGCCTCGGCTCCCGCGTGCCGCATCCCGGCCCGCACCGCGACATCGCCGGTCAGCAGCACGTCGGGGTCGCCGAGTGCCCGCATGCGGATGTAGCCGGCCGTCCAGGGGCCGACACCCCGCAGGCCGAGGAGGTCCTTCTCGGCCTGGTCCCGGTCGGCGCCGGGATCGAGCCCGATGCGGCCGTCGGCCAGGGCGGCGGCGACGGTCCTGAGGGTGGCGCGCCGCGCGACCGGCATCCCCAGCTCCTCCAGGCCGGCTCCGGCCAGGTCTCCGGGATCGGGGAAGGTACGGGTGAGGGCGCCGCTGGGCACCTGGAGGGGCGCGCCGTAGGCCGTGACCAGCGCGCTGCCGAGGCGGCGCCCGGCCGCTACGGAGACCTGCTGGCCGAGGACCGCCCGGACGGTCAGTTCGTGGACGTCGGCGGCGCCAGGGGCCCGCAGTCCGGGCGTGCGGGCGACGAGCGGCGCGAGTGCGGGATCCGCGCCGAGGCGCTCGGCGACCGCCAGGGGGTCGGCGTCCAGGTCGAAGAGACGGCGCATCCGCTGCGTGGCGGTCGTCAGGTCCCGCAGGTCACCGAGGTGCAGCCGGCATTCCAGCCAGCCGTCGCCGGTCCTCTCCCTGACCTCGGCGATGCCGGTGCAGTGCGGCAGACGCAGGGTGCGCCGGTAGGTGCGGTCCCCCCGGGGCCCGGCCATCTCCTCGATGCCGGTGAGGGCGCGGGCCGCGAGGTGGTCGAAGATCCCGGTCGCGGCGTACGGCCCCCGGTGGGCGAGCCGTAGCGGCACTCCCCCGGCTCCGTCCGCCGTGCCGACGGAGCCGAAGCGGGAGGAGCGGCCGGGCCGGGTGGTGCGCAGCTCACCGGGGGTGAGCGCGTAGATCTCCCGGACCGTGTCGTTGAACTGCCTCACACTGTGGAAACCGGATGCGAACGCGATCTCGGCGGCCTGCAGGGTGGTGGTCTGAAGCAGGACCCGCGCGGTGTGGGCCCGCTGGGCGCGGGCGAGCGCGATGGGTCCGGCGCCGACCTCGGCGTTCAGCTGGCGCTGCACCTGCCGGGCGCTGTATCCGAGGCGCGCGGCCAGACCGGACACGCCCTCGCGGTCGACGACCCCGTCACCGATCAGCCGCATCGCCCGGCCCACCAGGTCGGCGCGCGCGTTCCAGTCCGCGGAGCCGGGAACCGCGTCCGGGCGGCAGCGCCGGCAGGCACGGAAGCCGCTGTCCTGGGCCGCGGCGGCGGTCGGGAAGAACGTCACGTTGTGGCGCCTGGGAGTGGTGGCCGGGCAGCTCGGACGGCAGTAGATCCCGGTCGTGGACACGGCGAAGAAGAACTCACCGTCGAACCTGGCGTCGCGGCTGGACACCGCCTCGTACCTGCTGTCGTCACCGGTCATGTCTCAAGGGTGCGGCATCGCACACCCCGGTGCTGGCGGAAATCGGACACGACGCCCCCTCGGGGCGACGCCACGGGGCGGAGTGCGGCACGGACGCGCCGCATGAACTTCACCGAGCATTGATTGGAATCATTCCAGAAAGATGGTTCACTGCGTGGGTGATCGAAACCGAGGCCAGGACACTCCTGCGCGGAGCGTCATTGCGAGTGACCCGTCCCAGGGTCGCCGTGCTCTCGGCAGTCCACGAGGCCCCGCACTCCGATGTCAGTACCCTCCTCACCCTGGTACGCACACGCATCGGCGCGGTCTCGACCCAAGCCGTCTACGACGTGCTCAAGACGCTCGTCGACGCCGGACTGGCGCGGCGGATCGACCTACCGAACTCTCCGGCACGGTACGAGGGACAGTCCTGGGACAACCATCAGCACGTGGTCTGCCGTTCGTGCGGCACGATCGCCGACGTCGATGTCCCGCAGGGCTCTCCGCGCCTCGAGGCGCCCCAGGATCACGGGTTCACCATCGACCACGTCGAGGTCACGTACTGGGGCCTGTGCCCTGGATGCCTGACCGAGCGCGGTCAGCAGGATCCGGAGTCGGTGCACTGAAGTTTTCACACGGAGGAGCAGGAAAATCTCTGACAACACGAAGCCGCTGACCACTGCCGCCGGCGCACCGGTCGCGAACAACGAGAACGCCGTCACCGCCGGTCCGCGCGGCCCGATGCTTCTCCAGGACGTCTGGTTCCTGGAGAAGCTGGCCCACTTCAGCCGTGAGGTCATCCCCGAGCGTCGTATGCACGCCAAGGGGTCCGGCGCCTTCGGCACCTTCAAGGTGACGCAGGACATCACCAGGTACTCGAGGGCCGCGCTCTTCTCCGAGGTCGGCAAGGAGACGGAGCTCTTCGCCCGGTTCTCGACCGTCGCCGGTGAGCGCGGCGCGGCGGACGCGGAGCGCGACATCCGCGGTTTCGCCCTCCGCTTCTACACGGAGGAGGGCAACTGGGACGTCGTCGGCAACAACACGCCGGTCTTCTTCCACCGCGACCCCCACCACTTCCCGGACCTGAACCGTGCCGTGAAGCGCGACCCGCGCACCAACCTGCGCTCGGCGGAGAACAACTGGGACTTCTGGACCAGTCTCCCCGAGGCCCTGCACCAGATCACCATCGTGATGTCGGACCGCGGCATCCCCGACGGCTACCGCCACATGCACGGATTCGGTTCGCACACCTACTCGTTCATCAACGAGAGCAACGAGCGCTTCTGGGTGAAGTTCCACTTCCGTACGCAGCAGGGCATCAAGAACCTGACCGACGCCGAGGCCGCGGCGGTCGTCGCCGACGACCGCGAGTCCTCGCAGGCGGACCTGTTCGACGCCATCGAGCGCGGCGACAACCCGAAGTGGACCTTCTTCATCCAGGTGATGCCGGAGGCGGACGCCGCGACGTACCGCTACCACCCCTTCGACCTCACCAAGGTCTGGTCCAAGAAGGACTACCCGCTCATCGAGGTCGGTGAGTTCGAGCTCAACCGCAACCCGGAGAACTACTTCGCCGACGTGGAGCAGGCCGCCTTCACCCCGGCGAACCTCGTCCCCGGCGTGGGAGCCTCGCCCGACCGCATGCTGCAGGGCCGGCTCTTCTCGTACGGTGACGCCGCCCGGTACCGCGTCGGTGTCAACCACCACCAGATCCCGGTGAACCAGCCCCGCGGTGCGAAGAACGTCAACACCTACCACCGCGACGGCCAGCTGCGGGTGGACGGCAACCAGGGTTCCGTGCCCGGTTACACGCCGAACAGCTACGGCCGCTGGGCGGAGCAGCCGCAGTTCGCCGAGCCCGGCCTGGCGCTCGACGGTGCCGCCGCCGACCGGTTCGACTACCGCGAGGACGACGACAACTACTTCGAGCAGCCGGGCAACCTGTTCCGGGCGATGACCCCGGACGAGCAGGACGCCCTGTTCGGTAACACCGCCCGGGCCATCGACGGCGCCTCACAGGCCACCGTCGAGCGTCACATCAACCACTGCACGCAGGCCGACCCGGCCTACGGCGAGGGTGTGCGCAAGGCCATCGAGGCGCTGCAGGCCGCCAAGTAGAGCCGTTCCGCCGCCGCACTTGAGGGGCCTCGGGCAACGCACAGCCGCCCGGGGCCCCTTGCGCGTACCGGTCAGGGCGTTCCGTCCGGATCGGGAGCGACAAGACTGGATCGGACCCAGGTGGGATCAGGCCGGATCGGCGACGTCCACAACACCCTGATCTGTTCCGCGATGGCCGTCCATCCGGGCGGGAGGCCCTACTCCACCAGCAGAGCCGTCTTCCCGAACATCTCGGCCGTGGCCCGTGCGCTCGGCGTCCCCGCGTCGAGGTCCGCGCCGGCGGCGATCAACGCAGCCACGATCGCGTCCTCCCCCTTGAACAGGGCTCCGGCGACCGGTGACTGGTCCCGGCCGTTGCGGAGGTCGACATCGGCGCCGCGCGCGATGAGCGCACGCACGGTCTCCGCGTGTCCGTGGTAGGCGGCGAGCATGATCGCCGTGTTGCCCTGGACGTCCTGGACGTCGACGGGCAGCCCGTGGTCGAAGAACTCCAGGAGCTCCTCGGTACGCCCCTGCCTGGCCAGGTCCGTCACCATCGCGACGAGCTGCGCGGTCTGTTCCTCGGAAAGCGGTTCCATACCCCTACCTTAGGTACGCCCCGTGGGACCGGCCGGACAGGGCGACGCGGATCACAACGTCCGGCCTGTCTGAACTTCACGAGAACTCCAGCGAAATGGCACGTGTGTGGATATCGTGCACCGAGCGAGGGCGCATCCGTCAGTCCATGAGATCGGCGGATGCGCCCCGTTTGTGGGGATGCAACTGTGGCTGGGGGGTTCATGGGGCATGTCGAAATACCTGAATCGGATATATCCGGGCCTGTCGGGCTCGCGGGGGCACCACGACCGCGTACCGCCGCTTCCCGGAACCGCACGGTGGCTCCGGAGCATTTATGGAGAGCCCCGACGACTGTTGAGCGCGACCACGCGGGGAGACCGCGGGCCAGGAAGACGCCCGTTCCGCGTGTACCTTTCCTCGCCCTGACCGATCTGCTGGGTATGGGGATACCGGCCTGGCTGGTCCTGCGGGCCGGCGGACAGCCAGGAGCACTGACCGCCGCGGCGTCGGCCGCGCTCGTCTGGACGGGAGTCCGCGCGGCGCGCGGCCGGTACGCGCCGCGACTGCCGGGGGAATCCGCCGGGGGGCCCTACGGCCCCGTGGGCGACTGGCTGGCGCTCATCGGTCTGCTGGCCGTGCTGCTGGCCGTGACGGGCGGGGGCCTCGACCCGGCCACCGCCGTCGCGGCGCTGGTGCCCGGCCTGGCCCTGGCCGTCCTCGCCGGGGCCGCGGGCCGGCTACGGCGGGCCTCGGGGCGGCGGGCGGCGCGCCGGGTCCTGGTGGTCGGCGAGGCCGCGGGCCTGGACCGGGCGGTGAATCTTCTCAACTCCCGTACGGATCATCCGTATACGGCGGTGGCGGTGGTCCCGGTCGGTCCTGAAGCCCCGGACTGCGGGACACCGGTGCCTGGACGGCTGGCGCCCCGGCCGGCTGACGACGACGTGTCCACGGTGCTCGGCGGTGCCTTCGCCCATGACGCCGATCTGGTACTCGTCGCGCCCGGCCCCCAGCTCGACGACGACCGGCTCCGCCGGCTGGCCTGGGGCCTCCACGACGGCGGCCTGGCCCTCTGCGTGCTCTCGGACCTGTCGGGGGTCGCCGCGGCCCGGGTGCGGCCGGCCTCCGCGGCCGGGCTGACGCTGCTGCATGTCGCACCGCCGCTGCGGAGCGGCCCCCAGGCCGCACTCAAGACCGTCGTGGACCGCGCCGGTGCGGCGCTCGGGCTGCTGGTGCTCGCGCCGGTGCTCTTCGGGGTGGCTCTGGCCGTGCGGCTCTCGTCGCCCGGCCCCGTCTTCCACCGCCAGACCCGTCACGGCCGTCACAACCGGCCGTTCACCATGTGGAAGTTCCGCACGATGGTGGCGGACGCGGAGTCCCGCAGGGAGCAGCTCTCGGCAGCGAACGAGAGCGAGGGGCCGATGTTCAAGATGCGCCGCGACCCCCGGGTGACCAGGATCGGTCACGCCCTGCGGCGGACCTCCATGGACGAGCTCCCGCAGCTCCTCAACGTGCTGCGGGGTGACATGTCCCTGGTAGGTCCACGGCCGCCACTGCCGGAGGAGGTGTCGCGCTACGACGAGCGGGAGCTCCGCCGGCTGGCGGTGCGGCCGGGCCTGACCGGCCTGTGGCAGGTCAGCGGGCGGTCCGACCTCTCCTGGCAGGAAACGGTCTCGCTGGACCTCTGGTACGTCGACAACTGGTCGGTGGCCACGGACATGGGGCTCCTCGCCCGTACGGTGCGCGCCGTCACCGACGGCCGCGGGGCGTACTGAGACGTGGCGGGGGGACACGAGGGGGGCCGCGTGCGCAGGACAAGGACGCACCGCGGCCTCCCGACCGGACCGTCAGGAACGGCCGGACCCTCAGGAACGGCCGGACCCTCAGGAACGGCCGGACCCTCAGGACCCTCAGGACCCTCAGGAACGGCCGGACCCTCAGGACCCTCAGGACCCTCAGGAACGTCAGGACCGAGGAGCCTGACGGCCGAGCCACCATGCGTAGGTGCGGGCGATGCCGTCCCGCAGGGGGATCTGCGGCTTGAAGCCCAGGGAGGAGAGCCGGGACACGTCGAGGAGCTTGCGCGGGGTGCCGTCCGGCTTCGACGTGTCCCAGACGATCCGGCCCTGATAGCCCGTCACCTCCTGCACGAGGGAAGCCAGTTCACGGATTGGCAGATCCTCGCCGCAGCCGACGTTGACGGGCTCCGCACCGTCGTACACCTCCAGCAGCCGCACACAGGCTGCGGCGAGATCGTCGACATGGAGGAACTCGCGGCGGGGGCTGCCGGAGCCCCACAGGGTGACCTCAGCCGCGCCGTCCCGCTTCGCCTCGTGGAAGCGGCGGATCAGCGCGGGCAGCACGTGCGAGGTCTCCAGGTCGAAATTGTCGCCGGGGCCGTAGAGATTGGTGGGCATGGCGCTGATGTACGAGGCGCCGTACTGCCGGCGGTAGGACTGGACCTGCACGATTCCGGCGATCTTGGCCAGCGCGTACGCCTCGTTGGTCGGTTCGAGCGGGCCCGTGAGCAGCGCGTCCTCGGGGATGGGCTGCGGGGCGTGCTTGGGGTAGATGCACGACGAGCCGAGGAAGAGCAGCCGCTGGATCCCGGCGGCGTGCGCGCCCGCGATCACGGCGAGCTGGATCCGGAGGTTGTCCTCCAGGAACTGCACCGGGCGGGTGCTGTTGGCCATGATCCCGCCCACCTTGGCGGCGGCCAGGACGACGGCGTCCGGGCGGGTGTCACGCAGGAACTGCTCGGTCGGCGCGGGCTCACGCAGATCGAGTTCGGCCCGGCCGCGGGTGATCACCTCGTGGCCGTCGGCGGTGAGGCGGCGCACCAGCGCCGAGCCGACGAGGCCTCGGTGGCCCGCGACGAATATGCGGGCGCCGGGGCGCAGCAGGGGGCGGACGGATTCCTGGGAGGGGCCGGGGAGATCGGTCGTCATGGCTCGGATTCTGCCAGCAGCGAGCCGCCTCGGTGACTCTTTGCCGCATTCCGCTCAGATCCTGATATTTCGGCGAACCAAAACGCCCGCAGGGCGACCACAGAGGGGGGCTTCATGGCAAAGACCGCGCTCATCACGGGTGTGACCGGACAGGACGGTTCGTACCTGTCGGAGCTGTTGCTGGAGAAGGGTTACACCGTCCACGGCCTGATACGCCGTTCGTCGAGCTTCAACACGGAGCGGATCGACCACATCTATCAGGGCCCCGAGGAAGCGAATCGTTCCTTCGTGCTCCACCACGCCGACCTGTCCGACGGAGTCGCGCTGGTGAACCTGCTGCGGGACATACAGCCCGACGAGGTCTACAACCTCGGCGCCCAGTCCCACGTCCGGGTGTCCTTCGACGCGCCGCTGTACACCGGGGACGTCACGGGGCTCGGCACGGTACGCCTGCTGGAGGCGGTCCGGGCCAGCGGTATCGACACCCGGGTCTACCAGGCGTCGTCGTCCGAGATGTTCGGCGCGAGCCCGCCCCCGCAGAACGAGAAGACCCCGTTCCACCCGCGCAGCCCGTACAGCGTGGCCAAGGTCTACTCGTACTGGGCGACGGTCAACTACCGTGAGGCGTATGGCATGTTCGCCACCAACGGGATCCTGTTCAACCATGAGTCCCCGCGCCGTGGCGAGACCTTCGTGACCCGCAAGATCACCCGTGGGGTGGCCAGGATCAAGGCGGGCCTGCAGGACCGGCTGCACCTGGGCAACCTCGACGCCGTGCGTGACTGGGGGTACGCCCCCGAGTACGTGGAGGCGATGTGGCGGATGCTCCAGTGCGACACCCCCGACGACTACGTGGTGGCCACCGGCGAGGGCGTCAGCGTCCGGCAGTTCCTCGAGTACGCCTTCGAGCACGCGGGCCTCGACTGGGCGGAACACGTCCGCTACGACCCGAAGTACGAGCGTCCCAGCGAGGTCGACGCGCTCATCGGTGACGCGTCCAAGGCGGAGGAACTCCTCGGCTGGAAGCCGGAGGTGAAGTCGCGCGAGCTGGCCCGGATCATGGTGGACGCCGACATCCGGCAGCTGAGCGACCAGCTCGCGGGGTCCGCCGTCCGGGTCGACCGATGAGAGGGCCCGGACGTCTCAGACGCACGCGGGGCGGCGTACTCGCGTCGGTCCTCGCTCTCACCGCGGGCGCTCTGGGCGCCGCCTCGGCCACCGCTCCCCGGGCCGCCGCGCTCACCCCGCCGGTCGGCTTCACCGCCGACGCCCTGTCCACGTACCAGACCAACGGAATCGTCTGGGCGCTCGCCGAGGCCGACGGGGTGGTCTACGCGGGCGGCACCTTCTCGGGTATCCGGCCGGCCGGCTCCCCGGCCGGGAGCAACACGACGCCCGCGGTGAACTTCACCGCGTTCGACGCGGCGACCGGCGCGCCCACCGGCTGTTCGCTCTCCTTCACCCGCAGCAGCGGCACGGCGACGGTCCGGGCACTCGCCGTCTCGCCCGACAAGTCCACTCTCTACGTGGGTGGTTACTTCAACGCCGTGAACGGGTCGGCCGCCAACGGGCTGACCGCGATCGACACCGCCACCTGCCGTCCGCGTACGGGCTTCTCACCTCAGTTCGGGGCGACGGTGCGCGCCCTCGACGTCGCGGCGGACGGCACCGTGTACGCGGGCGGCGACTTCCAGACCGTCAACGGGACTCCCCGGCGCTTCTTCGGCGCCGTCACCGCCGCGGGGGCTCTGACCGGCTGGAATCCGGACGCCGACGAGCCGGGCCGCACCCTGCGGGTGACACCGGACGGGGACAGCGTCCTCATCGGCGGTGACTTCTTCACCGTCGGCGGCACCGCCTCGCACGCGCTCGCGGTCACCAGTCCTTCCACAGGCGCTGTCACGCGCGCCTACGGCGCCACTTTCATACCGTCGTCCGCCGTCATCAAGGACATCGTCACGGACGCGGACTCGGACGGCTGGTACGCGGCCGGCGAGGGCGCGGGCGGTTCGTCGTTCGACGGCCGGCTGGCCATGGAACTCGACGGCTTCGACCAGCGATGGCGTGACACCTGCCAGGGCGCGACGCAGGCGGTCCGGGTGTACCGGGGGGTGCTGTACGCGGGCAGCCATGTGCACGACTGCTCGACCATGGGCGGATTCCCCAACCAGGTCCGCAAGCATCTGACCGCCCAGTCCGTCGACGACCCGGACCTGCTGGGCTGGCTCCCGGACACCAACGACGGCATCGGTGAGCCCGTCGGCCCACGCGCGCTGACCGTGTCCTCGCGCGGCGGACGGGACTTCCTCTGGGTCGGCGGTGAGTTCACCACCGTCAACGGGACCGGCCAGCAGGCGCTGACCCGGTTCGCGAACACACCGGACACCGGGGCGCCCGCCGCACCGGTGGTGAGTGCCTCCGCGCCGCGGGCCGGTGAGGTCAAGGTCAGCTGGCGCAGCAGCCTGGACCTCGACGACAGCCTGCTGACCTACCGGGTCCACCGCGACGGCGGCTCGACGCCCGTGTACACGACGACGGGCTCCTCACTGTTCTTCAGCAGACCGCAGCTGACCTTCACCGACCGGAACGTGGTGGCGGGCCGGACGTACAGCTACCGGATCACGGCGAGCGACGGCACGAACACCGGCCCGCTCTCCGCCGCCGCCTCGGTGACCGCCGCGTCGTCGGCGTCCCCCTACCAGGAGCAGGTCCTGGAGGACGGGGCGGATCTGTACTGGCGCTACGACGAGGCGGGCGGCGCCTTCGCCGCCGACGCGTCCGCGAGCGGCAACGGCGGGGTGTACGTGAACGCGCCGTCCTACCGCGCCACGCCGTCGGCGGTGGCCGGTTCCGCCGCGCTCTCCCTCAACGGCAGCGACGAGTACGTCTACAGCGACCGGCTGCACCACTACACCTCCCCCACGCCGTACTCGGTCGAGACGTGGTTCCGCACCACGTCGACGAGCGGTGGGCGCATCGTGGGCTACGGCAACAACATCGGTACGGAGCGCGGCCACACGAGCGGCATCTCCGACAAGCTGGTCTATCTGACGAACGACGGCCGCCTGGCGTTCGGCGTGCAGAGCGGCAGCACCCGGCCCACCATCACCTCGGCCGGCTCCTACAACGACGGTGCCTGGCACCACGCGGTCGCCACGCAGGGGCCGTCCGGCATGGTGCTGTACGTCGACGGGGAGGCGGTCGGCACGAACACGGCGACCGGCAACCGCTCGTACAACGGGTTCTGGCGGGTCGGCGGGGACGCCATGAGCAACGCCTGGCCGAACCGGCCCACGAGCGACTACTTCGCCGGACAGGTCGACGAGACCGCGGTCTACCCGTCGGCGCTCACCGCCGCGCAGGTCGCCGCACACCACGAGCTGGCGGGCACCCGGCCCGGCCCGGGGGACAGCACCGTCACGCTCACACCCGACGAGGACGCGTACGTCAACAGCGTGGCGGCGAACACGAACTACAACGACAGCCAACTCGCCTCGCGGGGCGCCACGGCCTATCTGAGCTATTTGCGGTTCACGCTGCCGCCCGCTCCGGCCGGCCAGGTGCTCAAGACCGCGCGGCTCGCCTTCCGGACCTCGTCGGACTCGACGGCGGGTTCGGCCGACAGCCACAGCATCGTGCCGGTCACCGGCGCGTGGACCGAGTCGGCGGTCACCTACAACACCCGGCCGGCGCTCTCCACGTCCGTGCTGGGGACCATCACCGGCGCGCTCTCGGTCTCCACCGGCTACTCGGCGGAACTGGACGCGTCCGCACTGGACGGGGCCCTCGGCTCCGTCTCCTCACTCGCCCTGACCAGCAGCGGGACGGACAGTCTCCGCATCTGGTCGAGCGAGGCAACCGCGGCCTACCGGCCGCAGCTCGTCCTCACCTTCGGAGATGAATGATGAACGGAAGCACGGGGCGGAGACATGGGAGGAGCGGCCGTGTGCGGGCCGCGTCCGCCGCGCTCTGCCTGTTCGCCGGAGCACTGACCGCGACAGCGGCCGGGGCCTCCCCGGCGGCGGCGCTGACACCGCCGGTGTCCATCACGGCGGACGACCTCACCACCTGGCAGACCAACGGCATCGTCTGGTCCATGGCCGCGACGGACGGGGTCGTCTACGCCGGCGGCACCTTCTCCACGATCCGGCCGCCGGAAGCGGCGGCGGGCACCTCCGAGGAGCCCGCGGTCAACTTCGCCGCGTTCGACGCGGCGACGGGCGCGCCGACGGGGTGCAGCCTGTCGTTCACCCAGTCGTCGGGGACCGCCACCGTACGGGCGCTGGCCCTCTCGCCCGACGGCGGAACCCTCTACGCCGGCGGGCAGTTCGGTGCGGTGAACGGGGTGGGTGTCAGCAACATCGCGGCCGTCGACACAGCCACCTGCACTCCCCGCCAGGACTTCAAGATCTCCGTCTCGGCGACGGTACGGGCCCTGGACGTCACCGCGGACACCGTCTACCTGGCCGGTGACTTCAACAACGTGGGCGGCCAGACGCGGAACAAGTTCGCCGCGGTCACCACGGGCGCCGGCCTGCTGCCGTGGACGGCCAACGCGGACGAGGTGGCCCGGGCGGTCCAGGTGACACCCGACGGGCGGCACGTGGCCCTCGGCGGTGACTTCTTCACCGTCAACGGCACCACCTCGCACGCCCTGGCAGTCGTCGACGCCACCACGGGCGCGCTCGCCAGGAGCTACCCGGGTTTCATCCCGAACACCTCGACGGTGCAGGACCTCACGACGGACGCGACCGGGCTGTACACCGCCAACGAGGGTACCGGCGGAGGGGTGTTCGACGGCCGGATCGCCATCGATCTCGACGACTACGAGCAGCGCTGGCGGGACACCTGCCTGGGCGCCACCCAGGCGGTCCTGGTCCACTCGGGTGTGCTGTACAGCGGGAGTCACGCCCACGACTGCGCCAGCATGGGCGGGTTCGCCGACCAGCCGCGCAAGCACCTGCTGGCCCAGTCCGTCGACGACCCGACGCTGCTGCCATGGTTCCCGGACACCAACGACGGGATCGGTGAGCCCGTCGGGCCCCGGGTGATGGCACAGACCGACAAGGGGGGCCACCACTACCTCTGGGTCGGCGGGGAGTTCACCACCGTCAACGGGGCCGGACAACAGGGGCTGACCCGCTTCGCGGACGGACCGGACACGGGGGCGCCCTGGGTGCCGAACGTCAGTCTCTCCACGGTCACCCCGGGGCAGATCGACGTCAACTGGCAGACCAGCTTCGACACCGACGACGGGGAGCTGACCTACCGGATCTACAAGGACGGCGCGAGCACGCCCGTACACACCGCCACGGGTTACTCCCTCTTCTGGGACCGCCCGCAGCTGAAGTGGACGGACACCGACGTGGCGGTGGGCGAGACGCACTCGTACCGCATCACGGCGAGCGACGGCACCAACACCAGCGCCAAGTCACCGGCACAGTCGGCGACCGTCGCCTCGTCGACCCAGGGTTACCCGGCGCGGGTGCTGTCCGACGGCGCCTCGCTCTACTGGCGCTACGACGAGGGCACATCCACCTTCGCGGCGGACACCACAGGGGGCTTGAACAGCGGCTTCCTGCGCAACGCGCCCGCCTACCGGCAGACCCCGGCGGCGATCGCGGGCGATTCGACCGCCATCGGCTTCGACGGTTCGAGCGAGTACGCGTACAGCAACAAGCGCCACTCGCAGCCCACCCGCTTCTCGGTGGAGACCTGGATCAAGACCACCACCACGCGGGGCGGCAAGATCATCGGATTCGGCAATCTGAGCATGCAGAACAGCACCCGCTTCGACAAGCACGTGTACATGGCCAACGACGGACGGCTGGTCTTCGGCGTCCACAACGGCGGCCGCCGCACGGTGACCACGGCCGGGAAGTACAACGACGGCAGCTGGCACCACGTCGTCGCCACCCAGGGCACCGGCGGCATGAGGCTGTACGTCGACGGGCAGCTGCGCGCGTCGAACATCCTCTACACCGGCAACGAGGACTACCCGGGCTACTGGCGGGTCGGCGGAGACAGCACGGGCGGCTGGGCCAACAGCCCGACCAGCTATTTCTTCGCCGGTCAGATCGACGAGACCGCCGTGTACCCGACCGCACTGAGCGCCACCCAGGTAAGCGCGCACTACGCCCTGAGGACGGGTGAATGAGACATCCCTTCCTGGCCGGCGCCGCCGTCGCCCTCGCGACGGCGGTGCTGGCCGCCTGCGGCTCCTCCGGCGGGTCGGGCGACGAGGGCGGGAAGGCCGCGGCGGCGAGCAGCACGCCCTCGGCCGCCGTCTCCTCCGGGTCCCCCGTGGCCGGGCCGGCGGTCTCTCCGTCCGGCACAGGGGCCCCGATGCCCAGCACCGCGCCGAAGGCTCCCGCCGGGGACATCACCCCGGCCACCGGGTCCTTCACGAAGAAGCAGAAGGAGTACCTGACCGACCGCGTGCCCAAGGGGATGGACCCGGCCGCCGTGCTCCAGACGGGGCAGGAGACCTGTGACAGGCTCCGCTATCTGGTCAAGGCCGACCGGGACATCGCCGTGGGGGCGATCGTCTCCGGCGAGGTCGCGGACGCGGAGCCGGCCGTGGCCCATCTCTGCCCGCAGCACCAGGACCTTGTCGACCGGGCCGCGCTCGGCTACGCCGACGGCACCCACGAGGGCGCGGCGCTCCGGGCGGGACGGTACACGGCCCCCTCCCCCACCAGGGCCTGTAGCTGGCAGCTGACCGGGGCGAACGGCAAGGAGCTGGGTTCGGGCTCCTCCGACACAGGGAAGCCGGTGGAGATCACCGTCCCGGAAGCGGCCCGCGCCCTCACCTCCACAGGCTGCTACGCCTGGCTGCCCGAAGGAGACAACTGATGAGCAGACTGCCGATCGCGGTGGCGATCCCCACGAAGAACGAGGGACTGAACATCGCCGAGGCGGTGAAGTCGGTCCTGGGCCACTTCGAGGCGGTCGTCGTGGTGGACTCCCACAGCACCGACGACACGGCGAAGATCGCCGAGGAGTGCGGGGCCGAGGTGGTCACGTACACCTGGGACGGAGGGCATCCGCGCAAGAAGCAGTGGTGCCTGGAGAACGTCCGGACGGATCTGGACTGGATCCTGCTGCTCGACGGTGACGAGCGGCTCAGTCCCGGGCTGCTGGCGGAGCTGCGGAGGGTATTCGCCGACGCGGACAGCCCGAAGCCGGCCGCGTACGACATCCCGCTGGGCTACTGGTTCTCGGGGAAGCGGCTGCGGCACGGCTACACGATCCGCAAGCGGTCCCTGACCGACCGGACCCGGTGCCACTACCCGGAGGTCGGCGACCTCGCGGCGCCGGGTATCGGGGAGGTCGAGGGGCACTACCAGCCGGTCGCGGCGACGGCCGGAACGCTGAGCAACCCCATCGAGCACCAGGACCTGGACCCGGTCACCGCCTGGTTCGAACGGCACAACCGCTACTCGGACTGGGAGGCGTGGCTCGAGCACCACCCCGATGTGAAGGAGCAGGTCCGGAAGGTGAAGTCCCGCCAGGGACAGCTCTTCCACAAAGCGCCGTTCAAGCCGCTGGTTTCCTTCGCCTACATGTACGTCTACCGGCGGGGGTTCCTCGACGGGCGTGCCGGCCTGGACTTCGCGCTCGCGATGAGCTTCTACCGCTGGCAGATAGCCCTGAAGTCGAGGGAGGGAAAGACCGGTTGAGGCATCACGCCCTCCGGCGGACCACGTCCTCGTAGGTCTGCCGGAGGGTGCGGGTGACGACCTCGATGGTGAAGTGCCCGTTGACCAGGTCCCATGCGGCCTTGCCCGCACGGTCGGCGGCCCCGGGCTCCAGCAGCTCCAGGATCGCGTCGGCGACCTTGCGTGCGTTCTCAGCGTCCTCGCCGGCCCTACTGTCGATCACCCGGCCCGCTCCCGCCTCCGCGACGTCCGGGCCGAGTCCGCAGGTGCGGGTGATCACGGCGGGCGTGCCGACGGACATGGCCTCCAGGACCGAGACGCCGAGCGGCTCCTCGATCGACGGCAGGACGTACACGTCTGCCTGCCGGCCGGCGTCGAGCACCTCCTCGTGGCCGAGGGACCCGACGTGGTCCAGCGAGTCCATGACACCCAGCCTGCGGGCGAGCGCGAGCGTTCCGGGGAGGGCGCCGGTGTCCGGCCCCGCCAGGACGAAGCGGGCGTCGGGATGCCGGGCCAGGACCGCGGGCATGGCGGCGACGAAGTCCTCCGGCCGCTTGCGCTCCTGGATGCGTGCCAGGAACAGCACGTTCGGCGGCCGGCCCGGCTCACGGGCGGGCTTGCGCTCCTGCGGGCGGACGCCGTTGACCAGCCGGACGGTGTTGGTGAGGGCGACCGGTGCGGCGACCGCGTTCACGTCGAGGCGCTCGGTCTCGGTGAGGTGGAGCACGGCGTCGGCCCGGCGCAGGACCGTGCGGACGCCCAGCAGGTCGGTGAGCTGGGCGACCCGCTTCTCGGTCGGGTCGACCATGCCGTGCGTCTGGACGACGAGCGGCGTGCGGGTGGCCAGGGCGAGCAGTGCCGCCGGCAGGGTCACCAGGTCGCGCATCAGGTGGACGTGGACGAGATCGGCGCCCCGCATCATGCGGCGCGCGGTGCGCAGGAGCGCGGCGGAGGTGATGCCGCTGACCTCGAACCTCGGGAGCAGGTGGCGGGCCTGGAAGAGGTGCACGGGCACTCCTTCGACCTCACCGGGCAGCTCGCCCTCGAAGCCGTCCCCCAACGCCATGATGCGGGCGTCGTCGCCGTCCGCCCGCTGGACCTTGGAGAGGTTGAGCGCGACCCGGGTCGGGCCGCCGAACGCGTGATCAGGCGTGTGCAGGGTGACGATGTGCAGGACCTTCACCAGGGTTCCCCTCAACCTCGGCCGACTGTTCACAGACTAGCCATCGGACCACCTCAAGTGGGCGTGTTCGTTAGAGTGTTCGTGGGCCACGAGGCTTGCGGACGGGGCCTTCGGGGCCGGTGATCGGGGGGTCATGACTACCGTGCACGAGTCGGTGGGGGCCGCTGTCGCCCGGGAGGACCCGCCGCGCCCTCCCGTCGAGCCGCCGGCGCGACCCCTGACCTGGGCGATGCTCTCGCGGGCGCTCTCCGTGCCGCTCATCCTGGGCCTGGTCTGCTTCCTGCCCGCGGTGATCGCCGCCCAGCCCGGTCCGGGCGTCCGGGACACCGCGTACTGGCTTCAGCTGGTCCTGACGTGTTACGCGGGCGCCAGGCTCGCCACCATGATCCTGTCCACCCGGCGGCGGTTGCTCCAGGGCGTCTTCTGGATGTTCGTGTACATCGCCATGGGTGTCGCGCCGTTCGCCCAGGTGGTGATCGGTCAGACACCGACGCCGATGGTGGGACCGCGCTCGGACCTGGTGACGGCGATCGCGATGATCCTGGTGGGGTGCGCGGCCTTCGACCTGGGTGCGCTGCTGGCCTCTCGCCGGCCGCTGCGGCGCCGTGCGTCCTCGCGCTCCACCGGCGGACCGGCCGTGGCGCACCCGGTCAGACTGCGGCTGCTGGTGCTGCTCGCGCTGCTGGCGAGCGGATACTACGTGCTCAAGCTCGGCGGACCCGGGGTGTTCTTCTCCAGCCGCCAGGAGATCAGCGACACCGTGGCGCAGAGCGGGGTGACGTCGGCCGAGTCGAACGTCGGCTCCGCGTTCCTGAAGGGCTTCGGCACGGTGCCGGCGCTGCTCGCGTTCCTCTTCTTCACGCGGCGTCTGGTGACCTCTCGACGGGCGCGGCGCTCTCCGTCGACCGTGCTGGTGTGGGCAGCGCTCGCGGTGGTCAACCTGGTCGTGAACAACCCGATATCCAACGCGCGTTACTGGTTCCTGACCGTGCTGGTCTCCCTGCTGTTCACGGCGTTCCCGAGCAGCGCGGCGATGTACCGCTCGGTGCTGGCCATGGGCGTGGTCGGCGCGCTGGTGCTGTTCCCGTACGCCGACCGCTTCCGTTACGACGACGAGGGGTACCGGCCCGTGCAGTCGGCCTCCGTCTTCGAGCCGCTGGCCACCAAGGACTACGACCAGACGGTGATGTTCGCCAACACGATCTCCTGGGTGGACACCCGGGGGCACACGTACGGCCGTCAACTGGCAGGTTCCGCGCTCTTCTTCGTCCCCAGAGCGGTGTGGAGCGGGAAGCCCGAGGACACCGGGGTCCGGGTCGGCGAGTGGATGGGGATGAACATGACCAACCTGTCGGCTCCGCTGTGGACCGAGTTCTGGGTGGACTTCGGCGCGTCCGGCATGATCGGCGGCCTGGCGCTGATCGGCTACGTGGCGGCCCGCACCGACCGCAGGTACGCGCTGGCCGTCACCCGGGCGGGGCCCGGCCCCGGCAGTGTGCTGGCGATCGCAGCTCCGCTCATCGCCGGTTACACCTTCATCCTGCTGCGCGGTCCGCTGCTCCAGGCGGCGGGGAAACTGGCGATCGGCGCCCTGTGCCTGGTGCTGATCACCACGTTCAGGGAGCAGAGGGCAGCGCGTCGGCGCTGACGCCCTCCCCTGCCGCGGTCCGGCGGCGCAGCCCGGCCACCCGGGTCCAGGTGGCGGCGGCCTTGCAGAGCGACCCGAGGCAGAGTCCCCAGGCGGCCCCGGGGACGCCGCCGAGGGCGTATCCCCCGGCCATGAAGGCCACCGCGGTGAGCGAGAAGACGACCTGGATGCTCAGAGTCGTACGCGGGTCGAGCATGCGCAGGGCGAGCAGTCCGCAGGTGCCCACGGCCATCGCCGCGTACTGGCTGCCGGTCGCCGGGAGCAGGGCGGCGGCGGTGGGCCAGGTGTCACCGAGGAGTTCGCGGCCCGCCCGTTCCGGCAGCAGGGCGAGCGCGGTGGCCCAGAGGGCGGCGGTCGCGGCGAGAGCGGCGGCGAGCCCCGCGGTGGCCCTGATCCGGCGCCGCTCGTCACCGATGCGGCCGAGCAGCGGCGGGCCGAAGGAGGTGGCGGAGGTGAACAGCACGTTGAGCGGCCCGAAGAGGGTGGTCGCCCCGCGCAGAGCGCCGACCAGGAGCGGGTTGCCGACGGCCCCGAGACCGAGGACGGAGAGCTGGCCGGTCGCGTTGCCGACCCCGAACTCGACGACGAAGCGCCGCCCCAGGTGGCCGCGCCTGAGCATGGGGCCCAGCAGCAGCGTGGCCCCGGCGGTCCAGCGGTGCAGGAGCACGGCGGACAGCAGGAGGGCCGGCAGGGCTGACAGGCCCCAGACGAGGATGAGCCGGGCGGGGGTGGCCCCGTACTCCTGCACGGACAGGGCGCCGAGCACGCAGAGGAGTCTCAGCACGTCCGATATCAGGGCGAGATGGGGCCGCTGAAGGGCGGAGAAGGCGTAGCGCAGGGCGTCCTGCCCCAGCACCACCGGGAGGACGAGGCCGAGCATCGCCAGGGCGCGGGCGGTGTCCCCCGGGACCATGAGGCAGACGACGGCCGACGGGGCGCCGAGGGCCGCCGAGGCCCCGACGGTGAACACGACGGCCGAACGGCAGGCTCCCCGGGTGTCCTCCTCCGCGCCGCGCCTCAGGACCAGCGGCTGGCCGGTGTAGGCGCCAAAGACGCCGAGCAGCACCGTGAAGACGAGGTAGACCGCGGAGAAGCGGGCGAAGTCGGCCACGGTGGAGAGCCGGGCCGCGGCGACGAGCACCAGGATGTTGGTGAGCGCCGCCACGCCCTGGTCCGCGACCGAGCAGAGGATCGCGGTGCGGGCTCTCACCGGCGCGCCCCCGGGAGCGTGACGGAGCGCAGCCCCATGGTCTCGTCGGGGTTTCCGGTGATCTCAGGCGCGTCGGCCGCGTCGGCCGGGCCGCCGGGACCGCCTCCGGTGCGGCGCCGGCCGGACTTCGGCCTGCGTTCGGGACGGCGCAGCCGCCCCCTGCCGGGATGGAGCAGGGCGCCGACCACGGATCCCCCGGAGGCCCCGATGATCTCGCGGATGCGTTCCAGATCGCTGCGGTGCACCTCGCGCGGGTCGCAGACGATCATGACCCCTTCGACCCGGTCGACGAGGGCGACCGCGTCGGCGTACGACAGTACGGGCGGGGCGAGGACGATGACCACGGCGCCGGGGCGGTCCGCCTCGGCGACGATCCGCCCGACGGACGCGGAGGTCAGGGCGCGTGGCACGTTGTCCGCCGTGGTCCCGGTCACCAGGGCGAACGCCCCGGAGCCCGGCACGTCCACGTTGGAGCGGCCGCCTGCCGGCCAGGTGCGGTCGCCCTCCTCGGCGGCCCAGCGCGGCGGCCGGACCTCGTGGGCGGCCGGCCCCAGGTCGCGGGCCAGGGACGGGGTGCGCAGATCGGCTTCCACGAGCAGCACGTCGCGGCCCATCTCGGCGAAGGCGGCGGCCAGGTTGACCGCGGCGGCGGCCGCCGCCGTGTTGTCCCCGCGCGGGGCGGTGACCAGGAGCCGGCGCCGCTCCGCGAACGACGGGTCGTAGGCGAGCCGGAAGGCGACCGCGCGGTACTCCTCGGCGAGCCGCGAACCGCTGCGGCCGATGGCGAGGAGGGTGCCGGCGGCCGCCCGTTCCCTGGGGAGGGTGCCGAGCAGCGGGGCCCCGAGGGAGCGGACGAGCTCCCGGGGCGAGCGTACGGCGGGGTCGAAGACCAGACGCACCCAGGACAGCAGCAGTCCGAGGGCGAGGCCGACGACCGCGCCGAGCCCCAGGAGCAACGGCAGGCCCGCGCCGGCGGGCTCGGTGGGGGCGACGGGCTTCTTGTTGAGGTAACCGGGGGTGGTGTCCAGCGCCTTGAGCTCGGATATCTTCCGGCTCAGCTCGGAGATGGAGACGATGATGTTGGCCCGGGCACTGCTGACGTCGTCCGCGGCGTCGACTCCGGTCCGGTCCTCCAGCAGGTCGCGCTTCTCCTCCAGCGGTTCGAGCTGGGCGCGATAGCCGTTCGCCATGTTGTCGATGCTCTCCTCGGTGCGCGCCTTGCGGTGCGCGAGGTAGCCGTTGGCGAGGGCTTCGGCGCGGGACCGGGCCTGCTCAGGGGTGGCACCGGTGTAGGAGAAGCGGAGGGTCAGGGTGTTGGGCGGGTTGGTGACCTGGAGACCGGCGAGCAGCTTCCGGGCGGTGACGTCGTCGTCCTTCTTGAGCAGGGTTCCGGCGGCCAGCTCGCCCACGGTGTCGCTGACCGCGGTCTGCCGTTCGGACCCGATGTTGATCCCCTTGTCGGCGGAGGCTCCGGTGGCGAAGGGATCGGCGGTCGCGGAGCGCACCTGCACCTCACCGGTGGCCGTGTACGTGTCGTCGCCGCTCAGGGCGAGGAATCCTCCGCCGAGGAGTCCTAGGGCCACGCCCCCGGCGAGCAGCGCGCGGTAGCGCAGGAGCTGGCGGAACTGATCGCGCAGCAGCGCCGGTTCGTCCTGGTCGTCCAGGGGACGGATCTGATGCGTCATCGGCTTGCTCCCCCTCGTGTGTCGCCGGTTCGCGTGGCCCCGGCCCGTGCGTGCCCGAGCGCCTCGGCGAGCAGGGCGTCGAACCGGGCGAGGCCCGCCTCCCTGCTCAGGTGCTGTGCGACGTACCGCGGACCCTGAGCTCCCAGCGCGTCCGCCGCCACCGGATCGGCGGTCAGGCGCCGCACGGCGGCGAGGAGCGCCGCCGGGTCCTCGGGTTCCACGAGGACACCCGCGCCGGAACGGCGCACCTCGTCCGCCGTACCGCCCTCACCGGCGACGGAGGCGACGACGGGACGCCCGGAGACGAAGTACGAGGTGAGCTTGGACGGCACGCTCATGTCGAGCACGGAGGCCCGCTGGGTCACCGCGAGCACATCGGCGGCGGCGAGCACATCGGTGAAGTCGTCCGCGCCCGCCGGCGGGAGGAAGTCGAGATTGGGCAGCCCGGCCGCCCGCTCACGCAGTCCGTCGCGCTGGTTGCCGTCGCCCATCAGGACGACCCGGATGTCCGGCGCCAGCCGCGCCAGGCCGGTCAGGACGTCGAGCCCCTGCTTGAGTCCCATGTTCCCGGAGTGCAGCAGCACAGTGGTGTCCTCGGCCCAGCCGAGCCGGGCGCGGGTGGCCGCGCGGTCGGCCGAAGGGCTCTGTACATGGGTCCAGTTGGGGACCACGCGGATGCGTTCCGGATCCACTCCGAGGGCGGTGACGCCCTCCACGAAGCTCTCGTGGATGACGCCGACGAGGGCCGCGCCGCGAAGCGCGTGACGTTCGGCCCTCGCGGCCACGGCCGCCGCTCCGCCTCCCCCACGGATGCCGCTCTGCGCGGCGGCGGCGCCCATCAGGTCCTGGACGACGGGTATGTGGGGCACGCGGTGGCGGCGTGCCAGCCGGGCCCCGATCACGCCGCCCGCGAGGCTCGGCATCTGGGAGATCACCGCGTCGGGGCGCCCCGGCGGAGGGGCGAGGATCCCGTGGACGAGCACGGAGGCCTCGAACGCCGCTCGCCGCAGAGCCGTCTGACGGGCCGGCACATAGTGCCGTCGCCGGTGCACACGCACCCCTTCACGGCTCTCCTCCCTGCGCCACACCCCCTGGTACCGCTCGTCCACGCGCCAGGCGGGGTAGTGCGGCATGCCGGTCAGGACGTCGGTCCTGGCCCCGCACGCGGCCCAGTGCTCGGCGAGCTGGGTGGCGTACGGGCCGATGCCCGTCAGCTCGGGGGCGTAGTTGGTGGAGACCACGAGAAGTCTGCGGTTTTCGAACGGCCTCTGATGCTCAGCAGCGGACAACGGATGATCGCCTTCCCCCCGGAACAGCCTCTTCTTTGAGCTTATCCGTTCACGGGATGCACAAGTGTTCTTCACAGTAAGGTCGTTGAACCAGTTCCACCGTGGGGGGAGAGAACGGATGGTGCAACACAGAGTCGGTTACGCGCCGGGGGTGTACGACCTGTTCCACGTAGGCCATCTGAACATCCTTCGGCACGCCCGCAGCCAGTGCGACTACCTGGTCGCGGGAGTGGTGTCGGACGAGATGGCCGCGCTGGCCAAGGGTCACACTCCGGTGATCCCGCTGCCCGAGCGGCTGGAGATCGTCCGCAGCGTGCGCTACGTGGACGCGGCGTTCGTGGAGACCGTTCCGGACAAGGTCGAGACCTGGCAGCAGGTCCGCTTCGACGTCATCTTCAAGGGCGACGACTGGCGGGGCACCGAGAAGGGACAGCGCCTGGAGCGGGACTTCGCCGAGGTCGGGGTGGAGGTCGTCTACTTCCCCTACACGGTGCACACGTCCAGCACCCAGCTGCGCCGGGCACTGGACGTACTCGTCACCCGGCCCGGAGCGCTTTCAGCTCCCTGAACCACTTGACCAGGAACGCCACGAGGAACAGGGCGTGCACGGCCGCGAGCAAGGCGTACCCGGCCCGGAAGGCCCCGGGTGCGCCCAGCAGCAGGAAGGCCAGGCAGAAGACCCCGTAGTCCGCGGGCAGCAGGGCCACGGCCCTGATCCGGGACACCGGAGGCGGCGTGGCGGTGGTGGCCGCCGGCGCGTCCCGGGCTGCGGCCTTTCCGAGCTGCTCCCTGAGCAGTCCCGCGCAGAACGTGAGCACCGCGACGAACAGGAAGCCGAGCGGCAGCAGGAGCAGACCCTCGTCGGACAGGCCGCCGAACCGGTGGAACGAGATCAGCACGGCACTGTGGACCAGGATCATCTTCGCGCAGTCCACGACGTGGTCGAGCCACTCGCCGTCCGGCCCGCCCCGCCCGGTCAGACGCGCCAGCTGCCCGTCGGCCGAGTCGAAGGCGAAGCCGACGGCGAGACCCGCGTAGACGGCCACCCCGAGCCACCAGGAAGGCTCCAGGAGCGCCACACCCGCGATCGCGACGAAGGTGAAGACCGCGCTGACCGAAGTCACTTGATTGGGAGTCAGCCCGGCGCGGTAGGCACCCGCCGCGAGCAGGCGCCCGGCCGGCCGGTTCACGTACCGTGAGTAGAGCGAGACACCCTTGGACGATTTCTGTGCGCCGCGCAGTTCTCGCAGCGTCGTACCCGTGCTTCCCATACGCCCCCCAGCGCCCGGATGTTTCCCGCCGCATCATCGCAGAAATAGTGTGACCGGCGTGGAGATACAGAGGCGCATCGCATTCGACAGGCTGCACAATTTCCGTGATCTGGGTGGCCTCGGGTCGGCGGACGGCCGCACGGTCCGCCGTGGACTGCTGTACCGCTCGGACTCGCTCGGCAAGCTGGAAGGCGCCGACTGGGAGCGCTTCCTCGCCCTCGGTGTCCGGACCGTCATCGATCTGCGCTATCCGTGGGAGACAGCGGCCAGGGGCCGGGTCCCCGCCGTCGAACGGTTCACCTACCTCAATCTGAGCATCGAGCACCGTCCGTACGACCAGGCGGCGATCGACCCGGAGCTCGACCCCTGGCGTCACCTCGCCGACCGGTACGCCGAGGTCGCCGAGGACGGTGCGGTCGAGCTGCGGCAGACACTGGAGGCCATCGCGGAGAGTGCGGGGCCCCTGGTCTTCCATTGCGCGTCCGGCAAGGACCGCACCGGTCTGGTGGCCGCGCTGGTGCTGTCCCTCCTCGGTGTCGACGAGGACGGCGTGGCCGAGGACTTCGCCCTCACGGAGTCGGCCACCGAGCTGCTCGTCGCCGACTGGGCGGCAGCGCACGGCGGCCGCACACCGGCCTGGCCCGGATACGGACGTGCACCCGAGGAGGTCATCCGGCTGTTCCTGGCCGGTCTGACGGCCGAGCACGGTTCGGTGCACGGATACGTCACCGGCCGGCTCGGGGTCACCGGGGCGACGATCGACGCGCTGCGCCGCCGGCTGCTCGAAGGCTGACGGTCACCTGCCCGTCCCGTGGCCCCCGCCCGGCTCCTGCCCCGCATCGGGTCCCGTGCCCGCACCGGGCTCCTGCCCCGGCTCGGTGAGCTGCGCGTCCAGGTCGTCGAAGAGCAGCTCACCGCGCTCGATCTGCCCCGTCCGGTACGCCGATCGCGCGACCAGATGGGCCGCCACCGGGCCTGTCATCAGCTGGAAGAAGCCGATGAGGGCCAGCGTCGCCAGGTCCATGCCGCCGCGCAGCCTCAACGCGACCCCGGCCAGCACCAGCAGCAGCCCCAGGGTCTGCGGCTTGGTCGCCGCGTGACTGCGTGACAGGACGTCGGGCAGCTTCACCATGCCGACCACCCCGAGAAGGCTGATCGCCGCGCCGAGGAGGACGAGGACCGCCCCGGCCGTGTCCGCGATCTGCAGCCAGACATTCATTTCCGTCCCTCCTTCCCGGCGGGCTTCCTACGTGGCAACGGCTTGTCCCGGACGGCGATGAAACGGGCGATGCCCACGGATCCGGTGAAGCCGAGAAAGGCGAGTACCAGCATGATCGGGAAGTAGAACGCGTCCCGGGCGAAAGCGGACTTGGCGCCCAGCCCCGCGATTATCACGGCGGCGAAGACATCGAGCGCGATGGCCCGGTCGAGCATGGAGGGCCCGCGGCTGATCCGGAAGAGCAGCAGCGCGCCCGCGACGACGACGAGCACGACCGCGGCACTGATCAGCACCCGGTCGACGGTCTCGGGACCGGTCATGTCTCCCCCTGCCCGGAGTCGGAATCGGAGCCGGTGCCGGTGCCGGTGCCGGTGCCGGATTCTGCGGCCGGTGGCGGTTCGGAGACGCGCGCGATCTCGTCGGAGGTGCCGAAGGCACGGACCGTGAGCTCCTCCAGCTTCCAGACGGACCGCCGGGCCGCCTCCAGCTCCTCGGGCCTGTCCGCGTCCAGGACGTGCAGGAAGAGCGTGGCCGTCGCCCTGCGCACCTCGACGAGGGAGCCGCCCGGCACGTTCGAGACGGTGACGGCGGTCGCGGCGAGCATCAGGTCGCTGCGGCAGCGCAGGGGCACGCCGATGACGGCGGGCCGGTGCGGACGGTCGGCGAAGATCTGCCGGGTGACCTTCACTCCCGAGGTGTACATGTCGTAGAGCAGGTAGCCGCCGAGCCGGAGGATGCCCCAGGGGTGCAGCCGCAGCCCCAGATCGACCTGCGGCAGGGGGAACGCCAGGCAGACGATCACCGCGACGACCGCGCCGGTGACGACGTTGGCCCAGGTCAGGGTGGACCACAGCATGACCCAGATCAGGGTGAGCCAGGAGATCAGCGGAAGGTCGAGCACACGGCGCCTGCGGCCGGCGAACTCGATGCTGAAGGGGGGCAGGTCGGGGTTGTGGTACGACAGCGTGATCAGTCGTCTCACCGGCCGAGCACCTCCTCCACATAGGGGCGGCGCTCGATGAGTTCGGCTGCCGCGCGGTCGGTGAAGGCCGTCAGCGGACCGGCCAGCACGGTGAAGGCGAGGCCGAGCAGGACGGCGCCCGCAGTGGCGGCGGTCATGGCCACGGGCGGACGGACCGTGGTCGTGACGGCCCGCCCCTGGAGGGTGGCGGCAACGGTCTGTCCGGCCGGGGCCCGGGGCGGTCCCACTCCTTCGTCGCCCGTGCCGGGGATGCGGTCGGGTCCGGCGTCGGCATCGTCGTCGTCGCTGTCGTCGGCGGTCTCGAGGACGGTGCCGTAGGCGGCCTGCCCCGGGGGCTCCGTACGCCAGAAGGCCAGATTCCAGATCTTGGCCATCACGTACAGGGTGAGCAGGCTCGTCACCGTGGCACCGGCGACGAGGATCCAGGCCCACACGCTGCCGTCGGCGACACCTGCCCGCATGAGTCCGAGCTTCCCGATGAAACCGGAGAGCGGTGGGATGCCGGCGAAGTTCATCGCGGGGACGAAGAAGAGGACCGCGAGCAGCGGAGCCGCCCGGGCCAGTCCGCCGAGCCGGGTCAGCTCGTTGGTGCCGCCCCGGCGTTCGATGAGGCCCGCGACGAGGAAGAGGGTGGTCTGGACGGTGATGTGGTGGGCCACGTAGAAGATCGCGCCACCGTAGGCCTCCCGGGTGGCGAGGCCGATTCCGAAGACCATGTAGCCGATGTGGCTGATCAGGGTGAAGGAGAAGAGCCGCTTGAGGTCGGTCTGGGCGACCGCGCCGAGAATGCCCACGGTCATCGAGGCGAGGGCTACGGCCATCAGCAGGTCGCCGAGCCGGTTCCCGGGGAAGAACAGGGTCTCGACGCGCAGCATGCAGTAGATGCCGACCTTCGTCAGCAGGCCCGCGAAGACGGCGGTGACGGGCGCGGGCGCCGTCGGGTAGGAGTCGGGGAGCCAGGCGGCGAGGGGGAAGACGGCGGCCTTGATGGCGAAGACGGTGAGCAGCATGGCCTGGACCAGGGTCTGCACACCGAGGGGGAGGTCGGGCAGCCGGAGGGCCAGCTGGGCGAAGTTGGCCGTGCCCGTGGCCGCGTAGGCCATGGCGATCGCCGTCAGGAACAGCATCGAGGAGAACAGCGAGATGATCACGTACGTCGAGCCCGCCCGGATCCGGGGGCCGGTTCCGCCGAGCGTGAGCAGGACGAAGCTGGCGACCAGCATGATCTCGAAGCCGACGTAAAGGTTGACGAGGTCGCCGGCGATGAAGGTGAGGGAGACCCCGGCGACCAGGATGAGATAGGCGGGGTGGAAGACGGCGACGGGCGTCTCCTTGTCCCGGTCCGCCATGCCCTGGCCCAGTGAGTAGACCAGGACCGCGAGGGTGACCGCCGAGGAGACGGTCAGCATCAGGCCCGACAGCCGGTCGGCGACCAGCGTGATGCCGAGCGGCGGGGCGAAGTCGCCGAGGTGGACGGAGAGGGGTCCCTGCCGGTCGGCGGCGATCATCAGGATCACCGAGAGGCAGAGGACGGCGCTGAGCACGGCGACGCTGATGAAGCGCTGGAAGCGCGCGAGCCGGGTGCCGAAGGCGAGGCTCAGCCCGGTGGCACAGAGCGGCAGGAGGACCGGCAGCGGGACGAGCGCGTTCATCGGGCGGCTCCTCGGTCGTCGTCCGTGTCGTTCACGTAGTCCTCGGGGTCGGCTCCCAGCACGTCGTGCCACAGGTCACCGCCGGCGTCGCGGCCCCGGGCCTGCAGGGCCCGGTCGGCACGGAGCCGGGCGCGCAGCCTGCGGTGCTCCTGCTTGTAGCGGGTGCGGTCCTTGCGGGTGCGCCCGGGCTCCGCCCGGTACTCCTCGCGGAGTTCGGCCCGCTGCCCCATCACCTCGGCGCGCAGGAAGATACGCCGGTCCTCCAGGTCGTCATGGACCTCGTCCGTGCCGGTCAGCTGGAAGCTGCGGTAGGCCATGGCGAGCAGGAAGGCCGTGGTGGCGAGGGTGATGACGATGGCGGTGAGGGCGATGGCCTGGGGCAGCGGGTCGGTGATCCGCCGCAGCGGCACACCGTAGAGCAGGGGCGCCGCGCCCGCGGAGCCGGTCGACGAGAGGACCAGCAGGTTGATGCCGTTGCCCGCGATCACCGCGCCGAGCAGGATGCGGGTGAGCGGCCGGGTGAGCATGAGGATGCCTCCGACCGCGCAGAGGACGACGGCCGTGGCGAGGAGCGAGACGCTCATGGTCATCGGCTGGACTCCCCCGTCCCTGAGTCCGTCGCGGGGGCCAGCGCGCCGGCGGCCCGTTCGATCTGCCGGTCGACCTTGGCCCCCAGCGCCCGCACGATGTCCAGGACCACACCGAAGACCAGCAGGTAGACACCGAAGTCGAAGAGGACCGACGTGCTCAGGTGGTAGTCACCGAACAGGGGCAGATGCCCGTGATAGGTCCAGGCGTGGAGCACGGTGCCTTCCGCGAGCCCGCCCAGGGCGACCGCGGTGGACACGAACAGTCCGAGTCCGGTGAAGAGTCCGGGCTGCAGGGGCGCGGCCTCCGCGAGCTCGAACCTGCCGCCTGCCAGGTAGCGGGTGATGAGAGCCAGTCCGGCCACGAGCCCGGCGACGAAGCCGCCTCCCGGCATGTTCTCGGCGCAGAACAGCAGGTACAGGGAGAGCACCAGAATGGGATGGAAGAGCAGCCGGGCGACCACTTCGAAGACGACGGACCGGTGCTCGGGCGCAAGGGTGGATCCGGCGGCCAGCCAGCTGCGTTCGGGTGCCGTGTCGTCTCCCTGCGGCAGACCGGTCAGCCGTCCGCGCGCCAGCGTCCAGGCGGTCTCCCCCCGCAGCTCCTCCCTGTTCACGGCAGTCTCGCTGCGGCGGTGGAGGTAGATCAGGCTGGTCACCCCGATCGCCGCCGCCGCGAGGACGGCGGACTCCCCCATCGTGTCCCAGGCCCGCAGATCGACCAGGATGGTGGCCACCACGTCCTTGAGACCGTGATGGGCGACCTCCTCGACCATCGCCGCGCCCGCGGGCTCGGCGACGCGTGCCGCGCCCGCCGCCCACACGGCCACGCCGACCGTCGCCGCGGCGGCCAGCGCAACCGGGATCCGCAGTTTCCGCCGCCAGGTGCCGATCGACTCCTCGAAACGCACCGGCATCCGGCGCAGGACCAGGACGAACACGATCATCGACACGGTCTCGACGCAGAACTGGGTGAGCGCCAGGTCGGGGGCGCCCTGCACGACGAACAGCAGCGCCGCCCCGTACCCGGTCAGCCCCGCCAGGACGACCGCCTTCATCCGGCGGCTGACGGTCAGACAGGACAGGGCTGCCGCACAGGTGAGCACGGCGACCGCGCCCTGGAGCGGGGCGTCCCAGATCCGGGGGGCGGCCGCTCCTTCCCAGGGGCGGTCCGTGACCAGGACCGCCAGCTGGCCGGCCAGCATCACGGTCAGGGTGATGGCCAGGTAGCCGGAGAGGGAGCCGCGCTGGACGAAGCCGGTGACCTGGAGGGCGACGCGTTCCAGGCCGAGCAGGAGGTGCCCGAAGACACTGTCCGCGGTCGGCCAGGCGACGCGCCGGGAGATCCGGGTGACCGTGGCGCGTCCGGCGAAGAGGACGGCGCCACCCGCCCAGGTCAGGGCGGACAGCAGCAGGACGACGTTGAAGCCGTGCCAGAGCGCGAGGTGGTAGGGATGGGCCGGGGCGGGGAACGCGTCGGCGTAGGCGGCGAACAGACGGTCCGTCCATCCGACTCCGGGGCCCAGCACCAGCCCGGCCACTGCGAGGACGGCGGGCGGGGCCAGGAAGGCGGCGCCGACGCGGTGGGCGGGGGTGTCGGCGACACCCGGCTTGCGGGCGAACGCTCCCCAGACGAAGCGGAGGGTGTACGCGACGGTCAGCACCGAGCCGACGACGGTGACGGCCAGTACCCAGCGGTCGGCCGTGTCGCCGTGCAGCAGCGCGTCGAAGGCGGCCTCCTTGGCGGCGAATCCGAGGAGTGGCGGCACAGCCGCCATGGAGGCGGCCGCGAGCACCGCGACGGCGCACACGTACGGCATGGTGCGGCCGAGGCCGGAGAGTCTGCGCAGATCACGGGTGCCGGCCGCGTGGTCCACGATGCCCGTGACGAGGAACAGCGCGGCCTTGAACAGCGCGTGCCCCAGGATCATCGCCACGGCGGCGAGCGCGGCGTTCCGGTTCCCCGCGCCCGCCAGGACGGTGAGGAAGCCGAGCTGGCTGACGGTGCCGTAGGCGAGTACGAGCTTCAGGTCGTTCAGGCGCAGTGCGCGCCAGGCCCCGAGGAGCATGGTCGCACCCCCCAGTACCAGGACCGTCGGCCGCCAGACGGGCACGTCGGCGAAGGCGGGAGCGAGCCGCGCCACCAGGTAGACACCGGCCTTGACCATGGCCGCGGCGTGCAGGTAGGCACTGACCGGGGTGGGAGCAGCCATGGCGTTCGGCAGCCAGAGGCTGAACGGCCAGATCGCCGATTTGGACAGCGCCCCGCACAGCACGAGGACGACGGCCACGGATACGGCGGGTGTCGTCTCCGGCGGATCGGCGACGATCGCGGAGATCCGGTAGGTGCCCGCCGCCTCGCCGAGGATCAGGAAGCCGACCAGCATCGCCAGGCCGCCCAGCGTGGTGACCGTCAGGGCCTGGAGGGCGGAGCGGCGGTTCTGTTTGCGCCGGCTGGTGTGCCCGATCAGCAGGTAGGAGAAGACGGTGGTCAGTTCCCAGAACACGTAGAGCGAGATCAGGTCGTCGGCGAGGACGAGTGCGAGCATGGCACCCGCGAAGGCGAGCAGATTCCCGGCGAAGGAGGCCAGTTGTGGAGAGTCGTCGGTGAAGTAGGACGCGCAGTAGAGCAGGACGAGCATGCCCACCCCGGCCGCGAGCAGCACCATGAGTTCGGCCAGCGCGTCCAGGCGGAAGGCGATCGACACGTCGTACGCCGCGATCCATTCCCAGGACCAGGTGACCGCCCGGCCGGCCTCCGCGCCGCTCCACTCGGTGACCGCCCATACCGTGGCGGCCGCGGGGGGCAGCGCGAGCACGAGGAACGCGTACCGGCCGAACCGCCGCACGAGCGGCGCCGCGCAGGCGGCCAGTGCGAAATGGGAGAGGACGAGGACGGTCACGACGGGGGATCCGGAGCAAAGGGCACCGAATACAGATATATCCCCCAGCCCGGTTCACCCGTCCGGCGCGCCGCGCGGCGGCCGGTCCGCTGGTTCTGTTCCGCGTCGGTGATGGACGGCTCCTGTCCCACTGTGGTCACAGAACGGCGTCTGCCCTGTCCACCCGTGGTCACACGGCATGACATGGGGCTTTTCCGGCACGGCCGACTCCGGCCCCGCTTCCCCGCCGAGCACGCGGTCGGCGTTCAGCGGCAGGTGGCGCGGTTCGTCGGGCACCTCGTCGGGCATACCGCGCACGTCTCCGGCGGCGCGCGGGCGGACGTGCGTGCCGGGGCCCTCCGTGAGGCCTTCACCGTCGGACGACCTGTGCACGGGGTGGTGCGGGGGCGGCCCGCCCGGCATGTTCGTCGCCTCCTCGTGCGCCGCGGGACATACACGCGCATCTTCAGCCTCACTCCGGAGCGTGCTCGACGCTACCTGGGCATGGCAGGCATCCCCGACACTTCGGCGGGCAGACGTGTGCGCTGCGTGTGCGCGCCGTGTTGCACGTGTGAGGCCACTTTTTCTTCTTTTTTGCACTGTGGCTAATATCCATGTGTCCAAGTTCTCAACGTATTTGACCAGTCACCGGCTGGCATCATCGTCAAGGAGCATCCCCTGCGCACGCGCGCGTCACGGCGGACCGACTCGGCACCCATGTCGTTGCGGACGGCCCTTCTCGTACTGGCGATCGTCCCCGGAGTCGCACTGGCAGCCCTGTGGGCCGTCACCAGTGGACAGACACTCCTGGACTTCCAACGCCAGGCAGCCCAGGGACTCTTGGCCGAACAAGCGGGCCAACCGTCCAACATCGTGTACTACAACCTGCAGGAGGAGCGCCGGCTCAGCGCGGAGGCGCTGGCCCGGCCCGAGGACTCCGGCACGGCGCTGAAGCAGCAGCGCACACTCACGGACGAGGCGATCAAGGAGTTCGAGTCCCTCTCGGACGTGAGCGCGGACGACGCACCCGAAGAGGTGCGGAACGCCGTCGGCAGGGCCCGGGAGGCGATCAACCAGCTGCCCGCCCAGCGCACCCTCGTCGACGAGGGTGACAGCGACCAGCAGGCCGTCGTCTACGGCTACTACACCGACCTGATCGCCGTGGACCTGGAACTCTTCTCGGCCCTCAGCCATGTGGACAACGGTGAGGTCACCACCCTGGGCCAGCCGCTCGTGGACCTCTTCTGGGCCAAGGAGATGATCTCCCGCTCGGACGCGATCCTGGCCCGTGGCTGGCCCACCGGCAAGCTGAGCACCGAGGACCTCCAGGAGGTCCGGAACGCGGTCTCCGGCCAGTCCTTCCAGGCCGGCACCAAGGTGGTTCCGTTCCTTCCCGAGGACGAACAGGCTGACTGGCGGGCTCTGACCGAGAGCTCCGCGTGGAAGGCCAAGACGAAGGTCGAGGAGCAGATCCTGCGCCCCGCGGCGGCCGACCGGTCCGGCTTCGTCGAGCTGAAGGCCGAGGAGGACACCTGGCGCGAGGCCATGGACGGTGTGACCCCCCAGCTGGTCGGGATGCTCGAGAAGCGCACCGGCGCGGTCGTGGTCACCGGCAAGGACACGGTGATGTCCCTGCTCCTCAAGATGGTCCTCACCTCGGTGATCGGCCTGCTCGCGGTCGTCGCGGTCGTCTGGACCACCTGGCGCCTCACCCGTAACCTGCGCCGGCGCATCTCCGGACTCCAGGAGCGGGCCGAGGAGCTCGAGAAGGCTCTGCCCGACGTCGTCGAACGGCTGGCCCAGGGGGAGAAGATCGATGTCGAGGCCGAGGCCCGCGCGATCGACACCCCGGACGAGGGCGGCGACGAACTCACCCGGCTCGGCGGCGCGCTCAACCAGGCCCGCACCAGCGCCCTGCAGGCAGCCGTCAGACAGGCCGACCAGCACCGGGGCTTCGAGCGGCTCCTGCAGCGCATCGCGCGCCGTACGCAGCAGCTGATCGGCCAGCAGCTCAAGAAGCTGGACGAGCTGGAGCGCAAGCACGAGGATCCCGAGGTGCTGGACGGCCTCTTCGACCTCGACCACCTGACGGCCCGCCTGCGCCGTTACGAGGAGAACCTGGTGATCCTCGCGGGCGGCTCGCCGCACCGGCGCTGGCGCAAGCCCGTACCGCTGCTGGACGTCATGCGTTCCGCTCAGGGCGAGGTGCAGGACTACCGCCGGGTGGTGCTGGACCTCGACGGCGCTCCGTGGCTGGCCGAGCGGGCCGTGGGTCCGGTCTCCCACGTACTGGCGGAGCTGATCGAGAACGCGCTGACCTTCTCCCGTCCGCCGAGCCCCGTGGAGGTGCGCGCGGCGAAGGTGAGCAGGGGCCTGGCCATCGAGGTCGAGGACCGCGGCCTCGGCATGGACGAGGAACAGCTCGCCGAGGCCAACGAGCTGATGACCCGTCCGCCCCGGATGGACGTGCTGGCCCACTCGGAGGACATCCGGCTCGGCCTCTACGTGATCTCGCGCCTCGCGGACCAGCACGGGCTTCGGGTCGAGTTCCGGCCCTCCGCCTTCGGCGGTACCCGTGTGGTCGTCCTGGTGCCGGACGAGCTGACCGTCCCCGAGCCCGGCACCGGTCCGGTCGGCGTGCCGTCGGCCGCCCCCTCCCCTGCGGCGGAGCCGGCGGCCGCACCCGCGGCCCAGGGCGCGCTGCCGACCCGGGTCCAGGGGCGCGCGATGGCCGGGGTCACGGCCCTGGCCGACCGCACCGCCAGGTCACGGCCCGCCGAGGAGGAACAGCCCTCCCCCGAGCAGCCGTACGCCGGCCCCGGGGACGCGTTCCCCGTACCCGGACAGCCGTTCCCGCCGGACGGGCAGCCCTACGCCCCGGACGACAATCCGTACCAGGACGCGGACCAGCCGTACGCCACGGGCGACGCCTCGTACCAGGGGAACGGGCATCTGTACGCCGACGGTTCGTACCCCGAACCCGGGCAGCAGTACACGGACCGCCCGTACGCCGGGCCGGAACAGCCGTACGCCGGGACGGACGCCCCCTACGCAGGCATCGATCAGCCCTACGCCAGCCAGGAACAGCCCTACATGACGGCCGCGGGCCAGTACCCGGTGCCCGGCCACGCGTACGCGGAGCCGGCCGATGACCCGTATCCGGCACCCGGGCCGTCCTACCCGCAGCCGTACCCCGCCGGGAGCGACACAGGCGGCCCGCACGCCTACGGTCCGCCCGCCCCCCACGGGCCCGAAGGTCCTTCCACGGGCCGGGCGGAGCTGCCGGCCCCCACGCCAGCGGGCGGGGAGCCCCCGCTCCCCCGCCGCGTCCGCCAGGCCAGCCTGGTGGACGAACTCCGGGTGGACCCAGCTGCCCGGACGGCCGCACCCAAGCCCCCGAGCTGGGACGAGAACCCGCTGCTGCGCCCCGTCCCCCGGCGGGCCGGTGCGGCGATCGGGGCATTCCAGCGGCGCTCGCGCGCGGCACGTGCGGCGGAGGAGCCGCCGGGCCCCGCCCCCTCCGCACCCTCCCCTACGAGAGAAGAACGGTCATGACACGCACAACGGCCACCCTCCAGGATCTGGACTGGCTGCTCGACGGTCTGGTGGACTCGGTCGCCGAGACACTGAACGCCGTGCTGCTGTCCGACGACGGACTGGTGGTGAGCCACTCGCGCACCATCGAACGCGCCGACGCCGAAAGGCTCGCCGCGATATGCACCGGCCAGCAGAGCCTCGCCCGAGGGGTCGGCCAGCTGTTCGACGGCGGATCGGTCCACCAGGTCATCGTCGAACTGGCCGATCTCTGGCTCTTCATCATCGCCGCCGGCCAGGGCACCCACCTCGCCGTCGTCGCCTCCCAGGAGGTCGACGCCGAGGTCATGTCGCTGGCGATGCACAACCTCGTGCAGCAGGTCGGACAGAAGCTCACCGCACCCGCACGCGGTGACTTCGACGCCTTCGGTACCGGGGACGGGCAGCGGGTGTGACGCCTTACTGGGACGAGGAGGAGACCGAGGAGGACGGCGCGGGCACGATGGTGCGCCCGTACACGATCACCCGTGGCCGGACCGCCCCCGAGCGCGACGACTTCAGCCTCATCACCGTACTGACCACCGCCGGGCAACCGGTGGACGAGCACGGTGCCCCCCTGAGGGCGGGCCGTCTCCAGCCGGAGCACCGCATGATCCTGGAGCGCTGCCGCCGGCCGGCCGCGGTCGCCGAGGTCTCCGCCGGTCTCGATCTTCCGGTCTCGGTGACCAAGATCCTGCTGGCCGACCTGGTCTCACAGGGCCTGCTGCTGGCCCGCGCCCCCCTGACGGTGGCGCGGGCGTCGGGTGGGGCGGGCATGGGCCTGCTCGCCGCCGTACGTGACGGACTCCGGAGACTCTGAACAGATATGACAACCAGTCAGACGGCACCTTCCGCCGTCAAGATCCTCATAGCCGGCGGCTTCGGCGTGGGGAAGACCACCCTCGTGGGCGCCGTCAGCGAGGTGGCGCCCCTGCGCACCGAGGAATACCTCACCCAGGCGAGCGTCGGCGTCGACAGCCTCGCCGGCGTCGGCCAGAAGAACACCACCACCGTGGCACTGGACTTCGGCCGCATCACGGTCAGCCCGGAGCTGGTGGTCTACCTCTTCGGCACGCCCGGCCAGGAACGTTTCTGGTTCATGTGGAACGACCTGGTCAACGGTGCGCTCGGCGGTGTCGTGATCGCCGACACCCGGCGGCTCGAGACGAGCTTCGCCTCGATCGACTTCTTCGAGAGCCGGGACATCCCCTTCGTGGTGGCGATCAACTGCTTCCACGGGCACAACACCCGCTCCACGGACGAGATCCGTGCCGCCCTCGACCTGGACCCGCATGTCCCCCTGCTGATCGGGGACGTCCGGGAGCGGCCCTTCGGCCGCGACGTGCTGCTCGCCCTGGTCGACCACCTGATGAGCCTGCCCGCGGCCGTCGGCTGACCGCCCACTCCCCATTCCCCCCGATCCTCCCTTCTCGCCTGGAGAGACCTGAGATGGCAACACCCCTGCGTGTACTGGTACACGGCGGCGGCATCGGCGGACTCACCCTTGCCGTCGCGCTCGCCCGGAGCGGGCACACGGTCGAGGTCGTCGAGCTCCGCGACCAGCTGGACGCACTCGGCGTCGGCATCATCCAGCCGTCCAACGCCCTGCACGTCATGCGTGAGATCGGCGTGCTCGACGCGTGCCTGGCGGCCGGCTACCCCTGGGAGGTGCTGACCATCTGCGACCCGGCCGGCGCCACCCTCGCCAAGATCCCGCAGCCCCGCATGGAAGACGCCCCCGCCAGCCACGGCATACCGCGCCCCGCCCTGGCCCAGGTGCTCGGCGACGCCACGACCGCCGCCGGGGTCCCGATCCGGTTCGGTACGACGATCAGCGGACTCACCGACGACGGCGAGGGTGTCGAGGTGACCCTGTCCGACGGCTCGTCCGCACGCTGGGACCTCGTCGTCGGCTTCGACGGCATCGGCTCGCCCCTGCGCACCCGCCTCCACGGCGACCGCTTCACCCCCGAGTACACCGGTTTCGCCAACTGGCGGGTCACCGTGCCCCGTCTGCCCGAGGTCCAGGGCGTCGTGGTGAGCGCGGGACGCTCGTCGACGAAGGCGCTGATGACCCCGATCACGGACGAGCTGATGTATCTGGCCGCCGTGACGGCCGAGGAGCCGGACTTCCGCCCGGACCCCGCGCGGGCGCACGAGGAGCTCAAGGAGCGTCTCGCGGGCTTCGGCGGGCCCGTCGCCGAGGCGCTCGCCTCGGTCACCGTGGCGGACGGCGTCGTCTACTCGCGCATCTCGCAGGTGACGGTCGACGCGCCCTGGCACGTCGGCCGGGTCGTCATCGCCGGTGACGCCGCGCACGCGAGCACCCCGAACCTCGCGCAGGGTGCGGCGATGGCGGTGGAGGACGCTCTGGTCCTGGCCCGGTCCCTGGACGCGGAGGACGACGTCCCGGCGGCCCTGGCCGCGTGGGAGGACCGCCGCCGTCCCCGCGCGATGTTCGTGCAGAACCTCTCGCGCGCGCTCCTCAAGGAGGAGACCGGCAGCGCGACGACGCCCGAGGAGGACGAGCTCCTGAAGGTCGGGATGCCCGGCGCCGCCCACGTGCTGGTCAAGCCGTACTGATCCGCACCGCATGTGACGAGGGGGCGGTGCGGCCGTCCGCACCGCCCCCTCGTCACATGCCGCCTCAGTCGAGCACGGCGATGCCGTCGATCTCGACCATGGCCTGCTCGTCCCAGAGCCTGGCCGCTCCGACGACGGCCATCGCCGGGTACTCGCGCCCGGCCAGCCTCCGCCAGATGGCGCCCAGTTCGGGGGCGTGGGCACGGTAGTCGGCCACGTCGGTGGCGTAGACGGTGACCCTCGCAAGGGCTGTCGGGGCGCCGCCCGCCGCACGCAGGGCTGTCAGCAGATTCCCCAGAGCCGTCTCGAACTGCTCGGGAAGCGTGGAGCCGACGACCTTCCCGTCGCCGTCCAGCGCGGTCTGGCCGGCCAGGAAGACCAGCCGGCCGCCGGTGGCCGTGACGGCGTGCGAGAAGCCGGTGGGAGGGGAGAGCTCGGCGGGGTTGATCCGGGTGATCGGATTCATGCGGGGGTCTCCTGTGTCGCGTACAGCTCCCTGGCGATGACGGTGCGCTGCACCTCGGTGGCTCCCTCGTAGATCCGGGGCGCGCGGACCTCCCGGTAGAGGTGTTCCAGCAGGTGCCCCCGGCGCAGGGCCCGGGCGCCGTGCAGCTGGACCGCCGCGTCGACGACGTACTGCGCGGTCTCGGTGGCGTACAGCTTGGCCATTGCGGCGCGCCGGGGCACGCCCGGCTCCCCGGCGTCGTGGGCCGCGGCCGCCGCGTACACCAGGAGCCTGGCCGCCTCGGTGCGGGTCGCCATCTCCGCGACCTGGTGCGAGACGGCCTGGAGGTCCTTGAGCGGGGCTCCGAAGGCGCTGCGGTGCGTGGTGTGTTCCAGGGTGGCGTCGAGGGCGGCGCGCGCCATCCCGACGGCGAACGCTCCGACGCTGGGCCGGAAGAGGTTCAGGGTGTCCATGGCTACCCGGAAGCCACGGCCGGGTTCTCCGAGAACGTCCTCGGCCGTCACCGGCACGCCGTCGAAGTCCAGCGCTCCGACGGGGTGCGGGGAGAGCATGTCCAGGGCCGTTCCGGTGAGCCCGGGGCGATCGGCCGGGACGAGGAAAGCCGTGACGCCCCGCGCTCCGGCACCCTCGCCCGTCCTTGCGAAGACCGTGTAGAAGTCCGCCTCGGGGGCGTTGGAGATCCAGCACTTCTCGCCGGTGAGCCGCCAGCCGTGCCCGTCGGCGGCGGGCCGTGCGGCAAGGGCGAGCGCCGCCGCGTCGGACCCGGCACCCGGCTCGCTGAGCGCGAATGCGGCAACGGCACGGCCCGAGCGCACCTCGGGGAGCCACCGCGCGCGCTGGGCCTCGGTGCCCGCCCGGCGGACCGGACCGGCTCCGAGGCCCTGGAGCGCGAGTGCGGTCTCCGCCTCGGTACAGCCGCGCGCCAGCGATTCGCGCATCAGGCAGAGATCGAGTGCTCCCGAGCCGAGGAGCCGGTCCAGGAGCCCGAACCCTCCGAGGGCGGCGACGAGCGGACGGTTGACCTGGCCGGGCTCGCCCTTCTCGGCAAGGGGCCGGAGCTCGTCACGGGCGAGGGTGTACAGCTCGTCGCACCAGGCGGTTTGACCGGGATCGAGGGAGAATGCCGTCATGCCGGCGCCTCTCTTGTCACGACTTATCGCGGACCGTTGACTACCGTCACTCAAACGATACGCTCCAAGGGCGACAAGGGGGCGATGCTTCATGAAGCCGTCAGGTACCGCGAGCGCGCACACCGACACCTTCGCGCGCGACCACCTCCCATCCGCCGAGGACCGGCCCGAGCTGGTCTTCGACCTCCCCGAACTGGCCTACCCCGACCGGCTGAACTGCGGATACGAGCTGCTCGACCGCACCGCCGACCGCTTCGGCCCCGAGCGCCCCGCCTTCCGGAACGCCGACGGCAACGTCTGGAGCTACGGGGAGCTGCGCGACCGGGTGGACCGCATCACCCAGGTGCTCAGCCACGACCTGGGCGTCGTCCCCGGCAACCGCGTACTGCTGCGCGGCCCCACCACGCCCTATCTCGCGGCCTGCTGGCTCGCCGTGATGAAGGCCGGCGCGATCGCCGTTACGGTGCTGGACCGGCAACGGCCGGCGGAGCTCGCCACGATCTGCTCCATCGCCCGCGTCGGCCACGCCCTGTGCGACATCAGGTCGGTGGACGACCTGCTCGCGGCCGAGGTGCCCGGCCTGCGCGTCACGACGTACGGGGGCGGCTCCCCAGGTGATCTGACGGAGCTCGCGGCGGCCCGCCCGGGGCCCTGCCGGCCGGTGGACACCGCCGCGGACGACATCGCGCTCATCGCGTTCACCTCGGGCACCACCGGCCGGCCCAAAGGGTGCATGCACGCGCACCGCGACGTACTGGCCGTCGCCGACACCTTCGCCCGCCACGTCCTGCGGCCCGGTCCCGACGACGTGTTCGCGGGAAGTCCGCCGCTCGGCTTCACCTTCGGGCTCGGGGGGCTGGTCATCTTCCCGCTGCGGGCCGGCGCCTCGTCCCTGCTGCTGGAACAGGCCGGTCCCGAGCAGCTGCTGCCCGCACTCGCGGCGCACCGGGTCTCCGTCCTGTTCACCGCGCCGACCGCGTACCGCCTGATGCTCGGCGCACTCGACGGCCACGACCTGTCCGCGCTGCGCCGCTGCGTCTCGGCCGGGGAGAACCTCCCCGCCGCGACCTGGCGGTCCTGGTACGAGCGGACGGGGCTGCGCATCATCAACGGCATCGGGGCCACCGAGCTGCTGCACATCTTCGTCTCGGCGGCCGACGGGGCGATCCGGCCCGGCACCACCGGCGTCCCCGTGCCCGGCTGGCGGGCGCGCGTGGTGGGCGACGACGGCGGGGAACTGCCCGACGGGGAACCCGGCCTGCTGGCCGTGCGTGGTCCGGTCGGCTGCCGGTATCTGGCCGACGACCGTCAGCGGGAGTACGTGCGCCACGGCTGGAACATCACCGGCGACACCTATGTCCGCGAGCCCGACGGCTACTTCCGCTACGTCGCACGCGCCGACGACATGATCATCTCCGCCGGGTACAACATCGCCGGCCCCGAGGTCGAGGAGGCCCTCCTGCGCCACCCCGACGTGGCCGAGGCGGCGGTGGTGGGCCGGGCCGACGAACTGCGCGGGCAGATCGTGGCCGCGTACGTCGTGCCGCGCGAGGGCGCCCTGCTGTCGGCCGATGAGCTGCGCGCCCATATGAAGGCCGAGTTGGCGCCGCACAAGTGCCCGCGCGCCATCGAATTCCTGCCCGCGCTCCCGAGGACCGCGACGGGAAAGCTCCAGCGCTTCCTGCTGCGCGGCACCGCCGCTCACGAGTGATCACGTGCCCCGCCGTCTCCGCCCCGGAGGCCGAGGTCCGTCCGTGCGTCAGCGCGTCCGGCGGTCCAGGAGCCGCCCGTCGAAATCGGGATGCTTCAGGGGCGGGTGAACCGACAGGATGGAGCATGACCTGGACCTTCACCGATGACGTCGACGCGTTCCTGGACGCGGCCGGAGCTTCCCTGGCCGCGCGGCCCGCCGAGAACAGCCTGCTGTTGACCGTCACGGCCACGCTGCGGGACAGCGGGCCACAGGCCTACGGGGCGGAGCCTCCGGTGCTCGGCTGGTGGCGCGGCGCGGACGGCGAGGTGGCCGGGGCTCTCGTGCATACGCCGCCCTTCCCGCCGATCCTGGGCACGGCGTCCCCCGAAGCGATCGCCGCGCTGCCCGACGCCCTCCCGCTGCCCGGCATCAACGCGGACCGCGAGGCCGCGACGCTCCTGGCCGCCCGCTGGCCACGGCACCGGGTGGACGAGGAGCACCGGCTGTACAGGCTGGGCACGTCGGTACCGCCCAGCCCCGGCCCGGCCGGGGCGCCCCGGACCGCCACCACCGACGACCGGGCGCTGCTGGTCGGCTGGATTCGCGCCTTCGGTGAGGAGACCGGCCGGTCCGGCGACCGGGCCGAACGGATCGTGGACGAACGCACGGCGCACGGAGGGCTGACCCTCTGGGAGACCCGCGGGGAGCCGGTTTCGATGGCGGGCGTCTCGCGCGGGATCGCGGGCACGGTGCGGGTGGTGACCGTCTACACCCCGCCGGAACACCGGCGCCGGGGCTACGCGGCGGCGGTGACGGCGGAGGTCGGCCGGGCGGCGCGGGAGTCGGGGGCCGGAGAGGTGCTGCTCTTCACGGACCTCGCGAATCCGACGAGCAACGGCGTGTACCGGCGCATCGGTTACGAGCCAGTCGGTGACCGGCTGCTGATCACGGCGGAGCCGGAGTGACGGCCGGCGACGGCCCGTCCGCCGAGCAGGCATGGCTCGTCGCCGCGAACGTCGTGCGGTGGCGGCGTTACGGGGAGGGCGGCCAGGAACTGCGGCCGGGCACCAAGTCCTACCGGGGCGGCTCCAAGGTGCATGTGATCGGGACCTACCCGGGGGCGGCCCACGAGCAGCTGACCACGATCGGACGCGGGCGGCACACCGGCACGTACATCACGATCGACATGGCGACGCACAACCTGCACAACTTCAGGGCGGTTCCCGTCCACAGCCCGACCGTGCTGCGACTGTGCGAGGAGGCGGCCGCGGGCGGCTGCCGGACGGGCCGCCAGGAAGCCGAGGCGCTCGCGGTGCTCCTCGGCAGGCTGTCCGTCGAGTACCGGACGACCCGGTGATCGGCTCCGCATCCCACGCCGTGCCGCTGCCACGAGTGCCTGACGCTCAGTTCAGCGTGAGACGGGGCTTCGGGGCGTCGGTGCGGCCCGTCGGCGGAGTGCGGCTGCCCGCGCGGTACGGGAGCGGCCAGGAGACGCCCGGTCCCGCGTAGCCCTGCTCGGCCGCCGCGTGCAGCGTCCAGTGCGGGTCGTACAGATGGGGGCGGGCCAGGGCGCAGAGGTCGGCGCGGCCGGCGAGCAGCAGCGAATTCACGTCGTCCCACGAGGAGATGGCGCCGACGGCGATGACGGGCACCCCCAGTGCGTTGCGGATCCGGTCGGCGTACGGGGTCTGGTACGAGCGGCCGTACTCGGGGCGTTCCTCCGGGACGACCTGGCCGGTGGAGACGTCGATGGCGTCCGCGCCGTGGGAGGCGAAGGCGTGGGCGGCAGCCAGGGCGTCCTCGTCGCTCGTGCCGCCCTGTGCCCAGTCGGTGGCGGAGACGCGTACGGTCATGGGCCGGTCCTCGGGCCACACGTCACGGACCGCGTCGAAGACCTCCAGGGGGAAACGGAGGCGGTTCTCCAGGGACCCGCCGTAGGCGTCGGTGCGCAGGTTGGTGAGCGGGGAGAGGAAGCCGGAGAGCAGGTAGCCGTGGGCGCAGTGAAGTTCGAGCAGGTCGAAGCCGGAGCGGGCGGCCCGTAGCGCGGCCTCGGTGAACCGCTCCCGGACCGCGTCCATCCCGGCCCTGTCCAGCGCCTGCGGGATCTGGTTGACGCCCTGCGCGTACGGGAGGGGTGAGGCGGCGCTGAGGGGCCAGTTGCCGTCGTCCAGCGGCTGGTCGATGCCCTCCCACATCAGCCGGGTGGAGCCCTTGCGGCCGGAGTGGCCCAGCTGGACGCCGATCGCGGCGCCCGGGGCCGCGTCGTGGACGAAGCGCGTGATCCTGGTCCAGGCCTCGGCCTGTTCATCGGTCCACAGTCCGGCGCAGCCGGGTGTGATGCGGCCCTCGGGGCTCACACAGACCATCTCGGTCATGACGAGACCGGCGCCGCCGAGCGCGCGGGCGCCGAGGTGGACGAGGTGGAAGTCGCCGGGCATCCCGTCGGCTGCGGAGTACATGTCCATGGGCGAGACGACGACACGGTTGCGGAGTTCGAGGCCGCGCAGCCGCAGCGGGGTGAACATCGGCGGGGTGCCCGGCGGGCAGCCGAAATCCGCCTCCACCGCCTCGGTGAAGGCGGGATCGCGCAGCCGCAGGTTGTCGTGGGTGACGCGACGGCTGCGGGTGAGGAGGTTGAAGGCGAACCGCCGGGGGGACTGGCCCACGTATCCCGGGAGTTCCTCGAACCAGCGCAGGCTGGCAGCGGCGGCGCGCTGGGTGGACAGGACCACGGGGCGGCGTTCGGCCTCGTACGCGGCGAGGGCGGTGGGCAGGTCCGGCTGTTCCTCGACGCAGGCGGCCAGGGCGAGGGCGTCCTCGACGGCGAGTTTGGTGCCGGAGCCGATGGAGAAGTGGGCGGTGTGGGCGGCGTCGCCGATGAGGACCGTCCTGCCGTGCGACCAGCGGGCGTTGGTGACGGTGGCGAAGGTGAGCCAGGAGGACCTGTTGGAGCGCAGCGGCCGGCCGCCGAGTGCCTCGGCGAAGACCTTGGCACAGCGTTCGGCCGACTGCGGGGTGCCGCAGGTGTCGAGGCCGGCTGCCCGCCAGACCTCTTCACGCATCTCGACGATGACGGTGGAGGCGCCGGGCCCGTCCGCCGACCTGGTCGAGGAGTCGTGGCCGGGCGACGGGCGGGAGAAGGGGTAGGCGTGCATCTGCATCACGCCGTACTCGGTCTCGGCGATCTCGAAGCGGAAGGCGTCGAACGCGAAGTCTGCGGCAAGCCAGATGTAGCGGTTGCGATGGTCGGTGACCGTGGGGCGGAAGTGACGGGCATGGGCTTCGCGGGTGGCACTGTGCACACCGTCGGCGGCGATGACCAGGTCGTGGCGGGCGGCGAGCTCGGCGGCGGGTGGCGCCCCGGTCCGGAATCGGAGCCGTACGCCGAGGGCCGCGCAGCGCTCGTGAAGGATCCGCAGCAGCGTGCGGCGGCCGAGTGCGGCGAAGCCGTGTCCGCCGGACGTCTGGGTGGTGCCCCGGTGCACGACGTCGATGGTGTCCCAGCGGACGAACGCGTCGCTCAGTGCCCGGTACACGACCGGGTCGGCGTGTTCGATGCCACCGAGCGTCTCGTCGGAGAGGACCACGCCGAAGCCGAAGGTGTCCTCGGGGGCGTTGCGCTCCCACACGGTGACCTCGCGGCCGGGGTCCAGGCGCTTGAGGAGGGCCGCGGCGTAGAGCCCGCCGGGTCCGCCGCCGATGACCGCGATCCGCCTCGTGTCCGAGGGGGGCATCGCGCTACCTTCCCCGCCACTTCGGCGGCCGATTCTCGGTGAAGGCGGCGTGGAATTCGGCGTAGTCCTCGCCGTGCATCAGGAGGGCCTGTGTGGCGGCGTCCATCTCCACCGATGCGGCGAGCGGCATGTCGAGCTCGGCGGTGAGCAGCGCCTTCGTCTGGGCCAGGGCGAGAGCGGGCCCGTCCGCGAGCCGCCTGGCCAGGGCTGCGGCGCGGGTGTCGGCCTCCCCTTCACCGGTCAGCTCGCTGATCAGTCCGATGCGCTCGGCCTCGGGGGCGCGGACGTGCTCGCCGAGCATCAGGATCCGCGTGGCGTGCCCCAGGCCGACGACACGGGGCAGGAGGTAGGCGGCGCCCATGTCGCCGCCGGACAGGCCGACGGCGGTGAAGAGGAAGGCGAAACGCGCGGAGGGGGCGGCGACCCGGAAGTCGGCCGCCAGGGCGAGGACGGCCCCGGCTCCGGCGGCCACTCCGTGGACGGCGGCGATCACAGGGAAGGGGCACTCGCGAAGGGCCCGCACGACCTGCCCGGTCATCCGGTTGAAGTCGAGGAGCTGCGCGGTGTCCATCGCGAGCGTGGCGCCGATGATCTCGTCCACGTCACCGCCGGAGCAGAAACCGCGCCCCTCACCGGCGAGCACCAGGGCGCGCACGGAACGTTCCCGGGAGAGTTCGGCGAGCAGGTCGCGCAGGTCGGCGTACGCACCGAAGGTGAGCGCGTTGAGCTTTTCGGGGCGGGCGAGCGTGACGGTCGCCACGCCGTCGTCCGTGGTCAGGCGCAGATGCTTCCAGCGCTCCGTGCGCGGGGCGGAGCCGGTGAACGGGCTCATGGGAGGGTCCCCTCCAGCCGTCGGGCTGCTGCTGATGCGCTTCGAAGTTATCACCCGCCCGTGACTTCCGTCATGAGGGCGCGATAGTCCGGCGCGCCACTGTGGCGAAGGTCCCTTTTGTGCCGGTCGGCCGCCTCTATGTCTGTGGCGTCGCGCTTCGTATGGTTGGTCGCAGGAAGTCCTGGTGCAGGACTCGTACCCTCCGGCGACGGAGGGCGCGTCCCGGAGGCAGCCGCCCCGCGACACAGGTCCGCTGCCGGATGTCTCGCTCCCGAACGGAAACCCCCGCCTTGCCGCCCGACGTCCCCGCTCCACCGCCGCCCTCGTGGCGTCTCGCCCTGCCGCACTCCACGGCCGCCGTACCGATCGCCCGCGCCCTCGTACGCACCGCGCTGGCCGACCTCGACGCGCCCGCGGACAGCGACACCGCCGAGCTGCTGACCGCCGAGCTGGTCGCCAACGCCGTCGAGCACACCGACGGCTCGGGACCCATCGAGCTGGTGGTCGAGCTTCTCGCGTCCGGCTGCCAGGTGGAGGTCCACGACCACGACCCGGGGCCGCCCGGGGACCTGTCCCGCCTGCTGCCCGGCAGCACGCCGGATCCGTGGCAGGAGCACGGCCGGGGGCTGCTCCTGATCCGGGCCCTGAGCTCCGCCTGCGGTCACCGCCCCACCGAGCACGGCAAGGCGGTCTGGTTCACCCTCCGGTCGAACCCGACGCCGTCCGGTCCTGCGGTGCCCCGGGGCTGACGAGCCGGGAGCGGCTGCGGCTGTACCCCGCGTACACCAGGGCGCCCACCGCGAGGAACACGAAGAACTGCAGCCAGGTCGTCCAGCCCGTCCCGTACATCAGGTACAGGCAGAATCCGACGCCCAGGATCGGGCTGACGGGGTAGAGCGGTACCCGGAACGAGCGCTTCAGCTCCGGGTTGCGGCGGCGCAGCGCGATGACGGCGACGTTGACCACCGCCATGGTCGCGAGCGTGCCGATGGTCGTCAGGTTCACGACGACGTCGAGGGACGAGAACGCGGCCGGGACGGCGAAGACGAGGGCCACGATCCAGGTGTTGGCGACCGGCGTGTGAGTCTTCGGCGACACCCGTTCGAACACCCGGGGGATCAGCCCGTCGCGGGACATCGACATCAGGATCCGGGTCTGGCCGTACATCACCGCGAGGACGACGGACGCGATGGCCACGACCGCGCCGAAGGCGATGATCCCGCCGCCGACGCTCGACCCGGTGACCTTGTCGACGACCAGCGAGAGAGCGGCCGGCTTGTCGGACACGGCGTCCGCACCCAGTGCGCCGATGGCCCCGAGGGCGACCGCGCAGTAGAGCAGCGTGACCACTCCGATGCAGATCATGATCGCGATCGGGATGTTCCGGCGAGGGTTCCTGACCTCCTCGCCCGCGGTGGTGATGGCGTCGAAGCCGATGTAGGAGAAGAACGCCACGGACGCGCCGGCGGTCACACCCGCCATGCCGTGCGGGGCGAAGGGCGAGAGGTGGCCGTCCTCGAACGCGGTGAAGGCGATCACGCAGAACGCGACGAGGATGCCGATCTTCAGCACCGCCATCGCCGCCGTCGCCCCCGCGCTCTCCCTGATGCCGCGCACCAGCAGGGTGGCCGCCATCATGACGACGACGACCGCCGGCAGATTGATCACGCCGCCGTCGCCGGGTCCCGAGGAGAGCGCCGCCGGCAGGTCCCAGCCGATGAGGCTGTTGAGCAGCTCGTTGACGTACTGGCTCCACCCGACCGCGACGGCGGAGACCGAGACGCCGTACTCCAGCAGGAGGCACCAGCCGACGAGGAACGCGACCCGCTCCCCGAGCGTGGCGTAGGCGAACGAGTAGGAGCTGCCGGAGACCGGGATGGCTCCGCCCAGCTCGGCGAACGAGAAGGCGGTGAAGATGCAGGTGATCGCCGCGAGGACGAACGAGACCACCACCGCGGGGCCCGCCTCGGCGACACTGTCGGACAGTCCGACGAAGATGCCGGTACCCACGATCGCCCCGACGCCGAAGCACACGAGCTGGAACAGCCCCATGGTGCGCCGCAGACCGTGCCCTTCCAGGTCGGATCCGGACTCGGCGAGCAGCAGGTCGGGGCTCTTGATGCGCGCCCGGGTCCTGCGTGAGGAGCTTGGCGGGGTGGGGGAGGCGGAGCTCATGGGGGGACGGGTTCTCTTCTCTGGCGGTGCGGGGGAACTGAGCCTGTGGGGGGCCCGCGCATGGGTCCGTGCTCCGGGGCGAGCACATGAAAAGGGGTTCGGACGTGCGAGCCCGAACCCCACCAAGTAGCACCATCGTAGCCACTTGCACGCATGTTCACCCAATCGGGCGCATTTTCATGCGGTCTGCGCGCCGCCCGCCAGCGTGGCGACGAGTACCGCCTTGATCGTGTGCATCCGGTTCTCCGCCTCGTCGAAGACGACCGAGTGCGGGGACTCGAAGACCTCGTCGGTGACCTCCAGCTCCGCCAGCCCGTACCGCTGGTGGATCTCCCTGGCGACCTTCGTACCGAGGTCGTGGTAGGCCGGGAGACAGTGCATGAACTTCACGTCGTCGTTGCCCGTCGCGCGCAGGACGTCCATGGTCACGGCGTAGGGCGCGAGGGAGGTGATGCGCTCGTCCCAGACCTCCTTGGGCTCTCCCATCGAGACCCAGACGTCGGTGACGACGAAGTCCGCCCCCCGGACGCCCTCGGCGATGTCGTCGGTGAGGGTGACGCGCGCGCCACTGGCCTCCGCGAGCGCGTGGGCCCGGTCCACGACCTCCTTCGCCGGCCGGTAGGCGGCGGGCGCGACGATCCGGACGTCCATGCCGAGCAGGGCGCCGGTGACCAGGTAGGAGTTGCCCATGTTGAAGCGGGCGTCGCCCAGGTAGGCGAAGGTGATCTCCTCCAGGGGCTTCTGGCTGTGCTCGGTCATCGTGAGGATGTCGGCGAGCATCTGGGTCGGGTGCCAGTCATCGGTGAGTCCGTTGAAGACGGGCACACCACCGTGGGCCGCCAGCTCCTCGACGGCCTGCTGGCTGTCGCCCCGGTACTCGATGCCGTCGAACATACGGCCGAGCACACGAGCGGTGTCCTTCACCGACTCCTTGTGTCCCATCTGGGAGCCGGAGGGGTCGAGGTAGGTCGTGGACGCGCCCTGGTCGGCAGCGGCCACCTCGAATGCGCAGCGGGTGCGCGTCGAGGTCTTCTCGAAGATCAGAGCGATGTTCCTGCCGCGCAGCCGCTGCACCTCCTCGCCCGCCTTCTTGGCGGCCTTGAGCTCGGCGGACAGGGAGACCAGGCCGCGGAACTCCTCGGCCGTGAAGTCCAGCTCCTTGAGGAAATGGCGGCCTGTGAGGTCTATGGCCATGGTGACTGCTCCTGGGTCGGGCTGGGGGCACGCGGACGATTACCCTGGAAGTCTATACGAGGCACCGTATTGCTATACAGGCACTCGGGCCCTGCTTCTTCCTCCGGCGCGGCACACCGCCGTCCGTCCGCCGTGCCCCGTCCGGCTCCGCCGCCTCGCACACGACTCACACCGGATCGCGCACCACGGGGCAGCTCATGCAGCGCGGACCGCCCCGGCCGCGTCCCAGCTCGCTGCCACGGATCTCGATGACCTCGATGCCTTCCTTGCGCAGATACGTGTTGGTCGTGGCGTTGCGCTCGTACGCGACGACGACCCCGGGCTCCACCGCCAGCACGTTGCAGCCGTCGTCCCACTGCTCCCGCTCGGCGGCGTGCACGTCCTGGGTGGCGGTGAGCACCCGGATCGCGTCGAGGCCGAGCGCGGCGGCGACGGCCCGGTGCATGTGCTGGGGCGGATGATCGGTGACCTTCAGCTCACGCGGGCCGGTGCCGGGCTCGATGGTGTACGAGCGGAGCATGCCGAGCCCGGCGTACTTGGTGAAGGTGTCGCCGTCGATCATCGTCATCACCGTGTCGAGATGCATGAACGCCCGGCTCTTGGGCATGTCGAGCGCCACGATCGTCCGGGCCGACCCCGCGTCGAAGAGCCCTCGGGCCAGCATCTCCACGGCCTGGGGGGTGGTGCGTTCACTCATCCCGATCAGGACGGCGCCCCGTCCGATGACGAGGACGTCGCCGCCCTCGATGGTGGACGGGTAGTCGTCCTGGCCCTCCGACCAGTGGTGGAAGACGCCCGCCTCCGGGCCGGTGAAGAGGGGGTGGTGCCGGTAGATCGCCTCGAAGTGCACGGTCTCGCGCTGCCTGGCCGGCCAGCGCATCGCGTTGATGGACACACCGTCGTAGATCCAGGCGGAGGTGTCCCGGGTGAAGATGTGATTGGGCAGCGGGCTGAGCAGGAAGTCGTCCAGATCCATGACGTGGAAGCGGACGGAGGTCGGTTCGGCGTGCCGCTCCAGGAACTCCCGCTTCGTCATGCCCCCGACCAGGGCCTCGGCCAGCTCCGCGGCGGACAGCTCCTCGAAAGCGGCGCGCAGATGCTCGGTGGCGAGCGGGCCGTACTCCTTCTCCGCGAAGACACGGTCGAGGACGAGTCGCCTCGCGACCGGGATGTCGAGGGACTCCCGCAGCAGGTCGCCGAAGAGATGCACCTCCACACCTCGGTCGCGCAGCACGTCGGCGAAGCCGTCGTGCTCCTCCCTGGCACGGCGCACCCACAGCACGTCGTCGAACAGGAGCGCGTCCTTGTTGCTGGGGGTGAGCCGCTTCAGCTCCAGATCGGGGCGGTGCAGGATGACGCGGCGCAGCCGCCCGGCCTCGGAATCGACATGGAATCCCATGCCTTCATCCTCACCACGCGGGACGCCGTTCACCCTGCGAACCGCCACCCGATTCCGGCCGGGCCGTTCTACAGCCGGGGGTCGACGGGCTCCGACTCCAGGGCCAGGACCGCGAAGACCGCCTCGTGGATCCTCCACAGCGGCTCCCCGTCGGCCAGCCGGTCGAGCGCTTCGAGACCCAGCGCGTACTCCCGCAGTGCCAGCGACCGCTTGTGGCCGAGGAAGCGGGAACGCAGGCGCTCCAGATTCTCCGGCCGCGTGTACTCGGGACCGTAGATGATCCGCAGGTACTCCCGGCCGCGCACCTTGATGCCCGGCTGGACGAGCCTGTCCTTCGCGTCCCGGACGAGGGCGCCGAGCGGCTTCACGACCATGCCCTCGCCGCCACGTCCGGTCATCTCCAGCCACCAGTCGGTGCCGGAGCGCACGGAGGCCTCGTCACCCGTGTCGACGACGAGGCGCCGGGTGACCTGGAGCAGTCCGGTCGGGTCGTGCTCGACGAGACGGTCCAGCCATGCCAGCTGCTCGTCGTGCGGCACGGAGGCGAGCGAGCGGCCCTGCACGGCGAGGATCTGGAACGGCGCGAGCCGTACGCCGTCGAGCCCCTCGGTGCTCCAGCAGTAGCGGCGGTACGCCTCCGTGAAGGCGGCGGCGTCCTCGGCACGCCCCTGCTGACGGCCGGCGAGGGCGCCGACGTCGACACCACGGGCGGCCGCCGCGGCCAAGGCCTCGTCCGCCACGGGCAGGACCGCCCCGGCGGCCGCGCCCACCGCCGCGTACTGCGATCGCAGCAGCCCGGCGGCCTTGAGGGACCAGGGCATCAGCTCGGCGTCGAGGACCACCCAGTCGGTGTTCCACTCCTCCCAGAGCCCGGCGGCGGTGACTGCCGCGCGCAGCCGGCCGAGGACGACCTCGGTGAGTGCCGTGTCGTCCAGGAAGGGCCGCCCGGTGCGGGTGTGGAGGGCGCCGGTGGGCCCGTCCACACCGAAGCGCTCGCGGGCGGCACCGGCGTCGCGGCAGACCAGCGCCACGGCGCGCGAGCCCATGTGCTTCTCCTCGCAGACGACCTTGGCGACGCCGTCCGCGCGGTACTGCGCGAAGGCCTCGGCCGGATGCTCCAGGAAGCCCTCCTCCTGGGATGTCGCCGTCGGAGCCATGGTCGGCGGGAGGTAGGCCAGCAGTCTGGGGTCGACGGCGAAGCGGCTCATGACCTCGAGCGCCGCGGCCGCGTTCTCCTCACGCACCGCGACGCGGCCCATGTGACGGGTCTCCACGATGCGCCGGCCCTGCACGTCGGCGAGGTCGAGCGGCCGGCCCTCCCGGCCTCCCGGCGCCTCGGTGGTCAGCGGCTTCACCGGCTCGTACCAGACGCGCTCGGCCGGTACGTCGACGATCTCGCGCTCCGGCCAGCGCAGGGCGGTCATCTTCCCGCCGAAGACCGCCCCGGTGTCCAGGCAGAGGGTGTTGTTCACCCAGGAGGCGGTGGGCACCGGCGTGTGGCCGTAGACCACCGCGGCACTGCCCCGGTAGTCCTCGGCCCACGGGTAGCGCACGGGCAGGCCGAATTCGTCCGTCTCGCCGGTCGTGTCCCCGTAGAGCGCGTGCGAACGGACCCGTCCGGAGGTGCGCCCGTGGTACTTCTCGGGCAGCCCGGCGTGGCAGACGACGAGCTTGCCCCCGTCCAGGACGTAGTGGCTGACCAGTCCGTCGATGAACTCCGCCACCTGCTTGCGGAACTCGGGGTGCTCGGCGTCCTCCCTCTCCAGCTGCTCCACGGTCTCGGCGAGACCGTGGCTGTGCTGGACCTTGCGTCCCTTGAGGTAACGGCCGAGCTTGTTCTCGTGGTTGCCGGGTACGCACAGCGCGTCGCCCGACGCCACCATGGACATGACGCGGCGCAGGACACCGGGGCTGTCGGGGCCGCGGTCGACGAGGTCGCCGACGAACACGGCGGTACGGCCCTCCGGGTGCTTGCCGTCCTTGTAGCCCAGTCTGCTGAGCAGGGTGTCCAGCTCGGAGCTGCAGCCGTGGATGTCGCCGATGACGTCGAACGGGCCGGTGAGGTGCCGCAGGTCGTTGTAGCGGCGTTCCAGGACGACTTCGGCGGTGTCGGCCTCCTCCTCGGTGCGCAGGACGTGCACCTTGCGGAAGCCTTCGCGCTCCAGACCGCGCAGAGAGCGGCGCAGCTCGCGGCGGTGGCGCTGTACGACGTGCCGGGGCATGCCGGCGCGGTCGGGACGACCGGCGTTGCGCGCCTGGCAGAGCTCTTCCGGCAGGTCCAGGACGATGGCGATCGGCAGCACGTCGTACTGCCGGGCCAGCTGCACGAGCTGCTTGCGGCTCTCCTGCTGCACGTTGGTGGCGTCGACGACGGTGAGCCGGCCTGCGGCGAGGCGCTTGCCCGCGATGTAGTGCAGCACGTCGAAGGCGTCACGGCTGGCGCTCTGGTCGTTCTCGTCGTCGGCGACGAGCCCCCGGCAGAAGTCCGATGAGACGATCTCCGTCGGCTTGAAGTGCTTGCGGGCGAAGGTGGACTTGCCCGATCCGCTGGCGCCGATGAGGACGACGAGGGACAGGTCGGTCACCGGCAGCGTGCGAGAGGTACTGGTCATGCGGCCTTAGCCTCCTTCGTCGTTCCGTGGGCAGTGGTCCCGGGGGCGGCCGTCCTGGACCCAGCCGTCCCGGGGGCGGTGGTCCCGGGGGCGTGGGCCCCGGGGGCCGTGGTCATGGTGAACACGGCCATCTGTGTGGGAGGTCCCACCTCGGGGTCGTCCGGTCCGACGGGGACGAACTCCACCGTGTAGCCGTGGCGTGCTGCCACCTGGTCCGCCCAGCCCCGGAACTCCTCCCTGGTCCACTCGAAGCGGTGGTCGCCGTGGCGTACGTGCCCGGCCGGAAGCGTCTCCCAGCGGACGTTGTACTCGACGTTGGGCGTCGTCACCAGTACGGTCCGCGGGCGCGCCGAGCCGAACACGGCGTACTCCAGGGCGGGGAGCCGCGGCAGATCGAGGTGCTCGATCACCTCGCTCAGCACTGCGGCGTCGTACCCCTTCAGCTGCTTGTCGGTGTAGGTGAGCGCGCCCTGGCGGAGGGTGACCCGCCCGGCCTGCCGTTCGCCCATCCGGTCCAGCTTCAGCCGTCGTCCGGCCACGGTCAGGGCCCGCATCGACACGTCGACCCCGACGATCTCGGTGAAGCGAACGTCCTTCAGCAGAGCCTGCACCAACTGACCCTGACCGCAGCCCAGGTCGAGGACCCGGCTCGCCCCGGTGGCGCGCAGCGCCTCCAGGACCGCAGCACGGCGCTGCTCTGCGAGCGGCACCGGCTTCTCCTCCGTGTCGGTCGTCTCGTCCACCGCGTTGTCGACGCTCTCCACCTGGAGGTCGTCCGTCTCCGCCAGCCGCACCAGCTCCAGCCGCTCCGCCGCCTGCCGCATGAGTCCCCAGCGGCGGGAGAGATAGCGGCTGGTGATCAGATTCTGCTCGGGGTGTCCCACCAGCCAGCCCTCACCGGCCCGGAGCAGCTTGTCCACCTCGTCGGGGGCGACCCAGTAGTGCTTGGCGTCGTCGAGCACCGGCAGCAGCACATAGAGCTGGCGCAAGGCGTCCGCGAGCCGCAACTCCCCCTCCAGCACCAGGCGGACGTAGCGCGAGTCACCCCACTCCGGGAACTGCTCGTCCAGTGGTACGGCCACGGTGTCCACCCGTGTCCAGCCGAGCGGCGAGAAGAGCTTGTGCACCAGCGCCGCGCCCCCGCGTGCGGGCAGTGCGGGCACCTCGATCCGCAGCGGCAGCGGTTCCTGGGCCCGCCCCGGCATCGCCCGGCACACCGCGTTCAGCGCTGACTTGAACACCGTCGTCATCGCTACCGAGAGCAGCGACGACGCCGCGTACGGCCGGTCGTTGACGTACTGCGCGAGCGCCGCGTCGGGGGCTCCGCCCCGGCCCTTCCCCTTGCCGCGCCTCACCAGCGCCACCGGATCGACCTCCAGCAGCAGCGCGGCGGTACAGCGCTCCGTGGTCGCCTCTGGGTAGAAGACGTGGGCGGTGCCGTGCGAGGTGGAGAACGTCTGCGCCTTGTCGGGATGCTTGTGCAGCAGGTAGCCGAGATCGGTGGCGGGACGCTCAGGGGTGCCGGTCGTGCTGATAGTCAGGAACACGTGTCCGAGTATGGTCCGGCGACCTGTCTCCCACCAGGCATTTTCACGCTCCGGATGGCTCCAGTCGCTCGGCGATCGCCGCGATTTCGGACGGGCCCACCCGGCAGCAGCCACCGACCAGCCGTGCCCCCGACCGCTGCCAGCCCCGCACCCTGCCCGGTTCGAACGTGCCCCTGCCGGTCCAGTCGCGGCCGTCGGCGTTCCACTCCTCACCGCTGTTGGGATACACGACGACGGGCTTGCCGGTGGCCGCCGACGCCGCATCCACCGCACGGTCCGCGTCGACCGGATCACAGCAGTTGACCCCCACGGCCACCACCTGTTCGATGCCCGCGACGAGTCCGAAGGCCTCCGACAGGGGCTGCCCGGCCCTTGTCCGGTCCCCCGCCACGCTGTAGGAGAGCCAGACCGGCACGTCGAGCTCCTGGACGACCCGCAGCAGGGCCTCGGCCTCGTCGATGTCCGGCACCGTCTCCAGCGCCAGTACGTCCGGGGCCGCCGCTGCCAGTGTCTCCACCCGGGGCCGGTGGAAGCGTGCCAGCTCGCGGACGGTCAGACCGTACCGGCCCCGGTACTCGCTGCCGTCCGCGAGCATCGCGCCGTACGGTCCGACGGAGGCGGCGACCCAGAACTCCCGTCCCGTCACCGCACCGGCCCGGCGGGCCGCCTCCACGCTGCCGGCCATCAGCTCCGCCGCCCTGGCCCGCCCGATGCCGTGCCGCGCGAACCCTTCGAAGGTCGCCTGATAGCTGGCGGTGATGAGCACCTGCGCACCCGCCCGCGCATAGGCCGTGTGGGCGGCCTCGATCTGCTGGGGCGCGTCGCTCAGCAGCCGGGCCGACCAGAGGGCGTCGGACAGATCGCAGCCCTGTGCCTCCAGCTGGTTGGAGAGGCCCCCGTCCAGCAGAAGGGTCCCCTCGGCGAGCGCCTCGCCGAGCGTACGGCCGGGTGGGACATCGGGTGTACGGCCGGGGTTCACGGCGGCTCCTTGCTGTCGGCTGGGTTCGGACGGTCCGCGATCGGCCGCGGTCCGGTCGGTGGGCTGATTGCCGTCGGTCGAGCGGACCCACCCTGTCGCACGGCAGGTGGCGCGGTCCCGGCGGCCACCTACCGCCGACGGGACGGCCACGTGGTTCCGCCCGGTCCCGCGACAGGTCGCGCGGTCCGCCCCGTCGCGCAGGAGAGGTCGCGCGGTCCCACCCCGTCCCCCGCAGCAGGTCGCGCGGCCTCCTGCGGTGGGGAGGCCGCACCATCCGGTCTGCCGGCCGGGCGCTCCCGTCAGCCCAACTGGGACTGGACCTGCGACGCGATGAGCTCCAGATGCTCCAGGTCATGGAGGTCCAGGACCTGGAGGTAGATCCGGGACGAGCCGATGGCGGCGTACCGGCCGATCTTGTCGACCACCTCGTCGGGCGAGCCGGCCAGGCCGTTCGCCTTGATCTCCTCGACCTCCCGGCCGATGGTGGAGGCGCGCCGCGCCACCTCCGCGTCGTTCTTCCCGACGCACACCACCAAGGCGTTGGAATACACCAGGTCGTCGGGCGCCCGCCCGGCCTCCACGGCCGCGTCCCTGACCCGGCCGAACTGCTTTTCGCTGTCCTCGATGGACGCGAAGGGGATATTGAACTCGTCCGCGTACCGCGCGGCCAGCCTCGGCGTGCGAACCGCTCCGTGGCCCCCGATCAGGACCGGCACCTTGGCCTGGGCGGGCTTGGGCAGCGCCGGCGAGTCGGTGAGCTGGTAGTACGTCCCGTCGTAACTGAACGTCTTGCCGGTCTCGGTCTCCCAGAGGCCCGTGACGATGGCCAGCTGCTCCTCCAGCCGGCCGAACTTCTCCTTCGGGAACGGGATGCCGTACGCCTTGTGCTCCTCCTGGAACCAGCCGGCACCCAGGCCCAGCTCGACCCGGCCGCCGGACATCTGGTCGACCTGGGCGACCTGGATGGCCAGCACCCCGGGAAGACGGAAGGTGCCCGCCGTCATCAAGGTGCCCAGACGGATCCGCTTGGTCTCGCGGGCGAGCCCTGCCAGGGTGATCCACGCGTCGGTCGGGCCGGGCAAGCCGTCCCCGGTGCCCATGCGCAGATAGTGGTCGGACCGGTAGAAGGCGTCGAAGCCGAGGTCCTCGGTGGCCTTGGCGACGGTGAGCAGGGTGTCGTAGTCAGCCCCTTGCTGGGGCTCGGTGAAGATTCGAAGATCCATGCCTCCATCCTGCACCTTCGAAAGCGCCGCGCCCCGTCTCCCCTGCCTCTCCGGCCGTGGTGGGCGTGCCCGGCTTCCTCACGAACCGGCTCACGGCTGTCCGGCGACGAAACCCGCCGGTCCGCGGATCACTCCGAAAGGACCGTCATGCCCCCGGTTCACCTCCTGCTCGCCGCCCCACTCGCCCTCCTGCTCCTGCTCGGCAAGCCGTCGCAGCATGCCGTGGACCCTGTCCACCGACTCGTCGACGGCGTCTATGGCCTCGATGCACTGCCAGTAGAGTCCTTCTTCCTCCGTGCCGCAGGCGACACCCACCAACGCGATGCCCGCCTCACCGAGCAGCAGCACGAGATCGGCCAACGCCTGCGGGACATGCGCCACTTCGGTGAGCTGCGAGGCCCGCACGCCTCCGGCCGGAACCATCGGGTGGTCGAGCACTGCGCTGCCCAGGGCGCACGTTTCACTGAGCGCGCGTGCCTCGGTCCGTAACTCCGCCGGTCCGCACCTCGCCAACTGCCCGCCGACCGCGCGGGCGAGCGCCTGTGCCTGCCATGCCTCCGCCATGACGGCCGGCACTCCCCGGCTCTCCGCCAGCGCGCTCCTGCCCGCCGCGATCAGTCGCTCCGCTTCCATGCGATTCCCCCGTCACCGAGACCATCCGTGAAAGAACCCGCTCACCTCTTCATTACCCACAGTGAGGTGCATGGCACCTGAAAGCCAGAGGAAATCGGAAATCTGTGGACAGGAAATCGATTGTGTATAAGTTGATCACTCCAAAGAGTGACGATCCGTCGGCTCGGCTCCGTCCGCCACGGGGAAGCGCTGTTCATTCCGGTCCATCTTGGCTGCCAGTGCCGCCAGCGCGTCGATCCCGAGGACCTCGCAGAACTGCAGCAGATACGCCAGGACGTCCGCGACCTCATCCGTGACGCGGAACGCCTTGTCGGGGTCCTCCATGACTCTCGCCGACTGTTCCGGCGTCAGCCACTGGAAGATCTCCAGGAGTTCGGAGGCCTCCACGCTCAGTGCGGCGCAGAGGTTCTTGGGGGTGTGGTACGGCTCCCAGGCCCGGGACGCCGCGAAGTCGGCCAGCCGCCGCTGCAGTTGTGCTACATCCAGTTCGGTCACGGCGTCAGGTCTACCACCGTCGCACCGGCCGTCCCCCGGGCCGTCGCCGCGGCCGTCCCGCCGACCGTCCCCAGCAGGCGCATGTGCCCGTCCGCACAGATCGAAGCCGCCAGAGCGAGCAGTTCCCCGGTCTGCCGCAGGTCGAGGCTCCGGTCGAGTCCGTCGGCCAGGACGGTGAGAGCCTGCATGGCCGACGGCACCTCTGCCGCAGGGTCCACCACCAGGACATGAGGTCCGGTCAGCAGTACGAGCGCATGGGCGAGATAGCGGAGTTCACCGTCACCGAGGCGGCCGATGGGTGTGCTGCGCCCCTGGCCCCGGCCGGTCGACGCCTGCACCCTCCCGTCCTCCAGGCGCTCGGCGGTCAGTCCTGTCACCTGTCCCGCACACCCGGCGTCCACGCCGGCGACCAGCCTGGCGTGCCGCTGGGCGCACTGGCTGTGGGTGCGGTACAGGACGTCGGCGAGGTTGTCGCAGCACGAGGTGAGCCGCCCCTCCCCGACCGGCACGGCCGCACGCATCAGTCGCGGCTGAGGATCACAGACGAATGCCGACCGCAGTGCCACCACCACCTGTTCGGCCGCGCTGAGCACCCTGAGCTGACCGTCCGTCGTTCCCGCGACCCGTAACGGCAGCAGCGCGGTGCCGAGCCGGTCGTCGGGGAAGGGGGCGCGTGTCACCGGCACCGCTCCGGCGGTGTGCCAGGCGGCCTGGACGGAGGGGCGCCGTGGATCCCGCAGCGCCGTGCTCAGCAAGGTCTCGCCGTGGTCCGTGAGCCGCTCGCCCACGATGCGGAGTGCGGGCTCGGCCTGCACGGCGAGATCCAGTCTCACCGGGCCGGCCGGGCCCTCCACCGTGCAGCCGAGCCTGAACCCACGCCGCCCCTGCGCGTCGGCGCCCACACTTTCGGGCACCCAGGCCGCCGGATCGGGGAAGACGTCCTCGAGGGTGTCACCGGCGGCCAGCCGCGCGAGCGCCTCGTACCCGCGGAGGGCCGTCGTCTTACCGCTGCCACTGCCTCCGGTCAGCAGCGTGAGCGGGCCGAGCGGGATGACGGTGCGGCGGTGCGAGGCGAAGGCGTCGAGCCGGAGCTCACCGACGAAAGGGCGGGCGGGCCGGGCCGCACCGGAGGGCGACGGAACCGTTGGCCCCGAGGAGATCACAGTCATGAGCGGACCGTACGCACGCCCGTGAGCGCCGAACCGTTCCGCCCGCACTACCTTCCTACGATCGAGGTACCCCCGCGCGACCTCCTACGAATGAGGTACGCCCGCCGCGGTGACCCCCTCGACCTCCATGCCGACCGGCGCGAGCAGGAAGACGTTGCGGTCCACCCGGTGCATCCCGCTGCCGAGCCCGAAGACCACACCGCTGCTGAAGTCCAGGATGCGCTTCGCCACGTCGTTCTCGGCGCCGGTGAGGTCGAGCAGGACCGGAATCTGCGCCACCAGGTATTCGGCCACCTCTCGCGCGTCCGCGAACACCTGGACCCGCAGAACGACCAGGCGCCGCTGCTCGGCCGACTCCCGCTGGTCCGGGGCCGACCGGTGGTCGACCCGGGACGGCCATTCGTTGCGGCCCCTCAGGGGTACGACCTGGGCGAGTCCTTCCCACTGCTCGTCGGTGGCGTCGTACCTGTCGTACCTGTCGTACCTGCTCACAGAACCACCCCGTCCATGTGCCGGTTGGCTGTGCGCCGGCTGCGCTCGCTGTTCATCGGGCAATTCTCTCGCCCCTCACCCGTTCGGCGTACCACCGACACGGGCCGGAACGTGATCGGCGGCGTCCGGAGCGCCCGCGTCGCCCGGTTCCGCGAGCGTGTCGAGCGGTGTGAAACGGACCGGGAGATGGGCGGGGGCACGGTGGAAGGGGCCCGGTCGCCAGACCAGCGCCTCGGGCGTGACCGCCAGTTCCAGGTCGCAGAGCTGACTGGTGAGCTGCTCGATCGCGGTCATCGCCATCAGCAGGGCGGGCTGTCTGGCCGGGCACCGGTGCGGTCCGGTCGACCACGCCAGGTGGGCGCCGTGACCGGAGCGCACCGCGGGGTCCATGACCGAAGGCGGCGACTGCGTGTTGGCGGCGGCGAAGGAGACCAGCACCAACTGCCCGGCGCGCAGCGGAACCCCGTGGAACTCGGTGTCGTGGCGCGGGAAGTGCGCGCCCATGTTGGCCAGCGGCGGATCGCGCCAGAGCACGTCGTCGACCGCCTCACGCGCGGTCATGGCGCCGCCGTGCAGCGAGCGTCCGTAACCGGTGTCGCTGAGCATGCGTAGCAGCGCGTTGCCGATCAGGTTGGTCGTGGGGTCGTGCCCCGCGCTCATGATGAGCGTGATCTGGCGCACGGCCTCGTTGTCGTCGAGACCTGCCGGATGGCCGAGCAGGTACGTGGTGAGGTCACGGCCCGGTCTGCGCCGCCGGTCGGCGACGAGGGCGGTGACGACGCCGACCAGATCGTCGTAGGCAGCCCCCGCATCGGCTGCGGAGTCCATCATTCCGGCGGTACCGCGGACCACCCGCTCGGTGTCCTCCGGGGCCACGCCGAAGGAGGCCGTGAAGACGTGCAGGGGCAGCCTGCGGGCGTACTGGGCGATGAGGTCACCGGTGCCGGTGGCGGAGAACGCGGCGATGAGCCGCTGCGCGACCCGGGCGACCTCCGCACGCAGCAGATGGGGTTCGATCAGGGCGAGGGTGTCGTTGATCGCCTCACGGTAACGGGCGTGCACGGCGCCGTCGGTGAAGAGTGCGGTGGGCCGGTGACCGAGCACGGGCAGGACCGGTGAGTCGGCAGGCACACCCGCCTGCCAGGCACGCGGGTCCTTGGTGAAGGTCTCGGTGTCCCGCAGCAGGTCGACGGCCGCGTGGTAGTCGGTGACCAGCAGCGCGTCGACGTCCGGAGCGATGCGCACCCTGGCCAGCGGCCCCTGGGCGCGCAGCCGGCGGTAGTGGCCGTGCGGATCGGCGGCGAAGCCGGCGCCGTACAGCGCGAGCGGCTCCAGGAGCGAGGGGGCGGTGCCGGGTGAAGTACCGGACTCGGCAGAGGTCATGACGATTCCTGGGACGCGGGCAGACGGGTCAGAGCGTGCTCGGCGAGGGCGATCAGGGCATCGATGCTGCCCCGGCGCTCGCGGGCGTCGCACTGCACCAGTGGGGTGCGGGGATCGAGGTCGAGGTGCTTGCGCAGGACCTCGTCCGCGTGGGCCGGGGCATCGGGAAAGCGGTTCACGGCGACGGCGTACGGGAGTCCCTGCTCCTCCACCATGTCCATGACCGCGAAGGAGTCCTCCAGCCTGCGGGTGTCGACCATGACGAGAGCGCCCAGTGCTCCCCGGGCGATGTCCTCCCAGAGGGGGAGGAAGCGCTCCTGTCCCGGGGTGCCGAACATGTAGAGCACCAGGTCGTCCTGGACGGTCAGCCGGCCGAAGTCGACGGCGACCGTGGTCGTGGTCTTCTCCGGAAGCCCGGCGGTGTCGTCGACTCCCGTGCTGGACTGCGTCATCACCTCTTCCGTGTGCAGGGTCGGGATCTCCGACAGCGTCCGGATCAGGGTCGTCTTGCCCACGCCGAAGGGACCCGTGACGACAAGTTTCATCAGGGTCTCGGCGGCACTCGGCAGATAGCCGATGCCGCCCCGGTCAGTGGAGTGAACGGAGTCCAACGAGCAGCCTCTCGACGAGCGACCGGTCGATCTCACCGGCACTGGGGATCGGTGGTCGAGCGTGCAGATGTCCTGCGGCCACGAGGTCCGTGGCCAGGAAGACCGTGGCGCTGACCGGAAGTTCCAGGTGGGCAGCGCACTCGACGACGGTGAGGGCTCCCGGTTCAAGGAGCTCGCAGAGCCTGCGCTGCTCCGAACCCGTACCCGGCGGAAGGGCCGAGCCCGTACGGATGAGCACGGCGAGCCGGTCGAGCGTGGGGCCGGTGGGCGCGGAGCGGCCACCGGTGACCAGGTAGGCGGGGATCAGGCGGCGCCCTGGGCCGGGGGTCATGGCCGGGTGGCAGCGTCCGGTTGACGGGTGGGGGCGTGCATGGCCCGGGTCAGCGCGGTGACCTGCACCTGCATCTGGTACGCGATGTTCCCGAGGTGCGCGTCGGGGGCCGCGAACAGGGCGAGAGTCGTGTTCTTCCCGGCCGGTACGACGACGGCGAATCCCAGATCGGACTCGACGACCGTCTGGGCCAGACGCGGCGACTCGGCCTCGGTGAAGGCGGTGGTGAAGGCACGGGCCGCCGCGTGCAGGGTGGCCGTCATCGCGGCGACCCGCTCGGCGGACGCGCGTTCCAGGCCGGGCGACGCGCCCTCGACGAGACCGTCTCCGGTGGCGACCACGGCGTGCTGTACTCCGGGCAGCTCCAGCAAGGGGGTCAGCACCCAGGCGAGATCACCGGCGGTGGGGGTGGTGCTCACGTCTCGTCGTCTCCTCGGTCGTCCGATGGGGATGCTGTGGGTGCCGGTGGCGCGGGCGCATTCCTGCCACTGAGAGTGCCCTTCTGAAGGGCGGCCCAGGCCGCTCCGGCCTGCTCCGGGGTACGGAGCAACGGCTCCTCCTCCGCCTGCTGCCGCGTCGTCGACGCCTCCGGAGAAGCCGTCCGGGGCGATCTGCGCCGCCGCGTGGGCAGCCCCGCCGTCCGCACCGCTTCCTCGGCGGCGGACTCGGGTACCGGACCGGGTCCAGCGGGCTCGGGCCCGGGAGCGGCCGGTTCGGCAGATGTCGGCTCGGCAGATGTCGGTTCGGCAGATGTCGGCGCCGGTGGTGCTGGGACGGCGGATTCAGGCGCCGGTGCGGCGAGTGCCGGGGAGGCGGCCGGTGCGGCAGGCGTCGGAGCCCCGGCGCGCGGGGCGGTCTCGGGAGACGCGTCCCGCGCCGAGGACGCGGCGGGCGAGGCGATTTCGGCGGGAGCCCCGGCACCCACCGCGTGCACCGGCTTCGGCGCGAGTACGGACAGGGTCCGGTCGTCGTCCATCACGGTCAGCAGATGAGCCGGAATACGCAGCATCGTGCGCATCCCCCCGTAGGGCGACGACTCGATGTGGCAGCTGAAGCCGTACCGCGCGATGAGCCGCCCCACCACGGCGAAGCCGGTCTGCGGCGGATCGCCCAGCTCGGTGAGCAGCACCTCGGACGGGCCGGTCAGCAGTGCGCGGGCACGTTTCAGCGCGTCCTCGTCCATACCGATCCCGGCGTCGTCGACCAGGATCAGCGCCCCGCGGCCCGTGGTCTGCTGGACCGTCACCGGGACCTCGGTGTCCGGGTGGGAGTACGCCGTCGCGTTGGCAAGCAGCTCGGCGAGCGCGATCGCGAGGGGTTCAGCGGCACGGGCGACCAGCGCGAGCCGCTCCTGACGCAGATGGTTGGCGACCTTGATTCGCTCGTACCCGGCGACCCGCGACTGGGCACCGAGCACGACCTCGACGAGTGAGGAGTTCTGCCGGGCGAGCCCCGGCCAGGCGTCGCAGAGCACGGCCGTGGCCTGGGTACGCCGCAGGGCCAGCTCGTTGCGGAAGTCGAGCTGCAGGATGCGTGGGTCGTCGTACTCGTGCTGGAGCTCGTGCAGCAGGTGCTGGGACTGGTTGAGCAGGGACTGGATCTTGGCGGAGGTGCCGCGCATGGCCGAACGGGCCGCCGCGTCGACGCGTTGGCGTTCCTCCAGCACCGCCGTGCGCGCGGCCTGTACGGCTTCGGTCAGCAGACGTGCGGCGTCACCCTCGATCCCCGCGGCCTCCCGCAGCCCCGGAACGGGCGCGGCCCGGTGGGAGAGTGCGACGGCGGCGGCGGGAATCCGCTTCCGGGCGAGCTGGCGGATCTCCTCGGTGAGGGCGAGGGTACGGGCCTCGGCCGCCTTGGCCTGGCGCTCGGTCAGCTCGGCGCGTGCCGCGGCGCCGTAGGCCTCCCTCCTGGCCTGATACATACGTGCGGTCGACCATGTCGCCACCACGACGGCGGCCAGGGCCAAGATCCATGCCACGACGCCCGTCACCGCGTCTCTGTTGTCGTGGACGGTCCGCGGCCCGCATGGCGGCGGGGCCGCGTGCCGCTCCCCCCGGGGGTCACGCCGGACCGCCGGTACACGCCACGTCGGCCTCATGGGCGGCGGCGGCCACGTCGGCCATCACCTGCAGGACACCGGGGAGTTCGGAGCCGTCCAGGTGCCGGTACTCGCTTCCGATGGTCACCACGAGCCGCTCCGGCAGGCCCAGTGCCGGGTATCGTGCCTCGCCGATCACCCGGCGGGCCGCCTCTGCCGCGGGGACGCCTGCCGCGTGGAGGGCATGGGCGCGTTCGCGTACGTACGTGAGGTAGCCCATGTGCTCCCGTACCCCGGCCGGGTCGAGCACCGGTCCGTGACCGGGCACGATCACCTCCGCGCCGGTGGCCAACACACGTTCACAGGCATCGATCACATTGCTCAGCGGGCCTGCCCAGTGCACAGGATGGTCCCCGGGCTGCTGCGGGGTGGACGAGAAGATGACGTCGCCGCTGAACACCGTCCGCTGCGTGGGCAGATGGACGATCAGGTCACCCGTCGTGTGTGCGGGCGGCAGGGACGACACCTGGACCGCGTAGTCCCCCAGGGTCAGTTCGAGCTCCCCGGTGAACCAGGTCGTCGGCCGCACCGCCTCGGTGGCCGACCAGTCGAAGGCTCCGAAGTGACGGCGGAGATACCCACCGAGGGGTGTGGACGGATCACTTCCGGCCACCAGGGCGTGTTGCTGCTGAGGAGTGGGGTCGTAGTGGAGGTGCTCCCGAGCTTCCCGGGTAGCGATGATCTCGGCTTCCGGCAGCACTCCGGCGCCCCAGAAGTGGTCCCCGTTGGCATGGGTGACGATCACGCGGTCGACGTCCGCCCCGTCGGGCAGGCGCTTACGGCTCTCCATCAGGAACTGCCCGGCCAGAAACGGGTCGTAGGGGGTGTCGATCCACAGAGCACCGCGCTGCGACACGAGAAGACCGCAGTTGGCCAGGCCCCAGCCCCGCTTCGGCGGCATCCAGGCGTACAGGCCCCTGCCGAGGTCCACGACGTCCCCACCCGTGATCGACATGGGGCGATTATGCCGACCGTGATGCGGCCGCGCGTTCGAACTCGGCCAATGCGCGGACCCTGTGACGCAAAATCACCCCTGGCTCGAAGTGCCCTCGGTGCACCGGTGACCGTCCGGGGTCACTTCGGACCGCACCCACAGGTGATTTTCCGCCTGAAGTACGAGATATCGGCTGTCGAGTTCGCACGGGACGACGAATACCCACACAACGGCGACAGAACCTGATTGCGCCGACTACCCACCGAGCATGGCTGAAAACAGCCTCCGCGCGGATCATGAAGGCAGGGCCACTTTGCTTGTTTCTGCTCGATTGACCCATGTAACATGCAGAATCGATCAAGCAAACGTCAATTCCACCCGACTCACCCCACCAGGTGCGAGCAGCAGCGGAAGCGGAGCGCGGACATGTCGCATGTCGAGACCGAGACAGCCGGCCAGCCGGAGTGCTGGCGCCGCGCCGAGGAGGTCGCCGCCGACCGGGAGGCGGCCCTCCCCGCCACCGGCGAACGCATCGCCGTCGTCGGCTGCGGAACGTCGTTCTACATGGCCCAGGCGTACGCCTCGCTCCGCGAGGCATCCGGACAGGGCGAGTCGGACGCGTACGCCGCTTCGGAGTTCCCCTTCGGACGCTCGTACGACCGGGTCGTCACGCTGACGCGTTCGGGAACGACGACCGAGGTGCTCGGCCTGCTGACCCGGCTGCAGGGCACCACGCGGACCGTCGCCGTGACCGCCGACCCGCGGACTCCGGTGATGGCCGCCGCCGACGAGGTGGTGGTCCTCGACTTCGCCGACGAACGGTCCGTGGTCCAGACGAGGTTCGCGACCACCGCTCTGACCCTCTTCCGCGCCCATCTCGGGCTGCACACCGACGAGGTCGTCCGGGACGCGGAGACCGCCCTGGCGGAGCCGCTGCCCGAAGGACTCCTGGAATGCACGCAGTTCAGCTTCCTGGGTAGCGGCTGGACTGTCGGCCTCGCCAACGAGGCGGCGCTCAAGATGAAGGAGGCGTCCCTGTCCTGGACGGAGTCGTACCCGGCGATGGAGTACCGCCACGGCCCGATCAGCATCGCCACGGCCGGAACCGCCACCTGGATGTTCGGCGCCGCCCCGGAAGGGCTACGGGAACAGGTGCGGGCGACCGGGGCCCGCTGGGTGGAGAGCGGCCTGGACCCCCTGGCCGACCTGGTCCGGGTCCAGCGGCTGGCCATCGCCCGCGCGGCTGCCCGTGGGCTCGATCCCGACCGGCCGCGCCATCTGACCCGGTCGGTGGTGCTCGACACGGCCGCCGGGTCCTGAACGCGTCACGGCATGCCGAGTACCGGGCCGGCGGGCAGCCCGGTACACGGCCGTGACCGTCGGGGTCAGGCCCCCTCGAAAGGCCGTGACCGCTGAGGTCAGGCCTCCTCGAAGTAGGCGTCCAGCGCCTCGTCGAGTTCCGCCGTCCACACCTTGAGGTCGCTCCGGGACCCGGCCTCGACCTCGGCGTTGAACCACCGGCGGCTCGACAGGTGGACGGTCACGGTGAACCGGCGCCCGAAGCGACCGGTCTTGACCTCGACCGCGCCGATCTCGGCCCAGTCGAACTCCGCCTCCTGGTCGTCGAGCCGGAAGCGGACGCCCTCGGCGTCGAGCCTGATGGATCCGCGCCGGTCGCTGACCTCGAAGACGGGGCCGTCCTCCGGGCCGGCGCCCACGCGCACCACGTCGGCCGCCGGGGAGGCCTCGTCGTCCACGGCGTCCTCCGGGGCTCCGCCGTCGGAGGCCGTGGCATCGTCCACGGCCTCCTCGGCCGTCCCCTTGGTGAGTGCGTCCGCGACCTCGGCCTCCCGGGTCTCCTCGGGCGCTTCGGTCTCCGCTTCCGCCTCCGTCCGCGCGGGGACAGGGGCCGTCAGGCCAGGGATGTACGCCGGGTCTGTCCCCGCGGCGAACTCGGGCTTGGTGTTCGAATCTATGCGCTGCTCCACGGCGGGCAGTATGGACGACGAACCTGTACGAGACCAGTCACGCCGCCTCCGCCCGGCCCGTCGCCGGGCCGTCGGACGCCGGTATTCCGCCGTTCGGCGGCCTCCGGACACGAAGCCCGACCGAAAACGAACCCGACCCGAAGACGAACCTGACCGAAAACGAATGACGGGTGGTGCGGGTTCCGCCGAACCGCACCACCCGTCATTCCTGTCCCTCTGTCACACGCCGGCGCGTCAGTGGTACCGCCCCGGCGAGGACTCAGTAGGCCGAGTCGACGTTGTCGATCGAGCCGTACTTGTCCGCGGCGTAGTTGCACGCTGCCGTGATGTTGGCGACCGGGTCGTAGCTGTCCGTCGACGTACCGGGCACGTGGTAGGCCTCGAAGGTCGGATCGATGACCTGCAGCAGGCCCTTCGACGGGATGCCGGCAGCTGCGTTCGAGTCCCAGTTGTTGATGGCCTGCGGGTTGCCACCGGACTCGCGGATGATGTTGCGGTGGATGCCCTCGTAGGTGCCGGGGATCCCGTGCTCGGCCATGACGGCCAGCGACTCCTTGATCCAGCCGTCGAGGTCGTCCGTGTACGCGACCGGCTCGGCGGCGGGCGCGGCTTCGGCGGCGGGAGTGGCCTCGGCGGCGGGCGCGCCCTCCGCTGCGGCGGAGGTGCTCGCGCGCTCCGAGCGGTCGGCGCGGTCAGCGCTCTCCTCGGCACGCTCGGACGAGGCGGAAGCCTTGGATTCGGCCTTTCCGGCCTCGTCCGCCGACTTGCTCTCGGCCTTGGCGTCGATAACAAGCTTCAGACCGGGGTGAATCAGGTCGGGGTTTCCGCCGACAACCTTCTGGTTGCCCTCGTACAGAGCCTTCCAGCCACCGCTCACGGAATGCTCGCGTGCGATCTTGGCGAGCGTGTCACCCAAGATCACGGAATAGGTGGCGGACTCGGACTTCTCGGCGGCAATTCCCTTGCCGGACGCGGCAGTCGACGTCGCAGCCTTTTCGACGACGGCCGGCTGGGCCGGGGCCGCGAAGGCGCTGGTCGCACCGATCACGGGGAGGGCCAGGGCGGCTCCGCCCGTGCTCACGGCGATGATGCCGCGGGTCAGTGAACTGGTCCTGGAACGACGGTGCTTACCGTTTTCGGGCATGCTGGATTCCTCTCCGTCGCCTGCGAAGTGAGCTGTCGGGTTCGAGCTGGAGATGCCCGGCCGCAAGCGAATGCGACTTCACCCCGAGCCGCTCCGGAAACCGGATCGGCGCTTACTTGGGTCCCCCGCTCCTGCCGTACGAGAAGTGGTCGGGTAACCGGACGGCGGCAGGATTCGGCGTTCCGCCCGGAGTGATGGTGACCGTAGGCGAGAAATAGGGAAAGGAACAAGCCTGGCCGAGTGATCACAATTCATTCGCAAGATCAATTCTCGGGAATTCATGTAATCCACCCCACATCGCGTTCTCCATTCTTCTTGGCACAGAAGGGAACCGACCGGCCCGACGCAGCGTCAGCAGCCCCCGAGGTGACCCTGGTCACGGAGTCCGATTCGGGCGATTTGCTCCCGCATGAGGGGCCCCAGGTCACACGAAATGGCCTTTTATGGATTACGGGATCAATTCCAAAAAACAACCTAAATCGGGCATAAGGCTCATGCTTGCCGCCTACGCGCATACCGAGGGCGCCCGCGTGGAACCGATCCGCCTATGACTGAAAGTCCCTACGTCTCGGCCCCGCGGATCACCGTCCTGCCCGTACAGCCTGGAAATCCGCCCTTCCGCATCGTGGAGATCGACGGAGAGGTGATCGGGAGCGCGACCGCCATGACGGACGTGCTGATCGCTGCCGCGGCGGCCGGCATCGCGGTCCACGACCTCGACGACCCGGCGGCCGTCCGTTGGGTGGGTGGCGGCAAGCTCAGCTGGAAGCCGCACTGAGGGGGGCCTCGCCCGGAAGCTCCACGAGGGCAGCCGAGCAGCCGCGGGAGGGCGGTGGCGAAGCGATCCCGAGGAGTACTCCGCCGAGGACCGGCCTTCGGTGCGGAGCCACCCACCCTGGGTGGCTCCGCAGCGCACTCGCACCGCGCGTCGCCAAGCGGCCTGACCTCACGGCGGGGGGCTGTCAGGCTCCCGGCGCCAGGCTTGTCGGCCGCTGCACCAGGCCGGCAGAGCCGCTGGCACCAACCCCGTGGGCCGCCGACCCGGCAAGCCCGCTGTCACCACACCTGTGGACCGCCGTCCCGGGCCGGCCGAGCCGCTGCCACCAACCCCGTGGGTACCAAACCCGACGGCCGCTGTCCCGGCGTCCCTGCCAGGCCTGCCGCCCGCCGTCACCACCACCACCGCCGCCGCCTGCGCTCCCCCGAGTACGCGGGGGACACCCGTAGGGCACCTGGTCGATGTCTCCACGCCGTGGGCCGGCGACGACGCCTCATCAGGCCCGGCGTCGTGGCCGGTGGCCAGGACCGCGCCGACCGGGAGTGGCCCCTCGCTCATGCCTGTCGCAGTCCGTCGAAGTGGCCGCTCCCGCCGCCCTTCACGCCCCGGCTCGACACCACTGCCACTCTCCCGATGGAGTCGCAGATACGAGGTGGAAATCGTATGTGCATTGTAAATGCGAATGCTGTCCCCATATTGTGGCGCACATGCAGTCCTACACCATCGGGCAGGCGGCACGTCTTCTCGGCGTCAGCCCCGACACCGCCCGCCGCTGGGCGGACGCCGGCCGGGTCGCGACCCATCGCGACGAGAGCGGGCGACGTCTCATCGACGGCCGTGACCTGGCGGCCTTCTCGATCGAAGTCGCCCAGGCCGGGCCCGGCGAGGACGAAGTCCCCTACACCTCCGCGCGCAACGCCTTCCCGGGCATCGTCACCGCGGTGAAGCTCGGCGACGTGGCGGCCCAGGTCGAGATCCAGGCCGGCCCGCACCGCCTGGTCTCGCTGCTGACCCGGGAGGCCGTGGAGGAACTGGGGCTCGAGGTCGGTATGCAGGCCACGGCCCGCGTGAAGTCGACCAGCGTGCACATCGACCGCACCTGACGCGGCATCCGCCGCCGAACGGCGGCTCATTTCGAGGAGTTCTCCTGATGTCCTTCACCCTCACCGGCCGCCGGACCGGCGCCGCGGTCCTGTCGGCGGCTCTGCTCGCCACCCTCGCCGCGTGCGGCAGCGACGGCGACGGCAAGGACTCCGCGGCACCGAAGACCGAGCTGACCGTGCTGGCCGCCTCGTCCCTGACCGATGTCTTCGCGACGGCCGGCGCCGCGTACGAGAAGGCACACCCCGGAACGAAGGTGACGTTCTCCTTCGCCGGGTCTCAGGAGCTCGCCGCCCAGGTCGGACAGGGCGCGCCCGCGGACGCGCTGGTCACGGCCGACACCAGGACGATGGACGGGCTGAAGGCGGAGACCGGCAAGCCGACGGTCATCGCGAAGAACCGCCTGGTCATCGCCACCGGAGAAGGCAACCCCGAAAAGGTCGAAGGCCTCAGGGATCTCGCCGATCCCGGGCTCAAGGTGGTCCTGGCCGCCCCCGAGGTGCCGGTCGGCCGCTACGGCAAGCAGATCCTGGACACCCAGAAGATCGACGTGAAGCCGGTCTCGCAGGAACCCAACGTCCGCGCCGTTCTCAGCAAGGTCGAGCTCGGTGAGGTCGACGCCGGCCTCGTCTACCGGACGGATGCCGCCGCCGCCACCGACAAGGTCGACGCCGTCGACATCCCCGACGAGCAGAACGCCATCGCGAGCTACCCGGCCGCGACACTGAAGTCGTCGGGGAACGCAGAGGCCGCAGCGGCGTTCGTCTCCTGGCTGTCCACACCGGCGGCGCAGAAGATCCTCCAGGACGCCGGCTTCCAGAAGCCGTGACGGCTCGGCCCGGACCGCAGGGAAACGCGATGAAACAGCTCCGCAGCCGCCCGTCCGGCCCCCGCACCCCGCTCACCCTGGCGATTCCCGCGCTGCTCGCAATCCTGTTCCTGATGCTGCCGCTGGCCGGCATCCTGGCGCGCACCTCCTGGGGCGAGCTCGGCACTCACCTGACGAGCCCGGGCACCACACAGGCCCTGAGACTGTCGCTGCTCGTCTCCGCATGGGCGCTCGGGCTCTCGCTCGTGCTGGGCGTGCCCCTGGCCTGGCTGCTGGCCCGCGTCGACTTCCCCGGCAAGGCACTCGTACGCTCGCTCGTCCTGCTGCCGATGGTGCTGCCGCCGACCGTCGGAGGAGTGGCGCTCCTGCTCGCGTTCGGGCGGCGGGGGCTCCTCGGGCCCTGGCTGGAGGACACGTTCGGCGTCACCCTGCCGTTCCACACCTCGGGTGCCGTCCTCGCCGCGACCTTCGTCGCGATGCCGTTCCTCGTCATCAGCCTCGAAGGCGCCCTGGGCGGCCTGCATCCACGGTACGAGGAGACCGCGGCCTCTCTGGGGGCATCCCCGGTGCGCGTCTTCTTCACCGTGACCCTGCCGATGGTCGCCCCCGGTCTGGCCGCGGGCGCGGCGCTGACCTGGGCGCGGGCGCTCGGTGAATTCGGCGCGACCATCACGTTCGCAGGCAATCTGCCGGGCACCACACAGACCCTGCCCCTGCAGGTGTATCTGCTGCTCCAGGACTCCCCCGAGGCGGCCACGTCCGTCTCGCTGCTGCTGCTCGCCATCGCCATGGCGGTGCTCGTCGCCCTGCGCGGACGCTGGGCGGGGGCGCCCCGCTCCGCCGCTGCCTCGCGCCACACCTCCGAGGAGCCCGCCCCGGAGCCACCCGCGGACGGCCCGCCCGTCGCCGCCGCGCCCCCCGAGCCCACCGAGAGCTGGTCGCTGCACGCCGAGGTCACCGGTTTCGACCAGCTCACCCTCGACGCCGAACCGGGCACGACGATCGCTGTCGTCGGCCCGAACGGTGCGGGCAAGACGACCCTGCTGCGCGCGCTCCTCGGCCTGACGCCGCGTGCGCACGCCGCACTGCGCCTCGGGGACACCGAAACCGGCAGCCTGCCCCCGCACCGGCGGGGCGTCGCGTGGGTCCCGCAGGACGGTGCCCTCTTCCCGCACCTCTCCGCCCTGGCCAACACCGCCTACGGGCCCCGCGCACACGGCGTACCGCGCGCCGAGGCCCGGCGCGGCGCCCGGCAGTGGCTCGACCGCCTCGGTGTCGGTCACCTCTCCGACCGCAAGCCGGCCCAGCTGTCGGGCGGCCAGGCACAGCGCGTCGCGCTCGCCCGCGCGCTGGCCGCGCGTCCCCGGCTGCTGTTGCTGGACGAGCCGCTCGCCGCACTCGACCAGACCACCCGTGCGCACGTGCGCCACACCCTGCGCACGCATCTCGACGGCTTCGGGGGCGTCTGCCTGATCGTCACGCACGATCCCGTGGAGGCGGTCGCGCTGGCCGACCGCGTTCTCGTGCTCGACGAGGGGAGGGCGCTGCAGGACGGGCCGCCCGCCGAGGTCACCCGTCATCCGCGTTCTCCCTGGGTCGCCCGGATGCTCGGCCGTAACGCGTGGCCCGGCACGGCCACCACCGAGGGCCTCCAGCTCCTCGGCGGGGGGCACCTCGTCGCAGCGGAACCTCTGCCCGCAGGCACTCCCGCCCTCGCGGTCATCGGTCCCGAAGCCGTCTCCGTGCACCGTGAGAGGCCGAGCGGCAGCCCGCGCAACGTCTGGCCGGGTACGGTCCGCGAGATCACGGCCAGTGGCAGCCGGCTGCGTGTGCTGATCTCCTCCGCCGAGGCACCCGACCTCGTCGCGGAGATCACTCCGCAGGCCGCCTCCGAACTCGGCCTGGCCGAGGGGGTACCGGTCTGGACGAGTGTGAAGGCGACCGAGGCGAAACTCGTACCGAAGTAGGGGCCGTCAGTCCATCAGGCCGGCGGCGACGGTCGCTCCCAGTTCCCAGCACGCCCCGGTGTCGGCCTTCCCCGGCTCGCCCGTGACGGTCACGGCGTCGGCCGCACGGCGCCAGCCGAGTCCCGTCGTGATGGTCTCGATGCCCCGCACGGCTCCGGTGACGTCGTTGCCGCCGTGCACGTAGTAGCCGAAGGGCCGGCCCTTCGTCGCGTCCAGGCAGGGGTAGTAGACCTGGTCGAAGAAGTGCTTCAGGGCGCCGGACATGTATCCGAGGTTGGCCGGGGTGCCGAGCAGGTAGCCGTCGGCCTCGAGGACGTCGGACGCCGTGGCGGAGAGCGCCGCCCGGCGCACGACCCGCACGCCTTCGATGTCCTCCGTCGTCGCGCCGGAGACCACCGCTTCGAACAGCGCCTGGCAGTTGGGCGAGGGCGTGTGATGCACGATCAGCAGAGTGGCCACGGCACCGAACCTACCTGCTCGCCGAACCCCGCGCGCCACAGGGAAACACCGGGCGCGGGGGTGCGGGCGGTGCCTCAGCCGGCGGCGCGGAAGCCCCGCAGGCGCAGGCTGTTGCCGACGACGAAGACGGACGAGAAAGCCATGGCCGCCCCGGCGATCATGGGGTTGAGCAGGCCGGCCGCGGCGAGCGGGAGGGCCGCGACGTTGTAGGCGAAGGCCCAGAAGAGATTCGAGCGGATCGTGCCCAGCGTCCTGCGGGAGAGCCGGATCGCGTCGGCGGCCACCCGCAGGTCCCCGCGTACGAGGGTCAGGTCGCCGGCCTCGATCGCGGCGTCCGTGCCCGTCCCCATGGACAGGCCGAGGTCGGCCTGGGCGAGCGCGGCGGCGTCGTTGACGCCGTCGCCGACCATGGCGACGCTGCGGCCTTCCGCCTGGAGCTGCCTGACGACGTCGGCCTTGTCCTGCGGCATGACCTCGGCGATGACCTCGTCGATGCCGACCTGGGCCGCGACCGACTCGGCGACCGCCTTGTTGTCGCCGGTCAGCAGGATGGGCTTCAGCCCGAGGGCGCGCAGCCTCCGGACCGCTTCGGCACTGGTCTCCTTGACCGCGTCGGCGATCTCCAGGACCGCGCGTGCCTCGCCGTCCCAGGCCACGACGATCACGGTCTTCCCGTCCCTCTCGGCCGCCTCCTTGGCCCTCCGGAGCTCCTCGGGGAGCCCGATGGCCCACTCGGCCAGCAGCTTCTCGCGGCCGACGAGGACGGCGTGCCCCTCCACCACGCCCTGGACACCGAGACCGGGAACGTTGGCGAAGTCCTCCGGGGTGGGCAGTCCGCCCACGACGCCGGTGGCGCCCTCGGCGACGGCCCGGGCGATCGGGTGTTCGGAGGCATGCTCCAACGAGCCGGCGAGACGGAGCACTTCGGCCTCGTCCGTGGAACGGGCGGTGTGGACCTTCAGCAGCGTCATACGGCCGGTGGTGACGGTGCCCGTCTTGTCGAGGAGGATCGTGTCCGCCCTGCGCGTGGTCTCCAGTACCTCCGGCCCCTTGATCAGGATGCCGAGCTGGGCACCGCGTCCGGTGCCGACCAGCAGGGCGGTGGGCGTGGCCAGGCCCAGTGCGCAGGGGCAGGCGATGATCAGCACGGCGACGGCCGCGGTGAACGCGGCGGTGAGCCCGGCTCCCGAGCCGAGCCAGAAGCCGAGTGTCGCGAGCGCCAGCCCGATGACGACCGGCACGAAGACCGCGGAGATCCTGTCGGCCAGGCGCTGGGCGGCGGCCTTGCCGTTCTGTGCCTCTTCCACGAGCGCGGCCATCCGGGCCAGCTGGGTGTCGGAGCCGACCCTGGTGGCCTCGACCACCAGGCGGCCGCCCGCGTTGAGGGTCGCGCCGGTGACGGGGTCGCCGGCCGAGACCTCGATGGGGACCGACTCGCCGGTGAGCATCGAGACGTCGACGGCGGAGGAGCCCTCCACCACCGTCCCGTCCGTGGCGATCTTCTCGCCGGGGCGGACCAGGAAGCGGTCGCCGACCCGCAGTCCGGACGTGGGAAGGGTGACCTCTCCGCCGTCGCGCAGCACGGTGACCTCCTTGGCCCCCAGCTCCATGAGCGCCTTGAGTGCGGCGCCCGCCTTGCGCTTGGAACGGGCCTCGAAGTACCGGCCGGCCAGGATGAAGGCCGTCACACCGGCAGCGGCCTCGAGGTAGATGTTTCCCGCTCCGTCGCTGCGGGCGATGGTGAATTCGAATGGATGCGTCATGCCCGGCATCCCTGCCGTTCCGAAGAACAGCGCCCACAGCGACCACAGGAACGCGGCCGACGTACCGACCGAGATCAGGGTGTCCATGGTGGCTGCACCGTGTCTGGCGTTGGTCCAGGCGGCACGGTGGAAGGGCCAGGCCGCGTAGGTGACGACAGGGGCGGCGAGCGTGAGGGACAGCCACTGCCAGTACTCGAACTGGAGGGCCGGGACCATCGCCATCGCGATGACCGGCGCGGCGAGCAGGGCCGCGGTGACGAGGCGCTGCCGCAAGGACCGCAGCGCGTCGTCGGCGGGTTCGTCCTCGCTCCGGCCGACGGCAGGTCCGCCGGCGTCGCCCGGCTCGGGGCGGGGCGGGGCCGGGCGCCGGGCGGTGTAGCCGGCGGCCTCGACCGTGGCGATCAGGTCCTCGACCGAGGTGCCCTCGGAGAAAGCGACTCCCGCCTTCTCCGTGGCGTAGTTGACGGTGGCCTCGACCCCTTCCATGCGGTTCAGCTTCTTCTCGATCCGCGCCGCGCACGAAGCGCAGGTCATGCCGCCGATGGCGAGCTCGACCCGGGCGGCGCCGGGAGTCGTGGAGGTCATTTACTACTCCTCGTCCGAACAGGTCCAGTATACCCCTCATGGGTATCTGCCCCGACGCCCTAGGTATACCCCCCACCCGTATCTTGAGCAAGTCCGGGCGGGGCGGGTTTCACATACCCCCTACGGGTATACGCTCGATGGCGTCGAATCATCGCGAGCCCTCCGCGCAGAGAGCACAGGAGCACTCATGAACCCCGCCGTGAAGATCACCGCGTTCACCACCGCCCTCGCGGCGTCCTTCGGTGCCGCCTACGGCATCGGCCTCACCGTCGGGCCCGAGAGCGGCACCACCAGCCCCTCCAGCCACACCGGGAGCTCCGCGCCGCACACCGGCGACGGCCCCGCCGACCCTCCCGCCGGAGGCCTCCAGATCTCGGAGGGCGGCTACACCCTCGACCTCAGGACCCCGCGCGTGGAGGCCGACCGGCGGAGCGAGCTGCGCTTCGCCGTCCTCGACCGCGCGGGCCGGCCGGTCACGTCATTCCAGCGTGAGCACGACAAGGAGCTCCATCTGATCCTCGCCTCGCGCGACCTGGGCACCTACCGCCACCTGCACCCCACCCGGGCGGCCGACGGCACCTGGAGCACCCCCGTCAAGCTGCCCGCGGCGGGCGACTACCGGGTCTTCGCCGACTTCACGCCGGCCGGCAGGAACGCCGCCGGCCTCACGCTGGGCGCCGACCTTGCCGTGTCCGGGCACTACAAGGCGAAGGAACTCCCCAAGCCCGCACCGACGGCCGAGGCCGACGGGTACACGGTCTCCCTGAACGGCGCCCTGCGCCCGGGCCTGCCGGAGCACATCACTTTCACCGTGCGGAAGGACGGCCGGCCCGTCACCGGTCTCCAGCCCCACCTGGGCGCGTACGGTCACCTCGTCGCCCTGCGCGCCGGCGACCTGGCCTATCTCCACGTCCACCCGGACGGCGAGCCCGGTGACGGCTCCACGGAGCCAGGGCCGGACGTCTCGTTCACCGCGACGGCGCCCAGCGCCGCCACCTACCGGCTGTTCCTGGAGTTCAAGCACGGCGGCACCGTCCGAACGGCGGCATTTACCATGCCGTCCGGAGCCGAGGCGGGGACTCCGCGTCCCGAGGACCCCTCGGGACATGGGGACCGCCCCACGGACCAGCACGAGGACGCCCCGTCGGACGGACACGGGGGCGGCACTCCGGGCGGCCACGAGAGCGGTGGGAGCGGGCACTGACACCGCCGGATGCCTCTCGGTACGGGCAGCGTGCACGCACGGCCGGAGGCCTCTCGGTACGGGGCCGGGGGCACGCACAGCCGGAAGCCTCTCGGTACGGGCCGGGGCTCTCAGTGCCCCTCAGCCCTCGACGTGCCCCAGCCACATGCCCTGGGCGTCCGCCAGTGGCTCCCGCAGGAGCAGGGGCACGAAGCGGCAGGCGCGGGTCGGACCGGCGTCGGCGCCCCGCACCCGGTGCTGCCATGCGTCAGGGGTGTCCGCCGGCGCCCGGAGCAGGAAGAAGGTGGTCCGGCGCGGTTGCCCGGTCTCCGGGTGCGGGCTGTCCTCCTCGGCGATCCGCCGGATGACACGACCCGCTTCTCGGAGTCTGGCCTCGCGGGTACTGCGCCCGTCGATCAGCCGGCCGACGCGGCGGACCGGATCGCCTCCGGCCCGTCCGAGGCCGACCAGTCCGACGCCGCCGCGCTCCGTGCCGGCGCCCGGAACGACGCGACGGTGTGCCGGACGAAGCTCCGGACGCCCGGCGTCGTCCGGTCCCTCCGCCAGATCAGCCGCAGGGGCACGGCCGGCCCGTCCTCCAGGCGGATGCTGACGGTTCCCTCCGGCGCACCGGCGCCGTCCGACGGCGGGGCGGCCAGCGCAACCGCCTGCCCGATCCGGACCACCGCCAGCATCTGCAGACCGTCGCTCACCCGCGGTCCCGGCGTCCCCGGCAGCCCGTCCGGCCAGAGCCCCGGGGCGTCGAGCTGAGCACCCGGGCCCTGCCAGCCGAGGAGTGGTTCACCGGCGAGGTCGGCGATCCGCAGGCTCTCCCTCCCCGCCAGCCGGTGTCGGGCACCCACCAGTACACAGACGCTCTCCCGGCGCAGTACGACACTCTCCAGTCCGTGTTCCCCCGGAGAGACGCGCAGGAGGGCGATGTCGGCCTGACCCGAACGCAGCCGGTCGAGCTGGTCGTCGATCGTGCCGACGGTCATCCGGGCCGGATGCGACGGGGCGGCTTCGTTGTACGACCGGATCATCCCGTCCAGCAGCGCCGCGTCGCAGCCGGGGCCCGTGATCGTCACCGAGGCCTGCTGCTCGGCCGCCCGGCGTACCAGCGAGGTCACGTTCCCCGCCTGCGCCAGCAGTGTCCTGCCCTCTTCCAGCATCGCCCGCCCGGCGGCGGTGAGCGTGACACCTTTCGGGGTGCGCAGGAGCAGCGCGGCGCCCATGGCCTTCTCCAGGGCCAGGATCGCCCGGGAGAGGGCGGGCTGCGTCATCGCCAGTCGTTGTGCGGCGCGGGTGAAATTGCCCTCCTCCGCCACAGCTATGAAGTAGTGGACCTGCCGGATCTCGACGTCACCCATACGCACATGCTCCCACCTGAGGTCATGCCGGACCGGCATCGGGCCATGCCGGATCGGAACTTCCATCATCGGCTTCCGGCCTGTCTGCTGAAGGCACGGACGGAGGGCGCCCCGCCCCACGGACGAAGCATCGAACAGGAGCACGGATGACTGAGCACGCCCTGAGGGCAGTGGTGACCGCCGGCACCGGCGGCATCGGCCTGGAGACCGCCCTCGGACTGGCACGTCAGGGGTGGTACGTCACCCTCGTCGCACGCGACCCGGCCCGGGGAGAGGCTGCGGTGGCCCGCGTCGACGAGGCCGCCGGGCGCCGGGCGGGACGTTTCGTCCGCGCAGATCTGTCGTCGGTCGCCGAGACCCGGCGGCTGGGAGAGCGGCTCGCCGGTGAAGGCGGTCTTAACCTGCTGGTGAACAACGTGGGCGGCATGTGGACCGAGCGCCGGCAGAGCCCGGAGGGGATCGAGGCGAGCATCGCCCTCAACCACCTCTCGCCCTACGTCCTCACGGAGGCACTGGCCGACTCGCTCGCCGCGGCGGCCCCGAGCCGCATAGTCAACGTCACGTCGAGCGCCATCGCGGCGGCGCAGAACGTGTTCGACGAAGCCGAACCGCCGGGGCCCCACTACGGTCTGGCCGCGACGGGACGGGCCAAACTGGCCCATCTCGCACACTCGATGGAGCTCGCCGAACGTCTGGCGCCCCGGGGCATCTCGGTCCTCGCGGCCGATCCCGGCGCCGCCGCGACGGACAACGCCGCGCAGATGACCATCGACATCCTGCCGCCGGCGCTGCGTCCCCACTGGGAGGAGATCCGGAAGGGTGTCTCGGCTCCCGTCACATCCGCCGCGAAGGGTCCTCTGGCCGCCGCCACCGACCCGGCTCTTGAAGGACGCACCGGTCTGGTCGTAGGGCCCGACGGGACCGTGGACGACACGCTCAAGGCCTTCGTCACACCCGAGCTCACTGAGGCCGTGCGCGGGTGGACGGCGCGGCTCATGGCAACGGCCTCCCGGTCGTCCTGACCTCCTCGGCGGTCGCCGTGGCTCCACCCCGGGTGGCCGCCCCGGGGCCGGTGGGGGAACCTCCCGCTCCGCTCCCCCCACCGTCCGTCCGGGGAGGTGTCTACCGCACCAGGCAGGGCCGCTTGGCGTCGAACGTCCAGCCGGGTACGAGGTACTGCATGGCGTCGGCGTCGTCGCGGGCCCCCAACGCCTCCTTCCTGTAGAGCTCGTGGGCCGCGAGGAGGCGGTCCATGTCGAGTTCGACGCCCAGCCCGGGGGCGTCGGGGACGGCGATCTCGCCGTCGGCGATGCGCGGCGGGCTGGCGGTGAGCCGTTCCAGGCCCTCCTGCCAGATCCAGTGCGTGTCCAGGGCGTTGTACTCACCCGGAGCGGCGGCGCCGCAGTGCGTGATCATGGCGAGCGAGATGTCGAAGTGGTTGTTCGAGTGACAGCCCCAGGTCAGGCCCATGTCGTTGCACAGCTGCGCCACGCGTACCGATCCCTGCATGGTCCAGAAGTGCGGGTCGGCCAGCGGGATGGACACCGACTGCAGGGCCAGGGCGTGGGTCAGCTGCCGCCAGTCGGTGGCGATCATGTTGGTCGCGGTCGGAAGGCCCGTCGCACGGCGGAACTCGGCGAGGATCTCCCGCCCCGAGTAGCCGTCCTCCGCCCCGCAGGGGTCCTCGGCGTAGGCGAGGGTGCCCACCAGCGGGGAGCACAGCTCGACCGCTTCGCGCAGTGACCAGGCACCGTTCGGGTCCAGGGTGATCCGTGCCTCGGGGAAGCGGTCCTTGAGCGCGCGGACGGCCCTGACCTCGTCCGTGCCGGCGAGCACTCCGCCCTTCAGCTTGAAGTCCCGGAAGCCGTAGAGCTCGTAGGCGGCCTCGGCCTGGCGGACGATCGCCTCGGGCGTGAGCGCCTCCTCGTGCCGGACGCGGTACCAGTCGACGTCGGCGCCGGGCTCGCGGACGTACTCCAGGTCGGTGCGGTCGGGGTCGCCGACGTAGAAGAGGTAGCCCAGCACCCTTACGGAGTCCCGTTGCTGACCGTCGCCCAGCAACGCCGCGACGGGCACGTCGAGGTGCTGGCCCAGCAGGTCGAGCAGCGCCGACTCGACCGCGGTGACGGCGTGCACGGTGGTCCGCAGGTCGAAGGTCTGGGCGCCCCGTCCGCCCGAGTCGCGGTCCGCGAAGCGACTGCCGATCTCGCGCAGGACGCGCTTGTAGTCGCCGGCCTTCGAGCCGACGACCAGCGACTCGGAGTCCCGCAGGGTCCGGGTGATCTTCTCGCCTCCGGGCACCTCCCCCAGTCCCGTACGGCCTTCGGAGTCGGTGAGGACGACGATGTTGCGGGTGAAGAAGGGGCCGTGGGCGCCTGAGAGGTTCAGCTCCATGCAGTCGCGGCCGGCGACGGGATAGACGGCGAAGTGCGTGATGGTCGGCTGGTTCATCTGGTCGGGTTCCTTGGGTGCGAGAAGGGGCCGGGCTGGGGGGGGGGCGGGTGGTCAGAGACCGATGGCGTCGAGGGCCCACTCGGCCGCGAGGACGCCGCCGAGGCCGAGCACCGCGAGCACCGTCGTGTAGCCGGTGCGGACCTTGATCGCCTGGATGACCGAGAGGTTGAAGTACTCCTTGAACAGCCAGAACCCGGGGTCGTTGACGTGGGAGAAGGCGATCGATCCGCAGGAGACGGCGAGCACCATCATTTCGGGGTGGACGCCGCTGCCCGCCAGGAGCGGCAGCACCACGCCGGAGGCGGTGACCACCGCGACGGTCGCCGAACCGAGCGCTATGCGGAGGATGGCGGCGATGAGCCAGGCCAGGATGATCGGCGAGATCGCCCAGTGCTCGGTGATCTCCTTGATGTAGTCGGATATCCCGCCTTCGACGAGGACGTTCTTGAAGGCGCCGCCCGCGCCGATGACGAGGAGGATCATCGCCATCGCCTGGGCGGCCGAGGCGCAGGAGGCGCTGACGTCGGACAGGCTGCGTCCGATCCGCGGTCCGAACGCCCAGGCCGCGAGGAGGAGTGCGAGCAGGAGGGCGATCGGTGCCGAGCCGATGAAGGCGACCGCGTGCAGGAAGGGGCTCTCGCCGGGGGCGAGCATGTCGGTCACGGCCGCACCGGCGATGAGCACCACCGGGAAGAGGGCCACGAACAACGACCAGCCCATGCCGGGCATCTCCTCGTCGGTGAACTCACGCTCACTGACCAGGCCCTTGGGGATGGAGGGGTTCATCGCCCTGACGAACGGCAGCCGCGGCCACAGGAGCGCGACGAGGGCGCCGGCCGGTACCGCGATGAAGAGGCCGTAGAAGAGGGTGTGCCCGACGGAGGCGTGGAAGGTCGCGGCCACGGCTGTGGGGCCGGGGTGCGGCGGCAGGAAGCTGTGCATCGTGGACAGGGAGATCGACATCGGCAGGCCCACCCAGAGCAGGTTCACGCCGGTGACCCTGACGAGGGTGAACGCGATGGGCACGATGATGATGAAGGCGACCTCGTAGAACATGGTCACGCCGATGAGCATGGACGTGACCACCATGGCCACCTGGACCCCGCGCGGCCCGAAGGCGTCGAGCAGCTTGCCCGCGATCCGCTGGGCCGCCCCGGAGTCGCCCATGACCCGGCCGACCATGGCGCCGAGGCCGATGGTGAGCATCGTGTCGCCGATCTGGTCCCCGATGCCCTCCGAGAGGACGTCCGGGATCTCGATCGCCGGGATCCCCTGGACCAGCGCTACGCCGACCGCCACGAGCAGGAGTGCGGCGAAGCCGTTGAGTTTCATACGGGTCATCAGGATCAGCAGCACCAGAACGCTGATCCCGACCACGAGGAGCGGCATGTCAGTTCCCCTTTGAACTGTCGGACTGTGGGGGCTGTGGAACCTCGGGCCCCGGCCGGCCCCCGGCGGGAGCCGTCGGCCGGAGCGGTGGGGGCGAGGCTCAGGCGGTGCGGTGGCGGGCGGCGCCGACCAGCTCCAGCCCGGCGTCGAGGATCTTCTCCAGGTCGGCGAGGTCGGACGGGCCGGGATCGACGAGCGGGGCGCGTACGGGCCCGACCGGCAGCCCTCGCAGCCGGGCAGCGGCCTTGACCAAGGACACGGCGTACCCGGGAACCCGGTCGCGCAGCTCGACCAGCGGGACGAAGAAGTCGCGCAGCAGCTTCCGCGTCACCGCGTCCTCCCCGTCCCGCAGCGCGGTGAAGAAGGCGTCGGCGATCTCGGGCGCGAACGCGTGGACGGCCGAGGAGTAGGCGGGGACGCCCACGGTCGCGTAGGCGCGCGCCTGGATCTCGGCGGTGGCGGCGCCGTTGAAGAAGAGGAACCCGTCGGGTGCGGCGAGGGTGAGGCGCTGTAGCCGGTCGAGGTCGCTGTGCCCGTCCTTGATGCCGACGACCGTGGGGATCTCGGCGATCCGGCGCACGCTGTCGGCGGTGAAGGTGACCTGGCCCCGCTGGTAGGCGATCAGGGGCAGCCGCGTGCCGCCCGCGATCCGGCGCAGCTGCTCGACCAGTCCGTCCTGCGGGGCCGCGACGAGGTAGTGGGGCATGACCAGCAGGGCGTCGGCTCCGGCCTCCTCCGCGATGCGGGCGAAGCGCACTGCCTGCGCCCATCCGTAGCCGGTGCCCGCCACCACCGGCAGCTGCCCGCCGGCGACCTCGACGGCGGTCCGGACGACCGCGCGGTACTCGTCCTCCTCCAGGGCACCGAACTCACCGGTTCCGCAGGCCGGGAACAACGCACCGGGCGCGGTGGCCACCTGGGCGGTCAGATACGCCCTGTACGACTCCAGGTCGAGGCTGCCGTCCTCCCGGAAGCTCGTGAGGGGGAAGGCCAGCACCCCACCCGCCATGCCGTCCCGCAGCCGCTGGGCAACGCCTTCGGGGTCCACATCGAACCGCTCCACAGATCTCATCCTCATATGCAGATGGCGTACATGTATGAGAACGGAGGTTAGGCGGGTGAACGCGACGCGGTCAATGGGTGCGACAGCGCGGATTTACGATGTGGAGATGCAGGAGAACAGCGGGGTCCGCGGGGTGAAGTCGGCGTCCCGTACCGTCGCGCTGCTCGAACTCCTCGCCGCCCGGGGCGACCGGCCGGCCCGGCTGGACGAACTCGCCGAGGAGCTCGGTGTACCGCGCAGCAGCATGTACCAGCTGCTGCGGACCCTCATCGACTGCGGCTGGGTGCGCACCGACACGACCGGGTCCCTGTACGGCATCGGCATCCGAGCCCTGCACACAGGGACGAGCTACCTGGACAGCGACCCGCATGTGCGCGCCGCCCGCCCCTATCTCGACGAGGCCTCGGACGCGCTCGGCGAGACGATCCATCTCGCCCGGCTCGACGGCCCCAACGTCGTCTATCTCGCGACCCGCGAGTCCCACGAGTACCTGCGCACCATCAGCCGGGTCGGCCGCCGGATCCCGGCCCACGCCGGAGCGCTCGGCAAGGCCCTGCTCGCCGAGCGCCCGGATGACGAACTACCCCTATCCCAGGGGCCTCTGACGCCCCGTACGGAGAACACGCACACCGAACGCACCACCCTGCTCGCCGACCTCGCCGGTGTCCGCGAGCGCGGTTACTCCATCGACCGCGAGGAAACCGTGACGGGCATCGCGGGCTTCGGCTTCGCCCTGCGGTACGACGCACCGGCCGTCGACGCCATCAGCTGCTCGGTGCCGGTGGTGCGGCTCAGCGAGGAGCACGAGGCCCGGGTCGTGACCGTCATGCGGGAGATCCGGACCAAGATCGAGAGTGTCCTCTCCCCCGCCTCCGGCGCTCCCGACTGGCGCTGACAGGCCCCGCGCCCGCCTGCCGGGACACTCCGGGAACAGGCGGCGGAGGACCGGGGCCCCGCCCCTTTCGCCTGTCAGCGGCGGGGCACGTCGAGCGCGTTCAGGAGCCGGTCCACGTCGTCGTCACTCGTGTACGGAGCGAGGCCGACCCGTACACCGCCCTCCTCGCCCAGTCCGAGCCTGCGGGACGCCTCCAGCGCGTAGAAGGATCCCGCCGGCGCGTCCACGCCACGTTCGGCCAGGTGCCGGGAGACGTCCGCCGGCTTCCTGCCGGCCACCGTGAACAGGGTGGTCGGGGTGCGCCGTGCCGCGCGGGAATGCACCGTGACGCCGTCCAGCGTCGCCAGGCCGTCCTCGATGCGGCCGCGGAGCCGGTCCTCGTGCGAGGCGAGTGCCGTGAACGTACGGCTCAGGCCGTCCCGCCGGCCGCCGGCGCCGGGGACGAGTCCCGCGAGGAAGTCCACGGCCGCCGTCGCACCCGCCAGCAGTTCGTAGGGCAGCGTGCCCAGCTCGAAACGCTCGGGGACGGCGTCGCTGGAGGGCAGCAGCTTGTCCGGACGGAGGCTGTGGAGCAGTTCCCGCCGCCCGGTCAGCACGCCGAGATGGGGTCCGAGGAACTTGTACGGCGAGCAGACCAGGGTGTCCGCGCCGAGTGCGGCCAGGTCGACCTCGGCGTGCGAGGCGTAGTGCACCGCGTCGACGTGGAAGAGCGCCCCGGCCCCGTGCACCAGAGCCGCGAGGGCCGGGATGTCGGGGCAGGTGCCGATGAGGTTGGAGGCGGCGGTGACGGCGACGAGCCGGGTGCGGCCGGACAGCACGGCTGCGATGTGCTCGGCACCGAGCTCGCCCGTCGCGGGGTCGAAGTCGGCCCACCGGACCGTCGCTCCCACCGCCTCGGCGGCCTGCACCCAGGGCCGTATGTTCGAGTCGTGGTCCAGCCGGGACACGACCACCTCGTCCCCCGGCCCCCAGTCCTTGGCGAGGGTGCGAGCGAGGTCGTAGACGAGCTGTGTGGCACTGCGCCCGAACACGACCGAATCGGCTTCCGATCCGAGCAGGTCGGCCAGGGCCCGCCGCGCACCGGCGACGATCGCCTCCGCGTTGCGCCCGCCCTCCGTGAGCACTCCGCGGTTGGCGAGCGGGCGGGTGAGGGCTTCGGTGATCGCGTCGATGACCTGCTGGGGTGTCTGGGTGCCGCCCGGCGCGTCGAATCGGGCGGTCCCCGACTTCAAGGCCGGGAAGCAGGCACGGATCGCCTGGACGTCGAGGGTGTGACCGAGGTGGCCGGTGTCACTGCTCAAGGGGTACTCCGGGAAGGGGAGGTGCGGGCGGCGGGAACGGTGCGGGTCGGCCGACGCGATCCTTCGCCCGGGGGCGGTAGGCAGCCGGTCCGGCTCGGACGCACACCGAGCCGGACCAGGGACTCGATGCCCATGATGGCAGTACCCGTCGGGCCGACGACCGGCACGAAGGGACCGTCCCGGGCGAGGCGCTCCTGCGGCGCGGCCCCAGGGGCGCCGCCGTACGGTCAGAAGGGGTAGCGCTCGATGTGTGCCTGTGCGGTGATCCACTGCACCTCGGAGAAGGTGTCCAGGCTCGCCTTCCCCCCGAAACGGCCCCCCGTCCCGGATGCCTTGGTGCCGCCGAAGGGAGCCACCGCCTCGTCGTCCACCGTCTGGTCGTTGATGTGCACCGCGCCCGATTCGATCCGGTCGGCGAGCTCCCACGCGGCGAAGGGGTTGCCCGTGAGGATCGAGACGGACAGCCCGTGCTCGGAGGCGTTGATGATGTCGATGGCCTCGTCGACGGTCTCGTAGGCGACCACAGGGGCCACCGGGCCGAACACCTCCTCGGCGAACGCCGGGGAGGCCGGCGGGACACCGGTCAGGACGGTGGGCCGGTAGAACAGGCCCTCGTAGGTGCCACCCGCCGCGAGCTCGGCGCCCTGCTCGACGGAGCGCGTGACGATGGAGTGGATCCTGTCGCGCTGCCGCTCGTCGATGACAGGGCCGAGCGGGTTGGCCGGGTCGGTGGGGTCGCCCACCGGGATGCTGTTCGCCTTCTCGGCGAGCAGGGCGGCGTACCCGGCCGCCTGGGAGGCGTGCACCAGATGCCGTCCGGTGGCCATGCAGATCTGCCCCTGGTGCAGGAAGGACCCCCAGGCACCCGCCGAGGCCGCGGCCTCCAGATCGGCGTCCGGGAGGACCAGCAGGGCGTTGTTGCCGCCCAGTTCCAGGTGGACCTTCTTGAGCAGCGGGGCGGCTGCGGTGCCGATGGCCCGGCCGGCCGGCGTGGAGCCGGTGAAGGAGATGCAGGGCACGTCCGGGTGTGCGACCAGGGCCTCGCCCACGTCGGCTCCGCCAGGCAGGACGTGCAGCAGACCTTCGGGCAGTCCGGCGTCGGCAAACAGCTCGGCGAGAGCGAGGCCGCCGGAGACCGGGGTGCGCGGGTCGGGCTTGAGGATCACCGCGTTGCCCGCGGCCAGTGCCGGGGCCACCGAACGCAGGGCGAGGATGGCCGGGAAGTTGAACGGGCTGATGACACCCACGACACCCAGCGGGACCCGGCGCACGGCGGACAGGCGGGACTTCGAGCTGCGCAGCAGTTCGCCGTAGGGCTCCGAGGTCAGTGCCGCCGCCTCGTTGAGCTCGGAGACGAGCAGACCGACCTCGAACTGAGCCTTGCCCTGACCGGAACCGGACTCAGGTACGAGCCACCGCACGATACGGTCCGGCTCCGCGGCCAGCAGCGCGGACGCCTTGATGAAGACCTGTGCCCGCTCGGCGTAGCTGCGCCTCGCCCAGGCACGCTGCGCCGCCCTCGCCGTCGCGACGGAGGTGCCGACGTCCCCGGCGGTGGCCGCGCCCACGGTCGCGACGACCTCACCGGTGGCGGGGGCGGTCACGTCGAGGGTGCCGCCGGCGGCGGCGGTGCGCCAGGAGCCGTCGAAGATCTTCGCGGACCAGATCGGACCGGATACCGAGGGTGCGGAGTCTGTGCTGGTCATGGTGGGTTCCTTCTCGCGCGTCGGGATCGGGACGGCCGGCGGGGTTCGGTCGGGGACAGCCGGCAGGGTTCGGCCGGGGACAGCCGACGGGGGTTCGGCCGGCTCGGCCTGCCGATTCCACCACAGGGCTCGTACGCGGCGGTCGCCCCGACGGGGCGGGGCGGACGGCACCTGCGCCGCCGCGCGGCACTCACCCTCGGAGCGTGCCCGCGGCCCTCCAGCCAGGGTGCCTGATCAGCGGTGGGCCGATGCGGTGACGCCGCCGGCACCGCATCGTCCCTCGGCACACGTGAGCGGGGGCCGTCGCGTCCGACGGCCCCCGCTCCCGGGCGGTCAGCGGCACGCCGGGGTCCCGGCGTGCCGCCTCGTGCGTTACCGCTTCCCCGAGGTTTCCGGGGGCTCCGCCAGGTCCCGGACCGACGCCGGGACCGTGCCGCTATCCGGCGTACGTCTCGAACTCGGCGACCTTCGGGGTCCCGGTGGAGCTGGTGATCTCGAAGGTGAGCTTCTTCGACGAGGTCTTCGGGATCGCGATGACGCCCGCCCCGCTGCCGGAGGCCAGGACGGCACCGGTGTCGCCGTTGATGACCCTCCAGGACCCGATGCTGCCGGTGGAACCCGAGGCCTCGCGAATGTTGATCTTGGAGACGGAGGTGGCGGTTCCCCACTTGACCGAGATGGAACCGGTCGAGCCGGCCGGCGACCAGAAGGTGCTCATGTCACCGTCCCGCACATTGCCGTAGCTCGATCCACTGGCCTTGCTGGAGCCGTCGGCGCCGGCGCCGATGCTGAGATTGGTTCCGCTGGGCGGGGTGGGGTCGGTCGGGTCCGGCGTGGGGTCCGTCGGGTCCGGCGTCGGGTCGGTGGGGTCCGGGGTCGGGGTCGGGGTCTGCGGCGAGCAGTTCCCGTCCGACACCTTCAGACCCTTGTTGGCGCCGGCCGTCTCGGCCACGATCCCCGGCACACAGCTCGCACCGTCGAGCTTGTAGGAGTAGGGGATGCTGACAGTGGTGTTCGATGTCGGGTTGGGCCCTGCGGGCTTGTTGTCGGAGCCCGGGGCCGACCAGGTCACGTTGTCGAAGGTGTTGCCACTGACCTGCCAGTATCCGGCGGCGTCGGTGTAGAACGTGCCCAGGACGTCCTTCGAGTCCTTGAAGTAGTTGTTGTCCACCTTGGCACGCGCGCCGGCCCGGGAGTTGATGCCCGACTCCTTGAGCTTCACGTAGTAGTTGTTGTAGATGTGCGCGATGCCGCCGCGCAGCAGAGGCGCGCGCGAGTCGAGGTTCTCGTACAGGTTGTGGTGGAAGGTCACGTAACCGTTCGAGACGTCGGACTCGCTGGACCCGATGAGGCCGCCACGGCCGGAGTTGCGCAGAGTGCTGTAGGACAGCGTGACGTACTGCGTGTTGTCCTTCATGTCGAAGAGGCCGTCGTACCCCTCCGACTCACCGCCCGACGCCTCCAGGGTCGTGTGGTCGACCCAGACGTTGCGGACGTCGCTCTCCATGCTGATGGCGTCACCGCCGTTGGAGGTCGGCGAGCCGGACTTCTTGACGTTCTTGACGGTCACGTTCTGGATGATGATGTTGCTGGACTGACGGATGTGGATGCCCAGTTGATCGAAGACCGCTCCGCTGCCGACACCGACGATCGTGACGTTGCTGATCTGCTTGAGCTCGATCACACCGGCGGCGGTGTTGCAGCTGTCGCCCGACACCTTCGCGGTGTTGCCGTGGTTGATCGTGCCCTCGACCTCGATGGTGATCGGGGTGCTGCTGCTGGCCCGGCCGCAGAGAGCGGTGTGGATCGCGGTCCCCGTGGTGGCCCGCACCGTCTGCCCGCCGGCACCGCCGGTGGTCCCGCCGTTCTGGGTGGCGTAGCCGGTGGCGCTGCCGGTGACCGCGGCCGACGCCTCGGGCATCGTCAGCACCACACCGGTCGCGGCCGCCACGGCCAACGTGGCCAGTGCAGCGTTGAGTCGCAGTGCGCCTGGTCGTCTCATCTTCGTGTCCCCATTCATCTTCACAAGCTGTGTTGCTGCTCCATGCCGCGGTCGCAACGGCGAAGCCACCGAGGCCGCCGGTTCGTCACCGGGCGGCGCTCGTCGGCCAGTTGTGCAGGTACTTCTCGATGCGATCGGGCGGACGGAACCCGCCCGGCCCGGACGTGCGAGGTTGTCGGCCACAGCGGCGAACCGGTGTCGCACACCGTCGTTCCACTGCCGTCGACGTCCTGGATGAAGCCCTGGGCCTGACCTGTGGCGGCTCGTGCGCGCCCGTCGCGATGGCCGCCGCGACGGACGCTTCCACCGGACGTGACCCAGGAGGGGAAAGCGCTTTCTGCCCGCGACAATAGAGCTCGCGCCGTCGAACTGACAAGGTTCATGACACTTGCGGATCGGACTCATCACCGGTTCCCATGAGAACGGCCTGATCCCGACATTCATATACCGCTGACGCCGCGTACTCCGGCGGAACCCGGAAAGCCCCTCCCGAGCGGGACACAGCGTTTCGGGGAGGGGCGGGCCGGCCGGTACGCACCGTGGTTCGTGCGCGCCCGTTCGTGTGTCCTGGCGGTGTGGCTTCGTGGCCGTATCCGCTCCATGGCGTGCCATGGGCACGGTGAAGAAGGAATTCGGCGCGGGACAGTTCCGACGGCTTGCACTCAGGCGCGCCGCGGGGCGCCGTCGCCGGCAGCGGAGGCGTAAGGCCGAGGCGAGCGGCTCCAAGGCCCGCAGCGGGCTGGACTGGCTCGGACTGATGGTGGTCAGCTTGCCGGGACTGGCCGCGCTGGCCGCGCTGGCCGCGCTGCTGTTCACCTGGATGCAGGTGGGGCAGGCCAACAAGCAACTGCGGATCAGCGAGCAGGGGCAGATCACCAACCGCTTCAACGCCGCGATCACCAACCTGGGATCGGATTCCGTGGACGTGCCTCTGGGTGGTGTCTACGGCCTGGAGCGCATCATGCAGGACTCCGTCCGGGACCATCCCACAGTCGTCTCCGTCCTGACCGCTTACGTACGACGGCATGCGCCCCTGCCCGAAGCCGGCGTCGACAGGAAGCAGACCGTGGCGCCGGCGGTCACACTGCCGACCGATGTCGAGGCGGCGATGGGCGTCCTGGCCGAACGTCCGCTCGAGGTCGAGACATTCGGGCTGGACGTGAATCGCACCGACTTGAGGGGACTGCGGTCCGGGCAGGGCGGCAGCAGATTCGCCGGGATGATCTTCCAGGAGGCGGACCTGTCCGGTGCGGACCTGTCCGGTGCGGACCTGACCGGCGCGGACCTGACCGGCGCGGACCTGACCAACGCGGACCTGACCGGGACCGTCCTCCGCGGCTCGAGCCTGGCCGGCGCGACCCTGTCGGTCGCTTCCGTGTCCGGGGCGGACCTGAACGAGGCGAACCTGAACAAGGCGGACCTGTCCGGTGCGGACCTGACCGGCGCCCGCCTGACGGGCGCGGAACTGAACGGGGCCGTCCTGAGCAGTGCCGTCCTGAAGCGCACCACATTCCGCACCGCGAACATGAACGGGTCGAACCTGACCGGCGCGGACCTGAAGGGCGCGGACCTGACCGACGCGCGTCTGGCCTTTGCGGATCTGACCCTGGCGGACCTGACCGGCGCGAACCTGACCGGCGCGGACATGAGCGACGCGGACCTGACCGGCGCGATCCTGACCGGTGTGCGCCTCACGGGCGCGAAACTGGACGGAGTGCGCGGACTGCCGCCCTCGCGGCGCTGAGGCCATTCCCCTCGCCCGCCTCCGGGCTGCGCGCCGGAACGCGCACCGACGGGGACGCACCACCTGGAACGTACCGACGGCTGAGGTCGCGGCAGGGAGCGGACGGCCTCCGCCTCGCAGTGCTCTCGGTCCTCAGCCCTCCGCCTGCCTCTCCGCCTCCGCCCTCAGCTCCCCGGGCTCTTCCGGTTGCGAAGTCCCGTCCGGGGGTGGCGGGGCGTCCGACTGCGTCGGACGTTCGGCGGAGGGCGGTGTGGCCGGCTGCGTGTCCGCGGGCGGCGGGGTCTCCGGCGGCGGGTCCGACGGCTGAGGTGGCGGTTCGGGCGGCGGTTCGGGTGGCGGTTCAGGAGGGCTCGGCGGCGGGGGCGGGGGTGTGGGCTCGGCGGGTGTCCCGCTCATGGCACCGGCGACGGCTTCGGGCCCTGCCACGGCGGCGGTCACACCTGGCAGAGTGAATGTGGCAGCCAGGCAGGACGCGCCGACGAGGCGGACGATGTGCCGCCGGGAGGTCTTGGGCATGATGGCTCCAGATGCTCGGGACGCGTTGTTCCGCCCTGGATCCGCTCGTGTCGGCCCGACGTCCGGAAATCCACAGCTCGACGGGCGCGAGGAAGACATAACCACCTTTGGCCCCCTCGTCACCTCCCGCAACTCGGGCGCACCACACCCCGACAGGAGCCGGTCGTCCGGGAGTTGTTCAATCGGAACCCATTGGACAGCCCATTGAAGTCATGGCCTGTCCACGCCCCTCGCACGTCGTGGGGCCACACCCACCCACCCACATCGTTGACATGCGCAGGATCAATCGCAATGCTGGGAGAGCGCTCTTTGCATCGATGTACATGTCGGTGGGAAGCGGGGAGCCGCTGCGGCCCGACCGTCGCCGCACCCTCTCCGGCACAATCCTGAACAGCCCCTGCCCGCCTCGCCGACGCCCTGCCCAGGTGCCGTGTCGGCGCGGTGGCCGACCATGGAGCGGGATGATGAAGCTTTCTCGTTGCCTCTCGGGCATCACCGCCTTCGCGCTGTCCGTCGTGCTCGCCGCAGCGATGTCCCTTTCCTCCGCCGAGTCCGCGCACGCCGGCCAGACCGGTCTGCGGGCCGCGGACCCCAGCGTGCTCCGCGTCGGCGCCACCTACGTCTCGGTGCAGTCGACCGGTGGCGGCATCGCCGTGCGTCGGGCCGCGTCGACGGATGCCCTCGCCTCTGCCCCCGCCCGCCAGGTCTGGTCGGACACCCGGGGTCTCGGCGAGGTCTGGGCCCCGGAGATCGTGAGGGACGGCGGGCGCTACTACGTCTACTTCGCGGCCGGCCGGGGTGCGGCCCACCGGATGTACGTCATCAGCTCGGCCTCACCCGACAGCGGGTACACCGCCGAGACGAAGCTCGCGCTCGCCGACGACAAGTGGGCCATCGACGGCACCCTGTTCACCTTCAACGGTCAGCGCTGGTTCGTCTGGTCCGGCTGGGCCGGCGACACCGACGTCGAACAGAACCTCTACATCACCCGGATGAGCAGCCCGACCACACCGACCGGCGCGCGGTACGTCATCTCGCAGCCGCGCGAGAGCTGGGAACGGGTCGTCGGCAACCCGTTCATCAACGAGGCCCCCGAGGCGATCAGAGATCCGAACGGGCAGCTGCACATCGTGTACTCCGCCAACGGCAGCTGGAGCGACCGGTACTGCATGGCAGACCTGCGGCTCCGGTCCGGCGGTGACCCCACGTACGTCTGGGACTGGTACAAGTCGAACGGCTGCCTGTTCGGCTCCCACCGCGCGACGATGATGGCCGGCTGGGACCCGACCCTGTACGTCGACGGGCCCGGTCACCACAGCTTCGTACTGCTCGACGGCGACATCGGTACGAGCCCTCCGGCCGGCCCTCGGTTCCCCCTGATGTACCACGCGGTCGCGAAGGGCACGCCGTACTCGTGGGCGAACAGGTTCTGGTACACGGGTACGTTCAGCTGGTGGGGCGACATCACCTACAGCCGCGCCAACGTCCCGGGCGCCCCCACCGACACCGGCTGGAGCCTCAAGTTCTTCGAGTGACACGGGCGGGAGGAAAAAGGTGTGGCCCCGCGCGCGGGTCCGGGGCTACGCTCCCGCCGATGACTACTCAACGTGCCTGCAGATTGGGGGTCCCGACCGCGCAAGGTGAGTGCTGATGCTCACCGGGACCGCGTTCGAGGATTCCCGCCTTTCCTTCTGGCTGCGCGTGCGCGAGATCGCCGTGCCGCCCCTCATGATCAAGACCGCGACGGCCCGACGTGCCGCCGGTGACTGGGCGGGAGCGTGCGCCGCCGCCGGATTCGACGTCGATCTCGACCTGCGTACCGTCGGGCGTGCCCACGGCGGCGACCTGGCCGGCCGCCTCCGGGCGGACCTGCGCAGGCTGGCCCCCGATCTGCTTCGGTGGCACATGCCCAGGACCGCGCCCGACGGCTTCCTGAGATCCGGTGCCACCGTCACGCTCGCCCGGTACGACGCCCCCGGGGACCCGCGCCCCGTGCACCTGGTCGTGCGCACCGCTCCCGCGTGGGCGGAAGCCGGGCAGCGCCTGAGTCTCGCCGTGTGGGACGGCCGGGCGTCGCCCGGGTACGGGGCGGGTCCGCACGGATACCGGGCCCCCGACCGGCGGTTCCGTCTGGATCTGCACCGCCATCTGTGGGACGCGAGCCGCAGCCATGAGCTGCGGGAGCGTTCCGGGGCCGACGTGCCGCACACGGGGCCCGCACCGCGATGGGCGCCGTCCGTACCGGACGCCGGACGGTTCGCGCTGGACCGGTGGGCCGCCGAGGCCGCGCTGCTGCTGAGCGCGGAGGGGCGTGACGCGGGAGGCCGGGTCGCCGTCCGGGTCGGCGGGCGCCGTCGCCTCCTCCTGGACGTGCGCACCTCCCCGGACGTCTCGGGGCCGGGCGGCGGATCACCGGTGGTGCGCTCCGCCGAGTTCTCACGGGCCGGTGCCTGTGCGGGACTTCCCGTCCTGCCCGATGCCGCGACGTGGGTCCTGCCCGACCTGGAGCTGCTGCGCGGCGGCTGGATCGCAGCCGACCGGCTGCACCCCCTGGTCGCGGCGGCTCTCGGTCCCGGGAGCCCGGGGCCCTCCGGCCCCGGCGCCGAAGCGGACGACGGTGCCGGGCCGCGCCTGGTGGAGTGCCGGGGCGCCTTGCACCGGATCGGCCTGGTGGACGGGGTGTTGCGCCCGCTGGACCACGATCCCGACGAGATCCGGCGGGAGGAACTGCTCGCCGCTCTCACCGGCACACCCCTCCCCTGCCTCCAGGTCATCGACATGGCGCACCGGCGGCCGGACTGCCTCACCGATGTCCGTGACCGGCTGGCCCACGGGGATTCCGCGGGCGCGCTGGCCCGGATCGAGAGCATGCTCGGTACCGAGGCACGGCTACGGGACGGCGACCTGCGCGACCTCCTCCACGACGCGGCCCGGGAGCGGGTGCGGCACGGCCTGTTCAGGGCCGGTCTCGCCGATCCGCGACCCAGGGAACCCGTGACCGGGCGGGAACGATTCCGGGTCGGGGTCCACCGCTCGCGCCCTCGGAACGCCGCCTACTTCTGACCGCGCCGGGCGCGGACGCGCCACGGTCTCCGACACCCCTCGGCCGGCCTTCCGGTCTTCCGCGCGCCCGCCACCGGAGCGCGGCCACCCTCGACGAACGCACAGGTGATGCCTCATGTCCACGTACACCCCCTTGCCCGAACACACGGGTACGTCCGCTCCGTCGCAGGCCGGGCCCGACGCCGCGCCCGCGGCTTCCACGGCCCCCGCCGCTGCCTCTCGGCTCGACGTGTCCGGCGCGCTGCTGGCCCTGCTGCGCGACACGACGACCGCTCCCCGTCCGGACCCACAGCTGGAGGCCCTCACCCTGGCCGTCTCGGCCGACCTTCCGGTGCTGCTGTGGGGCGAGCCCGGCATCGGCAAGACCGCCGCCCTCACCCAGCTCGCCACCACCCTGGACCTGCCGTTGACCACGGTGATCGCGAGCGTGCACGAGCCGTCGGACTTCTCCGGTCTCCCCGTCATCGGCGAGGACCCGGAGACGGACGGCGTGCCGATGGCACCGCCGGACTGGGCCGTCCGGCTCGTACGGGCGGGCCGCGGGCTGCTGTTCCTCGACGAACTGTCCACCGCCCCGCCCGCCGTGCAGGCGGCGCTGCTGCGTCTCGTACTGGAACGCCGGGTGGGCGCGCTGCGTCTGCCGCCGGGTGTCCGGATCGTTGCCGCCGCCAATCCCCGTTCGTCCGCCGCCGACGGCTGGGAGCTGAGCCCGCCGCTCGCCAACCGGTTCGTCCATCTCAAGTGGGTCCACGACGCCGACGTCGTGGTGCGGGGGCTGGGCGGGGTCTGGCCCCGGGCCACGCTGCCGGCACTCGACGCCGGCAGGCTGCCCGAAGCCGTGGCGCTCGCCCGCCGCGCGGTGTGCGGACTGCTGGGCGCGCGGCCCGCCCTCGTGCACCGGCTGCCCTCGGGCGAGACGCAGCGTGGTGGTGCGTGGCCGTCGCCGCGCAGCTGGGACATGGCGCTGTGCCTGACCGCCTTCGCGACCGCCGCCGACGCGTCGCGCGATGTCCTGTCGATGCTGGTCAGAGGCACGGTGGGGGACGGCCCCGGGCTGGAGTTCCTGGCCTACCTGGACAGGATGGACCTGCCGGACCCCGAGGACCTGCTGGCCGACCCCGGTGGTGCGGTCCTGCCCGGACGCGGTGACCTGCGGCAGGCGACGCTGGACGCGGTGGTCGCCGCCGTCCGCGCGCGCCCCGAGAGGGGTCGGTGGGACGCCGCCTGGGCGCTGCTGGCGAAGGCTGCCGAGACCGGTGCTCCTGACCTGCTGGTCGTACCGGCGACGACGCTCGCCACCCTGCGCCGGGACGACTGGGAGGTACCCGTGACGATCGAGGGGCTCGCCGGGGCGGTGTCCGTGTCGCAGCGGGCCGACCGGGCGAAGGTCCGGGCCCTCACCGTGACGAGGGCCGGCCGGTGAACGCCCCCGGCCCCGTGCCCGCGCGGGACGCCCCCGTGGGCACGCTGGACACCGGGAAGCTGTACGCCGCCCGGCTCCAGGCGGCCAGGGTGCGGCCGTACCTGGCGACGGCCCTGTTCGCCCTGCACCCCGTGGAGTCCCGCAGCGTGCCGACGATGGCAGTCGATCCGTACTGGAGGTGCTACGTGTCCCCCGGCTTCGTGGACCGCACCCCGGTGGAGGAGCTGGCCGGTGTGTGGGTGCACGAGGTGTCGCACCTGCTGCGCGACCACCACGGGCGCAGCGACCGCTACGCGCACCGGCACGAACTGCGCGGTCCGGCGGAGCGGCTGCGGATGAACATCGCGGCGGACTGCGAGATCAACGACGACGTCTTCGGCGACGGCCTGGTGGCGCCCGGGGGTGCTGTCGGTCCGGCGTCCTTGGGGCTCCAGGACGGCGAACTGATGGAGGACTACCTCCGCCAGTTCCGGCTCGGACCGCACACGGCCCACCTCGCGTGGCTGGAGTGCGGAAGCGGCGCGGACGGCCTTCCCCGCCCGTGGGACCTCGGCCCGGACGGGGCGCACGGGCTCAGCACGCAGGAGCGGGACGCGGTCCGGTTCCGGGTGGCCCAGGGCATCGTGGGCCACCCGGGGAACGCACCCGCCGGGTGGCGACGGTGGGCGGAGGAGGCGTTCCACCCACCGCAGCCCTGGCGGGAGTTGCTGGGTGCGGCGCTGCGGGCGGCGGCATCCGCTCCCGGCACGGGCGAGGACTACGTGTACGGCAGGCCGGCGCGCCGTTCGGCTGCGGTTCCCGGCGTCGTCCTTCCGAGTCTGCGGCGCCGGCCCGCACGGGTCGTCGTGGTGATCGACACGTCCGGATCGGTCAGCGACGCCGAGCTGGGCAGCGCGCTGCTGGAGGTGGCGGCGATCTCACGGGCCGTGGGCGGCCGCCGCGACCTCGTCGGCGTACTGCCGTGCGACGCGGCGGCCGGCCAGGTCCGTCCCCTCTGCGGCGGCGCGCAGGGCGTCGAGCTGCTCGGCGGCGGGGGCACCGATCTGCGTACGGGCTTCGCCCGGGCGCTGGAATCCCGTCCCCGCCCGGACGTCGTGGTGGTGCTGACCGACGGCCAGACACCGTGGCCCTCCAGGCGCCCGCCGTGCCGGACGGTGGTGGGCGTGTTCGGCCGGCACCACGGGCGCTCGTCCTACGACGAATCCGATCCTGAGTACGTCCCGGCCGGGCCGCCCGCGTGGGCACGGGTGGTGACCATCGGATAGGCGGCCCCGCAGCCCGTCGCCGGGGGCGGTCCGCCGGTGTCCGTGGGCTCAGTGGTTCCGTTCGAGGAGGCGGCCCTTGGGCTCCGCGAGGATGCCGTCGCCGAGGATGCGTTCGCCGCGCAGCCAGGTGGAGGTGACGACACCGCGCAGGGTCCTGCCCGCGTACGCGGTGACCCGGTTGCGGTGCTCCAGCCCGGCGGGGTCGACGGTGAAGACCGCGTCGGGGTCGAGGACGGCGAAGTCGGCGTCCCGGCCTGTCTCGATCGCACCCTTCCTGTCGAGGCCGGCGAGCCGGGCGGGCCCCGCGGACATCCATCGGACGACGTCCTCCAGACCGTGGCCACGGCGGCGCGCCTCGGTCCAGACGGCGGGCAGGCCGAGCTGCAGCGAGGAGATACCGCCCCAGGCGGAGGCGAAGTCGGGGGTCTTGAGGTCTGCGGTGGAGGGCGAGTGGTCGGAGACGACGCAGTCGATCGTCCCGTCGGCAAGCCCCGCCCACAGGGCGTCCTGGTTGGCGGCCTCCCGGATCGGCGGGCAGCACTTGAACTCGGTCGCACCGTCCGGGACCTCCTCGGCGGTCAGGGTGAGGAAGTGCGGGCAGGACTCGACGGTGACCCGGACCCCCTCCGCCTTGGCCGCGGCGATCAGCGGCAGCGCGTCCGAGGAGGACAGGTGCAGCACGTGGACACGGGCGTTCAGCCGGCGGGCCTGGGCGATCAGGTTCCCGATCGCCGTGTTCTCGGCGTCGCGTGGCCGGGAGGCGAGGAAGTCGGCGTACTTCCCGCCGCTCCGCTGCGGGGCCGCGGCCAGGTGGTGCGGGTCCTCCGCGTGCACGATCATCAGACCGTCGAAGCCGGCGATCTCGGCGAGGGAGCTCGCGAGCTGTTCCTGATCGAGCTCGGGGAACTCGTCCACTCCGGAGGGCGACAGGAAGCACTTGAAGCCGTGGACGCCTGCTCCGTGCAGCGGCCGCAGGTCCTTGACGTTGTCGGGCAGCGCGCCGCCCCAGAAACCTACGTCGACGTGCGCCTTGGGACGTGCGACCTCCTGCTTGACCCGCAGGTGCTCGACCGTCGTGGTCGGCGGCAGCGAGTTCAGGGGCATGTCGAGGAGGGTGGTGATGCCTCCGGCGGCGGCTGCGCGGGTGGCGGTCCAGAAGCCCTCCCACTCGGTGCGGCCGGGGTCGTTCACATGGACGTGGGTGTCGACGAGACCGGGCAGTACGACCTGTTCACCGACGTCCTCGAGACGGGCACCGGCCGGCACCTCGGCGTCGTACGGCAGCACCGCGACGATCGTTCCGCCGGCGACGGCTATCGACGCGGGGCGCGTCCCTTCGGGGGTGATGACGCGCGTGGAGCGCAACACCAGCTGTACGTCGGGCACGGCTGACCCTCCTCTTCCGGAATTGTTCCTGATGTGGGCCCGACGGAGCGGCCGGGCCTCTCCTGCGTGATCCGTTTCAGCGTGTCCGCGGGGGCCAGTTGATGATTCGCTTGGGGCGCGGCGGCGCGTACGTGCGCACCTTCGAGGTGGTCAGCCCGAGACGGACGAGGGACTCGGCGATCGTCACCGCGGCGCTCACACCGTCGACGACCGGGACCCCGGTGCGTTCGACGACGCGTTCGGTCAGTCCGGACATGCCGCCGCACCCCAGGCAGATCACCTCGGCCCGGTCGGTCTCCACGGCCTGGGCCGCCTGCTCGACGATGGCGTCGACAGCCGCCTCCTCGTCCCGCTCGAGGTCCAGCACGGCCAGCCCGCTGGCCCGCACGGAGGCGCAGCGCGCACTGAGGCCCGCGGTGTGGAGGCGCTCCTCGATCAACGGGACCGTGCGGTCGAGGCTGGTGACGACGGAGTAACTGCGCCCGAGGAACTGGGCGGTGCTCGCGGCCGCCTCGGTGATGTCGACGACCGGGACGTCGAGCAGTTCCTGGAGCCCTTCCCGGCCGTGCTCGCCGTAGCCGGCCTGGATCACGGCGTCGAACGGTCCCGGATGGGCACGGACCGCCTCCATCACGGCGACGGCGGCGAGATAGCTCTCGTAGTTGCCTTCGACGGACTCGGCCCCGAAGGAGGGGGTCAGCGGGACGATCTCGGTGCCGGGCGACGCGGCGGCGGCCGCCTGCTCGCCGATCGAGTCGGTGATCGACTGTGTGGTGTTGACGTTGACGACGAGGATGCGCATGCCACGGCCTTCGGTTCGGTGGTTCATTCGGCGTCGACGGCGATCGCCTCGCCGTCGACGTCCTTGATCTGCCTGGCACGGTCCGCGATGACCGCGTACAGCACGGCTGCGAGGAACGCGCCCACGAACCAGGAGAATCCGGCCGCGGCGTGGAAGTAGGGCACAAGGGCGACGACGACGGCGACGGCCGCGGCGGGGACGAAGGCCGCGACCGCGCGGGGATTGAATCCTCGGCTGTAGTGGTACTCGCCCTGGGGGTCCTCGCTGTAGAGGTCGGGCACGTTGACCCGGGACTTCCGCAGCAGCCAGTAGTCCGCCATGATCACGCCGAAGAGCGGTCCGAGGAGGGCTCCGAGCCCACCGAGGAAGTAGTTCACGATGACCGGGCTGTTGTAGAGGTTCCACGGCAGGATCACCAGCCCGACGACCGCGCTCACCACACCCGCCCGGCGGAAGTTCAGCCGGCGCGGGAAGAGGTCGATGAGCGCGTAGATCGGCGCGACGAAGTTGGCCAGCAGGTTCACCGCGACGGTGAGGGCGATGAGGGCGAGCGAGGCGGTCACCAGGAGGAACATGTTCGGGATCGTCCGGACGATGTCCGTGGGGCTGGTGATGACGTGTCCGTCGAGCTTGAACTGCGCCCCGCTGAGGACCACCACGATGACCGCGAAGAAGAGCATGTTGAGCGGGATCCCGGTCACGTTGCCGCGGACTATGGAGCCGCGGCTCCTGGCCGACCGGGTGAAGTCGCAGAAGTTCAGCACGAACGTCCCGTAGATCACCACCCACAACGCGGCGGCCTGAAGGATCTGCAGCCACATGTCTCCGCCCGTGAGCGGCGCGTCGACGGACAGGGAGATCGATCCGTCCGCGCGGACGAACATCCAGACCGCGAGGGCGAGCATGGTGATCAGGGTGGTGGGCGCGGCGAAGGCCATGTACCTCCGGATCATCTGCATCCCGTAACTCACGATGAGGAGCTGGAGCGCCCACAACGCGAGGAAGGAGATCCAGCCGAGGGTCGACTGACCGAGCAGGGAGTTCGAGTCCAGACCGCGGAGGCCGGGGAACATCGCGATGAGCAGGGCGCTCAGGACGGCGGAGGCCAGGTAGGTCTGGATGCCGAACCAGGCGATGGCGACGATGCCCCGGACGGCGGCCGGTATCTTCGCGCCCCTGATGCCGAACGCGATGCGGCTCATGACCGGGAAGGGGACGCCCGTCTTGTGCCCCATGAACCCGGACAGCGTCAGCAGCAGGAAGAGCAGCACCGACGCGAGCGCGAAGGCCGCCAGGATGCCCCACACGTTCAGGCCGAGCGCGAAGAGGCCGATGGCGAAGGCGTAGTTGCCGAGGCTGTGGACGTCGTTGGCCCAGAGCGTGAAGACGTTGTAGGCGCCCCACCGGCGCCCTTGCTTCTTCGTCGGGGCCAGGTCGTAGGTGTACAGGACGGAACTTGTGGTTCCGGTGTCCCCTGCCACCCGGGTGTCCTTGCCGGCTCCGGTGTCCCCGGTGGCCGTCTCGGGCGGCCGGTCCTCCACAGCAGTCATCGATCGGCCCTCGAGTATTCGCTAGGGGTCGCAACGAGGCCTGTCGATGGGCTACTTCGGGAGAAGGCTGCGCACCACGGGCCCCGGCGACCGAGAGAGGTTCAGAGGTTTCCACAAAGTGGAAGTTGATTTCCGCAAAACAAAACGTAGTTTTCACCGAAGCCCAGCGTCAAGGGTTGAGGGCGGGCAACTTCGATGCGGACACAGCACCTGCACGGGATGCACAACACCCAGGTCAGGTGACGTACGGGCGGTGGGGCCAGGAGTGGCGGGGTGACGGGGGCCGTGCGCCCGTCACGGCCGTACACCGGGCGCGCCCACCGGGCATCGCACTGGTCTCCGGACAGGAGATCGACCGGCTCGTCGACAGCTCCCGAAGCAGTCGCCCGGAAGCCTCCCGCCGCCCGGGGCCTGTGGCGCCGCCCGGGCGGCGTCCCGACCCACTGGTCGGGACCGAAGCCTCCCGGCGGTCAGAGGCCGGTGATCAGGCCGTCGAGCGGGGCGGGCACGCGGTCGGGGTCGAGGGCCTCGACGAGGACGCGGCCGTAGCGGATCTTGCGCCCCTTCTTCGTGCCGAGGAAGCGCCGCAACTGCTGCTGCGAGGTGCGGCCCCGCTGCGCGGGCTGGTTCAGGAAGGTCTGCAGGGCGCGCAGGTCGCCTTCCGCCTCGACGAGCTCCTCCACCCGCCTCACCCCGAGTGCGCGGATGAGCTCGTCCTCCAGATCCGCCGCGCAGACGAAGAACGTGTCCTGTACCGCGCCGGCCCGTTCCAGCCCGCGGGTGTAGAAGGGGCGCTCCGCCTCGTCGCACAGCCCCGTGAGGCGGATGCCCAAGCCGGGCGGTCCGAGGATGTGCGCGAAGCGCCCGACGCTCATGGCACCACCCATGGAGAGGACGCAGACACCTTCGGCCGCCAGGTCCCGGCCGCGGCTCGCGGCCAGTGCGCCTACCGCTGCGGCATCGCTCGGCCCTTCGAGCAGGACGGCCACCCGGACGGACAGCCTCGCGGCCATCTCACGCGCGGGCTCACCGGGTCCGCCGGCCGCCCACGCGGTGACCGCTTCCCGGAACGACCCCATGTCAGCCATGGGACGAGTCTCCGCCATTCCCGGCCTCCGCGACAGGGAGTTTCAGTGGGCGGCCGGGTGAGCCACGGTCCACCGGACCGGTGGTCCCGTCCCCCGGCCCGCCCGACGACAGGGCCGGGCCGCCGGCAACTCAGCGCGCGGAAACTCCTCGTGCACACCCTTGAGCCTGGGCCCGGGACCGCCCAGCGCCGGCCGATATCCCGTCGGCACGCTCACGATCAGTCCGGCACCCAGCTGTGACCGCAGCCTGGAGACCAGCACCTGGACCGCCTTGGACGGCCGCTCCGGACGTGCGTCCGGCCACAGGCCCTCCACGAGCCGACGGGTGCTGCATCCGGCCCGCAGGTCGACGGCGAGCAGCGCCAGCAGCCCGCGCAGCCGGGGCGCGGTGATCTCCCGCCCTTGGCAGGCCACGCGGGGCAGCAGGATCAGCTCGAGGGTCACCCGTGCAGACCAGGCCGTGTCCGCCGTGCGGCGGTCCGGAGCGGACCGGCAAGGGCCGGCGGTGCCCCCGCACGAGGCCCGGGTGTGAAGCGAGGGGCCGCGAACACGCCTGTTCCGCATGCCGGTTCGCGGCGTGCGCACATGGAGACGCCCCTCCCCGCCCGTCAGACGAAGTGGCCCTCCGCGTCCTCCTGGTCGCCGGTCATCAGACTGGAGAGGGCCTGGATCTCGTCGTGGCCGAGAAAATAGGGTCCGGTGTGGTGCAGGTAGAAGAAGCGCCCGGTGTCGTCCAGCAGGACGATGCCGTTCTCGGTCGTCTCCCAGCCCACGGGGAAGAGCCTGCGCCCCAGATTCCGCGCCAGTTCGACGACGAGCCCGGCGTCGCCCTCGTAGCCGAACGTGGGATCGGCCCGGAACTTCCTCTCCGGGGCCCGCGGCATGGGGAGCTCCAGACCGACGTACGACGACACGAAACGGTGGACCTGGTCCCAGGGCAGCAGCGGACAGCCCTGGGACGCGGAGCCGCGTACCCGGACCGCGATCAGCCGCTCGGCCTCCGCCTCGTTCTCCCTTCCCGGATACCAGCCGTTGGCCAGCAGCCAGGCCTCGATCTCTTCCCGAGGACGTTGTTGTCTCATCGCGTTCCCTCGGTCGGAGGATCGGAGGCAGGCCGTGCGGGCCGGCTCCTGGTGTTCCAGCGGGAAGTCCGTGACCGCGCTCCCCCACATGATGAACGGCACGAAGTCGGCCTGTGGTCCGGGGGGTTCGGTCCGCCTTCGAGCGGGTCGCGTTCACCTGTGTGCACCGGCCTCCGTGGGACGGCCGACCCGGTCGCACGGGTCATGGGCGGGCAGGACGTCCGCCACGCCACGCGGTTCGCCCGGCCGAGGGCCTCAGTCCCTGCGGTCGCGCTCCTGTTCCAGCAGCGCTTCGAGATCGTGGAGCCGGTCAAGTCCCCGGACGGCCTGGGACATCCGCGCGTTGTGCTCGAACCGCTCGCGGTGGCGGTGCAGCAGATTCCAGTATCCGGCGGTGAAGGGGCAGGCGTCCTCACCCACACGTACGGACGGCTTGAACCGGCAGGGGCCGCAGAGGTCGCTCATGCGGTCGATGTAGGCACCGCCGGACGTGTAGGGCTTGGTGGTCATCCGGCCGCCGTCCGCGTACTGGGACATGCCCACCACGTTCGGGACCATGACCCAGTCGTAGCCGTCGACGAAGCTGCGGTGGAACCAGTCGGTGACGGCCTGGGGATCCCACCCCCGCTGCAGGGCGAAGCTGCCCAGGATCATGAGCCGTGGAATGTGGTGTGTCCAGCCTGTCGCTCTCACCTGCTCCAGGACGTGGGAGAGGCAGTTCGCCCCGGTCGCGTCGGGGGACAGCTCGGTGAACCACTCGGGCAGCGGCTCAAGATGCCCCAGGGCGTTGCTCGTGCGGTAGCTCGGACCGAAGTACCAGTAGACGTGCCAGACGAACTCGCGCCATCCGGCGATCTGTCTCACGAACCCCTCGGCGCTGTTGAGCGGCACGTCCCCGGACCGCCATCGTGCCTCGGCCCGTTCGACGCATTCCGCGGGATCGAGCAGGCCGAGGTTGAGCGACGACGAGAGCAGACTGTGGCTCATCGTCGCGTCCTCGGCGAGAACCGCGTCCTCGTACGCCCCGAACGTGGCGAGCCGGTGCTCCACGAAGCGGCGGAGCGCGGAGAGTGCCTCCCGGCGCGTGGCGGGGAACCTGCGCGGCGCGTCCTCACCGACGAACTCGACGTCACCGTCGCGCGACCAGCGGTCGAGGTCCGACCGCACCTCGGCGTCGATGTCGCTCTCCCGGGGCCGGTAGGGCGCCGGGACGCCAAGGCCGGTGGCACCGCGTGGCGGGGGCTGCCGGTTGTCGTGGTCCAGGTTCCACCGGCCGCCCGCAGGACGGTCGCCCTCCATCAGCAGGTCGTGGCTCCGGCGGACCCATCGGTAGAAGTCCTCCTGGCGAAGGTGCTCGGTACCCCGGCCGTCCGCCCAGTCCTTGAACTCGTCGTGCGTCACGAGAAAGCCGCGCGCCGGCAGCACGCGTACGGAGGGCTGCGCGCGCACGAAGGCCCTCGCCGCCCGGGACGTGGGGTGGTGCACGGTCACAGGGCCGTCTCCGGCCCCTTCGCGCAGACCCTGACGGTAGGTGTCCGCCTTGACGTACCGCACACGGTCACCGAGCTCGGCGGCCCGGTGACGCATCGCCGAGAGGACCAGATGGGCCTTAGCGCGATGGAACCGACGGCGCCGGAAGACGCCGCGGGACTCGATCATCAGCAGCGGGGCGTCGCGGCGCGGTCCGCCCCGCGCCGGATCGATGAAATGAGGGCCGAGCTGATCGCCGAACAGCCAATGGGGTGTGCCGGACTCTTCATCGGTCATACCGAGTACTCCGTCGACGAACTGTTGCCTGCCTGCGCGCCGCGCGACGCGGCACCGCTTTCCCTCACCGATCAAAGCCCACGCCGGCGCGGGGAGTACCCCGCACACGCCGGACACCGCGCTTCTCGATCATGTGCGGCCCGGGAGCACCGCCCGGCGAGGTGCCGGCCTGGTGGATGACCGCGGCATCGCCGTTCCCGCGAGGTCCGGGTCCGGCGCGTCGTCCTGACGGGCCGGACGCGCCGCACACCGCTTCCCGCGCTGCCGTCAGCCGTGCCCAGGCGTCAGTAGGGCAGGCCCTCGGAGGCCGCGCGCAGGGCGGCGAGCAGGCACGTGGCCATCTCGTCGCCCGCCGCCTCGGAATCCTCCGCGTACCGGCGGGCGAAGTCCTCCGCCGCCGCGCGCAGTGCGCCGTTGATGGTCGCGGCGTGCACCCTGATGCGCAGGTCGTCGGCGCCGGCGCCGGTCCGCCGGGCGAGGAGTTCTCCGAGGACGGGCAGAGCGTCGTCGTGGGCCTGGAGCCAGACGGCCCGCAGAGCGGGGTCTGTGGAGGTCATGCGGATCAGGTCGAGGATGACGGGGGCCGCGGGCGGCAGTTCGCCGTCCCTGCAGGACTCCGTGACGAAGTCCAGCAGCGCCGTCTCCGGCGGCCAGTGACTCAACTGGTCCACGGCGGACTCGAGCCCCACGGTGAGCAGCGGCAGGACGCAGCTCTCCTTGGTCGGGAAATGGCGCCACAGTGTCCGGGAGGATATGCCCACGGCCCGGGCGATCTGCTCGCCCGTCGTGCCGGTGACGCCTTGCGAGGTGAACAGCCGGACGGCCTCGGTGGCGATCTCCAGGCGGAGAGCCGCCTTGCGCCTCTCGGCGAGCGTAGGCCTGGCATCTGTCCGCGTCATCTGCCCGCGTATCGCGGACGGCGCTTCGCGCACCCTCGCCCCCGCTCTTTGTCCCTGGTGACCCGCAGCATAGCGAGCCGTCCGAAAATGGCGCACGCAGACGTCTTGTCCCTCAGTGACACACAGACCTACGCTGCCGTAAGTGACCAGCGAGTAACACCGCTGTTCCGCAAGGCATTCGGCGTACGCCGACCGCAACGGACGAGAACGGACACCACCGGCCCGCCCGAGGGTCTCGGCGACCTCACCGACACGAATTCCCTGGCCTGCAACACCTGGCACCCACCGGGCGGCGCACCGATGGGCACCGTCCGCGACCTGGAGGGCCACGTCCTGGGCAGACGCGGCCTCCACGTCCTCGACGGTGCGCTGATCCCCGGCACGACCGGCGCCCACGCCCCCTCCATGACCATCGCCGCCGTGGCCGATCGGGCGATGGCCTCCATCACCGCCCACGACACCGACACCGACACCGCCCACGACACCGACACCGCCCACGACATCGACATCGACATCGACACGATCATCCGACCGACGGACGAGGAGCACACCGTGAGCCGCAAGAGAATCGGATCCCGTTCCACCCGCACCACCGCCCCGGCGACCGGCCGAGGCGGCAAGGCCGGGCTGCGCCTCCTGGCCGCGACCGTGGCCGCCGGCACGGTCTGCGCGGGCCTGTATGCCGCACCGGTCTCCGCTGCGACGCCCGATCCCGTCGTCTCGCGCGGGGTCACCATCCCCGCCTTCTACACCCCGCCGACGGAACTGCCCGCCACGAACGGCGCGTTGATCCGCACCGAGGCCCTGCCGCTCGGTCTGAGCATCCCCGGCCTGGACGGCCGGCCGATGCCGGGAACGGCGACCCGCCTGATGTACCGGTCCACCGATTCGGCCGGGCTGCCCGTCGCCGTGACCGGCGCCTACATCGAGCCGACGGCCGCGTGGAAGGGTGCCGGACCACGCCCTCTGGTCGCGGTGGCCTCGGGCACCATGGGCCAGGGCGACCAGTGCGCGCCGTCCTTCGCCCTGCAGAACCCACTCACACTCAACGGCGACACGGTGTCCGTGGGCTACGAGGCCCTGGCCATCTACCGGCTCCTGGCCACCGGCGCGGCGGTCGTCGTCACCGACTACGTCGGCCTGGGCACCACCGACCGCCTCCACACCTACGTCAACCGCCTCGACCAGGCACACGCCCTGCTGGACGCGGCCCGCGCCGCCCGCGCCGTCCCCGGGGCGTCGGTCACCACGGCTTCGAGAACCGGACTGTACGGCTACAGCCAGGGCGGCGGCGCCAGCGCAGCCGCAGCCGAACTCCAGCCCTCGTACGCGCCCGACGTGCCGCTCGCGGGAACCTACGCCGGCGCACCACCGGCGGATCTGACCTCGGTGATGAAGGGCATCGACGGCAGTGCGCTCGCCGGTGCGCTGGCCTGGTCGATCAGCGGATTCGCCCAGGCCGACCCCGACCTGCGCGCGGTCGTCGAGGCGAACGTCAGCGCAACCGGGAAGGCGGCTCTCGCGGACGCGTCGACCATGTGCGTCGGTGACGCGCTCTTCGGCTACGGCTTCACCAAGAGCAGCAGGTGGACCACCAGCGGCAAGTCCATCGGGGAGGTCATCGCGGCGGAGCCACGGGCACAGGCCGCACTCGACAAGCAGCGCATCGGGACGCTCAAGCCGGCCGGCCCGGTGCGTCTGGCCACCGGTGTCCAGGACGACATCGTCCCCCACTCGCAGGCCAGGCAGCTGGCCGTCGACTGGTGCCGCAAGGGTGCCGACGTCACGTACGACGCCATCGTGCTGCCGAACCTGGGCGACAAGATCCTCACCAACCACCTCGTGCCGCTGATCACCGACCAGGGCAAGGCAGTCTCCTGGCTGACCGACCGGCTCGCCGGCAAGCCCGCCACGTCCAACTGCCGGACGATGCCCGTCCAGCTCTGACCCCACGTCGTCCACACGGACCGGTCGCGTCCACCGGAGCAACGCCCCGGTGGACGCGAGGACCGTGCTGGACCCGGCCGCACGGCTGGACTCAGCGGCGCTCGACGCGTTCGCCGCGTTCGCCTCGGAGTCCCGCCGTCCGCACCGCCCGGGTGACGGCCGGCCACGCGGGGAGGGGCCGTCCGTCCCACCGCCCGTCCCTCTCGATACAGCATGCCTCGACCGTCTTCACCCCTCGGCCTCATCGCGACCGGTCGGCGGGCCGGGGTGGGACGGGCCGGGGCGTCCTGTCGGCCGACGAGATGACGAAACCCTCCACCCGGGTGAATTCGCCCTGATATGCGCACTTCTGTGAGGCGTCTTAGCCTGCTCGTACTGCTGGGTGGTCGACGGCCGGTGCGGCCGGCGGAGGGCGAGCTCTTATGGCTGAGCGACGTATGAAATCAGGATTGCCGGGCGAACTGTCGGCCGAGTTCGCGGGCACGATGATCCTCATTCTCTTCGGGTGCGGTGTGGTGGCCCAGGTGGCGGCCGGCGGGGCTCTGACGGATCCGCCCGGCGGCCTCGGGGACCACGACAGCATCGCCTGGGCGTGGGGCCTGGGCGTCACGCTCGGCGTCTACGTGGCGGCGCGGCTGAGTGGTGCCCATCTCAATCCGGCGGTGACCGTCTCACTCGCCGCCTTCAAGGGGTTCCCGTGGAGCAAGGTCGCTCCGTACGTGTTGGCCCAGACGGCCGGGGCGTTCGTCGCCGCCCTCCTCGTACGCTGGAACTACAGCGAGGCACTGGCGAAGGCCGACCCCGGACACACCGTCAAGACGCAGACCGTGTTCTCCACGCTCCCCGCCAACGGCAACCCCGCCCTGCCGGTCCACGAATGGGGCGCCTTCCGCGACCAGGTCATCGGCACCGCCATCCTGCTGCTGCTGATCATGGCCGTCACCGACATGCTGAACACGCCGCCGGGTGCGAACCTGGCTCCGTTCGTCATCGGCCTCATCGTGGTCGCGATCGGCATGGCCTGGGGGACCAACGCGGGCTACGCGATCAACCCGGCCCGTGACTTCGGCCCGCGGCTGGCGAGCTTCATCACCGGGTACGGCGGAGCATGGCGTGATCAGTACGGAAATCTGTACTTCTGGGTCCCCATCGTGGGCCCGCTGCTCGGCGGGCTGCTCGGCGCGGGTCTGTACAAGGGACTCGTCGGCCGGTTCCTGCCGTCCGCGGAACCCGAGCCGCCGGGCCGGGTACCGACAACCGAAGACTGACGACACCGGCCGGAGAGGCGGCACATCATGGCGGACTTCATCGGCGCGGTGGATCAGGGGACCACCAGCACCCGATTCATGATCTTCGACCACGGCGGCAACGAGGTCGCCAGGCACCAGCTGGAGCACACCCAGATCCTCCCCCGCTCCGGCTGGGTGGAGCACGACCCGGTGGAGATCTGGGAGCGCACCAACTCGGTGATGCAGAACGCCCTCAGGAACGGCGGGCTGTCCGGGGACGACCTGGCTGCGATCGGAATCACCAACCAGCGCGAGACCACGGTGGTGTGGGACCCGCGCAGCGGGCGGCCCTACTACAACGCGATCGTCTGGCAGGACACCCGGACCGACGCGATCGCGGCGAACCTCGAACGGACGGGCCAGGGCGACGTCATCCGCCGCAAGGCAGGACTGCCGCCGGCCACCTACTTCTCCGCGGGCAAGATCCAGTGGATCCTGGAGAACGTCGACGGAGTGCGGGAAGCGGCGGAGAAGGGCCACGCCCTCTTCGGCAACACGGACGCCTGGGTCCTGTGGAACCTGACGGGCGGCCCCGACGGCGGCATCCACGCCACCGACGTGACCAACGCGAGCCGCACGATGCTGATGGATCTGGAGACCCTCGACTGGGACGACGAACTCCTGGGCTTCTTCGGCATCCCCCGGGCGATGCTGCCCACCATCAATCCCTCGTCGCACCCGGAAGCCTTCGGCACGACACGCACCTCCCGGCCGCTGCGAGCCGCCGTCCCCATCGGTGGGGTCCTGGGCGACCAGCAGGCGGCCACGGTCGGGCAGGTCTGCTTCTCACCCGGCGAGGCCAAGAACACCTACGGCACGGGCAACTTCCTGGTGCTCAACACCGGAACGGAGCTGGTCCGCTCGCAGCACGGCCTGCTCACCACCGTGGCGTACCGGTTCGGCGACAGCCCTGTGGTCTACGCGCTGGAGGGATCCATCGCGGTGACCGGCTCCGCGGTCCAGTGGCTGCGCGACCAGATGAAGATCATCAAGACCGCGGCCGAGAGCGAGGATCTGGCCCGTACGGTCGACGACAACGGCGGCGTGTACTTCGTGCCCGCGTTCTCGGGCTTGTTCGCCCCCTACTGGCGCTCCGACGCACGAGGGGCGATCGTCGGCCTGGCCAGGTACAACGACAACGCGCACCTGGCACGAGCCACTCTGGAGGCCATCTGCTACCAGAGCCGCGACGTGGTCGAGGCCATGGAGCAGGACTCCGGCGTCCACCTCGACGTGCTCAAGGTCGACGGCGGGGTCACCGCCAACGACCTCTGCATGCAGATCCAGGCCGATGTCCTCGGCGTCCCCGTCAGCCGCCCCGTCGTCGCCGAGACAACCGCGCTCGGCGCCGCCTACGCAGCAGGACTGGCCGTGGGCTTCTGGCGGGACACCGACGAACTGCGCACCCACTGGGCCGAGTCCGAGCGGTGGGCTCCCCGGTGGTCCGAGGAACAGCGTGCGGAGGGTTACGCGGGCTGGAGGAAGGCCGTGGAACGCACGCTCGACTGGGTGAACGTCCCCTGACGCGTCCGGCGCACCGCCCGTGCGCCGGACGGTGCGCCTGACGTGCGGCCGGAAGCCGGCCACGCCCCGGCTTCCGGCCAAGGCATACGGTGACGCCCATGACGCACGACGACGCCGAGCTGGACAGCCTGGTACGCGCACGGATCCGGGCCCTGCGTATGGCGCAGGGCTGGTCACTGGAGGAACTGGCCGGCCGGGCCGGCGTCAGTCAGTCCACCCTGAGCCGCATCGAGAACGGCCGGCGCCGCCTGGCGCTGGATCAGCTGGTCACCCTCGCCCGCGCCCTGGACACGTCCCTGGACCAACTCGTGGAGACCGCCCCCGACGACGTCGTCATCAGCCCTCTGATCGACGGTGCCCGTGGCCAGATGCGCTGGCCCGTCAAGGCCGACCCCGGCATGACCGTCATCCGCCAGCGCATCACCGACCCGCCCCCCGACAACCCCTCACGCATGCGCGCCCACCCCGGCCGGGAATGGCTCGTCGTCCTGTCCGGTACGGCGCTCCTCATGCTGGGCCACCGCCGCTTCCGCATCGAGACCAACCAGGCGGCGGAGTTCCCCACCATGCTGCCTCACACCATCGGCGCCGAGGGCGGGCCCTGCGAGGTCCTCGGCATCTTCGACCGCGATGCCCGCCGCGGTCACCAGCGCGACGGCACCGGCAAGGATGCCGACGGCGGATCGGGAGACTCCCGCACCTGACGCACCCCGGCGTTTTGCGTGTACGGCACCGCAGGCGACCACTTTCTTGCCGATGGCGCAATCGATCATGCTTCACAGGCAATGTCGCCCTACCGTGAGGGCATGACCCACGCAGACCGGCACACCGCCCACCACGGCATCGACCACGGCACCCACCACGCTCCCCGGCCCGTGGCCGACTCACACGATCAGGCAGAGCTCCTCGACCTGGACGCGGAAGTCCTCGCCGAGCACATCGCGGCGATCACCACCTGGCTGCCGGTCGGGGCGGCCCCCCAAGAGATCGTGGACCTCGGCTGCGGGACGGGGACCGGCACCTTCGCCCTCCTCGGCCGGTTCCCCGAGGCGCACGTCACCGCCGTGGACTCGTCGGCCGAACACCTGCACCGTCTGCGGGAGAAGGCGCGCGCCGAGGGCGTGCAGGAGCGCGTCCGCACCGTGCAGGCCGACCTCGACGCCGCCGACTGGCCCGGCCTCGGCACACCCGGCCTCGTATGGGCCTCCGCCTCGATGCACCACATGGCCGACCCCGACCGGGCCCTGCGCCGCGTCCACGACCTGCTCGCACCCGGTGGTCTGTTCGCCGTCGTCGAGCTGGCGGGCTTCCCGCGATTCCTGCCCGAGGGCGCACCGGAGGAACGGCCCGGTCTCGAGGACCGCTGCCATGCCGCCACCGACCGCTTCCACGCCGAGCACGTGTCCCACCGTGGCGCCGACTGGGGGCCGATGCTCACCGCCGCCGGATTCGCCGTCGAGGGCGAGCGGACCGTCGCCGTGAACATCGAGGACTCCCCCGACGGGGCGGTCGGCCGCTACGCCCTGGCCACCCTGCGAGGCATCCGCGGCGCCGCCGCGTCGGAGCTGCCGCACGAGGACCTCGCCGCTCTCGACCGGCTCCTCGACACGGACGGCCCCCACAGCGTCCTGCGCCGCACCGACCTCGTGGTGCGCACCGAACGCAGCGTGTGGGCCGCGCGCCGCACGAACTGAACCGCCCGCGGTCTCCCGCAGGGCTGACGGCGGCTCACCGGCCGCGTACACCGTCGCCGGAGCCGGGCGCCCGCACCCGGTGGGACGAATCCGAAGCCGGAGCGCGCTCAGGCGACTGCCGTCGCCCCCCACTCCTCCGGTGCCACGTCACGCATGTGCTGCGTGAACTCCCACAGGTGGCCTTCGATGTCACGGACGAGGTACTGACGCAGTCCCCACGGCTTGTCGACCGGCGGGTGCAGAGGCTGGGCACCCGCCGCCGTGGAGAGCTCGCAGTGCTTGTCCACGTCCGGGACCCAGACGATGGTCTGCTTGCAGGTGTGCCCGTCGGTGCAGGTGAACCTTTCGTCGGCGCCCCTGACCATGACGATCCCACCGCCGGTGTCGAGGTCGGCATGGTGGATGGTCCCCGACACCGGCTGCCTGAGCAGCAGGCGGAATCCGAAGACCTCGACAAGCCACTCGACAGCACGATCGGGGTCGGCGTAGGCGAGTTCGACGACCACTCGCGGGAAACCCTTCTCCGGGTCGTACACGTTGCTTCCTTTCGCTCGGCCCACCCTGCGGCGCTCACCGGGAAGGGTCCTCCACCGCCTCGTACGCGTGTCCCGGCGCCCGTGGTGCCGTACCAGGGGTGGGTCCCACTCACGCGGTCGGACCGGCCGGAGAGCGTGCCGCCCGGGTTCCGCCGTGGCCACAGCTCCTCGCCGTCCGGTGAACAGAATTATCGGCACGGCGCGGCAGCACGGGCCAGCCGTTGAAAGACCTCCGCAAGAGACCCGTCGACGGCCTGCCCGCAAGGGCCCGGCCGAGGGACCACGACCGGGGGCGGTGCTCCGGCGCCCCGCCGGATCAGCCGAGCGGGGGCGCGCGGCCCGGTCGGCCCGCGCACACGGAGGTGGTGGTGCTCCGGCCCGAGGGCCGGAGCACCACCACCTCCGGGCGCACGCCCGGCCCCTCCCGGATGCCGCGGGGAGGGACCGCTGCCGCATCAGGAGACCGGAACCCGCTCCCGTTCGGTCTCGACCGGCTCGCCCTCGGTGAGGCCCACCCGGTCGTGCAGTCTGCGCAGGCCCCGCGGGGCGTACCACGCGGAGCGGCCCAGCAGCCGCATCGCCGCGGGGACCAGGACGCCACGGACCAGGATCGCGTCGATGACGACGGCCAGGCCGGCCCCGATACCGAACATCATCAGGAAGCTGATCTCGCTGGTGCCGAAGGCGAAGAAGCTCACCGACAGGAGACCCGCGGCGACCGTGACGATGCGTCCGGTCCTGGCGAGTCCCTGGGTCACCACGGACTCGCGGTCGCCACCCGCGTCATGGAGTTCCTTCATACGGCTGGTGACGAAGACCTCGTAGTCCATGGAGAGGCCGAAGGCCACGCAGAAGAAGAGCACCGTCATCGAGGTGTCCAGCGGCTGCGGAGTGAATCCGAGCCAGGAGGAGAGATGACCGTCCTCGAAGATCCAGACCAGCACACCGACCGAGGCGGTCAGACTGATCGCGTTGAGTACCAGGGCGCGCAGCGGCTGGACGACACTGCCGGTGAAGAGGAAGAGCAGGACGAAAGTGGTGATGCCGATCAGACCCGCCGCGATGGGCAGCCGGACGCCGATGGCGTGCTTGGAGTCGACCAGGCGCGCGTCCTGGCCGCCGACCAGCACTTCGGTGTCCGCGGGCGGGTCCACCGCGCGGATGTCCTTCACCAGGCCCTGAGCCTTGTCCGACTTGGTCTCGTAGCCGATGGTGACGACGAGCCGCTGTGCGTCGTCCCGGCCGAGGGCCTCGGCCGCGGGGGCCGGGCGGTCGGGCCGGCCGTCGCGGTAGGAGCCCGTACTGGCAGCCACCCGTTCGACGCCGTCCAGGCGTGAGAGTTCACGGGCGTAGTCCTGGAAGCCGGCTCCTGTGGAGCCGTTCAGCGCGACGACCTGCACGGCGTTGTTGTCGTCGCCCGGGAAGTCCTCCTTGAGCTGCGTGGCCACCTGCCGGCTGCCCGCGCTCTCGGGCAGCACGCGTTCGTCCGGCGTGCCGAAGGTGACGGAGAGCAGCGGGCTCGCGGCCAGCAGCATCAGCGCGAGCACCGGAAGCGCCGTCAGCGCGGGCCGGCGCATGACCAGAGCGGCGAGCCTGCCCCAGAAGGGCGTGTCGGCGCGCTGCGCACGCGCGGCCCAGGGCATGCGGCCCTTGTTCACCCGGGGCCCGAGGACGGCGAGCAGCGGGGGGATGACGAAGAGGGCGCTGAGCGCCGAGATGATGACGACGCCGATGCCCGCGTAGGCGAAGGAGCGGAGGAAGAAGGGCGGGAAGATGAGCAGTGCGGCGAGTGCGGCGACCACGGTGGCCGCCGAGAAGACGATGGTCCGGCCCGCGGTCTGCACGGTGCGGCGCAGCGCCTGGTCGACGTCGGCCCCGGCGGCCAGTTGCTCGCGGAAGCGGCTGACGAGCAGCAGGGCGTAGTCGATGCCGAGGCCCAGGCCGAGGGCGGTGGTCAGGTTGACCGCGAACACGGAGACGTCGGTGACGCTGCCGATGACGAAGAGCTCGGCGAAGGTTCCCATGATCGCGAACATCCCGATGACCAGCGGGAGCAGCGCCGCGACGATGCTCCCGAAGGCCAGTACGAGCAGGATGAGCGTGATGGGGACGGCGATGCTCTCGGCCACCACGAGGTCCTTGCCGACCTGGGTGGTGACGTCGTTGCTCACCGCGGAGAGTCCGCCCGCCTGGACGTCGACGCCGTCCTTGACGCCGCCGTACTCCTCGATCAGCGCGTCGGCCAGGTCGGCCCGTTCGTTCTCGTCACCCTTCACATGGGCCAGGACGAGTGCCTTCTTGCCGTCGTGCGAGGTGAGCGCCTTGTTCCCGGTGCCCCAGTACGAGATGACGTTGGCGACCGTGGAATCCTGCCCCAGCCCCTCGGTGAGAGAGCGGCCGCGTTCCTCGACGGCAGGCGAGTCGAGCGGGCTTCCGTCCGTGGCGCGCACCAGGAAGACGAGGTCCGTCTCACCGCCGAACTTCTCCTCGATGGTGTGCTGAGCGCGTGCCGAAGGGGCGTCGGGATCGTCGAAGCCGCCGCTGAGCAGCTTCCCGAACGCGCCGACCCCCAGAGCTCCCATGAGGACGACGGCTACGGCACTGATCGCTAGAAGTAACCGGGCCCTGCGCAGTGCGAGGTCGGCGATCTTGGTGAGCACGGTGGGGACTCCCCTTTGCTGTGTCGAAGGCTTCACGGCCTCCGGGCCCACCCCGTCCGTGCGGAGCCGACGGGCCGGGGGCCGGGGCGGTGTTGCTGCTGTGCCTTCGGATCCGAAGCGGGGCGCGGGCCGGTGCGGCCACGGGGCCCGCGCCCCGGGGCCGCACCGGCCACGGACCGGATGCCGGCCGAGCATCCGGGGCGCGCCGGCCGACCCACGGGGAACGGCACAGACCGCCCTCCGCATGGGGAGAGTGGCATCGCCAGAATAGACAGTAGAACTACCCGTTGTCTACTGATGGCGAACCTGCCAGGCCCGGCCCCGGGCGCATCGCCCACGCCGTCGCCCGGCCCGGGTGACGACCCGCCAGGCCGTCGGCACACAGCGGCTCGCCGGCCCTGCGGGGAGGCCACGCGCCAGGCGGAACCGGGCCGGACGAGGGAGGGACCGGACGGCCGGAGCCGGGACGGGCGGCCGGGGCGGGACGGGGCGGCCGGAACCGGGACGGGGTTGGCGCGGGGGGCGGGGCGGGGTGATGCAGGACGGGACGAGGTGACGAGGGAAGGGGCGGGATGTAGATGACGGTGGTTCAGCCGATGACGGTCCAGGTGTCGTTGCCTGCGAGCAGGGCGCCGAGGTCGCCCTTGCCGTGTTGTTCGATCGCGGTGTCGAGCTGGTCGGACATGAGGGTGTCGTAGACGGGGCGTTCGACGCTGCGCAGGACGCCGATGGGTGTGTGGTGCAGGGTGTCGGTGTCGGCGAGCCGGGTCAGGGCGAAGGCGGTGGTGGGGCTGGGGTTGTGGGCGTCGTGGACGAGGATCTGTGACTGGTTGTCCTCGGTGACCGTGACGACGGTGAGGTCGCCGGTGAGGGGGTCGCGGACGACGCCCTTGGAGTCCTGTGTGCCGAAGCGGATGGGCTTGCCGTGTTCGAGGCGGATGACCGCTTCCTGGGCGCGTTCCCTGTCCTTGAGTACCTCGAAGGCGCCGTCGTTGAAGATGTTGCAGTTCTGGTAGATCTCCACGAGTGCGGTGCCGGGGTGGTCGGCGGCCGCGCGCAGCACACCGGTGAGGTGTTTGCGGTCGGAGTCGACGGTGCGGGCGACGAAGGTGGCTTCGGCGCCCAGGGCGAGGGAGAGCGGGTTGAAGGGGGCGTCGAGGGAGCCCATGGGTGTGGACTTGGTGATCTTGCCGACTTCGGAGGTGGGGCTGTACTGGCCCTTGGTGAGTCCGTAGATGCGGTTGTTGAAGAGGAGGATCTTGAGGTTGACGTTGCGGCGCAGGGCGTGGATGAGGTGGTTCCCGCCGATGGACAGTGCGTCGCCGTCGCCGGTGACGACCCAGACGGACAGGTCGCGGCGGGAGGTGGCCAGGCCGGTGGCGATGGAGGGGGCGCGGCCGTGGATGGAGTGCATCCCGTAGGTGTTCATGTAGTAGGGGAAGCGGGAGGAGCAGCCGATGCCGGAGACGAAGGTGATGTTCTCCTTGGCCAGGCCGAGTTCGGGCATGAAGCCCTGTACGGCGGCGAGGACGGCGTAGTCGCCGCAGCCGGGGCACCAGCGCACTTCCTGGTCGGACTTGAAGTCCTTCATGGACTGTGTGCCCTCGGCCTTGGGGACCAGGTGGAGGAGTTCGTTGGTGTCAGGCATCGATGGCCTCCTTGAGGGCGGTGGCGAGCTGCTCGGCCTTGAAGGGCATGCCGTTGACCTGGTTGTAGCTCTGTGCGTCCACGAGGTATTTCGCCCGGAGGAGGAGGGCGAGCTGGCCGAGATTCATCTCCGGGACGACGACCTTGTCGTATCTGCCCAGGATTTCGCCGAGATTGGCGGGGAAGGGGTTGAGGTGGCGCAGGTGGGCCTGTGCGATGGTCTCGCCGGCCGCGCGCAGGCGGCGTACCGCGGCGGTGACGGGTCCGTAGGTCGAGCCCCAGCCCAGGACGAGGGTCCTCGCGCCGGCGGGGTCGTCGACCTCGAGGTCGGGGACCTGGATGTTGTCGATCTTGGCCTGGCGGGTGCGGACCATGAAGTCGTGGTTGGCCGGGTCGTAGGAGATGTTCCCGGTGCCGTCCTGTTTCTCGATCCCGCCGATCCGGTGCTCCAGGCCCGGGGTGCCGGGTACCGCCCAGGGGCGGGCCAGGGTCTGCGGGTCCCTTTTGTAGGGCCAGAACACCTCGGTGCCGTCGTCGAGTTGGTGGTTGGGTCCGGTCGCGAACTGTGTCCGCAGGTCGGGGAGGGTTTCGGTGTCCGGGATCCGCCACGGTTCGGAGCCGTTGGCGAGGTAGCCGTCGGAGAGGAGGAAGACCGGGGTGCGGTAGGTCAGGGCGATCCGGGCGGCCTCCAGAGCGGCGTCGAAGCAGTCCGCCGGGGTCCTGGGCGCCACGATCGGCACGGGTGCCTCACCGTTGCGCCCGTACATGGCCTGGAGCAGGTCGGCCTGCTCCGTCTTGGTCGGCAGGCCGGTGGAGGGGCCGCCGCGCTGGATGTCGATGATCAGCAGCGGCAGTTCCAGCGACACCGCCAGACCGATCGTCTCCGACTTCAGCGCCACACCCGGACCCGACGTCGTCGTCACACCCAGTGACCCGCCGAACGCCGCGCCGAGCGCCGCACCGATCCCGGCGATCTCGTCCTCCGCCTGGAACGTCCGCACACCGAAGTTCTTGTGCCTGCTCAGCTCGTGCAGGATGTCGGACGCCGGAGTGATCGGATACGAACCCAGATACACCGGCAGATCCGCCTGCCGGCCCGCCGCGATCAGCCCGTACGACAACGCCAGATTCCCCGAGATATTGCGGTACGTGCCCGTCGGGAAAGCCTGCGACGCCGGAGCGACCTCGTAGGAGACCGCGAAGTCCTCCGTCGTCTCACCGAAATTCCAGCCCGCGCGGAACGCCGCCACGTTCGCCTCGGCGATGACCGGTTTCTTCGCGAACTTCGACCGGAGGAATGCCTCCGTCCCCTCCGTCGGACGGTTGTACATCCACGACAACAGCCCGAGCGCGAACATATTCTTCGACCGCTCGGCCTCCTTACGGGAAAGACCGAACTCCTTCAGCGCCTCGATCGTCAACGTCGTCAACGGCACCGGATGCACGTTGTACGCCTCGAGTGATCCGTCTTCCAGGGGGGATTGTGTATAACCGACTTTCGCCATCGGGCGTTTGGTGAATTCGTCGGTGTTCACGATGATGTCGGCCCCGCGGGGCACATCCGCGATGTTCGCCTTCAGCGCGGCGGGATTCATCGCGACCAGCACGTTCGGGGCGTCACCCGGTGTCAGGATGTCGTGGTCCGCGAAATGCAGCTGGAACGACGACACGCCGGGCAGCGTGCCGGCGGGCGCCCGGATCTCGGCCGGGAAGTTCGGCAGCGTCGACAGATCGTTCCCGAACGACGCCGTCTCCGACGTGAACCGGTCACCCGTCAACTGCATCCCGTCACCCGAATCACCCGCGAAACGGATGACCACCCGGTCCAGGCGGCGTATCTCGCTCTTTTCCGCCGCGTGCGCGATCGCCCCGGCCTCAGGCATCGTCCCCCACCCTCATTCCCTCTTCGACGTCCCGCGTTCCCGAGGGCCGGCCCGCCGGCGAATACCGGAGAAACCTCACGGTGGCACCCCCTCGGAATCGCCACTCCTGGTCCGGCGGATCGTGGCAGCTGTCGCTTACGTCACGCTGACGTCCGGCTGAGGAACCCTCCTTCCCCGCTCCCGGGTCAGCGCGACGTCAGCGTCGTGTATGGCGCCCCGGTTAGCCTGCGCCAGCCGTTCTGCGACGAGGTGTGTGCAACGTGCCCATCTCCTGTCCTTTCTCGGCTCCCCACTCGAAGAGATGTCGAGAGGACTTCGGATGCACGAACTCAAGCAACTCGCCACCCGGGCCGGACGGGAGCTGGAAGAGGCCCCGGCGCTGGACATCCTTCGCTGGGCCGCGGACACCTTCGGCTCACGTCTGTGCGTCACCTCCTCGATGGAGGACGCGGTGGTGGCCCATCTCGCCGCGCGTGTGCTGCCCGGAGTGGACGTCGTGTTCCTCGACACCGGCTACCACTTCCCCGAGACCCTCGGCACACGGGACGCGGTGGAGGCGGTCACCGACGTCACACTCGTCACGCTGCTCCCCCGGCAAACGGTGGCCGAGCAGGACGCGGAGCACGGCCCGGAGCTGCATCGGCGGAACCCCGACCTGTGCTGCCGGCTGCGCAAGACCCAGCCGCTCGAGGAGGGGCTGGCGCCGTACAGCGCCTGGGTGACGGGGCTGCGCCGGTTCGACTCCCCGGAACGCGCCGGGACGCCGGTCGTCAGCTGGGACGAGGCGCGGCAGAAGGTGAAGATCTCCCCGATCGCGCGGTGGACGCGGGAGGACGTGGACGCGTACATCGACGAGCACGGGGTGCTGGTCAACCCGTTGCTCTCGGACGGCTACGGCTCAGTGGGCTGCGCCCCCTGCACCCGGCGGCTGCTCCCGGGCGAGGACGCCCGGGCGGGCCGGTGGGCGGGGAGCGCCAAGACGGAATGCGGGATCCACACATGACGACCGAGACAGACGTACCGCTGCGGCACCTGGAAGCGCTCGAATCCGAGGCGGTGCACATCTTCCGCGAGGTGGCGGGTGAGTTCGAACGCCCCGTCATCCTCTTCTCGGGCGGCAAGGACTCCATCGTCATGCTCCATCTGGCGCTGAAGGCGTTCGCCCCCGCACCCCTGCCCTTCTCGCTGCTGCACGTCGACACCGGGCACAACTTCCCCGAGGTGCTCGACTACCGCGACCGCACGGTCGCCCGGCACGGGCTGCGCCTGCACGTGGCGTCGGTGCAGGAGCACATCGACCGCGGGGCCCTGCGGGAACGGCCCGACGGTACGCGCAATCCGCTGCAGACCGTGCCGCTCGTCGAGGCCATCCGCGAGCACCGCTTCGACGCGGTGTTCGGCGGCGGACGCCGTGACGAGGAGAAGGCCAGGGCCAAGGAGCGGGTGTTCAGCCTGCGTGACGAGTTCGGCGGCTGGGACCCACGCCGCCAGCGCCCCGAACTGTGGCAGCTGTACAACGGCCGGCACGCCCCGGGCGAGCACGTGCGGGTCTTCCCCCTCTCCAACTGGACCGAGCTGGACGTGTGGCAGTACATCGCCCGCAACGGCATCGAGGTCCCCGCGATCTACTACGCGCACCGGCGCGAGGTCTTCCTGCGGGACAACATGTGGCTGACCCCGGGCGGATGGGGCGGGCCGAAGGACGGCGAGCCCCTGGAGGTCCGCACGGTGCGCTACCGCACCGTCGGTGACATGTCCTGCACGGGGGCGGTCGACTCGCACGCGGCGGACCCCGACGCGGTCATCGAGGAGATCTCGGCCTCACGGCTCACCGAGCGGGGAGCCACCCGGGCCGACGACCGTGTGTCGGAGGCCGCCATGGAGGACCGCAAGCGCGAGGGATACTTCTGATGACGACCGCACCCGAACACTCCACCCTGCTGCGCTTCGCCACGGCCGGGTCCGTCGACGACGGCAAGTCGACCCTGGTCGGCAGGATCCTGCACGACTCCAAGTCCCTGCTCGCCGACCAGTGGGAAGCGGTCGAGCGTGCCTCCCTAGCCCGGGGCCAGGAGACGCCCGACCTCGCGCTGCTGACGGACGGCCTGCGTGCCGAGCGCGAACAGGGCATCACCATCGACGTGGCCTACCGCTACTTCGCCACCTCGCGCCGCAGCTTCATCCTGGCCGACACTCCAGGCCATGTGCAGTACACCCGCAACATGGTCACCGGGGCCTCGACCGCCGAGCTGGTCATCATCCTGGTCGACGCACGGCAGGGCGTGGTGGAACAGACCCGCCGGCACGCGGCGGTGGCCGCGCTGCTGCGGGTCCCGCACGTCGTGCTCGCGGTGAACAAGATGGACCTCGTCGGCCACGCCGAGTCCGTCTTCGCGGGCATCGCCGACGACTTCATCGCGTACGCCAGGTCTCTTGGCGTTCCCACGGTGACCACGATCCCCGTCTCGGCGCTCAACGGCGACAACGTGGTGGCCCCGTCGGCCCACATGGACTGGTACGGCGGGCCGACGGTCCTCGAACACCTGGAGACCGTCCACATCGGCTCCGAACCCGCCGGGGCCCCCGCCCGGCTCCCCGTGCAGTACGTCATCCGTCCGCAGACGGCGGAGGACCCCGACTACCGCGGCTACGCGGGGATGATCTCGTCCGGAACACTGCGAGTCGGCCAGGAGGTCACCACCCTTCCCTCCGGGCACAGTTCGGTGATCAGCGCCATCGACCTGCTGGGGCGGCGGGTGGAGTCGGCCCGTGCGCCGCAGTCGGTGACCGTGCTGCTCGCGGACGACCTCGACATGTCGAGGGGGGACCTGCTCGTGCCCTCCGACTGCGTACCCGTGGCGTCCCGGGACGTCGAGGCCACGGTCTGCCATCTCGCCGACCGGCCACTGACCGTGGGTCAACGGGTGCTGCTCAAGCACACCACCCGCACCGTGAACGCAGTCGTGCGGGAGATCGTCAGCCGGGTGACCCTCGACCCGCTGTCCCAGCACACCGCTCCCGGCCGGCTGACGGCCAACGACATCGGCCGGATCAAGGTCCGTACGGCGGCACCGCTCGCCCTGGACCCCTACGAGGTGTCCCGCCGCACCGGCTCTTTCCTCCTCATCGATCCGGCCGACGGCACCACGCTGACGGCCGGCATGGCCGGCGACTCGTTCGCCGCGCGGGCCCCGGGGGGGCCGGACACATGAGACCGTCACAGCGTTTCGGATCCGCCCTGGCGCTCCTCGCCCTCTGCGCCCTCAGCGCGTGCGGTTACGGCTCGCAGCGCGTCGACAGCACCGCGAAGGTGCTGCCGAAGGGCGCCGAACTCTCCACCACCGAGGTGCGGGTCGGGTACTTCCCGAACCTCACGCACGCCACAGCGCTGGTCGGGGTGCGTGAAGGCCTGATCCAGAAGGAGCTCGGCGGCACCAAGCTCTCGACCGCGACTTTCGGGGCGGGACCCGCCGCCATCGAAGCTCTGGCATCGGGCTCGATCGACCTCGCCTGGGTCGGCCCGTCACCTGCGGTCAACGGCTACACCAAGCTCGGCGGCAAGGGCCTGCGCATCGTCGCGGGGGCCGCGTCCGGCGGGGTCAAGCTGGTCGTGGACCCGAAGAAGATCAAGACGGTGGCCGACGTGAAGGGCAGGCGCATAGCGACCCCCCAGCTCGGCAACACCCAGGACGTGGCCCTGCTGCACTGGATCTCCACGCAGGGCTGGCACGTCGACCCGGTGTCGGGCCGTGGTGACGTGTCCGTGGTGCGCACGGACACCAAGATGACGCCGAACGCCTACCGCTCCGGTTCCGTGGACGGAGCATGGGTCCCCGAGCCGACCGCCTCCCTGCTGGTCGAGCAGGGAGCGAAGGTACTGCTGGACGAGTCGCGGCTGTGGCCCGGCGGCCGGTTCGTGATCACCAACCTGGTCGTGTCGCAGCGCTTCCTCGATGAGCACCCCGACGTGGTCGAAGCCGTGATCCGTGGTTCGGTGGCGGCCAACGCGTGGATCGCCGACAGCCCCGAGGAGGCCAGGCGTTCCGCGAACGAGGCAGTGCGGGAGCTGACGGGCAAGGCACTTCCCGCCGAGGTCGTCCGGACGGCCTGGTCCTCCCTCGTGTTCACCGACGACCCTCTGGCCGCCACGCTGGGTGCCCAGGCCGAACACGCCACCGAGGCCGGTCTGCTGGAAAACCCCGTGCTGCGCGGCATCTACGACCTCGGCCCCCTGAACCGGGTCCGCGCACAGGCGGACCGGCCCCCGGTGGACGACGCCGGGCTCGGAGTGCCGTGAGGGACGACGTCGTCCGTGCCGTCCGCCCGCCCCGCACCCAGGAGTTGACTCGCGTGCATCCGACAACGATCACGGAACAGGCCGCCGCGCCCGGAACGGCCGTCCTCGAGCCCGCCGCCCCCGCGGTGCGGGTGGCAGGGGTCCACAAGACGTTCGGCCGGCCCGGGGGCGAGCAGACGGTCCTCCAGGACATCAACATCGACGTGATGCCGGGCGAGTTCATCTGCCTGCTCGGATCCTCCGGATGCGGGAAGTCGACCCTGCTCAATCTGGTCGCCGGCCTCGACGAACCCTCCTCGGGACGGATCGAGATTCCGTCGGGCCGGCCCGCGCTGATGTTCCAGGAGCACGCGTTGTTCCCCTGGCTGACGGCGGGCAAGAACATCGAGCTGGTCCTCAGGCTGCGGGGCGTCGACCGGGCCGACCGCCGGTCCCGGGCCGAGGAACTGCTCGCCCTGGTCCGGTTGCAGGACGCGTACGGCAAACGCGTCCACGAACTCTCCGGCGGTATGCGGCAGCGCGTCGCACTCGCCCGGGCACTGGCTCAGGACTCCGAGGTGCTCCTGATGGACGAGCCGTTTGCCGCGCTCGACGCCATCACCCGCGACGTCCTGCACGAGGAGCTGACCAGGATCTGGCAGTCCGCCGGCGTCTCCGTCGTCTTCGTCACCCACAACGTCCGCGAGGCGGTCCGTCTGGCCCAGTGCATCCTGCTGATGTCCTGCCGGCCTGGCCGGGTCGCCCACGAATGGCGGATCGGCCTCCCGCAGCCGCGCCGCCTCGAGGACCCGGCCGTGGCCGAGCTGTCCGTGGAGATCACCAACCAACTGCGCAAGGAGATCCGACGCCATGCCCGAGACTGAGAAGCGGTTGTCCGACCCCGTCCCGGACCAGGCTGCGATGCCGGGCCCCTCGGCCCCGGACGGGGTTCGGACCACAGCTTCTGAGGCCCGTTCGACGGCGGACGCCGGCCGTACGGACTCGGATCTCGCCCGTCTGGAGGCGGGTCTGGACTCCCTGGAGGCCAAGCCCGTGGTGCGGGACCCGGCATGGCGCTTCCTGCGGCGCACTCTCGCCCCTCCGTTGCTGGGTGTGCTGCTCGTCCTGACGGTCTGGCAGACGCTGCACGCGAGCGGGGTCGTGTCCGAGGAACGGCTGCCGGGCCCGGGGGCGATCGCGGACAGCTTCCGCACCCTCTGGCTGCGCGGCACCCTGTTCGAGATCATCTGGACCAGTCTGGAACGCGGCCTGTTGGGCTTCCTCGCCTCCGTGGCCATCGGCACCCCGCTGGGCCTGATCGTGGCCCGGGTGCCGCTCGTCCGGGCAGCGGTGCGCCCCGTCCTGTCCGGTCTGCAGTCCCTGCCTTCGGTCGCCTGGGTGCCCGCCGCCGTCATCTGGTTCGGTCTGACCGACGGCGCCATGTACACGGTCATCCTGCTGGGCGCGGTCCCCTCGATCGCCATCGGTCTCGTCTCCGGCATCGACCAGGTGCCCCCGCTGTACCTCCGTGCGGGACGGACCATCGGTGCGACGGGTCTGCGCAGTGCCCGGTACATCCTGCTGCCCGCGGCCCTGCCCGGGTACACCGCCGGGCTGAAGCAGGGATGGGCCTTCTCCTGGCGCTCCCTGATGGCGACCGAGCTGATCGCCTCGTCCCCCGAACTGGGGATCGGCCTGGGGCGTTACCTGGAGAACTCGCGCGAGAGCATCGACATGCCCGGTGTCTTCCTCGGCATCCTGCTCATCCTCGCCGTGGGCATCCTGATCGACCTCCTCGTCTTCAGCCCGCTGGAGCGCTGGGTGCTGCGCGCCCGCGGCCTGGCGTGACGGAGCCGGCACCGGGAGCCCGGAGGCGGACGCGGTGACGTGTCCTCGGCGCGGGAACCGCCGTACGGCCGGTGTGCCGCGTGCTGCCTGTGCTCCGTGTGCGCCCCGTGCGCCTGTGCGGCCCGTGCGTGTGTGCGCCCCGTGCGCCGGTGCGGCCCTTGCGCCTGTGCGGCCCGTGCCGCCTCCCGCCTCGGTCCCGACCGCGGCCGGCGGAACCGGACCGGCCGTGGTGACCCCCGTACCGACCCGTGGCAGGGCGGTACGGGGGTCAGCGCGTCCTGGCCGGCCACGGCCGCGACCGCGGAAAAGGTGCCGGCGGAACACCCGTAGGTGTTCCGCCGGCACCTTTCGCCCACCGGGGGGATCAGCCCGGCAGCGCGTCCTGCTCCCGGAGCACCCACTGGGCGAAGGTCTCCGTCTCGTCGGTACGGCCCTCCCGGTAGTCGCGTGCCAGTCCTTCGACGAAGTCCGGCAGGTCCGTCGCGGCCACCTTCATTCCACGGGGCTTGTGCCCGAAGGCCGCCTCGTCGTCCTTGGCCAGCGAGAGTCCGCCGCCCAGGTGGACCTGGAAGCCCTCCACCTGCGTACCGTCGGCCCCCGTGACGATCTGGCCCTTCAGACCGATGTCCGCGACCTGGGTGCGGGCGCACGCGTTGGGGCATCCGTTGATGTTGACACTGATGTCCGTGCTCTGGTCCGCCAGCCGCCGTTCCAGCTCCGCCACGAGTTCGGCGGCCCGGTCCTTCGTCTCGACGATCGCCAGCTTGCAGTACTCCAGTCCCGTGCACGCCATCGTGGAGCGGCGCCAGGCGGAGGGAGCGACCTGCAGATCGACCGCCTCCAGGTCCCGCACCAGGGGTTCGGGGTCCGCCACGTCGAGGACGATCAGTTTCTGGTACGGCGTCAGGCGGATCCGGCCGGAGCCGTGGGCCTCGACGATGTCGGCGAGCCGGGTGAGCAGGGTGCCGGACACCCTGCCGACCACGGGTGTCGCACCGACGTAGTACCGCCCGTCACGCTGCTCGTGGACACCGAGGTGGTCGACCGGCACCGCGGGCAGCACCGGCTCCGGGCCGTCGAGCAGCGGTCTGCCGAGGTACTCGGTCTCCAGCACCTCCCGGAATCTCTCCACTCCCCAGTCCGCGATCAGGTACTTCAGGCGGGCCCTGTTGCGCAGCCGCCGGTATCCGTAGTCGCGGAAGAGTCCGGCCACCGCCGCCCAGACCTCGGCCACCTCCGCAAGCGGCACCCAGGCTCCGGGGCGTTCGGCGAGTCTGGGGGAGGTCGCCAGCCCACCGCCCACCCAAAGGTCGAAGCCCGGTCCGTGCACGGGGTGTTCCACTCCGAGGAAGGCGATGTCGTGGATCTGGAAGGGGACGTCGGGCAGCCACGAGACGGCGGTCTTGAACTTGCGGGGCAGATTGGACAGCGAGGGGTCCCCGACATGGCGGTCGACGATCTCGCGGATCGCGGATGTGGCGTCCAGTACCTCGTCGGGGCTCACTCCCGCGACCGGGCTTCCGAGCACGACCCTCGGGCAGTCACCGCACGCCTCGGTGGTGGACAGGCCCACGGCCTCCAGCCGGCGCCAGATCTCCGGGACGTCCTCGACGCGGATCCAGTGCAGCTGGATGTTCTGACGGTCGGTGATGTCGGCGGTGTCCCTCGCGAACTCCGTGGAGAGCGCGGCGATCTCACGCAGCTGGGCCACACCGAGCTCTCCGCCGTCGACCCGCACCCGGAGCATGAAGTGCTCGTCGTCGAGCTCCTCCGGTGCCAGCGTCGCGGTGCGTCCGCCGTCGATGCCGGGGCGCCGCTGGGTGTAGAGCCCCCACCACCTGAACCTGCCGCGCAGGTCGTCCGGGGGGATGGAGGCGAAGCCCTCGCGCGAGTACGTCCGCTCGATGCGTTCCCGCACCCGCAGCGGGTCCTCCTCCTTCTTGAACCGCTCGTTGTCGTTCAGCGGTTCCCGCGAGCCGAGCGCCCACTGGCCCTCGTCGCGCCTACGCTCCCGGGTCATCGTTCTTCCTTTCCCTCAGCGGGGCACTGATCGGCGCGATCATTCCCGACGGCAGCCATTCGGCATCGCCGCCCGCGTGATGGTGGCCGCCCTGGCCCTCACCGTCCGCGGCGGTCATCCCGCCGGGTACGTAGGCGACCGCGACCGCGTAGAGCCGTGGTGGTGTCCTGGGTTCCTCGTCGCGCACACGCTGCCAGGCCCGGTAGCCGGTGCCCGACGGGTATTCGCCGGGCATCCGCGCGGTCAGCGCCTTGACGTACGCCATGGCCTCCGCGCGCCTCGGCGCGTACCGCAGGGGGATCAACTGCCCGGCGCTGGGCGTCAGTACCGACCGGGCCAGCAGCCAGGGGGCGAGGTAGACGCCCTCGGCGCGGGTCTTGCCGGCCTCGACGGCCAGTGCCGCTTCCGTCGCCCCCGGCCAACCGGTGGTGACGAGCAGCGGCTGGGAGGCCGCGGGGCCGGGCCGGGTGACCTCGATGCCCTCCTGCCCGGCGGCGGAACGCACCGCGGCGGCCGCGGCCCTGCCGCGCGCCGAATCGTCGGACACCAGGCCGACGGAGCGGGTGCCACGGCCGGCGAGGAAACGCACGGTGGCCGACAGGGTGGCGGCGTCGTCCTCGGTGAGGCGGTCGGACGGGCAGGCGGTGAGCGGTGCCTGCTCCCCGGCCACGAGGGCACCGGCCGCCGCCGCGGCGCACTCCGGCCCGTCGGCTGTGGCCAGTGCCGCCGGCGCGGCCGGGGCGTCGCGTCCGGTGTCCACCGGCAGCTCCCCCGTGCTGCCCCCCGCGGAGATCCGCAGGGTGCTGCGGCCCTCGGGGAGGTCCACCGGGATCCAGGTCTGGGAGCTGCCGGGCCGGCGGTCGCCCCGTCGCAGCTCGCCGGTCGCGGTGCCGGCCTGCGCGTCGTCGGCGCCGACCGCCACCAGGTTGCCGCCCGGACGGCCGGGCACGACCAGCACGCCGACCTGCTTCCCGCCCAGCGGGAGCGTACGCAGGAGCGGCGTGCCCGGCCGGGACTGGACCTGCGCGGCCTGGGCGCCGTCCGCCGTGTCGGCGGTCCCCCGGTCGCCCCGGGTGCCGAGCGCCGCGACGGTGACGAGGACGAGTGCCAGGGAGAAGACCGTGCAGGAGACGACGAGGGGCCGGCGGGGCAGCAGCCGCCACCGGGCGAGTGCCGCCACGGCCACGAGTCCGATGACGGATGCGACCGCGATCGGGATCAGGGTTCCGCCTGCCGGCGAACCGTCCAGCGCGGCCAGGTGACCGCGGCCCGGGGAAAGGGCCGCGGTCACCTGGTTACCGATGGATCCGGTCACTTCAGCACGCTGTCGCTGACGGTGAACAGGATGCCGTGCGGACGGGCGGGGCCGGTGTCGCCGTGCGGCCACGAGGTCCGGTCGAAGTCCACGCAGGGCTTGCCGCTCCCCTGGTCGCGGAACGTGGTGTCCTGCTTGAGCTTGCCCGACCTGTCGAGGTCGTACATGCACACCTCGTGGTTGCCGTCACCGCTGAAGGAACCGGCGATGAAGTAGTTCGACGTGGCGAGGCGGCGGATCTGCTTCGTCTCCCGGTAGGTGCCGTCGTGCGTCCGCTCGAAGTTGTCCATCGCGCCCCAGTGCGGACCGCCGTCGGTGGTGTCCTTGATCGGCATCGCGGAGGTTACGGCCGGGCAGTCGCTCTCGGCGCCGCCGCGGTAGACCTCCTTCAGCTTGTCGATCTTGCACTTCGGGTCGTCCCCGGCGGCCAGCAACTTGCGGATGTCGAGCACGTAGACCATGCCGGTGGTCCTGTCGAGCGGCTTCCCGTAGGCGGTGGACTGGCCCATCACCGTGTGGAACAGGTAGCGGTCGTCCGGGCTGACCATCAGCCAGCTTCCCGCGTCGCCGCCGCCCGTGACGTCCTTGTCGGCGCCGGCGGCGCGGTACGCCGTGGTGTCATCGAACACTTCACGCCACTTCGGTTCGGGCACCGTCACGTCGGGCGCGTAGAAGATCGCACCGCCCAGCATGGAGGAGGCGAACGCACCCTTGTGCGACTTCTTGTTGGGGAGCGCGGGCTCCATGACGACCCGGGACTCGTGCCACATCGCCGACTTCTCCTGCGCGGCGCGCGGCCCGTCGGGCATCTTGCTCACGGAGAGGAGTTCGGGGTCGTTGCGGTCGGTGATGTCCCAGACACGCACCGTCTGACGCGCGAGGTTGGTCTGGTCGGGCAGCGTGGGACTCATGAAGTGGCGGGCTTCGACGAAGTCGCTGGCGACCATGATGTTGCGCTCTTCGCTGACCATGATCCCGTGCGGGTTGGCGCACGTGGCCTTCTCGATCCTGGGCACGTTGCCGCACTGCTCCGGGTCCTCGCCCTCGGCGAGCGCCGCGGGGATCTCGGCGAGCGTCTTGCCGTTCTTGTCGAGCCGCACGATCTCGCCCGGTGATCCGGCCGCACCGTTCCCCAGACGGACCTCGCCGTTGGTGAACGTACACGGACCGGGGAGGTCCGGGCCGCCGAGATAGCTGGCGTACGCGGTGCCGTCGCGCAGCACCTGGAAGGCGTCGGGGGCCGTACCGCACGGGGTGTCGACCGACGAGTTCACGCCGGCGAGCTTCAGGGCGGGAAGCGCCTTGGTGTCGAAGACGAAGACGGTGTCCATGAGCAGACCGCCGGCGTAGAGCCGGTCACCCTTGTGCCACACGTACTGCATGTGGTGGGCCTCGTGCGCGAGACTCGGGCCCAGGGTGACGGTGTTGACCACCTCGCCGTACGTGGGTGAGCTGCGGGTGGCGTCGATCACCGCGAGGAAGTCCGGCTTCGAGGGGTCGGCGGAGCCCGCCCAGGTGAGCATCCACTCCCGGCCCCGGCCCTTCGAGGCGGGCAGCAGGTGGTTGGTCGCCGTGTACGTCACACCGTCGGTGGCGAGGAATTCGGATGTCGTCCGCTGCGGTTCGGGAGACGCCACGGCGTCTCCCGAACCTGTCAGCAGAACAGCGGTCATGCCGACCGCAGTGAGGCACGCGGCCAGGCGGGATGTTCCGCCCGGCCTTCGGAGACTGAATCGTCGCACGTCGCGAACGCTCCTCTCACGGAGCTGTCTGGTGGGTCCAACTGGCGCCGGTACCCTCGCAGAACCCGCTGACGTGCCACTGACACACCGATCGTGCAGTCCGTCCGGCCGTCCCCGGGACGGACAGGGCCGCTCGTCCGGTCAGTTGTGGAGCAGCCACCCGGCGTCGCGGGCGATCCGCACGGCGTCGGTCCGGTTACGCGCGTCAAGTTTGGCGACGATGGTCGTCATGTAGTTGCGCACCGTCCCCGGTGACAGGTGCAGGAACTCCGCGATCTCGGCCGATTCCGCGCCTGCCGCCGCCAGCCGCAGCACATCGGCCTCCCGCGCCGTCAGAGGGCTGGGCAGGCCTTCCCACGCTGCGAGCGCCAGCTCCGGGGTGATGACCCGTTCGCCCGCCATGACCCGCCGGACGGCCTGGATGAGGTGTTCGGCAGGCGCGTTCTTGACCAGGTAGCCGTCGACCCGGATGTCCTGTGCCCGGCGCACGACGTTCGGTGTGTCCAGCACGGTCAGCATGAGGATCCGGCACCCCGGCAGCCGCTCACGCAGCCGTTCCGCTCCGGTGAGTCCGTCGAGACCCGGCATGTTGACGTCCAGGATCGCGATGTCGGGTCGTGTCCGTTCGGCGACCGGAAGTAGGTCCTCCCCGTTCCCCACCTCCCCGACAACCTGAATATCGTCCTCCAGTTCGAGTAGAGAGGCGAGAGCCTCCCGCACCATTTGCACGTCTTCTGCCAAGATCACACGTATCACGCACACCCCCGCGTCTCCCCAGCCCCGGCCATGCATCGTAATCAGCCAGAGGTGGGATTGTCGGGGAACGCCTGAGCCGGGGGTTTCCCGTGGGAGCCGGCCCTCCTTCGCACGTGTGTACGGCCGACTTTCGGCAGGACGGCGCTGTGCACCCGCCCCGCGGGCGGGGAGCCGGAAGCAGGTGCGGTACCACTGCGGAGGTGGGGCGGGACGGGGCGGCGCCAGGCCGGCGCCGCTCCCGCGCGACCGTGCCGCCCCTTGCCGGAGGCGGCACCCACCGGGCCCCGGGCGGGTCAGCAGCTGCCGGCGGGAACCGGTGTCGCGGCGCGGCCGGACGACCACCGGCTGCCCGTTCCGGGCGGGAGGACCACCACGCGGGTCGGCACCACCGCCACCACACAGAAGATCCCGCCTGGGCGCGGCTCGGCGTGGAAGGTGCCACCGAGCGCGGCCACCCGCTGGACGAGGTTGCCCAGACCGCTGCCACCGGAGCGGGGGGCCCCGCGCACGGCGGCGGACCCGTCGTTCGTGACCTCCAGGCGCACGGCGCCGGGCAGCGCGGTCAGCGCGATGGCGCAGCGTGAGGCCCTGCTGTGCCGCAGGACGTTGGTGACCGACTCGCGCAGGACGGCGGCCAGGGCCGTACCCGCGTCGTCGTGCGCCGGGAGCGCGGCCACCCGGAGCTTGACGTCGACGTCCATGGACCGGAGGAGTGACGCGACGGCCTGCACCTCGCCCGACAGCGAGACCCCCTGGTAGCCCCGCACCGCCATCCGGAACTCGGCCATGGACTGCCGCGATGTCCGGACCAGCTGCTCGGCCTCCGAGGCCGCCCGCTCCGGACAGACCGCGAAGGTCCGGTTCACCAGCTCGGCGCGCATCGCCACCGCCGAGAAGGTGTGCCCGAGCAGATCGTGCAGATCGCGGGCGAACCGGTCCTGCTCGCTCTGGACGGCGGCTCTCGCGAACTGGTCCCGGTAGCTCCGCGTCCGGTGGATCAGCAGGACGGTCCGGGACAGGGTGTACGACATGAGGCCGATCACGAGGATGGCCCCGCCGAAGGCGATCGGATAGGACGGCGCATCCGAGGAACGCGCCACCAGCATCGGCTCCAGGACCACCACGAGGCCGAAGAGCGGCCAGGCGTAGCGGGCGCGCATCACCAGGAACACGGAGCCGGAGAGCGTACCGGCCAGGACGCAGCAGGCCTCGTGGACCAGCTCCGCCGCCAGCAGGACGATGACGAACTGGGCGACGAGGGCGGGGGCGGCCCACCGGCCCGGTACACCCCCGTGCTCGACGCCCCTCGCCGCGATGACGCAGGCCTGGAGGGAGAGCAGCGTGATCTCGAGGAGCAGGACCAGCCCGGACCGGCCGAAGCCGGACTCCCCGCCCACCGCTCCGTAGACGATCACCGTGAGCGTGGCCGAGCTGACCCCCAGCAGGCCGGTCACGTGGAGGACGCCGTTCTGCGTGATCCTGGCGCGGTGCTCCGCCAACGTGCTCATCACAAGCCCTCTTTCCTCTGCCTCGACGCTTCCCGCCAACGGGTTGTCTACAGGGGGACCGCAACACCGAGCCGCCGCCCCGGTGGGGCGGCGGCCGAAATCAAGGGGTCACGGAGGTGTGCGGCCGGTCCGCCGCCGGTTCTCTCCCGTCGGAACTCCCGGCCGGGGCGTCCGAGACGCGGCGCGGGATGGCCAGGGCACAGAGAGCCCCCACCAGGACGACCCCGACGCCGACCCAGATCGCCGGGCGCATCCCCTCGACGAAGTCCTGGGCGTTGCGGTCGCTTCCGTAGTGGACGAAGACACTGCTCAGGATGGCGGTGCCCAGGGCACCCCCGATCTCGCGGACCGTGTTGTTGGCGCCGGATGCCTTGCCGCGGTTCTGCGCTCCGACCGAGGCCAGCACAACCGACGCGGTCGGGGCGAAGACGAGGCCCATCCCGATACCGGCGACGATCATCGCACCCACCATGCTCGAGTACGGGGTGTCCGCCGTCGCCACCAGGTCGATCCAGGCCAGCCCGACCGCCTGGAGCAGGAGGCCGGCGGCCATCAGCCGTCCGCCGCCCAGCCGCTCCGTCAGCGCACCGGCGACCGGGGCGACGAACATCGGCATCAGGGTCCACGCCAGGGTGAGCACACCGGCCTCGAGCGGAGTCCGGACCGGCGCGATCTGGAAGAACTGCGCGAGCAGGAAGATTGACCCGAACACGCCGAAGTACATGGCCGCGGAGACGAGGTTGGAGAAGACGAACGCCCGCTTGCGGTAGAAGGACAACGGCAGCAGGGGCTGACCGGCGCGGCGCTCCCAGAGCACGAAGAGCACCAGCAGGACGACGCCTGCCGCGAAGGCCGAGAGGATCAGGCCCGAGCTCCAGCCCTCCGTCTCGCCGTTCACGATCGCCCAGACGATCGCCACGAGCCCGGCCGTCACCAGCACCATGCCGGGCAGGTCGAGCCGGGACCCCGGCACCGAGCTCTCCCCGAGCACGGCGAACACCAGCGGAATCGCCACCACGCAGACCGGCACGTTGACCCAGAAGATCCACTGCCAGTCCAGACCCTCCACCACCGCGCCGCCGACCACGGGACCGAGGGCCACCGCCATCCCGCTGACCGCCGACCACAGCCCGAGGGCCAGATTGCGCCGCCGCTCGGGGACTTCCTCGGCCAGCAGTGTCAAGGAGAGCGGCATGACGGCGGCGGCACCCATGCCCTGCAGTGCGCGCATCACGATAAGCTGGCTGCTGTCGTCGGCCATACCGCAGCCGATGGAGGCGAGCGTGAACGCCGCCACCCCGAGGACGAAGACGCGCCGTCGGCCGAACCGGTCCCCGAGAGCCGCACCGGTGAGCAGCAGACAGGCGAAGCTGAGGACATAGGCGTTGACGAACCACTGCAGGTCCGTCGTGGAGGCATCGAGGTCTACGGCCATGGACCGCAGTGCCGTCGACACCACCAGGTTGTCGAGCGCGACCATGAACATGGGCAGGCTGCACGCGACGATCGTCACCCACAGGGGGAACCGGCGGCGCCGGTCGTCCGGGGCGAGGCCGGGCCCGCCGGCACCGTCCCCGTCCATATTGATTGTGCTCATGACAAACTCCTCCATCGAGCGGACAGCGGGGTCGGACACACGGATGGAGCGCTCCACCGGGACCACCGGCGGGGGAATGACGACAGCCCCGGCGGAGCGCAGCTGGGGGGCCGGCGCACGGGAACGGAGCCCGGGCCGGCGGGAAGGCCGCCGCCCACGGCTGTCCGGCGCTCCGGCGGGCGCCGGGGCCGGGCGGGGCGTCGGACGTGGAGAAGTACGGGTCACACCACCGGGCCCGGCGCGGCGACGGGCGGGGGCCCCGGCGGGACACCGAGAAGGAGGGTGCCGTCCGCCCGCGGCCGTCAGGCCGGGGCGGGACAGTCATCCGGTCAGGCCCGGCCGCCGCCTCCGGCCGCGTCCTCACGCGCCTTGTCGGCCAGGCGTCGCTTGGCGTCGTCCCAGCCGATCGGCAGTGACGACGAGTCCACCTCCCAGAAGGTGAAGGTCGACTGCCGCATGACCGGCGCCATGGCCCTCATGGCCGCACCGTGCGGATCCGACTTGGCGTAGGCGTAGAGGGCGTCACGGTCCTCCCACGCGGACAGCGTCCAGAAGACCCGCTTGAGGGGCTGCGCGATGAGCGAGGCGCCGTACGCCCCCGGGGCGGTCTTGACCTGGCTCCAGGAGCTCAGCGACTTGAGCAGGAACCGCGGGACGTCCGAAAGGGACTTCACTTCGAAGCGGGAAGCCATGACGTACGCGCTGCCCTGAGGCGGTGCGGGGTTCGGGGTGATCCAGCCAAGTGTCGGCATGACGACGCCCACCTTCCTGAAGACGGCCAACGACTGCAATAATAGACAGTAGCGCCATCCGTTATCCAGTGGGTTAGTGGAGCACGATGAAAATTTCGGAACTGAGTCGACGCAGCGGGGTCTCCATCCCCGCCATCAAGTACTACCTGCGCGACGGCTTGCTGCCGCCAGGCCATGCGACCGCGGCCAACCAGGCCTCCTACAGCGAGGACCACCTGCACCGGCTCCGCCTGATCCGCACGCTGATCGGGGTGCGCCGGCTGCCGGTCAGCTCGGTCCGGGAGATCCTGGGCGCCATCACGGAGGAAGGCGACCTCCACCAGATCTTCGGGATCGTGATCGACGCCCGTCCGGCCGCCCTGAAGCAGAAGCAGGAGCAGGACGCGCAGGCTGCGGAGCAGGAGACCACCGGCGTCACCGACGTGCGCAGACTCATCTCCGAGATGGGGTGGGACGTCGCCACCCACACCGCCGCCATCCAGACGCTCGGCGACGTGCTGGACGCCCTCAGCGAGCTGAAGGCCGACATCGACTGGCAGACGCTGCTGCCCTACGCCGAACTGGCCGACCGGACCTCCGAGCTCGACGTGGAACAGATGCACGGCACGTCCGACCTGCTGGAGCAGGCCGAACGTGCCGTGCTGGTGTCGGTTCTCCTGGAACCGGCTCTGCTGGCTCTGCGCAGGCTCGCCCAGGAGGACAAGTCCGCCCGCCTGTTCAGCCACACCGCGGAGAAGGGGAACGGGGACTGAGGGGAACTCAGGAAATTTCGTCCAGGATCCGGGCCGCCGCCTCGGCCCCGGCCGAGAAGGCTGCCTCATGGGAGCCGATCAGGTCGGGGCCCAGCTCCTTGCTGTGGAAGTAGGACCCGCACAGCTTCACCCCCGTGCCCTCGTTGGCCTCGTAGATCACGGACTGCCGGTCCCGCAGCGCCACGTCGATCACCGGGTGGGTGTAGTCGAACTCGGCGATGACCAGATCCGGGTCCGGCGGACGCGGCGGGTCGAGGGTGACGAAGTAGTCCTTCTCCGCCGTGAAGTCGTGCAGCCGGTTGAGGTAGTACGTGACGAAGCAGCGGGTCTCCCCGTCGGCCTTCGTCTTCCCGTAGTTCCAGGCCCCCCAGCGCTCACGGACGGTGGGCATCAGCGAGGCGTCCTTGTGGAGCACCACGCGGGAGCTGCTGTAGCGCACCCCCTCCAGCGCCGCGCGCTGCGCCTCGGTCGGGTTCTCCAACAGGGCGAACGCCTCGTCGGCGTGGGTGGCCAGCACCACGTAGTCGAACGTGCTGCTGCCGGCCGCCGTGGTCACGGTCACCCCGTGGGCCTCCTGACGGACCCCGGTGACCGGTTCGGAGATCCGAAGGTCGGGTCCTGTCGCGGCCAGCGCCTTACGGACGTACGAGATCGAGCCACCGCCCACCGTCCGCCAGTCGACCCTGCGCCCGCCCAGTCCGCCCTCGTCATGACCGACGAAGAAGGCGATGACGGTGGCCGCCGGCATCTCCCAGATCAGTTCCGCCGGTACCGACCAGACGGCCGAACAGAGCATGATCAGGTACGAGTGGCGGAACTCGGTGCTGTATCCGTTCCGGTCCAGGTACTCCCCGAGCGACATGTCGGCACGGCCGCGTGAGAAGTCCCGGCGGCTCTCCTCGTGGAAGCGCCGCACCTCCCGCCAGACGTCGGGGAACTCCGGGTAATTCGCGGCGTAGCGGGCCTCTATCTCGGACTCCTCCAGCTCCATCTCCTCGGTGCCGAACTCCAGTCCGCTGTCGAGGTCGAAGAACTCGAACCCGCCCGGGTGCGCCACCGTCTCGACGCCCAGCTCGGCGAAGAACGCGCACAGACGGGGATAGAAGCGCGGGTTGAAGACGACGAACGCCGTGTCGAGGCCGAGCACCCTGCCGTTCTCCTCGACCTCCACCGTGTTGGCGTGGCCGCCGGGGCGGGGCTCGCGCTCGAAGACGGTGATTCTGGCACGGTCGCGCAGGCGGTAGGCGGCGGACAGGCCGGCGGGGCCCGCGCCGATCACGGCGACGTTCGGTGATGCGTTCTCAGGCATGGATGTTCCTTCCACTTCACGGGGTTCATCAGGAAGATGCGGGGACATGAGGTCCGGCGGGCCACAGCCCCAGGGGGAACCGCCCGGCCTCGGCGAGGTCGTGGCGGCGCAGCCTGCCCGCTCCCCCGTCGTCCACGGCCACCGCGAGCAGGTGGCCCGGGCCCGGGCGCAGCAGTTCGAGCCGCCAGCGGCGGGCGGCACCCGGGCGCACGGCGTCGGTGACCACCAGGCCGGTGCCTTCGGCGCGCCGGGTGAACCGCAGGTCCCCCAGACCGTTCACCAGCCCGGTTCCGATCCCTTTGAGGTAGGCCTCTGTGAGGACCCAGAGCTCTCCCAGGGCGGTGGCGGAGTCCGGCGCCCCCGCCACGGCCGCCCGCTGCGCCTCTCCGAGCTGGGCGCTGAGCAAACGGACCGTCTCGTCACCGAAGGGGACGCGCTCCACGTCCACACCGCACGCGTGCCCCTGGGCGACCACGCACGCGATCAGCCCCTCGGTGTGGGACAGGTTGAACCGCAGGCCGCCGTGGCCGGGGTCGAGCTCCGGACGCCCGTGGCGGCCCACGGTGAACCGCCAGGCCGCCGGGGGGAGGCCGGCGCGGGCGCTGAGCGCGACGCGGCACAGCAGCCGGCCGCCGAGGAAGCGCCGCCGCGCCCCGGACGACCGCTGCCGGGCATGGCGCGCCCGTTCGTCCGGAGCGAGCACCGCCGCCGGTCCGCCCGCCAGCTCCGCCAGCTCCGGAACCAGCCCCTCGGGAAGCGTCCACAGGTCCACCGCGGTCGCCTCCTCCGGCGCCGCACCGACCGGGCCTGGGCTCACCCGGAGCTCCCGGTGGGCTCGGCCAGCCCGACCGGCCAGTGCGACAACAGCCGGTTCCCGGCGTGCAGCCGGGTGAGCACGGCGAGCACCTCCTCCGCGGCGGCCGGGTCGCGGTAGGGCCTGAACGGCTCGAACTGCTTGTTCAGACGCTCCAGTTGCAGCAGGAGCAGTGCGGCACTCGGCAGCGGCTCTGCCATGCTGTCCTGCGAGTGCACGTACGTGAGCACACAGGCGGCTGCCGCGTGGATGACGCAGTACTCCTTCGCCAGCTCGAAGAGTTCCGCCGACTGGGCGTAGCCCCTGCCCAGTTCCTCCCGGAGCCGGGTGGCGCGCTCCTCCAGCGGCCCGAGCCTGGCCAGCAGCCCGTGCCCGACGTCGGCGGCGAGCAGCAGCCGGTCCTGGTCCTTGTCCACCGCGTGGTCAGCGAGTGCGCGCAGTCTCTCCAGGCCGTCGGGCGCGGCCAGGACCGCGTCGTCCATACCCCGGCTCGACAGCTCCTGCGTCCAGGGCCGATAGGTCGGGAGTTCGGTGTCCATGCCGAAGAGCACGGCGGCGCGCGCGACCGCTTCCTTCCGGACCTCCGGGCCGGCCGTGCGGGCCCGCTGCAGCAGCGGGGCCAGGTGGTGGCCGATGTTACGCAGGTTCACGACGGTGTTCCCGTCGGCCATGTTGGTCACCAGGATGTCGCGGAGCATCTTCTGGTGCATGCCGTAGCGCGGGTGCTGCCGGAGGAACGCCCTGGCACCGAGGACGACGTTCAACCGGGACAGGGTCCCCTCCAGCAGCGTCGGGACCAGGTACTTGGACGCGGACGACCACACGCTGACCTGGTCGGGCGAGATCTGGACACTGCGGACGGCGCCGAGGCACATCGCGTCGGCCACCATGAGCTCGGCGAAGGACTCCGCCAGCTGGAGCCCGGTGTACGGGACCTCGACAACCGGACGGTCGAAGAGCACCCTGCCCTGCGCGAACTCCAGGGCTGCCCTCAGGGAGGTGTCCACCGCCGAGAGCGCCAGGCTGAGAATGACGAGGCGCGCGGTCTGGCTGGTCTTCAGCGCGATCTCGAGGCCTTGCCCCTCGGCTCCGATGCGCAGTTCCTCGGGTACGAACACCCCGTCGAACCGCAGACCGCTGAGATCCAGCGCCCTCACACCGTGGAGTTTGACCAGAGGGGTCTCCCGGATCGTCTCGGCCTCGGCCTGCCATTTGTCGACGACGAAGATCGAGAAGTCCCCGGGACCGCTGCGGGCCCCGGTCCTGGCGAACACGACCATCCGGTCGGCGAAGGTGGCATTGCCGATCGGCCACTTCTCCCCCGTCAGCCGGTAGCCGCCCGGGACCTTCTCCGCCACGACCTCGTTGCCGAGCAGATCACTGCCGTGCGCCGCCTCGGACAGTCCCCAGGCCATGCTCACCCCGTTGTGGATGTCCTCGATCTGCCGGCGCTTCTGCTCATCGGTGCCGCCGATCCACACGGGCGCGAACGCCGCCTGGGTCAGTCCCGCCGCGATGGCGGTGGCTCCGTCACGGCGTGCCACGATCCGCATGAGCAGGAAGCCGGTCTCGGGGCTGCCGGCCTTGCCTCCCTGTTCCGCCGGCAGCCCGTAGTCCAGGAATCCCCAGCGACGCAGCATGCCGATGAAGGCGTAAGGGCACTCGTCCCGCTCGTCGAACTCGAGCACCTCGGCGAAGGACATGCGGCTCGCAGGATCGTGCGGGTCGCCCAGATACCGCTCGAGGCCCTCGGCCAGATCGGTCAACTCGGCCTGGGTCATGAATCCTCCATCGGATGGGAACGGGTGGGGGCGAGTCGGACGGGCAGGGCGGTCAGCATCCTGTTGGCCTCCCGGAGCGCCGACACGGCGTCCAGGGCCGGGTGCATCTCCTCGCCGTGGCGCCGGGGATCGGTGCCGTCGGCGCGGGCGAGCAGGTAACCGAGAGCCGCCCCGAGCCAGCCGGTCGAGGCCGGCGGCGTGCCGTAGAGCGAGAGGTGACGGTTGTGGTGCCACAGCTGGAGGCAGGCCGCTGCGGCGTGCAGCCAGGCGTATCGCTCGGCTAGGTCAGCGAGGGCGTTCGGGTCCGCGTCGCGACGGCGTGCCGCGGTGGCCCCGGCCGGCAGCTCCTCCACGGCGGTGACGAGCCATGCGACGCAGGACCGGGTCCACAGGTCGGCCGCGGTGGCCGGGTCCGCGCCGAACGACCGTGCGGCCTCCCCGAGTTCCCCCAGCAGCGGATCGGCGCCGCGCACGACGAGGCCGAGCCCGGCCGGTTCGTACGGAGGGGGCTCCTCGTCCAGCCGGAAGGCCCCGCGCAGCGTCCCGGGCGGTGAGGTGCGCGCGCCGTCGAGCAGGGAGGGCAGTTGTCCGGCGTAGGAGCGGAGGTTGGCGTGCGGTCCGGAGTCGATGACGCGGACCACGGCGATGTCCCGCTGGAGCTTCTGGAACATGCCCGTGCCGGGAGGGCCCTCCCGCAGGACCGAGCGGGTGGCCAGGACACCGGCGCAGCGGCGGGTCAGTTCCTCGGTGGCCTCGGCCACCACGTGCTTGGCCGCGAGAGCCCACACGCTGAACGCCCCGGGGACGGCGTGGACCCCCCTGGCGGCCGCCAGGGCCGTCGCGTCCGCGGCGAGCAGGGCCGCCGAGGCGACGGCGAGCTCCCGCCGGGCGTGCGCGGTGCTGATCAGGGGCGCGCCGGCCACCCGGTGGCCGGTGGCGAAGTCGAGGGTGAGCCGCGTCGCGGTGTCCGCGCAGCCGAGGCTGCCCGCCATGCTCATCAGCCGGACGGCCTGCTGGGCCCGGACGGCCATCTCCAGGCCTTCGCCGGTCCGGCCCACCTGGGCGCCTTCCGGCACCGGGAGGCCCGTGAAGCGCAGCCGCGCGGTGTCGATGCCACGCATGCCGTTGGTCCTGGCGGCCGGGCGGCGTTCCAGACCGTCGCCGGGGATCCGCTCCAGGTCCAGCAGGAAGGCGGTGAAGGCGGCCGGCCCCCGCTCCCCGGTGCGGGCCACCACGTAGACGGCGTCGCACCGCATGCCGTTGCCGACCATCCACTTCTCACCGTGCAGGGTTCCGTCCGGCGCGAGGCGGACCTCGTTGGCGAGGATGTCGCTGCCGTGCGCGGCCTCGGTGAGCGCGAAGGCCACCGTCCCTCCGCCGGTGAGGATCTCCGCGGCACGGTCCCGCTGCGCGGTGCTTCCGTGTAGCTGGAGGCAGGTGGCGGCGATGATGCCGAACATGGTGCCGGGCATCACGTTCACGTCGCGCCGTGCTGCGGCGCGCACCAGGGTCAGGCTCCGGTCGAAGGAGCGGAACTCGCCGCCCCACCCCTCGGGCAGGTAGTTGAGGTGGAAGCCCGCCGAGACCAGCTTCCGGCAGAGTTCGTCGGGTGCGGCGTCGTCCTCGTCCCGTGCCACGGCGGCGGCGAAGCCGTAGGGGTTGTCCGGGTCCGTCGGGTCACCGAGCAGCTCCTCCACGGCCTCGGGTGTCAGCCCGCTCATGAGGTCACCGCCGTCGCGCCGGCCGTCTCCAGGGGCACCGGGACGTACTCGGAAGCGGCGGAGGGAAGAGTCAGTCCGGCGGTGCGCAGCTGTGCTGTGCGGGTGTGGAAGGCGGCTCCGCGCATGAGGTGATGGGCCACGTCGGCGACCGTCCTGTTGCCGGGGGTGTTGAGGTAGCTGCCGGACACCCAGGAGTTGAAGCTGCCCATCGCGGGACCGCACCAGATCTGGAAGTCCGCGCTGCGCTCGGCCAGGCCCGTTACCGCCCAGCGTGAGGACATGCCGAGGTACCAGCGGAAGACCAGGGCCATCCGGCGCCTCGGGTTGTCGGCGGCACGGCTCAGCTGGTCGGGGTCCCGGCGGCTGAAGTATTCGACGCACTCCTGCCAGACGTCGTCGAGGGGGCGCTGGAAGACCTGGGTCTCCAGCCGGCGGCGTTCCTTCTCGGGCAGCGCCTCGATGCCGTCGTAGGTCTGGTAGAGCCGGTAGAGCTGCGAGGCGCGCATGGGGAACATCGAGCCGCGCCGCAGCACCTGGAGTTCCACGCCCATCTCGAACATGTCGGCCGCGGGCGCCATCACGCAGTCCGTGACGTCGGCCTGGGCGAGCACCTCGCGGGCCGCCCTGGAGGTGCCGGACTCCAGGCAGGACTGGTTGACGGAGCCCGTCACCACGTACGCGGCGCCCATGGCGAAGGCGCCGGCCACCGCGGCCGGGGTGCCGAGGCCACCGGCGGCGCCCACCCTGACGGGTGCCGCGTAGCGGTGCTCCCGCTGGATGGTGTCGCGTATCCGCAGGATGACCGGGAGGAGGGCCGGGAGCGGCCTTCGGTCGGTGTGCCCGCCGGAGTCCGCTTCCGCGGTGATGTCGTCGGCGAGCGGTACGAGGTGGGCCAGGCGGGCCTGCTCACCCGTGATCAGACCGTCCCTGAGGAGCGTTTCCACCAGGGCGGCGGGTGCGGGCCGCATGAAGCGCTCGGCGGTCTCCGCCCGCGAGACCTTGGCGATGACCCTGTTCTCCGCCACCACCTGGCCGGAGGGCCCGGTGCGCAGACCCGCCAGCCGGTACCGCACCAGGTGGGCGGTCAGGTCGAGGTAGGCGGACGCCTCCACGCAGCGCACCCCGTGGCCGAGGTACAGCTCGACCGCGTCGCGCTCCAGCCGCTGTTCGCTGGGACTGTGGATCATGTTGACCGCGTAGGGGAGACCGGGGATCTCCTCACGGAAACGGGCCAGCGCCTTCGCGATGTCTTCGGCGAGCAGGCCCGCGGCCCCGAACGACGCCAGGAAGCCCTGCCGGGCGAGAGCCGTGACCAGCTCGACCGAGGCTATGCCTCCGGCCATCGCCCCGGCCATGTAGGCCTGCCGCACCCCGTGCGCGGCGCGGAAGGCCGCCGAGCCGAGCCGTTGCGGCGGCAGGGCGGGGACGGCGGCGAGCACGGCCGGCCCGTCCCCGCCCGCGGCCGCGGTGCCGCCTGCGACGGCACCGAGGCCCTGGGGGCCGGACACCACGTAACAGGGCTGGTCCAGCCGGCTGAGGACCTGGTGGATTCCTGCGGGATCGGCGCTCGGATACCCCTCTCCGTACCAGCGGACGGTGTTCTGTTCGGTGCTCGTGGACAACTCGGCTCCTCGGCTGTGCATGCGGTCAGTCCGATTCCGGACGGACCTCGATGGCCACGTCGGTGAGTTCGTAGATGCGCAGACGCGGCTTCCAGAGATCCGCGTCGGCGATCAGCAGCAGCCGGCCCGCTTCCCTGCGCACTTCCTTGATGTGCACGTCGAAGAAGAGTTCCTCGTCGTCGCGGAGGATCTGCCCCCGGTACTTCCAGGCCGTCTCCACGTCGGTGGCCATGGCGAAGCGGGGCCGCACCATGCCTTCGGCGAGGTTCTGCTCCAGCACGAACAGGCGCATCGCCTGCAGGACCGCCTCGACGCCCAGCGAGCCCGGCATCACGGGATCGCGGTGGAAGTGCCGGTCGAAATACCACTCGTCCGGGGCGATGCTCCGGTACCCGTGCAGGTAGCCGGCGCCGTGCCGTCCGCCGTCCTCGACCAGATCGACCCGGTCCACCAGGTCGAACCGGCCGGCGGGCAGGTGCAGTTCCCCGCCCGTGGGGTCGCCGAACGCGGCGGAACCCTCGGTGAGGGCGATCCGGCGCACCCGTTCGGCGGCGGGGTTCTCGGCCACGATCCAGGGTTCCTGGTACGCGCCGTTGTCGAGGCCCACCTGATTGGCCAGGGCGGCGTCGCCGAAGTACCCGAACAGCGACTGGCCGGTGTAGAACACCTCGCCGTCGGCGCTCAGTTCGTACGAGAAGTTCTGCAGCACGGCCCCCGTCACCACGCTGGTGCTCAGCAGCTTCGAGTGGTGGCGGATCGTCTTGTCCCGCAGGTCGATGTCGCGGACGAGGGTCGCTCTGCCGTCGAGGTTGCGGATGCGGTACTGCTCCTCTGGACGCGTCAGGGTCGCGCCCAGGTAGTAGCCGAGGAAGATGGCGGCCTGGAGGGAGGACTCCATGTACACGCAGTTCGGCATGTAGGGCGAGGAGTTCTCACGGTAGTACCAGGCGTCGTCCGGGGAGTCGTACTCCGTGACCATTTCCGAGCCGGCACCCAGATCGCCGCGGGTGCCGGTCAGGGACATGACGCGGTCGACGAACTGGAAGTCGCCGTTGGGGATGTAGGGGGCACGGCTGTCGCGGTAGATCTCGAACTCCGGGCCCATCGCCATGTCCAGCAGGCCTCGGGCCGCGTGGGCCAGGTGCAGCTCGTTGATCATCGCGGCCTCGCCGGAGCGGTTGCGGCGGCCGAGGAACGCCGGCACACCTCCGGCCTCCGGACGGTAGGGCGTTCCCGGCTTCTCCACGATCTGGAGACCGAGGTTCTCCATCCGGACGACCGGTTTGTCACCCAGGTACACCAGGACGTCAGCCACGACGGTCGGCCGGGGCAGCAACGTCAGCTCGGTCACCTCCAGTTCGTAGCGGATCTCGGTGTCCTGCGGGGTGATCTGGCCCCGTACCTTGACGTCGATCCGGCGGTCGGTGACCGTCTGGAAGCGGGCGTCCGGGAGCGTCAGGTGCATCCCCTGGTGCATCAGGTAGATCTGCAGCAGCTGGACGGCCCCCTCCGCGACCAGGGAACCCGCGAGCACCGGGTCGTCCGGGAAGTGGCAGACGAAGTACCATGCGTCCGGCTGCAGGCGTTTGACGGCATGGAGCGCCCCGAGACCGCGCGGTCCGCCGGTACGGTCGACGGTGACCTCGTCCACCATGCGCAGCCGCGCGTCGGGCAGGCGCAGCGCCGGGTTGAGGCCCGGGTCCTGCGCGTGGTCGGGGCCGAAGACGTCACCGGGACGGCCCTGGGCCAGCAGCTCCATGTCGGCCGCGTCGAACCGGTCCTTGCGGGCACGGGCCAGCGGTTTGAAGGTGCCCCTGGGCAGCGCCTCGCGCCGGGCGCGCTCCGCGTCCGTCATGACGACGCCGAGCGGGGTGTTCAGCTCCTCCTGGGTGAAGAAGCCGGCGCAGCCGTCCTTGAGTTCGAGGATCAGCTCCCCGTCGGCGTAGCAGAGGTAGCTGAAGAAGAACATCGTGGTCTCGCCCTGGTGGACGAACCGGTCGATGGAGATCTCGTAGCGGAGCGTCTGCCCGGTCCTGGGCAGCCCGCCGTGGAAGATCAGCGAACTGTCGAGCAGCCGGTAGACGCGGTCGCCCTTGTTGCGGAAGTCGATGCCGAGGTAGCTGACGAGGAGCAGGTCGCACTGGCCCGACTCCACGGTCACCGCCGGCGGCACACCGCCGTCGACGGCGTACCAGGCGTCCTCGGGCACGTCGTACTCGGTGGTGATGCGGGCCGGTTCGAGCACACCGGGGCGCGCGTCGAGTGCGGTGACCCGGGTGACGAAGTGGTACGGAGGCGCGGGCAGCCGCACACGGGCACGGTAGGTGTCGATCTCGGCGAACCCGGGGCCGAACGCCTTCGCGACCGAACCGGTGGCGAACTCCATCAGGTCGGCCTGATCGAAGATCACACGGTCGGCGGACCGGTCGGGCACGGTGCCGGGCGGCGGCAGGGGCGGCCCGGCGGACACCGGAGCCGGCGGGGGCGTGGGTCCGGCCGGGGCGGTCAGCTGAGGGGGCGGGGCGGGTGCCGCCGGGAGCGGCGCCGGCGGCAGCGGTACGGGTGCCGCGGGCACGGGGACGGGTGCCGGGGCCGGCGGGTTCCCGGGGGCGTCGAGCAGCGCGTCGGTGCGGTTCAGGGTGGCGGCCTGGAGGACCCGGTGGGTCTCCATCACGATCCCGTGCGCGGCGACCATCTCCCGGCGCAGATCCCGCACCAGGTCGGCCGCCGGCGTACGGCTCCCGGCCGCGACGGCCGGCGCCGCGACGGGCCTGGGAAGCACCGCCGGGGCGGGTTCCGCGACCGGTGCCGCCGCGCCCATGGGGACGGCGGTCACCGGGCCTTCGTCGAAGGTGATGACCTCGGGCATCTCTAGCGTGGGGTCGGCGGGCATGGCAGCGGGCACCTCCGGCGGAGCGGGCGGGTCGATGACGACGGGGGCGGGACGCCCGGCCGCCGGCGCCACCGGCGGGGCGGGCGGGGCGGGGTCGGCAGGGCCGGTCCGCCCGGCGGACATGGCCTTCGCGGCCTCACGGGCTATGCGGTCCGGGATGGGCTCACCGCCGCCCACCCGGACCGCCGGGAGGCGGCGGGCGGGAGGCGTGGACGCGGCCGGAGCCGGACCGAGCAGAGCCGTGAGGTCGACCGGCAGACCGTTGCTGACGAGCCGTGCCGCCAGGTGGGCAAGCGAGACCGCCGGGGTCACCCCGCGACGGTCGACGCCGGCTGCCACGTGCGGGGCCTCCCCGAGCGTGTCCCGGATCCACCGGGAGCAGGTGGCGCCCGGTCCCGCCTCGATGAAGTAGCGGTAGCCACGGTCGTAGGCGGTCCGCACCAGGCGGGGGAAGTCGATCGTGGAGCGCAGGGTGTGCGCGATGCGCTGCGGGGAGTCGCCGAGCCGCTCGGCGGGCAACGTGTCGTAGTCGTAGGCGCTGAGAAGGTCCAGGTCTCCGAAGGAGCCCGTGGGGTAGTCGTTCAGGCGGGCCAGGCCGTCGAACTCCGGGTCCACGACCGGGCAGTGCATCACCACGTTGGCGGGTGAGCGGGCTGCCGGGCAGCCGAGTTCCGCGATGAGCGCCCGGCACTGTGCCGGGTCGCCACCGATCACCAGTTCGTTCGGGGTGTTCACATGGGTGATGTGGACCCGGTCGTGGCGTGTGATGGCCTCGCGCACCGGGTCGGCGGCCGACAGCAGGACATGGGTGGACCACACGTCGGCGTCGGCCGTGTCCTCGGGCAGGTTCCACAGTTCCCGTACGGTGCGGCGCGGTCCGCAGAGCCGGTCCTGGAAGACCGGGCTGTCGCTGATCAGCGAGTCGGAGCGGCCGCGCGCGTCCCATCCCCCGGTCGCGAAGAGCATGCTCGCCTCGCCGAGGCAGTAGCCGAAACCTCCGTGTGCCCGGACGCCCAGGACCTCACGGACCAGCTCGGTGTAGAGGACGGCGAAGCTGGTTCCCGTCGCGAGCATGAACGGGATGTCGTCGGCGAGCCGCTCCTCCATCCGCATCATCGCGCGACGGTCGAGGGCCTCGGCCCCACGGGGGTAGAGCTGTGCCGCCCGCAGCATCCGGGCGGGTTCCGCCGCCTGCTGCTCGAAGCGGTCGAGCAGGCCGGGGAACGTCCTGAAGAGTCCCCTGCCGAGACCCGGGTAGGTGTTGAAGGCCCCGGGATACACCAGGGCCACCCGTCCGTCGGGTCCGATCGGGCTGGGTGTGAAGAACGAACCGGCGGGAGTGCTCCAGTCCTTCCCCTCGGCGCAGGCGGCGGGCAGTGCCCGTGCCGCGAGGTCCAGTTGGCGTCCCAGCGCCTCACGGTCCCGGCCGACGAGGACGACGCGCAGCCGGCTGCCGTCGAGTGCGCCTGCCGCTTCGCGCGCCAGCGCGGACGGGTCCGCGCCGTCCGCAAGCAGAGCGGTGTGCCGGCTGATCGCGGCCACCAGCTCGTCGACGGTGTCGGCACCGAGCGGCAGCAGCAGGGGGCCACGGGCGCGTTGCCAGTCGGACGTCGGCCGGGGGCGGCCGGCGTCCGGGACCGAGGACAGCACCACATGGGCGTGCGATCCTCCGGTGCCGAGCATGCTGACGGCCGCGTGGCGGCTGCCGTCCGGGCGCTCCGGGATCCAGGGGAAGGAGGTCTCCGGCACCTGGAACGCGGACGCGGCGAAGTCCTCGGCGAGGTCGTCCGCCGGACGGCGCCATCCCCGGGTGCCGGGCAGATAGGCGTGCCGCAGGCACAGCACGGCCTTGATCAGCCCGGCGATCCCGGCGGCGCACCCGGCGTCGCCCACCTGCGCCTTGACACTGCCCAGCACGGTGGCGCCGCCGGCCGGGTAGACCTCGGCCAGTGCGGCGATCTCGGTCCGGTCCACGGCACCCGTGCCGGCCGCGTGGGCCTCCACGTACTCCACGTCGCGGGCGGCGACTCCGGCGGCCTCCAGCGCCGCCCGTGCGGCCCGTGCCAGCGCGGGGCCCGACGCGCCGTCGAGGGAGCCGTCGGCGGCCTCCGCGTAGCGCACGGCCACCGCGTCGATGCGGGCGTGCACCCGGCCGGGCACCGCGTCCGGGCGGGTGAGGACCAGCGCGCCGGCGCCCTCGCCGACCCGTCGGCCGCGCCTGCCCTCGTCGAACGTCAGGCCCGGCTCGGTGCTGGGCGCGGGCTGCACGAGCAGGTTCTCCGCGGACCCCGCCAGGTCGACACCGCCGACCAGCACCGCTTCCAGGTCCGGGTCGAGCAGCAGCAGCCGGGCGACGTCCAGCGCCTCCGCGGTGCCGGCGCCCTCGGCGGAGAGGGTGAAGGAGGGGCCGGTGAGGTTCCACCTGGAGGAGATCCGGCCGGCCATCACGTTGCCGATGTAGCTGAGCACCTCATTGGCGCCGATCGGATCCACGACGGCGTCCCTGGCAACCACGTTCAGCGCGGCCCGCTGTTCCTCCGTCAGCTTCACACCGGCCTTGTCGAACTCGTTCCGCAGGAAGGTTCCGAGACCGAAACGGCTCAGTCTGGCGTGCGAGTACGGCTCGATCTCCGTGACCATCACCACCGCGACACGGCGGGGTTCGGGGGTGTTGCCGTGCCCGGTGCCGAGCCGGTACCCGGCATCTCGCAGCGCCTCGTCGGCGACCTTGGTCATCAACGCGTGCTGGGGGTTGTAGATGCGCAGGTCCGAAGGCGGAACGCGGAGGTCGGCGGGGTCGACCTCGACACCGTCGACGAACGCTCCGCTGGGCGGGCCGGTGAGACCGGCCTGTTCCAGGGTGCCCCCGTCGGTACGGTCGAGGCCCCTCCAGCGCCTCTCGGGGAGCGGTCTCAGATCGTGCCCGCCGTCGTACACCGCCCGCTCGAAGGCGTCCACCGACTCCAGCGAGCCGAAGTGCGCCCCGAGTCCCACGACATCGAGCGCGGGCAGCACGGCGGGCTCGGCCTCGGGGGCAGCCGCGGCGTCGGTCCGCGCCGCCGAGAGCACCACGTGCGCGTTGGTCCCGCCGAACCCGAAGGCGGAGACCGCCGCCCGGCGTGGTCCGGAGGAGTCCGGCCAGGCGCGGGCGGAGCGGACCAGGGTCGCTGGTCCCATCCGGCCGTCCTGCGAGGAGATCGGCTGTTCGACCCCGATGGTCGGGGGGATCGTGCCGTCCTCCATGGCCAGGACGACCTTGAGCAGGCTGCTCAGGCCGCCGACGGTCAGCAGGTGACCGATGTTGCCCTTGACGGAGCCGAGCAGGGGCACGTCGCCGTGGGCACCGAAGAACTCCGCGACGGTCTCCGCCTCCGTGGCGTCCCCGATGGGGGTTCCCGTGGCGTGGCACTCCAGGTAGTGGACGGCAGCGGGATCCACCCCGGCGCTCGCGTAGGCACGGGTCAGGGCGTCCAGTTGTCCGCTCTTGCGGGGGACCAGGGGGTGGCGCCCCGCACCGTCGTTGGACAGGCCGATGCCGTCGATCACGGCGTAGACGCGGTCCTTGTCGCGCACCGCGTCCGCCAGCCGTTTGACGGCGACCATGCCCGCGCCCTGGCCGGTGACGATCCCTCCTGAGCGCCCGTCGAAGGGCTGGCTGAAACCGTCGTCCGGGTAGGCGTGCAGGTCGGAGAACGACAGGTGGATCAGAGTGGGGTCCGGCGCGCAGACCGCCCCGGCCAGCACCATGTCCGACTGGCCCGAGGCGAGCTGACCGCAGGCGAGGCTCAGGGCGTAGAGCGCCGACGAGCAGGCGGCGTCCAGGCAGTAGCGGGGGCCGCCGAGACCGAGGGCCCCGGCGGCGACCGCGGCGGGAGATCCGCTGACCCGCAGGTTCTCCGGCAGGATGCCGTCGCGGTGGACGAGGCTGACGGCACCGGGCAGTGCGTCGAGCTCGGGCAGTCCGGCCCGGCGCAGCCCGGCGAGTACCGCCTCCTGCGCCAGGGGGACGCTGACCTCGGCCGAGGTGCTGGTGGGGAACGAGTAGTTGCCCATGACCAGGCCGGTTCTGGCCAGCAGTTCGGGCCGGTCGTCCGCACCGCAGTCGCGCAGGGCCTCCCGGGCGGCGTACAGCGACCAGTGGAACAACGGGTCGAGCCCGGTGAGGTAGCCGGGATCCAGCCGGTAGCCGGCGGGGTCGAACTCGAAGCCGGTGATGAAACCGCCTCGGCGGGACACGATGCGGTGCCGGGGGTCGAGGTCACGCTCGCCGGGTTCCGCCCCGAAGACCTCTTCGCCTCCTTCCCGACGGCTGTCCGTGCCATTGCGGAGGTTCTGCCGGAACTCTTCGGGCGTTCGGGCTCCGGGGAACAGGCAGGAGACGCCGACGATCGCGTATGTGCTCATAACAGGGTGAGGTCCCTTCCCAGGCGGGGGATCCTGTGGGGCGGGCGGCGGCAAGCCGCCGCCCGCCCGCTACTTCCGGCGCGGGTCATCCGTCAGCCCGTGAACTTGGCCGCCAGCTGAGGGGCCGAGACCACCGAGACGTCCGTGAACCGGGCCCAGACCTGCCCATCGGGGGCACAGGCGGTGATATTCAGTCGGGAGTCCGGACCACCGTGCCGCACGGGCTCCACCACGACGAGGAACACCCCGTCCGGAGCCGGCGGACCGTGCAGTTCGACTCCGCCCACGGCGAGCGGCAGGCCGGCCGTGCCGCGGAACACGCGCACCCAGACGAGTGCCGCCTGCAGCAGGAGGTCCGCCGAACCGGCCGCGTACCAGTCGGCCGAGGCGCTGACGGCGTCCGCCCGCACGGGCTCGCACTCCAGGACCAGGCGCGCCTCGGACTCGGCCAGTACCCGGCGCAGACCGCGCAGCGCCGGTCCGTGGAAGAGGGTGCCGTCCTCGTAGAAGCCGCCGGCGTCCCGTCCGGTGCCCGGCACGGGCAGTCCGGTCACCGATGCGGCCGGTGGCAGGGAGCCCGTCACGACCGTGGCGGCGTAGTGCGGTCGTACGGCACCGTCGGTCACCGACCGGATCGCGACCTTCACCTCACCGTCCGCCGGGCTCATCACCACCTGGCACTCGGCGGGCTGTGTTCCGTCGAGGACGATGCCCTTGTGGACGGTGAAGTCCCGCAGCCGCACGGCTCGCCGGCCGTCGGCGTGCTCCACGGCGCCGAGCGCCCAGCCCATGGCCACAGCCGCGGGCAGCACCGGCACCGAGTCGATCACGTGATCGGTGACGAGCGGGCTTCCCTCCAGGTCCGCCGGACGCCGGGTCACCGTTCCTCCGGCCTCCTGGCCGGAGCGGTCCCGGGAGCTCAGCGGTGTGGTCGGCCCGAGCACGGTGACCACGTCGCCGGCCCGCCCGGGGGCGAACTGGTCGGCGAACATCCGGGCGCCCTCGGCGACCGGGATGAGGGCGATTCCGCGCTCCTCGAACACCTTCCTGATCTGCGGTGAGACCATTCCGCTGTCCCAGGCACCCCAGTTGAGCGAGGTGACCCTGGCCTGCGGGAACCTCCGACGGCACGAGGAGGCCCAGACGTTGAGGACCTCGTTGGCCATCGCGTAGTCCGACTGCCCCTGGTTGCCGAAGAAACCGGCGACGGACGAGAACAGCACAACGTGGCGCAGCTGCCGTCCGCTCAGGGCGGCCATGACGCACCGCAGACCGGTCAGCTTCGGGGCGAAGACCCGTTCGATCTCGGAGGCCTTCTTCTGGGCGATCATCTGGTCGGCGAGGACTCCGGCACCGTGCACCAGGCCGGTGACCACGTCCCGGTACGGCGCGAGCGCGGCCGTGGTCGCGGCCTGGTCCGTGATGTCCACCGACAGGTACTCGGCCCGGCTGCCGGCCGCGCGCAGGGCGTCCAGCGTCCCTCGGATCTCCCGGGCGCCCGCGACAGCCGCGGCGAGCTGGCCGACGCGTCGGGGGGTCGGCTTCTCACCGGCCGCGGTGAGCGAGGCGGCCGCCGCCGCCTTCAGGTTCTCCACCGCGAGGCCGTGCGCCCACGTGGGCTCCTCGTCGAGCGGGGTCCGGCCGAGCAGCACGAGCCGGGGCCGGTGCCGCCGGGCCAGTTCGATGACGCAGTCGGCCGTGATGCCCCGGGCGCCGCCCGTGACGACCAGTACGTCGTCACCGGTGGGAGGGCCCGCGTCCGCCTCGGAATCCACCAGCGGCTCGTCGGCCAGTGCCAGACCCACCCTGCGGGTTCCGTCGTGGCCCACCTGCACGGGCTCGACGGCCGAATCAGCGGCTTCGTCCAGTACCAGGGCGGCCGCGTCGTCGGCGGCGATCCCGGGCGCGAGGTCCACGGACCGGCAGAACAGCTCGGGGGCTTCGAGGGCCAGGGTCTTCAGCAGCCCCGCCACTCCTCCGGCGGGTGCGGCCGCCTCGTCGACCCCGGTGAGGCCGAAGGCCCCGTCCAGACGGGTCACGGCGAGGAACGCCGCACGGCCGTGTGCCGCCATGGCGGTCAGCGGGCGGACGACATGCCGCGCGAGCAGCAGTGAGTGCGCCAGCCTGCGTATTCCGTCGGGCCAGTCGGTGTCCGGGCGGGCAGTCACGTCGACGACCAGGCCGACCGGGGCGGCGAAGACCGCCTCGGTCCCGGCTGCCAGCTCGGTCGTGCCCCAGCCGGTGAGGGCGTGGTCGTGCACCCCGGCCGACCGCGGAGGGACTCCCGGCAGACGCAGCACGTGCACCGGGCGGCCGGTGGCGACGAGCCGGTCGCAGATGCGTGCCGCCAGGTCGGAACCGTCGTCCACGACGAGCGCGCCGTGGCCTGCGGGAAAGACGTCGAGCAGTGGGTCAGGTGCGGAGAGCGTGACGAGGGCGGCGTGCGCACGGCCGATGAGGGGGGCCGGTGCGGATGCCTGCGGGGAGATCGCCCGGGACTGTTCCGGGGGCGGGTCCTCGGGATTCGTGGCCGTGCCGGCCGTCTTCTCCCGGCCACCGGGCGTACCGGCACCCGCGACGAAGTCGACGATGTCACCCAACGTCCGCAACTCCGCCAACTGCTCAGGACCGGCCGACGACACCGCCCCGAACCGCTCCTGAATCACCCCCATGATCTCCACACGCTTGATCGAATCGATCCCCAGATCCGACTCCACCCCCATATCCAGCTCCAGCATGTCCGCCGGATAACCCGTCTTCTGAGCCACCACATCCAGCAACACCGAACGCACCGTGCCCACATCCACACCAGCCGACACCACAGCACCCACCGACACCACACCCGCACCGGCACCGGCACCGGCACCGGCAACACCACCCGACGACACCCCACCCGCCGCACCCGCGACGAAATCGACGATGTCACCCAACGTCCGCAACTCCGCCAACTGCTCAGGACCGGCCGACGACACCGCCCCGAACCGCTCCTGAATCACCCCCATGATCTCCACACGCTTGATCGAATCGATCCCCAGATCCGACTCCACCCCCATATCCAGCTCCAGCATGTCCGCCGGATAACCCGTCTTCTGAGCCACCACATCCAGCAACACCGAACGCACCGTGCCCACATCCACACCAGCCGACACCACAGCACCCACCGACACCACACCCGCACCGGCACCGGCACCGGCACCGGCAACACCACCCGACGACACCCCACCCGCCGCACCCGCGACGAAATCGACGATGTCACCCAACGTCCGCAACTCCGCCAACTGCTCAGGACCGGCCGACGACACCGCCCCGAACCGCTCCTGAATCACCCCCATGATCTCCACACGCTTGATCGAATCGATCCCCAGATCCGACTCCACCCCCATATCCAGCTCCAGCATGTCCGCCGGATAACCCGTCTTCTGAGCCACCACATCCAGCAACACCGAACGCACCGTGCCCACATCCACACCAGCCGACACCACAGCACCCACCGACACCGCACCCGCACCGTCGAGGGACACGGGAGCCGGCGCCGCGGCAGGGGCAGGAGCCGGGGCCTGAACGGGCGTCACGGCCGGGGTGGGTGCGGGCGGAGCCCAGCCAGGAGGCAGTGCCGGAACGACGGGCGGGTCCGGGAGGGAGGGTGTCCCGACCGCCTGCTGCGGCGCCGCGGCGAAGGTCGCGGAGGCCGCGCCGCCGAGCTCCAGCCCGGCGAGCTGCCGCAGGACCTCGTTGGCGTGCGCGTGGGTACGTCCGATCGCCAGTCCGTGCTCCTTGACGGAGCTCACGCCGGGCAGCACCTGGTCCAGCTTCCCCTGGTCGGCGGCGCGCTCCAGGATCCTGGTCAGTCGCTCGACGCTCTGCAACTGGCCGTTGAGGTACTCGTCGTGGAGGGAGAGGTGGTCCGAGAGGAGCTCGGTGAAGCGGTCGCTTGGCATGTGCTCGTTCTCCTGGGCGGGGGGCGAGGTATCCGGAAGGGCGCGGACGTACACCTCTGCGGTACCGGTGCCCGTCGGGACGGACCGGGCCCGTTCGGGAAGCGGGCGCTCCCGCGCCCCGGAGGGGGCGGCCGACGGTACGGGCGCGGAGGAGGCCGGGTGCGGGGGGAGGCCCGGGTCCCGGAGGACGGCCGGCGCGGCGGGGGCGGGTTCAGGCGTCGGCGGCGCGGCGGGCGGTGACACCCTGTATCCGTCGGTCAGCACGTCCTGGTAGGCGGCGCGGCGCTCCGGAGAGACGTAGTTGATGCCGTTGAGCATCACCGTCATGCCCTTGGCCGGAGCCGGCCGATCGATCTCGGCCGCGTACCTGTCGGCGACGGCGACCGGCAGGCCGAGCACCGCGAGCCGTGCGACGGACTGCTTCAGGACGTGTTCGGAGTCCTTGTCCGGGCCGCCGTCGAGGGCGAGCGCGGTGTGCGGACGGTCGCCCAGGATCCGGCCCACCAGACCTGTGAGCACGGAGCCGGGGCCGAATTCGACGAAGACCCGGAACCCGTCGGCGTACATCTCCTCGACGCGTGCCGCGAACTCCACCGGGTGGATCAGCTGTTCCGCGAGTACGCGGCGGTTGTCCGCCAGGTCCGTGCCGTACCGGGCGCCGGGACTGTTGGCGTAGACGCGCCCGCGCGGTGCGCCGATGTGGACGGTGTCCACGACGGCACGGAAATCGTCCACCGCGTGTGCCACGAACGGAGTGTGGAAGGCGGCGGAGACCGGCAGCCGCCTGGCGCGCACTCCACTGCGGCCTGCCGCCTCCACCAGGAGATCCACCTCGGCCGTGGCGCCGCCCACCACGATCTGGTCGGGGGCGTTCCGGTTGCACACACGCAGGCCTTCGCGTTCGGCGAGGAGTTCCGCGACCCGCTCCTGAGGCGCGAACACGGCCGCCATGGCACCGGTGTCGTCGGCCTGCCCGGGCGCGGGGGACATGGCCCGGCCGCGTGCCCTGGCCAGCCGGTGGAGCGTGTCCTCGTCGAAGGCCCCGGCCGCGTGGAGCGCGGTGAGTTCACCGAAGCTGTGGCCGAGGAATCCCTCCGCCTGGAATCCGAGCTCGGTCAGATAGCGGAACTGGCCTGCGGAGAGCGCGCCGATGGCGGGCTGGGCGTAGGCGGTCGCGCGCAGTGCGGCTTCCTGTTCCGCCCGGCCGGCGTCGTCGACCAGGGGCGGGGGGAACGCCACCCGGGACAGCGGCGTGTCCTCACGGAAGTGCTGGTTGGCCCGGTCGAAGGAGGAACGCAGCGGCGGCAGGGCCAGTACGGCGCTCATGCCCGGGTCGACATACTGGCTGCCCTGTCCGGCGAAGAGCGCGGCCACCCTTCCCGTGTCACCGGCGGTCCGCCGGTAGTGGACGCCCTTGGGGTGGGACCAGTCGTCGCGGCCGGTGCGGGCGCGCAGTTCGCCGAGGGCGATCTCACGCAACGCGTCCGCCTCCGCCTCGCTGCGGGCCACGAAGGCCAGACGGGCATGGGCTGCGGGCACCGGCCCGCCGGTGGACGGGGCCTTCTCCGCCAGGGCGTCGGCGAGGGCCTCGGGGCCCGCGGCGTGCCAGAGGTGGATCCGGGCGACCGGGAAGCAGACCTTCAGGTCGTCGCCGTCGCCGTGCTCCTCCATCACCGCGTGGAAGTTGGTGCCGCCGAAGCCGAACGCGGAGAGCGCGGCACGGCGCTGCGGGCGCTTCGGGTCACGGATCCAGGGGCGTGTCTTCGTGTTGACGTAGAACGGGCTGTCGGTGCCGAAGGCGGAGCTGGGCGTGTTCACGTTGATGGTGGGGGGCAGCACCTTGTGGTGCAGCGCGAAGGCGAGCTTGATCATCGCCGCGGCTCCCGCCGCCGCCTTCGTGTGGCCGATCTGGGACTTCACGCTGCCGATGGCGGCGTACGCCCGCTCGCCCCCGTCCTTCGCCACCACTTCGGTGAGCGCGCTCAGTTCCGTGGCGTCCCCGACGGCGGTGCCGGTGCCGTGGGCCTCGAAGAGCTCGATGCTGTCCGGAGCCGCGTCGGCGTCCTGGTAGGCGCGGCGCAGTGCCTCCATCTGGCCCTCCTTGCGGGGGGCGTAGATGGACTTGAACCGTCCGTCGCTGGATGTGCCTAGGCCGCGGATGACCGCGTACACCCGGTTGCCGTCGCGTTCGGCGTCCTCCAGGCGGCGCAGGGCGAGCATGCCGATGCCCTCACCGATCAGCGTCCCGTCGGCCTCGCTGTCGAAGGGACGTATCTGTCCGGACTTGGAGAGTGCGGGGGTCTTGCTGAAGCAGAGGTACATGAAGATGGTGTTCTCGGCGTCGCAGCCGCCGGCCAGCATGGTGTCCGCGCGGCCCTCCAGGAGCTCACTGACAGCCGTGCGCACCGCGCCGAGTGAGCTGGCGCAGGCGGCGTCGATCGTCATGTTGATGCCGCCGAGGTCGAACCGGTTGGCGATCCGGCCGGCGACCACGTTGCCGAGCATCCCCGGGAAGGAGTTCTCCTCCCAAGGGGCGTACGCCATACGGAACTTGGCCGCGATCTCTTCGGCGTCGCGGTCGGAGAGGCCGCAGCTCCTGACCACTTCCTTGAGCACCGGGCTCTGGAGCCGCGCGGTGAGGGGCTGCGTCAGCTGGTTGGCCCCGGTGATGCCGAGCACCACGCCGGTGCGCTTCGGGTCGTACCACCCCTGCTCGGCCCCCGCGTCCTTCAGCAGGTCACGGGTGACCGTCAGGCTCAGCAGCTGGAGCACATCGGTCACTTCGAGCGTGTTCGGGGGCAGTCCGAACTCGAGGGGGTTGAAGGGTACGTCCGGGATGAAGCCGCCGCGCTTGGCGTAGGTCTTGTCGGGTGCCGAGGGGTCGGGGTCGTAGAACTCGTCGACGTCCCAGTGACCGGCCGGCACCTCCGTGGTGCAGTCGGCCGCGGCCACGACGTTGGCCCAGAACTCCTGGACGGTGCTTGCCTGCGGGAAGAGACCGGACAGGCCGACGACGGCGATGGGGTCCCGGGCGAGTCTGCGGTCGAGTATCCGTTGCTGGGATGGGTTCACTGCGTGTCCCTCCGGGGCTTGACGAGCTGCGCTGGCCGGGAGGCCGGGATCAGACCGGCTATGGCCCGCGAGGCGTCCGGGCGGATCAGCATGGTGTAGTGGTCGCCGGGCACGGTGTGTGCGGACACTGCGTGATCGGCCACTTCGGACCACCCGAGGGTCGGGTCCGCCTGGATGAGACTGTTCTGCGCCTTGATCTGTGCGAGGGGTGTGCCGGCGCGTGCCGGGCGGTAGGGAAGGGTCAGCCTGTTGTTGCGCAGGAGCCCTGCCGTGTAGGCGTCGAAGAGCTTCCACATGCTCTGGGGAGGAGTTCCCTCCGGCAGCACGCCGTCCGCGACGGCGTCCTTGAGCAGCAGCTCCAGTCCGTCGCGGACGTCCGATCCGTCGGGAAGGGGCCGGGCGTGCACCTCCTTGCCGCGCTTGGCGCCCAGGAACATCGCGAACCAGCGAAGGACGATATGAGGGTCGATGCCCTCGTCCTCCTCGTACTTGTAGGTGTCCGTCGGGGCGATGCTGTCCAGCAGCACCACGCTGTCCGGTCGCTCCCCGGGTGCCAGACGCTCCGTCATCCCGTGGGCGACCACGCCTCCGAAGGACCATCCGACGAAGGTGGCCGGCCCTCCGCCCGACTCGGCGGCGGCTGCGCGGTAGACGCCGGTCAGGGAATCGATCAGACCATCGACGGTCAGATCGGACGCGTCGGGGTCCAGCGCGGCTTCCAGGTACGCGGGAAGCGCCCCCAGGTCGAGCACGGCGAACCCCGTCCCGGGCGGCAGCGCACCGGCCAGGTTCGCCCAGACGCCGACGGGCAGGGCGCCCGGGTGCACGGCGTAGACGGTACGGCCACCGGGCGGGGTGCCCCGGTGGCGTACCAGCACCTGCGCGGCGGACGCCCTGCTAGGCCGCCGCGCCACGCTGAGCACTCTCCTCGGCTATGTGTGCCGACAGGGCCTCGATGGTCGGGTGGTACCACAGCGCCGTGGTGCCCAGTTCGAACCCCAGCCAGCTCTCCATCTCGCCGGCGATGATGAGCGCCTCCGTGCTGTCGAGGTCGAGCTCGTCGAAATACTGTCCGGGGGAAATTTTTGACGGTTCCTCACCGAGACGATCCGCGATCTTCTGCACAAGCCATTCCTGAACCTCGCCGGCCGTGACCTTGACCATTACCTGTTCCTTTCTCGGACCTGCACGTGCCTGCCGCCCCGGACGCACGCGCATATCGGTGCCGGGGTACGTAGGTCTGCGTGAGAGAACAATGAGCGGTCAGGCCTCCGCTCGCAGATGGAAAGCCTAGGGAGAGCTTCACCGATTGCGCAACTCACACCCAGGTCAAGGAATTTCCATTTATGAGGCGACGTCTTCGGTTGATCCGGAGGGCGCTTCGGAGCCGCATATCGGGGTTCACCAGGAAGGACGCGCCGCAGCGGAGCGAAGCTTCCCGGTCTTCCCCGCCCCTTCCCGTCACGAACGGCCGATCACCGCGCAGGACACCCCATCGAGCCTGGTCCGAAGCTCATTCGAAACGTCAGCGAGGCGTCAGAAGCGGCTCAGCGCGCCGTCCGGAGCCTCTCGTAGCATGAGTACAGGCCGTACGAATATCCATGCCCTTTCCGCCCGCCCGACGCACTTCGCGCCGCACCGCCGGCTCATCGGCGAGCGCGATGCCGAATCGGATTGAGAACAGGAAAGAGGTACGACTGTACGGATCACTTCGAGAACGATGACACGCGGGTACCGAGCGGAAAATATTCGGCGTGCTCGCATCCGGCGAAGGATTCCTTCCGGCCGAGAGCCGCGCAGATTTCCGAGAATCGCGTAGATCTCCGAGAATCGGTCCGAGGCCGAATCGACCGGGAAATCAGGCCTGCCCGGAACAGCCCGAAGGGCGTCGCAAACGGTTTCGTGCGCTGCCGCCCCGCGCACCCGCAGCGGATATCAGCTGCCGTTCTCCCTCGTTCTCCGTCGCCCGCCCTCGCGACGGCACCGCACCCGGGCCGGGGCCCGCCCCCGCGTTGCGGGCGACCGGTCCCGGGCCGAGGGAGGAGAAGCGCGGGCCCGATCGCCCGCAACGCCTCAGCGGGCCCCGAGGGCGCGTTCGGCGACCAGCCGGATCAGCTCGGGCGCGTCCCCCAGTGGCGCGGACAGCACGTCGGCGCCGGCCTCCCGCGCCTCGGCGGCGATGCGGTCCGGAAGCAGACCCGGCGCCAGCACGTACGGAGCGACGGCCACCCGGGCCAGGCCGCGTGCGCGCAGTTCACGTACCGCCTCGCCCGGGCGCTGCTGCGGGCCGGTCACATACGAGGCGACTGCGGCGCCCCAGCCCGCGCGGCGCAGATCTCCCGCCACCGCGGCGACCGAGGCCCGGGCCAGGGTGTCCCTCGAACCGGTCGCCGCCACCACTACTCCGGTCGTCGCCCGGTCCGCGGTGTCCAGGCCGGCTTCGAGCAGCCGCCGCTCCAGTGCCTCGACCAGCAGGGGCGACCCGCCCAGCACCCTCGTCCGGCGCACCGGCACCGGCCAGTCCCCGGACAGGGCCGAGGGCAGGTCGGTCGTGGCGTGATAGGCGCGGGAGAGCAGCAGCGGCACCACGACGACCCGGCCCGCGCCGCCGGCCACCAGTGCGCTCACCGCGGCGGCCACGTCCGGCTCGTCGAACTCCAGGAAGGCGATCGCCGTCCGGTGGCCTGTGAGCAGCCGGACTCCGTCGGCGACAGCGCGCAGGGTCGTGGAGTGGCGGGGATCGCGGCTGCCGTGGGCCACCAGGAGAAGGGTCGTTCCCGACAGCTCCGCCTGAGGGACGACGGGGGTGGCGAGTGCGTTCCAGGCGGTCAACCGGCACCTCCTTGATCGGCGTTCCCCCGGCGGGACCGCGTGCGGCGGGAGAATCCACCGCGGAGGCAACCTAGCCACAGTCGGTCACACGTCGCTGACCGCACTCTGACCCGGCGGGAAGCGGGGCCGGCCGGAGGCCTGACACGGACTGCACGACAACCACACGCCCCGCCGGCCGAGCGGCGCAGGTGTTCAGGCGCTGCGCAGCTGGCCGAAGGGAAACCCCGGGTGCGCACCCCCGCTGCCGGTGCCCGCCGCGTCGAGAGTGAGGGTGGCGTCGCGGCGGAGCATCCTCTGGTGAGCGTCACGCACGGCTTCGGAGGGCTCCAGGCCGAGCTCCGTCACCAGCCTGGTGTGCAGCCGACGGTACGTCTCGAGCGCCTGCCACAACCGTCCGGCCCGGTACTGGGCCATCATCAGCTGGAGATGGAAGCGTTCGTGGAGCGGGTACCTGGCCGTCAGTTCGGTCAGCCTGCTCAGCACTTCGGTGGTGTGTCCCGAGGTCAGGTCCACCGCGACACAGGTCTCGAAGACACTGAGCCGGGATTCCTCCAGCCGTAGCATCTCCACTTTCAGCGGTGAACCCGGACAGACGTCCGACAGCGCGTTGCCCCGCCACATTCCGATCGCGCGGTTCAGGAGCTCGGACGCCTGCGGATGGTCCCCCCGTCGCGCTGCCGCCATACCGGCCGAGGCGAGATTCTCGTACTCCAGCGCGTCCACCCACCCCGAGCCGACGTTGAGCACGTATCCGCCATGTGTGGTGGCGAGTATCTCCTTCGCCCTGCATTCCGCCCCGAACTTTCCGCCGGCCGCGGTGATCGCCCGGCGCAGTTGCATCATGTAGGTCTGCAGCGTGGCCTGTGCGCTGCGCGGCGGGCTGTCCCCCCAGAGCTCGTCCACCAGTTCCCACATCTGCACGGTGTGTCCCGCCCGCAGTGCCAGCAAGGCCAGCACCTGCCGGTGCTTGGCGGCACTGGGTGTCCAGTCCGTCTCCCCCAGATGTGCGGCCAGCGTCCCCAGTAACTTGATCTCCACTTCGCCAACCCTCCCCGTGACCAGTAAGGATGTCGATGCTGGCACGAGCGGCCCCGCACCAGTAGTGATCCGGTCACCAATCGGCCGTGAACCGACGGTGTGATCCGTTTGGCTGATTCTGGCCTCCAGCGAAAGTCCAGAGGGGCATCAGGCAGCGCTCAAACAGCTGTTCGTGAGTCCGTGTGAGGCTTCCCCCATGAGATTCACCATTCTGGGACCGGTCGGAATCGTCACGGACAATGAGTCGATCCCGATCGCCGGCCATGGGCAGCGGATCCTGCTCGCCTCCCTGCTACTCGCGGACGGAAGGCTGCTGACAAGCGATCAGCTCTACGGTGAACTGTGGGGCGACGACCCGCCCCACACCGCTCACAACGCGCTGCAGGCCCAGGTGTCCAGACTCCGCCGCACCCTGAACCGGCTGGCAGCGGCCGGCGAGGTCACGCCGCCCCTGGTCACACACTCGGCCGGCTACGTGCTGAAGGTCGATCCGAGCACCGTCGACATGCACACGTTCCGATGTCGGACGGCGGAGGCCAGGAGGGTCGCGGACAGCGACCCGGGAAGAGCCGTCGACCTGCTGGATCGTGCTCTTGCGCTGTGGCAGGGGAAGCCACTCCAGGACGTCGGCAACAGTCCGTTGTGCCACAGCACGGCCGTGCAGTTGGAGGAGGAGTACCTGACCGCACACGAGTCGAAGCTGGAGCTCAAACTGCGCTGCGGCCGCACCGAGGAGGCCATAGGCGAGCTGCGCGCGATCAGTGTGGTGCATCCGTGGCGGGAGAGGATCACCGAGATGCTGATGCTCTCGCTCTACCACGTCGGCCGCAGGGCGGAGGCGCTGGAGACTTACCACAGCACACGAAGGCAGCTCACCGACCACCTCGGCATCGAGCCTTCCCGGCGCCTCAAGGACACGCTCCGGGTCATCCTTCACGAGGAGCCGGCCTCCTCCATCCCGTTCGGGCCGAAACCCGCTCTCGTCCGCTGACCTCCCGCAGCCGCACCGTCCGTCCGAGCGGGACCCGCCGGATCCGGCGGCCGGCGGTCCGCGACGCCGAGGCAGAAGTCCCGCACATAGAGGTCTACAAGCCGATTTCCGCGTCACGGCCTGTCGCGCCGTGCCCTTCCGCGTCACGGCCTGTCGCGCCGTGGCCTTCCGCGTCACGGCCTGTCGCGTCGTGCCCTTCCGCGTCACGGCCTGTCGCGCCGTGGCCTTTCGCGTCACGGCCTGTCGCGTCGTGCCCTTCCGCGTCACGGCCTGTCGCGCCGTGGCCTGTCGCGCGGTACGTGTCGCGCCGTGGCCTGTCGCACCCTCCCCGGCCGAAGCTCCACACGGCCGCGCGGGCCGGGCTCCCCGGCGAAGATCCCGCACGCGGGCAGGGGCTCGTCGACCGGGTGGGCGGGCCGGAAGAAGCTGACCATCCGTCGGCTGCCGAGACCGGCACCGGGGCGCCCGCCCGTCTCCCCACGCACAGGACGAAGAAGGCCTGCTGTTCCCACTGTTCCAGGAGGAACGCGGTACGCATCCCGCGCCCCGGGCTGCCCTACGAGCCTCGGTAACGGATCATCGCGGCCTTCGACGTGGGCAACGACGGTTTCGCGTGATGGCCGTGGGGCGGGAGAGGTCTTCGTGCAGCGTCAGAGGCCGCGGTCGGCGCAGGCGGCCGGTTCGGGTGTGCACCCGCAGTCGACGGCTACGGACGTGATCGTTCCGACCACGGGCGGCGAGAACCGGGTGGACGACGAGGGACGGCGACGCACCCCACTTCCGCGAACGCTGACCGGTATTCACCGGCAGGCGATTCTGCCGGGCCGCACCGGCGGGAAATTCTGCCGATCCGTTGTTCGACAACTTCACCTCTCGCTCGGCCGGTCACGCCTCACCTGATCCCGGACGCGCAGCCCGGAGCAGCCGAAACCACGGGGACTTCGAAGACCTGGCCGCGCACAGCCACCCTTTTCGGGTAATTCATATCCAGCGCGCGTCCCGGGCTATCCGCAATGCGTCAATTCTGTTGCGCGCGCCCAGCTTGGAAACCGTGGACGAAAGGTAATTACGGACGGTCCCCTCGGACAGATGCAGTCGCGCCGCGATCTCGACCACGGAGTCACCTCGGGAGGCGTGCTCGAGCACGGAGAACTCCCGCCGGGTCAGAGGGGAGTCCTCGTTGACCTCGTTGACCAGTGCGGCGACCGTCAGCTCCGCGTCGAAGACCCTCTTGCCCTGGTGGACCCGGGCGATGGCATCGAAGAACTGGCGGGGCGGCACACTCCGCTCCACCAGGCCGCCGACCCCGGCCACGAAGGCCTGGCGCACGACGGACCGGGGAAACGCCGTACCGAGCAGCATGCTCCGGCACCCCGGCAGGCCGGCGATCTTCTGGGCGATCGGGACCGCGTCGCTGTCCGCGCCCTCGAAGCTGATGATGACCACGTCAGGGGTGTTCAACTCCGCCCACGCCAGTGCGTCGAGACTGCTCTCCGCCGATCCGACCACACGGATCTCATTGTTTCGCTCGAGCAATGCAGTGAGTGCGTAGCGCGACAGATGCAGGTCGTCGGACACCAGTACATCGATTCCCATTCGATCCCCCATTTGCAGTTCCTCTACCACCCTGGCGGGCTGCTCGACAGCAGCAGCTAAATGATAGCTCCGGAAGATCGATATCCAATCGCTCCGCACTATGCACGCCAATACCGCGCCGCTCGAGGATGAATGGAGTCCTGATGGATCCGCACCACCGTTCGGGAGACGGGACGGGTGGCGCGGCAGGGGGATACCTTGCGCGACGATCTGCGCGCGTCCGGCGGGGAGTTCGCTCCCCACCGCCGACTACGCACGACCTCCGACAGATCGACCTGTACCGGTCCGGAGGGTGGTCAAGCCCGCAACGCGCTTACGGGCGCCTCCCGACGGAGTGGTCCGCGCCCCTCACCTGGCGCATGCCGGAGACCATGTGAGCGGCCCCTCCCTGAGAGCTCACCGGAGCGAGGGCTCACCGAACTGACGGGCCGCCACTCAGGGGCGAGGCGATCCGACGCACCACCGGAAGGCCTGGCAGGGGGGAGCACCGGCTCCAAGCCCGGGCCGGAGCCGTCCGGCCCGCAGGATGATCGGACAGCACACCGCGCCGACGGGTCACCGTCGACGAGGGCTGCGGTGGCGACCCACGGCATCGGGACGCCCGAGGCATGGTGCGAGCACAGGACCCATGGCCGCCTCGGGGCCGGGGAGACCACCCGCCGCTGCGGCCGGGCCGCCCTCGGGCTCACCGGCCCGCCCGGCCCGCCCGGCCCGCCCGGCCCGCCCGGCCCGCCCGGCCCGCCCGGTGCGGCCGTACCGGGCGGGCAGTGCTCGTACGCGTCGGTGCGGCGCGCATCGGTCCTCGCGCTCCCCCGGAGCGCACGCGTGCCCGGACCTCGCGGACGTAATCAGTCCAGTTGCAGTTCCGGCGCGTGCAGGTCCAGCCAGGTGTGCAGGTCGAGCACGCGCTCCAGGCCGGCCCGGACGGCCGTCGTCATGCGCGCCGGATCCTGGGCCACGACCTGCTGCGCCCAGGCCCGGTCGACGAGCGCGAACACCTGCGGGTCCGTGGCCGCCACGAGCTCCTTCACCTGCTGCTGCAGATTCGCCGCGTACTCGGGGTTCTGCGGCGAGGGGTACGGGCTCTTGACCCGTTCCACCACGGACCGTGGCAGGGTGTGTGCCGCGGCCTGACGCAGCAGGCTCTTCTCCCGGCCGTCGAAGGTCTTCAGGCTCCACGGTGTGTTGTAGACGTACTCGACGAGCCGGTGGTTGCAGAAGGGCACCCGGACCTCGAGTCCTACCGCCATCGACAGCCGGTCCTTGCGGTCCAGCAGCGTGCGTACGAAGCGCGTCAGATGCATGTGGCACAGGGAACGCATGCGCCGGTCCAGCTCGGACTCCCCGTCCAGGTGCTCGACCTCGGCGAGCGCCGTCGCGTACTGGTCGGCGGTGTAGGTCTTCACATCGAGCTGCTTCCGCAGGCCGGGTTCGATGTGATCGGTCCGTGCCGCAAGGCTCATCGGAGGGATGACCGCCATCCACGGGAAGGTGTCCACACGGGTCAGCGCCTCGTTGTGGAACCAGGGGTAGCCGGCGAAGACCTCGTCGGCCGACTCCCCCGACAGCGCGACCGTCGACTGCTCCCGGATCGCCTTGAACAGCAGGTAGAGGGAGCTGTCGAGGTCACCGAATCCGTTGGGTATGTCCCGTGCGGCGACGGTCGCCCGCCGCACCGCGGGGTCCGAGAGATCGGCGGGGTTCAGCACCACGTCGTGATGCGCGGAGCCCACGTGCGCGGCGACGTCGCGCACGAACGGCGAATCGGGGGTGTCCCGCATCTCGTCGGGGACGAAGTTCTCCTCCTGGCCGACGAAGTCCACCGAGAACGTGCGTACCCGCTCACCCCGCAGGGCCAGCCGCTCGGCCGCCAGGCCGGTGATCGCGCTGGAATCCAGTCCGCCCGAGAGCAGGACACACTGCGGCACGTCCGAGATCAGCTGCCGGTCGACGATTCCGGTGAGCATCTCCCGCACCCGTGCCACCGTGTCGTCACGGCTGTCGGTGTGCTCCGCCGCCTCCAGACGCCAGTAGGTCCGCTGGCGGATGCCGTTGCGGTCCACGCTGATCAGCGTGCCGGGCCGCATCTCGTGCATGCCCTTCCACAGCGCCCACCCCGGCGTCTTGGTCTGCGCGAACAGTTCCCGCAGCCCTTCCGTGTCGACCGCCTTGCGTACCAGCGGGTTCGCGAGGATCGCCTTCGGTTCGGAGCCGAACAGCACGCCGTCCGGAGTCGGGTGGTAGTAGAGCGGTTTGATGCCCATGCGGTCACGCACGAGCAGCAGCTTCTGGTCGCGCCCGTCCCAGACGGCGAACGCGTACATGCCGTCGAGGTGGTCGACGACGCTCTCGCCCCACTCCAGATAACTGCGGAGTACCACCTCCGTGTCACTGTCCGTCCGGAAGGCATGTCCCAGCGACTTGAGGCGATCGCGCAGTTCCTGGAAGTTGTAGGCCTCCCCGGAGTACACCATGGCGATCTCGCCGGCCGGTGTGTTCACGCTCATCGGCTGTGCCCCGCCGGGGAGATCGATGACCGCGAGACGCCGATGCCCCAGTCCGACGTGGGTGCGTACGTATGTGCCACGGCCGTCCGGCCCACGGCACGCCATCGTCTCGGTCATCGCGTCGAGCACGTCGGCCCGGTGCGTCAGGTCCGCGTCGAACGACACCCATCCTGCAATCCCGCACATCTGGCAACCCCATTTCCACTACGTTTCCGTACATTTCGTGATCAGTCGGATCCGCGATGGCAGCTGATGGTCAGAGGTTCCGCCCGGCAGGCGCGTGCGGATTCCGGGTACACCGGATGGTGGACCGGCACCGCCGCAGGCCGGTCGGATTCCGGCAGGTTACGCACCTTCTCGGCGGCCCACGCACCGACGAGGCGAATTCCGTGGAGCACGGAACGGGCGTCGCGACCGGGTTCCATTCGGGAAATCCATCGGCCGTTTCCCGCCGAAATCTGAATCTCACTGATATCGACACGCTAGCGAGAAAGGACTTTGCGTCACAATGTGCGTCGCACCTCTGCCCATGTGAGTTTTGCACAACGCGAACAGGGCGCGCGGCCGTGTGCAGCGGGCCGCCGAACGCGCTCACGGCTCGCGGAGGGTGCGCGCAGGCCGACTGCGTACGGCGAACCGCCCGCACCGCGCAGGCCGGCGGTACCGTACCGGCCGCCCTGACCTGCGACCACGGGGCCGACCGTCATGGCACGGGCAGCCACGGGCCGACCGTCACGGCGCGGACGGCCACGGGACCGCCGACGCCTCGGACGCGGTGCGCGCGTACGCCGTGAGGAGTTCGACGACCGGTGCGCGGTGCTCCTCCAGATAGAAGTGCCCGCCGTCGAAGGTGCGGAACTCGCAAGCCCCTCCGGTGACCTCGCTCCATCCCTCGGCCTCCCACTGATGGATCTCGGGGTCCCGGTCCCCGTACAGCACCGTGACCGGTGCGCTCAGCCTGTCACCGGGCAGAGGCCGGTAGGTCTCGCTCAGCCGGTAGTCGCCCCTGATGATCGGCAGGAACGCCTGTATGAGCGAGGCGTTGTCGAGGATCTCGCGGTGCGTCGCCTCGGTGCGGCGCAGTTCCTGGATCAGCTCTTCGTCGTCACCGAGGTGCACCCGGCCCGGTCGTGTCAGCGAGGGGGCGGGGTGCCCCGACACCACCAGCCCGGCCGGGGGTTCGCCCGCCGCCGAAAGACGGCGGGCGAACTCGTAGGCGACGACAGCTCCCATGCTGTGCCCGAAGAGGACGGTCGGCAGCGGCTGCCCGTCGGCCGGCAGATCAGCGGCCAGTTCCGCGGCCAGGCCCTGTATGTCCGCCGGCACCGGTTCGGAATACCGGTCCTCCCTTCCCGGGTACTGGACGGAAAGGAATTCGATGTCCCAGGGTGCGGACGCCGCCCACGTCCGGTAATAGCTCGCGCTGCCGCCGCCGTGCGGAAACAGCAGCACCCGGGCCCGGGCGTACTGCCGGGGTGCGAGGCGGCGAAAAGCTCCACTGCGACTGCCCTGCGCCATGGAATCGGTAAACATATCGGCTCCTAGTCCCCCACTGCCGGCGCCATGGAAATGCTCCAGAACTCCGCGTAGCGGCCGCCGCGTCGAAGCAGTTCGTCGTGGCTTCCTTCCTCCACGACCCGGCCGCCGTCCAGGAAGACGACACGGTCGGCGCGCTGGACGGTCCGCATCCGGTGCGCGACCATCACCACCGTGCGGCCCGCCATCAGACGTTCGATGCCCTCGTGGACGGCGGCCTCGTTCACCGGGTCCAGGGCGGAGGTCACCTCGTCCAGCAGCACGATGGGCGCGTTCTTCAGCAAGGCGCGCGCGATCGACACCCGCTGGCGCTCACCGCCGGACAGCAGTGCGCCGCCCTCGCCGACGTTCGCCGCCCAGCCTTCGGGCAGACGCTCGATCACCTCGTCGAGCCGCGCCGCGGTGGCCGCCTCCCGGACCTCGGCCTCGGAGGCGTCGGGTCGGCCGAGGCGCACGTTCTCCTCGATCGTGCCGTCGAAGAGGTAGACGTCCTGGAAGACGATGGCGATCCGCGCCATCAGCTCCTCCGTGCTGACGGCGCGCACATCGGCGCCTCCCACCCGCACCGCGCCCGCGTCCACGTCGTAGAAGCGCGCGAGCAGTTGCAGCAAGGTGCTCTTGCCCCCGCCCGACGGCCCGACGACGGCGAGCCGCTGGCCCTCGGGCACCGTGAGCGACGCGTCGTCGAACACCGTGCGGGCCCCGCGCCGGAAGGTGACGGACTCGAACTCCAGTCCATGACCGGCCGGCTGGACCGGTTCGGCGGGTTCCGGCAGCGGCTCGGTGAGCAGGACCGTGTCCAGTTTCGCCAGCACGGAACGCGCACCGCGGATCTTGCCACCGATGTCCGTGAGCGACAGCAGCGGATCCGCGCACCGAGCGGCCAGCACCAGGATCGTGAGGATCTCCGCCACACCGATGTCCCCGTCGAGCGCGAGATAGGCGCCCAGGACCAGCAGCACGGTGAACATGGTCTGCACCGTGAGCGTCAGGCCCACGGCGCCGGGCAGCGCGGAGAACGTGGAGCGGCGGGAGGCACGCTCGACGTCCCGCAGCGAGTCGTCCAGCAGCCGGAATCGCTCGCCCGTCCGGCCGCCCGCCCGCAGCACCGGCTGGGCCTGGAGGAACTCGATGACCCGCCCGGTGGCCTCGTCGTCGCGCTCGGCGCGTTCCGCGTCGCCCGCGGCCATGGAGCGTCCGGTCCGGACCTGGATGGCCGCCACGACCGGTACGGCGATCAACGCGGCCAGGCCCATCTGCCAGTTGAAGGCCAGCATCACGGCGACGATCGTCAGAGGTGTCACGGCGGCGGAGATGAACGGTGCCAGCAGGTGCGCGATCACGCTCATCGCCTGCAGGACGCCACGGCTGGCCAGGACGGACACCTCTCCGAGACGGCCCGCGGTGTACCAGCCGATGGGCAGCCGCGCCAGATGCTCACCGAGCCGGCGGTACATGCCGCTCAGCAGCGAGGCGCCGACCTGGAAGCCGGACAGGTCGCTGATGTAGCGCAGCGCCGCGTAGACCGCGACCGCGACGCCGAACGCCGTCAGCCAGGGCCAGGCGTCCTCGGGTGTGTCACCGAGCAGTGCCCGCAGCACCGGCACCAGCAGGGCGTAGGACAGGCCCTCGGCCACGGCGGTGACCGTCATCAGGATCACCGTGCGGCGTAACGGCCCGGCGTACTCGTTGCCCAGCACGCGCAGCAGCGTAGGAATCATCGGGGCTCGTCTCCTTGCAGTACGCCATCGGGTGCTCCGGCCCCGTCGATGACCGCCGACCGGTGGGATCGCCAGAACTGTGCGAACCGCCCGTTCCGTGCCAGTAGTTCGGCGGGCCTGCCACGCTCGGCGATCGCCCCGTCCTCCAGCATCACGACGGTGTCGGCGTCCGCGATCGTCTCCAGGCGGTGGGCGATGACCAGCACGGTCCGCTCGCCCTCCAGCGTCGCCAGGGCCCGGCGAACCGCCTGCTCAGTGTGCGGGTCGGCGAAGGCGGTCGCCTCGTCGAGCACCAGGACGGGGGTGTCGGCCAGCAGCGCACGGGCGATGGAGATCCGCTGCGCCTCACCGCCCGACAGTCCGGCGTCCTCCCCGACCACCGACTCGTAGCCGCGGGGGAGTTCGAGGATCCGGTCATGGATGTTGGCGAGCCGGGCGGCGCGCACCACGTCCTCGAGTTCGGCGTGCGGCACCGCCAGCGCGATGTTGTCCGCGATGGACGCGCGCAGCAGCTGGACGTCCTGGAAGACGAAGGAGACCGTCCGGTAGAGCTCCCGGCTGCCGATCTCACGCAGATCGACCCCGCCGAGCACGACCGACCCATGGGTCGGGTCGAAGAACCGCGGCAGCAGCTGGACCAGTGTCGACTTGCCGCTTCCGGACGGCCCCACGACAGCGGTGACCGTCCCGGGCTCCAGCACCAGGTCGATCCCCCGCAGCACCTCGTGATCGGCTTCGTAGCCGAATCGGACGTCCCGCAGCTCCACCCGGTGGCCCTGCGGGGCGACCGGGTGCGCGGGCTCCGGGAGCGACCGCACCTCGAGTACGTCCCTGATCCGGCCGACCGCACGCCCGGCGCCCTGCATCTCGTCGAAGCCGTGGCCGAGGGCTGCCACCGGAGCGGTCAGCCCGAGCCCGAGCAATAGGAAGGGCAGCAGGTCGGCCGGGGCCAGGTCACCGTTCGTGATCATGGTCGCGCCGCCGGTCAGCACGACGAGGAGTACGAACGGCGGCGACAGCGCCAGCTGCATCCCCGCGGCGATCCTGGACATGCCGCGCACCCATCGGCGGAAGGTGCCGACGAAGTCGTCCGCGGCCGTGAGGAACTTACGGTGCGCGCGCCCGGATCCGCCGAACGCCTTGACCACCGCGATCCCCTGCACGAACTCCACCACGGAGTTCGAGATCCGGCCCATGGCGGTGTCGAACTCCTCCTGCTCGCGCAGCCGGGTGGGAGTCATCATCAGAGGCACAAGCGCCACTGCCAGCACCACGGGTACCAGTGTGATCAGCGTGAGCCGCCAGTCGATGGTGAACAGGTAGACCAGCGACGCCAGCGGAACCACGAACGCGGAGACGAGCTCGCCGGGGGTGTGGGCGATGAACGGGTGCACCGCGCCCACGTCCTCCCCCACCACCTTGGCCAGCTCGCCGGTCCGGCGCCGGGCGAACCAGCCGATCGGCACCCGCCCCAGCCGCGCGGCCAGTTGCCGGCGCAGTGCCAGTTGCACCTGGCCGTCGACGATGTGCCCGATGCCGGACGAGGCGGCCGTGAAGAGCAGCCGCACGAACAGACCGATCGCACCCGCGATCACGACGAGCCGGACGTGATCACGGTCCACGGGGCCCTCCGCCAGCAGGCTGCGCCCCAGCTCGACGACCGCAAGCAGCGGTGCCAGACCCGCGAGGGCCCCGATCACCTGGAAGAGCACGACTGCCGCGAACTTCCAGACGTACGGGCGCAGTGTGCGCCCCATGCTCTCCTCCGCCGCGGGCGCGGCGGCCGGTAACGGTGTCAGCTCTTCGCTCGCCCCGGCGGGATCGATCGTGCTCATCGCGTTCCCCTCACCGCCATGACGGACGCGCCCCCGGGAGGTGGTGCGAGGTCCGGGTTGGTACAGCCAAGCGTCGGCATGACGACACCCACCTTCCTGAAGACGGCCAACGATCCAATAATAGACAGTAGCGCCATCCGTTATCCAGTAAGTGGATGGAGCACGACGAAGATTCCGGAAGTTGCCGAGCAATGGTTCTGTATCGCGGTACCGCCGACAGCGCCGGTGGTGCGCGCCCACCGGACGGGGGCCGCCGCGCGGGGCGCACCACGGCCGTCAGAGGAGCGTCCGGCCGGCGAGATCGGCGGCCGTCAGCGGGGCTCCTGATTCCGGCTCGGCGACCTCGGGGTATCCCAAGGCCTCGGTCAGCTCCTTCCAGGTACGGGCGACGGCCAGATGGCGCTGGCTGCCGTGCAACGGGTCCACCCCCGCGTCGACGCGCTCCCGCAGCCCCTCCAGGGCGGCCAGCACCCCGTCTCCCCACACCTCGTGCATGGCCGTGGCCCAGGTGGGTGTCCCGGCCCCGCCGACGTACTCACCGGTGACGCCGAGGCCGTGCGGCCACCGCTCCTCCGCTTCCGACGGGCCCGGGAGGAACTGCCCCGCCGAGTCCGAGGGCATGTGCAGCACCGGGCTCCAGATCACGGGGCCGTGGGTGTTGGCAAGCATCAGGTTGCCCGCGTCCGTGCCGATGGTGATCCGGTGCAGGAGCAGGCTCGTGCTGTCGTCCCCCGCCTGCATCCGGTTCTCCACGCGCAGCGTCAGCGGGACACCCGCGATCTGCCCTTCCATACCGGTCAGGGGCCGGCCGGCGCCGCCTGCCGTCGGCGACACCGACCAGGGCCCCAGCCCGTCGAAGACTCCGGACAGGATGTCGAGGAGGTCGAACGAGACCTGCACCGCGCACATGGCGTCGACGAACACCGGTCTGCGCAGCCGGACCAGCTGCCGGGCGGCCGAGATGAACCGCCGTACGGGTTCGAGATGCGGGTAGAAGGTGTTCACCTGGTACTGGACCCCGGCCCGGCGCGCCACCCGCAGGCAGTCCGCCAGTTCGGCCGGGTGGAGCGGATGTTCCTGCAGTACGTGGATCCCGCGTTCGAGCAGGGCCTGGGCCAGCTCCGCGCCCCGCCCGCCGCCTACCGCGGTGGACACCACGACACAGGCCGCGTCGACGTCGTCGGGGAGTTGCTCGACCTTGTCGTACAGCGGGACGCCGTACTCCTCGGCGAGGGCCACGGAGCGTGCGCTGCCCCGCGCCAGGATGCCGGCCGGCCGGAAACGACCGGGCGAGGCGCGGGCGAGGGCGGAGAGATACACCTGGCCGAAACGCGTGCCGCACACGACGATCCGCATCGGGTCCGACGGTGCGCGGCTCATCGGCGGTTCGCCTCGCTCCCCGTGATCGCGTCCGTGGTCAGGGCCACGTGCGGTGGCCGCAGACAGCTGAAGTGGTCGCCCGGGACGTCGACGACCGTCAGGTCGCCCAGGCACACGTCGCGCCAGAAACGGGTCGTGTCGTCCCGCAGGCCGGGGATCAGGTGCGCGGGCTCGACCGGCCGGACGAAGGTGATGTCGCCCGCGTACGGATGCGGTTCGTGACGCGCCACCGCCTCGACGGTCCGTGCGAAGGCGGTGTGCGCCGCGGTGAACTGCTCGGGGCCGCGCCCTGCCGGGTCGAGACCCGCGAGGGCCCGGTGCAGTTCCGCCCGCCGTCCGGCGGTCTCCAGCTGCCCGAGGGCACGGAACCGTCCGGCGACCGGTTCCAGCCGTCCGTCGCCGACGAGACGCCCGATGGAGCCCTGCTCCGAGGCCCCGGGTGAGCCGGCCGGCGCGGTTGCGAGGGCATGGCCCACCGCCGCCTCGTCGGGCCAGCCGAGAGCCGCCGGGTCGGCGCCCATCAGCCGGGTGAAGGCGTAGTCCACCATGAGTTCGTCCCGCAGGAGATGCGGAACGCGGTAGCCGGACACGATGGTCAGACGCCGCACGGTCCCGTTCGCCTCGCTCAGGGCGCGGGCCAGCTCCAGCGCTATCGGGCCGCCCAGGCAGTAGCCGATGATCTCGACGTCGTCGTGTCCGGCGGCCCGCACCTCGCGGGCGTAGCCCACGGCGAGTTCCTCGACGAGGTCCGCGGCGTCGGCGTCGAGGAGGCGTTGCGTGTCGGGCAGGGCGATCCCCACAACCCGTGCGTCCTTCGCGAGTTCGGCGACGAGCGCCTCGTAAGGCGCCAGGGTCCCCGAGCCGTCGTGCACGAGCAGCCGCACGGGCCCGCGCTCCCCGGCCAGAGGGACCAGTGGCGAATGCCGCGCCGCCGCCTCAGGGACCCGGGCCCCGGCCGGCGCGGCCGCGGACCGGAGCCGCTGGGCCAGGCCGGCGACCGTGGGCGTGTCCAGCAGAGCCCGCAGCAGCACGTCGAAGGTGATCTGCGCGGCCTCCGGCACGCGTTCGCGCACCTGCCCGACGAACTGTGCCGCCAGCAGCGAGTTGCCGCCCGCGTCGAAGAACTCAGCTTCACGGGAAGGAAGTTCACCGCCGAGTGTCTCGGCCCACAGCTCCGCGATCCGTTGCTCGGCTCCCGGCCGTGGAGGCTCGGAGCTCCCGCCCCGCGGCGCTCCGGGCACCGGGGCCGAGGCCAGCAGCCGCTTGCGGTCGACCTTTCCGTTCGGTGTCAGCGGCAGCGTCTCGACGATCCGGACCCGCGCGGGGACCATGTGCGACGGCAGCCTTCCGGCCACCCACGCGACGAGATCGGCGCCCTCGACGGACCCCGGGCTCTGCTGCGGGATCACGAACGCGACGAGTGCCCGCTCGAACGCGTCGCTGCCCGCCGCCAGCACCACACAGGTGCCCACCTCCGGGTGTTCGCCGAGCGCCGCCTCGATCTCACCGAGCTCTATCCGGTGTCCGCGGATCTTGACCTGCTGGTCCGCGCGGCCCGAGAACTCGATCTCGCCGTTCGGCAGGTAGCGGCCGAGGTCGCCGGTGCGGTAGAGCGGCTCCGCGGTCTCCGGGTGCCGGACGAAGCACTCGGCGGTCCGTTCCGGGTCGCCGAGGTAGCCCGCCGCCAGCCCGTCGCCTGCTATGTACAGTTCGCCGACGACCAGGTCGGGGCAGTCACGCAGCGCGGCGTCGAGCACGTGGAATCGCTGGTTCGCCAACGGTGTTCCGTACGGGATGCTGCGCCAGTGCGGCTCGACGGCCCCGATGCGGTGGTGGATCGACCAGATCGCCGCCTCCGTCGCTCCGCCCAGGCCGACCAGCTCGGTGTGGGGCACGTGCCGTCCCGCGTGGCCCGGCAGGGACAGCGGGATCCAGTCCCCCGACAGCAGCGCGAGCCGCAGGGCGGGTAGTGCGGCCGGTTCGACGTCCAGGTAGTGCATCAGCATCTGCAGCTGCGCGGGAACCGAGTTCCACAGCGTCACACCGTGCTCGGCCGCCGTCGCGGCCCAGTGCGAGGGGTCGCCCCGGCGGGCGGGGTCCGGCAGCACCAGGACGGCCCCGACGGCCGGCGGGCCGAACAGGTCGTAGACGGACAGGTCGAAGCTGAGCGCCGCCAGGCCCAGGATCCGGTCGGTGTCGCCGACTCGGAAGCGCTCGTTGATGTCGTGCACCGTGTTGGCGGCGGCCCGGTGACTGATCATCACCCCCTTGGGCGCGCCGGTGGAACCAGAGGTGTGCATGACGTACGCGAGTTCCCGGGGGGCGACCGGGGGCCCTTCGAGGACGCCGTCCGGGGGAACCGGCCGGACGCCCGCCACTTCCACGGTCCGGACACCGGCCGGCGGCTCGCCGGCCCCGGGGCCGGCGACGACCGCGAACCTGGTACCGCTGTCGGTGAGGATCCGGTCGCGGCGGACCCTGGGCTGGCCGAGGTCGACGGGGACGTACACGCCGCCCGCCAGGAGCACACCGAGCACTCCGACGGCCTGGTCCCGGCTCTTGTCGATGAGGACGCCGACGAAGTCACCGGGACGGCAGCCCTCTGCCCGCAGCCTTTCGGCGACCCCTGCGGCACGGCCCAGCCACTGCCCGTACGTCATCGGCCCGGCCGGGTCGATGACCGCGACCCGGTCCGGGAACGCGCGCGCGTAGGCGACCAGCGGATCGTGCAGCAGGCCGGCCGGCGCGGGGGCCTCCGTCGCGTTCGCCGCGTTCCGCCGCGTCCGCTGCTGTTCCGGCAGCGGCTGCGGATCGGCCTCGGCCCACGGCTCCCCGTGCTCGGCCAGCCGGTGCAGAAGCCCCTCGAACGCGGCGAACATGTCGTCCACCACACCGTCGGGGAAGATCCCCTCACGTACGTCCCAGTTCATGTCCAGGCCGCCGTACTGGTCGCCCACCTGGCAGTCGATCCACACCTGCGGTGTCTGGCTGATCCCGTGGACCGGCCGTGGCTTCCTGCCCGCCTCCGACACCGCGCCGCCGCCGACACCGATGCTGCCGGTGAACACCACCGGCAGCGCGGCGGCCTCGCGGCCCCGGCGCCTGGTGAGTTCTCGCAGCACTTCGACACCGCTGTACAGCCGGTGGTCGAGGTCGTCGAAGACCCGCTCGCCCAGCGCGCGGGCCCGTTCGACGAAGCTGGTCCCGCCCTCGCATCCGACGGCGAGCAGGCTCAGCGAGGTGAAGTCGCCCAGCAGCCGGTCCACCTGCGGATGCAGCGGCATCCGGTTGAGGACGGGCAGCCCGAGGCAGAACCGGTCGACGCCGCTCCAGCGGCCGATCGTCTCCGCGTACGCGGCGAGCACCGCGTTGGCAGGCGTGATGCCGTGCTCGGCTGCCCGCGCCTTCAGCGACCGCCACACACGGTCGTCCAGTGTCGCCGTCAGACGGCGGAAGCGCGGCGGCGTCGTCGCCGGATCGTGGTCCTCGCGCAGCGGCAGCACCGGCGCACCGGGCAGCTCGTCGAGACGGTCCGTCCAGTAGGCGCGGTCGCGCGCGTACTGTCCGGTGTCGCGCAGCCTGCGCTCGGCGAGCACGTAGTCCCGGAATGTGGCGTCCACCGGGGCCGGCTCGGAGTCCGGCTGCCGGTAGCCGCGGTCCAGTTCGGTCAGCACCTGCTGCAGGCTCAGCCAGTCCAGGGCCATGAAGTCCACCGACACGTGCAGCACACTGCGGTCGGTCGCCAGGGTCAGGCGCAGCTCGTACATCGGGCGCCCACCCGCAGGATGCACCGCGTGGGACAGCTCGTCCCGCACTCCGGCGATCGCCTTCCCGACCGTGTCCTCGGGCGCTCCACGCAGATCGGTGACGTCGATGCGGGTGTCCCGCAGCACGGGCAGGACACGCTGGGTGCCGTCCTCGGAGATGACCGTACGCAAGGTGTCGTGACGCCGTACCAGGCCGTCCCACGCCCGTTGCAGCCGCTCGGCGTCCAGGTCCGCCGGGTACTCGAACTCCTGGTAGATGTGGCAGGAGACGCCACCGTAGTCGAAGGCGGAATTGCGGCCGAACAGATAGGCCGACTGGATGTCGGTCAGCGGGAAGGGCTCCTCACGCTCCTCGGGCCGCGCCTCCCACACCGGCACGTCACCGGAGGGGGGCGTCGCTTCGGGGCTCTCCGCGATGTCGGCCACGGCGGCCAGCAGCTCCTCCTTGCGGCGGCGCAGCTCCGTCAGACGTTCGTCGGTCATCACGCCCCGGGGGGCCCTGAACCTCAGTTGCCCGCCTTCGCGCCACAGACGGACACCGGCGCTCCGCAGCTCTTCGAGCAGGTCGTTGGCGTTCACACCGCACCTTCTTCGTATTCGTCGCCGTCGTGCCGGCCGTCGGCGGGACCGAGCTGGTCGATGAGCGCGCTCAGCCCTGCGACGGTCGGTGTGCGCATGACCTCACGCATGGGCAGTTCGACACCCCACGCACCCCGCACCTCGGTGACGAAGCGCGTCGCGAGCAGGCTGTCCCCGCCGAGCCTGAAGAAGTTCTCGTCCCGGCCCACCGAGTCCAGGGCGAGCAGCTTCGTCCACCGCTCGGCGACGAACGTCTCGGTGGCGCCCCGCGGCGGATCGCCCACCTCTCGTAGCCGGTCGGCGGACTGTTCGAGAACGGCCCGTATCCGTCGCCGGTCGACCTTGCCGTTGCCGCTGAGCGGCAGCGCCGGCAGCACGGCGAAGCGGGCGGGAACCATGTGTTCGGGCAGCCGTTCCGCCGCCCATCGGCGCAACTCGTCCCCGTCGGCGCCGAGGGCCGTCCCTGGCCGGTCCGCGACCAGCAGGACCTCGCCGGTGTCCCCGGCGCGCAGCACCCGGACGTCGCTCAGTCCTGCCTCGGTGCAGGCCCGTGACCACCGGTCACGCCCGTACAGCCAGGCGGAATCCTGCCGCCCCTCCTCGAACCTCCCGGCGCGCGCCTCCAACGGCAGCGCGGTCAGCAGCGCGAGCGGGGTGGGGTGTTCTCGTTCGAGCAGGTAGAGGCGTCCGCCCGGCGCGAGCAGCAGCGCCATGGTGGCGACAGCCACCTCCGGGTCCGGCATGCGGTGCGCCACGTTGTTCGCCACGACGGCGTCGAAGGCGTGGACGTGCTGCCCGGTTATCGCGCCGGCGCCCTGCACCGCGGTGCGCGTGTGGTGCCCCCGCTCGTTCAGCAGCTTCCCGGCCCTGTCCAGCGCAGGCGGCGAGGAACCGAGCAGTGTGTACCCGACCGAGCCCGGAGCGAGTGCGTCGAGCAGCCGCACGGTGCCGCGCCCGCCGGCGGCATCCCATTCCGCCACGGCCGGCGGGGCGGCGTCGCCCGCGCGTTGCCGCAGGTCGTCCGCGACGGCCCCGAGGCAATCGGCCGTGCCCGGCATCAGATCGTTCAGAGCCTCGGGCGCCAGCACCGGGTCGTCCAGCAGCGCGGTGGCGTCGGCGTCACCGGAAGCGATGGCCCCGAAGAGCGGACCGGCCCATTCCAGAGAGGTCGCGACCGCGTCGAGACACGTGTCCCGGGCGGCTTCGCGCACCTGCTCGATCCAGGCCGGATCCGTGACCTCCGCCCATCTGGGACCGTGCCGGTACGCCGCGTCGGCGCGGCGTACCAGCACGGAGCGTTGCGCGAGGTACTCGAGCCACAGGTCCACCACCGGGCGTTGCACGGTGCAGACGGACGAGTACCGCGCCCCGTCGCCGTCGTCACCGATCAGCGGTGCGACGACACCCGCCAGCAGCACCTCCACCAGCCGGTGCTCATGCGGATGCGGATCGGACTCCGCCGGGGCAGCTGTCACCGGCGGGAGGAACGCGCTCCCCCGCCGTCCGCCTCCGGCCGGGACCGTGGCGGCCGGGGCCCCGGCCGCAGCCGGTGGGCGCTCGACCACGGCGGCGACCAGTTCCCGGCGCCCTTCGGTGAGGGGTACGGCCACGGCCTGCGCCACCGAGGGGTGCGCCTGCAGGCAGGTCTCGATCTCCCCCAGCTCGACCCGGAAGCCGTTGATTTTCACCTGGTGATCGAGCCGTCCGAGGAACTCCAGGTTGCCGTCCGGCCGGTAGCGCCCGAGATCGCCCGTGCGGTACCAGCGCTCGCCGTCCTGCTCGGGGAAGCGTTCCGCGGTCAGCCCGGGATCACCCCGGTAGCCGAGCGCGACACCGGCACCGCCGATCCAGAGCTCACCGGCCACCCAGTCGGGACAGTCCCGGCCACGGCCGTCCACCACACGGAACTTCTGGTTCCGCAAGGGCCTTCCGTAGGGGATCGACGGCCACCCGTCCGGTACCGCCGTGACCTCGTAGGCGTTCGACCAGATCGCGGCTTCCGTGGCACCGCCGAGTGCGGTCAGCCGGCATCGGCCGCTCGACCGGGCGAGCCGGCCGGGCAGGTCGAGTCCGATCCAGTCGCCTGACAGCAGGGCCAGGCGCAATGTGCCGGGGAGGGGTTCCCCGTCGGCCGCCGTCAGCACCATGTCGAGCAGGGCCGGGACGGTGTTCCAGACCGTCACCGAATGCCGGTGGCACAGCGCCAGCCACTCGGCGGCATCGCGCCGTCCGGACTCCGGCACCAGGACGGCGGAGCCGCCGGCCGCGAGGAGCCCGAAGACGTCCCACACCGAGAGGTCGAAATCCAGGGCGGACACCGCCAGTACCCGGTCGCCGGCCCCGATACCGAACCGCTCGTTGATGTCCTCGACGGTGTTCACCGCGGCCCGGTGGCTGACTTCGACCCCCTTCGGGAGGCCCGTGGAACCCGAGGTGAAGATCACGTAGGCGGTGTCGTCGGGATCGACGGACACCGGAGCGCCCAGAGGAGGGGCGAGCAGCGCCTCGCCGATCGTCAGCACCTCGGCACCGGCGCCCGCCGGTTCCGGGGCATCGCCGCCGGCGAGCACCACCCGGGCTCCGCTGAGTCCGAGGATGCGGGCGCGCCGCTCGGCCGGCTGGTCGACACCGATCGGTACGTACGCGGCGCCCGCGGCGAGGACCCCGAGCACGGCCGCGATCTGATCGGCGCCCTTCGGGGCGGTGACGGCGACGCACGAGCCGGGGCCGACACCTCGGCGCGCCAGTGCGCCGGCGATGCGCAGGGCGCGCCGCGCCAGTTCGTCGTGTGCCGTCGCGCCCTCCTCACCCCACAGCAGGGCGGGCTGCCCGGACCTCGCGTCGGCATGCTCGAAGAACGCCGTGTGCAGAAGGTTCCGCGTCATCGTGCGGGTTTCCGCGTTGACGGCCTCACGCTGCCGCCGCTGTGCCACGGGCAGGGGTATGTCCGGCAGCGCGCCCTCCCACCCGCCGGCGAGCAGGCCATGGACCAGCGCCTCGTAGGCCGACATCATCACGTCCAGCACACCGGCCGGGAAGAGTTCCTCGACGGCGTCCCACACCAGCAGCACCCCGCCGTCGCGGGTGCGGTAGACCTGGTGGTCGAGCCAGATCTGCGGGGTCTGGGAGATCATCCACGTCGCCTCGCCGAAGCGGGCGTGGAACTCGTCCGGCACCAGCGGTGCCGACAGGTCGCAGGCGAACACGACCGGCGCCGTGCGGGGCGCGTCGAGATCCGCGCGGACGAAGTCCCGCAGTACCTCGACGCCGGAGTACGCGGAGTTGGCGATGCCTTCGTGCATCCGCTTCCGCACGGCACGGGCGCAGTCGGCGAAGCTGCCGCCGGACAGGTCGATCTCGACCAGTACCAGCCCCGTGAAGTCGGCCACGACCTGGTTGATCTGGGCGTGTGCGTCGAGGTCACGGTCGAACAGCGGGAGGTTGAGCAGGAAGCGTTCGTCCCCGCTCCACCGGCCGAGCACCATGGCGAACGCCGTGGCCAGCACCACCGAGGGTGTCAGGCCCGCCTCACCCGCCCGCCTCTCCATCAGGCGCCATTCCTCCGTCGTGAGTCCGCGGGAGCGGCGGACGAACCTCGGTACGGAGACCGCCTCGGGGTCCACCGCCAACGGCAGCTTCGGGCCTCCCGGCAGCGACGGCAGCCGCTCCTGCCAGTAGGCCCGGGCCCTCTCACGTTCCTGGCCCCGGACCGCTTCCTGCTCGGCGACGTACCCGCCGAACGTGCAGGTGATCTCCTCGAGGGCGTCGGGGTCCTCGTACAGGGCGGCCAGATCGGCGAGCAGCACACGGATGCTGGCCAGGTCGGCGGCCAGGAGATCGACGTTGAAGTGGAGCCGGTCCACCGCGCCGGGGAGCCGGCTCAGCTGTACGTCGATGACCTCGCCCCTGCCGACGTCCAGCCGACGGTGCGACAGCCGGTCACGGACAGCCGTCACCGCCGCCGCCGCCTCGTCGCGCGACAGCTCGCGGAACTCGTGCAGCGTCACGCCTGGCCACGGCGATTCCGGCATGACGCGCTGGGTCGCGTCGTCGGCGAACGACACGCGCAGCATGGGGTGCCGTTCGATCAGCGCCCGTACGGCCCGCTCCAGACGCCGGGGTTCCACCCCCTCCGCGTCGAACTCCAGGTAGGCGTGGCAGCTGACGCCGCCGAGCGGCTGGTGCTCCGAACGGCCGATCAGGTATGCCTGCTGCACCGCCGTGAGCGGGAACGGCAGGTCCGTGCGGCCTTCGTGCTCCGCTTCGGGTGACCGTGGCTGCGGTACCGGCGCGGCGACCGCCCCGGGAGCGAGCATGCCGAACCAGGCGGCCAGGCGCGGATCGTCGGACAGCTGCGAGAAGGTGGCCTTGACGCCGGCGCGACCGAGCCGGTTCGCCAGCCGCATCAACTCAAGTGACTGCAGCCCGAGTTCGAAAAGGTTGCTGTCGTCGTCCGCTGCGGTCAGCTCGATGCCCAGCAGGTCCGACACCACACCACGCAGGGCGTCCTGGTCCATTCCGGCGGGCGCGGCGACGAGCTCCCCCACACCGTGGCCGACATTCTCCGATGACATTTCCACGCTCCCTTGCACGCTATCGACTCCGCAGCGTCAGTTCCACGCCAGAGGTCAGGCATCAACGCATTTCATTACATTCCGGCCGACCCGGGGCGTGGCGTGACCTCCGCGGCCGGTGACCCCGGCACGGCCCCGGAGCGCTCACCTGGAACGAGGGGATGATCGGCTGCGCCGCGCGCCACGCCTCCGGGGCCGTCAGGACGTGCCGCTGCTCCGCCGGACGGGCGAAGCAGGTCAGGCCCGCCGGGCCCGCTCGACGGCTTCCGCCAGCTCGGCCAGGTTCTTGGCCTCGAACAACGAACGCATCGGGATCGTCACACCCAGTTCCTTGCGTATCCGGCCGGCCAGCTTCGCGGCGAGCACCGAGTGTCCGCCCAGATCGAAGAAGTTGTCCTGCGGGTCCGCCTCGCTGATCTTCAGCGTCTCCCTCACCATTCCGCACAGGATCCGCTCGCAGGATTCCTCCTCGCCCGCGTCACCCTCACCGGACGGGGCCGGCGTCGCCGCCTCGTGCCTGCCGGCAGTGGTGCGCGACGCCAGCTCGGCGAGCGCCTTGCGGTCGACCTTTCCGTTCAGCAGCGTCGGGAACCGGTCGAGCAGGACGATGGCGGAAGGCACCATGTGTTCGGGAAGCGCACGGCGCGCGTACTCACGCAGCTCCGCCTCGGAGACGTCGTGGCGCGCCGAAGTCCTGACGTAGGCGACGATGTACTCGGTGGAGACGTCCTCGCCGCCGACGGCCGCGACGACGATCTCCGCGGCCGGGTGGCTCTCCAGCCGCGCCTCGATCTCCCCTAGTTCCACACGGAAGCCACGGACCTTCACCTGGTTGTCGATGCGGCCCGTGAAGTAGAGCTCGCCGTCGGCGTACCGGCCCCGGTCGCCCGACCGGTACATCCTGCTTCCGGGCGGGCCGTACGGATCGGCGACGAACCGGGAGGCGGTCAGGCCCGGACGGTTCAGGTAGCCACGGGCCACCCCGGTTCCCGCGAGGAACAACTCGCCCTCGCTGCCGTCCCGGAGGTCGCGTAGGTTCTCGTCGAGCACGTACACCGCGCCGCCGTCCCACGGCGATCCGACGGTCACCTCCTCCTGCACGCCCTCGACCGGTCCACCGATCGACGCGCCGACAGTCACCTCCGTCGGACCGTAGGCGTTGAAGAGGCGTCTGCCCTTGGACCACTCCTCGGCCAGGGACCTGGTGCAGACGTCGCCCGTCGAGGTGATCGTGCCGTCGGCCAGCAGCCCCTCGCTGTCGGTGATGCCCAGCGCCACCGGCGGCAGGACGGCGTGGTTCACGTCGTACTTCTGCATGGTCTCGCGCAGCGACTCCCCCGGCAGCAGGTCGTGTTGCTCCGCCATCACGAGTGTCGCGCCGTGCATCAGCGCCAGCGTGAAGTCCCAGAACCAGGCGTCGAAGCTGAAGGACGCCCACTGAAGTACGCGGTCGCCGGGGCCGGTCCCGTACAGCCTCGCCTGGGTGGAGACCAGGTCCGTCACTCCGGCGTGGCTGACCGCGACCCCCTTGGGGACACCGGTCGAGCCGGAGGTGTAGATGACGTACATCAGATGGCCCGGAGTCAGCGGCGCCCCGCGCTCGTCCGCGGTGACGTCGTCACTGCGCTCCTGCGCGCACCTGGCCTCGAAGGAGGGGTCGTCGAGCACCACCTCCGGAACGTCCAGGTGCGGTGAGGTGACACTCTCCGTCCGCAGCAACAGGAGCGGGCGCGCGTCCACGACCATGTGAGCCAGCCGCTCGGCCGGATAGCTCGGGTCCAGCGGCAGATACGCGCCGCCCGCCTTCAGCACGGCGAGCACCGCGACTATCAGCCGGTCCGATCGCGGTACCGCGACCGCGACCAGGGAGTCCGGTCCCACGCCGGCCGCGACCAGCCGCCTGGCGAGCCGGTTCGCGCTCGCGTTCAGATCCGAGTAATCGACGACGGTCTCTCCGAAGACGACCGCCGGTTCGTCACCCGACTCGGCGACCACGGACTCGAATAGATCCGAAACGGTGTTCAACTCCGCTCCGCCTCCCACACAGAGTTCCAGCAGGGACAACGCGACATACGGCTCGCGAGCACGGCAACGCGCCGCGTTCCACCCGGGCCCCGGGCCCCGGACACCGACGCCGACGCCGATCGCCGACTCGGGGCGGACCCGCCGGGACGGCCCTCGCGCCGGGTGACGAACACCGACGATGGCACGGGGCTCCGCCGGCCGACCGGGCCGTGAAAGAACTCTTTCTCCGGAAGCTCGCCGACCGCCGGGTCACCCCATGATGGGGCGGGGCCAGGCCACACGGCTCGCTGCCCGGCCCGTTCCGCGCAGCCGCCGTACGGGTGCCCCAGGCCATGGGCGGCCGGAGGTGACTCCGCGCGCCTGGCCCTCGCCTTCTGCGCGGAACCTTCCGCGCCGACCGAGGGAGCGCACCATCTCTAGTTCGTCACGGAGAGAGGGAATCAAAGTGACCGATGGACTGAAGTATCACAACTACCTCGAACTGGATACTTTGCTGTCCCTCCAGAAGCCCCGCGCCGCCGAGTCCGCCGCGGTGAAGTCCACCGTGCTGTCGGAGCAGTTCTTCATCATCGCGCACCAGGCGAGCGAGCTGTGGCTGAGACAGGTGATCGACGATCTGGAGGCCGTCATCGATGTGTTCACGACGACCGACGACACATCGCAGGCGGAATGGATCGTGGACCTCCTGCAGCGCGCGGGGGAGCTCACCCGCGTGCTGCACAACCAGCTGACGGCCCTCGACCGGCTGCCGCTGCGTGACTTCGCCATGTTCCGGAATCTGCTCGGAACGGCGAGCGGCGCCCAGTCGCAGCAGTTCCACAGGCTGGGCCACCTCATCGGCAACGCCGAGCAGGACGGCCCGCTTTACGAATCGTTCGCCGCATGGGTGACCCGTTCGGGACACACCGTTCCCGACATCGCCCGGCGGGGCATCGACGCGGACATCTACTACCGGATCATCGAAGCACTGCTCGACATAGGCAACGGCTACTGGCGCTGGCAGGTGAGCCACATCAGCCTGATCACGAAGGTGATGGGCAACCACGCGGGGACGGGCGGCACCACGGGTGTGAACTACCTGGTGAGTCGCTGCACCCTCCCTTTCGCGGAGCTACGCGAGCTGCGCAGTGAGGCACACGTCGGCCTCAGCGTCGCGACGTCGTGACGGTGGCCGCCGAACGGCCGACGGTGTACGCGACCGTCGGATCGCCGGGTGGCCGAGCACGGCACCCGGGGGCGGCGCCGAGGGTTCGCGCTCGCATTGCCCTACCGGAGCCCCCAGGGCGGTGGGGGCGGCGGTGATGCCTGCCCTCGTCGTACCGCCGGCCGGTTCCACGCCGCCCCGCGGTGGCGCCGGGTCGGTTGGAGGGCCCGATGCCCTGAGGTGTGGGCGGGTCGGACGGAGGGCCCGACGCCCTGAGGTGCGGGCCGGGTCGGACGGAGGGCCCGACGCCCTGAGGTACGGGCCAGGCCGGATGGAGGTCTCCCGATGTCCTGTGGTGCGGGCCGGGCCCGACAGAACCGCCGCTCGGGCGGCTACGGCCGGCAGGACGGCCACCCGTTACGGGCCGGGACCGTACTCGATCGCTCGACCGGCACCGCTTCGCCCGCCGGCGCGCCCCGTCCGCCGGCACCTGCCCGTCCTCCGCCTGTCCGCTGACGACCGGACGGAGCTCAGACGGGCTCGAGGACGAAGCCACGGCCCCAGACGTTCCGTACCGCGAGGCCGACGAGCTGCAGTCGTCGGCGTAGCCGCATCACGTGCAGGTCCAGTGCGTTGCTGGACGAGCTTGAACCGGATCGTTCGAGGATCTCCCGCAATTCCGCCCGGTATGTTATCTGCCCGTATCTGGACACCAGCGGCGCCAACATCTCACACTGCGTCAGGGAAAGCGTGACGGAGGATTCCTTGAAGTACAGGATTCCTGCCGGGTCCAGGACGGGTTTCGACTTCAGGACGGCCCGGTCGGCCAGCTGGCGCAACCTCGCCTGGAGGTCCTCCTGAACGATGGGAGGGCGCACCCAGTCCTCGTAGAGACCCAGTTGCTCCGGAGGAGGAGCACCGTGCTCGACCACCAGCAGACAGAGATGCCCCCGGGCCTTGCATTGTTCGCGGATACTTCTTTCCGCGGGCCAGCGAACGAATTTGACCCGGTCCTTCACATCCACCTTCACGGGTGGTCCCCCAAGCAACCTAGTTCCGTCGGAATCGAGAAGCAGGACCCTCAAGCGCAGCGGTCCGACCGGGCCGTCGGCATGCCGTACGCCCGGCACACCATCAGGCGAGCGTGACCGCCTCAGCCGGCGGGTGCCTGTTCGCGCGCCCGGGCACCCGCGATGCGCGTGCCTGCTCCTGCGCTGCTCACACGGACACACCGTCGCTCGCGGCCATCCCGTCCCGCAGGCTCTTCGGACGCATGTCGGTCCAGGCCCGTTCGATGTGGTCGGTGGTCTCGGCCCGGGGCGCCGGGCCGTACACGACCCGCCAGCCGTCGGGGACGGAGACGTCCTGCGGCCAGAGCGAGTACTGCTCCTCGTCGTTGCGCAGCGCCACGTAGTCCCGGTTGTCGTCCTCGAACGGATTGGGCATGGGAACGGTCCTCTCATCGCATCGAGCCGAAATGTCATGAAACCTTTCAAACGACCCCCAGCAGATGCTCCGCGCCGGCCGCCGACCGGTGTCGAGCCGACAGCAACCCGCCAGGAGCACCGAGGCCTTGGTCCACCAGGGCGGCGACCCACCCGGGCACCGTTCTCGCCGCGCGGCCGCCCCTGGAGGACGGCGGACTCCGCGACGCGTGCCGCCGCCGTGCGCCGTCGACCGGCTCGGGCGCATGCCCGGCCGCGGGCCGGAGGGCCTCAGCAGGACCTCACCGGTCCGGCAACAGGCCGCGGGCCGGCCGGTCCGGCACGGCGGACCGCGCCACCCGCTCCCCCGGCCGCTTACCGACGACCGGGCGAAGAATCCCGGAGTCACCGATTCTCACCGGCGCCCACTTCGAACGGCTCCGGACGCTCCGGACGGTTCCGAACGGCTCCGGCAGGGAGAATTTCGGACCCCGTCGGAAATCCTGCCGGATCCCGAATTCCCCTCATCCGCCGGGATGCTGAGCGGAAATGGATTCGATGTAATTTCCTGCTTCACCCCGGGCTGCACAAGTGACGCCAGGCAGGTACAGAACGACCCGCCTCCCAGACATAGGATTTGCGCCACCGACCGGCTCTTCACATCGGAATTCCACCGCCAATAACCTCGATCAGCCTGCTGGTTGACCCCTTGAAGTGATATCGACATTAGCAGTCAGAGGTCATATCGAGACAGATTCACTCCACACCCCTGCCTGTGCGTTTTGCGTATTGACAAGCGGCCCTGGACCCTCTTCCAGGGAACGGCGGCCGCCCCGGCCAGGGCCGGCAGGGCGCCGGGACGGGGGTCCGCACCGGCGGGCAAGAGGGTTGCGGAAGGCGGCCGGAGCCGGGGCGTCGTCACCTGACCGATCTGGACAGGCGTCCTGGCGGAGAGGGCTGCCGGGGGCGTTCGGGCCGCTCCGACGTCGTTGCGGGGGAGCCGAGTCGGGCGGAGTGTGGCCACCCAGGAGCGTTGCCCGAGAGCGGCCCGGCCCGCTGTACCGGCCCTCCGGGCCGGCGGCCCCCGCCCCCGTCCACGACCGGCGGAACGGGTGGCGCACGCCAGGGCGACACCCCGTCGGTGAAGCTTGTCCGGCCCCCGCTGGTTCCCGTTCGGCGGAACACGGAAAGGAACTGGCAAGGGTTTGGAAGCGTGTGTGGCGGACCTGTCACGATCGGCGAATGACTCAGCCCGCTCTCGGTGTTCGTTCCCTGGATCTCACCGATCCGGCCACATTTATTGAGACCGACATCCACGAGTTCTGGCGTGAGGTACGAGCCGAGCGCCCCGTCCACTGGCACGCGGCCACCGACCGGAACCCCGGTTTCTGGGTGGTTTCGCGATACGCAGACATCCAGTCGCTCTACCACGACGCAGCGCTGACCTCCGTAAAGGGAAACGTCCTCGATGTGGTCCTGCGCGGAAACGACTCCGCGGGCGGCAGCATGCTGGCGGTGACCGACGGTCCTCGCCACCGGCAATTACGCAATCTCATGTTCGGCTCCTTCACGCCCAGAGTCCTCGGCGAGGTGGTGGAGAAGGTCCGGCGTCGCACGGCCGACCTGGTGTCGAAGGTCGTCGGGCCCGGGGAGTTCGACTTCGCCGCCGAGGTCGCGGACCGGATTCCGATGAACACGATCTGCGATCTGCTGTCCATCCCGTCCGCGGACCGGAAGGACTTGCTCAAGTGGAACAAGATGGCCCTCTCCTCGGGCCACGCGGACAGTAGCGAGATCGATGCGCTCAGCGCCCGCAACGAGATCGTGCTGTATTTCATGGAACTCGCACAGGAACGGCGCGACCGCCCTGGCAATGACGTGATCAGCATGCTCGCGACGGCGGAACTCGACCACCGTCCTCTCACCGTCGAAGAGATCGCGGTCAACTGTTACAGCCTCATCCTCGGCGGCGACGAGACGTCCCGGGTGTCGGCGATCTGCGCGGTACTCGCACTGATCGAGAACCCTGGTGAATGGCACGCCCTGAAGGCGGGCGAGGTCTCGTTCGAGTCGGCGGTGGAAGAGATCGTCCGCTGGTCGACACCGGGCATCCACCTGGCTCGTACGGCCGTTCAGGACTTCGAGGTCGGCGGCCGGAAGGTACGCGAAGGCGACATCGTCACCCTCTGGAACATCTCGGCCAACAACGACGAGACGGTCTTCGACGATCCACGCCGGTTCACCCTGTCCCGCTCCCCCAACAGGCACCTCTCGTTCGGCCACGGACCCCACTACTGCTTGGGCGCCTTCCTCGGCCGGGCGGAGCTGCGCGCTCTGCTGACGTCCCTGGTGGCCGAAGTGGCGGAGATGGAGCTGCGTGGCACGCCCCGCCCCATCTACTCCAACTTCCTGACCGGTTACGACAGCCTGCCGGTGCACTTCGAAAGGCGCTGACCCGGCCTGCGGACGCGTGCGGTCCGGCGAGCGGTGGCCGGGACTCCGCTGCGGTCAGGCCGCAGCGCCTTGCCGTCGAGCCGCAGCGCAATCACATCCGAGCAAGTACTACCGAAGTCGAGAGGTAAAGATGCGAAAGAGTGTCTGTGTCATCGGTGCGGGACCGTCGGGTCTGGTTGCGGTGAAGGAGCTGCTGGACGAAGGCCACTCCGTCATTTGCTTCGAGCACGCCGCCGAGCTCGGCGGGGTGTTCCGCTCAGACGTCGGCCCCGAGGAGTCGGGCGCCTACGACTCGACGATGCTGACCATCTCCAACTACATGATGACGTTCTCCAGCTTCCCCCCTCCGGAGAACCAGGAACGGAGATTCTGGTCGGCGGGCGAGTACCGGCAGTATTTGCACGACTTCGCAGAGAAGTTCGACGTCGGCCCCACGATTCGGTACCGCACCGAGGTGCTGAGCATCTCGAAGAACGGGGACGGGGGTTACACCGTCGAGGTCGCGTCCGTGGACGAGCCCGGGGAACGGGTGGCACACCGATTCGACGCGGTGGCCATCTCCACCGGGACCCACCGGGTCCCGAATCACATCGATCTCCCCGGACAGGACGACTTCGGCGGCGAGATCACACACTCGGCCCACTACCGGAACGCGGAACCGTTCCGCGGGAAACGGGTCCTGTGCATCGGGATCGGTGAGACGGCGGCGGACGTCGTGAACGAGATCGCCCAGGTTTCGGAGGAGTGCACGCTTTCCGTGCGCCGCCATCAGCCTGTCGTGGAGCGGTATCCCGGAGGGCGTCCGCACACGAACGACGCCTACACCTCGCATCTGCTGCATTCGGTGCCTCTGGCGGCCGCCACGGCGGTCATGCGATTCGGAGTGAAGCGGAACAGGAGCCGGGGCAGGACGAAGGCCATCAGAGCGGTGGCAGAGTGGAACTCGAAGAACAAGTACTTCTTCAACCACTTCCTGACGAAGAACGAGGCGTTCATCCACAGGGTCGTCGACGGCACACTGACCGTCAACGCGTCGGGCATCGAACGCCTCGGCAAGGACTTCGTCCTGTTCAAGGACGGCCGGCGGGTGGAGATCGACACCATCGTGCTCAACACGGGGTACATCGAGGACTTCAGCATGCTGAAGGACACGAACATCCAGGACGTCCGCAGGCTGTACAAGCACATGATCCACCCGGATCTCGGTGCCGACGTGGCACTCATCGGGTGGGCGCGGCCGGCCGCCGGCGGGGTGCCCGCCTGCTCCGAGATGCAGAGCCGGTACTTCGCCCTCCTGTGCAGCGGCAAGAAGAAGCTGCCCGACCGAGTCAGGCTCCAGGGGCTGATCGAGGGCCAGGCGGCCTACGAGAACGAGGTGTTCATGGGCAACCCCGGCCTGCGGACCCTGGTCCACTACAACCACTTCATGATCGATTTCGCGAAGGTCATCGGATGCTCGCCGTGGCGTCCAGCCGTCTTCCTGAACCCGCGGCTGGTCCTCAAACTCTGGTGCGGCTCCCAGATGCCCCACATCTACCGGCTGTCCGGTCCGCACAGTGACGCGAGGACGGCACGTAGAACGATCATGAGCGTGCCGTCGGCGTTCAAGGCACCCGAGGCCCTCGCGACCCTGGCGGTCAGCCTCGGTTCGCGCGCGCTGATAGCGATGGGCCTGATGAAGGCCGATCCGACCTACTGATCGCGCCCGGGGAAGCCGAAGAGCCCCTTTCGACCCGCCGGCGGAGCGGGTCGGAGGGGGCTTTCCGCAGCCCGAGGGGCCGTCCGCCGTAGCGCGGCGGGGAGAACCGGACATCCACCGGCCGGCGTCTCGCCGGGCCTTCAGGCGAGACGCGCTCGGGCTGTCCAGTGATGGTCGTTGGGCGGGCAGAGACGTTCGGGGGGAGCCGGCAGCCATGCGCACGCCCCTGCGGAGAGCTCCCCCAGGGTGTACGCCTCCGCCTGCCAGCCGCGCAGCCCGAGGAACCCGCCGAAATCCTCCAGGCCGAGCTCGAACGCGGAACCCCGGGACCTCATGTAGGCCAGGAAACTCGCGTTGGCCGGATCCCGGTGGAAGTCGGCGTGCGGTGCGTCGACGAGCAGCATCGATCCACTGCTGGACATCTCCCTGACCTGTGCGACGAGCCGGTTGATCTCCTCGACCCGCAGGTAGGGCAGCAGTCCTTCGACGATCCAGGCGGTGGGTCTGCCCGGCTCGTGACCGGCGTCCCGCAGCCTCCCCGGCCACGTGTCACCTCGAAGGTCCTCGCCGAGGGCGACCCGCCGGCAGGTGAGGCGGTCCCTGACCGGCTCCAGCAGTGCTTCCTTGGCCTCCAGCTGGCCGGGCAGGTCGATCTCGAAGAACAGGGTGCCGGGGGGAAGCCCGAGCCGCCAGGCACGGGTGTCTCCGCCCGCCGCGAGGCAGACCACTTGCGAGATCCCCTCGGCGACTCCCCGGCCCAGCGCGAGGTCACCGAAACGGGCCCGCACTATCACGGAGCCGATGGTGCCGCCGGCGGCCAGTGCCTCTTCCGCCATCGCCCTCGACCGGGGGGTGCTCAGCAGTCCGGCACAGGGATCCACCAGGTACGGGTCCGGGCGGTCGTTCTCCATGGCCCTGATGACGGCGGTGATGAAGCTGGTCTCCTTGACGGCCCCGAGCTCGTCGCCCCGCCGCGATGCGTTCGTCACTCTGCACTCCAGGTCTTGTACCGCGTGGGCGGCCCGTGGCGTCAGCCGACGGACAGTGAGGGTCGTGAGTTGACCCAGTCCTGATCGAACTTCCCGGTCATGGCATAGGTGCGGGAGATCTCCGCCAGCTCTTCCTCGCTGAAGACGTCCCCCACCTCGTCGAAGCCGTGGGGGGCCCTCTCATGGGCCACGGTGAGTACCTTCTCCGGGCCCATGGAGCGATTGCTCTTCTGGAGCTCCGTCATCTGCGGGCGGCGTTCGTCCTCGTAGGCCTGCAAGCCGTCGCCCACCTCGGTGTGGGTGGCGAGGTTCCAGGCGAGTACCCGGGCGTCGATGACGGCCTGTGTGGCACCGTTGGATCCCGCGGGGTACATCGCGTGGGCGGCGTCACCCACGAGCGTCACGTTTCCGAACGTCCACCGGGGAAGAGGGTCCCGGTCGATCATCGGATACCGCTGTATGTGCCGTGTGCCCCCGAGGAGGCGCGACAGGTTCACTCCCGGGGGTGCCCATCCGGCGAACTGCCGCAGGATGGCGCGCCGTTGCTCAGCAACGCCCTCCGAGGGAAGCTCCGGTGCGCCGGCCTCGCCCCCGGGAAAGGCGGCCACCCAGTTCGTCAAGGACCGTCCCGTCGCCCCTTCCGTGTCTATCGGGTACAGGACCAGACGCCTTCTGTCGTCCCCCAGGACCGCCATGGATCTTCCCGTCAGGAACCGGTCCCCCCAGGCGGTCCCCCGGTACAGCGTCATACCGTTCGTCGGGGGAGGGCCCTCGGAGGGGTAGAGCGCTGCCCTCGCCGCCGAACGAATGCCGTCCGCGCAGACGAGTACGTCCGTCCCGACCGTCCGCAGGGAACCGTGCCGGTCCGCGAAGACGCCGCACGTCCCACCGTGCCCGTCCCTCAGGCCGACCAGCCGGCTGCCGGTGCTGATGGCCCCGTCGCCCAGACGGCGCCGCACCTCCGCGGCCAGGACCAGGACGAGCCGCGAACGCGATATCGAGATCTGTGGCCACAGGTAGCCCGCCGCGAGCCCGCGGTCCTCCCGCCACACCAGGTCCCCGTGCGGGTTGTACATCGCCAGTTCCCGGGTGAGGACCGACCCCTCCCGCAATGCGTCCAGCAGCCCGAGTTCGGCGAGCTCACGAACGGCGTTGGGCAGGATGTTCAGCCCGAGCCCGACCGGACGGATACGGGTATCGGCCTCGATGACGGTGACGTCGCCGAAGCCCGCCTCGTGGAGGCTGATCGCGGTGGTCAGTCCGGCTATCCCGGACCCGACAATCGTGATTCTCATCGAGCCACTTCGCTCCTGTAGGGGCTTACCGTACGGATTTCTGCCGAGCGGAGGGTGCGCCGGCCATCGAGCCGTTCTGCCTGGTGAGGGCGAGGATCTCTTCGAGCAGCCCCACGCTTCCCCCGCCACTGCCCAGTTCGTAGAGGCGGACGTCGGCCTTATACGCACGTCGTGCCATCACCAGGTGCTTGCCGCGGAACGAGGTCAGCGAGGTGAGGGCCTGCCGCAGACCCCTCGCACTGGACCGCGCGTGCTCCGCCGCGGGAGCCGAACGGGATTCGCCGAGAGCGGCGGCGACCCGGGAGGTCACGGACGGCATCGTCGTCCACTCCGCGTACCGGTCCCGCCAGTGGGGCAGCGTGTGCAGGGCGACCTCGTCGCAGAACTGCGAGTACTCGCGGCTGCCGCGGTCGGACGCCCACAGCAGTACGTCGACGAGGAAGAGGGGAACATGAGCGGCGGCCGGCCCCATGTAGGTCCGGCCCTCTATGCGGACGTCCTCGAAGAACGGTCTGAGCACACGCGCGAAGAACTCGGGTGAGACCTCCGAGATCACACTGCCCATCGCCTTGTCCGCAGCCGCTATGTGCAGTGCGAGTGAGGCCATCCTGTCGGCGTGAGCCGGACTGCACGCGTCTTCGCCCTGGAGGGAGCAGCCGGCTTCGACGGCCAGTGCCAGATCCGGCACACAGGTCCTCACCGCGTCGATCAGGCTGCGCTCCATCTGGTGCCCTGTGTAGAGCCGCTCCCGGTCACCGGCAGGGTTCCAGCACGTGTAGTGGTACACCGTGTCCCGCGGAATCATGTGCGTACGGCGCCCGAGCATTTCGAACGGTCCGACTGCCCCCGGCACCGCGTCGAAGGCGGACACCCCGTGCCTCTTGAGACTGCCGAGGTACATGCCCAGGTCGCGCATGGCGGCGAGGCACTCCGGCAGGGTGAAGCCCGCGATGCCCTCCGCCGGAGGAAGCGCCTGAGCGAGGACCTGCGCCAACGCAGCCGTGTCCGCGGCTTCGTTCATCTTCGGCAGCACTCGGAGGTCTTCGTCGAGCTCCAACGGGTCGAGGCGCCTGACCTCCTCGTTGCGTTCCTCGGACGTCACATCGACATCTGCTTCGCGGTACATGGCAACCAACTCTCTCGATGAGGATCCGCTTTCGGTTGACGCCGGGGAAGCCGGAACGGTCCCTCGTGCGGTCCCTCGTGCGGAGGACGGCCCGAGGGTCGGCCCCTGCCTTCCGGGGAGCTCACGTGACCACGGCCGCGCATCCGCCGCGTGGCCGGGACGCCCGCCCGGCAAGGACGCCCGCGTACATGTCCGTACGCGGGCGTCCTTCCGGGCGGTGTCACATCGCATGGGGTGCCGCCCGCCGGCCCGCAGGGTGTGGCGGGGCGGCCGTCAGATCACCTGGCGCTCCCGGTGCACGGCCTTCAGCGCGTTCTTGTCGATCTTGCCCACCGGGGTGCGGGGGAGGCCGGGAACGACGATCACCTCGTCCGGCAGCTTGTAGGACGCCAGCCCCCGGTCACGCATGTGTTCCCTGATCGTGCGCAGCGAGACCGGCTTCGCGGTGGGATCGGCGTCACTGCCGAGGACGACGAACACGCAGACGCGTTCGTCGAGGTCGTCGTCCGGGATGCCCACCACCGCGGTGTCCAGGACCAGGGGGTGGGTCAGCAGGTGGCCCTCCACCTCCTCGGCCGAGACCTTCTCCCCCATGTGATGGATGATGTCCTTCAGCCGGCCCTCGACGACGATGTCGCCCTTCTCCGTCATCCGGGCCAGATCACCTGTGCGGTAGAAACCGTCGTCTGTGAACGCCCGGCGGTTGTGCTCCGGGGCGGCGAAGTAACCGCGGATCGTGTACGGACCGCGGGTGAGCAGTTCGCCGGTGTCACCGGGCACGACGTCGTTGTCCTCGGCGTCGACGATCCTGATCTCGTCGTCCGGGGACACCGGTTTTCCCTCGGTGCCGAAGAGGACCTCGGGCGGATCGTCGAGGCGTGTGTGGGTGATCAGTCCCTCACCGATGCCGTACACGTTCATGATGCGGCACCCCAGACTCGAGGACACCCGCTCCGCGGCGGCCGGCCCGAACTTGGAGCTGCCCACCTGGATGGTCATGCGGCTCATGTCGACCGGTGTGGAGCGGGCGGCTTCCGCCCACAGCAGGGCCAGCGCGGGCACCAGTGTGGTGAGGGTGACGCCCTCCTGCTCGATCAGCGGGAACACCTGGTCGGGACTGGGGTTGGCGGCCAGCACCGCCTTGCCTCCCAGGAGCAGCGCACCGAGTGCTCCGGGGCAGCCGAGAGCGGCGTTGTGCGGCACGGGGTTCGCCGCGAGGTACACGCCGCTGTCGTCGAACTCCACCACCCGGGCGCATGCGGAGATGTTGTAGGCGTAGTCGTCGTGGGTCCGCGGAATCAGCTTCGGCACACCGGTGGTTCCACCCGACAACAGCAGCAGCGCCACCTCGGACGGGTCGACCGGCGGCAGTTCCCGCGCACGGGTGCGGGCGAGCTCGGACAGCGGCGTGAACTCCCCCGCCTCGCCCGCGATCACGACGTGCCGCAGGCCCGGCACGTCCCTGCGGACCTCGCGGGCCAGTGCGCGGTGGTCGAAGCCCTGAAAGCGGTCGGGGCCGACGTACGCCACCGCACCGGACGACCGCGCCAGGTGGAGGATCTCGTCCCGGCGATGTCCGGGCAGCGCCAGTACCGGTATCGCCCCGATCGTGAACAGGGCCACCACGGTGGACAGGAAGCTGATCCTGTTCGGCAGGTGCACCACCACCCGGTCACGTCCGCCGACGCCGAGGTCGAGCAGGCCGGCCGCGATCCGGTCGGCCTCCCCGAGCAGCTCCTGATAGCTGACCCGGCTCGTCGCGTCCACGGCGGCGGTCTTGTGCGGATGGTGTCCGGCGCTGTCGTCCAGGAGCTGCCGCAGTGAGCGGCCGCGCCAGTGACCGGCTCGGCGGTAACGATCGGCGAAGTCGGTTGGCCAGGGCACGAACCCGTCCAGCATGTGTCCTCCTACAGAGCTGTCCCGTCATACCTGGTGGATCAGCGCGCGGCGTCGAATGCGGTGTGTCGCAAGGCGGAGGGCGTCCGCATACGGGAGGTACGCGGCGGACACGGCGGGGTGCCGTGGCCGTCGTCGTGCGCCCGCCGGGTACGACGGGGGCGGCCCTTGGGGTGCGACACCTTCAGGTTCGGGCAAGAACCGGGGGGCGGCGTCCGGCCCGACAGAGCTTTGACAGATTGCCGTGGGCAGGCGTGCGGTTCGGTGAAGCTCGGTTGTGTGAATCGCCTACGAACGCCTGCCCGGGAATGGCTGCGGGCCCTCGGTGACGTGGAGAGCCCGGCCGGCAGGCTGGTCTGCTTTCCCTTCTCCGGTGGTTCGGCGGCCGCATACCGCGCCTGGACGTCGTCGATGCCCGTGGACACCCAACTGCTCGCCGTGCAGTACCCGGGGCACGCCGACCGGTTCGCCGAAGAACCCGCCGGCAGCGTCGCCGAGATCGGCGCACACGTCGCCGCGGAACTGTTGCGGCTCGGCCCGGAACCCTGCGCCCTGTTCGGGCACAGTCTGGGTGCGCTGGTCGCGTACGAGACCGCGAGAGCGCTGCAGGAGAACGGCAGGCCCCCCGCCTGTCTGTTCGTGTCGGGCGCACCGGCGCCGTGGCAGGCCGGCGGCGGGACCACGCACCTGGCCGGCGACGAGGAACTGTGGAGTGCCGTGCGGGATCTCGGCGGGATCGACCCCGAGCTCGCGGACGACGCGGAGATCCGGGATCTGCTGCTGCCGGTCATGCGGTCCGACATCGCACTGAACGAGACCTACCGGCCCGCGCCGGACCCCGAACCGCTGCGCTGCCGGGTCCGCGGCTACTACAACACCGGGGATCCGCTGGTGGACGGCGCCCGGATCGGCGCCTGGGCCGCGGTGGGAGCAGGCCCGTTCAGCGTGCGGTCCTGGCCGGGCGGCCACTTCCGGTTCCTCTCGGACCCCGCCGAACTCATCGGCGACATCGCCGGAATGCTCTCGGAGAGCGAGGTTCCAGGATGACTCTTGCCGGAAAGTCGGTCGTGGTGACCGGCGCGGCCACCGGTATCGGCCGGGGGATCACGGAATGCCTGCTGAAGGCCGGCGCCTGCGTGACAGCGGTCGGACGCCGCGAGGAACCGCTGCGGGACCTGGTGGACCGGTACGGTGACGCCGTCGTGGCCGTGGCCCAGGACATCTGCGTGCCCGGGGCCGCCGAACAGGTCGTCGCGGCGGCGACCGGTGGCTTCGGCAGCCTGGACGCGGTGGTGAACAACGCCGGTCTGGCCCGGTTCGGCCGGCTCGACGCGATCGACCCCGCCCTCTTCGACGAGATGTTCGCGGTCAATGTCCGGGCTCCGGCCGAACTGATCCGGTGCGCACTGCCGCAGCTGCGGGCCTGCCGGGGCAGCGCTGTCAACGTCTCGTCGGTCGGCGGTGTGCTGTCCATGCCCGGGCGCGCCTTCTACGGCGCGACCAAGGCGGCCCTCAACAGCCTCACCCGCTCGCTGGCGAGGGAACTCGCCCCGGACGTAAGGGTGAACGCCGTTATGCCCGGTCCGGTGGACACCCCCATGTGGGACGAGACCGGCCTGGACGGGGCGGGCACCCAGCAGATGCGCGTCGACCTCCTCGCGTCGACCCCGATGGGCCGGTTCGGCGAGGGCGCGGACATCGGCAGGTGGGTCTGCACGCTGCTCGACCCGGAACTGTCGGGCTGGGTGACCGGAGCGCTGATACCCGTCGACGGCGGGCGTACGGCGTGACGCGCCCTTCCGACTCTGAAGAAAATCAACGGAACAAAGGTGGTATGAGCGTGAGTCCAGACATCTTGTCCGCCGCCGGCTCCATTCCTTCGTCGTGCCTGCACCGAATCTTCCGGGCGGCGGAGGCGAAGGAACAGGAGTCCGGAACCGATGTGATGAAACTGCACGTCGGCGACCCGTATTTCGACCCCGCGGCGAACGTCGCCGATGCGTTCGTCGACGCCGTGCGGCGGGGCGAGACCAAGTACACCGGCGTGGAGGGACTGCCCGCGCTGCGCGCCGCCCTGGTGGAGAAGCTCCACACGGACAACGACGTGGACAGCGCGGTCTCCCGGCTGCTGATCTCACCGGGGTCGTGCCAGGGCCTGGCCGCCCTGCTGCAGTCGCTGGCCGAGCCCGGTGCCGAGATCCTCCTGCCGGAACTGCACTGGCCGGTCCACCTTCAGCAGAGTCTGCTCGCGGGCTTCCGACCGGTCCTGTACCCGCTCGGCGACGGCTTCCGGCCGAGCGCCGGGACGATCGCGGCCGCCGCGACACCGCGTACCCGGGTGCTGCTGATCAACTCGCCGGCCAATCCGACCGGCGTCGCCCTGGACCGCGGCGAACTCGGCGCACTGCTGGAACTGGCACGGAGCCGGGGCTGGCACGTCATCAGCGACGAGGCCTACGAGCACTTCCTCTACGAGCGTGAGCACATCTCGGTGGCTTCCCTCGAACGTGACGTCCCCGTCGACGAGCGCATCGTGCACAGCGTCTTCAGCTTCTCCAAGAGCTTCGCGATGACCGGCTACCGGCTGGGCTACGTCTCGCTGGCCAACGACCGGGCGGCCGACGTCATGAAGGTCGCCCAGGAAGCCAACATCATCGGCACGTCGACCCCCGCGCAGTACGCGGGAATCGCCGCGCTGGACAGCCGTGCCGAGGCGACCGCGGCCAACCGCAAGCTGGTGCAGCGCAACAGGGATGTCGCGCTGTCCCCGCTGGTCCGGGCCGGGCTGCTGGACGAACTGCCCGCCGGCGGGTGGTACGCGATGCTCGATGTCGCCCGGACCGGGCTGGACTCGGAGACGTTCGCGACCCGGCTGCTCGAGCAGAAGGGCGTCGCGGTCGTACCGGGCAACGGGTTCGCCATGCGCCCCGAGGTCGACGGCCAGGGCCGCATCCGTTCCCACGACTTCGCGCCCTGGGCGCGGCATCTGGTCCGGATCGCGTTCTGTGTGGACCCCGTGGCGCTCGAGACCGGGGTGCGCAAGATCGTGGAGTTCGCCGACGAATGCGGCGGCGGAGGCCACGTGTCAGCCGGCTGAGGACGGCGTCGCGCGAGTTCCACCCGGATCCCGTTCCTCCGAATTTCCGGGATCGCGGTAACCAGGACGATCGAAGTCGGGTCAGCGAAGAGAAGTGAGGGAATCATGGCCAGGAGTGTTGTCATCGTCGGCGGCGGGACCGCGGGCTGGATGACCGCGTCGTATTTGGCGGCAACGTTCGGCGACAAGCTCTCGATAACGCTCGTCGAATCGAAGAACGTGCCCACGATCGGTGTCGGTGAGGCTTCCTTCAGTACGATCCGGCACTTCTTCTCCTACCTCGGACTCGCGGAGACCGACTGGATGCCGGACTGTCACGCCACCTACAAACTGGCGATCCGCTACGACAACTGGCGGGCCGAAGGGCACCACTTCTACCACCCCTTCGAACGGCCGCGGGTGGTGGAGGGCGTCTCCCTCGCCGACTGGTGGCTGCACAAGCGGCCCAGCGCGGACTACGACAGGGACTGCACGGTCATCGCCGCGCTCTGCGACGCCAAGCGCTCACCCCGCCGGCTGGAGGGGAGTCTGCTGGCGCTCGACGCCGGCGAGCACGCGTCGGAGCGGATGTCGCGGTCGACCATGGCCGAACAGACCACGCAGTTCCCGTACGCGTACCAGTTCGACGCGACGCTGCTGGCCAAGCTCCTCACCCGGTACGGGAAGGACCGGGGCGTCCGGCACATCCTGGACGACGTCGTCGAGGCGGCGGCGGACGAGCGCGGCGACCTCACGCATGTGCGCACCAAGGAGAACGGGGACCTGTCAGGCGATCTCTTCATCGACTGCACGGGGTTCCGCGGAATGCTGCTCAACAAGAAACTGGGCGTGCCCTTCCTCTCCTACCAGGACACCCTGCCGAACGACAGAGCGGTCGCGCTCCGCGTACCCATGGAGATGGCGGACCAGGGGATGGGCCCGTACACGAGGTCCACCGCGCAGGACGCGGGCTGGATCTGGACGATCCCGCTGTACGGCCGGATCGGCACGGGCTACGTGTACGCCGGTGACTATTGCACTCCCGACGAGGCGGAGCGCACGCTCCGAGAGTTCGTGGGACCCGCTGCGGAGAACCTGGAAGCCAACCACATCCGGATGCGGATCGGCCGCAGCGAGAACTCCTGGGTGAACAACTGTGTGGCGATCGGCCTGTCCAGCGGATTCGTCGAGCCGCTCGAGTCCACGGGGATCTTCTTCATCCAGAACGCCATCGAGCAGCTGGTGAAGCACTTCCCGGGCGGCCGGGACGACGACCGGCTGCGCGCGTCCTACAACCGCCAGGTCGCCAACGTCATGGACGGCGTACGGGAGTTCCTCGTGCTGCACTACGTCGCCGCCAAGCGCGACGACAACGACTACTGGCGGGACGCCAAGACCCGCACGATGCCGGACGCGCTGGCCGAGCGGATCGAGCAGTGGAAGGTGAAGCTGCCCGACGCGGACAGCGTGTTCCCCTACTACCACGGGTTCGAGCCCTACTCGTACACCGCGATGATCCTGGGTCTCGGCGGCCTCGACATGCGTTCGCTGCCGGGCCTGGCGCTGATGGACGACGTCGCCGCGACCAAGGAACTGCGGCAGGTGCGGGATCAGGCCGCCACGCTCGTCGAGCAGCTGCCGAGCCACTGGGAGTACCTGAAGCACGTCAACGAACTGAAGGGCATGCGTCCGTAGCCGGCCGCGCGGCCGAGGAAGGAGGTAGCACACACATGCCGAATCCCGTGACCGGCACAGTCGCGCGACCGCCGGTCGACCCGGCTGAGTTCCGCTCCTTCATGACGACGCATCCGGCCGGGGTCGCCGTGGTGACGGCCACCGGGCCGGACGGCGCGCCGTGGGGGATGACCTGTTCGTCGATGTGCAGCGTCGCCCTGCGGCCGCCGACGCTGCTGGTGTGCCTGCGCGCGGAGAGCCCGACGCTGGCGGCGCTCCTCCAGGTGTCGGCCTTCGCCGTCAACCTGCTGCACGACCAGGCCGAACCGTCGGCGGACCTGTTCGCGTCCGGCGCACCCGACCGGTTCGATCGGGTCGAATGGACCAGGGAGACGGAGTCCGGACCGCCCCACCTGACGGAGGACGCCCACACCATCGCTGACTGCCGGGTCAGCGGCACGCTGCCCGTCGGGGACCACGTGGTGGTTCTCGGGGAGGTGCTCCAGGTGACGACACAGGACGGTCAGCCGTCGAGCCCTCTGCTGTACGGGATGCGGCGGTACGGGTCGCTGAAACTGTCACATCGCGATCCGGGGTGACGTCGGCGCATCGACGTCCGGCCCCGTGACCGGCCGAGGCCCCCGCCGGTCCCGCACCGGCGGTCCCCCACTCCGGCGCGACCGGCGGGGGCCTCGTCACCCACGCACGTCCCGATCCGCGTGGGCGGCACCGGCTCGAAGCCGTCGTCCCGCGCTCCACCTGTCCGACAACGCCGCGGCACAGGCCTCCGACCGCACCTCCCCGTCGGCCTGACCGCGCCGGAACGGCCACGAAGGGCCTCACACCGCCATGGACGTATCAGAGTTCCCGTTCAATCCCGTGCATGTGATCGCGACACTGGCCGTCGTGCTGCTCCTGGCCCGTGCGGGGCGGGCCGCCGCCCGGTGGCTGCGCCAGCCGGAGGTCGTCGGAGAGGTCACGGTGGGCCTGTTGATCGGGCCGGCCGTGCTCGCGCTGTCCGACCGCGCCACGTTCGACGCGCTGCTTCCGGCCTCCGTGCTCGACGTGCTCAAGCTCCTCGGCCAGACGGGGCTCGTGCTCTATCTCGTCGGCCTCGCCCACAAGTTGCGGCCCGAGCCGGGCGGACCGTCGCAGCGCACCCTCTCCGCCCTGGTCGCCGGTGCGTTCGTGATACCCCTCACGACCGGCCTCCTGCTGGTGGGACTGATCCGGCTCACCGGCGACACTGCGGCCCGCGGCGACGCGCCGGTCCTCGCCTTCACCCTGATGGTCGCGGTGGCCATGTCCATCACCGCGGTCCCCGTCCTGTCCCGGATCCTCGGCGACCGTGGGCTCAGCGATTCGGCCGAGGGGCGGTTCGCCCTGTCCGCCGCCGTGGTCATGGACAGCCTCGGCTGGATCATGCTCACGCTCGCCATCGGTCTCGGCGCGGGTGACCTCACGAACCTGTGGAGGGCCGGCGCCGCGCTCCTCGTGGGCGGCGGCTGCGCGCTCCTGCTGCGCCTGGGCCTGCGCACCGGCCCGGCACGCCGGTTGTGCGCGCGGATGCCGAGGACGACGGCGGTGCTCCTCGGTGGTGCCGCGCTGGGTACCGCGCTGCTGACCGAGCACCTGGGCATGACCGCCATCGTCGGAGCCGCGATGGTCGGCGTGGCGATACCCGGCGGGACACTGGCTCCCTGGGCGGGCCCGGTGGCCGCGGTCTCGCGCGCGGGCCTCTCGCTGACGCCGGTCTTCTTCGTGGTCACCGGTGTCACCGTGCTCATCGACGCCTTCACCGCCGTGTCCTGGGTGCTGGTGGCCGCCACCCTCGCGCTGGGCTGCGCGGGCAAACTGCTCGGCGGCTACACCGGCGCCCGGCTCGCCGGCATGCGCCCCTCCTCGGCCCGCAGGATCGGGGTTCTGATGAACACCAGGGGCCTGACCGAACTGATCGTGCTCGAAGCCGGGCACCGCGCCGGGATCCTGCCCGCACCACTGGTCCTCGCCCTGGTGGTGATGGCCCTGGCGACCACAGCCATGACGGGACCACTGCTCGGTCTCGCCGACCGCTCCGAGCGGCGCGGCATCGCACCGGTCGGCTCCGGGCTCCCGCACCTCGCGGGGCGGAAGGCGGAGGCCGATGAACGGACCGCGGCAGAGGCAGCCGCTCCGTGAGACCGCTCCGTGAGACCGCGCCCGTTCCCCGGGGGGCAGCGTGCCACACGGGCGCGCCCGGTCCGGGTCTCGCAGGGAACCGTGCGTCACTACGTGGTTTCACGGATGCCGCGCCACCCCTCCCCGTGGGAACGTCTCTTGACCGGGCCGGGGGCATCCGGTCGCGCCGCCCGGCCGTCCGCCGACCGCGAAGAGGCTGACGCGAGGCCTGGGAGCGGAGGAGAGGCTGCGGGCGACGCGGGCGGGGGGAACGGCGGACGGCCACACGGAACACAGCCGTTCCGGAAAGGCGCGAGCAGCACGGCACGCCGGCGGCTCGCGCCAGGGCCGGCCGCTCCGGCCCCGCGCGCCGGAGCGGCTCCCACCGCCCGTCGAGTTCCGTACAACCTGGGGAGATTCCATGGGCGGATGCCTGGTCGTCGTTCTGGCACTCACGATCGTGGGTGAGTTCCTCGCCGCCCCGGTCTGGCTTTACGACGTACTGGCCGCCCAGACGCCCTCGCAGCGTCCCGGCGTGCTCGAGTGGGTCGCTTCGAGCGGGCTGGCCACGCTGACGGCCCTGGCGGTGGTCTGGACGGGGGGCCGCCGCAGGCCCGGCCGGGGGCCGTCCCTGGCCGTGCAGACGGCGGTACTGCTGGGACTGTGCACGGCGGTGGCGCTGTGGACGCGGAACACGCTGGAGACCGACAACTACACGCTGGAGGGGGTACTGGAGAGCTTGGCGGCCGGGTTCGTCGCCGTGCTCTTCCGGCGGGGGGTGCGCGGGTGGGAACGCACGCGTCCACTGCCCGGGGAGGTCTGGCTGGCCAGGGTCCCCTTCCGGGAGAGGGCCGGGGTCTCCCAGCACTACTGCGTGATCGTGGGACGCCGCTCCGGCCATGCCGAAGTCCTGCAGATCACCTCTCAGAACAAGGACACGCGCGACGACTTCGTCCGCATGCCCAACGAGAGATGGGACTCCGTCTCGGGCAAGGACCACTGGCTGGAGATCGGCCTGCCCCCGCGCCGGGTCCCGTACACGGACTTCCTCAAGCCCCGGCCGCAGGGCCCGTGCCCGAGGACCACATGGCGACAGCTCCGCAGCCGCCGCCCGAGGACGCCGGGCAGAGCGGCCGCGTACCGGCGAGCCGGGCGGAGCCCCTCCCGCGCCGGTTGAGACCGCGCCGCCCCGCTCGGGTCACCGCCACTGCGCGATGTCTCCCGCGCCGTCGCCTCCGTCCCGCCGTACGTGCCCGGCTCCGAGCCGGGGTGAACACGGCAGCGGGGCCGGAAGCCTCCTCCTGCCGACGCGTGATGCAGGCGTCCCCCGTCCGGCAGGACCGCGCACGGCACCGGACGGCGGATCTCACGTCTTATCAGGTCGGGCGAAATCCTCCAGCCGCCGGCGGCTGGACGCGCGGCGGCTGCACCGCCTGCTCAGGGTGTGCCGGCCACCGACGGGGCGTCGGCCGCGTCCCGGTCCCCCCGGGGCCGCAGCCTGCGGACGGTCAGCAGCAGCCCGAAGTTGAGGACGACCTCCCCGGCGTTGCCGAGCGGGGGCACCTGGGCGCCCGCTCCGGAGACCGCCACCATCACGGCGGCGGTGACCGCCAGCCAGACGAACCCGGTGCGGCGCCACAGCACTATCCCGGTGGCGAGGACCACCAGCCCGGTGATGATGGCCGGCAGCGGGCCCGTCGGGGACGCCGCGTCGTTCACGTAGCGCAGGGTGTCCGCCCAGCGCTCCGGGCGCAGCGACAGATCCAGGACGTCGTGGAGCGTGCCCGCTGTTACCAGGAGGGCCGTGAGACCGGCGGCCACGGCTCGCGCCGGCTTCCCCCGCGCCAGGCGCAGCCCGGCGTGGTCCGCCGCCGACAACGACCAGAGCACCAGAAAGGGCGTCAGAAGAGCGTGCAGCACAAAACGGGGGACGCTCATCGCGTGCAGCAGTGACCCGGTTCCCGTGAGGCTCCCCACGGCGATCACCCCGTTGTCCCAGACCAGCGCGGAGCACACCAGGGCCGGCACGGCGGCCAACAGGCCTGGTGACGCTCGCCAGTGACGCCATGCGACCACGGCCAGACCCAGCTGTGCGGCCGCAAGCACCGCGAAGACCAGCGAGAACACCTGTACTCCCCTCGTAACAAGATATTTCAATTATCAAGATACTTGGGGGATGTGAATCTCAGGAGGCAGGGGTCTGTGCACCATCCGCCGGTCGGAGCCCAAGGATTGGCGACGCCGGCAACCGTCACCACATGACGCGCGCACCGAAGCGTCACCTCGTGCTTGGTGGACCGGGCGGGCTCGGCCTTCCGCCGAGCCCGCCGCGACGGCCCCGTACCGGAGCCGGTCATGTGTCACGTCGTCAGCGCTGCAGTGTCAGCAGACCGGGACGGTAGGGCAGGAGGCCGTAGTCGCCGCCGGAGTTGGGGCTGCGCCCCTGGTAGAGCAACTGCAGATTGCAGGGATCGACGGTCATGGTCTGGTCAGGGCTGGTGCGGATCAGTTCGCCGTGGCTGATGTCGTTGGTCCAGGAAGCGCCACTGTTGGCCTTGCCTGCGAAGGGGTTGCTCTCGGTCACGGCCTGGGGCGTCCATGAGCCGCTCAAACTGGTGGCCGTGAACGAGCGGAAGTAGCGGCCCTGCGAGCCGATCGCCTCGACGATCATGAGGTACCGGTTCTGGCCTTGGAGCTTGTAGACCTGCGGGGCTTCGAACAGGTTGTTCGTGGTATCGCTCATGACCACTGTCGAGGTGGTGCCGAAACTGCCCGGGAAGTTGCCGATCGGCATACCGGCCCGGTAGATCTTGCCGTTGTCACCGGCGAAGAACAGGTACATGTTCGTCCCGTCACCGATGAGTGTCTGGTCGATGGGTCCTGTTGCGGATCCGGTGATGCTTCCGGAGAAGAGCACCTGCGGGGATGACCAGCCGTTCGGGTTGGTGGGATCGCTCGACGTCCGGTATGAGAAGGCGGTACCGCCCCACTGGTAGGCGAGCACCCAGATGTTCTTCGGCGCGAAGTAGAAGAGGGTGGGCGCGACAGTGGAAGCTGACATCGCGTTCTGGCCGGCCGAGGCCATCTCCGACCAATCGGAGATCAGGCCGAAGTTCATCGAACCCCAGCGCGTCCCCGTGTCGTGCGTCGTCGCGTAGACGAGCTGTTTGCCCTCGTAGGGGACGACGGTGAAGTCCTTCAACGAGACCCACCCCGGCTTGGGCTGCGCCAACGGGCCCGATGATGTCCAGCGGTACGTCCCCGGCAGATCGCACGGGCCGGTGTTACCGCCGCCGACCTTGACGAGCTGCCACTGCTGGTTGGTGCCGCCCCAGTCGTCGTACTGGACGGTGTTCGCGTTGTCGGCGGTGGAGCCGCCTTGCACCTCGAGGGCCTTGCCGCTGTGGCGCGAGATGAACCTTACGTAGCCATCCGAGCTGTCCACGAGCCGCCATTGCTGGTTGGCGGCGTTCAGGTCGGCCCACTGGACGATCGATCCGCCGTTCGCGGTGGACCAGTTGTGCACGTCCAGCACCTTGCCCGAGTGGCGGGACTTGATGCGGTAGTAGCCGCCCCCGGAATCGACGAACTGCCACTGCTGCTGGCTCTGATCGTTTCTGGTCCACTGAGTGATGCGGGCGCCGTCGTCGGTCGCCATGTTGTAGACGTCCAGCGCCTTGCCGCTGTTGCGATTGACCAGCACGTACGAGGCGTTGGGGTCCACGGTCGCCGCCTCCGCGGGCTGGGCGCCGAGGAAGGTGGCCACGAGCAATAAGGGTGCAAGGACCGCGAGCAGGCGTCTTGGCCGGGCCGAGAACGGGTGGCGGTACCACATGAGCTGCGCCTCCTGGGGGCTGGGTCGAGGTGACCCTGATGGACAGCGGAACGGAAGTGCCGTGGGTCCGGGACAGTTTCGAAAGTTTCGAGAACTCCCGGATACTTTGAGGCCACAAGCTAGGGATGCGGGGTACTCCGGTCAAGGCTTGCCCCTGATCTGTCCACAAACAGCACTTCCCCTTAGGGCCTGACAAGGGATCGCGCCGACCCGACCTCTCCCGAGTGTGCGGATGCAGTTCGCCAGCCCAAGGCGCACACGCGGAGGGAGAAGGCGAGCAAGCAGCGTCCGCACACTCGCCCGGACGCGGCCACAGGACGTCCCCGACGGCGGCGCCGGGGCTGATTTCAGACTCGCCAGGATGTCGGAAAGTTTCGGATGAACAATCGAAACTTCTTGTGCGGGGAGTATTGACGGCCCATCACCGATGCCTCAATCATCCCTGTCTGAGGAACTGGCCATGGTCCGAGATACCGAACGTCGGCCTCGGCATCCTGTGCTGCGCGGCAGATCCGCGCACCGCATCAGTCCTTTCGTGATTTCCACCTTGGAGGCACAGTCATGGGCTCCTATGCCCTTCCCCGACCCGTTGTCCGCCGGAAAACTCGCAACCTGCTGTTGTCGCTGGTCGTCGGCGTCCTCGGTGCGTCCGCCGCGCTGGTCGCGCCACCGGGAGCACACGCCGCCGAGAGCACGCTGGGCGCCGCAGCGGCGCAGAGCGGCCGCTATTTCGGCACCGCCATCGCTTCGGGCAGGCTGGGCGACTCGACGTACACGTCGATCGCGAACCGTGAGTTCAACATGGTGACGGCCGAGAACGAGATGAAGATCGACGCCACTGAACCGCAGCGGGGACAGTTCAACTTCAGCTCCGCCGACCGCGTCTACAACTGGGCGGTGCAGAACGGCAAGGAGGTGCGTGGCCACACCCTGGCCTGGCACTCACAGCAGCCCGGCTGGATGCAGAGCCTCAGCGGCAACGATCTGCGCCAGGCGATGATCGGCCACATCAACGGCGTGATGGCCCACTACAAGGGCAAGATCGTCCAGTGGGACGTCGTGAACGAGGCTTTCGCCGACGGAAGTTCGGGCGCGCGACGCGACTCCAACCTGCAGCGCAGCGGCAACGACTGGATCGAGCTCGCCTTCCGCACCGCGCGCTCCGCCGACCCGTCCGCCAAGCTCTGCTACAACGACTACAACGTCGAGGACTGGACCTGGGCCAAGACCCAGGCCATGTACTCCATGGTCCGGGACTTCAAGCAGCGCGGCGTGCCGATCGACTGCGTGGGCTTCCAGGCGCACTTCAACAGCGGCAGCCCCTACAACAGCAACTTCCGCACCACGCTGCAGAACTTCGCCGCTCTCGGCGTCGACGTGGCCGTCACCGAGCTGGACATCCAGGGCGCCTCGCCCACGACCTACGCCAACGTGACCAACGACTGCCTGGCCGTCGACCGCTGCCTCGGCGTCACTGTCTGGGGTGTGCGCGACAGCGACTCCTGGCGAGCGGAGCACACACCGCTGCTGTTCAACAACGACGGCAGCAAGAAGGCCGCCTACTCCGCCGTCCTCAACGCACTCAATGCCGGCGACACCACTGAGCCCCCTGCGGGTTCCGGACAGATCAAGGGCGTCGGTTCGAGCCGCTGCCTTGATGTGCCCAACGCCAGCACCAACGACGGCACCCAGCTCCAGCTGTGGGACTGCGGCAGCAGCACCAACCAGCAGTGGGTGGCCACCGACTCGGGTGAGCTCCGGGTCTACGGCGACAAATGCCTGGACGCCGCCGGCACGAGCAACGGCAGCAAGGTCCAGATCTACAGCTGCTGGGGCGGCGACAACCAGAAATGGCGCGTCAACTCCGACGGATCCATCGCGGGCGTCCAGTCCGGCCTCTGCCTCGACGCCGTCGGGACCGGCACCGCCAACGGGACCAAGATCCAGCTCTACTCCTGCTCGAACGGCAGCAACCAGCGCTGGACCCTCACCTGACGGGACCGAATCCGGAGGTACGCCGAGGCGGCGGTAGGCAGGACGCTCGGCCTGCGCCCCCGAGACGCATCCCCGTCGGTGGTGCGGCTGATCAGCACCTCCTACCCGCGTGGTCCCGGCCCGGCCGAGGGGACGGCACGGGCCGCACGTCCTGCCGGTTCGCGGGTGGGGCACACGACTTCGCCGCCGGCCTCATCGGGCGTGGACGCCGAAAACGCCTTCGCCCCTGTCCAAGCAGGACAGGGGCGAAGGCGCCTCTGTGCCGCGATCGTGAGCAGGGTTTCCGTCCGCTCCCGCTCCGAAGACGGCCTTGGGCGTATCCGGCTGCGGGTGGGTGTAGCGCTGAGTGGTCCGGAAGCTTGCGTGGCCCAGGAAGTGCTGGACCCCGTAGGGCCGTCGGCGTCAGCGGTGTGCTCCCGCAACCCGTCGCCTCGTACGCCCTCGTCCAAGCCGCCGGCACCTCGGTGCCGGCCCTGTGACGCAAGCGATGTGCGCATCTGCCGGTCGCAGGGCGAGCATCGGCACCCAGGCCAGCAGGTCGAACCGTCACCACCAGCTCGTAGAGCGCGGCGCCGTCCACACCGCGCTGGTAGGCCTTGACGTGCTTGCGCCCGGTCCGCAGGACGAGGTCGTCCTGCCCATCGGCTCCCGCCGCCGGCCACCCGTCACCACCCTGATCAGTTGTTCTCTTCGGGCGGGCAGCGCACGTCGTCGCCTCTCAGCCCGTCGCGTGCCATGCCGCTCTGCCGGGGGTGGTCACCGGCTCCCGGCAGAGAGAGGGCGGTCCGGAATTCATGCCGTGCCTCCGCGCGACGGCCTGCCGCCGCGTACGTGTTGCCGAGACGGATGCGGACCTCCATCTCCAGCCATGTGCTCGCGCTCTGTGTGAGGGTGGACAGGGCTTCGTGGTGGATGTCGACGGCAGAGTGCAGACTGCCCTGGACATGTTCCGCAGTGGCGAGACGGGACAGGCTCGCAGCGTGCAGTGGCAGGTCTTCGGCCTCGCGGGCCAGTTCGACCGCCCGTCGCAGCAGGTCGGTGGCCTCCGTGTGCCGGCCTAGAGCCAGGTGGGCGTCGGCGGCGAAGCACAGGGCGTTGCTGATCGTTCTGGGTCGGCCGTTCCTTTGGGCGATGGCGACGGCGGCGGTGTAGTGCTCGAGCGCCTGCTCGTGCCGCCCTTGCTGGGATCGGATCGCGCCGAGATTGCAGAGCGCGATCCCGGTCAGCCAGCCGTCGCCGAGCCGGGCCGCCAGCTCCACCGCCTCACTCAGGTGCGCAACCGCGTCCTCGATGCCGCCCAGCATCCACTCCGCGGCCCCCATCCCGGCGACGGTCCGAGCCCGGTTCCGCGGATCGTCGTGGCCGCAGCCGTGGCGCCGCGCTTCGGTGAACCAGGTGAGCGCCTGCCGGAACCGCCCCTGGTAGATGTCGACCATCCCCATGCAGTTGCGCAGCGAGGAGGACATCCGCCGGTCGGCGGCCATGTCCGCGCACGGCAGCGCGAGCTCCAGGGCCGCACGGCACTCGTGGAACCGGCCCTCGTGGACCAGGTGGTCGGCCAGGGCTTCGGCAATCCGGCAGGCGTGGTCGAACTGCCCGGCGGCGGCCGCGTAGGACACCACGTCGACCAGTTCTCCGCCCGCCGCCTTCAGCCACGCCGAGGCTTCCCGCCAGGTCGGGAACGGGGAACCACCCGTCCCGTCGGGGCCGGTCGAGAAGCCTTCGGGGCCCCAGTCGCTGGCGATGCGGCCTGCGGCCGTATAGAGGTGCAGGACAGCGGCGCGGTCTGCGGCCGCCTCCTCGGGCGCTTCGGTGGCGAGTCGCCGCGCGTGTGCCCGCACGAGATCGTGCAGCCTGTAGCGGCCGGGATGCGGCTGCTGCAGCAAGCTCGCGTCGACCAGGTCTTCCAGGATGTTCTCGGCGTCCTCACGCGAGTTTCTCAGCATGGCGGCGAGGGTGAGCACGTCGAAGCGTGCGGTCGGAGCCAGGCCCAGTGCGCGGAATCCGCGCCGCTGTTCGGGCGTGAGCTGGTCGTACGACATCCTGAAGGCGGCTTCCACGCTGCGGCCCTCGGCACGCAGCTCGCCGAGGCTGCGTGCGTCGTCGGACATCCGGCCGGCCAGGAAGGCCAGAGTCCAGGACGGGCGGTTCTGGAGCCGAGCGCTCGCGATGCGCAGCGCCAGGGGCAGGCCGCCGCAACGCCGGGCAAGCTCGAGTGCCGCCTGGGGCTCGTGGTCCGCGCGGGACTCCCCGATGAGCTCTCGGAGCAGGCCGACGGCCTCGCCCGTGCCGAGTGGCTCGACGGTGAGCCGCAGATCGGCGTCGAGGCCGGGCAGGTGTTGCCGGCCTGCCACCAGAACCCGGCTCCCCGGCCCGGCGGGGAGGAGCGGACGCACCTGCTCGGCACTGCGGGCATCGTCGACGACCATCAGCAGCCGTAGTGCACTCGTGGCCGCACGCCAGGCCGTGACCAGGTCCACCACGTCATCCAGGTCGTCCGGGATCTCGTCACCGCTGGCGCGGACCGCGCGCAGCAGCCGCCGCAGGGCGCGCTGCGGGCCGACGCTCTCGTGGGCGGCGCCGTGCGTGTGCAGGTCCACGAAGAGGCAGCCGTCGGGGTAGGCGTCGTCGAGCGCCCAGGCGGCGCGTACCACCAGGGCGGTCTTGCCGACGCCCGCCGTGCCGTCGACCGTCACCACGGACACACCCTCTGCGGACACCGGTGCGGTGAGCAGGGCGAGTTCCCGTTCGCGGCCAACGAGACAGGCGGTGTCACCGGGAAGATCGTTTCGACGGGGGCGGGAGCCGCCCGGGTGATCGGATACGTCGGGGAGGCGTTGCTCGGGCGGGGATTCCTCGGGCTGCGTGTCATGGTGAGTCGGGGTGGCGGACGCGGGCGGCCCCGCCGAACGGGCGGGCAGCAGCTGGTGGTCCCGGCGCAGGACTGCCTGGTGCACGCCGCGCAGTTCCTCTCCGGGCTCCATGCCCAGCTCGTCGAGGAGCCGGCGCCGCATCTCCTGGTAGACGGCCAGTGCCTCGGCCTGCCGGCCGATGCCGTACAGCGCGCGCATCCGCAGGGCGGCGAGCGGCTCGTCGTGCGGACGGGCCAGGGGTGCTGCCATGAGCGCGTCCAGGGCCTCCGGGTAGCGCCCGAGCAGCACCAGACACTCCGCCCGGCCCTGGTGCAACGTGCGTCGCTGCCGTGCCAGCCGCTGCCGCTCCGCGTCGGCGAGCGGCCCGGGCAGACCCGGCAGCGGCTCACTGCGGAGCAGATCCAGGGCCCGGTCGCCGTGGTCGAGCGCCGAGCCGAAGTCACCCTCAGCTTTGGCGCCTTGCGTACGGGCGACCAGTTCGACGAGGTCTTCGAGGTCGATCCGGGCTCCGCCGGGCACGAAGCGGTAGCCGCCGCGCCCACCGTGAATCACCGAGTGGACCGGCCCGGCGCTCGCCCCGTTCAGCGTCTTGCGAAGCGCATAGACATAGCTCGACAGGACCCGGTGGCCCGTCCCCGGGGGCTCGGTCCCCCATACGTCGTCGAGGAGTTGCCGGTATGTCACGAAGGCCGGTGCCCGCAGGATCAGGGCGGCGAGAACCGCCTGCCGTCGTACCGGTCCGAGTGCGAGCGGCGAATCGCCGCGTCGGGCCCTGACCGGCCCGAGCAGGTCGATCCGCAGGTGCCCCCTCGAATCGGCCGGACTCGCGCCCGAATCCACTGCGTCCACGCCCACTTCGAAGTCCCCACGTCCCCGTGCGCCCCGTGCCGGGGCAGCTCTCAAGTCCCTGCATCAGCAGGATTTCACCGGCATTTCAGCGCGTCGCGAAAGAGTTTGCCAGGTTGCTTCGGCGCCGGCGCCCCGGACGGGGGGAGCTGCCCCATGAGTCACCGCACGGTCGGGAATCGGCGGAAGGGTCAGCCAACAGACCTTCTCGTGAGCAAGGTTGCGGGCGGCAAACGCCCTGCCGACACGACATCAAGAGAGAAAGAACACCATGTCGCATATCAATCGCACCCCCGGCACACAGCCCACCCGCCGCGGTGGGCGGTGGGAACGCTACCGGGTCGCCCACCCGTTCTCCGCCCAGGACCAGGCGGGCCTGTGGGGCTTGATCCTGGGCGTCGTAGCGCTGGCCGTCCTGCTCGGCTGGGCACTCGACATGAAGGGCGGTGTGGTCATCGTCGCGGCGGTCCCCTTCATCATCACCTGGTTCGAAAAGCGACGCACCGCGTTCCAGTTCGACGCGGCCGGCGCCCGGTTCGGCCACGTCCTGCTGCCGTGGACGGACGTCACCCAGTTCGTCGTGGCCACTCCGCCGAACGACCAGCACGCGCTGATCGGCGCACGCCTGCGTCCCGGCGCGACCTTGCCGGCGGGTGCCGTCGGCCCGTCGCAGAACCCGGCAATGCCCGCACCGATCCATGTCGCCGTTCCGCGTACCAAGTTCGATCTGGCGAAGATGGTCCGCAAGGCGCGCAAGTACGCCCCGTCGCACATCGAGATCGTGGTCGCCGATCCGTCCGGTGAACGCGCAGCAGGCTAGTGACCGCCCCATGCATGTTGATCATGAACATGACCGCTGCGACATGAAGAGAGAGATCGTGACGTTCCGAGTGCGGCAGGGCGAGGGCGTGGACTGATGCCTCGCTCACCACAGCCCTGGGACAGGCCACCCCCGGAGCAGCGACCGGTGCCGGGCAACCCGTACGCCACGGATGGCTACGGCCCTCCGGTGCCGCCGGGCCGCCGCAGGCGCTTCGGCACGATGCCGGCGATCGCCGCGGCCGTCGTCCTTCTGCTCCTGGTGGCAGGTGGAGCGGTGTACGCCGTCTCCGGCGGCCGGTGGGGCGGCTCCACCGCGCCCGAGGCGGAGAAGGCAGCCCGTCCCTCCGGGACGCCGACCGCTCCCCGTGCCCCCGCGGTCGGTGCACCCGAGCCGAAGCGGATCCCGACGTCGAAGGAGATCAACGCCGCGCGCGAGCCGGGAGATGCCACGGCGTGGATCGTCGACGACCGGACCGATCTGCCCGGCCGGAACATTCATCTCAACGATCTGTGGATCGTCGGCGACACCGTCGTCCAGGCCGTGTACAGGAAGGTCATCGCCCACCGGCTCTCGGACGGTGCCGAGCTGTGGAGCGTGCCGTTGCCCGCTCCCGTCTGCGAGACACCGGTCAACCCGACCCCTGACGGCAAGGTCGTCCTGGTGTACAAGAACAGCCAGGCCCGGAACGGGAACCGGTGCAACCAGCTCCAGATGATCGACCTGCGGACCGGGAAGGCCGGGTGGCACAAGGAGCTCACCGAGACCGGCTCCGGGGACGACACGATCGACGTGCACACCGCCATCAGCGGGGGCACCCTCGCGGTCGTGCAGAACATGAGTGCCGCCGCGTACGGCGTCGACGACGGCGCCAAGCTCTACGACATCCCGATGGAAAACCCTGGGAAGTGCTACCCCGACGACGTGGCGGGCGGCTCCCGGCTCCTGGTGAGCTCCGACTGCGCGATCAGTTTCGACCGCAGCAAGACCTACAGCCAGCTCCGCGAGATCGACCCGCGCACCGGCAAGGTTCTCTGGCGCTTCCGGACCCAGCCGGGCTGGAAGGTCGGCAAGATGCTCTCCGTCGCCCCTGTCGTCTTCACGACGCTCCACGCCGAGGAACGCACCGACAACTGGCGGATCGTCGCCCTGGGACCCGGCGGAAAGGTCCGCACCACCATCGACGCGAGGCAGAAGGGCTTCAAGTACTGCGCCGACATGGGGGACGCGGGTGAGGGCATCCAGAACTGCGACGGCACCGCCGTCGGCAAGGACACCGTCCATCTGGGGGGCACCGACCAGGTCGGCGCGTACGACCTCACCACCGGGAAGTTCGTCTGGGGCGTGAAGTCCGATGACAGCACCCTTCACCCCCTGTACGCGGAGGACGGCACGTACGCGCTCGTATACGAGGCGGCCTCGCCGAGCCGGCCGGGCGGGATCATCCGGTTCGGCCCAGGTGGCGTGGACACGGACAAAAAGGTGCTCCAGCATCCCGAATCGGCCCGGGCCCCGGAGTACGGGATGCTCGCCGGGAACCTGGCCTACGCGAACGGCCGGATCGTCATCACGCCGTCGTTCGTGAACGGCGACGACGCGCGGCCCGCAGCCCGCATGCTGTCCTTCGCCCCCGAGGTCCCGTGAGCGGGCCGTACGGGCGCTGGTGTCCGGCACCGGCACCGCGCGGCGTTCTGGACGCGGGCAGAGGATGGACCACCTTGCCGTCCTGGACACGACCTCACGGAGGTTTGGCCGCTTGCCACCCGGTCGAGACCTACGCCGACCGTCTGTTCAGCACCGGGAGCCACCTCAGCTACATCCCCGTCCTGGCCGGCGTCTCCCTCGGGGCTCCGCTCATCGCGGGCGACCTGGAGTCCAGCACTGCCGAACTGGTGACCTCGCAGTCCGTCAGCCGAGTGCGGTGGCTCATCATACCTGCACATCGATACCTTCGGCCGGCTGCCGTATCGGCATTCCTGCCGGGGCCCTGATGCGCGGGGTGGCGGCCGGGCAGGCTAGTTTGCTGGTCGTCCTCGACCCGGCCGGAACCACCGATGACCTCGTGCTGGACATCACCGGGGTCCTCACCTGGATGTGCGCCTGTCTCTGCGGCCCTCGTTCGGCGAGGAACCGGGCGGCTCGGGCTGTCGCCCTGGCCACCGGCCCGCAGGAGGCGGCCCGGTGAAGAAGTGTCCGGACCCGGTCACCCGCAGCGGGACAGTTCCGGCACCGACGGCGTGCGGGAGCATCCAGAAGCGGAGAGGGGACGGCGATTCGCCATGGCCACCACGACGGCACGGGACATCATGACCGGCGGCGCGCAGTGCGTGCAGGCGCCGAGAGTGCCCCAGACGCGCGGCACGGAAGCTGACGGAATGTCGGTGGACGCCCTACCCGTCTGCGGCGGGAAAAACCAGCTCATCGGCGTCATCACCGACAGGGACATCGTGGTAAGGGTCCTCGGTTAGGGGCTCTCTCCGGCGGAGATCGAGACGGGCACCCCGGCACAGAGGAAAGCCGTGACGATCGGCGCGGACAACGGTGTCGACGAGGACTTCGAGACCATGACGCAGCACAAGGTCCAACGGCTGCCGGTGATCGACGGCACCGGCCTCGTCGGCATGGTCGCGCTCGGAGACGCCCCCCGCGCGCTCGACGCCCCCGACGCGGGCCGCCTGGTCGCCGCACTCTCCACCGACTGAGGCCCGCCGGGCAGACCGCCACATCGTGCACAGGAGTTTTCCCGCATGGCTGCTCACACCAACGGCGTTCGCAATGCCGCGTCCGCCTCGGCTCAGGCCGAATTCTTCCCGCCCTACCCGTTGCAGCGCCTGCGCCGTCCGCGGCTCGAGTCAGACATGGAACTGTCCCCCGCTACCAGGTCAAGAACTAGCGGCCGGCGGACAAGCTTGCTGGGAAGGCCGGACTGATCACCGGCGGAGACTCCGGCATCGGCCGCGCCGTGGCCCTGCTGTACGCCCGTGAGGGCGCCGACGTAGCGATCGTCTACCTGCCGGAAGAGGAGTCGGACGCCAAGAAGATCAAGGGCGAGATCGACTCCCTGGGACGCCGGGTCCTTCTCCTCCCTGGTGACTTGCGCGATCCCGATTTCTGCGGCGAAACGGTTCGCCGCACGGTCGAGGAGCTCGGCGGGCTGAACATCCTGGTGAGCAACGCCGCGTATCTCAACAGCCAGACGGAACCGGAACAGTTGACGTCAGAGGATTTCGACCGGGTCTTCAAGACGAACGTCTACGCATACTTCCACCTGGTGACGGCAGCCGTCCCGGATATGTCCCAAGGTAACGGGATCATCGCCACGGCCTCGGAAGAGGCCCTCGACGAAAGCGACCTGGTGATGGACTACGCCGCGTCCAAGGCGGCCGTCGTGGTCTTCACCAAGTCCATCGCCCCACACCTGGTGAAGAGGGCCATACGGGCCAACGTCGTCGGTCCGGGCCCTACTTGGAGCGCGCCCAATCCGGCCGGCCAGCGCTTCACCGACGACTACCTGACGAACCTGGGTGCCCAGACGCCCCTGGGGCAAGGGCCCAGCCCGAAGAGATCGCGCCGGCCAACGTCTACCACGTCAGCGACGCGGTCCAGCTACACCATCGGCGTGACCATCGCGGCCACCGGCGAATACACGGACTCCCGCTGAGGATGATGCAGGTCCCCCGGCGACGCCCTCCGGCGAGCGCGGCCACCCGATGGGCCGACCCGGACTCAGGGCTTGAGCAGCGTCTTGATCATTCCGTCTTCCTTGTCCTGGAACATCTGGTACGCCTTGGGGCCGTCTTCCAACGTCATGTGGTGGGTGGCGAAGGCATCGACGCCGAGCGGGTCCTCGTCGGTGAGCAGCGGCAGGAGGTCATCCACCCAGTGCTTCACATTGGCCTGCCCCATGCGGAGCTGGATCTGCTTGTCGAACATGGTCAGCAGCGGCATGGGGTCGACCGCGCCGCCGTAGACGCCGACCACCGAGACGGTCCCCCCGCGCCGGACGATGTCGATCGCCGCGTAGAGGGCGTTGAGCCGGTCGATGCCGGCGCGGTCCATGAGTTTCTCGGCCACGGCATCGGGCAGCAGGCCCACGCCCCATTGCGCCGCCTTGGCCAGGGGCGCCCCGTGGGCCTCCATTCCCACGGCGTCGATGACGGCGTCCGTGCCACGCCCGTCGGTCAGGTCGCGGACTTTGTCGCCCAGACCCTTGCCGTACCGGCGCAGGTCGAGGGCCTTGACCCCGTCCGCGTGTGCGCGGCTCAGCCGCTCGGGCACCAGGTCCACCCCCACGACCAGGCTCGCGCCCCGGTGCAGCGCCATCCGGGCGGCCATGGCGCCGATGGGTCCGAGCCCCAGGACGGTCACCGTCCCGCCGGGCGGAATGTCGGCGTACTCCACGGCCTGCCAGGCGGTGGGCAGGACGTCGGAGAGGAACACGAAACGATCGTCCGCTGGGCCTTCCGGCACCTTGATGGGCAAGGTGTTGCCGAACGGCACCCTCAGGAACTCTGCTTGCCCCCCGGGCACTTGACCGTAGAGCTTGCTGAAACCGAAAAGCGCCGCACCGGTGCCGCGCTCCTTGACCTGGGTTGTCTCGCACTGCGAATGCAGTCCACGGTCACACATGAAGCACTGCCCGCAGGAGACGTTGAACGGCACCACCACACGGTCGCCGGCCGACAGCTCGGTGACCTCTCGGCCGACCTCCTCGATGATTCCCATCGGTTCGTGCCCCAGGATGTCGCCGGGATCGAGGTAGGGCCCCAGGACCTCATACAGATGCAGATCGGATCCGCAGACACCCGTGGACGTCACCCGCACGATGACGTCGGTCGGATCCTTGAGCGCGGGGTCGGGGACTGTCTCCACACGGACATCACGCTTGCCGTGCCAGGTGAGTGCACGCATCAGGGTCTCCTCCGGTAGCAGTGACGCTTGGTCTCCTGCGGGTCTCCCGTGAGGGCGACACTATGCGTACGCACGGCCTGTGCCAGCGGTCGATCCACAAGCGCAAGGGGCAAGCCACACGCCCTGGCTCGCCCGCACATCCACCCTAGGCACAGCCTGGCGGAACCGCACCCGCGCGACCCTCGTGCTGTCCGCGCCGCCGCACATGGAGGCTTTCCGGCTCCCAGTCACGGCCATACCCGGTAGCCCGATCGAGGAGCCGCTGGCGAGGACCGTGCGCCCGTTCGCCACCGCTCCGAGCAACGCCCAGGCGGTGATTTGGTTCGCGCTTACGACGGGCTTGCCGAGTCGTTCTTCGAGGCGGGGAAGCGTGGTGCAGCTGATGAACACGGCGTCGGCCCGCGGGTGATCTCCCCTGATGACCCCGGTAGGGGCCCCCGGTACAGGTCATCGTCCGCTGAACATGCGGCGGAATCCACCGGCGCAGCTCCTCCTGACGTATGAAGTCATAGGAGGCGACCACCCCGACTTGTCGCCCTTCCATAGTACGAGGGCATTCACAGCTTGACCTGATCCACGCTCGTGAGATCCGCGCCCATGTTGCGCTCCATCATCTGGAGCGCGGCGTTCGCCAGGTCGTCGTGGATAGCCGCGACAGCATCCTGGACGACGACCACGTCCAGATGCCTGATGTGGGCATCGAGTGCGGAGTACAGCACGCACTGCTCGGTGACCTGACCCGAGAGGATTACCTCTTGTACGCCCAGTTGGGAAAGGAGATACAACAGGGGCGTCTCGTAGAAGATCGAGTGCCGGGCCTTGATGACGAAGAGTGACTCCTCATCGGGTCGAAGCGGCTCGACCAGCTCGGCATGCTGACCGGCGAGTGCGGTTTCGACGATCTCTCCGTGGTGGGAGCGCCATTCGCCGAAGTTGTCGTTGGCGTAGATCACCGGAACGCCCGCGGCCCTGGCCCGCTCCAACAACCGGACGATGGCGGGCACGGCCTTGCGGACCCCGGGAAGGAGCAGGTCTGCGTCGGGGTGCTCGTACGTATTGATCATGTCGATGACGATGACCGCGCTTCTGCTCATGGACTGCTCGCCGCCCCGGGTACGTCGCCCGGACCGTAGCTCGACGTCTGGACCCACGCCACCGCCTCCTCCTTCGCACCGGCGCCCTGCGTCCCGAGCCGATCAAGGGAGGGGCGTGCCTCCGGTGGCGTTCATGATCTCCGCGGTGATGAAGCTCGCGTGCCCCGAAGCCAGGAACACATACGCGGGCGCCATCTCCGCAGGCTGAGCCGGCCGGCCCATCGGCGCCTGCTTGCCGAACTCCTTGGTGTCCGGCAGCGTCGCCGGGATCAGCGGCGTCCACACCGGCCCCGGAGCAACGGCGTTGACCCGGATGCCGTCCTCGACGAGCATCTGCGCGAGACCTTGTGTGAACGTCACGATGGCGCCCTTGGTCATGGCGTAGTCGAGCAGGTGAGGGCTCGGCTTGTATGCCTGCACCGACGTGGTGTTGATGATCGATCCACCTGAAGGAATGTGCGGCACGGCCATCTTGCACAGCCAGAACATGCCGTAGAGGTTCGTGCGCACCACCCGGTCGAACTGTTCCGTGGTGATGTCTCCGATGCCCTCAGGCTGGGACATCTGATACGCCGCGTTGTTCACCAGCACATCGATGCGCCCGAACTCCGCCACGGCCCGCTCGACGAGGCGACGGCACTGCTCCTCTTCCCGGATGTCGCACGGCACGGCCAGACCGCGGCGCCCCGCCTCCTCGACAAGGCGGGCTGTCTCCTTGGCATCCTCCGCCTCCTCGGGGAGGTACGTGAACAGCACGTCCGCGCCCTCGCGTGCGTATGCGAGAGCGACTGCCCGCCCGATGCCGGAGTCGCCGCCGGTCACCACCGCTGCGCGGTTCTGCAGCAGCCCGCTCCCCCGGTAGGAGTCCTCGCCGTGGTCAGGACGAGGGTCCATCGGACCGGTCCAGCCCGGCGGCTCCTGGTCCTGCTGCGCGAACTCCGGCTGCGGGTGCTTGGTCGTCGGGTCCTGCGGGGTCTCGCCCATCAGTACTGTTCCTTCCTCGGGTCCACTGTTTCCAGCTTGCGCCGCACCTGACGGAGGCGCGAACGCCCACCGCACGCCGTGAACGAACGGCATGGACGCACATGTCTACGCAGCATCGCGTTTCCCGTGATCCGCAGTTCCATACGTGCGGGGCGAGGCACTACACTCCGTTAACCTCCCCCATGGGCATTGCGCGACGCAGCCGTCAGCAGCGTGGGGGCGAGGCCCCGTCCTGGAACGGGGTGCCTCCACCCGCGCAGTGAGTCCCGCCCCAAGGGCCCGCGGTCGTGTCGGCTCGGCCACCGACCGAACGGCATCTTGTTCGGCTTCCGGGAAAGTCCTGGCCTCTACGCCCAGCGAAGGACGCCGCGCCCCACGCGCGTACCTCATACGCCTCGCGGCAAGCGGCTCGAAGAACGAACAGACGCCGGGCGCCGGGCAAAACCCTCGAAGCGCAGCACTGTCGACCGCGGCTGGCGAGCCCCGAGGCCCGGTCCTTGGCCTCGGGCTACAACTCGGCGGGGAATGCGGTCTTCACAACTACCTGGCGACGCGTCCGCGCCGCCACGGGGGTGACCGGCAACACCAGCGTCTGGGCCTTGACCCCGGATGTTGAACACACGAGACACTGGATCCTGAGGATCTGAGAACGGACATCTCGTGGTCATGAAGAACTACCCGCCACAGTTCAAGGCGGACGCGGTCGCGCTGTACGAGTCGCGGCCGGAAGCGACGATCAGGTCGGTCGCAGCCGATCTGGGGATCAACCCGGAGACCCTGCGGAACTGGGTGAGGGCAGCCGGGGTGAGCCGTCCCCGAGGGCGCCGGACGCAGGAACCGTCCCAGCCGTCGGCACCGCTGGAGGCCGAGAACGCCGACTTGCGGAAGAAGGTCCGTGAGCTGGAGGAGGAACGCGAGATTCTTCGGAAAGCGGCGAAGTATTTCGCCGGGGAGACGCGCTGGTGAACCGCTTCCAGTGTGTCGCCGACCTCCAGCGCCGTCACGGCGTGAAGCGGCTCTGCAGCATCCTCGGCGTGAGCCGCTCGAGCTTCTACTACTGGCGCCGGACGGCTGCGGACCGGGCCGCCCGGCAGGTGGCCGACGCCCGCCTGGCGGCCCGGATACGGGCGGTGCACCAGGAATCGGACGGCACCTACGGAGCCCCGAGGATCACCGCCGAGCTCCGCGAGGAGAACGGTGTCGCGGTCAACCACAAGCGCGTCGCCAGGATCATGCGGGCGTCCGGGATCGAAGGAGTCCGGTTGCGCCGCCGGCACCGCACCACTGTCCCCGACCCGGCCGCCGCCAAGGCCCGGGACCTGATCGGCCGCGACTTCACCGCAGGCCAGCCGAACACAAAGTACGTCGGCGACATCACCTACCTGCCCATCGAGGGCGGGAAGTTCTGCTACCTGGCGACCAACATCGACCTCGCATCACGCCGTCTGGCCGGCTGGGCTATCGCCGACCACATGCGCGCGGACCTCGTCACCGACGCCCTGGCCGCAGCGATCCGAACCCGCGGCAGCCTCGCCGGATCGATCATGCACACCGACCACGGAGCTCAGTACACGAGCAGGATTTTCGCCGAAGCCTGCAGGTCAGCAGGGGTGCGGCGAAGCATGAGCGCGGTCGGGTCCAGCGCGGACAACGCACTCGCCGAGTCCTTCAACGCGACCTTCAAACGCGAGACCCTGCAAGGACGAAAGAGCTGGCCGACCGAGCGCGAGGCCCGACTCGACGCCTTCCGATGGCTCCACCGCTACAACACCCGACGCCGACACTCCCGCCTCCGACAACGATCACCCATCGCCTTCGAGAACGCCCTCCACCGCACACCAACTACGCTGGCACAAGCCACATAACCCGTGTTCAGGATTCGGGGTCAAGGCCCACCGCCCCTACGGCCCGGCCCGCTGGGGCGTCGCCATCCGACTTCTTGATCGCTCGGTGCGACGCCACCAAGTCGGGTGCTCTACCTCGTGACCATCCGCTCCCACGCCGCCTTCCCAACCTGCGTAACGAAGCCGCCAACCGCGGACAGCGCGAGAAACAGGCCAGCGCGCAGGAAGAGGCGAACGAATCTTGCGTCAGGAGTAGACAGTCGATAGCCGCCGCCCATCGACCGCGCAACATAGCGCGGGATCGCCGGTTAGCCAAACCGGCGATCCCGCGCATCATTGATAGTCCACCGCCACGCCCCACCCGCACGTCGAAAGGCTTCGCCCTCACGACCACAGAACAGCCATGAAGCGGCCACGACCAAGAGGCCGGCAGGCGATCACGCTGCTGAGAAGCTCGCCCGGAACAGCTCCTGTGCCCGCTCCACATCCCGTGGGGTACGCAGCTGCACCTCCAGGTCGCCCGTCCCGTGGTGACCGAGCCCGGACACGTCCCGGGTGAATTCCGGTACGAGGTCGACGTCCTTCGGATCGACCTTCAGGTAGACCAGCACCTTGCTCCGCTGCGGCGGACACAGGCAAGCAAAGTTCCGCAGCAAGTTTGTTTTCGCAGAGACCGTGTCCCTCGCAGGTCGTGTCGCTTTGGGCTAGAGCCGAGCCTGTGGCGCGTGTCGCGCTAGGACGGAGCACGGTGTCCGATTCCCCGCTGTGGGTGTGGCGAACATCACGTCTCGCCGAACTCGCCGAACTCGGCGGCCGAGGAGAACTCTACGGGGCGTGAGGCGCCCGGGCGGTTGGTTTCGGTGCTGCCCGCTGATGCGTTGTCTGGTGTCAGGAGGTGCGGCAGGTTTCGCAGGCGCGTTCGGAAGCGCGGTCGCCCGTTCGGCGAACTTTCCGTCACGATCGCCCTCTTGAAAGCGGCCGGCATTTCGAGCACCAGGGCACTCTGCCATCGCCCGGCTGCCCGCCCGGGGCTAATGGCCTACGAGAGACGTCGCGCGCCTGACCCCAGTCGGACGGTGACGTCCTTGGAGGTCAAGGGGGTGCGCTCTGCGGAGCACTGGACGGTGACGTGGACCGGGGCGCCGCAGTCGGTGTGGGTCACGTCCAGGACGGGGCCCGGGCTCTCGGGGCCGACGGCGTGGGTCTCGCCCCACTGGCTGAGCGCCAGCAGGACGGGCCACAGGTCCCATCCTTTACGGGTCAGGTGGTACTCGTTACGGGAGCGGCGGCCGGGCTCCCGGTAGGCGACAGTCTCCAACACGCCGGCTGCGGTCAGCTTCCGTAGGCGGTCGCTGAGGACGGCCTCCGAGAGGCCGATATGACGGTGGAGGCTGTCGAAGCGGCGTACCCCGTTGACGGCGTCGCGCAGGATCAGCAGCGTCCATTTCTCCCCGACCACATCCAGCGCGCGCTGGATGGGGCAGTTCTCGGTGCTCACCTCAAGCCACTCCATCCGGTCATCGTAGAGCCCCTGGCTTCGTCGTTGACAGTCAGATGAGGGCGCAGCTAGCTTCACTTGGGAAAGCCAGATGATCAGAGGGAAGGCGCTGGGCTGTGGGGCGAACACGTACGTACAGCTGGGACGATCCGGCGATCCCGGCGCAGGCCGCTGCGGGCATGGCCGGTCTCGACTTTCTGCGCGAGGTACAGGCGGGGCGGCTTGCCGCGGCGCCGGTCGGCCGTACCCTCGACTTCGCCCTGGACGAGGTGGAGCACGGCAGGGCTGTCTTCTCCCTGGTGCCGGGCGAGGAGCACTACAACCCGATCGGCAGCATGCACGGCGGCGTCTTCGCCACGCTGCTCGACTCCGCGGCGGGCTGCGCCGTCCAGTCCACGCTCCCGCAGGGGATGGCGTACACCTCGCTCGATCTGACGGTGAAGTTCCTGCGGCCGGTCACCGTGGACACGGGCCGGGTGCGCGCCGTCGGCACGGTGATCAGCGGTGGTCGCCGGACCGCGCTCGCCCAGGCCCAGTTGGTCGACGCGGCGGACCGCCTGCTCGCGCACGCCACCAGCAGCTGCCTGCTCTTCCCGGTGCCCGCGTGACGTTCTGAGACAGCGAGGCACCGCGATGCCGGTGACCGTTAAACCGGTCGCCGGCATCGCGGTGTCCCGCTGTGGCGGCGGTCTTTCGGGCGTGCTCGGCTGCTGGGTTCAGGCGCCGAGGTGCTGGCGCAGCCACTGGCCCATCTGCTGGATGGCCTGGTCGGTCTCGGGTACGCGTCCGGCGCTGAGAATGAAAGAGTGCTGGCCTTCGGGCAGCGGGTGGACCTCAGAGGTGATCTTGTATTCGGCGAGGCGGCGGCCGAGCGCGGCGCCGTCGTCGGCGAGGGTCTCGTACTCGCCGTAGTGGACGGTGGTGGGCGGCAGGCCGGTCAGGTCGGCGTTCACGAGGCTGATCTGCGGGTCGGCGAAGTCCACGGCGGGGTCCTGGAGCCAGGCTGACCGGAAGAGTTCGAGTGTGGCCCTGCTGAGCATCTTGTCGTTGTCTTCGTTCGCGTCGACCGAAGGGTTCTGGATGGTGAGGTCGGTCCACGGTGACACGCTGACGATCGCGCCCGGGGTCGCCTCACCCTTCGCGAGCAGGCGCAGCGGGAGCATCACGGCGAGGGTGCCGCCGATGGAGTGGCCGGTGCTGCCGATGTTCTTCGGCTCGTAGCCCTGGGAGAGCAGCCAGCGGTAGGCGGTCTCGGCGTCGTCGAGCTGGGCGGGGTAGGGATGTTCGGGGGCCAGGCGGAAGTCCACGACCAGTGAGCGCACGCCGGCGGCCTTGGCGATGTGACCGGCAGCCTTGCGGTCGGAGTACATGGAGGCAGTGACGGATCCGCCGAAGTGGAAGTGGAGCAGCGCCTTGTCGGGGTCGGTGCCTTCGGGGATGGCCCACAGGGCGGGGACGCCGTCCGCGTCGACCTCGGCGTAGCTGATGCCTTCGGGTTCGGTCGAGGCGCGCTGGTAGGAGTCGATGATGTCGCGGACGACGGCGAGGTCGAGGCCGGGTACGCCCGACTTCGCGCTCGTGCGGGCCTGGAACTCCGCGAACTCGTGCTGCTGCCGGCTGACTGCCATGGTGGTGCTCCTTGCTCGGAACGGGTGGCGGCCGGCCGCCCGGGGGGTCAGAGGTTGATCATGTGGCCGGTGAGGCCGTGGAACGCTTCCTGGAGTGCTTCGCCGAGGGTGGGGTGCGTATGGACGTTGCGGGCGAGTTCGGCGGCGGTCAGGTCCCACTTCTGCGCGAGGGTGAGCTCGGGGAGAAGTTCCGCGACGTCCGCGCCGATCATGTGTCCGCCGAGGAGCTCGCCGTGCTTCGCGTCGGCGACGAGCTTCACGAAGCCGCCCGGTTCGCCGAGGCCGTGGGCCTTGCCGTTGGCGGTGAAGGGAAACTTGGCGACCAGTACGTCGTGGCCTTCTTCGCGGGCCTGCTGCTCGGTGAGCCCGAACGAGGCGACCTGCGGCTGGCTGAAGGTCGCGCGCGGCATCATCCGGTAGTCGCCCAACGGCATCGTCTCGGCTCCGGCGAGGGTCTCGGCGGCGACGACTCCCTGCGCCTCGGCGACGTGGGCGAGCTGGAGCTTGGCGGTGACGTCGCCGATCGCGTACAGGTGCGGCGCAGTGGTGCGCATGTGCTCGTCGATCGCGATGGCGCCCCGGTCGGTGAGGGTGACGCCGGTGTTCTCCAGGCCGTATCCGGCGGTGCGCGGTGCGAAGCCGACGGACATGAGGGCCTTGTCGGTACGGATCTCCGACCGCTTGCCGTCGGCCGCGGTGTAGGTGACCGTGACGGAGGTTCCCTCGTCCTTGACGGTTTCGACCTTGGTGGAGGTCAGGAGGGTGACGCCGAGCTTCTTGTACTGGCGAGTGATCTCCTTGGACACCTCGGCGTCCTCGTTGGGCAGGGCGCGGGCGAGGAATTCGAGGATCGTGACCTCGACGCCGTAGTTGCGCAGTACGTAGGCGAACTCCATGCCGATCGCCCCGGCGCCGACGATGACAATCGAGGCGGGCAGCTCGCGCGAGAGGATCTGGGTCTCGTAGGTGACGACGTTCTCGCTGAGCTCGACGCCGGGCAGCAGCTTCACGGTGGAGCCGGTGGCGATGATGGCGTCGTCGAAGGTGACCTTCTGTGTGCCGCCGGCGGTGAGTGCGACGTCGATGGTGCGGGCGTCGGTGAAGGTGCCGTGGCCGTCGATCTCGGTGATGGCGTTCTTCTTCATGAGGAAGTGCACGCCTTTGACCCGGCCGTCGGCGACCTGGCGGCTGCGGTCGTAGGCGGCGCCGTAGTCGAAGCTCACGTCGCCCGAGATGCCGAACTGCTTGGCCTGGTGGTGGAAGGTGTGGGCGAGTTCGGCGTTGCGCAGCAACGCCTTGGAGGGGATGCAGCCGACGTTCAGGCAGACGCCTCCCCAGTACTGCTTCTCGATGACGGCGACACTCTTGCCCAGCTGGGCGGCGCGGATCGCGGCGACGTACCCGCCGGGTCCTGCGCCGAGGACGACGACGTCGAAGTGCGTGCTGCTCACGGAGGATCCTTCCTGCTTTCGCTGTCCGACTTGTCCATCGTCCTGCCGGGCGCGCCGGGGCGCCCGGCAGGACGGTTCACGGGTAGAGGTCAGGCATGGGTCCCGGTGAGGGTGGGGTAGTCGGTGTATCCGGCCTCGCCGCCGCCGTACAGGGTGACCGGGTCGATCTCGTTGAGCGGGGCACCGGTGCGCAGGCGCTCGACGATGTCGGGGTTGGCCAGCGCGAAGCGGCCCAGCGGCGCGATGTCGGCGAGCCCTGCGTCGATGTCGTCGGCGATCTGCTCGCGGGTGCGGCCGTAGCGGACCACGAGCAGGGCGGTCGGCCACACCTCGCGGAAGGAGCGCAGTAGTTCGTCGTCGCCGACGTGGTGGACGTGCAGGTAGGCGAGGTTCAGGGGCGCCAGCTCGCCGACCAGGTGGCGGTACTGCTTGCGGACGGCCTCGATGTCGCCCTCGTCGATCCCGCCCAGCGGCATGGAGGGGGACAGGCGGATGCCGACCCGGTCCGCGCCGATCTCCTCGGCCACCGCCCGGGCGACCTCGACGACGAGGCGGGAGCGGTTGTCGACCGAGCCGCCGTAGGTGTCGGTGCGGTGGTTGGCGTTCGGGGAGAGGAACTGGTGCAGCAGGTAGCCGTTGGCGCCGTGGATCTCCACCCCGTCCGCGCCGGCGGCTATCGCGGAGGCGGCGGCGTGCCGGAAGTCCGCGATGGTGGTCTGGATGTCCTGGATGCTCAGCTCGCGCGGGACCGGGGTCTTCTTCGGGCCGGTCGCGGTGAAGATGTCCTGGTCGGCGGAGATCGCGGAGGGGGCGACCGGCTGGCGGTGGTGCGGGGTGTTGTCCGGGTGGGACATGCGTCCGACGTGCATCAGCTGGATGAACAGTGTCCCGCCGCCCGCGTGAACGGCGTCGGCGACCTCGCGCCAGCCCGCGATCTGCTCGGGAGTGTGGATGCCCGGCGTGTTCGGGTAGCCCTGGCCGTCGGCCGAGGGCTGGGTGCCCTCGGTGATGATCAGCCCGAGGGAGGCGCGCTGACCGTAGTAGGTGGCTGCAAGCGGGCCGGGCGTGCCGTCGGCGTTGGCCCGGCTGCGGGTCAGCGGTGCCATGGCGAGGCGGTGCGGGAGCTCGACACGGCCGAGCTTGAAGGGCTGCCAGAGGGAGGAAGACGTGCTCATGGAATACGTGGTCCTTAAGGTCGAGCGTTGGATCGGTCGCCGGTGTCCGCTGTGAATCAAGAGGGACCGGGCGCGTGTCGTCGTGGGACGATGGCGGGAAAGCCGCATCTGATTCCCATCAGCAACGACTATACTCATAACTGAGTGCAGTCAGGATAAATTCCCCGAAAGGTTGTCCCGCATGCCAGGCGCTTCCCAGCCGGTTGGTCGGCGCGAGCGGAACAAGCAGCTCAAGCTCGACCGCATCACCGCCGCGGCCCACGAGCTGTTCGCCGAACGTGGTATCGACGAGGTCACCACCCAGCAGATCGCCGACAAGGCCGACATCGGCACCGGCACGCTCTTCCTCTACGCCAAGACCAAGGGCGAGCTCCTCCTGCTCGTTCAGAACTCCCTCTACGCCGAAGCTCTCGAACGAGGCCGGGCGGACGCCGAGAGCATCCCGGACACGCTGGACGCTGTGATGGCGATCGTCCGGCCGGTCGTCGAATGCAACCGGACCCAGGTCGACAACGGGCGCGTCTACCTGCGCGAGATGGTCTTCGGCGACCCCGCCGAACCCCACCACCGCGAGGCCCTCGCCATCACCGGGCGGACCGAGAAGGCCGTGGCCGCCGTGCTGTGCCGGGACGCACGGGTCAGCGAGGCGGACGCGGCGACGACGGCGCGCGTGGTGTCCGCCGTGATGTTCCTCGCGATGGCGGCCAGTGTGAACGTTGCCGCGAGCGTCGATGAGATCGCGCGCGATATCCGGGAGCAGATCGCAGTCCTGCTGACACGTTGACGTCGGTTGCGCAGCCGACACTTCGCGGGCATGCGGCCCGGAACCGACTCGCGCACGGTGGGGTCGGTGCGCCAGGCGCCGGCGGCCTTCCCTCAACGCCTCCGCCCGGCCGCGGAGCCCTCGGCGCCCACGCGCGCGGTCGACGTACACCCGCACCGCGCCCTCGATCAGACCGCTTCGGTCAAGGCTGCGTGCGCGGCGGTGAGGATCTCTCCGGAGAGCGGGGAGCCGTTGGTGGCCCGGGACAGGACCAGCGCTCCGAACAGGGTGCAGAGGCGGACGATGCCGTCCTGGTCGTCGGTGGCGAGGAAATCGGCGAAGTCGGCCACCCCCTCGGTGTAGACGCGACGGGCCTCGCGTCCCCCGCCTTCGCGCGCGATGTCGGTGGCGAGGGCTGCGACCGGACAGCCATCCGCCGGGCCGTCGCGGTGCTCGACGGAGAGGTAGGTGTCGATCAGCACCTGCTGGGCGGCGTCGCGCCGCCCTTCATACCGCTCAAGTCCCTCGGTGTAGCGCCGGGCGAGCTCGGCGAAGGCATGGGCTGTGGCCTCGTCGACGAGCGCCTCCTTGGAGGCGAACTGCTTGTAGAACGCGCCGTGGGTCAGGCCGGCCGCCTTCATCAGGTCGGCGACGCTGACCTGCGTGCCCTGCTCCCGGAACAGCCGGGATGCGGTGTCCACCACCCGCCTGCGATTTTCCTCCGCCTGCGCCTGCGATACGCGACCCATGGCCACCTCCCGTTTTGGATGTCGACTGGCATCTATCGTAGACCCGTGTTTAGATTGTACGCATAATCTAATTTGCTGCGGGTTCCGACGGTGCCCGCCAGGACCAGGAGTGAGCATGGAACTGAAGAACGCGGTCGCGGTCGTCACCGGCGCCAACCGAGGGCTCGGGCGGCATCTCGCAGCCCAGCTCGTCGAGCGTGGCGCAAAGGTGTACGGCGCGGCCCGCCGTCCCGAGACGATCGACGTGCCGGGCGTCATCCCACTGCGGCTGGACGTCACGGACGAGGCGTCGATACGGGAGTCCGCCCGCATCGCGTCGGATGCGACCCTGCTGATCAACAACGCGGGCGTCTCCACCGGCGCGACGCTTGTCGGAGGCGGCCTGGACGAGGTCCGCCAGGAAATGGAGACCAACTTCTTCGGCCCGCTCGCCGCGACCCGCGCTTTCGCCCCCGTCATCGAAGGCAACGGCGGCGGCGCCGTACTCAACGTCCTGTCCGCCCTGTCGTGGTTCCACCCGGCAGGACTCGGCTCCTACGCGGCATCCAAGGCCGCCGCCTGGGCACTGAGCGACGCGACCCGCGAGGAGCTGGCACCGCGCGGGATCACCGTCTCGGCGCTGCACGTCGGCTACATGGACACCGACATGGCCGCCGGCGTGCCCGCCGACCAGAAGGTCGCCGCCGCCGACGTCGCGGCCCAGGCCCTGCACGGCATCGAGACCGGCCTGCCCGAGATCCTCGCCGACGAGGTCAGCCGGTACGTCAAGCAGAGCCTGTCCGCCGCACTCCAACCGACCGCGGGCTGACGCTCACCCCCTCCGCCCCGACGCGACCGCCTTCCCACCCCTCACGCGAGGACATCTCATGCGTTACACGACCTTCGGACACCGGACCGGACTGCGCGTTTCCGAGTACGCACTCGGCACCGCCAACTTCGGCACCGGCTGGGGCGCCGGAGCCGAGCCGGACGAGGCGCGCCGGATCTTCGACCGGTTCGCCGAAGCCGGCGGCACCTTCCTCGACAGCGCGGACGGCTACCAGTTCGGCGAGTCGGAGGAACTGACCGGAAAACTGATCTCCGCCGACCGCGACCACTTCGTCCTGGCCACGAAGTTCACCCTCGGCGCCGCCCCGCAGCCGGACATTTCCAAGACCGGCAACAGCCGCAAGAACATGGTTGCCTCCGTAGAGGCCAGCCTGAAGCGCCTGGACACCGACTACATCGACCTGCTCTGGGTGCACTTCCCCGACGAGCTCACTCCGATGGAGGAACTCCTGCGCGGACTCGACGACCTGGTAAGCGCCGGCAAGATCCACCACGCCGCACTGTCCAACTTCCCCGCCTGGCGCGTCTCGCGCGCGGTGACCCTCGCCGATCTGAGGAACCAGGCCCCGATCATCGGCATCCAGCACGAGTACAGCCTCGTCGAGCGCACCGCCGACCGTGAGCTCCTGCCCATGGCCGAGAGCCTCGGGCTCGGGGCCGCCCTGTGGTCCCCGCTCGGCGGCGGGCTGCTCACCGGCAAGTACCGCGGCTCCGCCGAGGGGCGCCTGAGCGACCTGGGCATGGTCATCCACACCGAGAGCACTGGCCAGAAGACCGCCGTCGTCGACACCGTCCTGGCCATCGCCGAGGAGACCGGCGTGGCGCCCGCCCAGGTGGCGGTGGCCTGGGTGCGAGAGCGCGCCGCACGCTCCACGGCCACCCTCGTCCCGATCATCGGCCCGCGCAACCTCTCTCAGGTCGACAGCTACCTCGACGCCCTCGACGTCCAGCTGACCGACGCGCAGTACACCCGCCTGACCGAGGTCAGCGCGGTACCGCTCGGCGCGCCCCACGACGGGATCGCCGCTTCCCTGGATCGCCTCCAGGGAGGTGCCGCCGACCGGATCACTGCCCCGGTCGTGCCGGTGGCCTGATGGTGAACGCGACTCAGGGCACAATGCGTCCGCGCCGTAGCCAGTAAAACGACACAAACTGGTTCGAGAGGTACGGCGGCCATCCGGGATGCCCCCGCCGCCGAGATACCCGATCCCCCAGAAACACTTTGCCAGGAGTGCCCCGTGAAAGCCTTCGTCGTCGAGAAGTACGGCTCCCCCTTGCGTCAGGTCGAGATGCCCGTACCGGTCCCCGCCCCCCACGAGGTGCTCGTGCGCATGGTCGCGTCGGGCGTCAACCACGCCGACGAGCGGCTCCGCACCGGCGAGTTCAAGGCAATCTTCCCGGTCCGGCTGCCCAAAGTCATGGGCGGTGAGCTCTCCGGCGAGGTCGTCGAGGCCGGCTCCGCGGTACGCGACATCGCCGTGGGCGACCACGTGTACGGCTATGTCGATCTGGCGGCCACGGGCACCTTGTCCGAGTTCGTCGCGGTCGACGCCGCCACGATGACACCCGTACCCAGGTCGGTGAGCCTGGTCGAGGCCGCGGGGCTCCCCGTCGTCGCGCTCACGGCCTGGCAGGCCCTCATCGAGATGGGCAAGGTGAAGCCCGGCCAGACCGTCCTCATCCACGGCGGCACCGGCGGCGTGGGATCGGTCGCGATCCAGCTCGCCAAGCACCTGGGCTGCACCGTCGCCACCACCGTCTCGACGGCGAACATCGCAGCCGCACGAGAGCTCGGTGCCGACATCGTCATCGACTACCGCCACGACGACCTCGCGCAGAGCCTCGCCGGCACGCCCGTCGACCTCGTCCTCGACACCCAGGGCGGAGCCACGCTGCAGGCTTCCCTCGGCGTTGTGCGCCCAGGCGGCACCGTCATCGGCATCACGGGCCCGCCCGACCCGGCCTTCGCGCGGCGCGTCGGCGTCAACCCGATCGTCCGGCTCGCCATCCGGGCCCTGAGCGCCCGGACCCGACGCCGGGCACGCGCACTCGGGGTCACCTACCGCTTCCTGTTCATCACACCCGACAGCGCCGCGCTGCGCCAGGTAGCCGGGCTGGTCGACGACGGGGTGCTGCGCCCGATCATCGACCGGGTGCTCCCATTCGACCAGACCCCGCGGGCTCTCAACGAGGCGCTCGCCGGCGGCACACGCGGCAAGGTCCTGGTCACCACCGACCCGAAGGCGGTGACCACCCGTGGCTGAGTCCAACGCCCTTCCCCGCCCGACCACGTGGGCCACGGCGCCCAACCGCCGCATCGTCGTAGGTTCGAACACGCTCGTCTACCGCGACCTCGGCCCCCAGAACGGCGTCCCGCTGGTCCTGCTCACTCACCTGGGCGCCACGCTCGACGAGTGGGATCCACGATTTGTCGACGCGCTCGCCCGCGACCGCCGCATCGTCGCGCTCGACCTCCCCGGGGTCGGCGGATCCACCGGCCGTATCCCGGGCACCATCGCCGCGATGGCGCGTGCGGCGGAGGGATTCGTAGCCGCCCTCGGCCTGACCCAGATAGACCTGCTCGGATTCTCGCTCGGCGGCTTCGTCGCCCAGCAGGTGGCCCTCGATGCGCGGGGACTCGTGCGCCGCCTCGTCCTGGCCGGAACCGGCCCCGCCGGGGGAGCCGGAATCGACCGTCCGACAGGCGGAGCCTACGTCTACTGGGACATGGCCCGCGCCGCGATCGCCCGCACCGATGCCAAGGAGTTCCTGTTCTTTCCCCGCACTCCAGCGGGCAAGGCGGCAGCCAATGCCTACCTCGCGCGCTTGCGCGAGCGCGTCATGGATCGTGACACCCCCATCACACTGTCGTCCTTCCACCGCCAGATCACCACCATCCGGGGCTGGGGCCAGGCTGAACCGCAGGACCTCTCCCGCATCAGTGCCCCGACGCTCATCGCCAACGGCGACCACGACCGCATGGTCCCCAGCGAGCTGTCCCACGACATGCACGCCCGCATTCCCGGCAGCACGCTGATCATCTACCCAGGGGCCGGGCACGGCGGTGTCTTCCAACACGTCGACGAGTTCGTCGACGCCGTGCGAGCCCACCTCGACACCGACAGCTGACATCGGCTCCTCCGCCCGCACCCTCGCCCCGGCAGACCTCGCCCCCGCCGGGCCGGGGCGAGGTCTGTACGACCGCGCTTCGAGGCGACGGCCCAGGATTGGACCAGCCTCTACGCCCAGCCTTAAAATCCGCTCAATGGTTCACCGTTGATGCCGGAAATGCCCGAGCCCCGGGCCGAGGACCTCAAGCCGTACATGCACGGCTTGAGCCCATACGGACCCACCTACTGAGCGCCCGCCCGACTGCCAGCCGCGATACCGCGCCTGGCAGCGCGCCCCGCCGCCGCAATCAGCGACGGCGGAACGGACCGCTTCCCTTCAAGTCTCCATAAAGTCAGACCTCGGAAACTACATCCAGTACCCAGCGCGACCTGCACGATCACCTGCCTGACACCCAGTCAGAACGAGCGTCATTTCAGCGTCAAGATATCGCCCGTAACGCCCACAACGCACATAATGTACATCGGGAAACCTGCAGGTCAGGCGCCCTTCACGACCGGCTCAAGGATCGCGACGCACTCGACATGGTGGGTCATCGGGAACAGGTCGAACGCCCGCAGCGTCCGCACCTTGTACCCCCCGTCCCGGAAGTACGCCAGGTCCCGCGCCAGCGCCGCCGGGTCGCAGGCCACGTACGCGATACGCCGTGCGCCCAGGGCGGCCAGCTGCTTGACCGTCGCCTTGCCCGCTCCCGCGCGCGGCGGGTCCAGGACGATCAGGTCGCATTCCGTGATGCCCGTGCGCGGCAGTACCTGGTCGACCTTGCCGTGCTCGATGCGGACCCGGTCCAGGTCCTTCAGGTTGTGACGGGCGTCCTCGACCGCGCGCTTGCCGGACTCGATGCCCAGCACCGCGCCCTTCTCGCCGATCCGCTGGCCGATGGCGCCCGCGAACAGCCCGACGCCGCAGTAGAGGTCGAGCGCCGTGTCGTTCTTGCGGGGCAGCAGGCCCTGCATGACCGCGCGGACCAGGGTGTCGGCCGCCTGCGGGTGGACCTGCCAGAAGCCGCCCGAGCCGACGCGGTACGTACGGTCGTCGGCGCGCTCGCGGACGAAGGCACGGCCGTGGACGCGGTGGACGCCGCCGTCCTTCTCGTCGACGCGCATCACGGAGACGGGCTTGTCCAGCTCGACCAGGGGCAGCCGGCCGCCCTCTCGCGGGGTGAGGATGACCTGGCGGTCGTGGGAGCCGGTGGCCGAGATGGCCTCGACCGTGGCCATCTGCGGCCAGTCCTGCTTCTCGATCCCGAGCTCGGAGACGCCGGGGGCCGCGATCAGGCACTCGTCGATGACCTCGACATCGTGCGAGCGGTGCTTGCGCAGCCCGACCCGGCCGTCCGCGTCGATGGCGTACTGCACACGCGTGCGCCACGCGGGGACCTGGCCCGGCGGGAGCTTGTCGCCCTCGGCCGGCATGACCGTTCCGTCCCAGCCGGCCTCCTCGGGCGTGAGGCCCGCAAGGCGCTGGAGCTGCTCGGCGATCACTTCGCCCTTGAGGCGGCGCTGGGCGCCGGGCTTGGCGTGCTGCCAGTCGCAGCCGCCGCACTTGCCGGGGCCGGCGTACGGGCACGGGGCCTCGACCCGGTCCTTGGAGGCCTCGACGACCGTGACCGCGTCGGCTCGGAGGAAGCGCGAGTCGCTCTCACCCTCGGTGACCCGGGCGACGACCTTCTCGCCGGGGAGGGTGTGGCGCACGAAGAGCACCTGGCCCTCGTCGGTGCGCGCGATGCAGTGGCCGCCGTGGGCGACGGGGCCGACCTCGACCTCGTACTCCCGGCCGACGAGCGACTCCGCGTTCTGCTGCTCCCCGGTCTGCGACGAGGTGGATTCGTTCTGCATGAGGGGGTGGCTCCAGAGATGAGGGAAAGGGAGAGCGGCGAAGCGGCCGGACAACAACCTACGAGTCTACGTGGGTGTCGGCCGACCGCTTACCACGAACGGAATGCCCGCGTCAGCTCTTGTTGCCGGGCTCCTTGTTACCCGGCCCCTTGTTGCCGGGCTCCCTGTGGTGCCGCCGTTCGACGGGGCCTCGGCGGACCGCACCCGGGGCGTTCCAGTCCGCACGCCTCCGGGCCCGCACCTTCGCGGCCTCGGAGGACTCCAGCTGGTAGGGCACCGAGGTCACCATCACGCCCGGCGTGAAGAGGAGCCTCCCCTTGAGCCGCAGCGCGCTCTGGTTGTGCAGCAGGTGTTCGTACCAGTGGCCGACCACGTATTCGGGGATGTAGACGCTGACCACGTCGCGCGGGCGGTCCTTGCGCAGGCCCTTGACGTACTCGATGACCGGCCGGGTCACCTCGCGGTAGGGCGAGTCCAGGATCTTCAGCGGAATGTCGATGCCTCGGCGCTCCCAGTCCTCCCTGAGCGCCTTCGTCTCCTCGTGGTCGACGCTGATGGAAAGCGCCTCCAGCTGGTCGGACCGCACGAGCTTGGCGTACGCGAGGGCACGCAGCGTGGGCCGGTGGAGCTTGGAGACCAGGACGATCGAGTGGACGCGCGAGGGACGGACGGTGTCGTCGGACGGTGTCTCGGACGCGGCGATCTCTTCGGCGACCCGGTCGTAGTGCTTGCGGATCGCGGTCATCGTGCCGAAGAAGATCACCATGCCGAGCAGTGCGACCCAGGCGCCGTGGGTGAACTTGGTGGCCAGGACGACAACCAGCACCAGGCCGGTGAAGAACGCGCCGAACGTGTTGATCGCCCGGGAGCGGACCATGTGCCGGCGCTTCGCCGGGTCCTTCTCGGTGCGCAGGTGGCGGTTCCAGTGCCGCACCATTCCGGTCTGGCTGAGCGTGAAGGAGACGAAGACGCCGACGATGTAGAGCTGGATGAGCCGGGTCGAGTCGGCCCCGTAGATCCAGACCAGCAGGATCGCGGCACCTGCGAGCAGCACGATGCCGTTGGAGAAGGCGAGCCGGTCGCCTCGGGTGTGCAGCTGGCGGGGCAGGTACCGGTCCTGGGCGAGGATCGAGCCGAGCAGCGGGAAACCGTTGTACGCGGTGTTCGCGGCGAGGAAGAGCACGAGGGCGGTGGCCGCCGCCAGGAAGACGAAGAAGAACGTGCCCTCGCCGAACACCGCCGCGGCGACCTGGGAGATCACCGGGTCCTGGACGAAGTTCGCGCCGACCGCGACGCCGTTGTGGATGAGGTCCTTCGCGGGGTTCTCAGCCATCTTCACGTCGGTGGCCATGGCGAGGCCGATGATGCCGCAGAACATGGTGACGGCCAGCAGGCCCATGGCCGCGAGGGTGGTCGCGGCGTTCTTGCTCTTCGGCTTCCGGAAGGCGGGCACGCCGTTGCTGATCGCCTCGACGCCGGTGAGGGCGGCGCAGCCGGACGAGAAGGCGCGCAGGAGCAGGAAGACGAGGGCGAAGCCGGCCAGCCCCTGGTGCTCGGGCTTGATCTCGTAGTCCGAGGTCGGCGCGTGCATGGTGTCGCCGAGGACCAGTCCGCGGAACGCGCCCCAGGCGATCATCGCGAAGACGCCCGCCACGAAGAGGTACGTGGGAATGGCGAACAGCTTGCCGGACTCCTTGACGCCGCGCAGGTTCATCAGCGTCAGCAGCACGATGGCGCCTATGGCGCAGAACGTCTTGTGCTCGACGACGAAGGGGATGGCGGAGCCGAGGTTCTCGACACCCGAGGAGATCGACACCGCCACGGTGAGGACGTAGTCGACGAGGAGGGCGCTGGCGACGGTCAGGCCGGCCTTGCGGCCCAGGTTGGTGTTGGCGACCTCGTAGTCGCCGCCTCCGCTCGGGTACGCGCGGACGTTCTGCCTGTACGAGGCGACGACGGTGAACATCAGGACCACGACCGCCAGCGCGATCCACGGACTGAAGTGGTACGCCGACACGCCCGCGATGGACAGCACGAGGAGGACTTCTCCGGGTGCGTACGCAACGGAGGACAGCGGGTCGGATGCGAAGACGGGGAGCGCGATGCGCTTGGGGAGGAGTGTTTCCCCCAGCTTGTCGCTGCGCAGCGCCCGGCCGATCAGGATCCGTTTGGGCACGTCGGTCAGTTTGGACACGGTGAGGATCGTAAGCGCTGCTGGGACACGCCACCGAAGCACCACCCCCTCGATGCCCCGAAAACCTTCATAATTACCCGCCCTCACCGGAAAAGTCCATGGAATCCTTAACGAAATCCTTGCGGTGCGGACGGGCCGGGGCCCTCGTCATCCTTGCGGTACGGACGGGCCTGGGCCCTCGTCATCCTTGCGGTACGGACGGGCCTGAGCTTTCGTCGGCACGTGGGCCGCTCCCTCGTCGGCACGTGGGCCGCTCCCCCGTCGGCACATCGGCCGCTCCCCCTCCGCGCGGGCCGGCCGCTTCCCCGTCCGCCTGCCGTCAGCCTCCTCTTTTGCTCATCGGCCCGCGGGGTACGCACACTCGGATGAGGCGCCGCGCGCGTCGCCGCATAAGCTCATCCACGGGCAACGCCGAAGGTGGTTGCCCCATCGTTTGCCCCGCAAGCTGAGAGAGAAGTGTGAGCAGGGTGTTTTCGCAGGTCATCCGGACGACCAGGACGGCGAGGTAGGGGCAAGGTGCACATCGTCATCATGGGCTGCGGGCGTGTCGGAGCCGCTCTCGCGCAGACCCTGGAACAGCAGGGGCACACGGTCGCCGTGATCGACCAGGACCCCACCGCGTTCCGTCGGCTCGGCGCCGGATTCGGCGGCAGGCGGGTCAGCGGGGTCGGCTTCGACCAGGACACCCTGCGCGAGGCGGGGATCGAGGAGGCCGGCGCCTTCGCGGCCGTCAGCAGCGGGGACAACTCCAACATCATCGCCGCCCGGGTGGCCCGCGAGATGTTCGGCATCGAGAACGTCGCGGCGCGCATCTACGACCCGCGGCGTGCCGAGGTCTACCAGCGGCTGGGCATCCCCACGGTCGCCACGGTCCGCTGGACGGCGGACCAGATGCTGCGGCGGCTGCTGCCGTCGGGCGCGGAGCCGCTGTGGCGCGACCCCAGCGGTGGTGTGCAGCTCGCCGAGGTGCACACGACGCCGTCCTGGATCGGGCACAAGATCAGCACTCTGCAGGAGGAGACGGGCGTCCGTGTCGCCTTCCTCACCCGGCTGGGTGAGGCCATACTGCCCACGTCGCAGACGGTTCTGCAGGAGGGCGACCTCGTCCACGTGATGATGCGTACGGACGAGATCGCGAAGGTCGAGGAGGCCTTCGCCGAAGGTCCCGAGGAGGGCGGTCACTGATGCGCGTCGCGATTGCCGGGGCCGGTGCGGTGGGCCGTTCCATCGCGGCCGAGCTCCTGGAGAACGGGCACGAGGTGCTGCTGATCGACAAGGCGCCGACCGCCATCTCGGTGGAGCGGGTCCCGATGGCCGAGTGGCTCCTCGCGGACGCCTGCGAGATCACGTCGCTCGACGAGGCGGCGCTCCAGCGGTGCAACGTCGTGATCGCCGCGACGGGTGACGACAAGGTCAATCTTGTCGTCTCGCTGCTCGCGAAGACCGAGTACGGCGTACCGAGGGTCGTCGCCCGGGTGAACAACCCGAAGAACGAGTGGCTGTTCAACGAGTCCTGGGGCGTCGACGTCGCGGTCTCCACGCCGCGTCTGATGTCCGCCCTGGTCGAGGAGGCGGTGAGCGTCGGCGATCTGGTCCGGCTGCTGCGCTTCAGCCACGGCGACGCCAACCTGGTCGAGCTGACCCTGCCCCCGGAGTCGGCGATGGCCGGCACCCGGGTGAGCGATGTGGACTGGCCCGAGGACACCTCGCTCGTCACGATCATCCGTGGCACGCGTGTGCTGACGCCGAGCCCCGAGGAGACCCTGGAGGCCGGTGACGAGCTGTTGTTCGTGGCCGCCCAGGCTCGTGAGGAGCAGTTGGAGGACCTGTTGTCGGTCCGCCGGGAACCTGCCGAGGACTGAGGCACCCGCCCGAGGACCTCCAGGCGTGCGGAGGGGCCCGGACCGGACGTCATCGACGTCCGGTCCGGGCCCCTCCGCGTGTCCTGCGGACGGAGCCGGGCGGCCCGCCCGGCCTCAGGGCGCCGGGGTCACGGCGTGCGTCGGTCCCCGGAAGGACCGGCGTCGCGCGCCGTGTCGGCGAACCCGGGGGCCAGGAGGTCCTGTTCCGCCTGCGCGAGCCCGTGGGCCGGGGTGTTCCCGGCGGCCTTGCGTTCCTTCTCGGCCTGCTCCTCCGCCTCCATCTCGGCGAAGACGTCGATGGGCGGCGGAGCCTTGGCGAGGAAGACCCAGGTCAGATACACCGCGAGCAGGAACGGCGGGATCTTGAGTGCGACCAGCACCCAGCCGAGCTGCGTGGTGTCGGCCCACCAGTACAGCGGGAAGAGGATCGCGCACTTGGCGAGGAGGATCAGCCCCCAGGCGTAACTGGCTTTGGCGTACGCCTTCTTACGGCCCGGGTTCCTGGTGCGCCAGGAGAGGTTCTCCTTGAAGACCGGGCCGAGGATCAGACCGATCAACGGCACCCCGGCGAGCGTCGTGACGAGGTACGCGAGGGCGAGCCCGAGCGTGTAGATCATGCCCGGCAGGTAGAAGTCCTTGGCGTTGCCGGTCATCATCGCGAAGACGACACCGAAGCCGACGCCGAAGACGCCGCTGAAGGCGTGCTTGACGGTGTCCTTGCGGATCAGCCGTACCGCGACGAGGACCAAGGAGACCGCCAGGGCCGCGATGGCCGAGGCCTTCAGATCCTTGTTGATGGTGAAGATCGTGACGAAGAGCAGCCCGGGCAGGACTGTCTCCACCATTCCGCGCACGCCACCGAACGCCTCGAAGAGCGCGGCTTCCGTGACCGCCTTCGCGTCGGCGTCCTGCTGGTCGGTGCGGTGGGGCTGGTCCTTTTCGGACGTCGGCTTGTCGAGAGACGTCACCGGCTACTCCTTGCCGAGCGGTCGGAGTTCGTATTTGGGGTTGAACAGCACCCGGCGCCCGTGGCTCATGGCCACGCGGCCCGACGCGATGAGTCTGCGGCCCGGTTCTATGCCGACGATGGAACGCCGGCCCAGCCAGACCACGTCGAGCGGCGCGGTGCCGTCGAAGAGTTCAGCCTCGAGGGCGGGCACTCCGGCCCGTGGGCGCAGGGTGACGGTCCGCAAGGTACCAGTGACCTTGACGATCTGCCGGTCCGAGCACTCCGAGATGCGTGTGCAGCCCGAAGCGTGCGTGTCCTCCTGGAGTTCCTCGGACTCGAGGTCCTCCTGGGAGCTGGACAGCCGGTCGAGCATGCGGCGGAAGCGGCCGGACGGCCTTTCCGCCCTGCCTGACTTCTCGGATCGGGGAACAGCGCTCATACCCGAAGGGTACCGGTCTCCTGTGGTAGGGGCTGGCCCACGCAGGTGCCACTCGAACGAGTGGCACCGATCACTCCGGGACGGATCGTCCACGCTCGAAGCGGTAGCCCATGCCGGGCTCGGTCACGAAGTGTCTGGGATGCGAGGGATCCGCCTCCAGCTTGCGGCGCAGCTGCGCCATGTAGACCCGCAGGTAGTTGGTCTCGGTGCCGTACGAGGGCCCCCAGACCTCCTGGAGCAGCTGCTTCTGGCTGACGAGGCGCCCGGCGTTCCGGACGAGGACCTCCAGTAGGTGCCATTCCGTGGGCGTGAGCCGCACGTCCCGGCCCTCACGGTGGACCTTCTTCGCAGCGAGGTCGACGGTGAACCCCTCGGTCTCGACGATCACGAGGTCGTCCCCGCCGTCCTGGCCGACAGGTTCCGCCCTGCGCACGGCGGCGCGCAGCCTGGCCAGCAGCTCGTCCATGCCGAACGGCTTGGTGACGTAGTCGTCGGCCCCGGCGTCCAGGGCCTCGACCTTCTCGTCGGAGGTGTGGCGGGCCGAGAGCACGAGGATCGGCACCCGTGTCCATCCGCGCAGGCCCCTGATCACCTCGACGCCGTCCATGTCGGGCAGCCCGAGGTCGAGGACGACGACGTCGGGGTGGCGCGCCGCCGCGAGCTGCAGCGCGGTCGCCCCGTCGGGTGCCGCGTCCACCTCGTACCTGCGCGCCTTGAGGTTGATCACGAGGGCGCGCACGATCTGCGGCTCGTCGTCGACCACGAGCACCCGGGTCATCGCGGACCTGCCTTTCCGGAATACGTGTACGGGGCGGGAGTGGTCCCCGGGGTTCTCATGAGGTGATGTGCGCGGGCGGTACGGGGCCGGCCCGGACCTGGCCCGGAGCGGCGGTGAGCGTGAGGACCATGGTGAGTCCGCCGCCCGGGGTGTCCTCGGCGTCCAAGGTGCCGCCCATGGACTCCACGAAGCCGCGGGCGACGGCGAGCCCGAGGCCGACCCCGGCGCCGCGCGGGGCGTCGCCGTACCGCTGGAAGGGCTCGAATATGCGGTCCTTGGCCTCGTCGGGTACACCGCGGCCCCGGTCGGCCACACGGAGCTCGACGCGTTCGCCCAGAGAGCTGGCGGCGACGGTGACGCGCTCCCTTCCGGGGCTGTACTTGACGGCGTTCTCGACGATGTTGGCGACGGCCCGCTCCAGCAGTCCCGGGTCGACGGCGACCATGGGCAGCGTCTCGGGGATGTCCAGGTCGACGCTGCCCTCCGGTACGCCGCCGAGTGCCATCGGGACGACCTCGTCGAGGTCGAGCTCACGGATCAGCGGGGTGACCGTGCCGGTCTGCAGGCGCGACATGTCGAGCAGATTGCCGACCAGGTGGTCCAGGCGGTCGGCGCCGTCCTCGATGGCCGCGAGGAGCTCCGCCTCGTCCTCGTCGGACCAGGAGACGTCGTCGGAGCGCAGGGAGCTCACCGCGGCCTTGATGGCCGCCAGCGGTGTACGCAGGTCGTGGCTGACGGCGGCGAGCAGCGCGGTCCTGATCCGGTTGCCCTCGGCCAGCCGCCGGGCCGCCTCCGCCTCTCCCACCAGGCGCTGCCGGTCGAGTACGACGACGGCCTGCGCGGCGAAGGCACCGAGGACCCGGCGGTCCTCCGCGGGCAGCACCCGGCCGGAGAGCGCCAGCGCCATGTGGTCCCCGACGGGCATGTCCACATCCGCGTCGTCGGGTCTGGCCACGGGTGCGGGTCCGACGGATCCGGCGCAGGTCCAGGGCTCGACATCGCTCTGCCTCTCCAGCAGGGCGACCGACTCCATGCCGAAGGTCTCGCGGACCCGGTCCAGCAGGGCGTCCAGGGCCGTCTCGCCCCGGAGGACGCTCCCGGCGAGGGTGGAGAGGATCTCGGACTCGGCGCGCAGCCGCGCCGCCTGATGGGTGCGCCGGGCCGCGAGGTCCACCACGGATGCGACCGCGACCGCCACCGCGAAGAAGATCACGATGGCGACGAAGTTCTCGGGGTCCTGGACGGTCAGGGTGTGGGTCGGGGGCGTGAACCAGTAGTTCAGGAGCAGCGAGCCGGCGGCGGCCGAGGCGAGGGCGGGTGCCAGGCCTCCGAGGAGGGCGGCCGCGACGGTCAGGAAGAGGAAGAGCAGGACGTCGTTGGCGAGTCCGGGTCCGTTCTCCATGCCGTGCAGGAGGAGCGTGAGGAGGGCGGGCCCGCCCACGCCGGTCAGCCAGCCGGAGATGATCCGGGTGCGGCTGAGCCGGGCACCGCGTGCGATGGGCAGCCCGCGCCCCTTGGCGACCTCTTCGTGCGTGACGATGTGCACGTCGAGGTCGGGGCCCGACTCGCGGGCGACGGTGGCGCCGACCCCGGGGCCGTAGACGTACTGCCAGGTCTTGCGGCGGCTGGAGCCGAGGACGATCTGGGTGGCGTTGACGCCCCGGGCGAACGCGAGGAGCGCCGAGGGTATGTCGTCACCGATGACGTGGTGGAAGGTCCCCCCGAGGTCCTCGACGAGGGTGCGCTGGACCGTGAGCTCCTTGGGCGAGGCGGAGGTCAGTCCGTCGCTGCGCGCGATGTACACCGCGAGGATCTCGCTGCCGGACCCCTTGGCGGCCATCCGTGAGGCCCGGCGGATGAGCGTACGGCCCTCGGGGCCGCCGGTCAGCCCGACGACGATACGCTCGCGGGCCTGCCACGGGGCGCTGATGTCGTGCTCGCCGCGGTACTGCTGGAGGTACTCGTCGACACGGTCGGCGACCCAGAGGAGGGCGAGCTCGCGCAGGGCGGTGAGGTTGCCCGGCCGGAAGTAGTTCGACAGGGCCGCGTCGACCTTGTCGGACTGGTAGATGTTGCCGTGGGCCATACGGCGGCGCAGCGCCTGGGGCGACATGTCGACGAGCTCGATCTGGTCCGCACGGCGGGCCACCTCGTCGGGAACGGTCTCCTGCTGGCGTACCCCGGTTATCGACTCGACGACGTCGCCGAGGGACTCCAGGTGCTGGATGTTGACGGTGGACACCACGTCGATGCCGGCCTTGAGCAGCTCTTCGACGTCCTGCCAGCGCTTGGCGTTGCGGGAGCCGGGCACATTGGTGTGGGCGAGTTCGTCGACGAGGGCGACGGCCGGCGCCCGCTCCAGGACGGCGTCGACGTCCATCTCTGCGAAGACGGCCGAGCGGTATTCGATGTCGCACCGCCGGATCTGCTCCAGGCCGTGCAGCAGCACCTCGGTGCGTGGCCGGTCGTGGTGCTCCACGAAGGCGACGACGCAGTCCGTGCCCCGCTCCACACGTCGGTGGGCCTCGGACAGCATCGCGTAGGTCTTGCCGACGCCGGGTGCCGCACCCAGGTAGATCCGAAGCTTGCCGCGTGCCATGGCCCCATTGTCTTCTCTGAACCGGCTGCCGCAGATTCGGGAGCCGGTGTCGAAGCTACCTCGAAAATTTCCGGCATATGGGGTCAGGGCCGGGCGCCGGGGCCGTATTGACGGGATTCTGATGCGGGGCCGGTGCCGGGGGACGCGCGGCCGCTCGTCCGCCCGCTGCTTCAGGCGTGCTCGACTTCAGGCGGGCTCGACTTCAGGCGTGCTCGACGATGTGCCCGTCGCTGAGCTCGAGGACCCGGTCGGCGAAGCCGAGCAGCTGGGGATCGTGGGTGGCGACGAGGACGGTGACGCCCTCGCTGCGCACGACGGCCCGCAGCAGCTGCATGACCGCGAGTCCGGTCTCCGCGTCGAGCTGCCCGGTGGGCTCGTCGGCGATCAGGAGGGCGGGGCGGTTGGCGAGGGCGCGGGCGATGGCGACGCGCTGCTGCTGGCCGCCGGAGAGCTCCCCTGGACGCTGCTGGGCGTGGTCGCCGAGGCCCACCAGGGAGAGCAGCAGTGCCACTCGCTCCTCGCGTTCGTGCGGGTCGGTCTTCCGCAGGCGCATGGGCACGCCGACGTTCTCCGCCGCGGTCAGGATCGGGATCAGGCCGAACGACTGGAAGATGAAGCCGATCCGGTCCCTGCGCAGCTCCAGCAGCCCGTCCTCGCCGAGCCCGGAGAGGTCGGTGCCGCCGACGGTGATCCGCCCGCTGTCGGGTGTGTCGAGGCCGCCGACGAGATTGAGCAGGGTGGTCTTGCCCGACCCCGAGCGGCCCTTGAGGGCGACGAGCTCTCCGCGCGGGATCTGGAAGGAGACCCCCCGCAGGGCGTGCACGGCCGCCGCGCCGGACCCGTACGAGCGGTGCAGGTCCTCGATACGCACCATGGGGCCGTCGGCCGGACTCCCGGCCAGGACCGTGCCGGTCCGTCCGTCGGTGCTCCGTGTCATCGCTCTCCCCCGTGCGTACGCGGCCGTGCGTACCGCTCCCTAGGCAGCCGCCAGTATGTGCATGTGGCACCCGGTGAGGCAATGGAAAGGCCTGTGGGCCGCACCCCCTCCCCGGGGTACGGCCCACTGGCCTCTGCGAGCGGGGGTGCTGTCAGCGCACCTCGGTGATCTCGGGCCCACGCTGGAGCTGGCCCATGCCACCGGAGAACTTCGAGCTCTCCTGGTCCTCCTGCTGCACGCCCTCGGGCACCATCTGGGCGTCGTTGGGGAGCTTGAGGACGATCGGGTCACGCGGGGCCATCGGGCCGTCACCACGGACGACGACGGTGTCCCGGAAGATCGTCTCCAGCAGCCCGGCGGCCTCCGGCTGCACGGCGCCCTGGCCGGAGATCACTCCACGCAGGAACCAGCGCGGTCCGTCGATGCCGACGAAGCGCACCAGTTGCACACCGGTCTTCCCGTCCGGGAGCTGTACGGGGACCTGGGCGCGCAGTTCCCAGCCCAGCGGGCCCTCGACCTCGTCGATGACCCCGCCCTGCTGGGTGATGCCGGAAGCGATCTCCTCGCGCACCTCGCCCCAGATGCCCTCCTTCTTGGGGGCGGCGAAGGCCTGCAGCTGGACCGCGCTGTCGCGCAGCACGACGGTGGCCGCGACGATCGCGTCACCGGCGACCTCCACCCGGAGCTCCATGCCCTCGACCCCGGGCACGAAGATGCCGCCCAGGTCCACCCGGCCCTCCCCGGGCTGGGACACCTCGGAGATGTCCCACGGCCCGTCGGGGCGGGGGGCAGGCGGAAGGTTCGTGCGGCGCGAGCCGCTCTCGGCCCCGGTGTCGTCGAGCTCGTCGGCGACCTGCTCGGCCTCGCGCGCTTCGTCCGCCGTGTCCTTGGCGGAACCACTGTTCTTGCGACGTCCGAACACGTCAACGTCCTTCCCGGTCGGATACGACCGAAGCGTAGCTGTTCCCACCCTGGGTGTTACCGCCCGTGACGCCGTCCACCGCGGCGTGACCGCCGGTGGATCCGAAGCCCCCCTCGGCCCGCGCCGAGCCGGGGAGCTCCGTCACCTCGTGGAAGCGCACCTTCTCGACCTGCTGGACGACCAGTTGGGCAATCCGGTCGAACCGTTCGAACCTCACGGTCTCGCGTGGGTCGAGATTGACCACGATGACCTTGATCTCCCCACGGTACCCGGCATCGACCGTCCCTGGGGCGTTCACGAGAGCCACTCCGCAGCGGGCAGCGAGGCCCGAGCGGGGGTGCACGAAGGCGGCGTAGCCGTCGGGCAGCGCGATCGACACCCCGGTGGGGAGAACGGCACGCTCGCCAGGGGCGAGTTCCGCGGCCTCGGTGGTGACCAGATCGGCGCCCGCGTCACCGGGGTGCCCGTAGCCGGGAAGGGGCACCTCCGGGTCGACCCGGCGGATGAGTACGTCGACGGGGTGCCGCATCAGGGGTTCACCTCGAAGGCGCGGGCCCGCCGCACCTGGTCCGGGTCGGACATGGCCGCCTGGATCTCCTCCGGCCGCCCGTTGTCGATGAAGTGGTCCACCTTGACCTCGATGAAGAGGGCTTCCGCACGGACCGCGACGGGCCCCTCGGGGCTCCCGGTCCGGCCCGTCGCGCGGCAGTAGATCTTCCGGCCGTGCACGGCGGTGACCTCGGCCTCCAGGAAGAGCACCGTGTCGACCGGCACCGGCAGGACGTAGTCGGTCTCCAGCCGTCCGGTCACCGCGATGACCCGGAGCAGCCAGCTCAGCGCTCCGAGCGTCTCGTCCATCGCCGTGGCCAGGACACCGCCGTGCGCCAGCCCCGGAGCGCCCTGATGGGCGGGCTTCACCGTGAATTCGGCGGTGACGCTCACACCTTCTCCGGCCGTCGCCCGGAGGTGCAGTCCGTGCGGCTGTCCGCCACCACAGCCGAAACAGTGTTCGTAGTGGGAGCCGAGGATCTCTCCGGGCGCGGGGGCGTCGGGATGACGGACCGGCTTCACCGCGCCGGCCGGGGGTGTCAGACGTGCAGATGTTCCACTCACAGGCGCAGACCTTACCCGCGCTGCCGGCCCAGGGGCGCGCCGTGCCAAGCTTGCTTTCATGCAGCCTTCCGCATCTCCCTTCGACGAACGTCTCACCGCACCCCGCTCGTGGTGGCTCATCGCCTTCGGGGTCGGTGTCGCCTGTGCGCTGATGCTCCTGCCGCTCGGCGCCCTGCCCATGCTCGGTGGCCTGGTCGCCGGTACGGCCGCGGCCTGTGCGGGCGTCAGCTCGTACGGGTCCGCGCGCATCCGGGTCGTGGCGGGCGCCCTCGTCGCGGGCGATGCCCGGATCCCCCTGGAGGCGCTCGGCGACGCCGAGGTGCTGGACGGGGAGGAGGCGCGCGCCTGGCGCTCGTACAAGGCGGATCCCCGCGCGTTCATGCTGCTGCGCAGCTACGTCCCGACGGCGGTGCGGGTGAAGGTCACGGATCCGGCCGACCCGACGCCGTACGTCTATCTGTCGACCCGGGAGCCGCAGGCCCTGGTGGACGCCCTCGCGCCGGTAGCCGCCTGAGAGGTCAGCGGCCGGGGCAGAGGTCAGCGGCCGGGGCCGTCCAGGCCCTTGGGGAGCTCCTCGGCGGGCTTCTCCGGCTGTTCCAGCGGGGGGAGCTCGGGAAGACGGTCCCAGGGCACCTGATGGCGCCGGAGGTCGTTCCTGACCCGGTCGGCGAGCTTTCTGGTGTCCCGTCTGTTCATCAGGGCGCCGACGACGGCACCGACCATGAACGGGATGAGATTCGGCAGGTCGCGGACGGTGCGCTTCATGATCTGCTGACGCAGTTCGCGCTTCATCTGCCCGCCCAGCGCCGCGTTGAGCGTGGCGGGGCGCGAGACGTCGATGCCGCGTTCCTCGGTCCAGGACGTGAGGTACGCGGTGCTGCGCTGCGCGAGGTTGCCCGGCGGGCGCAGGCCGTAGACCTCGTGGAGCTCGGCCACGAGCTTCATCTCGACGGCTGCCACTCCGGTGATCTCGGCGGCCAGCTCGGCGAGCATGGCGGGTGGTACGGGCATCATCGCCGCCGCCCCGATGCCCGCGCCGACGGTCGCCGTGGCGTTGCACGCGCCTGCGACGAGTTTGTCGGCGAGCTCTTCGGGGCCCAGCCCCGGGAACTGTCTGCGCAGGGTGGCGAGGTCGCGCACCGGGACGCGGGGAGCCGTTTCGATGATGCGGTCGGCCACCATGCCGACTGCGACCGTGGCGCTCTCCCGGCTCTTGCGTACGCCTCGTTTCAGTGTGTGCAGGCGGCCGGAGCCCTTGGGAGGCACGTCCGGTCCGTTCTGCCCGGGCTCGGGTGACGGGTCCGTTCCCCTCACCGCTTCGAGCGAGGCCGGGCGGCCCCGCTCGTCGTCAGGTGTGCTGCCGGGAGAGGCAGGCAGGGCGGCCTGGTGCTCGGCAGTGGGGCTCTCGCCCTCTGCCGGGCCTGTGCCGCCCTGATGTGCCTCCGACGACTTCGTGCGCCGCAAGCGCCGCTTCCGGAACGGTGTGTCGCCTGCCACGGCCGGCCTGCCTCAGTCGCAGTCGCGGCAGATGGGCTGGCCGTTCTTCTCCCGCGCCAGCTGGCTCCTGTGGTGCACGAGGAAGCAGCTCATGCAGGTGAACTCGTCGGCCTGCTTGGGCAGAACCCGCACGGCGAGCTCTTCGTTGGACAGGTCCGCGCCGGGCAGCTCCAGTCCTTCTGCCGCGTCGAACTCGTCCACGTCGACGGCGGACGCCGTCTTGTCGCTCCGACGAGCCTTGAGCTCTTCGAGGCTGTCCTGGTCCACGTCGTCGTCGGTCTTGCGTGGGGTGTCGTAATCCGTTGCCATGTTCGCTCTCCCCCTCATGGGTGTCTGCGGTGTCTCAGCGCACGTAACGCGTGAGAGGCCGGACTTGTGCCCGACCTGAGGCGGAGATTTTGCCTCACATCAAGGTCTGTTACTCAATCGACACCCAACCGGATCTCTCGTGAGCGATCAGCTTGGGTGGCGATGGGGACCGTACACGGTCCGATTGCTGCAGTTCACGGGCGCCACCCCGTGTACTTCCCGTGATACCGACCCCCGGAAACCCGGACGTTTCCAGGCTTTCGGGCGGAGATGCGATCACGGAGAGTAGATATACGGAAATTCGCTTCTGTGATCGATCACACAGGGACAGAAGGGGAACAGGGTTCGAAAATTCCGCCCAAAGCGAACAGAGCGATCCAATGCGGCCTCACACCGTGAAGCCTCTCAGACAGGCAGGGTGACGCGCATCACGAGACCACCGCCCTCGCGGGGCTCCGCGATGATACGGCCTCCGTGCGCCCGCGCGACGGATCGCGCGATCGACAGGCCGAGTCCGACGCCCTTGTCGCTGCCGGTGCGCTCGGTGCGCAGCCGCCTGAACGGCTCGAAGAGGTTGTCGATCTCGTAGGCGGGCACCACGGGCCCCGTGTTCGTGACCACCAGGAGAGCCTGCCCGTGCTGGAGCTCGGTGGTGACCTCCACCCAGCCGTCCTCCGCCACGTTGTAGCGCACGGCGTTCTGCACGAGGTTGAGCGCGATGCGCTCCAGGAGGACGCCGTTGCCCTGGACGACGGCCTGGGCACGCTCGCCGCGCACCTCGACCCCCTTCGCCGCCGCCTCCGCCATGGTCTGGTCGATGGCACGGTCGGCGACCTCGGCGAGGTCCACGGGCTTGCGTTCGATGATCTGGTTGTCGCTGCGGGCGAGCAGCAGCAGCCCCTCGACCAGTTGCTCGCTGCGCTCGTTCGTGGCCAGGAGCGTCTTGCCCAGCTGGTGGAGCTCCGGCGGGGCCTCGGGGTCCGAGAGATGGACCTCCAGCAGCGTGCGGTTGATCGCGAGGGGCGTACGCAGCTCGTGCGAGGCGTTGCCCACGAACCGCTGCTGGGCCGTGAAGGCCCGCTCCAGCCGGTCCAGCATCTCGTCGAAGGTGTCCGCGAGCTCCTTGAGCTCGTCGTCCGGTCCGTCGAGCTCGATCCGCCGGGTCAGGTCCGTGCCGACCACCCTGCGGGCGGTGCGGGTGATCCGGCCGAGCGGGGACAGGACGCGGCCGGCCATGGCGTAACCGAAGGCGAAGGCGATGACGCTGAGACCCACCAGGGCGAGCAGTGAGCGGTTCAGCAGGTCGTCGAGCGCATGGTCACGCTGCTGATTGGCACAAACGTTCAGAGCGGCGTTGAAGTCGTCCGGGCTGGCCTTGACCGGAAGGTCGCAGATCTCGCTGGTCACCTGGCCGTTCACCACCTCGAACGGCAGGTCGCTGCCCACGTCCAGGGCCTGTGCCGCCAGCATGTAGATGATCGACAGCAACAGGATGCCCGCGATCAGGAACATGCCGCCGTACAGCAGCGTGAGCCGTATCCGGATGGTCGGGCGCAGCCAGGGGTACGGGGACTCCTGGGCCTTGGGTTCCCAGGTCGGTTTCGGGGGCGCCTTCACGGGCGCGGGGGAAGCCGGCATCACGCCCTCAGATCCGGTATCCGGAGCCGGGGACGGTGACGATCACCGGAGGCTCGCCGAGCTTGCGCCGCAGAGTCATGACGGTCACCCGCACCACGTTGGTGAACGGGTCGGTGTTCTCGTCCCACGCCTTCTCGAGCAGCTGCTCGGCCGACACGACGGCGCCCTCGCTGCGCATCAGGACCTCCAGGACCGCGAACTCCTTCGGAGCGAGCTGGATCTCCTGCTCGTCCCGGAAGACCTCACGGCGGTTGGGGTCGAGCTTGATGCCGGCCCGCTCCAGGACCGGCGGCAGCGCGACCGTGGTGCGGCGCCCCAGGGCGCGCACCCGTGCCGTCAGCTCGCTGAAGGCGAAGGGCTTGGGCAGGTAGTCGTCCGCACCCAGCTCCAGGCCCTCGACCCGGTCGCTGACGTCACCCGACGCGGTGAGCATGAGCACCCTGGTGGGCATACCGAGTTCGACGATCTTGCGGCAGACGTCGTCCCCGTGCACCACCGGGAGGTCCCGGTCCAGCACGACGACGTCGTAGTCGTTGACCCCGACACGCTCGAGAGCCGCCGCTCCGTCGTAGACGACGTCGACGGCCATGGCCTCCCGGCGCAGCCCGGTGGCCACCGCATCGGCGAGCAGCTGCTCGTCCTCGACGACGAGTACGCGCACGGCGCAGTCCTTCCGTAGATCTCAGAAAAAACGGCGAGGGCCCTCGATCCGGCCGCTCGCCGCACGTCAGCGGCACCGACTGTGCGCGTCCATCCTGCCCGTAACGCGCATAAACCGGCGGTAAGACGACGCCGCACGGACCGCTGCTCCAGGGAAATGATGGGATTTCCGGGCCAGTTGAGGTTTCTCCCGGGCGGACGGCGGGGAGGACGCTCTCACACCCCGCGATCACGCCCTGCATGTGGCGTACCACAGCCCGTCCTGCATCCAGAGGGACTGCGTGATCACCCGCACTCCGGCCCGGGCCGGAGGACCACCGGGCACACCCCCGTGCCACCGACCCACGACGAGGGGGCGCTTCATGGACGCTTTCACCGCAGGCCTGCTGCAACGAATCAAGACCACAGAGTCCGACCTCACCAGGGCTCGCGAGACGGGCGACGACTTCCTCGCGGATGTCGAGCAGGGAGAGCTTGACGACCTGCACCGCCTCGCCGCCGAGCACGGCGTGGAAATCAGCGCCACGAGCGTCTGAGCCGCCACGAGAGGGCCCCGGAGAGCCTCAATGGCTCTCCGGGGCCCTCTCTCGTGCCGGCGCCCTCCCTCGGCCGACCAGTGGGCTCAGGGGGCGCATACGTCAGTCGTGCCAGGCTCCCAGTTCCTCCAGAAGGGCCTGCAGCGGCTCGAAGACCCCCGGGGTCGCCGCGATCGTCAGGTCTCCGTCCGCGGGGCGTCCGGGCCTGCCCCCGGTGAGGGCGCCGGCCTCCCTGGCGATGAGGTCGCCCGCCGCGACGTCCCACGGGTGCAGGCCGCGCTCGTAGTAGCCGTCGAGCCGGCCGGCCGCCACGTCGCAGAGTTCGATGGCGGCGGATCCGCCGCGCCGGATGTCCCGCAGCCTCGGGATCAGCAGCTGGGCGACGGCCGCCTGGTGGGCGCGCACCCCGGTGACGTAGTTGAAGCCGGTCGCCACCAGGGACTGGTCGAGGGGCGCCGTGGGCCGGCAGCGCAGTGCCTCGCCGTTCCCGTACGCGCCACCGCCGAGCACGGCGTGGAAGGTCTCACGCCGCATCGGGGCCTCGACCACGCCGACGACCCGCTCGCCGTCGCGCTCGGCGGCGATGGAGACGGACCAGGTCGGGAGGCCGTAGAGGTAGTTCACCGTGCCGTCGAGCGGGTCGATGACCCACCGGATACCGCTGCTGCCCTCGGCGCTGGCGCCCTCCTCGCCGAGGAACCCGTCGGCGGGGCGGTGCTCGGAGAGGTAGCCGGTGATCAGCTTCTCCGCCCGGATGTCCATCTCGGTGACGACGTCGATCGGGCTGGACTTCGTCGCGGCCACCCCGAGATCCGCGGGGCGGCCGTCACGCAGCAGCGCGCCGGCCCGGCGGGCCGCCTCAAGGGCGAGGTCGAGCAGTTCGGTCAGGAGGGGGTCGGTCACAACGCTCCAGAGGTGGTGTCGCGGGTCCGGGACGGGCCTGTCACCGTCCGCGTGAGGGAGGCCGGACGGTGACGGAGGGGCGGACGGTGGCGGGAAGGCGGACGGTGGCGGCTAGAACGGGCTGTCGGCGCCCGCGGCGGCCGGCTTGAGCGTCCTGGCCGGGCAGCAGCCGACCGGACAGAGGTCGTGGGAGGGGCCGAGCGCGCCCAGGGCACAGGGCGCCACCGGGCGGTCCTGTTCGGCGGCGGCGCGCTCCAGGACCAGCTCACGCACGGCGGCGGCGAACCGGGGGTCCGCGCCCACCGTCGCGGAGCGGCGCACGGGCAGCCCGAGCTCGGCGGCCTTCGCGGTGGCCTCCGTGTCGAGGTCGTACAGCACCTCCATGTGGTCGGACACGAAGCCGATGGGGGCCATGACGACCGCCGGGACACCGTCGCCGTGGAGTGCCTCCAGGTGGTCGCAGATGTCGGGCTCCAGCCACGGGATGTGCGGGGCGCCGCTGCGCGACTGGTAGACGAGCTTCCACGGATGGTCGACGCCGGTCTCCTCGCGCACGGCCTCACTGATCAGCCGTGCCACATCCAGGTGCTCGGCCACGTAGGAGCCGCCGGCGCCGTGCGTCCCGACCGGCCCGGAGGTGTCTGCCGCGGAGGTCGGGATGGAGTGCGTGGTGAACGCCAGGTGTGCCCCCGCCCTGACGTCGTCGGGGAGACCGTCCAGCGACGCCAGCACGCCGTCGACCATCGGCCGTACGAAGCCGGGGTGGTTGAAGTAGTGCCGCAGCTTGTCCACCCGGGGCACCGGGAGCCCCTCCGCCTCCAGGGCGGACAACGACTCCGCCAGGTTCTCGCGGTACTGCCGGCAGCCGGAGTACGAGGCGTAGGCGCTGGTGGCGAGCACGGCGATCCGGCGGTGGCCGTCCGTGATCATCTCGCGGAGGGTGTCGGTGAGGTACGGGGCCCAGTTGCGGTTGCCCCAGTACACCGGGAGATCCAGGGCGTGGTCCGCGAAGTCCTTGCGCAGGGCGTCGAGCAGCGCCCTGTTCTGCGCGTTGATCGGGCTCACGCCGCCGAAGAGGAAATAGTGCTTGCCGACCTCTTTCAGCCTCTCTTCGGGGATGCCCCGGCCACGCGTCACGTTCGCCAGGAACGGGACCACGTCGTCAGGGCCTTCGGGACCGCCGAAGGAGAGCAGCAGCAGGGCGTCGTAGGGAGCGGGATCACGCAGATCGGACATGCACCCGATCCTGCCACCCGCCTCCGACAGTGCGGCAACCGACGTGGTCGGTGAGCACCCGTAAGCTGTGTCAGCCACTGCACACCTGACAGGCCTTCCCGGAGTACCCCTTGCCCAGCCCCTACCGCGCCATCTTCGCCGCCCCGGGAAGCCGGGAGTTCTCGGCGGCCGGATTCTTCGGCCGGATGCCGCTGTCCATGATGGGGATCGGCGTGGTGACGATGGTGTCCCAGCTGACCGGCCGTTACGGACTGGCGGGTGCGCTCTCCGCGACGCTCGCCATGGCGGCGGCCGTCATGGGGCCGCAGGTCTCGCGGATGGTCGACCGGTACGGGCAGCGCCGTGTGCTGCGTCCCGTCACGCTGTTCGCGGCCGCGTCGGTCGCGGGGCTGCTGGTCTGCGCACAGCAGAGGCTGCCCGACTGGACCCTGTTCGTCTTCGCCGCGGGCGCCGGCTGCGTCCCCAGTGTGGGGTCGATGGTCCGGGCGCGCTGGGCGGAGATCTACCGGGGTTCCGGGCGCCAGTTGCACACCGCGTACGCGTGGGAGTCGATCATCGACGAGGTGTGCTTCATCTTCGGGCCCATCGTCTCCATCGGTCTGTCCACCGCCTGGTTCCCCGAGGCCGGCCCCCTCATCGCGGGGGTGTTCCTGGTGATCGGCGTCTTCTGGCTGACGGCTCAGCGGGCCACCGAGCCGAGGCCGCACCCGAAGGAGCACCACACGGGCGGCTCGGCCATGCGCTCGCCCGGGCTCCAGGTGCTGGTGGTCACCTTCGTCGCCACCGGGGCGATCTTCGGAGCGGTGGACGTGGTGACGGTGGCCTTCGCCGAGGAGCGCGGCCACAAGGCGGCGGCCAGCCTCGTTCTCGCGGTCTACGCCCTCGGTTCCTGCCTCGCGGGAGCCGTCTTCGGCCTCCTGCACCTGCGGGGGAAGCCGTCCACCAGGTGGCTGTCGGGGGTGTGTGCGATGGCCGTGAGTATGATCCCCCTCCAACTGGCCGGGAGCCTGCCGTTCCTGGCCGTGGCGCTCTTTGTCGCGGGCCTCGCCATCGCACCGACGATGGTCACCACGATGGCCCTCGTCGAACAGCACGTACCGCGCACCCAGCTGACCGAGGGCATGACCTGGACCAGTACCGGGCTCGCGGTCGGAGTGGCGCTCGGCTCCTCCGCCGCAGGCTGGGTGGTCGACGCCTCGGGGGCCGAGGCGGGGTACGCGGTGCCCGCCGTGGCGGGAGCGCTCGCGGCCGCGGTGGCGTTCCTGGGGTATCGCCGGCTCGCGGAGCCGGTCCCTACGGGAGGGCGCGGGGAAGATGACGGACACCTACGCACGGACGGCGGACACGTGGCGGAACTGGGCGGGTAATGTCACCGCCCGGCCGGCGCGCGTGGAGTCCCCCGCCTCGGTCGACGAGCTCGCCGACGTGCTCCGCAGGGCGTCCGAGGACGGTCTGACCGTCAAGCCCGTCGGCACCGGTCATTCGTTCACCGCGGCCGCCGCCACCGACGGGGTCCTCGTACGCCCGGATCTGCTCACGGGCATCCGGGACATAGACCGCACGGCGATGACGGTGACGGTCGAGGCCGGCACGCCGCTGAAGCGCCTCAACGTCGCGCTCGCCCGCGAGGGGCTCTCCCTCGCCAACATGGGCGACATCATGGAACAGACGGTCGCCGGAGCCACCTCCACGGGCACCCACGGCACAGGCCGCGACTCGGCGTCGATCTCCGCCCAGATCCTCGCGCTGGAGCTGGTCACGGCCGACGGCACGGTGCTTCGCTGCTCGGCGGGCGAGCACCCTGACGTGTTCACCGCGGCCCGGATCGGGCTCGGAGCGCTCGGCGTGGTCACAGCGGTCACGTTCGCGGTGGAGCCGGTCTTCCTGCTCACGGCCCGCGAGGAGCCGATGACCTTCGACCGGGTCGCCACTGACTTCGATCAGCTGGTCACGGAGAACGAACACTTCGAGTTCTACTGGTTCCCGCACACCGGCAACTGCAACACCAAGCGCAACAACCGGAGCGCGGGGCCAGCGGCTCCGCCCGGCCGGGTCAGAGGCTGGATCGAGGACGAACTCCTCTCCAACGGAATGTTCCAGGTCGCCTGCTCGCTCGGCCGTGCGGTCCCGGGAGCCATCCCCTCCGTCGCCCGCATATCCAGCCGCGCCCTGTCTGCCCGTACGTACACCGACATCCCGTACAAGGTGTTCACCAGCCCCAGGCGGGTGCGCTTCGTCGAGATGGAGTACGCCGTGCCGCGCGAGGCGGCGGTCGAGGCCCTGCGTGAGCTCAAGGCCATGGTGGAGCGCTCACCCCTGCGGATCAGCTTCCCGGTGGAGGTCCGCACGGCACCCGCGGACGACATCGCGCTCTCCACGGCCTCGGGCCGGGAGAGCGCGTACATAGCTGTGCATCTGTACCGGGGCACGCCCTATCAGGCGTACTTCACGGCGGTCGAGCGGCTCATGACGGGTTACGAGGGGCGCCCGCACTGGGGCAAGATCCACACCCGGGACTCCGGCTACCTGGCCGGGGCCTACCCCCGCTTCGGCGAGTTCACCGCCGTACGGGACCGGCTCGACCCGGACCGGCTGTTCGCCAACGACTACCTGCGCCGCGTGCTCGGGGACTGAGGGCCCACGGGCACGGGCGTCAGGATCACCCCGCGCCCGTCCCTGCCGCGCCCCCGCCCTGCCGGCCCGGGTCCTCTCCGGCTCCTGTCGGGACCGGCGAAGCCGGAGCGGTTTCGTCGGCTCCCGGTGTGGACGGGGTGGTGGCTTCGGGGCTGGTGGCCCCGCCGGACGCCGAAGGCGTGGGGGCGGGGTCGACGGCCGGACCCTCACCACCGGAGGGCTCGGGCTGCGCGTTCTCGCCCTCGCCCGGAACCGCGCCTGGGGCCGTCGTGCTCCCGCTGCCAGGCGTGTTCCCGTCGCCGCCGTCGTCCCCCTCGCTCCCGTCGTCCTCCTGGCCGGTGCCGTCCGAGGGCGAGGACGAGGGTGAGGGCGTCGTCCCGTTGTGGCGCTCACCGCTCACGACGGAGCCGATGGTCGTCCCTCCGTTGCCTCCCAGATCATGGCCGGAGGCCATCTCGTACACGGTGATCCCGGCCATCGACAGGACGAAGACCCCGGTGGCCGCCAGGGCAGACCGCTTCCAGCCGCGGACACGGGTTCCGTGCGTACGGGCATCGGAGTACGAGTCGTCCGGGAACGCACCGCCATGACCCGCGGCCTGCGCGTGGGTCCCGCCGTTCGCCGGGGCCCCCTGGTGCGCGTCGCCGCCCGCTCCGCCAGGGCGGACCTGCCGGAGAACAGTGGTGCGGTCCGCACCCGGCTCGGCCACGCGCAGCGCTCTCGTCGCGTCGTCCGTGCGAAGGGCTCTCGTCGCGTCGTCCGTGCGAAGGGCTGTCGTCACCTCGGCCGCGCGCAGGAGCCTCGTCGGGTCGTCCTCGGGCCGTTGCGGCGGGGGGTACGTCTCCCGTGTGCGGACGGTCACCTGACGGCCCGCCGGATGCTTCACCTGGACGGTGACCTCACGGATCTGCTCTCCGGTGCGACGGAAGAAGTGCTGGAAGACCGAGCCCCCGCAGGTGGCCACGACGCTCATCACACCGGCGCCGGCGATGGTTCCGTACACGCCGAGCTGCGAGGCCATAACCGCCGCCGCCACCGCCGCGACGGCACTGCCCGCAACCTGCGGCAGGCTCAGATCTATGCGCCTTTCCTTGCGTTCCGCATCACTCTGCGGCTTCTGAACCATGATCAGCCCCTGCTCGACAACTACCCCACCTTGCACCAGGAAGGGACATTTGAGCGAATCAGATAGTTCCGATTCTGGAGATTTTGTGAAGCAGCACACGCATCGAGGGCATATCGCGAAGAACGGGGTACTCCAACTCCCGTGCCCGGTGAGAACTTCGACGGCGCGCCGGTCCACCCAGGTGGCCCGAATGGAGTACTGTGGCGAGCCCTGGGGCCGGACTCCCGCATGGGCGTCCGGAACCTACGGGAGGGGGCCGAAGACGGCACTCGAACCGGCGGCGCCGCGGCATCGCACGGGCGCCTGCTACATGGAGCGACCATCCGGTCACTTCGCGTCGCAACAGGTGACCGTGCCATCCTGGCGTTCCAGGGCCAAGGCCCGACACGCCGGGTAACTTGGCAAGGTTGTGGCAGGCTGAACCCGGGCAGGTCACACTCGACTAGCGGAAGCAGCGACGCACGTGACGTCGGCAGGCACCACCCGGGAGGTTCCCATGCCCGAACTGCGTGTCGTGGCCGTCTCAAACGACGGCACACGACTGGTGCTCAAGGCTGCGGACAGCACGGAGTACACGCTTCCGATCGATGAGCGGCTGCGTGCCGCCGTGCGCAATGACCGCGCCCGGCTCGGCCAGATCGAGATCGAGGTGGAGAGCCATCTCCGCCCGCGCGACATCCAGGCGCGCATACGTGCCGGCGCCTCCGCCGAGGAGGTCGCCCAGTTCGCCGGCATCCCGGTGGACCGGGTACGCCGCTTCGAGGGCCCCGTGCTCGCGGAGCGTGCGTTCATGGCCGAGCGCGCCCGGAAGACTCCTGTGCGCCGTCCCGGTGAGAACACCGGCCCCCAGCTCGGCGAGGCGGTGCAGGAGCGACTGCTGCTGCGCGGCGCCGACAGGGAGACCGTCCAGTGGGACTCCTGGCGCCGGGACGACGGCACCTGGGAAGTCCTCCTGGTCTACCGCGTCGCGGGCGAACCGCACTCCGCGAGCTGGACGTACGACCCGCCGCGCCGGCTCGTCCAGGCCGTGGACGAGGAGGCGCGCTCGCTGATCGGCGAGACCGACGACGTCGCGGCCCCGGAGCCGAGCTTCCCGTTCGTGCCCCGGATCGCACGGCTGCCGCGCGACCGGCCGCTGGACCGCGCGCTGGACCGTCAGATCGAGCGTCCCTCCCCCTCCGCGCCGGAGCCGGATGAGCGCCTCGGTGGCGTGTCGGCCGGGGAGCGCGATTCGCTGACCAGCCTCCTGGAGGCCGTGCCGAGCTTCCGTGGCGACATGGTCGTACCTGAGCGGACCTCGCAGCCCGAACCACCAGCTCTCGAGCCCGCGCCGCAGCAGGAGCCGGAGGCGGACGAACCCCCGGCCGCGGCGGCATCCGCCGGCGCCGGTTCCGCCTACGCCGATGTGCTGATGCCCCGCGCGGTGGCGGGCCACCGCGACCGGCTGACCGGGACGACGGACCGCCAGGCCGAGGCGGACGGTGTGCGTCCGGGACGACGGGCGGCGGTGCCGAGCTGGGACGAGATCGTTTTCGGCACACGCCGGAAGAAGCAGGACTGAGGAACGGCCCTGAGGTCCGCGGCATGAGGAGGGCCCGTACGCAGTCGCGTACGGGCCCTCGCTCCGTCCGGACGCCCGTCGTCGCGTCAGGCGGGGTCGGGCCCCGTGGCGACGGGGCGGGACTCGTCCGAGGACCACTCCGACCAGGATCCGGCGTACAGCGCGGCCCGGTGCCCGGCGAGCTCCAGCGCCAGCACCTCATGGGCGCCCGAGACGCCGGAGCCGCAGTAGACGCCGATCCGGGCGGCGCTGTCGGCACCCAGGGCCGAGAACCGGGAGGCGAGCGATCCGGCGGGCAGGAAGAGTCCGTCCTCGCCCACGTTCTGCGTGGTCGGGGCGGACACCGCTCCCGGGATGTGGCCGCCGACACGGTCGATCGGTTCCACGTCACCCCGGTAGCGCTCCGCGGCCCGCGCGTCGAGCAGCAGCCCGGAGCCGGCGAGCTCCGCGGCGCCGTCCGCGTCCAGGAGCCCGAGTGCGCCCGGCTGTGGCCGGAAGTCACCCTCGGCGGGCTTCGGGACATCGGTGGAGAGCTCACCCGTCCATGCGGCGAGGCCGCCGTCCAGCACCCGGACGTCGAGGTGTCCGGTCCAGCGCAGCAGCCACCACGCGCGGGCCGCCGCCCAGCCCTGGCCGCCGTCGTAGACCACCACAGGGGTCTCGTGACCGACTCCGGCGCCCCGCATGACGGACCCGAAGGCCTCCGGATCCGGCAGAGGATGACGGCCGCCGCTGCCGGCGGGGCCCGCGAGTTCGGAGTCGAGGTCGATGAACACGGCGCCCGGGAGGTGCCCGGCCTCGTAGTCGGCGCGGCCGTTCGGCCCGCCGAGCTGCCAGCGGATGTCCAGGAGCACCGGCGGGCGCGGCCCCGCCGACTCGCTCAGGTATTCGGATGCGGTGATGATGGGCTTCATGGGTGCCATCTTCGCGCAGGGGCCGCCCGCGGTGACGGCATACCGAAAAGGACGTACCACACGAAAACGGCGCCAGGTCCGAGCGGAAGCCGGAAAACGCGGCGCGGCCGGGGTGCCTCGGAGCCCCAGTGGTGCGAGCATCTGCACGGAGCGTATGCGCCCGTATCCGTACCGCTGGACGCCGTGCAGCTTCCGTCCCCCGTACGGCCACCCCGATGGTACGAGGAGAGAGCAGAAGATGACCGAGGCTGTCACCCGGCGCACGCCCGGAGCCCCGTGCTGGGTGAGTCTGATCGTGCACGGCCTGACCGCGACCCAGGAGTTCTACAGCCGGCTGTTCGGCTGGGAGTTCCGGCCGGGGCCCGAACAGCTGGGGCCCTATGTCCGGGCCCTGCTGTGCGGCAAGGAGGTCGCCGGTATCGGGCAGATGCCGCCCGGCCGGCATCTGCCGATCGCCTGGACGACCTATCTCGCCACCGAGAACGCGGATGCGACGGCGGAGGTGATCCGTTCATGCGGCGGGACGGTGGCCGTCGGCCCCCTGGACGCCGGGAACGCGGGACGCCTCCTTCTCGCGTCCGACCCCGGTGGCGCGGTCTTCGGTGTCTGGCAGGCCGCCGAGCACGTCGGCACCGCGCTCGCGGGCACACCGGGCACACCGGTATGGAACGAGCTGGTGACGCGGGAGACCGCATCGGTGGCGAAGTTCTACCAGGCGGTGTTCGGCTTCGAGACCGAGGCGGTCGTCTCGGCCGACTTCGACTACCAGACCCTGCATCTCCGGGGCCGGCCGGTGGCCGCCCTGCACGGTGTGGGCCACGCCCTGCCGCGTGACCGGGGCCCGCACTGGATGACGTACTTCCAGGTCGCCGACACCGACGCGGCCACGGCCCGCGTGACGGAGCTCGGAGGGCACGTGCTTCAGCCACCGAGGGAGGCCTCGAGCGGCAGGCTGGCCACGGTGGCGGATCCGGAGGGCGCGGTGTTCACGATCGTCCGGCCGCCGGGCGGCTGAATCCGTCCCGCCCGGACGGCCGCACCGGCACGGCGTCCGCGCCCGGAGGTCCGGCGGCGTGGGACGGCACCCGGGGCCGGCGCGCTTGGAAAGGCGCTGCCGCACGCGCCGCACCGCCCGGTGGAGCCACGACCCGCCGCCCTTCGGAGCCGCGACTTCGAGCGGCTCACGCCGACGAGTACCGTGCCCGCCGCCATGCCTGCGAGAGCGAGCCGCCCGGGCCGTGGGCTGTCAGCCGTGGCTGGCCGGCAGGACGTCAGGCGACGACTGTCAGCCGTGGTTGACCGGCAGGACGTCGGGCGACAGCGCGCCCGCGTGGGACGCGGCACTCGTCATGTGCCGGCGGTGGTGACGGCGGCAGAGGACCTCGTAGCCGGTCTCCGCGGCCGGCCGGTCGACGTCGCCGACGACGACCTGCTCCCCCTCGACCACCATCACACCGCCGACCGTCCGGGCATTGTGCGTGGCCCGGGCACCGCACCAGCACATGGCCTCGACCTGGAGGGTCTCTATCCGGTCCGCCAGCTCGATCAGGCGCTGCGAGCCCGGGAAGAGCTTGGTGCGGAAGTCCGTGGTGATACCGAACGCGAACACATCGAGGCCGAGGTCGTCGACGACCCGGGCCAGTTGGTCGATCTGCTCGGGAGCGAGGAACTGGGCCTCGTCCACGATCACGTGATCGACCTTGTCACCCTTGGACATCCGGCTCACCAGATAGCCGTACAGATCCATCCCCGGAGCGGCCTCGACCGCCTCCGTCACCAGACCGAGCCGCGACGAGAGCTTCCCCTCCCCCGCCCGGTCGTCCCGGGTGAAGATCACGCCCTGCAGACCACGGGCCGATCTGTTGTGGCCGATCTGCAGGGCCAGGGTGCTCTTCCCGCAATCCATCGTTCCGGAGAAGAACACGAGCTCGGGCATGAGGAGGTGGGCGCCTTTCGGGGTGCTGTGCGGTGGGGAGACGACGAGGACTACGAGCGTACTTCGAGAAGCGGAACCAGCTGCTCCACGGAGGTCAGCGATCCGTGCATGCCCACCATCGCGGACTCGTGGGGCTCGTTGACCGAAGCGGTGATGACCACGTCGTCGTGGGCGGCCGCGACCACGTCGCCGATCCTGCCGTACACCCGCTCGTCGATCCGCGGGCCGAACCAGCCCGCCGCGACCGCCTCGTCACGGCTCGCCACCCAGAACTGCTCACCGAGCACCTCGCGCCAGACGGTCAGCACGTCGGCCTCGGCCCCTGGGACCGCGTACACGTGACGGGCGCGGCCCTCGCCGCCCAGCAGGGCGACGCCGGCGCTCAACTCCCAGTCCTCGTCGAAGTCGATCCGGGACTGCTCGTCGAACGGGATGTCGATCATGCCGTGATCGGCGGTGACGTACAGCGCCGATCGGGGCGGCAGCTGCTCGGCGAGGCGCTGCGCGAGTCCGTCGACGTACATCAGCTGCCCCCGCCAGGCGTCGGAGTCGACGCCGAAGCGGTGCCCCTGGCCGTCGACCTCGCTGTAGTACGTGTAGACGAGCGACCTGTCACTGGCGGCGAGCCGCTCGGCGGCGAGGTCCATCCGGTCCTCGCCGGTGAGACGGCCGAGGAAGGAACCACCGCTGAGCGCGACCTTGGTCAGAGGGGTCTGCTCGAAGCCGGGGGCGGAGACCTGAGCCGTTCGTACGCCCGCGGCGTCGGCGAGCTTGAAGACCGTCGGGTACGGCTGCCAGGCCTTGAGGTCGGTCCACGGCTTCCAGCGGAGCTGGTTCATGAGCGCGCCCGTGGCCGGGTTGCGCACGGTGTAGCCGGGAAGTCCGTGCTCACCGGGGGCCAGGCCCGTGCCGACCGAGGCGAGCGAGGTCGCCGTGGTCGCCGGAAAGCCGGAGGTGATCGGCCGGCCGGTTCCGCCACGGGACGTGGGGAGCAGCGAGTGGAGGAAGGGTGCCTCGTCCGGGTGGGCCTTGATCTGTTCCCAGCCGAGCCCGTCGATCAGGAAGACGCAGTTCCGGTCGGCGGGGGTGAGCTCCGGGATCATCGCCTCGAAGCCGGGTACACCCTGCCCCGCGACGAGCGTCGGCAGCAGATCGGCGAGCGAGCCGGTGCCGTACTCGGGTGCGGGCGCGGCCTCGGGAGCGAGCAGGACGGGGTCCTGCCAGGCGGGCTGGACCATCAGCGGGAGGCCGCCGCGGTCGCGGCCGTGGCCTCGGAGAGGGCCTGGGCGAAGGCCAGGGTCTGGCGTACCGTGTCCGGGCCGTCCCCGGCCTCGCTGACGCGCAGGCTCAGGTCATCGGCGGTGGAGCTGCCGGTGTAGCCGTGGTCGGCCTCGCAGTTGGGGTCGCCGCAGGCCGCGGGCTCCAGGTCGATGCGGGAGACCGCACCCCAGCCGATGGTCAGGACGACCTCTCGGGGCAGCGTGCCGGGCACGTACTTCTCGGGGTCGGCGACCACGCGGCTGACCACGACGGAGGAGATCCGGTCGAGCTTGACCGACTCGGTGGACGTCGTGGCGTAGGGCGTCGGAGAGCTGGTGTCGGCGGCCTGCTCGTCGGTGTGGCTGACGATGAAGCGCGTGTCCGTCAGGACGAGGACCGTGACGTGGCGACGCACCTCGTTGGAGTCGAAGGTGGTCTCCTGGTGCACCAGGTACGAAGCGACAGGCTCCCCGCCGACAGCGGCCTCCACCGCCTCGGCCACGAGGGCCGGGTAGTAGCCGCTGCGCTCGATCGCCGCGCGCAGCCCCTGGGTCGTCGTACCGGTCTTTGCCATGAGGACCATCCTACGGGGGGCCGGTGGCTGCCGGGGACGCCGTGCGCGGGTCCGTGGGCGGTCAGTAGGCGGGGAGCCGGCGGGGGCCGAGATCACTGCGGGCGGGCGGCGGGGCGAGGCGCACGCTCGCTCCGAGCACCGTCAGGCCGTGCGTGGCCACGACCACGGGTTCCAGTGCGACCGAGACCACCTCGGGGTGGTCGTCGACCAGCCGGGACACCCGCAGGAGGAGCTCCTCGAGGGCTGCGGTGTCCACCGGTGCGGACCCGCGCCAGCCGAACAGCACGGGAGCCGCCTTGATGGAGCGGATCAGCTCGGCGGCATCGCGGTCGGTGACGGGCACGAGACGGTGGGCCGTGTCACCCAGCAGCTCAGAGGGTGCGCCGGCCAGGCCGAAGGAGAGGACGGCGCCGGCGGCGGCGTCGATGGACGCCCTGACGACGGTGTCGACGCCCCTGGGTGCCATGGCCTGGACGACGGGCCGGAGTTCGGCGGGGGTGCCGAGCAGATCGGTCAGTTCGTCGTACGACCGGCGCAGGGCGTTCTCGTTGGCGAGATCGAGCCGGACGCCGCCGAGGTCGGCGCGGTGCCGGAGATGGGGTGCGGTGGTCTTGAGGGCCACCGGGTAGCCGAGCTCGGCGGCGGCGGCGACGGCCGCCTCCGGGCCGGGGGCGGGGAGCGCAGGCCGTACGGAGACGCCGTAGCGGGCGAGCAGCTCGCGGGCCTCGTCGTGGGTGAGCGGGCGGCCACGCGGGTCGGGGCTCGGGCCGAGCAGCGTCCCGATCAGCGCGGCGGTCCCGTGCTCGTCGATGGTGTCGTCCAGGAATTCGGGCACCTTTCCCGGGGCGGCGGCCTGGCGCCGCCACTGGGCGTACTTCACCGCCTCGGCGAGTGCGCGGACGGCTCGCTCGGCCGCCGGGTAGGCGGGGATCCGCCCGGCGGAGGGTCCGGGGCCGGCGGAGGGTCCGGGGCCGGCGGTGGTGCCCGCGCCCGTTCGGGACACGGCCGGAGCCGGGGTTCCGGTCCGGGGTCCGCCCGCTGCCGTTGCGTCGGACGGTGCCGGGGACGGCTGCCGGGGGTTCGGCCCCGGGGTGCCCGCGCCGTACGGGGAGGAGAGCCCGGACCCCTGGCCCGGGGCAGCCGCGGGGCCGGCCGTCCGGGGCGCGGGCCGGGCGGCCGTGCTCGTGGCGGCGGCGAGAGCCTGCGCGAGGCCGCCCATCTCCACGTGCACCACCGCCACCGGCTTCGCGGGCCCGGTGGCCGCCGCCTCGCGCAGCGCGTCCGCCAGGACCTCGCCCTCGCCGGTCAGCGCCTCGCCGTTCTCACCGACCCAGGGGATCGCGGTCACGATCACCGCGTCGCACGTCCGGTCGGCAAGCGCCTCGGCCAGCGCGCGCCGGAAGTCCTGCGGGCTCGCCTCCGTGGTGAGGTCGCGGGGCGGGCGGGGGCGCAGCCCTTCCGCGAGGCAGGCGTCGTAGGTGAGGAGGCCGAGCGACTCCGAGTTGCCCAGGATCGCCACCCGCGGACCGTCCGGGAGCGGCTGGCCGGCGAGGAGCAGGCCCACGTCGACCATCTCCGTCACGGTGTCGACGCGGATCACGCCCGCCTGGCGCATCAGCGCGGAGACGGTCGCGTCGGGGATACGGCTGACCGGCACGGCGTGGCCCGGCGGATTCGTCCCGCTGTGCCGGGCGCCCTTCACCACCACCACTGGCTTCACGGCGGCCGTGCGGCGGGCGAGACGGGTGAACTTGCGCGGATTGCCGAGTGATTCGAGGTACAGCAGGGCGACGTCGGTGCCCTGGTCCTCGAACCAGTACTGGAGGAAGTCGTTGCCGGACACATCGGCGCGGTTGCCCGCGGAGATGAAGGCCGACAGCCCGGCGCCCCTGCGGTGGAGACCCGACAGGAGGGCGATCCCGATGGCGCCGGACTGGGTGAAGAGCCCGATGCGCCCGGGCTTCGGCGACTCGGGGGCGAGGGAGGCGTTGAGGCGGACCGCGTCGGAGGTGTTGATGATGCCGAAGGCGTTCGGGCCGATGATCCGCATGCCGTACGAGCGTGCCTGCCGGACCAGTTCCCGCTGCCGCTCCCGGCCTTCGGCACCGCGCTCGGCGTAACCGGCGGAGAGGACGACGAGGCCCTGGACCCCGTGCTCGCCGCAGTCGGCGACGACCTCGGGCACCCGGTCGGCCGGGACGGCGACGACCGCGAGGTCGACCTGCTCACCGATCTCGCCGACCGAGCGGTGGGCGGGTACGCCCTCCACCGCGTCGAGGTCGGCGGCGAAGGAGGTGTTGACCGCGTACGCGCGCCCGGTGAAGCCCGAGCCCAGGAGGTTGCGCAGCACCGTCCGGCCCACGCCGCCGGGCACGCGGCCGACGCCGACGACCGCCACGGAACCGGGTGCCAGCAGGCGTTGCACCGAGCGCGCTTCGGCCCGCTGCTCACGGGCGCGCTGGACGGCGAGGGACTCTGCCGTGGGCTCCAGATCGAGGTTGAGGTGGACCGAGCCGTCCTCGAAGCTGCGCTGCTGGGTGAAACCGGCGTCCCGGAACACCTTGATCATCTTGTTGTTGGCGGGCAGCACCTCGGCGGCGAAGCGGCGGATGCCCCGCTCCCGCGCCACCGCCGCGATGTGTTCGAGGAGGGCCGACGCGACTCCTCGGCCCTGGTGCGCGTCCTGGACGAGGAAGGCGACCTCGGCCTCGTCGGCGGGGGCGGAGGCGGGCCGGCCCTGGCCGTTGATCCGGTCGAAGCGGACGGTCGCGATGAAGTCGCCGCCGATCGTGACGGCAAGTCCTACCCGGTCGACGTAGTCATGATGGGTGAAGCGGTGCACGTCCCGGGCGGAGAGACGTGGATACGGGGCGAAGAAGCGGTAGTACTTCGACTCGTCGGACACCTGCTCGTAGAAGCTGACCAGCCGCTCGGCGTCGTCCGTGGTGATGGGCCTGATGCGCGCGGTGCCGCCGTCGCGGAGCACCACGTCCGCCTCCCAGTGGTCGGGGTACGCGTGATGCGGACTCTGCTCCGGAGTGGGCTCCATGGGCAAAGCCTACGGCTCGGCCCTCCGGTCCGACCCGGGCGGATCGGCGCGTGGCGTCCGGCGCGCGCGGCTTCGAGCAGGAGGAGCGGGCGACGAGGAGCCATCGAAGCCCGGTCCCGATCCGGACGGGAGGCCCTTGGCGCACCGGTCGCGGCGAGGTCGCGGCAGGGGCACGCTGAGGGAGCCGACAGGCGGTGAGCAGCCTGCGGCGACGCCGGGCACAGCAGTGCGCACTGCATGAGAGACTGGTCTAGACAACCCATTGATACGTGAAGGGCAGAACCATGGCTGAGCGCCGCGTCAACGTCGGTTGGGCCGAGGGCCTGCACGCCCGCCCCGCTTCCATCTTCGTCCGTGCCGCTACGGCCTCCGGTGTCCCGGTGACCATCTCCAAGGCGGACGGCAACCCGGTGAACGCGGCTTCCATGCTCGCGGTGCTCGGCCTGGGCGCCCACGGCGGCGAGGAGATCGTGCTCGCGTCCGAGGCGGACGACGCCGAGGCCGCTCTGGACCGCCTGGCGAAGCTGGTCGCCGAGGGGCTCGAGGAGCTCCCGGAGACCGTCTGATTCCGGCCGATCAGGGCCGGGACAATTCCTGCGGAAAAGCCGCGGCACCCCTCAGGGGGGCCGCGGCTTTCCTGTTTTCCGGAACAGGGCCGGCGGAATCCTGAAAATGCGTATCAGGGCAGCAAGAAGAAAGCCCTCCGATAAACACCCTCTTTGTATACGGCGCAATTGTTAATGGCGCACTCCCTCGATGTTTACGGGGTGTTGCGAAGACCTCACCCGCGCCGCGCCCGTCGCGTGCCCCGGCCGGTCCGTGCGCCGCAGCCGGTGGGCCGCGGTGGCCCGCTCGGCGTGCTGGGTGGCGAGCGCCCGGGCCCGCTCCGCGTCACGGCGCGCCACGGCGTCGACAAGGGCGCCGTGCTCGGCCCAGGAGTCCGCGGGCCGGGCAGGCTGCTCGACGGCGTACATCCAGGCGATCTTGTGCCGGAGCTGGGTGAGCAGCGCGATGAGGGCGGGACTGCCCGAAGCCTGCGCCAGCGTCTCGTGGAACCAGCCCCCCAGGGAGCGCAGATCCTCCCCCTCGCCTCTGCGCACCCGCTCCTGCCCGAGCCTGACCAGGCCCCGGAGCACCTTGAGGTGCGCCTCCGTACGGCGCTGCGCCGCGCGTGCGGCACCGAGGGGCTCCAGGAGCATGCGGATGTCCAGGAGGTCGGCGGCCTCCTGCTCCGTGGGCTCGGCGACACAGGCGCCGGCGTGCCGGCGGGTGACGACGAACCCCTCCGACTCCAGGGTGCGCAGCGCCTCCCGCACGGGGACGCGGGAGACCCCGTACCTACGCGCGAGCACCTCTTCGGTGAGGCGGCTGCCGCGCTCGAAGACACCGGAGACGATGTCGTCACGGATTGCCGTGCATACCGAATGCGCGGGAATGCGCATGTCCGAACCTCCGCCTTAATCCCCGCGAAACGCGGCCGATCGACGCCTGTTCTGTGACTCTATTGCAACCGGCCCGAATTTCCGATGGCGGGGTGGAATCCATGGATATCTTTTGGCCGGGGAGCGCGTCCGCGGGGACTTCGGCTCACGTCGCGGCCGGCACACGAAGAAGGCCCCGGCGGGTGCCGGGGCCTTCTTCGGAGCGGTGTCGCGCGGAGTCGGATCAGACCTGGACGCCGTGGGCACGGAGGTAGGCGACGGGGTCCATGTCCGAGCCGTATTCGGGAGTGGTCCGGGCCTCGAAGTGCAGGTGCGGTCCGGTGGAGTTGCCGGTCGAACCGGAGACGCCTATCTGCTCGCCCGAGCCGACGCTCTGGCCGACGGAGACGCCGATCGAGGAGAGGTGGCCGTACTGGGTGTACGTACCGTCCTTCATCTTGAGCACGATGTTGTTGCCGTACGCGCCGCCCCAGCCCGCCTCGACGACCGTGCCCGCGCCGACCGCGACGACGGAGGTGCCGGACGCCGCCTGGAAGTCCACGCCGGAGTGGCTCCCGGAGGACCACAGCGCCCCGCCGGACTTGTAGCCGGTGGTCACGTGCGAGCCGGCGACCGGAAGGTGGAAGGAGTTCAGCCGGGCACGCTCGGCGGCGCGGGCGGCACGCGCCGCCTCCTCGCGGGCCTCCTCGGCACGGGCCTCGGCCTTGCGCTTCGCCTCGGCCTTCGCCTTCGCCTTGGCCTTCGCTTCGGCCTCGGCCTTCGCGGCGATGTCCGCCTGGCGCTGCTGCGCCTCGGCCTGGGCGTCGATCTGGGCGGCGAGTGTGGTGTCGAGGGCGACGGTCTGCGTGAGACCGGTACCGGCGGCGGTGGCCTCGGAGTCCGCGGCGAGGGCCGGGGAGGCCGTGGCGCCGAGGACGCCGGTGGTGGCCAGGGCCGCGATGCCGGCGGCCTTGGCGCTCTTGCGCGTCAGGCGGCTCGGGGCACGGTGCTTCCCGGTGGCACGGATGAACGCCATGGAGGGGCTGGTCCTTTCCTTCCTTCTCGCCTACCGGGTTAGCTGACGGGTTCGGAGCAGGAAGGTCTCCTACGGACCCCTGAGGCCTCCGGCGAGGTACAGGGATCCGATTCACCCCAGGGACTTCGTGGGTCCCCGGCCCCCCAGGCTCGCGCCTGACGGGGACTCGGCGATGACTGTCCGGTCGCCGCGGGCGCGGCATTCGTCTGGCGGACAGCCGAGCCGACGCTAGGACGGGCCGCTTTCCCTCACCAAACGGAAAGGGCCTTTTGTCGCACATCCCACAGGACGAACAGCACCCTTTTTCGCAAAATGGACAAATGACAGAACCCCGGCGCACATGCCTGCGCCGGGGTCCGTCATGTCCCGTTCCGTCAGCCGCTGACGACCGACACCTCACCGATGCCGAGCGCCCTCACGGGCTCCGCGATCTGCGCGGCGTCCCCGACCAGGACGGTGACCAGCCGGTCCACCGGGAACGCGTTGACCACCGCGGCGGTCGCCTCGACCGTGCCGGTCGCGGCCAGACGGGCGTACAGCTCGGCCTGGTAGTCGTCCGGAAGGTGCTGCTCCACCTGATCGGCCAGGGTGCCCGCGACGGAGGCCGCCGTCTCGTACTTCAGCGGGGCCACGCCCACCAGGTTCTGCACGGCGGTCTCACGCTCGGCGTCGGTGAGACCTTCGGCCGCCAGGGTGCGCAGCACCTTCCAGAGGTCGTCGAGCGCGGGACCGGTGGACTCCGTGTCGACGGAACCGCTGATGGCGAGCATCGCGGCGCCGGTCGCCCCGGACGAGGAGCCGGGACCGGTCGAGCGCAGCACCTGCCCGAAGGCCCGCACGCCGTAGGTGTAGCCCTTCTCCTCGCGCAGCACGCGGTCCAGCCGGGAGGTGAGGGTGCCTCCCAGGCAGTACGTGCCGAGGACCTGGGCGGGCCACACGCTGTCGTGCCGGTCCGCGCCGATCCGGCCGATCAGCAGCTGTGTCTGCACGGCTCCGGGGCGGTCCACGATGACCACACGGCCGGTGTCGTCCGCGGTGATCGGGGGCACGGGCCGGGTCTGTCCGGCGTTGCCCGACCAGTCCCCCACGGTGTCGGCGAGCAGCGCGTCCAGGTCCACCTCGGTGAGGTCGCCGACGACGACCGCCGTCGCGGTGGAGGGGCGGACATGCGCGTCGTAGAAGGCGCGTACGGCGGCGGCGTCGATCCGCCGGACCGTCTCCTCGGTGCCCTGACGGGGACGCGACATCCTCGCCGTGGCGGGGAAGAGCTCCTTGGAGAGCTGCTTGGCCGCCCGTCGGGCCGGGTTGGCCTGCTCGTGCGGGATCTCGTCGAGGCGGTTGCCCACCAGGCGCTCGATCTCGCTCTCCGCGAAGGCCGGGGCCCGCAGGGCTTCGGCGACCAGGCCGAGGGCCTTGGCCAGCCGGGACACCGGGACCTCCAGGGAGACGCGGAGACCCGGGTGGTCCGCGTGGGCGTCCAGCGTGGCGCCGCACCGCTCCAGCTCCGAGGCGAACTCCTCGGCGGAACGCTTGTCCGTGCCCTCGGAGAGCGCGCGCGCCATGATCGTGGCCACACCGTCCAGGCCCTCGGGCTCGGCGTCCAGCGGGGCGTCGAGGAAGATCTCCACGGCGACGACCTGCTGGCCGGGGCGGTGGCAGCGCAGCACGGTCAGCCCGTTGGGCAGGGCGCCGCGCTCGGGCGCGGGAAAGGCCCAGGGCCTGGCCTCGCCTGCGGTCGGCTGCGGGTGGTACTCCATCGCTACTCCAGTCACGGCGGCGTCGGTCACTTGTCGGCCCCCTCGTGCGCGTCGGTGCCGTCCGTCTCGTCGGCCGGTTCGACCGGCTCGTAGACCAGGACCGCGCGGTTGTCGGGGCGCAGGTGCGCCCGTGCGGCGGCCTTGACCTCGTCCGCCGTCACGTCGAGCACACGGCCCACCGCGGTCAGGGCGAGCTGCGGGTCACCGAACAGCACGGCGTACCGGCACAGTTCGTCCGCGCGGCCGGCGACCGTACCGAGACGGTCCAGCCACTCGCGCTCCAACTGCGCCTGCGCGCGTTCCATTTCCTCCGCGGTGGGCCCCTCTTCGGCGAAGCGGGCCAGCTCCTCATCGACGGCGGTCTCGATCTGCGGCACCTCGACGCCGCCGGACGTCTTGACGTCCAGCCAGCCCAGCGAGGGTGCGCCCGCCAGCCTGAGCAGCCCGAACCCCGCGGCCACCGCCGTACGGTCGCGGCGCACCAGACGGTTGTGCAGGCGGGACGACTCACCGCCGCCGAGCACGGTCAGCGCGAGGTCGGCGGCGTCGCACTCGCGCGTGCCGTCGTGCGGCAGCCGGTAGGCGGCCATCAGCGCACGCGCGGGGACCTCCTCCTCGACCACTTCGCGCAACTGCTCGCCGATGATGCCGGGCAGCGTGCCGTCACGCGGGGGCTGCTTGCCGTCGTGGGACGGGATGGAGCCGAAGTACTTCTCGATCCAGGCGAGGGTCTGCTCCGGGTCGATGTCCCCGACCACGGAGAGCACCGCGTTGTTCGGCGCGTAGTACGTCCGGAAGAACGCCTGCGCGTCCTCCAGGGTCGCCGCGTCGAGGTCGGCCATCGAGCCGATCGGCGTGTGGTGGTACGGGTGGCCCTCCGGGTAGGCGAGGGCGGTGAGCTTCTCGAAGGCCGTGCCGTAGGGAACGTTGTCGTAGCGCTGGCGGCGCTCGTTCTTCACGACGTCCCGCTGGTTCTCCATGGACTCCTCGTCGAGCGCGGCGAGCAGCGAGCCCATCCGGTCGGCCTCGAGCCACAGAGCCAGCTCCAGCTGGTGGGTGGGCATCGTCTCGAAGTAGTTGGTGCGCTCGAAGCTGGTCGTGCCGTTCAGGGAACCACCGGCCCCCTGCACCAGCTCGAAGTGCCCGTTCCCCTTGACCTGGCCCGAGCCCTGGAACATCAGGTGCTCGAAGAGGTGAGCCAGACCCGTGCGTCCCTTGACCTCGTGGCGGGAACCGACGTCGTACCAGAGGCAGACCGCGGCGACGGGGGTCAGATGGTCCTCGGAGAGCACCACGCGCAGGCCGTTGGCCAGACGGTGCTCGGTCGCCGTCAAGCCGCCGGAACCGGCCTGGGCTGTGGCCGTGTGACCCATGGGCATGTACGTCCCTTCGATCGGTACAGGATTTCCTGCCGGACCTGCCACTCTAAGCAAGCGCACGGGCACCTGGCGAAGTTCCCGTCGGGTGAATGTTGTCGTAGATGCTGCCTTGAACCGGGGGCCCGCGGAGCCCCTGGGGAGCGCTTCGGACGGGTCGAGGTCGGCGTTGTCAGTACGGCGGTCCACAATGGTCGGCGTCAGAACCTGAGGTTGCCCGACAGAATCTGTGAAGGAGTCGCAGCCGCGATGGCCCGCCGCAGCACGAAATCCCCGCCGCCGGACGACTTCGAGGAGAAGATCCTCGACATCGACGTCGTCGACGAAATGCAGGGCTCCTTCCTCGAGTACGCGTACTCGGTGATCTACTCCAGGGCTCTGCCGGACGCCCGCGACGGCATGAAGCCCGTGCACCGCCGCATCGTGTCCCAGATGAACGAGATGGGGCTGCGCCCCGACCGCGGCTACGTGAAGTGCGCACGTGTCGTCGGCGAAGTGATGGGCAAACTGCACCCGCACGGTGACGCGTCGATCTACGACGCACTGGTGCGCATGGCACAGCCGTTCTCGATGCGCCTGCCCCTCGTCGACGGGCACGGCAACTTCGGCTCGCTGGGCAACGACGACCCGCCGGCCGCCATGCGGTACACCGAGTGCCGGATGGCCGACGCCACGTCACTCATGACGGAGTCGATCGACGAGGACACCGTCGACTTCCAGTCGAACTACGACGGCCAGGAGCAGGAGCCGGTCGTCCTCCCGGCGGCGTACCCGAACCTCCTGGTCAACGGCGCTTCCGGTATCGCGGTCGGCATGGCGACCAACATGCCCCCGCACAATCTCGGCGAGGTCATCGCCGCCGCCCGCCACCTCATCCGGCACCCGGGCGCCGACCTCGAGACGCTGATGCGTTTCGTCCCGGGCCCCGACCTGCCCACCGGCGGCAGGATCGTCGGCCTCGGCGGCATCAAGGACGCCTACGCCGCCGGACGCGGCACGTTCAAGATCCGCGCCACGGTCGCCATAGAGAACGTCACGGCCCGTCGCAAGGGTCTCGTCGTCACCGAACTGCCCTTCTCCGTCGGTCCGGAGAAGGTGATCGCGAAGATCAAGGACCTCGTCGGTTCGAAGAAGCTCCAGGGCATCGCGGACGTCAAGGACCTCACCGACCGGGCGCACGGTCTGCGTCTGGTGATCGAGGTCAAGAACGGCTTCGTGCCGGAGGCCGTGCTGGAGCAGCTCTTCAAGCTGACGCCGATGGAGGAGTCCTTCGGCATCAACAACGTGGCGCTGGTCGACGGGCAGCCGCTCACCCTGGGGCTCAAGGAGCTCCTGGAGGTCTACCTCGACCACCGCTTCGACGTGGTGCGCCGGCGCAGCGAGTTCCGCAGGACCAAGCGCCGTAACCGGCTGCATCTGGTCGAGGGCCTCCTCGTCGCGCTGCTCGACATCGACGAGGTCATCCGTCTCATCCGGGACAGCGACAACTCGGCTCAGGCGAAGGAGCGCCTGATGGAGCGCTTCTCGCTGAGCGAGATCCAGACCCAGTACATCCTGGACACCCCGCTGCGCAGGCTCACGCGCTTCGACAGGATCGAGCTGGAGACCGAGCGCGACAAGCTCACCGAGGAGATCGCTCAGCTGACCGCGATCCTGGAGTCGGACGCCGAACTGCGCAAGCTGGTCTCGTCCGAACTGGCCGCGGTGGCGAAGAAGTTCGGCACCGACCGGCGTACGGTGCTGCTGGAGTCGGCGGGTTCACAGGTCGCCTCTGTGCCTCTGGAGGTCGCCGACGACCCGTGCCAGGTGCTCCTCTCCTCGACCGGTCTCCTGGCCCGTACGGCCAACGCGGAGCCCGTGGCCCAGGCCGAGGACGCCAGGCGCACGAAGCACGACGCGATCGTGTCGGCCGTCGCCGCCACGGCACGCGGGGACGTGGGTGCGGTGACGTCCACCGGACGGCTGCTCCGGCTCTCGGTGATCGACCTGCCGCAACTGCCGGACACGCACTCGGCACCGAACCTCTCGGGTGGCGCCCAGATCTCGGAGTTCCTGACGCTGGAGGCGGACGAGGACCTGGTCTGCCTCACCACCCTGGACGAGGAGTCGCCCGGCCTGGCCATCGGCACCCTGCAGGGGGTGGTGAAGCGCGTGGTGCCCGACTATCCGCCCAACAAGGACGAGCTGGAGGTCATCTCGCTGAAGGACGGTGACCGGGTCGTTGGCGCCACACAGCTGCGTACGGGCGAGGAGGACCTGGTCTTCATCACGTCCGACGCCCAGCTGCTGCGCTATCCGGCCGCTTCGGTGCGTCCGCAGGGACGCGCGGCGGGCGGCATGGCGGGCGTCAAGCTCACGGCGGGCGCCACCGTCCTCTCGTTCGACGCGGTGGATCCCTCGGCGGACGCCGCGGTGTTCACTGTCGCCGGTTCGCACGGCACGCTGGACGACTCCGAGCGGACCTGGAAGCTCACCCCGTTCGATCAGTATCCGCGCAAGGGCAGGGCCACCGGCGGGGTGCGCTGCCAGCGCTTCCTCAAGGGGGAGGACGTCCTGGTGTTCGCCTGGGCGGGTGAGACCCCGGCGCGGGCGGCGCAGAAGAACGGGACACCTGCCGAGCTACCGGCCGCGGACCCGCGCCGTGACGGCTCGGGGACGCCCATGACGAGTCCGGTCGCGGTGGTCGCGGGACCGCTTTAGGACACCGGCGTCTCTCGTCCGGAGCAGGCCGGCTCAGCAGTTGTGAGCCGGCCTGCTCCGGACGAGAGGCCGGGGACCTCAGGCCTCGCCGCCGTCCGGCTGCTGCACGTAGCGCAGGACGCCCCACATGCTGCGCTCCAGCTCCTCGGTGGCGTCCTGCCAGGCGTCCTGGCAGTCCACCAGCCCCTTGTGCAGCGCCTCGGCGTCGATGCCGGAGCCGATCAGCACCAGCTGTGTCCGCCGCTGTTCACCGCGGGCCCAGCGCTGCGGTACGAAGCGCAGGAAGTTGCCGACGGCGTGCAGGGCGTACCGGTTTCCGGGGTCACCCGCACCGAAGTCGGCGAAGCCCTTGATCCGGTAGAGGCCCGCGGGCCTGGAGTCGAGGAACTCCATGAAGCGGCGGGGGTCGAGCGGCACGTCGGCGGTGAAGGAGACGCTCTCGTACGCCGCGTGCAGATGGCCGTCGTGCGCACGGTCGGCCTCGGGGAGCAGGTCCTCGAACGTCAGCTGACGGAAGGAGTCGTCCTCGTCCCGCCGGAGCACGGGGTCGAAGAGGAGCTCCGGGTCGATCCTTCCGTACGCGGCGCAGATGACCGCCGCCCTGCTGCCCGCGGTGGCGACCGCCTCCCGCACCGTCCGCAGTGCCGTGTCCGCGACGCGGTCGGTCTTGTTCAGGACGATCAGGTCGGCGACCGCCAGATGGCGGTCGATCTCGGGGTGACGTTCCCGCGTGGCGGGGAACTCGGCGGCGTCGACGACCTCGACCAGTCCCCCGTACCGGATGCGCGGGTTGTCGCTGGCCAGCAGCATTTTCACGAGCTCCTGCGGCTCGGCGAGACCGCTCGCCTCGATGACGATCACGTCGAGCCGCGCCGCGGGCCCGGTAAGCGTCTCCAGATAGGTGTCGAGCTCGCTCGCGTCCACTGCGCAGCACAGACAGCCGTTGCCCAGCGAGACCGTGGAACCGACCTGTCCCGCGACGGTCATGGCGTCGATCTCGATGGACCCGAAGTCGTTGACGACGACGCCGATCCGGTTGCCCGCCCTGTTGCGGAGCAGATGGTTGAGCAGTGTCGTCTTGCCGGATCCGAGGAACCCCGCCAGGACGACGACCGGGATCTGCGGGACGGGGGGCGGGGTCAACGGGGCCTTCCTCGGGTCGGTCAGCGTGCGGGTACGGGGGACGGTGGCGGGGGCCCGACGTAGCGGGCCGCCGGGCGGATGATCTTCGAGTCCTCCGCCTGTTCCAGGATATTGGCGCTCCAGCCGACCATGCGCGCGGCGCAGAAGGTGGGGGTGAACATCTCGCGGGGCAGTCCGCACAGCTCCATGACGACCCCGGCGTAGAACTCCACGTTCGCGTGCAGCTCGCGCCCCGGCTTGAGCTCGGCGAGGATCGCCTCCACCTGGCGTTCCACCTCGACGGCGAGGTCGACGAGCGGACCGCCGAAGCTCTGGGCGACCGAGCGGAGCATCCGCGAGCGGGGGTCCTCGGTGCGGTAGACGGGGTGCCCGAATCCCATGATCCGTTCCCCCGCGAGGACGCGTTCGCGGATCCAGCCGTCGATCCGGTCCGGGGTGCCGATGGCGTCCAGGGTGTCCAGCGCGCGGCTGGGCGCGCCGCCGTGCAGGGGTCCGGAGAGCGCGCCGACCGCTCCGACGAGGCAGGCGGCGATGTCGGCGCCGGTGGAGGCGATCACACGTGCGGTGAAGGTCGAGGCGTTGAAGCCGTGGTCGACGGTGGAGACGAGGTATCGCTCGACGGCCGCGGCCCGTGCGGCGTCCGGCTCCTCACCGGTGAGCATGTACAGGTAATTCGCGGCGAACGGGAGATCGTCGCGTGGTTCGACCGGCTCCAGGCCCTGGCCGAGTCGGTACAGGGAGGTCAGCACGGTGGGGACCGCGGCGCACACGGCGAGCGCGTCCTCGCGGCGGCGGTCGGCGCCGATGTCGTACACGGGCCGGAACCCGGCCGAGGATCCGAGCAGCGACAGCGCGGTACGCAGTCCGGCGAGCGGCCCGGAGACCAAGCCCGCACGGGCGATGGCGGGCAGCGCCTCCCGCACGTCGCGGGGCAGTCCGCGCAGTCCGGCGGTGCGGGCGGCGAAGCCCGCGCTCGCTGCCCGGCCGGGCAGCTCGCCGTGGAACATCAGGTACCAGACGTCCTCGAAGCTGCGGCTCTGCGCCAGCTCGATCGCCGAGTACTGCCGGTAGTGGTAGAAGCCCTCGCGTCCACGTACATCGCCGAGGGCGGTGTCGGTGACGATGACACCGGCGAGTCCACGGGGCACTTCGAGCGGGGCGGTTTCCGGATGCGGGGCGGTTTCCGACGGCGAGGCGGTTTCCGAAAATGAGGCGGGCATGGCAGGTCTCTCCTCCACCGATGGGCGATGGGCGATGGGCGATGGGCGATGGGCCCACTATTGATTCAACTGTTCATGGTTGACCGAGTGGCTGTCAATATTGACTGAATCAACGTGAAATTCCACTGGAGGTGATCCGGCATCCATGGATATGGATACGGTTGGCGCCATGACGCATGACTCGGCACACGGAACCGGAACGCGGGGCGCGGAAGCCGAACGGCCGGCGGAGGCGCCCAGGCTCACCACCGCGGAGGCGGCCGAACGGCTGGGGGTGAAGCCCGAGACCGTGTACGCGTATGTGAGCCGGGGGCAACTCGCCAGCAGGCGCACCCCCGGCGGACGCGGCAGTACGTTCGACGCCGCCGAGGTCGATGCCCTGGTGCGCCGAACCGGACGCAGGGAGCCCTCGCCGTCCGCCTCCGGCGATCTGGTCTTCCGCACCGGCATCACGCTCATCGCCCCGGACCGCTACTTCTTCCGTGGCGTCGACGCGACCGAGCTCGCCCGCCGCCACGGCTACGAGGAGGTCGCCGAGTGGCTGTGGACCGGTGAGCTCCGCCCGGGCATCCGCTTCCTCGCGGCGCCCGAGCCCCTCGCGGCGGCACGGCGGACCGCTGCGACGCTCCCACGGCACAGCAGCTCGACGGACCGGCTCCGGGCAGCCGTCGCCGCAGCCGCGTCTGCCGACCCACTGCGGTTCGACCTCTCCCCCGAGGGGGTGCTCAACAGCGCTCGCAATCTGATCCCCACCCTGGTGGGCGCACTGCCTGCGCTCGGGAAGCCGGGCGTCGCAGGCGGCTCCCTCGCCGCCGAGCTCTGGCCGAAGCTTTCCGCGCTGCCGGCGGACACGGCGTCGCTGGCCGTGCTCGACGCGGCGCTCGTGCTGCTGACGGATCACGATCTGGCGGCATCGACCCTGGCGGCCCGGGTCGCCGCGTCGACCAGGGCACACCCGTACGCCGTGGTCTCCGCGGGCCTGGGCGTACTGGAAGGGCCGCTGCACGGCGCCGCCAGTGGGCAGGCACACCGCATGCTGTGCGAAGTCGTGGACCGGGGAGGCGCGGCCCCGGTCGTCGCTGACCACCTGCGTGAAGGCCGGCGGGTGCCCGGGCTCGGCCACCGTCTCTACAAGGGGGAGGATCCGCGGGCGGGTGTGCTGTTCGCACTGCTGGACGAGATGCCGAACGCGGCTCCGGCGATGGCGGCGGCCCGTGACGTGGTCGCCACAACCGCTCGCCACTCGGCCCTGCACGCCAACATCGACCTGGCCCTGGCCGCCTTCTCCGTCGCGTGCGGTATGCCCGCCGAGACCGGCGAGACGGTCTTCGCCGTGGCCCGCACGGCGGGGTGGATCGCCCACGCGATGGAGGAATACGCGGAACAGCCGCTGCGCATGCGGCCCAGCGGGCAGTACAGCGGTCCGCGCCCGCCGCAGCCGCTGCCCGCGCCGGAGGCGCCTGCCCCGCAGGCATGACCGGTGCGAGGGCCCGACCGCGCAAATTAACTACAGCCGACAGAAAATCTCACCGGCCCTCTACCGGGGCGGGCGGGCCGTTGATCCGCGAACGACCAGTTCGGGCTCGAAGAGAAGTTCGTCGGACGGTACCGTGCGCCCGCCGATCTGCACCGAGAGCAGTTCGACCGCGGCCCTTCCCATGGCTTCGATCGGCTGGCGCACCGTGGTCAGCGGCGGCTCGGTGCAGTTCATGAACGCCGAGTCGTCGTAGCCGACGACGGAGACGTCCCCGGGCACCGACAGACCGCGACGGCGCGCCGCGCGCACCGCCCCCAGTGCCAGCGGGTCACTGGCACAGATGATGCCGGTGATCCCCTGGTCGAGCAGCCGCATGGCGGCGGCCTGGCCGCCCTCCAGCGAGAACATGGCCCTGGCCACACACTCGTCGGGCACGGTCGTCCCCGACCGGGCCGCCAGCGCGCGGGCGGCGGTGAGCTTGCGCTGAGAGGGCATGTGATCGGCCGGGCCGAGGACGAACCCGATCCGCTCGTGGCCGAGCGAGACGAGATGACGCCAGGCCTGCTCGACAGCCACCGAGTCGTCGCACGAGACCGCGGGGAATCCGAGGTGGGCTATGGCGGCGTTGATCAGGACGACGGGGATCTTGCGGTCGGCGAGCACCTTGTAGTGGTCGTGGGGGGCGTCGGCCTGGGCGTACAGCCCACCGGCGAACACGACGCCGGAAACCTGCTGCTGCAGGAGGAGCTCGACGTAGTCGGCCTCGGAGACCCCGCCCTTGGTCTGCGTGCAGAGCACCGGGGTAAGTCCCTGCTGGGCGAGCGCGCCCCCGACCACCTCGGCGAAGGCCGGGAAGATGGGATTCTGCAGCTCGGGCAGGACCAGCCCGACCAGTCGGGCGCGCTCACCGCGCAGCTGCGTCGGACGCTCGTAGCCGAGCACGTCCAGAGCGGAGAGGACGGCCTGCCGCGTGGCGTCGGAGACGCCCGGCTTGCCGTTCAGCACGCGGCTGACCGTGGCCTCGCTGACTCCTACTTTCTGGGCAACCTGAGCAAGTCGTCGCGTCATGAACGCAAGATTAGCGCAAGAAACGCAAGAAGATTGCGTCCAGACGGATCCTCATAGAACGCTCACAGATGGACGGCGGGGAGGCAAGAGCCTGAATCGCTCGGCAGTTCACACCGTCCACGGCACTGCGCATCGATCCACGCGATCCACGCAGTCCATCCCGTCCACGCTGTCCGTCCTGACCGTCCTGTCCGCACCGTCCACGCGGTCCGTCCCGACCGTTCTGTCCGCGCCGTCCATTCCGTCCGCGTGTTGAGCGCCGCCCGCCCTGGCCTCGCCGTCCGCACCACCCGCCTCGACCGCACCCCCGTCCCGACCGCGCCGGGCGCGCCGTCCGTCCTGGCCTCGCCGTCCGGGCCGTGCACGCAGCTGCGCACGCCGTCCACGAGTGATCGCCGGCTGTCGGGCGAGCCCCCGGGCGGGCGGAGATTTCGGTAAGCACGGTTTGCCCTCTACCGTTCGTACGATGAGCGCCCCACCGACCACCCCACGGGGACCGCGCCGGTTCGGCCGGCCGAAGCGGGTCTTCTCGCAGGTCCTGCTGATGCAGCTGGCCATCATCACCGGCGTCACGGTCCTCGTCACGGGCCTTTTCCTGGCACCGCTCAGTGCCCAGCTCGACGACCAGGCGATGCGCCGGGCCCTGGCCATCGCACAGAGCACGGCCGCACAGCCGCAGATCGCCACCTCGCTGCTCACCACCGAGCCGCGCACGGACGGTGCCGTCCAGACCGCCGCGGAACGGATCAGGCGGGCGACCGGTGCCGAATACGTCGTGATCATGGACAAACAGGGGGTGCGCTGGTCGCACACCGACACCTCCCGCATCGGCGATGTCGTCTCAACCGATCCCAGCACGGCGCTCGCGGGCCGGTCCGTGATGGAGATCGACAGCGGCACGCTGGGCCGTTCGGCCCGTGGCAAGGTACCGCTGCTCGACGGATCGGACCGGGTCGTCGGTGCGGTTTCGGTCGGCATCGCGTACGACAGTGTCCGCGCCCGGCTGCTCGCCGCGATCCCCGGACTGCTCGCCTATGCGGGCGGGGCACTCGCCGTGGGAGCGCTGGCCGCCTATCTGATCTCCCGCCGTCTCCAGCGGCAGACCCATGACCTGGCGTTCTCCGACATCTCGGCACTGCTGACCGAGCGTGAGGCGATGCTGCACAGCATCCGGGAGGGGGTCGTCGCACTCGACCGCACGGGACGCATCAGGCTCATGAACGACGAGGCCCAGCGGCTGCTCGGCGTCGGTCCCGGTGCCGCCGGCAAGCAGCTCGACGAGGCACTGGGCGAAGGCCGGACCACCGACGTGCTGGCCGGGCGGGTGGCCGGCGAAGACCTGGTGACGGTACGCGGCAGCCGGGTGCTGCTCGCCAACCGGATGCCGACTGACGACGGCGGGGCCGTGGCCACGCTGCGCGACCGTACGGAGGTGGAGTATCTGGGCCGCGAACTCGACTCGACGCGCGGCCTGATCGACGCGCTCCGCGCGCAGGACCATGAGCATGCGAACCGCCTGCACACACTCCTGGGGCTGCTGGAACTGGAGATGCACGAGGAAGCGGTGGAGTTCGTCACGGAGGTCGTCGGCGTCCACCGGGCGACGGCCGAGCAGGTCACCGAGAAGGTCCACGACCCTCTGCTCGCGTCGCTCCTGGTGGGCAAGACAACGGTGGCGGCAGAACGTGGTGTGGCTCTGCGTATGGCCCCGGAGACGCTGCTGCCGGACCGTCTGGTGGACCCGCGAGGGCTCGTCACGGTCCTGGGCAATCTGGTCGACAACGCGCTGGACGCGGCCGCGGGATCGGCCGACTCACGCATCGAGGTCGGGCTCCGGGCGGAGGGCCGTACGGTGGTACTGCGGGTGCACGACAGCGGTCCCGGCGTACCTGCCGGTGACCACGAATCCATCTTCATGGAGGGCTGGTCGACCAAGGAACTCCCGGCCCACGGAAAGCGTGGCCTGGGCCTGCCGCTCGTACGGCGCCTCGCCGAACGGCAGGGTGGCAGTGTGGCCGTGGCGGGCTCCCCGGAAGGCGGGGCGGTGTTCACCGTCGTTCTGCCGGAGGCCCTGGACCAACCGGAGCGACCGGGTTCCCCGGGTCCGGGCGCAGAGGAACGGCCGGACATCCCCGACCCGGGCGGGGCGAACCCGCCGGACGCCCCGGCCCCGGGCCGTCCGTCGGCTCCCGTACGGCCCACGATGTCAGGAGACGCCCCGTGATCGAGGTTCTGGTCGTCGACGACGACGTACGGGTCGCTCGGATCAACGCCGCGTACGTCTCGAAGGTGCCCGGATTCCGGGTTGCAGCCACGGCCCACTCGGCAGCCGAGGCACTCGCCAGGATCGAGGAGGTACCCGTCGATCTGATCCTGCTCGACCACTATCTGCCTGACCGCAACGGCCTCGCCGTGGTGCGGGAACTGCGGGGACGTGGCCGTCACACCGATGTGATCATGGTGACGGCCGCGCGCGATGTCGCGACCGTTCAGGCGGCGATGCGCCACGGAGCGCTTCAGTACCTGGTGAAACCGTTCGCGTTCGCCGGGCTGCGCACCAAGCTGGAGGCGTACGCGGCGCTGCGCCGTACCTTCGAGGGCGGTGGGGAGGCCGAGCAGACGGAGGTGGACCGGCTGTTCGGGGCCCTGTGGGCCACGGGCGGATCCGACCTCCCCAAGGGGCATTCGACGACGACCGCGGAACTGGTCCGTCAGGCCCTGCGCTCGGCCGACGGACCGCTCTCAGCGCAGGAGATCGCGGAGAGCGCCGGAATGAGCCGGCAAACCGCCCAGCGCTATCTGAAGCTGCTGGAACGCACGGGCCGGGTACGGCTGTCCCTCAAGTACGGCGAGACCGGCCGTCCTGAACACCGGTACACCTGGGCCTCCGGCTCCTGAAGCGGCGGCCCCGCTGCCGCACGCCTACGCCGCCCCCGCCCCGGTGAGCGACCGGACCTCCGTCTCCGCGTGCTTGGCCGGGTCGGGCGGCTCGGGCGATGTGACCGTGCCGATCCAGCCGGCCAGGAAACCGGCCGGGATCGACACCAGCCCGGGGTTCTCCAGGGGGAAGAGCGCGAGGTCCACGCCGGGGAAGAGCGACGTGGGGCTTCCCGAGACGACCGGCGAGAGCAGGACGAGCAGGACGGCGGGCAGCAGTCCGCCGTAGACGGCCCAGACCGCTCCCCGTGTGGTGAAGTTCCGCCAGAACAGCGAGTAGAGCAGCGCCGGGAGGTTGGCCGAGGCCGCGACCGCGAAGGCCAGCCCCACCAGGAACGCGACGTTCAGATTCTGGGCGAGGAGACCGAGCCCGATGGCCACCACCCCGATGCCCGCCGCGGCCACCCGTGCGACACCGACCTCGCTCCGCTGCTTGCCACCCGGACGCCGGAACGAGGCGTAGAGGTCGTGGGCGACGGAGGCCGAGGAGGCAAGGGTGATCCCGGCGACGACGGCAAGGATCGTGGCGAAGGCGATGGCGGCGACGACCGCGAAGAGCACCGTTCCGCCCGTGGAGCCCTCGCCACCTCCCAGGACGAGCGCCAGGAGCGGCACAGCCGTGTTCCCCGAGGCATTCGACGCCCGGACATCGGCGGAGCCGACGAGGGCGGCCGCCCCGAACCCGAGCACGATGGTCATCAGGTAGAAGCTGCCGATCAGCCCGATGGACCAGACGACGCTGCGCCGGGCCGCGCGGGCGGTGGGCACCGTGTAGAAGCGCGACAGGATGTGCGGCAGGCCTGCGGTGCCGAGAACGAGCGCGAGTCCGAGGCTGATGAAGTCGAATCGCGCCGTCCAGCTGCCGCCGTACCTCAGCCCGGGTGAGAGGAAGTCGGTGCCCTTGCCGCTGCGTTCCGCCGCGGACGTGAGCAGGGCGTTGATGTCGCCGTGGAAGCGGACGAGGACGAGGACGGTGAGCGCGACGGCACCGGCCATCAGCAGGACCGCCTTGACGATCTGGATCCAGGTCGTGGCGCGCATCCCGCCGAGCGACACGTAGATCACCATGAGCGCTCCGACCCCGACCACGGTCCACGACCTGGCGGTGTCGCTCGTACCACCGAGCAGCAGCGCGACGAGGCTCCCCGCACCGACCATCTGGGCCACCAGGTAGAGCACCGAGACGGTGACGGACGAGGTGCCCAGCGCTGTGCGCACCGGACGCTCGGCCATGCGGGCGGCGACCACGTCGGCGAGCGTGAACCGCCCGCAGTTGCGGACGAGTTCGGCGACCAGAAGCAGGACCACGAGCCAGGCCACGAGGAATCCGACGGAGTAGAGCATGCCGTCGTAGCCGAAGAGTGCGATCAGACCCGAGATGCCCAGGAACGACGCCGCGGACATGTAGTCACCGGCGATGGCGAATCCGTTCTCCATGGGTGAGAACAGCCGTCCGCCCGCGTAGAACTCCTCGGCGGAGCCCTGCCTGTTGCGGCTGACCCAGGTGGTGATCCCGAGCGTCACGGCGACGAACACGCTGAACAACAGGAGCGCCAGTGTCTGGTGGTCCCCTCTCACCGGCCGGCCCCTCTTGTCATCTCCTGTGTCTCCCAGCGCAGTTCCAGCGCATCGCGGTCGCGGTGCAGGCGCGCGTGGCGGGCGTAGGCCCAGGTGAGCAGAAAGGTGGTGAGGAATTGACCGAGGCCGGCCAGCATGGCGACGTTGAGGGCGCCGACGACCGGACGCGCCATCAGGTCGTGGGCTGTGGTGGCCACGATGACGTAGGCGAGGTACCAGAGCATGAAGAGAGCCGCGGCGGGGGCCACGAACCGCCTGTAGCGCCGCCGCACTTCGCGGAACGCGGGACTCCTCTGCACTTCCAGGTAGATCTCGGCCGCGCTGTGGCGGTACTGCTCCACCGGCACGGACCGCTCGTCGGCCGCGATGGCCCGCGCACCGTCCGGCACGCCCCACCCACTGTCCGGCGCCTCGTACCACGGGTCGTCGATCCGCATCGCTGCGGCGCCCGGCCCTGCTTCCTTCTCCACCGACAACTCCCTTGTCCACGCGCCTTTTCGGCCGCGTAGCCAAGAATGGGCAGACCGGGAAGATCCCGGGCACTTCATTCGCCGTGCTTCACCATTTCAGGTGACGGAAGTGCCGGTCGGGCTTGCGAGCCCCGGCCGCACGCATAGCGCACGGCCTCTGCCCTCGGCCTCCGAGAGGCACGGGGAGCGGTGCTCCCGACGCCACGCAGGCGCGTCGGTCACGGGCTCGGCCCCGGGGCCGGCCGTGGGTGGAGAAAGGTTCTCCACCCACGGGTGGAGAGCGTCAGACGTCGATGCGAGAGCGGTCCAGGGTGGCGGCGGAGCTGGTGATGAACTCCTTGCGGGGGGCGACCTCGTTGCCCATCAGCAGGTCGAAGACCTGCTCGGAGGATTCCAGGTCGCCGATGTTGATCCGGCGCAGAGTCCGGTGGCGCGGGTCCATCGTGGTCTCCGCCAGCTGGTCCGCGTCCATCTCGCCGAGGCCCTTGTACCGCTGGATCGAGTCCTTGAACCGGACGTTCTTCCTCTGCAGTTCCAGAAGGGTCTGCCGGAGCTCGTTGTCGGAGTAGGTGTAGATGTACTTGTCCTGGCCCTTCTTGGGCTGGACCAGCTCGATCCGGTGCAGCGGCGGCACGGCCGCGAAGACCCGCCCGGCCTCGACCATCGGCCGCATGTAGCGCTGGAAGAGCGTGAGCAGCAGGGTGCGGATGTGCGAACCGTCGACGTCGGCGTCCGTCATCATGATGACCTTGCCGTACCGCGCGGCGTCGATGTCGAAGGTGCGTCCGGAGCCGGCTCCTATGACCTGGATGATGGCCCCGCACTCGGCGTTCTTGAGCATGTCCGAGACGGACGACTTCTGAACGTTGAGGATCTTCCCGCGGATCGGGAGCAGTGCCTGGAATTCACTGTTGCGGGCCAGCTTCGCGGTGCCGAGGGCCGAGTCGCCCTCCACGATGAAGAGCTCGCTCCGCTCCACGTCGTCACTCCGGCAGTCGGCCAGTTTCGCCGGCAGCGAGGAGGACTCGAGCGCGGTCTTGCGGCGCTGTGCGTCCTTGTGCTGCCGGGCCGCGATCCGGGTGCGGGCGGCGGCGACGGCCTTGTCCAGCACGGCCCTGGCCTGAGCCTTCGCATCACGCTTCGTGGACGTCAGGAACGCCTTGAGCTCCTTGGCGACCACGTTGGCCACGATCCGGTTGGCCGCCGAGGTGCCCAGCACCTCCTTGGTCTGCCCTTCGAACTGCGGCTCCGCGAGCCGCACGGTGATGACCGCGGTCAGGCCCTCCAGGGCGTCGTCCTTGACGACGTCGTCCTCGGCGACGCGCAGCAGCTTGGCTGAACGCAGGACCTCGTTCACCGTCTTCGTGAGCGAACGCTCGAAGCCGGTGACATGGGTGCCGCCCTTGGGGGTGGCGATGATGTTGACGAAGGACTTGAGGTTGGTGTCGTAGCCGGTGCCCCAGCGCAGAGCGATGTCGACTCCCAGCTCACGCGTGACCTCGGTCGCCGTCATGTGCCCGCGGTCGTCCAGGACCGGCACGGTCTCCTTGAAGCTTCCCGTTCCGGTCAGGCGCTGAACGTCGCAGACGGCCTTGTCCTGCGCCAGGTACTCGCAGAACTCGCTGATTCCGCCGTCGAAGCGGAAGGTCTCCTCCGTCTTGCCCTCGCCGTCGATGCCCCGCTCGTCGCGTACGACGATGGTGAGGCCGGGCACGAGGAAGGCCGTCTGGCGTGCCCGCTGGTACAGCGTCTCCAGGTTGAGCTTCGCGTCCTTGAGGAAGATCTGCCGGTCCGCCCAGTACCGCACCCGGGTACCGGTCCGCGTCTTCGGGACCCGCTTGCCCTTGCGGAGGCCGTTGGCCGGATCGAAGGGGCTGTCCGGCCCCTGCTCGGTGAACATGCCCGGGACACCACGCCGGAAGCTGATGGAGTGGGTCGCGCTGTTGCGGTCGACCTCGACGTCCAGCCTGGCCGAGAGCGCGTTCACGACCGAGGCGCCGACACCGTGCAGGCCGCCCGAGGCCGCGTACGACCCACCGCCGAACTTTCCTCCGGCGTGCAGCTTGGTCATGACGACCTCGATGCCGGAGAGCCCGGTCTTCGGCTCCACGTCGACCGGAATACCCCGGCCGTTGTCACGGACCTCGACGGAGGCGTCGTCGTGGAGGATGACCTCGATGGTGTCGCAGTACCCCCCGAGGGCCTCGTCGACCGAGTTGTCGATGATCTCCCAGAGGCAGTGCATGAGTCCACGGCTGTCCGTGGACCCGATGTACATCCCGGGACGCTTACGGACGGCTTCGAGCCCCTCGAGGACGAGAAGGTGCCGCGCGGTGTAGTTGGAGCTGTCCCTGTCTGAGCCGCCTGCTCCGGTCAGCAGCGCAGTGGACGGCACGGAATCGGCGGTCACGCGGTTCGCTCCTCGCTGAATTTCATTTGGGGCCCAGTGGGTAACGGGCTCGGCCTCGGTGGCCGCTGAGAGCCTACCGAGGCCTGGTAGAGCGGTTGTAACGCCACCCAGGGGGAATCCTTATGCTAGTCCAGCCTCGCATACACGTTCGATCATTCGTTGGAGTGACGTGCACATCACGTTCCCTTCGAGGCATGAACCATTTAGGCTCCGGGCACGTCCTCATGAACAACCGGCAAGCCAGCCGGCGGACCGGCCCCCGCAAGCAACGCGAAACCGTAGCGCTACGCAATACGGCACATTCGCCGCCAACCGGCAACAGACAGCCATCCTGAGAAGAAGTTTCGAAGAAATGCCACGAGCGGGAACGTTTTCGGCCTGGTTGGATGTTGACCCTGGTACGACAGCTCGTCGAGCTAGAGAAGAGGCGACGTGACTACTGTTCTGACCCCCGCGAGCCCGCTGACCGCAGCAGACCGCTGTGACCGTTGCGGCGCCCAGGCATATCTGCGCGTCGTCCTGATCAGCGGCGGTGAACTGCTCTTCTGTGCCCACCACGGGCGCAAGTTCGAGCCGGAACTCAAGAAGATCGCCGCGGAAATACAGGATGAGACAGATCGGCTCACTGCCGTGCAGGCCAGTGCCGCCGACGAGGAACAACACTGACACCTCGCATCCACGACGAGCCATGGGTACGGTCCAGGACCGGCCGACGGGCGGCCTCCCCCTCGGGGAAAGCCGCCCGTTCTCGTACCTCCGGACGCGAGTGCGCGTACGTGTGTGTTGCGCGGCGGTCAGCTCCGGCCTTCCATCCACCGGATCGCCGAGGATATGCGGGTGTACACGCCGGGGCTGCCCGGGCTGCCGCAGCCGCTGCCCCAGGAGACGAGCCCCACGAGGCGCCCACGGGCCACCAGCGGGCCTCCGCTGTCGCCCTGGCACGCATCCCGCCCGCCCGCGGTGTCACCGGCGCAGAGCATCGATGAGGCGTCGTACGCGCCCTGTGTGCCGCCCGGGTACGCCCGGACGCAGTCGTCGTCCGGCAGCACCTGCACCGTGGCGGCGCGCAGCCCTGACGCGTACGCGCCGTATCCCGTGGTGTCTCCCCAGCCGTACACCGTCGCGGCGGTCCCCGGTTCGTAGGCCGCGCTCCCGGCTCCGGCCATCGGGATGACGCTGCTCTGCGGCAGCGCCCGGTCGAGGGTGAGGACCGCGAGGTCGCCGGCATTCGTGCCCGGGTCGTAATCCGGGTTCACCCACGTGGAGCGCACGGGGATCTCCTGGCCACCGGGCCCGCTCAGCTCGTCACGTCCGGCGATGATCCGCAGGTCCCGGACCTCCGGGACCGCGGCCCCCAGAACGTCCTCCCGCAGGCAGTGTGCTGCTGTGAGCACCTCGGTGGGCGCGATCGCCACTCCGCCGCAGAACTGGCCCGCGCGGGTTCCCCCGAACCGGTCACGGCTCGACAGGGCCACGGTCCAGGGGCTGTCCGCGACGGCCACAGGCCTCCCGCCGACGATGATGCTGTCCGCCGCCGCGGGGGGCGGAGGACCGAGCGGTATCACCGCAGCCGCGAGAGCAAGGGCGAAGGCGGTGGGAAGGGCACGGACGGGAACGCGGGGCATGGAGGCTCCTGACGCGGAGGTGAACAGTGCCCACTCAGCGTCATCCGCCGCAGTGCCGATCGCACGCGGACATGGGCCGGGCCCGGAACCTGATCAGGTTCCGGGCCCGGCCCATGTCCGCCCTCGGTCTAGTCGAGGTAGTCGCGCAGAACCTGCGAACGCGACGGGTGGCGCAGCTTCGACATCGTCTTGGACTCGATCTGACGGATGCGCTCGCGCGTCACCCCGTAGACCTTTCCGATCTCGTCCAGCGTCTTCGGCTGGCCGTCGGTGAGACCGAATCGCATCGAGACCACGCCCGCCTCACGCTCGGAGAGGGTGTCGAGCACGGAGTGCAGCTGCTCCTGCAGCAGCGTGAAGCTGACCGCGTCCGCGGGCACGACGGCCTCGGAGTCCTCGATCAGGTCCCCGAACTCGCTGTCCCCGTCCTCACCCAGCGGAGTGTGCAGAGAAATCGGCTCGCGGCCGTACTTCTGGACCTCGATGACCTTCTCAGGGGTCATGTCGAGCTCCTTGGCCAGCTCCTCCGGAGTGGGTTCACGGCCCAGGTCCTGGAGCATCTGGCGCTGCACGCGCGCGAGCTTGTTGATGACCTCGACCATGTGCACCGGGATACGGATGGTGCGGGCCTGGTCGGCCATGGCGCGGGTGATCGCCTGGCGGATCCACCACGTGGCATACGTGGAGAACTTGTAACCCTTGGTGTAGTCGAACTTCTCGACCGCGCGGATCAGACCGAGGTTGCCCTCCTGGATGAGGTCCAGGAAGAGCATGCCACGACCGGTGTAACGCTTGGCCAGCGAGACCACGAGACGGAGGTTGGCCTCCAGCAGGTGGTTCTTGGCCCGGCGGCCGTCCTCGGCGATGATCTCCAGCTCGCGCCTGAGCTTCGGAGCGAGCTTGTCGGAGTTCGCCAGCTTGTCCTCGGCGAAGAGCCCCGCCTCGATGCGCTTGGCGAGCTCGACCTCCTGCTCGGCGTTGAGGAGGGGAACCTTGCCGATCTGCTTCAGGTAGTCCTTGACCGGGTCGGCCGTGGCGCCGGCGACGGCGACCTGCTGCGCAGGCGCGTCGTCCTCGTCGTCGTCGGAGAGGACGAAGCCCTTGTTCTCGCCCTCGCCCTCCTCTTCCTCACCCTTGCCGGCCTTTACTTCCTCGACCGCCTCGTCGCCGTCGAGCAGCTCGTCATCCTGCTTGCCGGACTTCTTCGCGGCGGTCTTCTTGACCGCCGTCTTCTTCGCGGCGGTCTTCTTGGCAACCGTCTTCTTGGCTGCCGCCTTCTTCGCAGGAGCGGCAGCGGCAGCGTCGTCGGCCGCCACGTCCGCGCTCTGGGCCGCCGGGGCGGCAGATGCCGCGACGGTCCGTGTCACGGCGGTCTTGGCCGTGACGGTCTTGGTGGCGGTGCGCTTGACCGGGCTCTTCGCTGCGACGCTCTTGCGGGCGCGCTTAGGCGACTCCGCGGCACTGACCATCAGCGTCACACCCTCTTCCTCGAGGATCTGGTTGAGGCTGCGCAGAACATTCTTCCACTGGGTTGGCGGAATCTGGTCAGCCTCGAAGGCCCGACGCACGTCATCGCCGGCGATCTGCCCATCAGCCTTTCCCCGCTCGATGAGCGCCATCACAGACTCGGACTCGGCGATCTCCGGCGGGAGCGTACGGGATGTGCTGGCCGACACGAACAACCTCTCGGAACGATGGAAACGGCTTCCGGCCCGGCCCTGGAGAGGGCTGGAACCGACGACCGTCGGCTGGGGATGTCGCCGACGGCGCGGGCTTGGCCTCAGAACTGCACAGCGCACTGTGTGGCTGCTGTATTCCTTCCGCGGCGGTCACCTCTTAAGTCATCGCACTGTTTCGAGGAGTGTTACGCCCAATTCGCGTGGCCCCAGTCACACCTCATTCGCGACAAACGGAACCAGAGGTCACATAACCGCATATACATGCCGCCGAACCGCGCGGGCCCGGCGGCACCCGGTCCATGTACCCCCGTTCTGGATGCTCAGTGCTCGCGGGGCGCGGGAACCACCCGTTCTCCGTCGCCGTGGCCGGCCAGCAGCTGGCGCATGGCAGCCTCGGCACCGGCGGAATCACCCGAGGCGACAGCTTCCACGATCCGCGCATGGTGACCGAGGGACGCCTCCGCGGGCCGCTCACAGCCCGTGACGGGACCGCCGGAGACATGCAGGGCCGCAGACACGATCCCGGAAAGGTGCTCCAGCATGCGGTTGCCCGCCGCCTGGATCAGGAGGGCGTGGAACTCCGCGTCGGCCCGGGAGAACGTGATGGCGTCCCCCTGCCCCATCGCGTGCCCCATGATCTCGATCATGTCGCCGAGGCGCTGCTGAATGTCCTCACGACCGTGTCCGGCGGCCAGCCGGGCGGCCAGCGGCTCGATGGTCCACCGGAGGTCGTCCAGCTCCCGGCGCTGGTCGTCACGCTGCGGGCCGAAGGCGCGCCATTCGATGATGTCGGGGTCCAGCAGATTCCAGTCACTCACCGGCCGGACCCGCGTCCCCACATTGGGCCGGGCGCTGACCAGGCCCTTGGCCTCGAGAACGCGCAAGGACTCCCTCACAACGGTGCGGGAGACCTCGAATCGCTGACCGATCTCCTCCGGCACGAGCGGCCGGTCGGCTCCGAGGTCACCGGAAACGATCATCTGGCCGAGCTGCTGGACCAGTTGGCCGTGAAGCCCACGGCCGCGACTGGCCGTGCCACGTCGGCTCGCCCGCCCCAGATCGGAATCGGCACCGCCCCAGGAACGGAGGGCGGCGGCGCGCTCGCCGGCCGGCGCCTCCGTATAGGGGTAACGGTCGAGTTCGCCCGGACCGGCGAGACCGGAGTCGGCGGAGCGGGCGGCGGTCATCATGGTGTGCGCAAGGGTACTCACGCATCCTTTGTCGGCGCGGCTCACCCGCCCCTTGAGGTCTTTGCTGAAAAGCACACGAAAGGGTGATCGGCACCCACCCTTCAATTGACGCCTTATCAGTAGAAATCACACCTTCTCTTGGGATTTGTCCGTACGAGGCCTGGGCGCTGGGGCGATGTGATCACCAACGAGCTCTCGCGCGAAGGCTGGTGAACACATACGCGCAGATCAAGGCAGACAACGACAATGAAAGCGCCAGCCCCACGGGTTGGGCCACGACCCGCACGACGACCATCGCCCATCGGTCCGTCTCGTACGGCCACTGCAGCCAGCCGAGTTCACGCAGCCTGCCGGGCAGGCCCGCGATCGAACGGGCGGACGGTCCCGCGAGGAGCTTCTGCACCAGCGGTACGACGAGGACCGGGACCGCCAGTACCGCTGCCACTCCCGCGCCTGCCAGTCGGAACACACCCGCGCCGAGCAGCCCGGCCCAGGCGCATCCGACCGACAGCCCGGCCCAACTGGCAGCCAGCTGCGGCGCATTCGCCGGTACAGTCACCAAGTCTCCGCCGTAAACGAGGCGCAGGGCTTCGGCGTCCGCCAGCACGGCGAGAAGCGCGAGCAGCAGCGCGACGCCCGCCGAGACCAGCAGTTTGGCCAGCAGGAGCCCGAGACGGCGCGGCACGGTCCCTCGCCCCGCCGCGAGCGCCGGGTACCGGAACTCGTCACCGAAGGAGAGGGCGCCCAGCAGGCCGGCGGCGAACGCCGCGGGCGGCAGAGGCAGCAGATCCGGCCAGGCGACCAGCAGATCCGGTAGAGGCGTCTTCCCGGAGCGGGCCAGCAGTACGGAGAGGCCCACCGAGACGACCGGAACGGCCACCATGATCAAAGCGGTCGTCCTGACGCCGAAGAGACGGCGCAGTTCGTACCGGACGGGCCGGAGCGGACCGTGGGCCGGCCGCACGGGAATCGGCGGGGGCAGCTCCGAGATCGCCACGGCCGGGTCCGGACCGGACCGGGTGGCCGCGGCCGCCGGACCGCCGCCCGCTCTCCGGGCCGGAGCGGCCGCGGGGCCCGCGTCCCCGGTCTCGTCCGCGAGTTGATGGACGGGGACACCGTGCCGGTACGCCGTGTCCCCGACCTCGGCGCACGTACTGCCGTACACCGACAGCCGGCTGCCGCCCTCGGCGACCACTTCGACCGAACGCCGAGCGGCGCGGGCCTCCCGGCTCACCACGGCGGCCAGCCGGGCCGCGTGCGGGGTCCGCACGGCAACCCTTGGACGCAGACGGGTACGTGAGAAGTCGGCGACGTCCTGGTCCGCGACGAGGCGCCCCTCGTCGATGGTGACTACACGGTCAGCCGCGCGGGCGGCCTCCTTGGGATCACCGGTCGTGTGCAGGACCGTGCCGCCCTCGGCCGCGTGCGCGCGGAGCAGGCCGTGGAGCCAGCTCCTCTCACGCGGAGAGAGACCTGCGGTGGGCTCGTCGAGAACGAGCGTATGGGGGTCGCCGAGCAGTGCCGAAGCGAGGCCGAGCCGGCGGTCCATACCCGCCGAGAGGGTCCCGATGCGCTGGTCCCCCAATCCCGCGAGACCGACGACCTCGAGCAGTTCGTCGGCTCGGGACGCGGGAACTCCCGCTGCGGCACAGAGCATGCGGAGCTGGCCGCGCGCGGTGCGCGCCGGATGCCCCGGTACGTCGCCGAGCAACACCCCGACCTCTCGGGCGGGGTGGCCGATGCGGTGCAGCGGGCGGCCCTTGAAGTAGGTGACGCCCCTCCCCGTTTCGAGTTCGAGCATCAGGCGAAGGGCTGTGGTCTTGCCTGAGCCGGGGGCTCCGAGCAGCGCGGTGACACTGCCGGACGGGGCTTCGAAGGTCAGATCGTCCACGACGGGCGGACAGTCGCGACGGGGGGTGCTGGTGAGTCCGATGGCCTGGAGCATCGCTTCTCTCGCGGAGGGTGTGACCGCTCGGCGGCAGGGTGGAGTACCTCTGCAAGATAACGCGACATTTCAGACTTTTGGTGCACCAGTACTTCTGTGGGCGTTCCGCGGCACAAGTGGCGAGAACCCGCGGCACCGCGCCCGGTCAGACTTCCGGCCTCAGCATCGGAGGGTTGAGCACGGTCGCCGTGCCGGCCCGGAACAGTTGCGCGGGGCGGCCTCCCTGCCGCGTGGTCGTGCCTCCGGACGGCACCAGGAAGCCTGGCGTACCCGTGACCTTGCGATGGAAGTTGCGGGGGTCGAGGACCACTCCCCACACCGCCTCGTACACCCTGCGCAGCTCTCCCACGGTGAACTCGGGCGGACAGAACGCCGTGGCGAGCGAGGAGTACTCGATCTTCGAGCGTGCCCGTTCCACCCCGTCGTCGAGGATCCTCGCGTGATCGAAGGCCAGCGGCGCGGACCGCTCGTCGTCGCGACCACCACCCGAGCCGAGCAGGTCCTCCACCGACGCCCAGCGGGCACTGTTCGCGTCGCCGCCGGCCCGCGGGGCCGGGAGGTCAGGGGCCAGCGCGAGGTGCGCGACACTGACGACCCTCATCCGGGGGTCACGCCCGGGGTCACCGTAGGTGGCCAACTGTTCGAGGTGGGCGCCGTTTCCGACGGCGGGGGCGGCCGGATCGTGTGCGCAGAGCCCTGTCTCCTCGACGAGCTCACGCGCTGCGGCCGCGCCGAGGTCCTCATCGGTCCTGACGAATCCGCCCGGTAGCGCCCACCGCCCCTTGAACGGCGATTCACCACGGCGCACCACCAACGCGCAGAGCGCGTGACGTCGCACCGTGAGGACAACCAGGTCGACGGTGACAGCGAAGGGCGGGAAGGTCGACGGGTCGTAGGGCGGCATGCCGAAATCATAGTCGTCTTCCTGACGATAAACACTCCCTTCACCACACCCGGCTCCGTGCCGGACCCACTTGCCTCTGCCGGGCCGAGGCCGGGCAGGCAGGGCCCGGGGCCTCCCGTTCGGATCATGCCGGGCTCGCGTGCCCTGGCACCCCACCTCGCGGCGTCACCGGCCTTCGGCAACCTCCCCGATCTCTCGGCTTCCGACGAGCAGACAAGACCCCGACGCTGCGACTCCCTCCACCGCCCTGCGGTGCTCCCCCGCAGCCTGAACGGCGTGGGAGGTGCGCCACCACCGGACCCCGCTCCCTGATCCGGCCTGATCCGAACGAGAGACCCTGGTCCCCGCTGGAGAGCCACGCCGTCACTCGCGGCTCCTGGCTCCACGGGCACCCAGCCGCCGTGGGTCACGGCCTCGGCCCCGGTCCACGGCCGAGCGCGGCCGGGAGGCAGCGCCGGGCGCAGGACCGTCCGCCGCCCTCCGTTTCCGCCTCGCGGCAGGGGCGCGCGCGGGGCGCGGGGCGCTCCGCCGCCCCGTGGGCCGGCCGCTGTGATCCTGCGATGCGCTGTCGCTTCCGCGGCCGTCGCGCAGGTCGCGCTCCCCCCGGAGGCAACGACGCAGCGTTTCCGGGTCGAGGCCCTGGTTGCACGCCTGGTGCAGGAGTTGAGCGAACGTGTAGTGGGGGTCGGCGCGCAGGGCGAGCCCCAGCGCCACCCTGGCGCCCGCCTCGTCGCCGGTGGACCACGAGACCCAGCCGGCCAGCGCGAGAGGCGCCGCTGCGTGTTCCACGTAGGGGCCGACACAGCGGCGTGCGAGCACACTCCACAGCCGCAGCGCCGCTTCGGCCTCGCCGCCCTCCATCCACTCGGCGGCCCGGTCTCTCGTCTCGCGGTCCTGAAGGCCGAGAATCACTGCCGCAGCCTCGTCAGGTGCGATCAGTCCGTCATCACCGCCGTCCGTCCCTGCGGAGCCGGCAGCCGGAGCCTTCCGGAGGCGTTCCATGAGGTCACGCGCGAGCGCCAGGGTTTCTCCGGCCACCTCACCGCGGCCCTCGGCGTCGAGGATCCGGGAGAGCAGCACTGCTCCCGCTGAATCCAGGGCCTGCTCCTGCTCCTCCGCCGCCGAGGACGCCCCCGGCATGAGGCGGGCCTCCATGTCCCGAAGCGATCCACGCACCTGGACTCCTGCGTACGCGGCTGCGGCCGCCATCACCGTGGTGCCCGGCAGCGCCAGCGGATTACCCTCGGGCGGGCAGCAGCGGTCGTCGGGGCAGCAGTAGGACCAGTACCGTCCGTCGGAGATGCAGAGCGCCTCGAGCACGGGAACGTCCAGCGCCCCACAGGCCGTACGCAGGCTCTGCGCGAGCGGCCTCAGCCGCTGCATGGTCTGTGAAGCGCTCTCGCCCTCGGCCGGATCCTGGCAGAGGAAGACGACGATCGCGTCAGGGCGGGATTCGCGCCGCTCGCTTCCTGCGATCAGGCATTGCGCAAGCTGATCGGCGACCGGCGCCCATTCTTCCGGCTCGTGCGGAATCCCCAGCCTCAGCCTGCCGCCGAAGCGGCCCCGGCCACCGTGCAGGGCGACCATGACCACGCTGTCGTTCGGATGGAAGCCCATCAGGTACGGAAGCGCGTCCGCGAGTTCGGCGGGGCCCCGCAGGGTGATCTGCTGGGCGTCGGACGGCCCGGAGGTTTCGTCGTGCTTGTTCATGGCACGACCGTCCCGCGAGCCTCCGATTTCCGCGACCCCTGTGGATAACTTTGTCCACAGGGGTCGCCCGCCGTTCGCGGTTTGTCGTAGGCATCGGGTTGCATGGGGGCATGACCAACGCAGACCGCGCAGAGCTAAGGGCCTCGGCCGATTCCGTACTCGCCCGTCTGGTCGGGGACACCACCGGCGCCGCCCGGCTGCGCGAGGACCAGTGGCGAGCCATCGAGGCCCTCGTCGCAGACAAGCGCAGGGCCCTGGTCGTGCAGCGGACAGGCTGGGGCAAGTCCGCGGTGTACTTCGTGGCGACGTCGCTCCTGCGTGCGAACGGGAGCGGGCCCACGGTGATCGTCTCGCCCCTGCTCGCGCTCATGCGCAACCAGGTGGCGGCGGCGGCCAGGGCCGGGATCAGCGCCCGCACGATCAACTCGTCCAACACCGAGGAGTGGGACACCGTCCAGGCGGAGGTGGCGGCGGGCGAGGTCGATGTGCTGCTGGTCAGTCCCGAGCGGCTCAACAACCCCGACTTCCGGGACCAGGTGCTGCCGCGCCTTGCCGCCGCGACGGGCCTGCTCGTGGTCGACGAGGCGCACTGCATCTCCGACTGGGGCCATGATTTCCGGCCGGACTACCGAAGGCTGCGGACCATGCTCGCCGATCTGCCTGCGGGCGTCCCCGTGCTCGCCACGACGGCCACCGCCAATGCTCGCGTCACCGCGGACGTCGCCGAGCAGCTCGGCACGGGGGCGGGCACGGACGCGCTGGTGCTGCGGGGGCCTCTGGACCGGGAGAGTCTCAGCCTCGGGGTGCTGCAACTGCCCAATGCGGCGCACCGTCTTGCGTGGTTGGGCGACCATCTCGGGGAGCTGCCGGGCTCCGGCATCATCTATACGCTCACGGTCGCGGCTGCCGAGGAGATCACCGCCTACCTCCGCCAGTGCGGGCACCCGGTCGCGTCGTACACCGGCCGGACGGAGAATGCCGACCGGCAGCAGGCCGAGGACGATCTGCTGGCCAACCGGGTCAAGGCACTCGTGGCCACGTCCGCGCTCGGTATGGGGTTCGACAAGCCCGACCTCGGCTTCGTCGTGCACGTGGGATCGCCGTCATCGCCCATCGCCTACTACCAGCAGGTCGGACGGGCGGGACGCGGAGTCGAGCACGCCGAGGTCCTGCTGCTCCCGGGTAAGGAGGACGAAGCCATCTGGCAGTACTTCGCCTCGGTCGCCTTCCCCCCGGAGGAGCAGGTCCGCCGGACGCTGGACGTCCTCGCCCGCGCCGGCCGTCCCCTGTCGCTGCCCGCGATGGAACCCATGGTCGATCTGCGGCGCACCCGCCTGGAGACGATGCTCAAGGTGCTGGACGTCGACGGTGCGGTGAAGCGGGTCAAGGGCGGCTGGATCTCCACAGGTGAGCCGTGGGTGTACGACTCCGAGCGCTATGCCTGGGTCGCGCGGCAGCGGGCCGCGGAGCAGCAGGCCATGCGTGACTACGTCTCCGCCACCGGATGCCGCATGGAGTTCCTCCGGCGCCAGCTGGACGACGAGGAGGCAGACGCGTGCGGACGCTGTGACAACTGCGCGGGCTCACGGTTCGACGACAAGGTCTCCACGGCCGCCCTCGACGGGGCACGCGGGGAGCTCGGCAGGCCGGGGGTGGAGGTGGAGCCCCGCAAGATGTGGCCCACGGGACTCTCCGCTGTGGGGGTCGATCTCAAGGGCCGCATCCCCGCGGGTGAACTGGCCCTTCCAGGGCGGGCGCTCGGCAGGCTCTCGGACATCGGCTGGGGCAACAGGCTGCGTCCGCTGCTCGCGGCGCAGGCGCAGGACACCCTGGTCCCCGACGACGTGTCGAGCGCGGTGGTCACGGTGATCACCGACTGGGCGAAGGGCCCCGGCGGCTGGGCCTCCGGGGCACCGGACGCAGCACCCCGGCCGGTCGGTGTCGTCACGGTGGCCTCGCGCCGCAGGCCGCAACTGGTCCACTCGCTCGGCAGCCGTATCGCCGAGGTCGGCCGGATGCCCCTGCTGGGTACGGTCACCTACGCCCCCGGCAGCGAGGACGTGCGGATCTCACAGACCAACAGCGCTCAGCGGGTGCGGGCACTGCACGAGGCCCTCGTCGTGGAGCCCGCGCTGGCGGAGGCACTCGCCGCCGCGGCAGGGCCGGTCCTGCTCGTGGACGATCTCTCCGACACCGGATGGACCCTGGCCGTGGCGGCACGGCTCCTCCGACGTGCGGGAGCAGCGGGCGTGTTTCCGCTGGTCCTCGCAGTCCAAGCCTGACGGGTGGCTTCGTTCGCCGCCCAATGGGCAGGGATATAGGAGTCATTCCGTCAGATACCCGTCACCCATGCCAATTGCTCGTTGCCGCCTGCCGATACGACAGGAAGAATTGGAGTCGCTCCCCGCACGGTCTTTTCGCGGGCCCGGAAGGGCTGTGCCGCGGCGCGCCCTCACTCGACCCTGCCCGCATCGTGGGCGCGTAGCGAAGGGAGGACCGTGACCTTCGGATTCGCTCCGTCCGCAGCCACATCACTGTCGGCGTCCGCGGGCTCCGTCAACCACGTTGCCAGGATGCTCGAACCGGCCGAGTGGGCCGCGGCCGGCATACCCCTGTTGCGCAGTCCGCGCGAGGTCGTCAGCGGCCTCCACGCTCGGCACCGGCCGACTCCGGCCACTGCGGTCGTCGCCGTACTCGACCATGAGGAACGGCTCACGGCCAGCGCCTCGTTCACCCGTCGCTCCACCGTGGGCGCGGACGGCTGGGAGTTCCGCAATGCCCTGCTGGCACATCTGCGCCGGGTGATCCCGCACGATCTGCGCCGCCGCACTCCTGTGCGTACCGCCGTACTGCTCTACTGCCGCGAGGGAGACGAGCGTTGGACGGAGGAGGACGGGGCGTGGATGTGGGGCCTGAGGGACGCGTGCACACTGCACGGCCTTCGATGCGGGGCGTACATCACTCTGACGCGCGGAGGCTGGCAGGTCCTCGGCGAAGGCAGAGGCGGCCGCAGGCCGACGCTGCTGTCCAGGCCTTCGGCGCTGGCGGACACGTCCGCCGACCATGACCCCGTTCCGCTGCGCACCGGGGGCGGAGCTGCCGAGGCACTGCGACGAAGCGTGGCCCGGTGAGACGGGACGTGGGTCCCGGACGTCCGAATGGACGTCCGGGACCCACGGGCGTGCTACGGCTCAGACCCCCGCGCCGAGCGCGGAATTGATCTTCTGCGGGTCTCCGCACACGATCAACAGCGCACCGGCGCGCTCCCGCACGTCGGACAGTGCTCGGGCAGCCCTGTCGTCGACGTCGCCGTTGACCGCGACGACGACCACGGAACGGGGGGCCCAACGGCCGACGCTCGCCGTGCCGGCGAAGAAGACGTCGTCACCCGCGTCGTGCTGGGCCCAGTACGCGGCTTCTCCGAAGGAGAGCTCGTGAGCGGCCCAGGGGTGCAGTTCGGCGGTGGTGAGCACCAGGATGTCGCCGGGTGACCGTCCGGAATCGAGCAGCAGGTCGACCGCCTCGTCGGCAGCGTCGACCGCACCGTCGGCCGACGCCGGAATCAGCTGGAACTGCGCGGCGGAAGGTTCTTCCGGCAGCTTCAGCCCGGCGGGAGCCGGAGCGGCGGGAGAGCTGGGTGCAGGGCGCGGACGCTGCGCCGGGGGCGCGGGGCGCGCGGGACCGCGGCCCGGATTTCCGGGACGCGGGGTGGCCGCGGAACGCGGGCCAGGTACGGGGCGGGGGGTCGGCGCGGTGCGGCCGGCGGCCGGTGTGACGCGGGGACCCTGGGCGCTCTCGGGAATCTGAGGCTCCTCGGGGGATGAGATGAGAGGCATGGATGCTTGTCTGACACAGCCGACGCGGCACGCGTCGGCGGGTGGATGCGCCTGTGCGATCAGAAGTCGAAGCCGAGCTGGCCCCCGCTTTCCAGTGCCGCCGCCTCGGCGGAGAATCGGACCTTCTTCAGGTGCTGCCACTTGGGCAGCGCGTCGAGGTAGGCCCAGCTGAGGCGGTGGTGAGGCGTAGGCCCCCGCTCCTCCAGCGCTGCCCGGTGTACCGGTGAGGGATAACCGGCGTTGGCGCCGAAGGCGAAGTCTGCGTACTGCCCCGTGTCCGCCCCCAGTTCGGCCATCATCGTGTCCCGGTGGACCTTGGCGATCACCGAGGCCGCAGCGACGGCGATGCAGGACTGGTCACCCTTGATCACGGTGCGGACGTTCCAGGGCGCTCCGAGGTAATCGTGCTTGCCGTCGAGGATCACGGCGTCCGGCCGCACGGGCAGCAACTCGAGCGCCCTGACGGCCGCGAGACGAAGCGCCGCGGTCATGCCGAGTTCATCGATCTCCAGGGGTGACGCATGCCCCAGCCCGTAGGCAGTGACCCATTTCTCGAGCACCGGGGCGAGTTCCGCCCTGCGCTTGGGAGTGATCAGCTTGGAGTCGGTGAGGCCCTCGGGAGGCCTTCGGAGACCGGTGACGGCAGCGCACACGGTGACGGGGCCGGCCCACGCTCCGCGTCCGACTTCGTCGACGCCGGCGACGGTCCTGGCACCGGATGTGGCGCGCAGTGAGCGCTCGACGGTGTGCGTGGGTGGTTCGTACGGCATGGCGCCTGCCAGGTTACGCCGATGGGCACGGCAAGAACACCCCGGGGCACCGCCGAGCGGTTCGGCGCGTGCCGGCCACGCCCGAAGCCCTGTGGGCCTGTGCGCGGCAAGGGCCGGCTGGGTCCAGAAAAACAGAGCAGGGCCCCTCTGAACCGACCGGACATCCGAGAGAGCGAACCCCGCCCACCTCTTCGCATTCGCACATCGGACTACAAACCGGCATTGCCGCCCGGTCGATATCCAGACCCTCGCGACTCGTGCCGCCGATCCGCCTCTCTCCCCTTTCGGGCCAAGGCGGATCAGCACCATCGCGAGCACGCAAGCAGTGTGCGTCTTTCACCGGAACCACCCTCCGGGGAACCGGCGACCCAATCACATCGCATACGCGAACGTCGACCGACCCTACTGCGCGCCTTGATCCGGGACCGGCTTCGCCGTGGATCCCGGGAAGCCCGGACGGTTCCGGGAGCCGGGACGGATCCCCGGGAAGCCCGGACGGATTCCTGCGGACGGCATACGAAGAGTCCCGGGGCAGCCGTCGTGTGCCCGGCCTCGCCGACACGAGCGCGCTTCCCGAACGCACCAGCCTCAAGCGGGCGTTCGGGGGCTCGCTGTGCCCGTGGCGGGAGAGCGGCGACGACCCCGGGCCCACGGTCGGGTGACGGCCCCGGACGTGCGGTAAGCGACGGCCCCGGAACGCGGGGCGGGCCGACCGGACAGCGACCGGACGGCCCACTCAGGTCGCGCCCCACTCAGGTCGCGCCCCGCTCGATGCGCGCCGGGCCCGTCTCCCACGGCCCAGGGGTTCAGTACGGGTCGTAGGAGTCCTCCTCCCAGCGTTCTCGCTCCTCGGCATCCCGACCGAGGCCGTGGCACTCGGTTCCGTGGTTCTGCACGCCGTAGCTCTCGAGGATTTCCCGGGCCCTGACCTCGCCCCAGCTGGAGGCGTACCACGGAGCGTCCGAAAGGGCGAGGTCACGCCGGAAACGCTCCAGCGCGCAGGACCTCAGCGGTTCCGGCAGGCCGTTCAGGGCCGGCACGGCATCTGCGGAGAGCCCCTTCAGATAGTCGATGTCGATCGACTTGTCGCTGTGGTACCGCTGGACGTTCTGTTCGGCGATCAGTCCGTCGGGCGAGACCAGCCCGAAGACGAGCACCCCGGCTGCCGCGCTCACGGCGATCGCGCGCGGCAGCAGCCTGGCACCGAAGAGGCCGGCGGCGAGGATGAGGACCAGCACCACACCGAGCCAGAGCTCCACAGCGGCCACGGAGATCCGCAGCCGGGTCAGTCCGAAGGCGTCCACGTAGAGGTCCATACGCCGAAGCGCGGAGGCCACGACGACGAGCGTGAGTACGCACAGGGCGCCGAGAACGCTCCGGACCAGCGCCCGGTCGCCCGGCCCGCCGCGTGGAGCCCAGCGCAGGGCCAGCGCGACGACGACCAGGGTCAGCACGGTCGCCCAGAGAAGCTGCCAGAACCCCTGTCGGGCGTACTCGGCGGGCTTGAGGCCCGTCTCTTCCAGCACCTTGTCGTATCCGCCGAGAAGGACGACGAGCTGCAGCGCGACGAAGGCCGCGAAGAGCAGGTTGAGCACGATCAGCGGGAGTGCCCACTCCACCCTGTTCCTGGGCTTGCCCGGCCGGACGGTGATGCCGTCCCAGCGCACCGGCGCCGCAGCGCTGTGGGCGGCGGCGAGTGCTCCGAGGAGTCCGAGTGCGAAGAGGAAGGCCCGCCACGGGCTGTCACCGATCGACGCGTCGGGAGTGAGACTGCCCAGCAGCTCGGCGAAGGCCGCGTCCGCGGAGGCGAAAAGTGCGCCGAACACCACGAGCAGCACGGCGGCCACGGCCGTGGTGCGCAGCACGCTGCGCACCCGGCCCCGGGAGTCGTCCGCGCGGACGCGCACCCCGCGCCACCCCCAACGCGCACCGGCGGCGACAGAGGGGAACAGGCCCAGCGATCCGAGCAGCACGCCCGGCCAGCTTCGGCTGCCGTGCAGGGCGAGCGAGCTTAGGGCGAGGGCCGACACGACGGAGAGGAAGACCGGCCATCCCGCTTCCCGCAGCGCCGGAATCGTCAGGAGCGCCAGGCCGCCCACTGCCCAGACCGCCGTCCAGGGCCGCAGCACGCGCCCGGCGGAGCGTGCGGCGAAGAAGGCCCCCAGGGCGGCGGGCAGCGCCACGATCAGCAGGTTGGGACCCACACCGTCGCCGAGAAGCAGGGCGCTGAGCAGGGCGGTCGCGAAGACCGACCAGAGTGTGCCGGGGCCGATCGCGGGCGGGGCCGAAGGACGCAACTGGGACAGCACACCGGGCGGCGGCTGCTTGCCCCCGCGCAGCCAGACGTCCGGCCGTGGCTGCGCCTGGAGATAGGCGGGTACCTTCGGCACATCAGGGCCAGCGCCCTGCGGCGGTACCGTCCGGGTGGAGGCCCGCGCGGGCAGCCCCACCGCGGCCTTCGCCCGGCCGGGATCCTGGGATGCCGGTTCGGTCGCCGTGCCGGGCGAGGACTTCACCGCCCCGCTGGACCCCGGCCCCGTGCCGGGCGAGGACTTCACCGCCCCGCTGGACCCCGGCCCCGTGCCGGGCGAGGACTTCACCGCCCCGCTGGACCCCGGCCCCGTGCCGGGCGAGGACTTCACCGCCCCGCTGGACCCCGGCGACACGTCGGGCGGACCGGAAGCTTCGGACGGCTGATCGGGCAGTTGATCGGACATGGGACCCCTCCCCCACCGAGGTCCGCTCGCACGGCCACATCGCGGCACGACGGCCCCGGCGTCTCTAGGCGCACACCCACCAAGATCGATGAGGGCGGCGTGGCCGAAAGAGTAAGTCCCGGCCGGTCCGTCCGGGCGGTCGGAGCCTCTGCTGTGGCAGGACCGTGACAGTAAAAGGTGCCCCGGCCTGGACATGACCCGCCGGCCAGGCGGACGGTCAGTGCCGCGCCGGAGCGAGGGGGACCCAGTCGGGCAGCTCTTCCGTCTGCGCCAGCCAGCCGGCCGGAGGCGCGCCGACCCGCTCCGCGGCGATGATCCCGCCGACGATGGCGCAGGTGGTGTCCACGTCCCCGCCCGCCTGGGCGGTCGCCCAGAACGCCTGCTCGAAGTCACCGAGGTTCCGTGCAGCCGACCAGAGGGCGAACGGCACAGTGTCGTGCGCACTCGTACGGCGGCCGTTGCCGAGCACCGCCGCCACCGTCCCCGCGTCCCCGTAGTCCAGCATGTCGCGCGCCCTGCGCAGCCCGGCACCGACCGCGCTGCGGGGGACGAGGGCGACGACACCGTCGAGCAGGCCCTCCGGTGTCGGCGGCCCTCCCGGTGCGGCGACGAGGGCGGCGGCCGCCGCGACGGCCATGGCCCCCACGACGGCTTCGCGGTGCTGATGGGTTGTGTAGGAGGAGATCTCGGCCTGGTGGGTGGCCTGCTCCGGGTCGTGCGCGTACCAGGCGCCCAGCGGCGCGATACGCATCGCCGAACCGTTCCCCCAGGAGCCCTGGCCCTGGAAGAGGGCGGAGGCCAGCTCCCGCCAGTCCCCGCCTTCCCTCACCAGCCTGAGCAGCCGGTTCACCGCGGGCCCGTAGCCCCGGTCGAAGTCGTGGTGCCGAGCGAAGGAGTGGGCGAGCGCGTCCTGGTCGATGCGCTCGTGGGCGGCCAGCACGGCGAGTACGGAGCAGGCCATCTCGGTGTCGTCGGTCCACTGCCAGTCGCCGGGCGGCAGCTCGCGGTTCTTGAGCAGGGGGTAATTGGCCGGGACGAAGAACTGGGAACCGAGGGCGTCTCCCACGGACAGTCCACGCAGGCTGGCCAGAGCGCGTTCGAAGCGGTCGGAAACAGAGTCAGCGGTCATCGCTCTGCCACTCTATCCGGTGCGGCCGTACGGCTCAGGGGTGCGCCACCGCTCGAAGGGGCGGTCGAGCGTATAACGGCCGTCCTCACCGAGCAGCAGCGTTCTGGATTCGCCGTTCCCGGGGTTGGACAGCGACTCGAACTCCGCCACCGACCAGTGGAACCAGCGCATGCAGAACAGCCTCATGGTCAGCCCGTGGGTGACCAGCAGGACGTTCGGAGGATGGTCGGGGGCCTCGAAGCTGCGGTGGAGGCTTTCCAGGAATGCGTCGACCCTGTCGTACACATCGGCCCCGGACTCGCCCTGCGCGAAGCGGTAGAAGAAGTGCCCGTACGCGTCCCGGTAGGCCTTCTGCAGTCTGACGTCGTCACGGTCCTGCCAGTTGCCCCAGTCCTGCTCACGCAGCCGGGGCTCCTCCCTGACACGTACACGTTCCGGTGCGAGACCGAAGGCCCTGAAAGTCTCGTGAGTGCGCCGGTAGGGCGAGATGTAGACACTGACACTCTCGTCGCCGAACGTCTCCCGCAGCCGGGAGCCCGTAGCCTCCGCCTGGCGCAAGCCCTTCGCCGTGAGCCTGAGCGCATGGTCGGGTTCACGTTCGTAGACCGTGTCGTCGGCATTCCCCTCGGACTCACCGTGCCGGACGAGAACGATGCGTTGCGGTCGCGCCATGTACCCGACCCTAGATGCCGTGCGGCGCGATCGAACAATCCGTGCGGTCTCCGGGCGGCTCATGTGACCGAGGAAACGTCCGGACGGCGTCGTCAGACCGTCCACGACGGCTCGAGCTGCACCACGTCCCCCGTCAGCGATTCGACATCCCTGTCGGTCTCCGCCCGCGCCGCGAGCCGGGCGACGCCCTCGGGCCGGTACTTGCCGCGTTCGGCGCTCGACTGCCACATCGACAGCACCAGGAACTCGTGCCCCGGTGCTTCCCCGAAGACTCCTCGCAGCATGCCGGGGGAACCCGACATGGCCGGGTTCCACACCTGACGCTGCATGAGCGCGAAGTGGTCCACGCGATCCTCGTGAACCCGGCTGTGCGCGACCCTGAGCACGTCGGCGTCGGTGAAATCCGGCTCAAAACCGGTCTTCACGTCGAAGCGGTGGTCGAAGAGCTTCACCCGCATGTCCTTGTACATGCCCGACTGTGCGGCGGCCAGCCGGTCGTGCCCGCGGGCCATGAAGGAGTCGTAGAAGACCCGGCTCTCCCAGAACGCGAACACATGGGCGACCTCGGGCTGCCCTCGGCTCCACCCGCCGCTCTGCCCCCGGAATCCCTGCTCACCGAGCAGCCCCGCCCACTTCCGCTGCCCGCGCTCGAAGCCGCGGCGGTCCACGACGGTGCAGCGAATCCACTTGACCAGCACCGAGCTATCGTACGGGTCCCGGCGTGTCGCGGGTCACGCTCCGGACGGACCTGCGGCGTCGGCGTCCGGGAGACCGTACCGCCCCGGCCGTGCGAGTGGCCCGAATACGACGTCCGGATCCAACGCGGTTGGATCCACGAACAGTTACGGACATGATCTGAGGATGCAAGAGGTCCGTCGGTCCAGCAGCGAGGAGGCACGTCCGATGAGCACTCCCAACAAGGACATCGAGAAGGTCGAAGTGAGGGTCAAGTGGGACCCCAGCGCCACCGGTGAGCCCGCCAACGACCTGGACATCATCGCGGCCACGTACGAGAGGGACGCGCCCTACGGCAGTCCCGCCTACCTCGTGCACTTCGACAGCAGGTCGCCCGACGGGACGATCACGCTGAACCGGGACAGCCGGACGGGGCAGGGTTACGGCTTCGACGAGGTCATGACGCTCGAACTGGACCGGTTGTCGGACGCGTACGCCAGGGTCGTGGTCGGCGTGGCCATCCAGCAGCGGGACGGTCGCAAGACCTTCGGCCAGATAGAGCACACGGCCGTGCAGATCCGCGAGGGCTACACGAATCTGGCGGAGGACGACTTCTCAGCCGTCGGCGCCGCCACCGCCGCGGTCGTCGCCGAGTTCATCCGGGACTCCTCCGGGTCCTGGGGATTCCACGGAGCCGTCCGCGGGTTCGAAGGCGATCCCGATTCGTTCGCCTCGGTGATGGGCAGCCGCTCGAGCTGACGAGTGACAGGGACGGGGCGTTGACCCGTGATTCTCCGCGAGGACACATGAGAAAAATCGTTCTGATGATGTCGGTGTCTCTCGACGGCTTCTTCGAGGGGCCGGACCGAGAGATCGACTGGCACCTCGTCGATGAGGAACTGCACCGTCATTTCAATGAGCAGGCGCGCGCGATGAGTGCCTTCCTGGACGGACGGGTCTCCTACGAATTGATGGCCGAATTCTGGCCGACTGCGGACAGTGATCCGTCGAGCACCCCTGAGACGGCCGAATTCGCCGAGATCTGGCGGAGCATGCCCAAGTACGTCTTCTCCAGGACTCTGGACCGGGCGGACTGGAACACCACCGTGATGCGCGACGTGGTCGCCGAGGACATCCGCGCGCTCCAGGCAGAGCCCGGCGGGGACATGGCGGTCGGCGGTGCCGATCTCGCCGCCTCGTTCATGCGCCTGGACCTGATCGACGAGTTCCGCCTGTACGTTCACCCGGTCGTCCTCGGGCGGGGAAGGCCGCTGTTCTCCTCCTCCGCGGAAACCCCGATGGCGCTCCGGCTCTCCGGCACCCACACCTTCGGCAACGGCGTCGTGCTGCTCCATTACCGCCGCCCGCACCACGGCGGCTCCTGAGATCCGAACGGCGTCTCCCGACGGCGCGGCGCCGTGCGCCGAGGGGACCGGCCGCCGGCCGGTCCCCTCGTGAGCTGCCGGTCAGCCGCTCCCGTGTGCGTCGACGGTCGGCCCGATGCGGCCCCGGCGTTCCTGCCGGTGGAGATCACCCGGCGTGGCCCGTGCCGCGCTCACACGCTCGTCCGAGGCGGCCAGGGGTACCCGAGCCGCCTGGCGAACTCCACCGATCCCCCGCAGACTTCGGCTGTCCGACGTGGATCGGCCGCGACGATCTGCTCAGCGAGTCTCCCGGCCTGCGCCGCGGGCTCGTCGCTGGAGGCATCGAGCACCATCCGGAACTGCACCCATGGGCGGTCTTCCCTGATGGCCGCCCTGCCCGGGTGGAAGAGGAAGAGATTGACCCGGTCGGGTTCCCCGAGCCAGGCGGACACGCCCCCGAGTTCGCATTCCTACCGCGCGAGCCAGTCGGTGCGGTCTGCGAGATCCCGCTCCAGCAGTCGGGCAACGGTACGCGCCGGCCACTCCCAGCTGTGGTCCGCGACGGCCCGCTCGACCTCCGCCTCGTACTCCCGGGCGTCGAAACGGAAATCAGGCAGAGTGACCGCGTCCTCGTCGGGATCACGCCACCCGCTCCAGACCACGTGGTCGCCGTCACGCCGGATCGTCACATAGAGAGCACCGCAGCACCCCTCGGTGCACTCTGCCTCGGCCAGCCGAACCTCATGCGGCTCAACAGCAGCAACGAGAGGGCCGTCCGGCAGCAGGAGACGCCCAGGATCCTCGGCCGGCCCTTCTGTGAACACGTCGGCCAGGATGTCCTCGCCGTCGACCAGCGGCCGGACCTCCACGCCGGAGCCGGTTCGGAGGGAATCCGGAACGACGACATGGAGTGTGAGGCGGTGCTTCGTGTCGGTCACCGAACGATTGTCGTACCTGTAAGCCCTCGACCCGGCGCCGCATTGCATCAAACACGACAGCCAGGTGGCACATGCGCCGAGGGCGGTGGAGCCGAGAAACCGGCTCCACCGCCCTGAACAGGCAATCTACGCTTCAGTAGCGCCCTGAGTCAGCTGCAACCGCTGGTCGAGCCGCAGCCCTCGCAGATGTAGCAGGACCCTGCGCGCTGCATCTTCGTACCGCACGAGAAGCACAGCGGCGCGTCCGCGCTGATGCCGAGCTGCATCTCCACCAGCTCGGCAGAGGTGTGCGCCGTCCTGGGCGCCGGCTTCTCGGCAGGGCTCTCCACGGGCGCGGCGACCGCCTTCAGCGGCTGCGTCTGTACGGGAGCGGACTGGGCCAGGCTCTCTGCGTCGAGCTCGTCGTCCCCGAAGGCGGGCTCGTACGAACCTGTGTCCAGGTGACGCTGACGCTCCTCGGCAGAGTGGATGCCGAGCGCGGAACGCGTCTCGAAGGGCAGGAAGTCGAGCGCCAGGCGGCGGAAGATGTAGTCGACGATCGACTGCGCCATCCGCACGTCCGGGTCGTCCGTCATACCGGCCGGCTCGAAGCGCATGTTGGTGAACTTGGAGACGTAGGTCTCCAGCGGCACGCCGTACTGCAGACCGACCGAGACCGCGATGGAGAAGGCGTCCATCATGCCCGCGAGGGTGGAGCCCTGCTTCGACATCTTCAGGAAGACCTCACCGAGACCGTCGTCCGGGTAGGAGTTGGCGGTCATGTAGCCCTCGGCGCCACCCACCGTGAAGCTGGTGGTGATGCCGGGACGGCCCTTGGGCAGGCGCTTGCGGACCGGGCGGTACTCGACGACCTTCTCGACCGCGGCACGGATGGTGTCCTCGGCCTTGGCCGTGACCTCGACCTTCTCCTTCTCCTTGGTCTTCGCGGAGAGGGGCTGGCCGACCTTGCAGTTGTCGCGGTAGATCGCGAGCGCCTTGACGCCCATCTTCCACGCCTCGAAGTAGACCTCCTCGACGTCCTCGACGGTGGCCGTCTCCGGCAGGTTCACCGTCTTGGACAGGGCGCCGGAGATCCACGGCTGGATCGCAGCCATCATCCGGACGTGGCCCATGGCCGAGATGGAACGCTCGCCCATGGCGCAGTCGAAGACCTCGTAGTGCTCGGTCTTGAGGCCGGGGGCGTCGATCACGTTGCCGTGGTCGGCGATGTGGGCGACGATCGCCTCGATCTGCTCCGGCTGGTAGCCGAGACGGCGCAGGGCCTGCGGGACCGTGCCGTTGACGATCTGCATGGAGCCGCCGCCGACGAGCTTCTTGAACTTGACCAGGGCGAGGTCGGGCTCGAGGCCGGTGGTGTCGCAGGACATCGCGAGACCGATGGTGCCGGTCGGGGCGATGACGGATGCCTGGGCGTTGCGGAAACCGTTCTTCGCGCCGAGGCGGATCACGTCCTGCCAGGCCTCCGTGGCGGCGGCCCAGACCGGCGAGTCCAGGTCGTCGACGTGGACGGCCACAGCATTGGCGTCCGAGTGCTGCTTCATGACGCGCTGGTGCGGCTCCGCGTTACGGGCGTAGCCGTCGTACGGGCCGACGACCGCGGCGAGCTCTGCGGAGCGACGGTAGGACGTACCGGTCATCAGCGAGGTGATGGCGCCGGCGAGTGCCCGGCCGCCGTCGCTGTCGTACGCGTGCCCTGTGGCCATCAGCAGGGCGCCGAGGTTGGCGTAGCCGATGCCCAGCTGGCGGTACGCGCGGGTGTTGTCGCCGATCTTCTGGGTCGGGAAGTCCGCGAAGCAGATCGAGATGTCCATCGCGGTGATGACCAGCTCGACGACCTTGGCGAAGCGCTCGACCTGGAAGGACTGGTGTCCCTCGCCGTCGTCCTTGAGGAACTTCATCAGGTTCAGCGAGGCGAGGTTGCACGAGGTGTTGTCCAGGTGCATGTACTCGCTGCAGGGGTTCGAGCCGTTGATGCGGCCGGACTCCGGGCACGTGTGCCACTTGTTGATGGTGTCGTCGTACTGGATGCCCGGGTCGGCACAGGCCCACGCGGCCTCCGCCATCTTGCGGAAGAGGGACTTGGCCTCGACCTCTTCGATGACGTCACCGGTCATCCGGGCACGCAGACCGAACTTGCCGCCGGACTCGACGGCCTTCATGAACTCGTCGTTCACGCGGACCGAGTTGTTGGCGTTCTGGTACTGGACGGACGTGATGTCGTCGCCGCCCAGGTCCATGTCGAAGCCCGCGTCGCGCAGGGCGCGGATCTTCTCCTCCTCCTTCACCTTGGTCTCGATGAAGTTCTCGATGTCGGGGTGATCGACGTCGAGGATGACCATCTTGGCCGCGCGGCGTGTGGCGCCGCCCGACTTGATCGTTCCTGCGGAGGCGTCGGCACCGCGCATGAAGGAGACCGGTCCTGAGGCGTTGCCGCCGGAGGAGAGGAGCTCCTTGGAGGAGCGGATGCGGGAGAGGTTCAGGCCGGCGCCGGAGCCGCCCTTGAAGATCATGCCCTCTTCCTTGTACCAGTCGAGGATCGACTCCATGGAGTCGTCGACGGCAAGGATGAAGCAGGCCGAGACCTGCTGCGGCTGGGGCGTTCCGACGTTGAACCAGACCGGCGAGTTGAAGCTGAAGATCTGGTGCAGGAGGGCGTACGCCAGCTCGTGCTCGAAGATCTCGGCGTCGGCGGGGGTGGCGAAGTAGTTGTAGTCCTCGCCGGCCTTCCGGTACGTCTTCACGATCCGGTCGATCAGCTGTCGCAGACCCGTCTCGCGCTGCGGCGTACCGACAGCACCCCGGAAGTACTTGCTGGTGACGATGTTGACCGCGTTCACCGACCAGAAGTCGGGGAACTCGACGCCACGCTGCTCGAAGTTGATCGAGCCGTCGCGCCAGTTGGTCATGACGACGTCACGACGCTCCCACGCGACCTCGTCGTACGGGTGCACGCCGGGGTTCGTGTGGATGCGCTCGATGCGCAGGCCCTGCTTGGTCGCAGTCGACTTGGCTCCCTTGGTGCGGGAACCCCGTGCCGGGCCGCTCGCCGTCTCTGTCATGCCGCCTCCCATATGTGGGCAAAAACGCCCTGAAGTGCCCAGTTCTTCCCAGGGCACAGTGTGTGTCTGATGCTCCGGACGCCACGCACAGCGCTCGGAACAGGTCTGGTGCCGCCTGCCGCCGGCTCGGCCGCCCCTGCCGGCAGACTCGGCGGTCAGTCAGCGGCGACCGCGGCGGGGGCAGGGACCTCAAGGGTCTCGCCACCCCCGCTTTGCTCCGCGCGGGGCCGCTGTTCGCGGAGTTCCGCGATGGCCGTCTCGAAGTCTTCGAGCGAGTTGAACGCCCGGTACACCGATGCGAAACGCAGGTACGCGACGAGGTCGAGCTCCTGCAGCGGGCCGAGTATGGCCAGCCCCACGTCGTGTGTCGTCAGTTCGGCACTCCCCGTGGCCCGCACGGCCTCCTCGACCCGCTGACCGAGCTTCGCCAGGGCATCCTCGGTGACGGGGCGGCCCTGGCAGGCCTTGCGGACCCCCGAGATCACCTTGGTGCGGCTGAAGGGCTCGGTCACGCCGCTCCGCTTGACCACCATCAGCGAACAGGTCTCCACCGTCGTGAAGCGACGGGAGCAGTCGGGGCACTGACGGCGCCGTCGGATCGACGTCCCGTCGTCCGTGGTGCGACTGTCCACGACCCGGCTGTCGGGGTGCCTGCAGAAGGGGCAGTGCATATCTCCGAACCCTCCTTCACAGCACGACTGAATAGCCCTCCGTGCCCTGTTCAGGGCCCCTGAGGACAGCCACAAGCATAGGCGATGAACTCTGCCCCGATGGACCGGGGACCACTAGCTATGGGCAGTGACAGCAATGCAACCACTACATCTAGGGTTTTGCCCTACCCCGACCCTCCGCGCGTGTCGCGCACTCCCACGAGCCGGGAGGCAGCCTGGGCCCGGCACGAGGGTACGGGAAAAGCGCACCGGCCGAGGCCGCGGGGCGCCCGGCGGGCAGGCACCGACAGGTCCCGGGAAGGACCCGCCACGGCACACGGGGGCACGCACCCCCGAGCACGGGGGCGAAGGGATGGAACGCTAGCGTGGCCCCGGGAGCCACCGCCGGATCCCGCCGGGAACCAGCACCGGAGCACGGCTCGCCGCATCAGCTCATACACCTCTCGGTAAGCCCGTGACAGCCCTTTATTTGTTTTTCACTCGAACGTGTGTTTGGCGCAACCTTTCGAAAGCTACTACCGTTGCCTAACCAGGGAGACCATTCGAGAGGGGCCGACGTGACCACCACCGCAGACAGCGCCACCATCACCGCCCAGGACCACCGCTCCCAGGGCCGACTTGAGCCGGTGCATGCCATGAATGACTCAGTCATGAACGCGGAGGGGCCAGAGCCCACGCGCCCCGCGCGCTCCTTGCCCGGCCGACCTCCCGGGATCCGGGCGGACAGCTCGGGGCTCACGGACCGGCAGCGGCGTGTGATCGAGGTGATCCGGGATTCGGTGCAGAGGCGAGGGTATCCCCCGTCCATGCGCGAGATCGGCCAGGCAGTGGGCTTGTCCAGCACCTCGTCGGTCGCCCACCAGCTGATGGCCCTGGAGCGTAAGGGCTTCCTCCGTCGCGACCCTCACCGGCCGCGCGCGTACGAGGTCCGGGGCTCGGACCAGCCCAGCACACAGTCGACCGACACCACGGGGAAGCCCGCGGCCTCCTACGTGCCGCTGGTCGGACGGATCGCGGCCGGCGGGCCGATCCTCGCCGAGGAATCCGTCGAGGACGTCTTTCCCCTGCCCCGCCAGCTCGTCGGCGACGGCGAGCTGTTCGTGCTGAAGGTCGTGGGCGACTCGATGATCGAGGCAGCGATCATGGATGGCGACTGGGTAACCGTCCGACGCCAGCCCGTCGCGGAGAACGGCGACATCGTGGCGGCCATGCTGGACGGTGAAGCCACGGTGAAGCGGTTCAAGCGCGAGGACGGCCATGTATGGCTGCTCCCGCACAACTCCGCCTACCAGCCGATCCCCGGTGACGAGGCGACGATTCTGGGCAAGGTCGTGGCGGTGCTGCGGCGGGTCTGACACCTGCCGGTTCGGACTGGGCCCCGGGATCTCTGCGCCGATCCCGGGGCCCTGACGCGTCCGTCACCCTGCCTTGGGGCTGGGCGCCTGAGGCGGGCCTCCCGGGACCCCGCCCCGGCGGCCCGCCCTCCGATCAGCTCGCGGCCTTGGCCGCCCCGTCGATGGCCGCGAGCGAGCGCCGCGCCTGATTCCGGTCCGTGGTGTACCAGAAATCAGGCAGCGAGGCGCGGAGGTAGCTTCCGTACCGGGCGTTGGCCAGCCGGGGGTCGAGCACGGCGACCACACCCTTGTCGCCCATGGCCCGGACGAGCCGCCCGGCGCCCTGCGCCATCAGCAGCGCCGCATGCGTCGCCGCCACCGCCATGAACCCGTTGCCGCCGGCCTCCTCGACCGCCTTCTGGCGGGCGCTCATCAGGGGGTCGTCCGGCCGGGGAAAGGGAATCCGGTCCATGACCACGAGCTGACAGCTCGGGCCGGGGACGTCGACGCCCTGCCAGAGAGACAGCGTCCCGAAGAGACAGGTCTCGGGGTCCGCCGCGAAGTTCTTGATGAGCTCTCCGAGCGTCTCCTCACCTTGCAGCAGGATCGGCTTGTCCTGGCGGCCGCGTAGTTCCTCCGCTGCCGCCTGAGCCGCCCGCATCGACGAGAACAGGCCCAGGGTACGGCCGCCCGCGGCCTCGACCAGCTCCGCGAGCTCGTCGAGCATGTCGGTGCGGGATCCCTCCCGCCCAGGCGTGGCCAGGTGGCGGGCGACGTACAGGATGCCCTGCCTCGGATAGTCGAAGGGCGACCCGACGTCGAGGCCCTTCCACTGCGGGATGTCGTCGCCCGCCGTCCCTTCGGGAGCCAGCCCCAGCGACGCTCCCACTCCGTTGAAATCGCCGCCCAGCTTGAGCGTGGCCGACGTCAGCACCACCGAGCGGTCGGCGAACAGCTTCTCGCGCAGCAGCCCTGACACGGAGAGTGGGGCGACCCTGACCGACGCCCCGAAGCGGTCATGGCGTTCGTACCAGACGACGTCGTACTCGGAGCCCTGTGTGATGCGCTCCGCGACACTGTGGATGGACTCCACCGACGCCATGGCCTGCTTGCGCACCGCGTCCTCGTCCTGGACGGACTTGTCGCGGGTGCCGCCGAGGGCGGTGATCACCGTACGCGCGGCGTCGCGAAGCGCCGTCAGCGCGTAGCCGAGGTCCTCCGGCACCTCTTCGAGGCGGCCGGGGAGCGCGAGCTCCATGACCCGCTCGAATCCCTCCGACGCAGTCATCAGGGCGTCGGCCGCCTTCTCGTTGACCAGCTTCGCCGCGCGGCGCACCGCGCGGTTCACCTGGCCGGGGTTGAGCTCGCCGGTGGCCACTCCGGTGACCCGGGAGACCAGCTCATGGGCCTCGTCGACGATGAGCACCTCATGCTTGGGCAGCACAGGGGCGCCCTCGATCGCGTCGATCGCGAGCAGGGCGTGGTTGGTCACGACGACGTCGGCGAGCTTGGCCCGCTCACGGGCCGCCTCCGCGAAGCACTCGGCACCGTACGCGCATTTCGTTGCGCCGAGGCACTCACGCGAGGAGACGGAGATCTGGGACCATGCCCGGTCCGACACACCCGGCGTCATGTCGTCCCGGTCGCCGGTCTCCGTCTCGTCCGACCAGTCGCGCAGACGCAGCAGGTCCTGGCCCAGCTTGCTCGAAGGCGCCGCCGCTTCGAACTGGTCGAAGAGCCCCTCCTCCTCGTCCTGCGGCGCCCCTTCGTGGAGCCGGTGCAGACAGAGGTAGTTCGAACGGCCCTTGAGCATGGCGAACTGCGGCCGGCGGCGCAGCAGCGGGTGCAGCGCGTCGACCGTACGCGGCAGGTCCCGCTCCACCAGCTGGCGCTGGAGGGCAAGTGTCGCCGTCGCCACCACGACCCGTTCACCGTGGGCCAGCGCCGGCACCAGGTAGCCGAGGGACTTGCCCGTGCCTGTACCGGCCTGGACGAGCAGATGGGCGTTGTCGTCGACCGCCTCGGCGACGGCCTCGGCCATGGAGACCTGGCCGGGCCGTTCCGTACCGCCGACAGCGGTGACGGCGGCGTGGAGGAGCTCGGGAAGAGATGGCTTCGTCATAGCGCGTCCACCCTACGGCGCCCCACTGACAACATCGATCGGTCCCGGCCTCACCCGGAGGGGTGGAGCGGGTTGGGGACGCTGCCGTGGACGGCGGCGTGCGGGCGCTCCGGCCGGTCACGGTAGCCGTCCAGATGCAGACGGTTGCGGTTGAGACACAGGCGCTCGATCGTCGGCGTCAGCATGTCGAAGATCTCGAACCGCTCCTTGAGGTCGGGGAAGCGTGCGTGGTGCCGCAGGATCTCGGCACGGACGAGTGACCAGAATTCATCCTCCGGGACGTCCAGTTGTTCCTCGCAGAGCGGGGACAGATAGCGGAAGACACCCACGAAGAGCCCGGAGTGGATGAACTGAGTGAGGAAGGAGGGCTCCTCCGTGAGCAGGATCGCGCGGACGTCCGCGGGCATCGCGTCGTGCTCGGGCAGGTTCCGGGCACTGACGTTGACGTCGTCGACGAAGTCCTTGATCGCGAGACGTACCGGTACGTCGTTCTCGTCGAAGACCACGATGGCGTTCTCGCCGTGCGGGGAGAACACCGTGCCGTAGCGGTACAGGAAGTGGAGCAGCGGTGGCAGCAGCGCCGAGAAGAGCCGGGTCAGCCAGGCGGCGGGGGCCAGTCCCGAGCGGGCGACGAGCTCCGCGGTGAAGGAGCGCCCGTCGGGGTCCGTGTGCAGCAGAGCGGCCAGCGTGCGGGCCTGTTCGCCGGGTGCCAGGCGTGGCTGGAGCGGTTCCCGCCAGATCGCCCCGAGGATCTCCTTGAACTGGTACGGAGACTCCGGGAGGTGATCGTAGAGCGGGTGCTCGACGGCCACCGAGGCGACCTCGCCGAGCAGAATGACACCGCAGGTGTCACGGAGGAACGGATCGCCGTCACGCAGTCCCTGGACCCACGCGGTGACGGCCGGGGCGGCGAGGGTGCGTTCGGTCGGCAGACCACGCCAGACGAGGGTGTTGAGGATCGACAGGGGCAGCTTGACCGTGTGCCGGTCGGGCCGGCTCACATCGGTGAACGTACGGATGGACTGCTGCGGCAGCCGGAGGTCGTCGTCCGCGTGCAGAGGCACGATCTCGCCGTCCGCGATCGCGGGGGCGAAGAGCGGGACGATCCATTCGTCCCACTGCCACGGGTGCACGGGCAGGAACAGGTAGTCCGCGGGATCGAGCTGCCGTCCGCGCAGGATCGCGGCGAAGGATTCCCGGACGTGCGGGTCCAGTTCCTGGTCGTAGAGGTCTTCGGGGGCGGCGACTCGGCCCACTCCCCGGTATCCCGCTATGCGGGTGCTGACGGCGATCCAGGGCAGCGCGGTGGCCGTCCGGGCTTCCGGTGTGTAGCGGGCGGCGTCGGCGGCGGAGAACCCGAGACGGCCCTTGTTCGCCACGAGCCAGGGGTGGCCCGTCTGGTGGCCTTCGAGTTCGGCGTACGGGAGTTCGGCGAGCTGCGCCGCCCGGAGCGCGGTGTGGTCGAGACGGGCGTCGGCTGTGAGCGTGGCGGTGAGCTCACGGATGAGGTGGCCGAGCGTGGCGCCGTCGAGCCCGAGGAGACGGCGGCCGCGGGCGAGGAAGCGCAGCGGGTCGCGGAAGGGCTTCGCGTCCGTGCTGCTGTCCCCGATGCGTCCGGCGGCGCTCTCGCGGATCGTCGCGGGATCGACGCGCCAGCCACCGTAGACACCGCGCCGGGCGTGGAAGCTGAGGATCGCGCCGTCGTCGAGCGGCAGGGTGTAGTCACCGGTCCGCCCGGCGCCGTCGTCGGTCCGGGGTGCTGGCTCGATGACCTCCTCGTAGGCGAACTCACCGAGCATCTTGGCGAGGAGCCTCGCCGCAGCCCGGTCCCAGACGGTCCGGTTGAGCTCCGGGGTGTCGAACGGCTTGTGGGCTTCCGCCGGATGATGGCTCGCAGGGTATGTCGGCACGGGGACTCCTCCGGGTGGGACCGATGGGGTTCGAGCGGGCTGTGCGGTGCGGCGAGTTGTTCACAGGTGTTCACGGTGGGCTCGGTCACGGACCATCAGGGCGGCTTGCTTGTCGGGCAGGTCCACTTCCGCGCAGAAGCGGAAACCGGCGCTCAGGAAGGCGGACACGGACGGGGTGTTGCGCAGGTCCGGCTCCGCGACCACACGTCCGCAGAGCGGGCGGTTGTCGAGTACGAGGTCGGAGACAGCTCTGAGCAGGACGCCGCCGATGCCCCGTCCGCGGTTGCCCACACCGCCGATGAGCAGATGGACCCCGACGTCGTGCGGCCGTGCGGGATAGTGACGGGCCAGCGGGTCGAGGTCCGCGCGGTAGATCTCCCAGTAGCTCATGGGCGTCCCGCCCAGGACGCCGAGGCAGGGGACGCTACGGCCGTCCCCCGCGAGCTGCGGGCGGATGTGGGCGGCGGTGACCGATTCGGGTCCGGCGAGTTCCCAGAAGGCCGCCACCGCGGGGTCGTTCATCCAGCGGCTGATCACCGCCAGGTCACGCTCGGGTTCCACCGCGACCAGTCGGAACAGTCCGGCGGAGGTGGTGACCGGACCCCAAGCGCCGGGGTCACCCACGAGAGCGGAGGCGTCCTCCCTCGCGGCGGCCGCCGCGGGGGCGTCACCGAGCAGGGCGAGGAGCTCTTCGGTGAGCCGCAGCTCCAGGGTGTCCTCGGTTCCGGTGACGTCGGGCGGGACGGCACCGGTCCCGGTGCGGGCATCGGCTTGACGCACCGTGACGCTCTCCTCTCGTGGGTTCAGGCGGTCACGCCTGGTCGCTGCGGAGCGGATTGGCGATGGTGACGTACACGGACTGTGTGTCCACCGGGCCGACGAGTTCGTCGAGGCCGTGCATCCGGGTCAGCAGGTTGGCCTTGCAGCGGAGCCGCCCTGTTTCCAGCAGGTAGGCGGGCAGGGAGGAGCCCAGCCCGGCGGCGCCTTCGAGGAAGCGGCGGAACGCGGCGAGGAGTAGTCGCTCGTCGGCCAGCCGCTGAGCACCGAAGGCCCCGATCAGCCCGAACACGTTGTTGATGCCGAGGTAGTAGGCGAGCCTCTCGTCGGTTACGGCGTCGGAGACGAAGGTGTCGCTGACGACGCCGATGCCCGGCAGCCGGCGTTCGAGTGCGGACCGGTGGGACTCACGGAAGTAGTAGCCCTGGTTGTCGCGGTACCTTCCGCCGACGGGCCAGCCGTCCGGGTCGAGGAGGACGAGGGTGTTCTGCTGGTGGGCCTCCAGGGCGACGCCTGCGTGCGCGTCGAGCCAGAGGACGGGCAGGACGACGCGGTCGAGGTATCGCAGGAACCACTCGGCGCACACCGCCCCGATCGTCCTTCCCGTACGGGCGGCCAGCGAGGAGACCGTGTCGGCGAGGCGCGAGTGCGTGCCCGGGCGGCCGGGCCACGGGCGGGGAGCGGTCAGTCCGGCGATGCACACCGCGTCGTCCGCGGGGCCGAAGGGATTGTGGCGGAGCATCACGTCGAGGCCGGGGACGGGACTGCCGTCCGGGTGGTCGACGGCCAGCCAGGCGGGGTCCCGGACGATGTCGAAGCCCGGGTGCGCCTCCTTCCACCGGTCGGCGAGTCCGGTGCGCAGCAGCCGGTGGACCTCGGCACCGCGGTGGAGTTCCTTGCGGAGGTTCTCCCGGCGGGAGTTGGTGATCCGTACGCCCAGGGACAGTTTCAGCATGAGGTCGGACCCGGGGCGGTGCACGGTGCGGACGGAGGAGGTGGGGTGCCAGCGCTCCCCGTACGGACCGAGGTCGTGGAGGAGGCCCTTCTCGCACAGTGCGACGACCTCGGGACGGCGCAGGACCTCCGCGGCCTGCCAGGGGTGGAGCGGGAGGGCCGTCGTCCCCTCGGGGAGGCTCAGATCTGCGGCGTGGGGCGCGAGCAGCGCCTCCGCCGGGACAGGCCTGCCGGCCTTGGTCCACGACGACTCCGTGGCCAGCACGGCACGGTCCACTGCCATCCAGTGGAGCGGGAAGGAGCCGCACAGCTCAGGTGAGTAGAGCAGCGTCTCGGATTCGGAGAGTCCTTCGCGGCTCTTGGGCGTGGGGTGCAGGGGGTGGCCGAGGACGAGGGACTGCTCGGCGGTGAGGAAGAGGTCGGCCTCGGACGGCGAGGTCGGTGTGCGGCGCCGTTCCGCGATGAAGACCGCCGTCTGCCGTACGGAGTCGGCGACCCTGGCCACCAGATCCACTCCCGCGTTCCGCTCGCTCTCGCGGCTCAGCAGAGCGGCCACCATGACGGCTTCGACGCCCGGCGCGCCGGCGGGGGCGTTCTCCAGCGTCGGCGTCCCGAAGCGGTGCCACCCCGTCGCGGACCAGTGGGTGACGGGGACGATCAGGGCGGTGCCGCTCGCGGGGAGCGGGATGCGCAAGGTGGTTCCCTGCGGACGGGGCAGGTCGTTCTCCCTGGTCCAGCAGCGCAGCAGATTCTCCGTACCGGCCGAGTCCGCGGCGCGGAGGGGGTCCGGATGATCCAGCGGGTCCTGGTCCGTCAGGCCGGGACGGTCCGGGGCGGTGCCCGCGACGGTCCGCGGGGTTCCGTGCGGACCGGCCTTCTGGCGCGGCACGGTCGTCGACTCGACTGCGAGAGGGCCCTCCGGCAGGTCATGTCCTCGCTGCTGGCTGGTGCGGGGGCCGTCGGCCTCGGGCGCAGGGGTGGGGTTCACGGCGGTCTTCCTTGTGAGGGGTCCGGGATCAGCGGGTCGGCCCGGCTGATGCCCGGCGGTACGGAGAGCGCTCGGCCGCTCTCAGCGCGTCGGCCAGGCGGTCGACGACCGCGGTCGCCTGTTCGTCGGTGAGGGTGAGGGGAGGGAGCAGGCGGACCACGGCGCTGTGCCGCCCGCCGAGTTCGACGATGAGGCCACGCCTCAGGCATTCCTGCTGCACGGCTGCGGCGAGTGCGGGATCGGGCGGCGGGGCGGAGCCGTTCTCGGCGGTGACGGTGAGCGGTTCGGCCTCGGGGTCGACCAGCTCGATACCGATCATCAGGCCACGGCCCCGGACGTCACCGATGCTCGGATGATCCGCGCTCAGCGCCTGCAGCCTTGCGAGCATGCGCCCGCCCAGCGTCCCGGCGCGTTCGGCGAGCCCGTTCTCGCGCACGTACGCCAGGGTGGCGGCCCCGGCCGCCATGGCCAGCTGATTGCCCCGGAAGGTGCCGGCGTGGGCGCCCGGCTGCCAGAGGTCGAGCTCGGCCCGGTAGACGATCACCGCGAGGGGCAGCGAGCCGCCGATGGCTTTCGAGAGCACCATCACGTCGGGCACGATACCGCTGTGCTCGACCGCCCAGAAGGTGCCGGTCCTGCCGACTCCGGTCTGCACCTCGTCCGCGATCAGGGCGACGGAACGCTCCTGGGTGATCTTCCGCATCCGGCGCATCCAGCCGTCCGGGGCGGGATTCACCCCGCCCTCGCCCTGGACCGGCTCCAGAATCATGGCGGCCGGAGCGGACACTCCGCCCTTGGGGTCGTCCAGGAGGTATTCCGTCCAGTGCGCGGCGATGTCCGCGCCCCGCTCCCCGCCGATTCCGAAGGGGCAGCGGTAGTTCTGCGGGAAGGGCAGCCTCGTCACGCGTACGTCCGGGGCACCGCCCGAGGCGGCCAGGGCACCTGCGGTCATCCCGTGGTACGCGCCGGTGAAGGCGAGGAGTTCACTGCGCCCGCTCGCTGCGCGGACCAGCTTGAACGCCGCCTCCACGGCGTCCGTGCCGGCCGGACCGCAGAACTGGATCCGGGCGCTGTCGGCCAGCTCGCGCGGCAGAGTGGCGAACAGCTCGGTCGTGAAGGCGTCCTTGACGGGTGTGGCGAGATCGAGCACGTGCAGCGGAGCGCCGGAGTCGATGACCTCCCTGATGGCCTCGAGCACGACGGGGTGGTTGTGGCCGAGGGCGAGGGTGCCCGCCCCTGACAGGCAGTCGAGGTAGCGTCGTCCGTCAGCGCCCTCGATGGTCATGCCCCGCGCGCGCACCGGCACGATGGGCAGGGACCGCGCATAGGTGCGGGCAGCCGATTCACGCAGCGCCTGACGCCGCAGGATGCCTTCGTGCGCAGGGGGAGATGCCACCGGAGCTGGTTCGGTCACGGCCACGGCTTTTCGGTCCTCCTGCGGTAACAGTTGCGTTGCGCATCGGTACTGCCCCTGGGCGACGGACTGCGCCGATGAACGCGGTCCGGGGCTCCCCCGTACGTACCAACGACGGAGAACGCGGGAGATCACGGGTAAATCGGAAGATCCTTGCGCGGGCGGAACCGTGGCCCTGCCGCGCACCGTCCCCTTCGGCACCGGCATAGTAGGGGCCGCACTCGGGACGGAGCCGCCGCTCCGGGGGTGTGCGCCGTGGCCCGCGGGTCCGTGCCACGCACCCCAAGTCCGCAGTGCGGTACCGAAGTCAGTGACGAAGTCCCAGGGGGATCACCAGATGCGACCCATGCGCCCGATCGATACCGCACACCGCGGGGGGAGCGCCCGTCGCACCTCTCGGGTGTTCGCCGCAGCCGCCCTTGCCGCTGTCCTGACGCTCACCGCCACCGCCTGCGGGCCGGAGGAGGACGGGGCGATCAGCGAGCCGAGCAGTTCCACCGGCCAGTCCTCCGACGGAAAGGTCACGATCCCGGAGGATCTCAAGGACCGGCTCAAGGAGCACGGGATCGACCTCGACAAGTGGAGGGACGGCGAGTGGAAGAACTGGGACAAGGACAAGTGGCTGCGTGAGGCCAAGGACTACGTCAACCCCATCATCGAGGACCTCTGGGACCCGGACCGGATGCGGGAGGCCGACAAGCCCCCGGAGAACCCGGTCGACAACGACATCTCCGGCGACGAGGGAGTGACGGACCCGACCCCGGCACCGGTCGAGGCGGCCGACGTACGGACGCCGTACCACGACAGCGCTCCGGAGTCCGGCAAGCTCCTCTTCGACGGCCCCGACGGTTCGATGGTCTGCTCGGCGACCGTGGTGCAGGACCCGGCCCGCCCCGGCAAGTCCAACATGGTGTGGACCGCCGGGCATTGCGTGCACGCGGGTAAGAACGGCGGCTGGTACCGCAACATCGCCTTCGTCCCGTCGTACAACAACAGCGGCATGTCGACGGCCGAGCTGGAGAGCGCGTCCATCGAGGACGTGGCCCCGTACGGCGTGTGGTGGGGCCAGTGGGCGCAGACCTCCGAGCAGTGGATCGACCAGGGCGCCGCGACCGGCGGCCAGGGCGCTCCGTACGACTTCGCCGTGCTGCAGGTCGCTCCGGAGAAGGGATCGACGGGCAAGTCGCTGGAGGAGACCGTCGGTTCGGCGCTGCCGGTCGAATTCGATGCCCCGGCAGTCCCCGAGATCGACAGCATGACGGCGACCGGCTATCCGGCGGCCCCGCCGTTCGACGGCCAGAAGGCCCTCCAGTGCGCTGACAAGCCGGGCCGCCTGGCCGTGTTCGAGCAGCAGCCGACGATGTACCGCATCGGCTGCACCATGACCGGTGGTTCCTCCGGTGGCGGCTGGGTCGCGAACGGCCAGGACGGCAAGCCCGCGCTCGTCTCCAACACCTCCATCGGCCCGGTGACGGCGGGCTGGCTGGCCGGCCCCCGCCTGGGCAAGGAAGCCAAGGGCATCTACGAGGCTGTCAGCAAGAAGTACGCGGGACAGTAGGGCCGCACGCGACCAGAGCCCCGGTACGGCAACGGCCGGCCGGGGCCCTGGTCGCCGTGAGGCCGCGAGGCCGCGAGGGAACCGTCTGCTGCGATCCCCGCCGGCACGGTTTCCGGCAGCCCGCTCCGTGCCACGGGCTACCGATGCCCGTCCGGCGGCACCGCCCCTGCCGCTCGTCAGGGCGCACGGGGCATCCTCAGCACGACGAACACGCGGTCAGAGGGCCACGCGCGAAGGCCGGGCTTCCCTGTGTGAGGGAAGCCCGGCCTTCGTGCGAACGGCACGCGGATACCGCGTGCGATCTACCGCGTCAGTGAGCCACCGGTGCGAAGACCGCCAGGTCGGCTCCGAGCTGCTCGTGGACCCGTGCCTTGAGCAGCGTGCCCTCCGGCGTGTGCTCCTCGGAGATCACCTCGCCCTCGGCATACACCCGCGAGACGAGCCCGCCCTGGGTGTAGGGCACGAGCGCCTCGATCTCCACGGACGGCCGCGGCAACTCGGCGTCGATGAGCGCGAGCAGCTCGTCGACGCCTGCACCGGTCCGCGCGGAAACCGCGATCGCGTGCTTCTCGGTGCGCAGCAGTCGCTGCAGGACGAGCGGGTCGGCCGCGTCCGCCTTGTTGATCACCACGATCTCGGGTACGTCGACCGCGCCGACCTCCCTGATCACCTGACGCACGGCGGCGAGCTGCTCCTCCGGCACCGGGTGGGATCCGTCCACCACGTGCAGGATCAGGTCGGCGTCACCGACCTCCTCCATGGTCGAGCGGAACGCCTCGACCAGGTGGTGGGGCAGATGCCGCACGAATCCGACGGTGTCGGCCAGGGTGTAGGTCCGGCCACTGGGGGTCTCGGCCCGGCGCACGGTCGGGTCGAGGGTCGCGAAGAGGGCGTTCTCCACGAGGACGCCCGCGCCGGTCAGCCGGTTGAGCAGCGAGGACTTCCCGGCGTTGGTGTAACCGGCGATCGCCACGGAGGGCACCTTGTTGCGCTTGCGTTCCTGGCGCTTGATCTCCCGGCCGGTCTTCATCTCCGCGATCTCCCGGCGCATCTTCGCCATCTTCTCGCGGATCCGTCGACGGTCCGTCTCGATCTTGGTCTCACCGGGACCACGCGTGGCCATGCCGCCACCGCCGCTGGAACCGCCGCCACCCATCTGCCGGGACAGGGACTGACCCCAGCCGCGCAGGCGCGGCAGCATGTACTGCATCTGTGCCAGCGACACCTGGGCCTTGCCCTCACGCGACTTGGCGTGCTGGGCGAAGATGTCGAGGATCAGGGCGGTCCTGTCGACCACCTTGACCTTGACGACGTCCTCCAGGTGGATGAGCTGGCCGGGGCTGAGCTCACCGTCGCAGACGACGGTGTCGGCCCCCGACTCGAGAACGATGTCGCGCAGCTCCAGCGCCTTGCCCGAGCCGATGTAGGTGGCCGGGTCCGGCTTGTCTCGCCGCTGGAACACGGCGTCGAGCACCTGGGCGCCCGCCGTCTCGGCGAGTGCCGCGAGCTCCGCGAGCGAGATCTCCGCATCGTGGACCGTCCCCGATGTCCAGACACCGACCAGGACCACGCGCTCCAGGCGCAGCTGTCGGTACTCGACCTCGGTGACGTCCTCGAGCTCGGTGGAGAGGCCCGCCACACGGCGCAGCGCCGCGCGTTCGGAACGGTCGAGCTGGTCGCCGTCCCGCTCTCCGTCGATCTCGTGGCTCCAGGCGACGTCCTCTTCCATCAGGGCGTCGGCCCGAAGGCTCTCGGTGAGGCTCTCGGAGTTGGTTTCCGTGGCGCTCTGCGCGTCCTGCGCGTCCTGGGGAAGGGAGGAAGAGGAGGTCATTGGATCCTTACGTCGATAGAAGTCCGGTACGCCAGTCACAACGCGTGACCCCGCCGGAAGATTCCCCGGGGGGAGATCCACCGGCCGGCCGCCGTGCCGACGCGTCGATAGTGGCATGTCCCCGCTCGGCCCGTCACTCGGGTTTCGGCATACGCCCGGCTCGTCACCGGGTCTTCCGGCGCCCACGCGGCTCGTCACTCGGGTTTCGGTGCCCGCTCGGGGCTCCGACCGTCCCCGGCGCCGCGGGTGGCCTCGGTGCGCCAGTCCGGGTGCCCCGGCATCGGCGGTGTCTTCTTCCCGTACAGCCAGCCGTCGAAGAACGCCGTCAGGTCCCGTCCCGCGATCGTCGACGCCAGGTCGGTGAACTGCCGGGTGGTCGCCGACCGGTTCCGGTGGGCTCGCACCCAGGTCCGCTCCAGGCGGTCGAAAGCAGCCTCACCGATCTCCTCACGCAGCGCGTACAGGATGAGTGCGCTGCCGTCGTACACGACCGGCCTGAACAAGCTGATCTTGTGGTCGGGGGTAGGGACGTCCGGGTGGGCGGGCGGGCCGCCCGCGGCGCGCCAGGCGTCGGAGCGGGCGTAGGCCTCACGCATCCGGCGTTCCATGGGCTTCTGCGCGTGTTCCTCGGCGTAGCGGGCCTCGTACCAGGTGGCGTGTCCTTCGTTGAGCCACAGATCGGACCAGGACCGCGGGGAGACGCTGTTGCCGAACCACTGATGGGCGAGCTCGTGCACCATGACCGATTCGACGTACCACTCCGGGTATCCGATCCCGGTGAACATGGAGCGTTCGAAGAGCGAGAGTGTCTGGGTCTCCAGCTCGAAGCCCGTCTCGGTGTCGGCGACCAGCAGTCCGTACGTCTCGAACGGGTACGGGCCGACCTGTTCCTCCATCCACGCCAGCTGCGACGGGGTCTTCTTCAGCCAAGGCTCCAGCTTCTCGGCGTCGGCCGCGGGCACCACGTCACGCACCGGCAGCCCGTGCGGACCGGTGCGGTGCAGGACGGCGGAGCGGCCGATGGACACCTGGGCCAGTTCCGTGGCCATCGGGTGCTCGGTGCGGTAGGTCCAGGTGCTGGATCCCGCGTGGTCCCGCTTCCCTGCGGGGAGGCCGCCCGCAACGACTGTGATCCCCTTCGGCGCGGTCACCCGGAAGGTGAAGTACGCCTTGTCGGAGGGGTGGTCGTTGCCGGGGAAGACCCGGTGTGCGGCGTCGGCCTGGTTGGCCATCGCGAGACCGTCCGAGGTCCGGACCCAGCCACCGTTGGCCTGGTCCCCCGAGGGGTCGCTCGTGTGCCGGACGGTGATCCGCACGGGCGCCCCGGCCGGGACGGGGGAGGGTGCGTCGACGACCAGGTCCTCACCCGCGGCGGCGAAATCCGAGTTCGTCCCGTTGACTTCGACGGAACGGACGTCGCCCCGCGCGAAGTCGAGGTTGATCCGTTCCAGGGGGGCGGTGGTCCGTGCGTCGATCGTGGTGACTGCGTCGAGGGGCTTGGTGTTGCTGCCCTTGTAGGTGAGCGAGATGTCGTAGGAGAGGACGTCGTAGCCCGGATTGCCGAGGTGGGGGAACAGACGGTCGCCGATGCCGAGCGGGGCAGGTGCCGGCAGGGTGGCGGCGACGAGGGTGACCGACGCGGTGGCCAGCAGAGCGGCACGCAGTCGGCGGGAGGTGAGCGGCATGGACTACGGCTACCAGCGCGCGCCCGTCCACAGGGGGTGGCGCGCGCCGCACCACCCGAACGCACCCGAACGGGGTCGCCGGGGCGCGGCAAGAAGAGCCCGGCAGGAGCGGTCAGCCCGTGGCGGCCGGCTGCTGGGCGCGGCTCACGTCGTAGACGCCGGGTACATCCCGCATGGCCCGCATCAGGCCCGGCAGCCCGGCCGCGTCCGGTAGCTGAAGGGTGTACGTGTGCCGGACACGCTGCTCGCTGGGCGGCTCGACGGTCGCGGACACGATGGCCGCGTCCGCGGTCGCGATGGCCTCGGTGAGATCGGCGAGGAGCCGGGGCCGCCCGAAGGACTCGGCGACGAGGGTGACCCGGTAGTCGGCGGTGCCGCTCCAGTCGCCCGGGTCGCTCCAGCGTGCCCCGACGGCCGCCCGGCCGATCTCCCGCATGCGGGCAACGGCCGGGCACTCCTCTCGGTGCACGGTGACGGCTCCGCCGCGCACCGTGAAACCGATGATGGCGTCGGGCGGGACCGGGGTGCAGCAGCCGGCGAGCCGGACCGGCGCACCCGGCGTGTCCACGGCCACGCTCGGAGCCCGGCCCACGGTCCTCCCCCTGCTGCTCGACGCGTCGTCGGCGGACTGGGCCTGCGGCCTGGGGGCGTCGGACCTGCTCTTGTTCGGTCCCTGCACACCGTCCGGATGGGCATCGAGCCATGCCGTGATCGCGATCCGGGCGGCGGGGGTACGCGCGTGGTCGAGCCACTCCGGGGAGGGACCGGACGAGGCGTCCTGCGCGAGCAGCAGCTGCACCGTGTCGCCGTCGTTGAGTGCCGTGCTCAGTGTGGCGAGCCGGCCGTTGACGCGGGCTCCGATACAGCCGTGGGCCTCGTCGCCGTACTGCGCGTAGGCGGCGTCGATGCAGCTCGCGCCCGCCGGCAGCCCGAGCGTCCCGCCGTCGGTGCGGAAGACCGTGATCTCCCGGTCCTGTGCGAGGTCGGCGCGCAGCGTGGCCCAGAACGTGTCGGAGTCGGTTGCCGATTCCTGCCATTCCAGGAGGCGGGAGAGCCAGCCGGGTCTGGTCGGGTCGGCGCGCTCTCCGTCTGCGGGCTCGGCCTGGTGCGCCGCGGTGGTGCCGTCCTGTGTGTACGGGTTGCCGAGAGCGACGACGCCCGCCTCGGCGACCTTGTGCATCCGGTGCGTGCGGATGAGGACTTCGGCGACCGCGCCCTCCGGGCCGACGACCGCCGTGTGCAGCGACTGGTAGAGATTGAACTTGGGGGCCGCGATGAAGTCCTTGAACTCGGAGATCACCGGGGTGAAACAGGTGTGCAGTTCGCCCAGGACGGCGTAACAGTCGGCGTCCTCCCCGACCAGCACCAGCAGCCGTCCGAAGTCGGTGCCCCGCATCTCTCCGCGTTTCATCCTCACCCGGTGCACCGATACGAAGTGACGCGGTCTGATGAGTACTTCGGCGCTGATGCCGGCGTCCCGCAGAGTCGATCTGACGCTGTCGGCGATCTCCGTGAGCGGGTTCTGCGCGCCGCTCCGAGCAGAGATCAGGGTCTGGGTGCGCTCGTACTCCTCCGGATGCAGGATCGCGAAGACCAGGTCCTCCAGCTCCGTCTTGAGAGCCTGCACGCCGAGGCGTTCCGCGAGAGGGATGAGCACGTCCCGCGTGACCTTGGCGATCCTGGCCTGCTTCTCCGGCCGCATGACGCCGAGGGTCCGCATGTTGTGGAGCCGGTCTGCCAGTTTGATCGACATGACGCGCACGTCGTTCCCGGTGGCGACGAGCATCTTGCGGAAGGTCTCGGGCTCGGCCGCGGCCCCGTAGTCGACCTTCTCGAGCTTGGTCACGCCGTCGACCAGATAGCAGACCTCGTCACCGAACTCCTCCCTCACCTGATCGAGGGTCACCTCGGTGTCCTCGACGGTGTCGTGGAGGAGCGAGGCCGTCAGGGTCGTCGTCTCCGCGCCGAGTTCGGCGAGGATCAGGGTGACGGCCAGCGGATGGGTGATGTAAGGCTCGCCGCTCTTGCGCATCTGTCCGCGATGGGAGGACTCGGCGAGTACATAGGCCTTGCGCAGGATGGTCAGGTCGGCGTCCGGGTAGTGCGCGCGGTGGGCCTCCGCGACATGCCCGATGGCATCGGGCAGCCGGTCACGGGAGACCGGCCCGAGCAGGGCGACTCGGCCCAGCCTGCGCAGATCGATCCGTGGACGACCGCGCTTGCGAAGGGGAGCACCTGGATTGGTGGCCTCTGCACTCATGGGGCACCTCCGGCGACGTCGACCGGCGGTGGAGAGGTGCGGATACACCCCCGGGCCGGTGCTTGATGCTATCGACCCCACCACGTGGCGCAGTCCAGCTCTCGCCCAGCGTGAAACGGATCACCCATTCGAGCGAAGCTCTAACCGATCACCGTTTCGAGCCAGGCGGGGTCGATGACGCCTTCCGCGACGATCACGGCGGGCCCGGTCATGTCGATCCCGCCGTCCGGGTATTCGGTGATCACCAGGGTGCCGCCGGGCAGGTCCACCGTGTACGTGGCCGGGGCTCCGGTCTGCGCGGGGTCCAGGCCGTCCCTGCGGGCGGCGGCGACGGCCACCGCACAGGCGCCGGTGCCGCAGGACCGGGTCTCGCCCGATCCGCGCTCGTGGACGCGCATCGCGACGTGCCGGGGCCCGCGGTCCGCGACGAACTCGATGTTGACTCCGTCCGGGTAGACGGACTGCGGGCTGAACGGCGGTACGGAGTAGAGCTCCCCGGCGTGTGCGAGGTCCTCGACGAACGCGACGGCGTGCGGATTGCCCATGTTGACGTTGCGGGCCTCCCAGCTGCGGCCGGCCACGGTGACCGTGACACCGTCCTCCGGCAGTACGGCCTGCCCCATGGAGACGGTGACGTCGCCGTCCTTGGCGATGTGGACCCGCTTGACCCCACCCCTGGTCGCGATGGCCAGGTCACCTTCGGCGACGAGCCCGGCATGCTGCAGGAAGCGGGCGAAGACGCGCACCCCGTTCCCGCACATCTCGGCGATCGAACCGTCGGCGTTGCGGTAGTCCATGAACCACTCGGCCTCCTCGGCCATGTCCCGCGCCTCAGGATGCCCCGCCGACCGCACGACGTGCAGCAGCCCGTCGCCGCCGATGCCCGCCCGGCGGTCGCAGAGCCGGGCGACTACGGGAACCGGCAGGTCGAGGGCGTTGTCCGGGTCGGGAACGATCACGAAGTCGTTCTCGGTGCCGTGGCCCTTGAGGAAGGTGATCTGCGAAGTGCTCACGAGGCAACTGTACGAGGCTCCGCCGACAGCCGGCGGAACCGGGCCCGCCCCGGCCCACGCAGCCCTGACCGGTCGCCGAGCCGGGCAGCACACCGGAGGGCCAGGGCCCCACGAGCGAGCCGGGCCACGAGGGCCAGGGGGGTCAGCGGAGCCTTGCCACGCGCCAGACGGCCAGGGCCACCAGGGCGGCGCCGACGGCCACGTACAGCGCGATCACCCGCCAGTCGGGGCTTTCCTTCGATCCCCTGGCCGGCAGACCGGGCCAGGTGTGGCCGACGCGGCGGGCCGCCATCATGCCCCAGCCCGCGGCGCAGCAGCTGATCAGCAGTCCCAGCATCGCCACGACGGCACCGCCGCCGCCGAACTCGAAGGCGAGCGGGAAGGCGAACATGAGGGAGCCGACCGCGGCAAGCCCCACGATCGGTGCCAGCTGCCAGATACGCATGCGGCGGGCGGGGCGGAGCTCGACCTCGACCTCGGGGGCCACGTCGTGCTCATCGGGCCCGTCAGGGCTCAGACGCCCCGCCTCGTGCTGCGTGAGCGGTGCGTCTCGGTCTGTGTCGCGAGGGCCGGCCTCCATCGCCACGCGCCCTCCCAACTCGGACTCCACTGGTCGATCGATGCTCGATGATGGCACGGCCCCGGCCGCCGAAATGACGGGCGGAGCTTCCCGATGCCATCACGTGATCAGGCTGTAACCGCTCGTTCGACCAACGTCAGCGCCCGGTGCGGGAGTTCCCCGCGGTCTTCCTCGGAACCACTCAGCCACCGCACGCGCGGGTCGCGCCGGAACCATGAGTCCTGGCGGCGCGCGAAGCGTTTGGTGGCGCGTACGGTCTCCGTGCGCGCCTCCTCCTCGGTGCACTCCCCCGCGAGCGCCGCGAGCACCTGCTGGTAACCGAGCGCACGCGAGGCTGTGAGCCCCTCGCGCAGTCCGCGCGCCTCCAGGTCTCGGACCTCGTCCACGAGCCCCGCCTCCCACATCCGGTCCACGCGCGTGCGGATCCGTTCGTCGAGTTCGGGGCGTCCGACGTCCACACCGATCTGGAGGGAGTCGTAGACCGCTTCGTCGCCCGGGAGGTTCGCCGTGAAGGGCTTGCCCGTGATCTCGATGACCTCCAGGGCGCGGACGATCCGGCGGCCGTTGCTAGCCAGGATGGCGCGGGCGGCCTGGGGGTCCGCGACGGCGAGCCTGGCGTGGAGGGCCCCGGAGCCACGCTCGGTCAGCTCCTGTTCGAGCCTGGCGCGTACGTCCGGGTCCGTACCGGGGAACTCGAGGGCGTCGATCGCGCCCTTCACATAGAGACCTGAGCCGCCCACCAGGACGGGAGTACGCCCTTCGGCCAGCAGCCGGTCGATCTCGGCGCGGGCGAGCCGCTGGTATTCGGCGACGCTCGCGGCCTCGGTGACGTCCCAGATGTCCAGCAGCCGGTGGGGGACACCGGCACGCTCGGGAGGAGTCAGCTTCGCGGTACCGATGTCCATGCCCCTGTAGAGCTGCATGGAGTCGGCGTTGACCACTTCACCACCGAGCTGCTGGGCGAGGAACACTCCCAGATCGGACTTACCGGCCGCGGTGGGACCGACGACGGTGATGACGCGGGGGGTGGGAGCTGGTCTTCTCACCGGGACAGTCTCCCAAACTTCGGGACGCGTCCCGACCGGGAGGAGCCTCACTCGGTCTTCCGTTCCGTCCGTCTCCGCCTCCCCCTCGTTCTGCACGGACGCACACGGCGAGTCACGCGAGTTTGCTCACGGACGAGTAAAATGTGATCACAGTCCCCCAGCACGGAAGGTGACCCATGGGTTTCCTGGACAACCTGAAGGCCAAGCTGGCCCCGGCCAAGGAGAAGGTCGGCGACCTCGCGCAGCAGCACGGGGGCAAGATCGACCAGGGCCTCGACAAGGCGGCCCGAACGGTCGACCAAAGGACCAAGGGCAAGTACAGCGACAAGATCGTGTCCGGTACGCAGAAGGCCAAGGACGCGGTCGACCGCCTGGGTCACAAGAACGAGGGCGGTACACCGCCCCCGCCGCCCGCACCCTGACCCGGGTCATGGAGCAGTCGGGGGCCGTGGAGCGACGCCGCTCCACGGCCCCTGTCCGTGACGCCTGGAGGCCTGGGGGTCACGACCACGCCGCGACGGCGTAGCCCACGCCGTACGGGGCGTCCTCGTACAGCAGTCGCCCGCCGAGGCCCGCGCCTCGGGCCGCGCCCGCGAGCACCTGCCAGGGCGCCCGGCCCGCCGCCTTCAGTTCGTACGCGAGCGTCTCGTCCAGAGCGCTCAGCACCGCCAGGTCCGCGCTGCCCAGCGCACGGACCGCCGCCGCGTCGAAGTCCACCGCCCGCTCGTCCAGGTAGCCGGGCGCCTTGACCGTACGACAGGCGCTGCCGTCGCCCATGACCAGCAGGGCCACCCGCTCGGACCTGGCGGCCAGTTCCGCTCCGGTGCGCAGGCAGCGGTCGGCGGCGAGCGACTCGTCCACACCGATGCCTTCGACCGGGGCACCGGCCCACCGTGCGCGGCCCAGCAGCCAGGCTCCTACGGCGAGTGAGGCCGGGAGCGGGCGTTCCGGCACGGCGGCCCCGGCGGGGGCCTCACCCAGCCGCACGGTCAGGTCGACGCCGAATCCGGCGAATGAGCCTGCCGACCCCGGAGGGAACGGTCCGCGGCCGTCCGCTCCCGCGGGCCCGGCCACGATCAGCAGATCCGGTCTCGCGGCGGCGAGCACGCCGAGTGCGTCGAGGCACGCGTTCCTCGCGGCGTCGAGTTCGGGCCCGGCTCCCACGGCCACCTCGGGAACCAGGAGCGGCGGGCAGGGGCAGACGGCGGCGGCGACAAGCATGCCGGTCAGCGTACTCAGTCGCGGGCGCACCCCGGTGCGGCGGCCGCGGGCAGCGGTGCGGGCGCGCCGATGCCGGGCAGGCCGAGCATGACTCCGGCGGGCCGTTCGGCCGGTGCCGCGTTGCGCTTCTCCCAGGCGTCCCCCGATCTGGTGCGCCGGACGTCCAGGGGAACGCCTTCCGCGAGCAGGTGATGCGGGGCGGCGTAGGTGATCTCGACGGTCACCACGTCCCCGGGGCGCACGTCCTGGGACGGCTTGGTGAAGTGGACCAGGCGGTTGTCGGGGGCGCGGCCGGAGAGCCGCTGCGTGGCGCCGTCCTTGCGGCCCTCGCCCTCCGCGACCATGACCTCCAGGGTGCGGCCGACCTGCTTCTTGTTCTCGTCCCAGGAGATCTCCTCCTGGAGGGCGGACAGGCGCATGTAGCGCTCCTGGACGACCTCCTTGGGGATCTGCCCCTCCATGTCGGCGGCGGGGGTCCCGGGGCGCTTGGAGTACTGGAAGGTGAAGGCGTTCGCGAAGCGGGCCTCCCGCACGGCGTGCATGGTCTGCTCGAAGTCCTCCTCGGTCTCACCGGGGAAGCCGACGATGATGTCGGTGGAGATGGCGGCGTCCGGCATCGCGGCGCGCACCTTCTCGATGATCCCGAGGAAGCGCTCCTGGCGGTAGGAGCGGCGCATCGCCTTCAGGATCGTGTCCGAGCCCGACTGCATCGGCATGTGCAGCTGGGGCATCACGTTCGGGGTCTCCGCCATCGCCGCGATCACGTCGTCGGTGAAGTCGCGCGGGTGGGGCGAGGTGAAGCGGACACGTTCCAGGCCCTCGATCGTGCCGCAGGCCCTCAGCAGCTTGGAGAACGCCTCGCGGTCACCGATGTCGGAACCGTAGGCGTTCACGTTCTGGCCGAGCAGGGTGATCTCGCTGACGCCCTCGGCCACGAGTGCCTCGATCTCGGCCAGGATGTCACCGGTGCGGCGGTCCTTCTCCTTGCCCCGCAGGGCGGGGACGATGCAGAAGGTGCAGGTGTTGTTGCAGCCCACGGAGATCGACACCCACGCGGCGTACGCGGACTCGCGGCGGGTGGGGAGCGTCGAGGGGAACGCCTCAAGGGACTCGGCGATCTCGACCTGCGCCTCCTCCTGGACCCGGGCGCGCTCGAGCAGCACCGGCAGCTTGCCGATGTTGTGCGTCCCGAAGACGACGTCCACCCAGGGGGCTCGCCGCACGATGGTGTCGCGGTCCTTCTGTGCCAGACAGCCGCCGACGGCGATCTGCATCCCGGGGCGCTTCGTCTTCATCGGGGCGAGGCGGCCGAGGTTGCCGTAGAGCTTGTTGTCGGCGTTCTCACGCACAGCGCAGGTGTTGAACACGACGACATCGGCGTCACCGTCGGAGCCCTCGGGGGCACGCACGTATCCGGCACCCTCCAGCAGCCCCGACAAGCGCTCGGAGTCGTGGACGTTCATCTGGCACCCGTAAGTGCGTACCTCGTAGCTCTTCTGGACGTCCACTGCTTCGCTCCGGTTGCCGCTGGTCATGTGACAAGGGTAGGCGGTGACGGCGCCTCCCCCGCCGCCGGAGCCCGTGCCCAGGATCCGGCCTGGCCAGGACGGGGCACGGCCTGGCAGGATCGCGCCATGCAGCACGCACTGTCCCGGTTCGGCCGGCGGCGCACCCTCCAGGGTGGCGTCGCCGCAGTGGTCGTGCTCGGGCTGCTGCTGTGGTGGGTGCTCCCGATCGGGGAGGAGGAGCCGAGCGGCTCGCTCACGTTCTCCACCGGCGTCCGGAGCGGCGTCTACCAGCGCTACGGCCAGCGGCTGGAGGGCGCGCTCGCGAAGGACATGCCCAAGGTCTCGATACAGCTGCAGACCAGTGAGGGCTCCCAGCAGAACATCGAACGGGTCGCGACGGGGAAGGCCGACTTCACCATCGCCACCGTCGACGCGGTGGCCACCTATCTGCAGAGCGGCAAGCCGGGCGGCGAACGGCTGCGCGGGTGCGTGCGGCTGTACGACGACTACGTCCAGCTGGTCGTACCCAGGGGTTCGGACATCCGGAAGGTGTCCGACCTGCGGGGCAAGCGGGTCGGCGTCGGACAGAAGGGCTCGGGCGTACTCCTCGTGGCGGACCGGCTCATGACCGCGGCGGGCGTCGACCCCTCGAAGGACATCACACCGGTGGAGGCCGGGATCGACACGATGCCGCAGCGGCTTGTCGACGGGGAGCTCGACGCCTTCTTCTGGTCCGGCGGGCTGCCGACCGGTGCGGTGGAGGAACTCTCGCAGAAGCTCGATGTCAGGCTGGTGCCACTGGAGGCGCCCCTGATCAGCAAGCTCCAGGCGGCGGGCGGGTCCACCCGGCACTACCGGTCCGCGGTGATGCCGGCCGACGCCTACGACCACGCGCAGCGGGGGGAGGCCGTCCAGACGGTGGCGGTCGCCAACCTGCTGATCACCACGGACCGGACCGATCCGCGGATGACGGAGGCCTTCACCCGCACCGTGATCGACAGCCGGGACCGGATCGGGCGCGAGGTCCACGCCGCGCAGCTGGTGGACCTGCGCACGGCGATCTACACCGATCCCCTGGAGCTGCACGAAGGGGCCAGGCGCTACTACCGCTCGGCCAAGCCCTGAGGCCGTCCGCGCGGTCTCAGGCATGCGGGGCGCCGGTGACGCGGGCCCCAGGATGCGGGCCTCAGGCGTGCGGCGCCTCGCGCGGCACGGTGACCGTCACCAGAAGGCCGTGCGGCTCGTGCGTGCCGTAGCGGATGGTTCCGCCGCCCGCCGTGAGCAGGGCGTGCGATATGGAGAGCCCGAGACCGGAACCCTTGATGTTCTGGTGCCGTCCGCTACGCCAGAAACGGTCGCCGACGCGCTCCAGCTCCTGCTCGGTGAGCCCGGGTCCCCGGTCGGCGACGACGACCGTCGCACCGGTCCCGTCGGTGCCCGTCGTGACCCGGACCTCCGCGCCCTCCGGCGTGAACTTCAGCGCGTTGTCGATGACGGCGTCGAGCGCGCTGGAGAGGGCGATGGGGTCGGCCCAGCCGGTGACCGCGGGAGCGCCGTCCAGCGTGAGGCCGACGCCCTTCTCATCGGCGAGGGGACGCCAGGCCGCGACGCGTTCACCGGTGAGGGCACCGATGTCCGTGAGCTGGAGGTCCGCCTCCGCGTGCTCGGCCAGCGCGAGGTCCAGCAGGTCGTCCAGGACGTTCGCCAGGCGCTTGCCCTCGGTCCGCACCGAGGCGATCTCCTCGTTGCCGTCGGGGAGTTCGAGGGCGAGGAGCTCGATCCGCAGCAGCAGCGCGGCCAGGGGATTGCGCAGTTGATGGGAGGCGTCGGCGACGAAGGCACGCTGCTGTTCCAGCACGTCCTCGACGTTGTCGGCCATCTCGTTGAACGACTTGGCCAGACGCCTGAGCTCCGGCGGCCCTCCGGACGCGACGACCCGCGAGCGCATCCTGCCGCTGGCGATGTCGTGGGTGGCCGCGTCCAGGGTGCGTACCGGCAGCAGCACCCAGCCGGTGAGGCGGAAGGCGGCGCCCACGGCCACCAGCATGGCCAGGGCCTCGCCCATGGCGATGAGGAGCCAGCCGCGCATCGTCCTGGAGCGCATCTGGCCGGTGGGCGAGTCGGTCACGACGACGGCGACCACGTCACCGTCCCGGACCACCGGTGAGGCGACGGCCAGCCGGCCGCTCTGCCACGGCCAGACCTGCGCGGGGTCGTGGGACCGTCGGCCGAGCAGGGCCTCGCGGAAGGCGTCGCGTCCCTCTCCCTCGTCCGGCAGGGTCCAGCCGTCCGGTGCCTTGGCGAGGGCCCTGTCGTCCCGGTAGAAGACACCTGCTCTGATCCCGTACACCGAGTCGTAGGCCTGGAGTTCGGTCTGCAGGATCCGCCGGCGCTCGTCCGAACCCTCCACGGGCTCGCTGACGAACTGGGCGAGTGCGGCGAAGCGGGCCGTGTCGTCGATGCGGTCGATGACGACCCGCTGCTGTTCGGCGGCGGCCACCCGCACGGCGAGCGGGAACCCCAGGGCCAGCAGCACGGCGGCAAGGAGGACGATGAGCAGGGGAAGCAGGCGGGTGCGCACAGGCTGTGACGTCCTCAGCCCGACGGCGGGACGAGCCGGTAGCCGACGCCCCGTACGGTCTCGACCAGTGCGGGGAGCCGCAGCTTGGAGCGCAGCGACGCCACGTGCACCTCCAGGGTGCGTCCCGTTCCCTCCCAGCTGGTCCGCCACACCTCGCTGATGATCTGCTCCCGGCGGAAGACCACGCCGGGACGCTGGGCCAACAGCGCGAGCAGGTCGAACTCCTTGCGGGTGAGCTGGACCTCATGGCCGTCGACGCTGACCCTGCGCGTGGGCAGTTCGATGTGGACGTGCCCGATCCGCAGGGCCGCGAGCGGCGTCGGGCCGGTGTCCTCGCCGGCAGTCCGGCGCCGGGCCACGGCGTGGATGCGGGCGAGGAGTTCACCGGTGTCGTACGGCTTCACGACGTAGTCGTCGGCGCCGAGGTTGAGTCCGTGGATCCGTGAACGCACGTCGGAACGGGCGGTCACCATGATCACAGGGATCGCGGAACGCTTGCGGATCTTGCCGCACACCTCGTAGCCGTCCTGGTCGGGCAGCCCGAGGTCCAGGAGCACGACGCCGAAGGGCTCCTTGTCGGCGGGAAGCAGCGCCCGCAGCGCCTCCTCGCCGCTGCGTGCGTGCACGACCTGGAATCCGTGCCGCGCGAGAACGGCGGACAGGGCCGCGGCGACGTGGTCGTCGTCCTCGACGAGCAACAGCCTCATACCCTCTCCTCTCCGTCAGTGTCGTCCGGGACGCTTGAAAGTATCCGTGATGGCCCGCGGATGTTCCGCTCGGTGAGTCCTCGCGTACGGCGCCGGTTCACACCGCCCCGCAATAGGGCATCCACTCCGATGACGGGTGTGCCAGTCAAGACCATCCCCGTTACCAGTGGGTTTCCGTTACCCACCCGGTACGCCGGCGAGCGCGCCGTGGTGTCCCGTACACACGGAGTGTCCGGCTGAGGCCGGATCGTTATGCTCAATTTCCGCTCAGATGTAATGACGATGGTCGCACTGCGTCACTAGGGTCCTTCCCTAACCGAGGAGGACGGAGCAAGAAGCCGATGAGCGGAGTGTCAGTGACCAAGGCCGCCGAGGATGCCGCAACTGCGGGGGACGACCTTGTCGTACTGAGCAACGTCAACAAGCACTTCGGCGCGCTGCATGTGCTCCAGGACATCGACCTGACCATCGCCAGTGGCGAGGTCGTCGTAGTCATCGGACCCTCAGGGTCCGGGAAGTCCACGCTGTGCCGCACGATCAACCGCTTGGAGACGATCGACTCGGGCGCGATCTCGATCGACGGCAAGCCGCTGCCCCAGGAGGGCAAGGAGCTCGCCAGGCTGCGTGCCGATGTCGGCATGGTCTTCCAGTCGTTCAATCTCTTCGCGCACAAGACGGTGCTCGAGAACGTGATGCTGGGCCAGATCAAGGTCCGCAGGACGGACAAGAAGCTCGCCGAGGAGAAGGCCCGGGCGCTGCTCGACCGCGTAGGGGTCGGCGTGCAGGCGGACAAGTACCCCGCGCAGCTTTCCGGCGGCCAGCAGCAGCGCGTCGCGATCGCCCGCGCCCTGGCCATGGACCCCAAGGTCATGCTCTTCGACGAGCCCACTTCGGCGCTCGACCCGGAGATGATCAACGAGGTCCTCGAGGTCATGCAGCAGCTGGCACGGGAGGGGATGACCATGGTCGTCGTCACCCACGAGATGGGCTTCGCCCGCTCGGCCGCGAACCGCGTGGTCTTCATGGCGGACGGAAAGATCGTCGAAGAGGCGACCCCCGACCAGTTCTTCAGCAACCCGCGCAGCGACCGGGCCAAGGACTTCCTGTCGAAGATCCTTCACCACTGATCCCGCACGGCTGGTCCAGCGCCGGCTGAACATTCACATCGCGTCAACCCAGGGAATTCCATCATGCAGCTTCGCAAGGTCACCGCCGCCTCGGCCGCCGTGCTCGCGCTCGCCCTCACCGCCACCGCGTGTGGCTCCGACGACAAGGACGACGCCGCGGGCTCCGGCGGCGGCGAGAAGATCACGATCGGCATCAAGATCGACCAGCCCGGTCTCGGCCTGAAGACGCCCGACGGCAAGTTCGCGGGCTTCGACGTCGACGTCGCCACGTACGTCGCCAAGGAGCTCGGCTACGACGCCAAGAACATCGAGTTCGTCGAGACGAAGAGCGCGGACCGCGAGACCGCCATCGAGCGCGGCGACGTGAAGTTCATCGCCGCGACGTACTCCATCAACGACGAGCGCCTGCAGAAGGTCGACTTCGCAGGTCCTTACCTCCTGGCGCACCAGGACGTCCTCGTCCGGGCCGACGACAACTCCATCAAGTCGCCCGAGGACCTGAACAACAAGAACCTCTGCTCCGTCACCGGTTCGACCTCCGCGAAGAACGTCAAGGAGAAGCTCGCCCCCAAGGCTGAGCTGCAGAACTACGGTGGCTACTCCGAGTGCCTCACCGGCCTGGAGAACAAGGCTGTCGACGCGCTGACGACGGACGACTCCATCCTCGCCGGATACGCGGCGCAGGAGGCCCACAAGGGCAAGTTCAAGCTGGCCGGCTTCAAGATGACCAACGAGAACTACGGCATCGGTCTGAAGAAGGGCGACGCCGACCTCAAGAAGAAGATCGACGCCGCGCTCACCAAGATGGTCTCGGACGGCGCCTGGGACAAGGCGGTCGAGGCCAACTTCGGCCCGGCCAACTACAAGAACGAGCCCGCGCCGAAGATCGGCGACGTCGTCAAGTAGCACTCCCATCACCAGGCGGTCCGAAGCCGGGCTGACGAGGTGCGCCGCCGCCGAGGCGGCGCACCGAGCCCTCCCCACACGTGGAAGCACGGGAGATCGTGTTCGACTTTCTTGAAGGTTACGACCTACTGGGGGCCTTCTGGGTGACGGTGAAACTCACCGTCTACTCCGCCCTCGGTTCCCTCATATGGGGAACGCTGCTGGCCGGTATGCGGGTCGGCCCGGTCCCCCTGATGCGCGGTTTCGGAACCGCTTATGTGAACATCATCCGCAATATCCCACTGACCGTGATCATCGTCTTCGCGTCGCTGGGCCTGTTCCAGACCTTGCAGGTCAAACTGGGCGGCGGAGGTGACTTCGAGGTCATCAACTTCCGGCTCGCGGTGCTCGCGCTGGCCCTCTACACCGCCGCCTTCGTCTGCGAGGCACTGCGCTCGGGCATCAACACGGTGCCGGCGGGCCAGGCCGAGGCAGCACGGGCACTCGGTCTGAGCTTCACCCAGGTGCTTCGGCTGGTCATCCTCCCTCAGGCCTTCCGCGCGGTCGTCAATCCGCTGGCCAACGTGCTGATCGCGCTGACCAAGAACACCACGGTCGCCGCGGCGATCGGTGTGGTCGAAGCGGCGTACCTGATGAAGGACATGATCGAAGCAGAGGCTCAACTGATCCTCATTTCCGCAGTCTTCGCGTTCGGGTTCATCTGCCTCACCCTCCCGACCGGGCTCCTCCTCGGCTGGGTGAGCAAGAAGGTGGCGGTGAAGCGATGACGACGTCGGTCCTCTTCGACGCGCAGGGTCCCCGCGCCAAGCAGCGCAACATTCTGTACACCGTCGTCTTCGTGGCAGCCCTCGCGGCCGCGGCCTGGTGGGTGTTCAGCAGCCTCGCCGAGAAGCACCAGCTCGACTGGGTCAAGTGGGAGCCGTTCTTCACGAGCCCCCAGCCGTGGGAGACCTATATCTGGCCCGGGCTTCAGAACACGCTCAAGGCCGCGTTCTTCGCCCTGCTGATCGCCCTGCCGCTCGGCGCCCTCTTCGGGATCGGCCGCCTCTCCGACCACCGGTGGATGCGCATGCCGTCCGGCGTCGTCGTGGAGTTCTTCCGCGCGATCCCGGTCCTGATCCTGATGATCACGGCGAACGCCGCGTACGCGGAGTTCACGAACCTCGCCACCGAGGACCGGCTGCTGTACGCCGTCGTCACGGGCCTGGTGCTGTACAACGCCTCGGTGCTCGCCGAGATCGTACGGGCCGGGATCCTCTCCCTCCCGCGAGGGCAGACCGACGCCGCAAAGGCGATCGGGATGCGCAAGGGCCAGACGATGCGGTACGTGCTGCTGCCGCAGTCGGTCACCGCGATGCTGCCGGCGATCGTCAGCCAGATCGTGGTCATCGTGAAGGACACCGCACTCGGCGGCGCGGTGCTCACCTTCCCCGAGCTGCTGGCGTCGGTCCGTCCGATGAGCGCGAACTACGGCGCGAACACCATCGCGTGCTTCACCATCATCGCGCTGATCTACATGGCACTGAACTTCGCGCTGACGTCGTTCGCGAGCTGGCTCGAGGGCCGGCTCCGGCGCGGCAAGAAGAGCACGGGCGCGGTGGTCGGCGCCGCACCGGACGGTGGACTGGAAATAGTCGAGGCGCCTCCGGTCAAAACCGGCGGTACGGACAAGGTCTGACAGGCACTCGACACTGTCTCCTCGGGGGGCGCGGCATATATGCCGCGCCCCCCGCCACGTTCCCGGGTCACTTGACGCACGCATCGACAGTAGGTTGCATACGTGCTGTGATCCCGCCCCGAACCAACCCCGTCTCCACCTCCTCCCCCTCCTCCATCTCGACCTCGACGACCGACGCGGGAGGGTTCACACATTGGACCCGGTGATCGTCGTCGGCGCCGGGCCGGTCGGGCTGGCGCTGTCGCTCGCCCTCGCGGCCCAGGGCGTTCCCTCCGTCCTGCTCGACGAAGGGCCCGGCAAGGACGAACCACGCCCCGCCCGCACCGTCGTGCTGCGCGAGGACACCGCGGCCCTGGTCGAACGGCTCGGTTGCTCGGAGCTTCACCGTGAGGGGCTGCGGTGGACCGGCTGGCGGTCGGTGCGGCGCAAGCAACTGGTGCGGGCGGTACCGCTGGGCGAGGAGGAGGGCACCGTTCCGCTGCCCGCGCCCGTCCATCTGCCCCAGCACGCGCTGACCCGGGGGCTGCGGGCCGCGGTCGCCGCGCAGGACCTGGTCTCCATGGTTCCGTTCAGCAGGATCGACACCCTGGAGCAGGACGCGCACGGCGTCACGGTGCACACCCGGGAGCCGGGAGCGACCTGGTGGCGTGGGAGTTACCTGGTGGGCTGCGACGGCGCGCGATCGACCGTACGCAAGCTCCTGGACATCAGATTCCCCGGTCGTACAGCGGTGGAACGGCACGCCGTCGCTGCGCTCCGCGCCCAACTGCCCTGGCCCGGCGAGGCCGTGCTGCACCGCGCTCCGCCCTGGCGCACCGGCGGGGCGGAGGTCACCGCGCGGCCGCTGCCCGACGGGGTCTGGAGGCTCGACTGGCTCCTCCCGCCACGCGGCGAACTCGTCACCCCCGACGCCCTGATCACTCGGATCCGCGACACCCTTGAGGGCTGGTGCGGGGAGACGCCTGCCTACGAACTGCTGGACACGGGCGTGTACACGCTGCACCACCGGCTGGCCAGGCGCTGGCGTTCCAAGCGTGCCTTCCTCGCCGGGGACGCCGCACACCTGCTGGGGGCGCTCGGCACCCAAGGTCTGGACGAGGGGCTGCGGGACGCCGAGAACCTGGCCTGGAAGCTGGCTCAGGCCTGGCACCGCAGCGCTTCCGAGCTGCTGCTCGACAGCTACCAGGCCGAGCGCAGGGCCGCCGTCGCCTCCCGGCTGCGGGCAGCCGACCAGTCGCTGCCGATACTGCGGGGCGGCGCGGGCCTCCGGACGCTCGTGCCCGGAACCGCTCGCGGGCACGACACCTTGCTGGCCGACGGCCATCTCGGATGCGGTCCTCTGGGTGCGCCCCCTTCGTACGCGCACTCCCCTCTTTCGCCTCAACGATCCGAGGCACACGCATCGGTGGGCACGGCCCCCGGTGCACCGGCGGCCGATGTGCGGGTGACCGCGCCCGACGGGAGGACGGTGCGGCTGCGCGACCGGCTGGGCCTCGGGCACCTGCTGGTGATCCTGGTCGCACCGGGGACCGGGGTGTGGGACAGGCGGCACTGGCTGACGGCGGGTGTGATGCCCCGGCTCGTCGACGCGGTGGACGCACTCCCCGTGAAGGCCGAACTGCTGGTGACCGAGAGCTACCCGGGGGCCACGGCCCATACGGTGCTGCTGGTCAGGCCGGACGGACACCTCGTCGCCGCCTTCAGCGGGGTGCGGCCCGCAGAGCTCTTCGCGGCAGCGGACGCGGTACGTGGGGGTAGCGCGGACCCGGCGCGCGACGACGACGCGCGCACTCCTTCGAGCTCCGACCGGACCGCGGACGTCAATTGACCGCCACAGGCGCACATGGTGTACTCCAGATCATGACCGACACCGACGTGCGCCTGTGGCGGAGGGTCCATATGGACCTCGTCCGCTATGCGGGCTGCGTCTGTCGCCCGTCCTGCTGAATCGCATCCACCTGGCACGTCGTGCTGTTTCGCGCACGGCTGTGCCTCCACGCGAACTTCTCAGGACGGTCCCTGTGTCTGCATCCTCTCCCTCCCTGCCCACGCCTGCGTCCGCCATCGGCACGAACCCGCCGGCCCCGGCCGCTGCCGGCCCCGGTACTCCTCCCGCTGTCGGCACGGATGCCCGGGCTGCCGTCGGCACCGACGCTCCGGCCCCGGCGATTCCGGATTCCCCGGCCATCGGCACACCGGATTCCCCGGCCGTCGGCACACCGGGCGCTCCGGCCCCTACCGCCGCGGAACTGCTCGACTTCGTCCGCCGGACCGCTGAGGACGATGCGCTCGTCGCCTCGCTCCCACTCGATCCCGAAGGGCGCACCTGGCTCCGGCTCGACGGCCCCGGCGGCAGCGAGGCATGGCTGATCAGCTGGCCACCCGGTACCGGCACCGGCTGGCACGACCACGCCGAGTCGACGGGGGCGTTCACCGTCGCCGCGGGCGGGCTCAGGGAGCACTCGCTGGCCGCCCGGCTGCCCACCGACGGCTGGAAGACCCTCGAACTGAGCGAGGGCATCGACCGGACCCGGCTCCTGGCAGCCGGCCAGGGCAGGGCCTTCGGCCGTCACCATGTCCACGAGGTGCTCAACGAGTCCGGCGACGAGCACGCCGTGTCGGTGCACGCCTACTATCCGCCTCTCCCTCAGATCCGCCGCTACAGCCGCGCCGGGGCGGTGCTGCGCCTGGAGCAGACCGAGCGCCCGGAGGACTGGCAGTGAGCGGCGGGCAGGACGGCCGGGAACACGTGGGAATCGACGAACTGCTCGACCGGGTGCGGTCGGGTTACGAGCGGGTCGGCCCGAAGGAGGCCGAAGCCGCAGCCGCGGAGGGTGCGCTGCTGGTGGACATCCGCTACGCGGCACTGCGCGAGAAGGACGGCCTCATCCCCGGGGCCCTGGTCGTCGAGCGCAACGAGCTGGAATGGCGGCTCGATCCACAGGGAAGCCACCGTGCCCCGCAGGCGGTGAGCCACGATCTGCAGGTCGTGGTGATCTGCAACGAGGGGTACGCCTCGACTCTCGCGGTCGCCTCCCTGCGTCAACTGGGACTGCACCGGGCCACAGACCTGACCGGCGGCTTCCAGGCGTGGCGCGCGGCCGGGCTCCCGGTCGCTCTCTGACCTGAAGCACCCGGCTCGCCGGGCCTGCCACACCCCGGACCGGTGACCCAGGCCGGTGTCCGCAGCCGCATGGCCCGTGACAGCCGCATGGCCGGCAACAGCCGCATGGCCGGCGACAGCGTCACCGGCCATGCGGCTGCGGACACGACCGAATGGACCTCGGCCCCACTCGAACGCTGCTCTCCGGTGGAGCAATCGCCGCACACGACGGACATTCACCTCATCACTGAGGACCGGAATGTACGGAGATGTCGCGCCGATGGAAACCGCTCAGCTCACCCCGGGCCAGCTGGACGCACAGGCCTCCCGGCTCCACGACACGGACGCCTGGCAGCGCATCGTCACAGGCTGGGACCGCACCGCCACCGCCACCGCGCCCGCGCCCGAGCCCGCGCCTCAAGGAGGGGGCGTAGCGGTCACAGGGGCACCGCCCGCGCACCCGGCCCACTGGCGGGATCTGTTGTCCGTGCCCGTCGACCGGCTGATCGAGGACTCACTGCGGACCGTGCCCGCACGGCGGCCCCGCGAACGGCCACTTCCCGGGCGCCTCGGCGCCGTTCTGCCCGAGCGTCTGCACGCGTGGCGCCGCATCGGGCAACCCGATGTGCGTCCGTCGACCCATCTCGGCTACGCCCGGCTGATCCTGACCGAGTGGGGCTGGCAGAACACCCCTTACCGCCTGCGCAACGCCCGTGGCGCGCGTTGTCTCTGCGGAGCCATGCTCACCGCCCACCGGCTCGGCCACGGGTCGCTCGACACCGTCGACCGCGCCGGTGCCTGGCTCATCACCGAGCTGCGCTCGCAGGGCTGGACAGGTCTGATCGGCCCTTGGAACCGGCATCCCGGCCGCACGGCAGCAGACGCACTGGCCCTGATCGACGCCACGATCCGCCGGGCGACCCTGGCCGGCCACTGAGCCCCTCCGCCCCGCGCGACCGCCCGGCTCCTGACACAGCCGGCCTGCGGACGCAGCCGGTCGGCTCAGGGCGCAGTCGGCCGGCGTGCGTGACTGCCCGGCGGGTCAGCGGCCCGGCGCCGGGCGCACCCGACCGGCGGGCGCAGCTGACCGGCGCCGTGCAGCTGACCGGCGCGCGTAGCTGGTTCGGCTCCTGGCACAGCAGAGCAGCGTGCGTGGCTCGCTCGGTATGAACGCCTGCCGACGCCCCCTGCCGCGAATGAGCGCAGCCTGTCGACGGTGGCCCCCTCCGCCACCGCCGCAGACTGGCTCACGCGACCTGTACTCCCAGTTCCCCGTTCACGCCGAGCGCCGCGCCCCCCGCTCGCTCCGGGCACCACCGTTCTCCGTGCCGGCCGACCGGCGCCCCGGTTCGCCGTTCCCCCTGATTCACCGGCTCACCGGCCCACAGGCCCACTGGGTCAGAAGGGCTCGTCCAGCCCTTCTGTGTCCTCCCCCTCGGCCTCGAGCGCCTGACGCACCACGCGCAGCGCCATGCCCTCCCCGTAACCCTTGCGCGCGAGCATGCCCGCAAGCCGACGCAGGCGCTTGTCCCGGTCCAGCCCCCGTGTGGACCGGAGCTTCCGCACGACGAGCTCCCTGGCGGTCTCCTCTTCCTGCTCGTGGTCGAGCTGCCCGACCGCCTCGTCGATCACGGCCGGGTCCACCCCCTTGGTGCGCAGCTCTCTCACGAGGGCACGGCGGGCCAGCCCTCTGCCGTGGTGCCGGGACTCGACCCAGGCATCCGCGAACGCCGCGTCGTCGATCAGCCCCACGTCTTCGAACCGCGAGAGCACTTCCTCCGCCGCCTCGTCGGGGATCTCCCGCTTACGCAGCGCGTCGGCCAGCTGCTTACGGGTACGCGGAGTCCCGGTCAGCAGCCTCAGACATATGTTGCGCGCCTGCTCCACCGGGTCTCGCGGTTCCCCTTTCTCGGCCCTCGACGAGGAAGGGGAACCGCTGCTTCTGGAACGGGAGCGGGACTGCCGGCCCGCTCCCTCGCCGAACCCGGCCCCCCGGCCGGGCTCCGGGGAACCCCCGGAAGGCTCTGCGGCGTACTCGGCACCTGCCCCCGAACCGGCGGCGTCGGCACCCGGCCACTCCGTGCGACGCGTCACGGCCTAGCTCTTGGCCGCCGCGGCCTTGGCAGGCTTGGCCTTGGTCGCGGGAGCCGGCACCGACTTGGCCGCCGCCCCGTCGGCCGGGGCACCCGCTGCGTCGGCAGCGGACTCCGCAGTGGCATCCTCCGGACGGACACCCACGCCGAGCTTGTCGAGGATCTTCTTCTCGATCTCGTTGGCCAGGTCGGGGTTGTCCTTGAGGAAGTTGCGGGAGTTCTCCTTGCCCTGGCCGAGCTGGTCGCCCTCGTACGTGTACCAGGCGCCGGCCTTGCGGACGAAGCCGTGCTCCACGCCCATGTCGATCAGGCCGCCCTCACGACTGATGCCCTGACCGTAAAGGATGTCGAATTCGGCCTGCTTGAACGGCGGGGCCACCTTGTTCTTGACGACCTTGACGCGGGTGCGGTTACCCACGGCGTCGGTGCCGTCCTTCAGCGTCTCGATCCGCCTGATGTCCAGACGCACCGAGGCGTAGAACTTGAGCGCCCGGCCACCGGTCGTGGTCTCCGGGGAGCCGAACATCACCCCGATCTTCTCGCGAAGCTGGTTGATGAAGATCGCGGTGGTCTTGGACTGGTTGAGCGCGCTGGTGATCTTACGGAGCGCCTGACTCATCAGACGGGCCTGCAGACCCACGTGCGAGTCGCCCATCTCGCCCTCGATCTCCGCACGTGGCACCAGGGCCGCGACGGAGTCGATGACGATCAGGTCGAGCGCGCCGGAGCGGACGAGCATGTCCACGATCTCCAGCGCCTGCTCGCCGTTGTCCGGCTGCGACAGGATGAGGCTGTCGATGTCGACGCCGAGCTTCTTCGCGTACTCCGGGTCCAGGGCGTGCTCCGCGTCGATGAACGCCACCGAGCCGCCGAGCTTCTGCGCGTTCGCCACGGCGTGCAGCGTCAGCGTCGTCTTACCGGAGGACTCCGGTCCGTACACCTCCACCACGCGGCCGCGTGGCAGGCCGCCGACGCCGAGCGCGACGTCGAGCGCGGTGGACCCTGTGGGGATCACCTCGATGGGCTCGTTCGGCCGCTCACCGAGGCGCATCACCGCGCCCTTGCCGAATTGCCGTTCAATCTGTGCGAGTGCGGCGTCCAGCGCCTTCTCGCGGTCGGTTCCTGCCATGGGTTCCACCCGATTTGCTTGAGTCGATCGCTTCACGTCACAGACGCTAACCCCTGCCACTGACAATGGGCCTCGACGTCCTCCCGGCCTGTGGACAACTCCATGGTCGGGCCCGGCAAAACCCGGCCGGAATCCCATGAGAATGGATGTTCGATTTCAGTGTCAAGCACACCACGCCGAGTCCGACAGAACCGAGCGTAGCGGCTTATAGCAGCGAACATCCCCCAAGTCAATGTTTCGCGATGGACTCCATACCCAGTTCCGCGACATACGCCGACATCTCAGCCTAGCTTGCTACGAAATGTCATCCTTGTTACAGGAGGGCACTCCATCCATCGGCCCAGGAATCGCCGCCGCCCGGAATCAGCTGAAGTCGGCCGATCCATAGTGAAGGCCCCGGGTCGGCCATCTCGTGACGACGCAGGTCGGCCCCTGGTCGCCTTCGGTCGCCTAAGACCGCGGTGAGCCGGACGGCCTTCGCGCAGACGCACGAGGTGGAACCGCACGGCGCCACCGCGCTCCCACACGGACCAGGCCGGCTGCGGTCCGAGGCCAGGCCTGAGGAGGCCCACGGGGCCACCGGGGCGGCTTGGCGTGTCACGGTTCCCGTCACCCCCGGCTTTCGCCGGGATCTCATGCGAGGCGTCATCCTGCAAGAGGCGTCCGGACTACTACGCCTGGACACGTCCGTGGACCCAGCGCCCGCTGTCCGCTCAGCCCCGGCCTGCGGTTCCGCCGGTGCACCGCGTATGGCGGCCCAGCGATCGCACCATGCCTTACCGAGGCCGCCCGCGAGCACTGTCACGTCCCGGCCGACGTAGGCCGGTCAACCGGAGGCATGGAAGACGCCCGCCGGTGAACCGGAGACATGGAAGACGCACGCCGGCAACCGGAGGCGTGTGGGGCGTAGGTCGGTGACCCGGAGGCGTGGGGTTCAGGAACCGGGCCTGCCGGCCCATGTCACCGGCTACCGCCGGCCGTGCCCGCACCGTCCCCGCCGCCCCGCACCGCGCGGCGGATCCTCGACAGCACCGGCTCGCCACGTTGCCAGCGGTGGCCGCCCTGCACCCTCGGGTCGTCCATCACGTCGTACCGCTTCACATACGCGCCCAGGAACGCCTGAAGCGTCGCGACGGCCGGAATCGCGATGAGAGCCCCGACGGCACCCATGAGCGCGGTGCCCGCGACCACCGAGCCGAAGGCGACCGCGGGGTGGATGTCGACCGTCTTGGACGTGAGTTTCGGCTGCAGCACGTAGTTCTCGAACTGCTGGTAGACCACGACGAATCCGAGAACCCACAGCGCGTACCACGGGTCGACGGTGAAGGCGATCAGCATGGGCAGAGCGCCCGCGAGATACGTACCGATCGTGGGGATGAACTGCGAGACGAGGCCGACCCAGACAGCGAGCGCCGGTGCGTAGGGCACCCCGAGCACCACCAGCAGGACGTAGTGCGCCGCGCCGGAGATCAGGGCCATCAGTCCGCGCGAGTAGATGTAGCCGCCGGTCTTGTCGACCGCGATCTCCCAGGCGCGCAGCACCTCGGTCTGCCGGGAGGGCGGCAGTACGGAGCACAGAGCGCGCCGCAGGCGGGGACCGTCGGCAGCGAAGTAGAACGAGAACAGGAAGATCATCAAAAGCCGGAACAAGCCGCCGAGCACGGTGGTGGAGACGTCGAGTACGCCTGTAGCGCTGTTCTGGACGTACTTCTGGAGCCAGTCGGAGTGCAGCAGGCTGTCCTGCACCTCGACCCTGGAGAGCTCCGTCCGGAAGGTCTGGTTGACCCAGTTGATCACCGAGTCCAGGTACTTGGGGAACTCCTCGACCATGTCGACGATCTGGCCGGCGAGCATCGAGCCGAGCAGGACGACGAAACCGACTCCGGCGACCAGCACGGCCAGGAAGACCAGGAACGTGGCGAGTCCCCGGCGTATCCCCCGTCCAGCCATGCGGCTGACGGCCGGCTCGATGGCGAGCGCAAGGAAGAAGGCGATGAGGACGTTGGTCAGCAGCCCGATGAGCTGGTAGAAGGCCCAGCTGCCCAGTTGGAAGCACCCGTAGAGCGCCAGCGCCATGACCATCGCACGCGGCAGCCAGCCGGGCATGCGGACGGGGCCGGTGCCGGGCGGCGGGTTCGGTGGTGCGGCCGGCGGGACGGGCGGTGAGGCGGGCGGCTGGGTCTGGGCGGTCTCGTCTGTCGGTGCCACGGGACAAGTCTCGCTCACCGCAGTGACAGCCGGCCGCCCGGCCCGGCGGCGGGCAGAGCGGTGACGCACGTAACACGGTCGTGCGGGTGGAGCGGACCGCGCATGACAGTCGTGCGGGTGGAGCGGACCGCACGTGACACGGTCGTGCGAGCGGAGCGGACCGCCTGGCTCAGCGCTTGTCCGGGGGCACACCGACCGCGGCGCAGACCGCGCGCCAGACGTCCTTGGCCTCCCAGCCCGCGTCCAGGGCGCCGTGCACCGTCCGGCCGCCGAGCTCCGCCATGACGTGATCGCGCGCGAAGGAGTCGGCGTACGCCTCGCCGAAGTGATCCGCCATCCGTTCCCAGAAAATCGTCAACCGCATGCCCCCAGTATCCCGCTCCTGAGAGTGCAGCAGGGCCGGGAGGCCTCTCCGGTGGTCTTTTCCCCTCTACGGTCAAGCCATGGCTGGAACCGGAGCAGACCCCCTCGCCCACGCCGAGCAGTTCATCTGGCTCACCGCACGCGTTCTCGAACAGCGGCGGTTCGCCCATCTCTTCCTGGAAGGAAGCGCGGACCCCGTCGAGACCGCGCTCTCCGCCTACCGGAACGATGACGGTGGCTACGGTCACGGGCTCGAACCCGATCTTCGCGGACCTGTGAGTCAGCCGCTTCACACCGCTCATGCGCTGAGCGTCCTCGACTCGATCGGCCGCTGTGCCGGTACGCGCGTGGAGCGGATCTGCAGGTACTTCACGGACGTGTCGACCAAGGAAGGGGCGCTGCCCGCGCTCCACCCCTCGCAGCGCGGGTACCCTGCGGCACCCTTCATCCCCGTCGTCGACGATCCGCCCGCCGAACTCCTGGCGACGGGCCCCGTGGTCGGGCTGCTGCACCGTAATCGGGTGTGGCATGCATGGCTGTTCCGCGCCACCGACTTCTGCTGGGCCGCCGTCGACGCTCTCGAGCAGTCCCATCCGTACGAGATCGAGGCAGCCATCGCCTTCCTGGACGGCGTCCCCGACCGTGCGCGTGCCGAATCCGCCGCCCGCCGGCTCGGACAACTCGTGCGTGAGCAGAAGCTGGTGGTACTCGATCCGCAGCGCCGCGCGGAGTACCCGGTGGCCCCCGGTTACGCCCCGGGGGAACACCACTTCCCCTACCACTACGCCCGCACACCCGGGTCGCTGGCCCGCCGCTGGTTCAGCGACGGCGAACTGGAGGGCTCCCTGGATCACCTGGCGGCGGAACAGCAGGAGGACGGCGGCTGGCCGGTCAACTGGCGCCAGTGGGCCCCCGGAACGGCCCTGGAGGGCCGTCCGATCGAGACGCTCAGGGCCCTGCAGACCCTCCGCTCGTACGGTCGGGACCTGCGCTGATCGGTTCCGGTTCAGAGCACGGCGCGGACGACGGCGGTGACCACGACGGCGGCCCCGACGACGACCAGGAAGGGGGCACGCAGGACCAGGGCGAGCGCCGCCGCGGCCAGCCCTGCCGCCCGGGCGTCCAGTACCAGCGCCTGTCCGCCGTCGAAGGTCTGCTGGGCGGTGAGTGCTGCGAGCAGCGCAACCGGCAGGAGCGCGGCCAGCCTCTGCACAAGAGGGCGTTCCAGCGCTCCGGCCGGGACCAGGAGCCCCAGAAGCTTGGCGAGATAGCAGCCGACGGCGGTGAGCCCGATGGCGATCCAGATGTTCATCGGTACTCCTCGGGCGTCGTGCCTTCGGTGACGCTTTCGTCCGTGGTGCTCCTGCCGCGGCCCTTCATGAACAGGACGACCGGGGCTGCCAGCGCGGACACGAGTACGGGCGCGCCCGCAGGCAGCACCGGAAGGAAACCGAGCACCAGCAGGACGGCTAGCCCCGCTGTGACGCGCTCGGTGGTGCTCTTCAGCATCGGCGCGAGGAGGGCGAGGAACACCGCGGGACCGGCCGCGTCCAGCCCCCAGGCGTCGGTGTCACCGAGCGCCTCGGCCCCGAGCGCGCCGGCCAGTGTGGTCAGGTTCCACAGGGCGTAGAGGGTGAACCCGGTGACGGTGAATCCGATGCGCGCGGCACGCCTGGTGGGCTGGGAGAGGGTGACGGCGGTCGTCTCGTCGATGACCCACTGGGCTGCGAGGGGACGCAGTACGGGCGGCAGGGCGAGGAGCTGCGACAGCCGTAGCCCGTAGAACGCGTTGCGGATACCCAGGAAGAACGCTCCGGCCGCCGCGGTGTAGGGGTTTCCTCCGGCAGCGAGGGCGCCCACGAGTGCGAACTGGGAGGCGCCGGTGAAGACGAGGAGGCTCAACGCGCAGGTCTGGAGGAGGGTCAGTCCGGAGCCTGCCGAGGTCACGCCGAAGGCGAATCCGGAGAGACCCACGGCTATGCCCACGCCGAGTGAGTCCCGGACGACGGCGGAGTCCGGCTTCTCCGGACCCGCGCTCCGCACGACGGGGGCGCCGGGGCTCTGAGGGGATGCTGTCTGTTCTGCCACGTCCGGAACGCTACGGGGCGGGACTCCCGCCGGTCTTGTACGATCCTGCGCGCTCGCGCCGGTAGGCGCCCGGCGGCACCCCGACGATCCGGGTGAAGTGGCGGTTGAGATGGGGCTGGTCGGTGAAGCCGACGGCGACGGCTGCCTCGGCGGGTACGGTCCCGCCGTCGAGCATGCGCCGGGCACGGCGTACCCGGGCATCGGTGAGCCATGTGTGCGGGGGCATCCCGTACTGCTTCTTGAAGGCCCGCAGCAGCGCGAAGGGGCTTGTGCCCAGCTCGGCCGCGAGCGCTTCCAGGGTGGGCGGCCGCTCCATACGCTCCTCCAGCGCCGCCCGCGCGCGGGCGGCGTCACGCGCACCGGCGGAGTGCGGGGCCCGGACCGGCAGCACGCTGCCGTGGCGGTCGAGCAGCCGGGCCACCATGATGCGCAGAACACTGTCCGCGGCCAGGGCGTTTCCCTCCTCGGCCGCCCGATGGACCTCGGTGATCAGCCGGGCGGCACGCGGGTCCCTCACGCCCGTCTCGGTGAATCCGACGGAGCCGCGCAGACTGGTCAGATCGGCCGCGATGTCGTTGATCACCTGTGCGGACGGGTAGAGCGTGGCGTACACCCATCCCTCGGGCACTCCGGCGCGAGCGGTGTGCGGCACTTCCGGATTGATCATGACCACGGTGCCGGGCCCCGCGTGCACGGTCCCGCCGGGGAGGCCGACGTCCTCGACGCCGCTGGTGATCGTGCCGAAGACGAAGCCCTCGTGACTGTGGCGCGGAAAGGTGTGACGGACGTACCGGGCACGCAGCAGATCAAGGTCGGGCAGCTCCGCGTACTGCCAGTGCCTCGCCCATTCCCGAGCCGGGTCCACCTCCGCCATGCTCGTATTCTCGCAGGTCCGGGCGGGTCTCCGAGGTCCGGCAAGGTGAGCGGCGGGCACGTCCACCGGCCGTTGTCGGTGGCGGGGTGCACGATGGGGGGCATGGCCGGTTCCGCACTCGATTCGTTCTCGCCCGCGACCCGCAGCTGGTTCGCGGCGGCCTTCGACGCGCCCACCGCCGCGCAGGAGGGTGCCTGGCGCGCCATCGGTGAGGGTTCGGACGTGCTGGTCGTCGCGCCGACCGGATCGGGCAAGACACTCGCCGCCTTCCTCGCCTCGCTGGACCGTCTGGCGGCCGTCCCGCCGCCCGCCGAGGCGAAGAAGCGCTGCCGGGTGCTGTACGTCTCACCGATGAAGGCTCTCGCCGTCGACGTGGAGCGGAATCTGCGTTCGCCGCTGACCGGTATCCGTCAGGAGTCGGTGCGCCTGGGCCTGCCCGAGCCGGAGGTGCGGGTGGGCATCCGTTCCGGCGACACACCCCCGGCCGAGCGCCGTTCGATGGCGACGAAGCCCCCGGACATCCTGATCACCACTCCGGAGTCGCTGTTCCTGATGCTCACCTCCTCCGCCCGCGATGCGCTGGCCGGGGTGGAGACGGTGATCGTGGACGAGGTGCACGCCGTCGCGGGCACCAAGCGGGGCGCCCATCTCGCTGTTTCGCTGGAGCGTCTGGACGAGCTGCTGCCCCGGCCCGCCCGGCGTATCGGGCTGTCGGCGACGGTCCGCCCGGTCGACGAGGTCGCGCGGTTCCTTTCGCCCCAGCGGAGGGTGGAGATCGTCCAGCCGCCGTCCACCAAGGAGTTCGACCTCTCCGTCGTGGTCCCCGTGGAGGATCTCGGCGAGCTGGGCGGCTCCCCCGCCACCGGTGACGAGGGCGGCCAGGCGGAGAAGCCGTCGATCTGGCCCCATGTCGAGGAGCGGATCGCCGATCTCGTCCAGTCCCACCGTTCCACGATCGTCTTCGCCAACTCCCGGCGGCTGGCGGAGCGCCTGTGCAACCGGTTGAACGAGATCGCCCACGAGCGGGCGACCGGGACCGCGTTCGAGGAGGAAGCGGGTGCCGGTGTCCCGCTGCCCGAGGCTCACTCCCCCGCCGAGATCATGGCCCAGTCCGGGGCTGCGAAAGGGGCGCCTCCCGTCCTTGCCCGGGCGCACCACGGCTCGGTGTCCAAGGAGCAGCGCTCCCAGGTCGAGGAGGACCTCAAGGCGGGCCGGCTGCCGGCCGTGGTCGCCACCTCCAGCCTGGAGCTGGGCATCGACATGGGCGCCGTCGACCTGGTGATCCAGGTCGAGTCGCCGCCGTCCGTGGCCTCGGGGCTTCAGCGGGTGGGCCGTGCAGGGCACCAGGTCGGCGCCGTGTCGACCGGTGTGGTCTTCCCGAAGTACCGCGGCGACCTGGTGCAGGCGGCCGTGGTCACCGAACGGATGCGTGAGGGCGCCATCGAGGCGCTGCGGATCCCGTCCAACCCTCTGGACGTGCTGGCCCAGCAGATCGTCGCCACGGTCGCGCTCGACAGCTGGCAGGCAGACGACCTGCTCGCCCTCGCCCGCCGGGCGGCCCCCTTCGCCTCGCTCCCGGAATCCGCGTTCACCGCCGTGCTCGACATGCTCGCCGGGCGCTATCCGTCCGACGCGTTCGCGGAGTTGCGGCCCCGTGTCGTGTGGGACCGCGTCACCGGTACGGTGACCGGCCGGCCCGGCGCGCAGCGGCTCGCCGTCACCTCGGGCGGCACCATTCCCGACCGCGGGCTGTTCGGCGTCTTCCTGGCCGGAGCGGACCCGAAGAAGGGCGGCGGACGCGTCGGCGAGCTGGACGAGGAAATGGTCTACGAGTCCAGGGTCGGTGACGTCTTCACCCTGGGCACCACGTCCTGGCGGATCGAGGACATCACCAGGGACAGGGTCCTGGTCTCGCCCGCCCCCGGTGTCCCGGGCCGGCTGCCGTTCTGGAAGGGCGACCAACTGGGCCGCCCGCTGGAGCTGGGCCGTGCACTGGGCGCGTTCCTCCGCGAGATCGGCGGACTGTCCTCCGACGACGCCAGACTCCGTCTGCTGGCAGCCGGGCTCGACGCCTGGGCGGCGGACAACATCCTGTCCTACCTCGACGAGCAGCGCAGGGCCTGCGGCCACGTCCCTGACGACCGGACCGTCCTCGTCGAGAGGTTCAGGGACGAGCTGGGCGACTGGCGGGTCGTCGTGCATTCGCCGTTCGGCGCCCAGGTGCACGCACCGTGGGCTCTCGCCCTGTCCGCCAGGCTCGGCGAGCGGTACGGCATGGACGCCCAGGTCATGCACGCGGACGACGGCATCGTGCTGCGGCTGCCCGACGCCGATCTGATGGGCCTCGACCTGCTCGACTTCGATCCGGTACAGGCGGATGGGAGCGGGGCCGACCGCGACCAGGGGCGCGGGGGCGCCGACCAGGATTTCCCCGTCGCGGGATACGACAGCGAGCAGCCCCCCGTCGGGGCAACCGACGTGGTGTTCGACAAGGGCGAGATCAGCCAGGTCGTGACAGAACAGGTCGGAGGATCGGCCCTGTTCGCCTCCCGGTTCCGCGAATGCGCCGCGCGCGCACTGCTGTTGCCCCGGCGCAGTCCGGGAAAGCGCACCCCTCTCTGGCAGCAGCGCCAACGCGCGTCCCAGCTGCTCCAGGTCGCCTCCGAGTTCGGCTCGTTCCCGATCGTCCTCGAAGCCGTCCGCGAATGCCTTCAGGACGTGTTCGACGTCCCCGGCCTCACCGAGCTGATGGGCGACCTGGAGGCGCGCCGCATCCGTCTGGTCGAGGTGACCACGCCCGAGCCGTCACCGTTCGCCCGGTCGCTCCTCTTCGGCTATGTCGCACAGTTCCTGTACGAGGGTGACTCGCCTCTCGCGGAGCGTCGTGCGGCAGCCCTCTCACTCGACTCCCATCTGCTGGCCGAGCTGCTCGGCCAGGCGGAGCTGCGCGAGCTGCTCGACGCCGATGTCCTCGGTGAACTGGAGCAGGAGCTCCAGTGGCTGACCGACGACAGGAAGATCAAGGACATCGAGGGGGTCGCCGACCTGCTGCGCGTCCTCGGCCCCCTCACCGACGCCGAACTGGCGGAACGCGGCGCGGAGCCCGCCTGGGCACCAGAGCTGGAGACGTCCCGGCGCGCTATCCGGATCCGCATCGGCGGAGCCGCTCACTGGGCAGCCGTCGAGGACGCCGGCCGGCTGCGCGACGCGCTCGGGACAGCACTTCCGGTCGGGGTTCCCGAGGCGTTCACCGAACCGGTCAAGGACCCGCTCGGCGACCTCCTCGCCCGGTACGCCCGTACGCACGGCCCGTTCACCAGCACGCAGGCGGCCGGCCGTTTCGGCCTCGGTCCCGCGGTGACGGACGGGGCTCTGCAACGGCTCGCCGCGTCGGGCCGCGTGGTGCAGGGCGAATTCCACCCTGCGGGCATCGGCCAGGAGTGGTGCGATGCCACGGTCCTGCGGCGGTTGCGCCGCCGGTCCCTCGCCGCGCTCCGCCAGGAGCTGGAGCCTGTGCCTCCCGCAGCGCTGGCCGGCTTCCTCCCCCAGTGGCAGCACCTCGGCGACAACAGCCTGCGCGGCATCGACGGACTGGCCCGCGCCATCGAGCAGTTGCAGGGCTCCCCGGTGCCCGCGTCCGCCCTGGAGAAGCTGATCCTCCCGAGCCGCGTCGCGGGCTACACCCCCGCCATGCTCGACGAGCTCACCACCACCGGCGAAGTCGTCTGGGCAGGCGCGGGTGCCCTCCCAGGAAAGGACGGCTGGCTCTCCCTCTACCTGGCGGACAGTGCGCCCCTGCTCCTCCCGCCTCCCCACCCGCTGGAGGAGACCGCACTGCACGAGTCGGTCCTCACCGTCCTTTCCGGCGGCTACGGGCTCTTCTTCCGGCAGATCGCCGATCAGGTCCGGGCCACCACCCACCCGGACTGCGGCGATCCCCAACTGGCCGACGCACTCTGGGACCTGGTCTGGTCCGGGCGTCTCACCAACGACACCCTCGCCCCACTGCGTTCGCTACTCGGCTCGGGGCGCACGGCCGGCTCCACGGCGCACCGCGCGAGGCGCAACGTGCCGCGCGGCCGTTACGGATCCCTGACCGCGGCCGCCCGCCCCGCGTCCCGCACCGGTCCGCCGACGGTGTCGGGGCGCTGGTCGCTGCTTCCCCCGGCCGAGCCCGAGCCGACCCACCGCGCGCATGCCCTGGCCCGGACGCTCCTCGACCGCCACGGTGTGGTGACCCGTGGTGCGGTGCAGGCCGAGGGCGTCGAGGGCGGGTTCTCGGCGGTCTACCGCATCCTTGCCGCGTTCGAGGACAGCGGCCAGGCCCGCCGCGGTTATGTCGTCGAGGGACTGGGCGCGGCACAGTTCGCGATGGACGGTGCCGTGGACCGGCTCAGGGCAGCCTCCACCGCACGCGACCGCGCCGACCCCGGCTCCGCTCCGCGCGCACTGGTCCTCGCGGCAGCCGATCCTGCCAACGCATACGGTGCCGCCCTGCCCTGGCCCGAGTCGCCGGACGGCGCGGGGCACAAGCCGGGGCGCAAGGCGGGCTCCCTGGTGGTTCTCGTGGACGGCGAGCTCACGCTCTACATGGAGCGCGGCGGCAAGTCCCTTCTCGCGTGGCCCACCGATCCCGGGGACCCGGCGCTCCGGGCCGCCGCCGAGGCACTCGCGTCAGCGGCCCGGGCTGGGACGCTCGGCACGGTCACGGTGGAGCGCACCAACGGCGCATCCTCCCTCACGTCCCCGCTGGGCCGCACCCTGGAAGCAGCCGGCTTCCTCGCCACACCACGCGGACTGCGGCTGCGCGCCTGAGGGGCCCGGGCGGGGGCACCACGCGCGGGCCTGTCGGCGCATCATGGATGCATGCCCGAAGGTGACACCGTCCTGCAGACCGCCCGACGCCTCGACGCGGCACTCGCCGGCCAGATGCTGACGGTCTCCGATCTGCGGGTCCCACGGTTCGCCACAGCCGACCTCACCGGCAGGTCTGTGCTGGACGTCACGGCGCGCGGCAAGCATCTGCTCACGCGCTTCCAGGGCGGCCTCACCCTTCACAGCCATCTGCGCATGGAGGGCGCATGGCGCGTGTACGACCACGGCGAGCGGTGGCGGGGCGGCCCCGACCATCAGATCCGCGCCGTGCTCGCCACTGCGGAGCACACCGCCGTCGGCTACCGGCTGCCCGTTCTCGAGCTGCTCCGCACAGAGGACGAGGAGCAGGTCGTGGGCCACCTCGGACCGGATCTGCTGGGGCGTGACTGGGACCCGGAAACCGCTCTGCTGAATCTGCTGGCCGACCCCGGACGTCGCGTCGGCGACGCTCTCCTGGACCAGCGCAACCTCGCCGGTATCGGCAATGTCTACATGTGCGAACTCTGCTTCATGGCACGTGCGACGCCCTGGCTACCGGTCGGCGAGCTGAGCCCGCCCGTCGCCGCCCGTCTTGTCAGCACGGCCAAGCAGCTCCTGGAGGCCAACCGCGACCGTCCGGTACGGACCACGACCAGGGCGACGGCAGTCATGTCGCGAAGGCCCTCACGAGAACGTCTCTTCGTGTACGGACGGGCCGGCCGCCCCTGCCTGCGCTGCCGCACACCCATCCGCAAGGCGGACCGCGACGATCGCCCCACCTACTGGTGTCCCCACTGCCAGTCCGGCCCCACCGGCTAAGGACCGGCCGGCACCGCGCGCGGTCACCGGCTGATACGCAGCAGGCCGTCGGCCAACTGCTCGACGCCGCCACCGCCACCGCCACCGCCACCGCCACCGCCACCGCTAGGAGGGTATGTCCGTCCGGTCCACAGCGGGCCCCTCGGCAGTCCGCTCCGTCCGCGCCGCGGCCGCCACGTGGACCGGCAGGAGGCTCAGGCCCCATCCCCCGGCCGCGACCGCACCCTCGACCAGTCCGGCATGCTCCGGCTCCAGAACCAGCCGCAGCACCGCCCACCACCACACGCCACCGAGGACGAGCGCCGGCACCCATCGCCGCACCATGGCTGCCTCCTCCGGCCGACGCTAGTACGGGACGATGTCCTGGCGGGAGGGCGCACCGGTGCGCTACCGGCGTGCGGGAGCGAGCTGAACAGCGGTGCGCGCTCTCCTGGGGCAGCTGTCGGGAGAGGTGAGCCCGGCCCTCCACCGCAGTTTCCCCCGGGTCCGCGTCTGCTGCATCCGCGGGTCTGCGTCTGCTGCATCCCCCGGGTCCGCGTCTGCTGCATCCCACGGACCCGGACATGCCGGTGCCCCCGGGATCGAGATCCGCGGGGGCACACCGAAGAGCGGTTCGCTCACCTGTCGTCGTCGGTGAGGGAGTCCTTCACACCCTTGGCGCGCTCGCCGGTTCCTCCCATGGCACCCTCCGCCTTGGCCTTGACCTGGTCGGACTTGCCTTCGGCCTCCTTGCGGCGGTCTCCGGTGACCTTGCCGGTCGCTTCCTTGGCCTTGCCCTTGAGCTTGTCCATGGCCTTCTTGTCAGTCACGGCAATTCCCTTCTCACATCGGGGGTTCAGGCACTCTCCGCCTGGAACATCCACGCGTGCTTCTCGAGATCCGCGGTGAGCGTGATGAGGATGTCCTGGCTGACGGGGTCCGGTTCGTCGGTCGCCTCGATCCGCTCCCGCATACGGTCGATGACCACTCGGAGGGCGTCGACGAGCACACGCACCGCGTCAACGTCCTTGATCCAGCCTTCGGGCACGGAATCGATCGCAGTGGTCTTCGCGAGCGTCCGGGACCGGCCGTCCGGGTTCACGCCGACGGCGGAAGCCCTCTCCGCAACCGTGTCCGAGTGCTGCCGCGCGGTGTCGACGACCTCGTCGAGCTGGAGGTGTACGGAGCGGAAGCGCGGGCCGACCACATTCCAGTGGACCTGCTTGGCCACGAGGGAGAGGTCGACCAGATCCACCAGCGCGCCTTGCAGCGCGTCTCCCACGACCTTGCGATCGCCATCGGAAAGGGCGCTCTTCACGACAGACATGCACTTCTCCGTTCAGATAGCTGTTCGACCTACCGTCTATCCACAATGTCACATATGGAGCGAAACGGTCATTCGGGTGGCAGTTCCGAAGAATCGCCACTCCGGCCTCACTGCGCGCCTGCCCCGCGAACGACCCCGCACACCCGGACACGCGAGAGCCCCGGCTCGCCCCATGAGGGGCGGCCGGGGCTCTCGTTCACCACGAACCGTGCGGTCAGGCGGCGACGACATCCACCGCTTCCGCGGGCGCCTTGATGGTCACCCGTCCCGTCGGTACGCCGGCGACCGACGCAACAGAGACGGAATTGAGCATCGGGCGTACTGGTACAGGCACCGCATCACTGGCCGCCGCCGACTCGGCCAGCTCAGCCAGGGACAGTTCATCGCTCACTTCACGCATGAGCTCGGACATCCGTACGTCCAGCGCGTCGCAAATGGCGGAGAGCAGTTCGGAGGATGCCTCCTTCTGCCCCCGCTCCACCTCGGAGAGATAGCCGAGCGAGACTCGGGCGGACGAGGAGACTTCGCGCAGAGTACGGCCTTGGCGCTGGCGCTGCCGACGCAGCACGTCACCAAGCAGGCGACGGAGCAGAATCATCGGTGGCTCCCTCCTCGGACCGCGTAGCCGCATCCTTCACGCCCCACCGTACCGCCTCGCGCTGCGGCCGTGCGGGGAGCGATGTCGTGTTCACTCAGGGCTGCAAACATCAATTCCCCCCGTTCTGTTCCGTATCCTGTGCCCCCGCATTTTCGCCGAGTTCGCCGGAGAGCAGCTCGAGCAGGCTCCGTACACTCTCCTTACGGATGTCCGCCCGCCCGCCGTTCAACCTCAGCTCGGCGACTTTCTGTACGCCACCCGGCCCGGAAACGGCCACGAAGACCGTTCCGACGGGCTTGCCGTCCTGCGGCTCGGGGCCGGCGACCCCGGTGGTCGACACGCCCCAGTCCGCACCGAGGACCCGGCGTGCGCCGACGGCCATCGCCTCGGCCACCTCCGGGTCCACCGCTCCCCGCTCGGCGAGGAGCTCACCGTCGACGCCCAGCACCTCCCGCTTCAGAGGCGTGGCATAGGCCGTGACGGACCCGCGGAAGCACCGAGAGGCTCCGGCCACGGAAGTGAGCTCGGCGGCCACCAGACCGCCCGTGAGGGACTCGGCGACCCCGAGCGTCTCACCGCGCTCCTGAAGCCTCCGCAGCACCTCGGCCGCCGCGGACGTCACCGCTCCGCCTCCGCGGCGCCCCGGCCGCCCGCCACGCGCTCCCCTACCGGCTCCCCCAGGGGCTCGGCGACGTCGTCAGCCGTCTTCCCGCCCACTTCGCCCGCGGTACGCCGCTCTCCGGAGATGTTCTCCACTTCCGCCACCGCAACGACCGCTTCCATGGCGGCGACCCGCTCGGCCGCGAGCCCGCGGCGGCGCAGTACGACGGCCTGACGCACGTAGTCGAGGCCGGTGACGACCGTCAGCACGACGGCGGCCATCATCACCCAGAAGCGCAGTGTCGCCAGGGGGCCCGTCAGCGCGAGGACGTACATGCCCACGGCGATGCCCTGGGCCAGGGTCTTCACCTTCCCGCCGCGGCTCGCCGGGATCACGGAGTGCCGGATGACCCAGAACCGCATGAGTGTGATGCCGAGCTCACGGAAGAGGATCACGCCGGTGATCCACCACGGCAGATCCCCGAGCGCGGACAGACAGATCAGCGCGGCACCCATGATCGCCTTGTCGGCGATCGGGTCGGCGATCTTCCCGAAATCGGTGACCAGGTTGTACGTGCGTGCCAGATGACCGTCGAAGACGTCGGTGATCATCGCGACGGCGAACGCGGCCCAGGCGAACGACCGCCAGACCGGGTCGTACCCACCGTCGTGCAGGAGCAGCATGACGAAGCCCGGTACGAGCAGGAGTCGCACCATCGTGAGGATGTTGGCGATGTTCCACAGGCCGGCCTGGTTGACGGCCGCCGCACCCAGCTTGCCGCCGCGGGGCGCCGGCGTCGCGCCGGAACCGCCTGCCGCGGATGCCGGGGCTCCCGTCATCTGGCTGCCTCCGCAAGCTCGTGGTGTTCGGCCACGAGGTCCACTCCCTCGGTGCCCACTGCCTTCGCTTCGACCATACGGCCCGGCACAAGCCCTTCGCGTGCGGTGAAGATGACCTGGCCGTCCGTTTCCGGCGCCTGGTGGGCGGCTCGGCCCACCGCAACGGGCCCGTCCTCGTCGGACTCAACGGACTCGACGAGGACCTGAAGGGTCTCACCGACCCGCTCCTCGGCACGTTGCGAGGTCAGCTCCTCGGCGAGCTGCGAGATGTGCGCGAGGCGCTCGGCGATGACGTCGGCGTCCAGCTTGTTCTCGTAACCGACCGCCTCGGTGCCCTCCTCGTCGGAGTAACCGAAGACCCCGATGGCGTCCAGGCGCGCGCCCGTGAGGAAGCGTTCGAGCTCGGCGAGGTCGGCCTCCGTCTCACCGGGGAATCCCACGATGAAGTTCGAGCGTGCGCCGGCCTGCGGCGCCTTCGACCGAATGGTGTCCAGGAGCTCGAGGAAGCGGTCCGTGTCACCGAACCGGCGCATCGCGCGCAGGACCCCGGGTGCGGAGTGCTGGAAGGAGAGATCGAAGTAGGGGGCGACCTTGGGCGTCGAGGTGAGCACGTCGATCAGGCCGGGCCGCATCTCGGCCGGCTGCAGATAGCTGACGCGGATCCGCTCGATCCCGTCGACGTCGGCGAGCTCGGGCAGCAGCGTCTCCAGGAGCCTGATGTCCCCAAGGTCCTTGCCGTACGAGGTGTTGTTCTCGGAGACGAGCATGACCTCCTTGACACCCTGCTCGGCGAGCCAGCGGGTCTCTCCCAGGACGTCGGAGGGCCGTCGCGAGATGAAGGAGCCGCGGAAGGACGGGATGGCGCAGAACGAGCAGCGCCGGTCACAGCCCGAGGCGAGCTTCACCGAGGCGACCGGGCTGGTCCCCAGCCTGCGGCGCAGCGGCGCCCTCGGCCCGGAGACCGGCGCGACACCTTCCGGCAGGTCTGCGGGAGCCGGCGCGATCTCCTGGGAGTGTCCGGGCAGCGCGACGGCGGCGTCCTGCCGCTCGGCCGGACTGATCGGCAGCAGCTTGCGCCGGTCGCGAGGCGTGTGGGAGGCGTGGATGCCGCCGTTGAGGATGGTCTGCAGGCGGTCGGAGATGTCGGCGTAGTCGTCGAATCCGAGGACGCCGTCCGCTTCCGGCAGCGCCTCGGCGAGGTCCTTGCCGTAGCGCTCGGCCATGCAGCCGACGGCCACGACGGCCTGGGTTCTGCCGTGATCCTTCAGATCATTGGCTTCGAGCAGGGCGTCGACGGAGTCCTTCTTGGCGGCTTCGACGAATCCACAGGTGTTGACGACGGCGACATCCGCGTCCGTGGCGTTCTCGACGAGCTCCCAGCCGTCCGCTGCCAAGCGGCCTGCGAGCTCCTCCGAGTCCACCTCGTTACGGGCGCAGCCAAGAGTGACAAGGGCGACGGTACGGCGTTCGGGCATGGGCTCAAGACTACTTTGTCCCGGCACTCGCCCTGCCGAGCAGGGTTCACCGCTACGGGGAGTGACCGAACAGCTGGTGAAGAGGAGGGAGCACGAGGACTACGCCGAAACGGTGAGTGCCCAGCAGGACTGCCGGATACTCACCGTCGGTGGAGCATGGAGCGGAAGGGGTCAGCCGACTTCGGGGTCACCCTTGGTGTACGAAAGCCGTTCGACCTGTCCCGACTCGAACTGGTCGTCGATCTTCTTGCCGTTCACGAAGAGATCGATCGCTCCGGCGTCCCCAAGGACGAGGTCGACCCGCTCCTTGTCCTGGAAGGTCTTGGAGTCGCCCTGGGCCAGCAGCCCGTCGAAGAGCATCCGCCCGTTGTGGTCCTTGGCGGAGATCCAGCTCTTGCCCTCGGTGGCGCTCAGCCTGACGGTCACCTTGTCCCGCGGAGCGGCGGCGATGACGCTTTCGGACGGTACGGGCTTGGGGTCGACGGGCTTGGTCGTGGTGGGCTTGGGCTTGGTCTTGTCGGGTGTCGATCCCTCGGCGACCTGCGCCGACGAACCCTCGTCCTCGCCGCTGAAGAGCGTGAAGCCGACGAAGCCGACCACGGCGACGATCGCGGCGACCATGGCCGCGGTCCAGTTGGGACGGCGGGGTTCGGAACGGATCCTCTCCGCCTCGAACAGCGGCGCCGCCGGCGTGGGCGCGGGACCGCCGCCGTGCTCGGCGTCGAACTCCGCGATCAGTGGACCGGGGTCGAGCAGGACGGCGCGGGCGAGCATACGGATGTGGCCGCGGGCGTACACGTCGCCGCCGCAGCGGGAGAAGTCGTCCTCCTCGATCGCGTGCACGATGGGCATGCGCACCCGGGTGGAGCTGCTGACTTCCTCGACAGTCAGACCCGCGGCGATACGGGCCTGCTGAAGCGCGCGACCGATGGAAGGCCGGTCGTCTTCGGGGGAGTTGCCGATGGACACGGGGGCGCCTTTCGAGCGTGAGCCACCTGCTGGATGTTCAGTCTAGGGGTGGTACGAAAGGGTGGGGCAACCGGGAGCGACGACTTTGTACGCCATCGGGTTCGCGGGACAGCCCCTCGGGCAGGACACGGGACGGAGAGCGCGACGGATCATCCCGCTGCTCCTTCCTTCAACTTGACGTACGGCCGGGCGAAACGGTTGCCCGCAAAACTCTTACGAAGCGGTTTCCCCACGAATGACGGCCAACACGCCGTCGAGTTCGTCCGGTTTCACCATGACATCGCGGGCCTTGGAACCCTCGCTGGGACCCACGATGTTGCGCGACTCCATCAAGTCCATCAGCCGACCGGCCTTCGCGAAGCCGACCCGCAGCTTGCGCTGGAGCATCGATGTCGAGCCGAACTGGGTGGAGACCACCAGTTCGGCCGCCTGGCAGAGCAGATCGAGGTCGTCGCCGATGTCCTCGTCGATCTCCTTCTTCTGCTTGGTGCCGACCACCACGTCCTCGCGGAAGACCGGCGCCATCTGATCCTTGCAGTGCTGGACGACGGCCGCGACCTCGGCCTCGGTGACGAAGGCCCCTTGCATACGGGTCGGCTTGTTCGCCCCCATCGGCAGGAACAGACCGTCACCCTTTCCGATGAGCTTCTCGGCTCCGGGCTGGTCGAGAATGACCCGGCTGTCCGCGAGCGAGGAGGTCGCGAAGGCGAGCCGGGAGGGCACATTGGCCTTGATCAGACCGGTCACGACATCCACCGAGGGCCGCTGGGTGGCGAGCACCAGGTGAATGCCGGCGGCTCGAGCCAGCTGGGTGATCCGGACGATGGAGTCCTCGACGTCACGGGGGGCGACCATCATGAGGTCCGCCAGCTCGTCGACGATGACCAGCAGGTAGGGGTACGGCGAGAGCTCCCGTTCGCTGCCTTCGGGCGCTTTGGCCTTGCCGCTGCGTACCGCGTGGTTGAAGTCGTCGATGTGGCGGAATCCGTAGGCGGCGAGGTCGTCGTAGCGGAGATCCATCTCCCGCACGACCCATTGGAGTGCCTCGGCGGCCTTCTTCGGGTTGGTGATGATGGGCGTGATGAGGTGCGGAATGCCCTCGTAGGCGGTGAGCTCGACCCGCTTCGGGTCGACGAGCACCATCCGCACGTCCTCCGGTGTCGCCCGCACCATGATCGAGGTGATCAGACAGTTGATGCAGGAGGACTTACCGGAACCGGTCGCACCGGCGACCAGGACGTGGGGCATGTTCGCCAGGTTGGCCATCTCGTAGCCGCCCTCGACGTTCTTGCCGAGCGCGACCAGCATGGGGTGGTCGTCCTCGGCCGCGTCCGCGAGGCGAAGGACGTCACCGAGGTTGACCATCTCCCGGTCGGAGTTGGGGATCTCGATGCCGACGGCCGACTTGCCGGGAATCGGGGAGATGATCCGGACGTCCGGGCTGGCGACGGCGTAGGCGATGTTCTTGGTGAGGGCGGTGATCCGCTCGACCTTGACGGCGGGGCCAAGCTCCACCTCGTAGCGGGTGACTGTCGGGCCGCGGGTGAAGCCGGTGACGGACGCGTCGACCTTGAACTCCGTGAAGACGTTGGTCAGGGAGGCGACGACCGCGTCGTTGGCGGCGCTGCGCGTCTTGCCGGGACCACCGCGCTCCAGCAGGTCCAGCGAAGGCAGCGAGTAGGTGATGTCGCCGGAGAGCTGAAGCTGCTCGGCACGGGCGGGCAACGCTCCGGAGCGCTCCGGAGCGGGCTTCGTCAGGTCGGGGACTCCCCTGGAGGCCGAGGCGCCCTTCTCGGCGCCCCCGCCGCCGGAGGGAGCCTTCTCGGCCGACCGCGCGCCGGGGACCGGGGTGCCGGTCCGCTCCCGCTCCCTGTCCGTGGAGACACCCTGGGTCAGGTCGGCGACGACCGGAGACGGGGGCATCCCGTTGAGCACCGCCCCGTCGAGCGCGGCCGCCGCGGCGGCCGCGACGTCCACGGCGTCCATGGGCCGGTTCATCGCGGGCTGGGCGGATGCCCGGCGGGGCCGGCGCCGCTTGGCCGGCGCCTCCCCCTCGGCCTGATCGGGGTCGTGGGCGCCCTCCAGGTCCGGGCGTCGCGCCGAGGAACGCCGCGAGCCGTCGGCCATGCCCTCGCGCCACTGCTCGTCGTACCGCTCGTCGTCGCTCCCGTCCCCCTCGCCCGGCGCGTACACCGGGTCGACGATGCCGAGCCTGACGCCGAGCTGCCGCAGCCGCCGGGGAATGGCGTTGACCGGGGTCGCGGTGACGACCAGAAGTCCGAAGACCGTCAGCAGCAGGAGCAGCGGGACCGCGAGGACCTCACCCATCATGAAGACGAGGGGCTGGGAGGCCCCCCATCCGATCAGCCCTCCCGCGTCCTGCATGGCCCCGGTGCCGTCCTCCCGGCCCGGTGAGCCGCAGGCGATGTGCACCTGGCCGAGCACGCCGATGACGAGTGCGGACAGCCCGATGACGATGCGGCCGTTGGCCTCGGGCTTCTCCGGATAGAGGATCAGCCGTACCGCGACGGCGCCCAGCAGTATCGGTACCAGCAGGTCGAGCCGGCCGAACGCCCCCGTCACGAGCATCTTCACCAGGTCGCCGACGGGGCCCTTCAGATGGGACCAGGTGCCCGCCGCCACGACCAGCGCGAGGCCGAGGAGGAGCAGGGCGAGTCCGTCCTTGCGGTGCGCCGGGTCAAGTCCCTTCGCCCCGCGCCCTATGGAGCGGAAGACGGCCCCGACGCCGTGCGCGGTACCGAGCCAGAGCGCACGGACGAGCCTGTACACGCCCCCCGTGGGGGACGGTGCGGGTTTGGGTGCCGTCTTCTTCGCCGCCGCCTTCTTGGCGGGTGCCTTTTTGCCGGGCGCTGCTTTCTTCGCAGCCGCCTTCTTGGCGGGCGCGGCTTTCTTCGCCGGTCCCTGGGTACGGCCGGCACCCTTCGCGGTGCCCGCCGTACCCAGGGAACCCTTGCCGGACGTACGTGAGGCCATGTGACTGAGGTTACCGGTGTCGACGTCGGTGGACACGTGTGCCTACGGCTTCACCCTTCCGTGTCGCCCTTGCACAGGCGCCGAACTGACGTCCCTTCAGCCGTGGCAGGTCAGCTCTGTGTGGGCAGGGTGGCCGCGGAACCGCCCGTACCGGGCTCCAGCGCGTCGAGCGCGCGGCGCAGTCCGGTGAGCTTGCGCTCGAGATGAGCCGCGGTGGCCACGGCTGCCGCGTCCGCCGACTCGTCGTCCAACTGCTTGGAGAGGGCCTCCGCCTGCTCCTCGACCGCGGCGAGCCGTGCCGAGAGCTCGGCGAGGAGACCGGCCGGCTCCTTCTCGTCGGCGCCCTGGTGGGCCCCGCCTTCGAGCTGGAGGCGCAGCAACGCCGCCTGTTCGCGCAGCTGACAGTTCTTCATGTACAGCTCGACGAAGACCGAGACCTTGGCGCGCAGCACCCACGGGTCGAAGGGCTTCGAGATGTAGTCCACCGCACCCGCCGCATAACCCCGGAAGGTGTGATGCGGGCCGTGGTTGATCGCGGTCAGGAAGATGATCGGGATGTCCCGGGTCCGCTCCCGCCGCTTGATGTGCGCGGCCGTCTCGAATCCGTCCATGCCGGGCATCTGTACGTCCAGCAGAATGACCGCGAAATCGTCCGTGAGCAGCGCCTTGAGCGCTTCCTCCCCTGACGATGCCCGGACCAGTGTCTGATCGAGCGCAGAGAGGATGGCCTCCAGCGCCAGCAGATTCTCCGGCCGGTCATCGACCAGGAGGATCTTGGCCTTCTGCACCATGGCCCGTCCTCCTCGCCCCGGAATCGCACCGGGTGCCGCCCCAGGGGACGACTCCCTTACGCCGTCCGTCCTTGTGCCGGTCATGGTAGCCGCACCCCGCCCGTCACCACACCCTGTCACCGCGATGTCACTGTGCACATAGCGAAAACGCGGTCGAAGACCAGAAGGTTCCCCGGAATCCGCTCACTCACACCCGTCCGGGCACAGTCCGCGGACGGATTCCGGCACGCCCTTCCCCGCCCGGTCACTCTCCGCGCATCCAGTTCTCCATCACCGACAGCAGATGGTCGGAGTCGACCGGCTTGGTCACATAGTCGGAGGCTCCGCAGTCGATCGCCTTCTCACGGTCGCCCTTCATGGCCTTGGCGGTCAGCGCGACGATCGGCAGCCCCGCGAACTGCGGCATCCGGCGGATCGCCGTGGTCGTCGCGTAGCCGTCCATCTCGGGCATCATGATGTCCATCAGAACGATCGTCACATCGTCGTGCTGCTCCAGGACTTCGATGCCCTCGCGCCCGTTCTCCGCGTACAGCACCGACAGTCCGTGCTGCTCCAGCACGCTGGTGAGGGCAAAGACGTTGCGGATGTCGTCGTCGACGATCAGCACCTTCTCCCCGTGGAAGCGGAACGTCCGGCGGGGCTCCGGCTCCTCCTGCGCGCTCTGCACCCACTCCTCGGGCGCGGCCGTGTCCTCGCCGGACCGGCCGTTCGCAAGGGCGGGACGCTGCGCAGCTCCGCCCAGGGCCTTCCGCCGGCGCCTGAACACCCCTGCGGAGTTGGCGGGATCACCCAGGCGCTGCTCTGTGCCTGCGCCCTGCGGAGCCTCCAGGTGCAGGACACCCTCGGCAGAACTCGCGTGGACCTCGATGGGACCCGGCCCCATCTGCGGGTAGCCCTGCGGAGGCAGCTCGCTCGGGTGCAGGGGCAGATACAGCGTGAAGGTCGATCCGCGTCCCGGTTCGCTCGCCGCGTGGATCTCGCCGCCCAGCAGGCGGGCGATCTCCCGGCTGATGGAGAGACCGAGGCCGGTTCCCCCGTACTTGCGGCTGGTCGTACCGTCCGCCTGCTTGAACGCCTCGAAGATCACCAGCATCTTGCTGGACGCGATGCCGATTCCGGTGTCGGTCACCGAGAACGCGATCAGGTCGCCGTCGGCGTCGCGCAGCGATCCGGCCTCCAGCAGGTGTTCCCTGATGGCGTTCGGCACGTCGGCTCCGGCCGGCCGGATGACCAGCTCCACGGCACCGCTGTCGGTGAACTTCACCGCGTTGGAAAGAAGGTTGCGCAGGACCTGCAGCAGCCGCTGCTCGTCCGTGTGCAGTGTGGCGGGCAGCTCCGGGGACACCCGTACGGAGAAGTCGAGCCCCTTCTCCGCGGTGAGCGGCCGGAACGTCGCCTCCACGTAGTCGACCAGCTGCACCAGGGCGATCCGGGTCGGGCTGACGTCCATCTTGCCCGCCTCGACCTTGGACAGGTCGAGGATGTCGTTGATCAGCTGGAGCAGGTCGGAACCCGCCCCGTGGATCGTCTCGGCGAACTCCACCTGCTTCGGGGAGAGATTGCCCTCGGCGTTGTCCGCGAGCAGCTTGGCCAGGATGAGCAGGGAGTTGAGCGGCGTACGCAGCTCGTGCGACATGTTGGCCAGGAACTCGGACTTGTAGCGCATCGACACGGCGAGCTGCTCGGCGCGCTCCTCCAGGACCTGCCGTGCCTCCTCGATCTCGGTGTTCTTCACCTCGATGTCGCGGTTCTGCTGAGCGAGCAGTTCGGCCTTCTCCTCCAGCTCGGCGTTGGAGGCCTGCAGCGCCTTCTGCCGGTTCTCGAGCTCCTGCGAACGGTCGCGCAGCTGCTCGGTGAGCTCCTGGGACTGTTCGAGGAGTTTCTCGGTCTTGGTGTTGACGCTGATGGTGTTGACGCTCGTGGCGATCATCTCGGCGAGCTGGTTGAGGAAGTCGCGCTGGATGTGGGTGAACGGCTGGAACGACGCCAGTTCGATGACCCCGAGCACCTGGCCCTCGAAGAGCACCGGAAGCACGATCACATGCGCCGGCGGCGCCTCGCCGAGCCCGGAGGAGATCTTCAGATAACCCGGCGGCACGTTGTCCACCTGGATCGTCCGCTTCTCCTCGGCCGCCGTGCCGATGAGGGTCTCACCGGGCCGGAACGAAGTCGGCATGGAGCCCGCCGAATAGCCGTAACTGCCGCGCATGCGCAGCTCGTACGAGCTCTCCTTACCGGTGTCGGACCCGACCTCGTCGCCGTCGCCGGTGGTCATGGCGAGGAAGAACGCGCCGTGCTGGGCGGAGACGACCGGCGTCAGCTCGCTCATGATGAGCGAAGCGACGTCATCCAGGTCGCGGCGGCCCTGCATCAGACCGGAGATCCGGGCGAGGTTGCCCTTGAGCCAGTCCTGCTCCTTGTTGGCCAGCGTGGTGTCGCGCAGATTGGCGATCATCGTATTGATGTTGTCCTGGAGCACCTGGATCTCGCCGGCCGCGTCGACGTCGATCTTGAGGTTGAGATCGCCGCGGGTCACAGCGGTGGCGACGGCCGCGATGGCGCGCACCTGACGGGTCAGGTTCCCGGCCATCTCGTTCACCGACTCGGTGAGGTCGCGCCAGGTCCCGTCGACGTCCCGGACCCGGGCCTGTCCACCCAGCTGTCCCTCGGTGCCCACCTCGCGGGCCACCCGCGTCACCTGCTCGGCGAACGAGGAGAGCTGGTCGACCATCGTGTTGATGGTGTTCTTCAGCTCCTGGATCTCACCGCGCGCATCGATGTCGATCTTCTTGGTGAGATCGCCCTTGGCGATGGCCGTGGTCACCGTGGCGATCTGGCGAACCTGACCGGTCAGGTTCGACGCCATCGAGTTCACGGACTCGGTGAGGTCCTTCCAGGTGCCCGAGACACCCGGTACTCGCGCCTGGCCTCCCAGTTCTCCCTCCGTGCCCACCTCACGGGCCACCCTGGTCACCTCGTCGGCGAACGACGACAGTGTCGTCACCATCGTGTTGACGGTGTCGGCGAGCTCGGCGACCTCGCCGCGCGCCTCGACCGTCACCTTCTTCGTGAGGTCTCCGTTGGCGACCGCGGAGGAGACCCTGGAGATGTTGCGCACCTGACTGGTCAGGTTGTTGGCCATCAGGTTGACGTTCTCGCTGAGGTCCTTCCAGATGCCCGTGGCGCCCCGCACCCGGGCCTGGCCGCCGAGGATGCCCTCGGTGCCCACCTCACGGGCGACCCTGGTCACCTCGTCACCGAAGTTCATCAGCTGGTCGACCATCGTGTTGACGGTCGTGACCAGTTCGAGGATCTCGCCCTTGGCGTCGACGGTGATCTTCTTGGAGAGATCACCCTTGGCCACCGCTGTGGTCACCTCTGCGATGTTGCGCACCTGGAGGGTCAGGTTGTTCGCCATGCCGTTGACGGACTGGGTGAGGTCCTTCCACGTACCGGAGACGCCCTGCACCTCCGCCTGCCCGCCGAGAATGCCCTCCGTGCCCACCTCACGGGCGACCCGGGTCACCTGCTCCGCGAAGTTCGAGAGCTGGTCGACCATGGTGTTGAGGGTGTTCTTCAGCTCCAGGATCTCGCCCCGGGCGTCCACGTCGATCTTCTGCGACAGGTCACCCCTGGCCACCGCCGTCGCGACCTGGGCGATGTTGCGGACCTGGGCGGTGAGGTTGCCCGCCATGCCGTTCACCGAGTCGGTCAGGTCTCGCCACACGCCGGCCACACCGGGCACCTGCGCCTGGCCGCCGAGACGGCCGTCCGTGCCCACCTCGCGGGCCACCCGGGTCACCTGGTCGGCGAACGCGGAGAGCTGGTCGACCATCGTGTTGATGGTGTTCTTCAGCTCCAGGATCTCGCCCCGGGCATCCACGTCGATCTTCTGCGACAGGTCACCCCGAGCCACCGCCGTGGTCACCTGGGCGATCTGGCGCACCTGGGAGGTCAGGTTCCCGGCCATGAAGTTGACGGAGTCGGTGAGCTCCTTCCACGTGCCGGAGACTCCGTCGACGCGCGCCTGACCGCCCAGACGTCCCTCCGTGCCCACGTCCCTGGCCATCCTCGTGACCTGGTCGGCGAAGTTGGACAGCTGCGCCACCATCGTGTTGACGGTGTTCTTCAGCTCCAGCATCTCGCCGGCCACGTCGACGGTGACCTTCTGCGACAGATCGCCGTTGGCGACGGCCGTCGTCACCTGTGCGATGTCGCGCACCTGGCCAGTCAGGTTGCGGAACGCGGTGTTCACCGAATCGGTGAGGTCCTTCCACGTACCCGCCGCCCCCGGCACCTCGGCCTGACCGCCGAGCCGGCCTTCGACACCGACCTCCCGGGCGACGCGGGTCACTTCCGAGCCGAAGGCCTGGAGCTGGTCCACCATCGTGTTGACGGTGTTCTTCAGCTCCAGCATCTCGCCGGCCACATCGACGGTGACCTTCTGCGTCATGTCACCACTGGCCACCGCCGTGGTCACCTGCGCGATGTCGCGCACCTGCGTCGTCAGGTTGCGGAAGACCGTGTTCACCGAATCGGTGAGGTCCTTCCAGGTGCCCGCGGCACCAGGCACCTGGGCCTGCCCGCCGAGCAGACCCTCGCCGCCGACCTCGCTCGCCACGCGCGTCACTTCGTCGGCGAAGGTACGCAGCGTCTCGGTCATCTGGTTGATCGTCTCGGCGAGCTGCGCGACCTCACCACGGGCGCTCACCGTCACCTTCTGGGACAGGTCGCCGTTGGCCACGGCCGTCGTCACCTCGGCGATGCCGCGTACCTGTGACGTGAGGTTCCCGGCCATCGTGTTGACGGAGTCGGTGAGGTCCTTCCAGACCCCTGCCACTCCGGGAACCGTCGCCTGCCCGCCCAGCTCACCCTCGGTTCCCACCTCACGGGCGACCCGGGTCACCTCGGAGGAGAACGACGACAGCTGGTCCACCATCGTGTTGACGGTGTTCTTCAGCTGGAGCATCTCGCCGGCCACATGGACGGTGACCTTCCGTGACAGGTCTCCCTTGGCCACGGCCGTCGTCACCAGGGCGATGTCACGCACCTGTGCGGTGAGCCGGTAGGCCATGGTGTTCACGGAGTCCGTGAGGTCCTTCCACGACCCGGACATGCCGCGAACCTGGGCCTGCCCGCCCAGCTTGCCCTCCGTGCCCACCTCGACCGCGACCCTCGTCACCTGTTCGGTGAAGGCGGACAGCTGGTCGACCAGGTTGTTGACCGTGCGGGCGACCTTCAGGAACTCCCCGCGCAGCGGGCGTACGGTCTCGTCCGCCGCGTGGGTACGCAGTTCCATCCGCTGCTCGAGATCACCGTCCGCGACCGCGGAGAGTACGCGTCCGACTTCGGAGACCGGTCGCGCCAAGTCGTCGACGAGCTCGTTGGAGGCGTCGATCGCGGCCGCCCAGGAGCCCTCGCAGGCGCCGGTCTCCAGGCGCTCGGTGAGCTTCCCCTCACGCCCGACCACGCGCCGCACACGGGCGAGCTCGCCCGTGAGGTGCAGATTGCGGTCGGCCACCTCGTTGAAGACCGCGGCGATCTCAGTCAGTACGCCGTCGCCGGAGACGGTGAGCCGCCTGCGGAAGTTGCCGTCACGCATCGCCACGAGGGCCGCGAGCAGTCTGTTCAGAGCTGCCGCGTCCACATCGACGGTTCCATTGCGCTGCTTTTTCACGGACTGCCCGCCTTTTGTGCGCGTTCCTGAACCCCGCGCCGCCACGCCAGACTCCACCGTGTCCCTCCCGCAGGGGTTGACCGTATCGCTCGGGCCGTTGTCGGAAGCTTGCCCACTTCCACTTTGGCTCACCGCCACAGCACACCGTCAACGGGTGACTATGCGGTCGTCAAATCGTTGAAACGTACCAGGCCGGAACGGGAGGGCGGGGAAAGTCTCATGGTCATCCCATTTCTCTCACCCGGGGACCCAGAATCGTGCGCCCGGCGCACAACCGCCGGGTCACCCGCGCACCCAAGTCCGCCCTCGTGTACCCGCGACACCTGGGGAGCGTCTAGCCTGGCAGGCGAATCGAAGCGGCGAAATACGGGCACAGGACTCGGGGAAGCGACGAGACACCATATGGGGAGTGCTGTGATCACCGCGCGCGCGGCTGCCACCTTCGATCCGGTCGGACGCTCGGTCGCGACCGCCCGCGCGTTCGTCCGCGACACCCTTCAGGGGTGGGGCTACACCGACGTCGTCGACGACGCCGTCGTTCTTACCAGTGAACTCGTGACCAATGCGGTCGTGCACGCGGGCACGGCCGCCGACGTGCTCTGTCTGCGGACCGAGGACGGCGTCCGCGTCGAGGTCTCCGACCACTACCCGGAGCGGGAGGTCCCGCTCCAGAGCTCCGGCCTCGACTTCGGCAGCCCGGACCGGGAGGGCGGCCGCGGCCTGCTGCTCTGTGCGGCTCTCGCCACCCGCTGGGGCGTCGAGTACTCACCGACGCACAAGCACGTCTGGTTCCAGCTCGATCTCCCCGAACGTCCCGTCGGTGTCCGCTCGGCGAGCCCGGTCCTGCCCACCGCTCTCCTGCCCGTGGCGGAACAGCGGGTACGGGTGGCCGTCGTGCAGATCGACGGCTCCGGGTCCATCGCCTCGTGGAACGACGACGCGTCCTTCCTCTTCGGGTACGCGTCGGAGAAGATCGACGGCAAGCAGTTCACCGACTTCGTGGCATGGCCGCACACCCCGGGCACCAACACCGGTATCGCCCAGGCGCTGCAGCTGTCCCGGTGGGAGGGCAGCTACGGCATCCGCTGCGCCGACGGCCGCGTCATCCCCGTGTACGCCTCGCACCTCAGGGTCCGCGATGCCGACGGAGAGCCCTCCACGGTCTGCCTCCTCGTGCGCGACCACGAACGAGCCGTGCTCCAGACGCCGGTCCGCGCGCCCGTATCGGACACCTCGGCCGAGAACCGCAGCACGGACCCGTTCGAGATCTTCATCGGCTCCCCGGCCCCCGACGACCTCGACGGGCTGCTGCAGCGAACGGTCGAGCGGGCACGCGACATGCTGGACGCCGACGCCGCGTTCCTGCTGCTGGCCACCGATGACGAGACCGAGCTGGAGGTCCGCGCGACCACCGGGCTTCCCTCGGCCCGGCAGCGCTTCGCACGGGTCCCTGTGGAGGCCGGCACGGGCCGCTACGGCTCCGCGCGCATGCCCGCCGTCCATGAGGACCTCACCGTCGTACCGGGCGCCGTACCGCTGCTCGGTGACACCGGGATGCGCTCGGTCGTGACGGTCCCGCTCAAGGTCGAGGGCCGCCTCACGGGCTCGCTCGGGGTCGCGGCCGAAGCGGCCGGCCGGTACTCCAACGAGGAGGCCCTGCGCCTTCAGTTCGCCGCGGACCGCATCGCGCTGGCTGTCGAGTCGGCCAGGCTGGGCGAGCTGGAACGCCTGCGCCGCGGCTCGCTCTCCTTCCTCGTCGAGGCGTCGGACCTGCTGGCCGGAACACTCGACAGGGACCAGACACTGGCGCTCATGGCACAGATGACCGTGCCTACGCTGGCCACCTGGTGCGCCGTCTACACGATCGCGGACCAGTCCTCGGAGCCGTATCTCTCCTACGTCCTCCACGAGGACGAGGAGCGCATCGACGGCCTCAAGGCCCTGCTCTCCTCCATCGACCCGCCGGACCCCGTCCCGGCCCCTGGCGCACGCCTGTGGCCTGCGCCGACGGAAGCCGGACACCAGGCCGCCCTGCGCACGTCCAAGCGCACCCTGGGCCGGGACGCTCCCCTCAGCATGGGGGCGGCCGCCCGCACCACTCTGGCCACGGCGGCCGCCGTGGGAGGCGAGACCGTGGTCCTGCCGCTGGTTGCCAGGAACCGTGTGATCGGCATGCTCACCCTCGGCAAGCCGTCCGACGAGCACTTCCGCCAGGAGATCCTGGAGCTGGCCGAGGACCTGTCCCGGCGGGCCGCTCTGGCCCTCGACAACGCCCGCCTGTACTCGGAGCGCATGGCCATCAGCCAGTCACTCCAGCGCAGCCTGCTGCCGCCCGGTCTGCCCGATGTGCCCAACGTCGAGATCGAGGTCATCTACCGCGCGGCGGGCGAGGGCAACGAGGTCGGCGGCGACTTCTACGACGTCTTCCCCATCCGCGACGGTGCCTACGGCTTCGCCATCGGTGACGTCTGCGGTACGGGGCCCGAGGCGGCAGCCGTCACCGGCCTCGCCCGGCACGCCCTGCGCCTGCTGGCCCGCGAAGGATTCGGCGGGCCGGCGGTTCTGGAGCGGCTCAACGCCGCCATCCTGGACGAGGGTGCACGCAGCCGCTTCCTCACGCTGCTCTACGGGGAGTTGTGGCCCCAGGAGGACGGGAGCGCCCTCCTGAAGGTGGTCTGCGCTGGTCACCCGCTCCCGCTGCGTCTGCGCCAGGACGGATCCGTGGAGGCAGCCGCCGAGCCCCAGCCGCTCCTGGGAGTCATCGAGGACCTCGAGCTGTACGAGCAGGAGGTCACTCTGGAGCCCGGTGACGTGCTCCTGTGCGTGACGGACGGGGTCACCGAACGCCGCGAGGGGGCGCGCATGCTGGGCGACGACGGGCTGGCCGACGTCCTCGCCATGTGCACGGGTCTGACGGCCGGCGCGGTCGCGGGGCGCATCCTGCGGGCGGTGGAACGCTTCGCCGCGGAGCCTGCGTCCGACGACATGGCGATCCTCGCCATGCGCGTCCCGGAGCCGCAGAGCCTCTGAGGCGTGTCACCTCGGTCGGACGACGCGTTGTTCCGACCGCGCCCGGCACCGGCTGCAAGCTGCGGTGCGGCCTGCCGACCGGCGCGCGCAACGGGTGCCGGGCCGGCGGGGATGGGCACGTCTCGTGTGCCGGGTCCCTACCTGCTGTGCACGATCTGGATCAGGTTGCCGCAGGTGTCGTCCAGAACCGCGGTGGTGACCGGCCCCATCTCCAGGGGCTCCTGGGTGAACCGAACGCCGAGCCCCCGCAGCCGGTCGAACTCCGCGGGTACGTCGTCCACCGCGAAGGACGCCGCAGGGATTCCGTCCTCGACCAGCGCCGCCTTGTACGGCTTCACCGCGGGATGGCCGTCGGGCTCCAGCAGCAGTTCGGTTCCGTCGGGGTCATCGGGTGAGACCACGGTCAGCCACCGGTCCTTCCCCAATGGGACCTCGTTCTTCTTCGCGAAACCCAGTACGTCCGTGTAGAACCGGAGAGCCTTCTCCTGGTCGTCGACGAAGACACTGGAAAGGTGGATCCTCATGCGCTGCTCTCCGGTCCATCAGGCCTGAGCCATCGGGTGACGATGTGCTCGAGCGGTTCGGTGTTCAGGTCGTGGAACTTGTAGCGGCCCTGACGCCTCGATCGGATCAGATCTGCCGACTCCAGGACGGCCAGGTGCTGGCTGATCGCCTGCCGGGACAGCCCCAGACCGTGCTTCGTCACCAGCCGCGCGCAGATCTCGAAAAGCGTCTGGCCGTCCCGGTCGACCAGCTCGTCGAGAATGCGCCGACGGGTGGGGTCTGCCAGGGCCTTGAAGACATCCTCCGCCATGAACGACACCATAGGCAAGCATCGACTTGCCTACCAAGTGGATGTCCACCGGGGCAGCGCCACAGCACCGGAGGCCGCAACGGCTTGTCCGGTCACCCGCCGGCTCCGGCCTGTTTGCCCCTGTCGTGGCCATCCGCGGTCACTCGCTCTCCTGGTAGTTCATGAACCAGTGCGTGTCGAAGTAGCGGGCCATCGTGAACGGGTGGTGCCGGTCGACGAGGATGCGGCAGACGAACTCCGCGGCCGAGCAGTCGAAGGGCACGACCTGGCCGTCGAAGGTACGAACCGTGACAGGCCACCGGTCGGGGTTGATGCCATCGGTACGCCAGCAGTACAGGTCTTCGTGCTCGGTGCCAGCCCAGATGAGCAGGCCGTCGTCCCTGAAGTCGCTCCAGGGCTCCTGGTTCAGGGCGAGGTACGCGTCGAAGGCGCCCTCACCGAACGTCTCCACCATGCGTTTGTAGTCGCCGGGAAGGCGCGTACCCAGACGCGCTTCGATTTGCGCCCACGCGATGTCCGGCCGCTGCGGGGGCATGGTCCAACCGGTGATGCCGATGAGCCGCTCGACCCAGTCCTCGGCCCGGCCCGGTGCCTCCACGGGCTCTACGGCCTGGGGCGCGTGTGTCAGCCGGGGTGCGTTCACCAGAACCGGCCGGACGACGTCTTCCGCGTCCTTGGCGGTCCCGGCACCGATCCACTGATCCCCGTAGGCCCACGCCCGTATCGTCACGCTCCGGCGGCCGAGGAGGCCGAGGAGAGCCGCACCGCTGGATTCGTCAACGGTCGGGTCCCTGAAGCCGTCCAGGACAAGGGTGCGCGGGAGCTCCGTGGCGAGCCGCCAGCGACTCCACAAGCCGGTGCGGGTCGACGTCCAGGGACAGGTACAGAGGCTCGCCCGTGGCGACCAGCCGGGCCATTAGGTCGCTGAGTGCCGATTGCGTGATCTCCATGGCGGACAGTGAAGCGCACCGCACGGACAACGGGCCTCTGCACCAGGGGCGAAACACCCCATTGAGGTCCGCGAACGCAAGAAAGGCTCCCGCCAGCCGGCGGAAGCCTTTCTTTTTACCGAGCCCCAATGCGGAATCGAACCGCAGACCTTCTCCTTACCATGGAGACGCTCTACCGACTGAGCTATTGGGGCCTGCTGCCTTGCGGCAACGAGGTAAAGCATACCCCGAATCCGGGGGTGCTCAGAACCAACGGATCCAGGTTTCTGCCCTCCCCTGCCCAGGTGCTGCGACCGAGCATCGGCCCGGTCGGAACGCCCGGCCGTCATGCCTCCCGGCCGGCCCGGGCTCGCACCCTGTCCGGCTGCAAACGCAGAAAAGCCCCGTGCCACAAGGGCACGGGGCTTTCCCGGAATAATTGTTCGGCGGCGTCCTACTCTCCCACAGGGTCCCCCCTGCAGTACCATCGGCGCTGAAAGGCTTAGCTTCCGGGTTCGGAATGTAACCGGGCGTTTCCCTAACGCAATGACCACCGAAACACTATGAAATTAACCAACACCGGAGAAAAACACGGCCGTTCGTTATTTCAGAACTAACACAGTGGACGCGAGCAACTGAGGACAAGCCCTCGGCCTATTAGTACCAGTCAGCTCCACCCGTTACCGGGCTTCCACATCTGGCCTATCAACCCAGTCGTCTACTGGGAGCCTTAACCACTCAAGGTGGTGGGAATACTCATCTCGAAGCAGGCTTCCCGCTTAGATGCTTTCAGCGGTTATCCTTTCCGAACGTAGCCAACCAGCCATGCCCTTGGCAGGACAACTGGCACACCAGAGGTTCGTCCGTCCCGGTCCTCTCGTACTAGGGACAGCCCTTCTCAATATTCCTACGCGCACAGCGGATAGGGACCGAACTGTCTCACGACGTTCTAAACCCAGCTCGCGTACCGCTTTAATGGGCGAACAGCCCAACCCTTGGGACCGACTCCAGCCCCAGGATGCGACGAGCCGACATCGAGGTGCCAAACCATCCCGTCGATATGGACTCTTGGGGAAGATCAGCCTGTTATCCCCGGGGTACCTTTTATCCGTTGAGCGACAGCGCTTCCACAAGCCACTGCCGGATCACTAGTCCCGACTTTCGTCCCTGCTCGACCCGTCGGTCTCACAGTCAAGCTCCCTTGTGCACTTACACTCAACACCTGATTGCCAACCAGGCTGAGGGAACCTTTGGGCGCCTCCGTTACTCTTTAGGAGGCAACCGCCCCAGTTAAACTACCCATCAGACACTGTCCCTGATCCGGATCACGGACCCAGGTTAGACATCCAGCACGACCAGAGTGGTATTTCAACGACGACTCCACAACCACTGGCGTGGCCGCTTCAAAGTCTCCCACCTATCCTACACAAGCCGAACCGAACACCAATATCAAACTATAGTAAAGGTCCCGGGGTCTTTCCGTCCTGCTGCGCGAAACGAGCATCTTTACTCGTAGTGCAATTTCACCGGGCCTATGGTTGAGACAGTCGAGAAGTCGTTACGCCATTCGTGCAGGTCGGAACTTACCCGACAAGGAATTTCGCTACCTTAGGATGGTTATAGTTACCACCGCCGTTTACTGGCGCTTAAGTTCTCAGCTTCGCACACCCGAAAGTGCACTAACCGGTCCCCTTAACGTTCCAGCACCGGGCAGGCGTCAGTCCGTATACATCGCCTTACGGCTTCGCACGGACCTGTGTTTTTAGTAAACAGTCGCTTCTCGCTGGTCTCTGCGGCCACCCCCAGCTCACCGAGTAAATCGGATCACCAGTGATGGCCCCCCTTCTCCCGAAGTTACGGGGGCATTTTGCCGAGTTCCTTAACCATAGTTCACCCGAACGCCTCGGTATTCTCTACCTGACTACCTGAGTCGGTTTAGGGTACGGGCCGCCATGAAACTCGCTAGAGGCTTTTCTCGACAGCATAGGATCATCCACTTCACCACAATCGGCTCGGCATCAGGTCTCAGCCTTAACGTGTGACGGATTTGCCTACCACACGGCCTACACCCTTACCCCGGGACAACCACCGCCCGGGCTGGACTACCTTCCTGCGTCACCCCATCGCTTACCTAGTACAAGTCTGGTTCGTCGGCTCCACCACTACCCTCAACTCCGAAGAGATCGGGCCGGCTTCACGGACTTAGCATCGCCTGATTCAGTATTGGGCGTTTCAAAGCGGGTACCGGAATATCAACCGGTTGTCCATCGACTACGCCTGTCGGCCTCGCCTTAGGTCCCGACTTACCCTGGGCAGATCAGCTTGACCCAGGAACCCTTAGTCAATCGGCGCACACGTTTCTCACGTGTGTATCGCTACTCATGCCTGCATTCTCACTCGTGAACCGTCCACAACTCGCTTCCGCGGCTGCTTCACCCGGCACACGACGCTCCCCTACCCATCCATACTCCCGTTGGGGATATGTGTATGAATGACACGACTTCGGCGGTACGCTTGAGCCCCGCTACATTGTCGGCGCGGAATCACTTGACCAGTGAGCTATTACGCACTCTTTCAAGGGTGGCTGCTTCTAAGCCAACCTCCTGGTTGTCTCTGCGACTCCACATCCTTTCCCACTTAGCGTACGCTTAGGGGCCTTAGTCGATGCTCTGGGCTGTTTCCCTCTCGACCATGGAGCTTATCCCCCACAGTCTCACTGCCGCGCTCTCACTTACCGGCATTCGGAGTTTGGCTAAGGTCAGTAACCCGGTAGGGCCCATCGCCTATCCAGTGCTCTACCTCCGGCAAGAAACACACGACGCTGCACCTAAATGCATTTCGGGGAGAACCAGCTATCACGGAGTTTGATTGGCCTTTCACCCCTAACCACAGGTCATCCCCCAGGTTTTCAACCCTGGTGGGTTCGGTCCTCCACGAAGTCTTACCTCCGCTTCAACCTGCCCATGGCTAGATCACTCCGCTTCGGGTCTAGAGCGTGCAACTCAATCGCCCTATTCGGACTCGCTTTCGCTACGGCTTCCCCACACGGGTTAACCTCGCTACACACCGCTAACTCGCAGGCTCATTCTTCAAAAGGCACGCAGTCACGACTGCATGTGCAAGCACATACAGCGACGCTCCCACGGCTTGTAGGCACACGGTTTCAGGTACTATTTCACTCCGCTCCCGCGGTACTTTTCACCATTCCCTCACGGTACTATCCGCTATCGGTCACCAGGGAATATTTAGGCTTAGCGGGTGGTCCCGCCAGATTCACACGGGATTTCTCGGGCCCCGTGCTACTTGGGTGGTTCTCAAGCAAGCCGTTGATGTTTCAGCTACGGGGGTCTTACCCTCTACGCCGGACCTTTCGCATGTCCTTCGCCTACACCAACGGTTTCTGACTTGCCGACCAATCGGCAGATTGATCAAGAGAACTCCCACAACCCCGTATGCGCAACCCCTGCCGGGTATCACACGCATACGGTTTGGCCTCATCCAGTTTCGCTCGCCACTACTCCCGGAATCACGGTTGTTTTCTCTTCCTGAGGGTACTGAGATGTTTCACTTCCCCTCGTTCCCTCCACACTGCCTATGTGTTCAGCAGCGGGTGACAGCCCATGACGACTGCCGGGTTTCCCCATTCGGAAACCCCCGGATCAAAGCTTGGTTGACAGCTCCCCGGGGACTATCGTGGCCTCCCACGTCCTTCATCGGTTCCTGGTGCCAAGGCATCCACCGTGCGCCCTTAAAAACTTGGCCACAGATGCTCGCGTCCACTGTGCAGTTCTCAAACAACGACCAGCCACCCATCACCCCACCCTTACAGGTGAGTGCACTGGGGCCGGCAACCAAAGGAACAGACTCAACGAGCCCGTACCTTCAGATACCCAACAGCGTGCCCGACCCGACCGATCACTCACCACGTTCCACGCCGAAGCAGTACTAGCAATGACCAACCTGTCGTGCCGAATAGTCAACGTTCCACCCATGAGCAACCAGCACCGAACATTCGCCGGTGTACTGGCCTCTGACCAAGCGAACCTGGTAAGAAGTGCTCCTTAGAAAGGAGGTGATCCAGCCGCACCTTCCGGTACGGCTACCTTGTTACGACTTCGTCCCAATCGCCAGTCCCACCTTCGACAGCTCCCTCCCACAAGGGGTTGGGCCACCGGCTTCGGGTGTTACCGACTTTCGTGACGTGACGGGCGGTGTGTACAAGGCCCGGGAACGTATTCACCGCAGCAATGCTGATCTGCGATTACTAGCAACTCCGACTTCATGGGGTCGAGTTGCAGACCCCAATCCGAACTGAGACCGGCTTTTTGAGATTCGCTCCGCCTCGCGGCATCGCAGCTCATTGTACCGGCCATTGTAGCACGTGTGCAGCCCAAGACATAAGGGGCATGATGACTTGACGTCGTCCCCACCTTCCTCCGAGTTGACCCCGGCAGTCTCCTGTGAGTCCCCATCACCCCGAAGGGCATGCTGGCAACACAGAACAAGGGTTGCGCTCGTTGCGGGACTTAACCCAACATCTCACGACACGAGCTGACGACAGCCATGCACCACCTGTATACCGACCACAAGGGGGGCACCATCTCTGATGCTTTCCGGTATATGTCAAGCCTTGGTAAGGTTCTTCGCGTTGCGTCGAATTAAGCCACATGCTCCGCTGCTTGTGCGGGCCCCCGTCAATTCCTTTGAGTTTTAGCCTTGCGGCCGTACTCCCCAGGCGGGGAACTTAATGCGTTAGCTGCGGCACCGACGACGTGGAATGTCGCCAACACCTAGTTCCCAACGTTTACGGCGTGGACTACCAGGGTATCTAATCCTGTTCGCTCCCCACGCTTTCGCTCCTCAGCGTCAGTAATGGCCCAGAGATCCGCCTTCGCCACCGGTGTTCCTCCTGATATCTGCGCATTTCACCGCTACACCAGGAATTCCGATCTCCCCTACCACACTCTAGCTAGCCCGTATCGAATGCAGACTCGGGGTTAAGCCCCGAGCTTTCACATCCGACGTGACAAGCCGCCTACGAGCTCTTTACGCCCAATAATTCCGGACAACGCTTGCGCCCTACGTATTACCGCGGCTGCTGGCACGTAGTTAGCCGGCGCTTCTTCTGCAGGTACCGTCACTTTCGCTTCTTCCCTGCTGAAAGAGGTTTACAACCCGAAGGCCGTCATCCCTCACGCGGCGTCGCTGCATCAGGCTTTCGCCCATTGTGCAATATTCCCCACTGCTGCCTCCCGTAGGAGTCTGGGCCGTGTCTCAGTCCCAGTGTGGCCGGTCGCCCTCTCAGGCCGGCTACCCGTCGTCGCCTTGGTAGGCCATTACCCCACCAACAAGCTGATAGGCCGCGGGCTCATCCTTCACCGCCGGAGCTTTTAACCCCGTCCCATGAGGGACAGAGTGTTATCCGGTATTAGACCCCGTTTCCAGGGCTTGTCCCAGAGTGAAGGGCAGATTGCCCACGTGTTACTCACCCGTTCGCCACTAATCCACCCCGAAGGGCTTCATCGTTCGACTTGCATGTGTTAAGCACGCCGCCAGCGTTCGTCCTGAGCCAGGATCAAACTCTCCGTGAATGTTTTCCCGTAATCGGGATCACAACACGAGAGCGGAACAACCAGGTCGGAATATGACCGGTTGTTCACAGCGTCCTCGCTGTTGTTGCCTACCCGACCCGAAGGACCGGTAGGACTTTTCAAAGGAACCACCAACCTGCATGAAGCAGGCCGGGGTATCAACATATCTGGCGTTGACTTTTGGCACGCTGTTGAGTTCTCAAGGAACGGACGCTTCCTTCGGTCCCGTTTCACCGGGGCCCTCCGGGCGCTTCCCTTCGTTCTTGCGTTTCCGACTCTATCAGACTCTTTCGTGTCCGATTCCCGGTCGAAGCGGGTTACTGCTTGTTTCGCTTTCCAGTTCTTCGCTTTCGCGTTTCCCTTTCCGACGAGTCCGACTTTACCAGACTCTTTTCCGTTCCGTTTCCGGTCCGAATTTGAATCGAGTGGCCTGCGGAGTGGCCTTTGCCTTTCGGCGGATCCGACTTTATCAGAGATTCTGAGCCGGTTTTCCCGCCTCCCCCGGAGGCCTCCCGGCGCACAAGTGCGCGAGGTGCTTCCCGTTCAGGCGGAATGGCAAACGTACTGGAGCGGGGCGCCTCGATGCAAATCGAGGCGCCCCGCTCCTGGTTGGCGGCCTGCGGCCGCCGTCTCGTCAGACCTCGACGACGACCGGAAGGATCATCGGACGCCGGCGGTAGGTGTCCGAAACCCACTTGCCGACCGTGCGCCGGACCAGCTGCTGGAGCTGGTGCGGCTCCATCACGCCGTCCTGGGCCGACTTGTTGAGGGCGTCCTGGACCTTGGGCACCACGGCACTGAACGCGGAGTCGTCGATGCCGGAGCCGCGGGCCTGGATGTGAGGCCCGCCCACGATCTTGCCGGACGAGCTGTCGACCACGATGAAGACCGAGATGATCCCCTCGTCGCCGAGGATGCGGCGGTCCTTGAGGGAGGTTTCGGTGACGTCGCCGACCGAGAGGCCGTCGACGTACACGTAACCGGCCTGGACCTTGCCGACGATCTTCGCCTTGCCGTCGACGAGGTCGACCACCACGCCGTCCTCGGCGATGACGATGTGGTCCTTGGGCACACCGGTCAACGCGCCGAGTTCCGCGTTGGCCCTGAGGTGGCGCCACTCGCCGTGCACCGGCATCAGGTTCTTCGGCTTGCAGATGTTGTAGAAGTACAACAGCTCGCCGGCCGATGCGTGGCCCGAGACGTGGACCTTGGCGTTGCCCTTGTGGACGACGTTCGCGCCCCAGCGGGTCAGGCCGTTGATCACGCGGTAGACCGCGTTCTCGTTGCCCGGGATGAGCGACGACGCCAGGATCACCGTGTCACCCGGGACGATCCGGATCTGGTGATCCCTGTTGGCCATCCGGGAGAGGGCGGCCATCGGCTCGCCCTGAGAGCCCGTGCAGACCAGCACGACCTCGTCGTCCGGCAGGTCGTCGAGGGTCTTGACGTCGACGACCAGGCCTGCGGGCACCTTCAGGTAGCCCAGGTCACGCGCGATACCCATGTTGCGGACCATGGAGCGTCCGACGAAGGCGACCCTGCGGCCGTACTCGTGGGCGGCGTCCAGGATCTGCTGGATGCGGTGCACGTGGCTGGCGAAGCTGGCCACGATGATGCGCTTCTGCGCGTTGGCGAACACCGTGCGCAGGACGTTGGAGATGTCCCGCTCCGGAGGAACGAATCCGGGGACCTCGGCGTTCGTCGAGTCCGAGAGAAGAAGGTCGATACCTTCCTCGCTCAGCCGGGCGAAGGCGTGCAGGTCGGTGAGGCGGCCGTCCAGCGGGAGCTGGTCCATCTTGAAGTCACCGGTCGCGACGGCCAGGCCTGCGGGAGTGCGGATGGCCACGGCGAGAGCGTCCGGGATGGAGTGGTTGACCGCGATGAACTCGCAGTCGAACACTCCGATGCGCTCGCGCTGTCCCTCCGCCACCTCAAGGGTGTACGGACGGATCCGGTGCTCCTGGAGCTTGGCCTCGATGAGCGCGAGGGTCAGCTTGGAGCCGATCAGCGGGATGTCCGGCTTCAGGCGGAGCAGATAGGGGACGCCACCGATGTGGTCCTCGTGGCCGTGCGTGAGGACGATGCCCTCGATGTCGTCCAGGCGGTCCCGGATGGTGGTGAAGTCCGGGAGGATCAGGTCGATGCCGGGCTGCTCCTCCTCGGGGAAGAGCACACCGCAGTCGACGATGAGCAGGCGGCCGCCGTACTCGAAGACCGTCATGTTGCGGCCGATTTCGCCCAGGCCGCCCAGTGGGGTGACCCGCAGGCCGCCCTTGGGGAGCTTCGGCGGGGTACCGAGTTCAGGATGCGGATGACTCAAAAGACTCTCCTTACCACGCGCGCCACGTACCGCTGAGGGCACGTGGCGCGCATGTCATTCGTGCACTTGCTGTTGTCAGGTGGTGTTTCCGCCGCGAGTGTCCTCGCGTATTCAGTTGTGAAGTCCGTGGTTAGAGCTGTACCCCACCGGCAGCCAGATCGATCTTGAGCTGGGCCGTCTCCTGTGCGGTGAGTTCCACCAGGGGGAGGCGCAGCGGACCGGCGGGCAGGCCCTGCAGGGTGAGCGCCGCCTTGGTGGTGATGACGCCCTGGGTGCGGAACATCCCGGTGAAGACCGGGAGCAGCTTCTGGTGGATCTCCGTGGCCTTCTGCACGTCACCGCCGAGGTGCGCCTCGACGAGGGCGCGCAGCTCCGGGGTGACGACATGGCCGACGACGGAGACGAAACCGACGGCGCCGACCGACAGCAGCGGGAGGTTGAGCATGTCGTCACCGGAGTACCAGGCGAGGCCGGACTCGGCGATGGCCCAGCTGGAGCGGCCCAGGTCCCCCTTGGCGTCCTTGTTGGCGACGATCCTGGGGTGCTCGGCCAGGCGCACGAGTGTCTCTGTGTCGATCGGCACACCGCTGCGGCCGGGAATGTCGTACAGCATCACCGGGAGTCCGGTGGAGTCCGCGATGGCGTTGAAGTGCCGGAGGAGGCCCTCCTGCGGAGGCTTGTTGTAGTACGGAGTGACCGCGAGCAGGCCGTGGGCACCGCTGCGCTCGGCGGTGCGGGCGAGCTCGATGCTGTGCCGGGTGTCGTTGGTGCCGACTCCGGCGACGACGTGGGCCCGGTCTCCTACGGCTTCCAGTACAGCCCTTACGAGCTGGTCTTTCTCCGCGTCGCTGGTGGTCGGTGACTCACCCGTGGTGCCGTTGACGACCAGGCCGTCATTGCCTGCGTCCACGAGGTGGGCGGCGAGCCGCTGGGCGCCGTCGAGGTCGAGTGCGCCGTCCGCCGTGAAGGGCGTGACCATAGCGGTGAGGACCCGCCCGAAGGGGGTCTGCGGAGTGGAGATCGGAGCCATGGGTAACACGCTACTCGTTGCTCGGAGCGCCGCGCTCCCTCGGGGGACGAGGAAGAGGAGCCCGGCACTGCCTGCTCGGGGGTTCAAGCAGTGCCGGGTCCGTTTGATCAGCCTAGATGAACTTCACTAAACGTCGCAATACGGACACCGCCTACGGGGCTACCCGTCCGTTTTTGTTGAAGGCGGCATGAGTGAGGGGCATCAGGTTCTGCCAGTGCTGTTCCATCTGCTCGCCGACCATCTCGATCTCGCGCTGCGGGAAGGACGGCGCCTTGGCCAGCTCGTGCTGCGTCCGCAGGCCGAGGAAGTGCATCAGCGACCGTGCGTTGCAGGTGGCGTACATCGTGGAGAACAGGCCGACGGGGAGCACGGCGCGGGCGACCTCACGGGCGACTCCGGCGGCGAGCATCTCCTGGTAGGCGTCGTACGCCTGGCGGTACGAGTCCTCCATGGCGCGGCTCGTGACCTCGTGCTGCTCCGGGGTTCCCTCGACGAACTCGTACTTGCCGGGGCGGCCCTGCTGGATGAGCTTGCGGGACTCCCCCGGGACGTAGAAGACCGGCTCGAGCTCCCTGTAGCGGCCCGATTCCTCGTTGTAGGACCAGCCCACGCGGTGCCGCATGAACTCGCGGAACACGAAGATCGGGGCGCTGATGAAGAAGGTCATCGAGTTGTGCTCGAACGGGCTGCCGTGCCGGTCCCGCATCAGGAAGTTGATGAGCCCCTTGGAGCGCTCGGGGTCCTTCGTGACCTCTTCCAGGGACTGCTCCCCGGCCGTGGACACACGGGCTGCGAACAGCACGTCGGAGTCGCTGGCTGCCGATTTCACCAGGTCAACGGTGACATCGCTGCGGAAGTGGGCCTTCGTGGGCTCGGGGGTGTCGCTCACCGGCGGGGGTCCTTCCAATTGCTTCGCTCGGGCGGCGTCCACTCTACGGGCCTCGGAGACGGCCTCCGTCAGCGGGAAATTTTGGCGGGTTCGGCGATTCGGGGCACCGATCCGGCCTCTCGTACGTCTGACTCATTAGCAGCACCCGTCACAGAGTTCAAGGAGAGTTTCCTCATGTTCCGCCGGCGTGAATCCGTCCCGTTCTCGTTCGTTGCCGAGGCCGACCGGTTCCGCAGTAATGTCACTCCGCCTCCCCGCCAGCGCGCGAGCCGTTCCCAGCTGGCGAGTCGATCCCTCGTAGGGCTGACGCTGATCGCCGGCTTCGCCGGCTCGCTGCTCTTCGGCCTGCCCGCTCTCGACACCGACCGGACGCCTTCCCACAGTCAGACGTCCGAGGCTTCCCAGCGCCGCTGACCCGTACGGGCCCCCTGGGGTGGTCGGCCGGGGGGCTGCTCGGTAGCCTCACCGGGCACAGCAATCGAGCGTGCTTGTGAGTGAGGATCAGTCGTGCCCCTGCCCTTCCTGACGGCCGACCGCGCATTCGACGCGGACGCGGAGGACATCGCGCTGCCGTTCGACGACCACGACAGCTGGCGGCGGCCCTACCGCCCCGGCCCGTGGCGGGTCGCTGCGGCAGCCACTCTGCTGCTGCTGGCGTCCTTCATGCTGCTCGCCGCGATGATCATCACGTTCGCCGGATCGTTGTCCGGTGCCACGGCGTGTTTCGTGATCGCCGCCGTGGGGATCTCGGGCGCGTTGCGCCTGCTGCGGGTCGGTGCCTGGGTCAGCCGGCACGGCGTACGCCGGGTGGGCTTCTTCCGTACGACCACCGTGCGGTGGAAGGACGCCGCGGCGGTCCGCACGGTGCAGCAGCCGGTGAAGTGGCTCGGTTTCCCGCGCACCGTCCAGGGACAGGCCCTGATCGTGGTGCGCAGGAGCGGCGAGACGCTTGCCCCGCTGGTCACCGACCACAACGCGGACTTCCTGGCCCGCGCCGAGGCGTTCGAGCGTGCCACGGACACGATCGAGGCCTGGGACGACGAATACCGGACCGGCTGACGCCGGACGGTTCAGCGCACCACGACAAGCCGGTACGGCGCCGCTCAGGCGCGTACCGGCTTGTCCTTGTGCAGGGCGATGGCGCGCTGCATCGCCTTTCGGGCGCGCGGGGTGTCCCTCGCGTCCTGGTAGGCGACCGCCAGCCGGAACCAGCAGCGCCAGTCGTCCGGGCTGTCCTCGGTCTCCTCGCGGCGCCGAACGAACACGGCGTCCGCGGAGTCCCGGTCGATACGCCCGGAGGGGGTCCGCACCAGCTCGTCGACGGGGAGGCCGCCCTCTGTGTCCAGTTCGGCGGCCAGGGCGTTCGCCCGCCGCACGAACTGGGTGTTCTTCCAGAGGAACCAGACGCCGATCACCGGCAGGATCAGCACGGCCACGCCGAAGGTGACCGTGAGCAGTGTGCCGTGCCTGATGAGCAGGACGCCCCGGCTGCCGGCCAGGACGAAGTAGAAGACCAGGACGGCAGCGGTGACGGCGTAGGTGAGCTTTGCGCGCATGGGGTTGGGCCCAGTCAGTTCAGGTCGAGGAAGTTTTCCAGGCCGAAGGTGAGGCCGGGAGTGGTCACCACGCGGCGGGTGCCGAGAAGGATGCCCGGCATGAAGCTGCTGTGGTGCAGCGAGTCATGGCGCAGGGTGAGGGTCTCGCCCTCGCCGCCCAGCAGGACCTCCTGGTGGGCGAGGAGGCCGCGGAGCCGGACCGAGTGGACCGGTACGCCGTCGACGTCGGCGCCGCGGGCTCCGTCCAGCGCCGTGGTCGTGGCGTCGGGCTGCGGCGCCACTCCGGCCTTCTCGCGGGCCGCCGCGATGAGCTGGGCGGTGCGGGTGGCGGTGCCCGAGGGGGCGTCCGCCTTGTTCGGGTGGTGGAGCTCGATGACCTCGACGGACTCGAAGTAGCGGGCCGCCTGCTGTGCGAACCGCATCGTGAGGACCGCGCCGATTGAGAAGTTCGGTGCGATGAGCACACCGGTCTCCGGCGAGCCGGAGAGCCAGGTGTTCAGCTGCGCGAGCCGTTCGTCGGTCCAGCCGGTGGTGCCGACGACCGCGTGGATACCGTGCCGGACGCAGAAGTCGAGGTTCTCCATCACGGACGCGGGTGTGGTCAGCTCGACGACGGCCTGGGCGCCGGTCTCCGTGAGGGTCTCCAGCTTGTCGCCCCGGCCGAGTGCGGCCACCAGTTCCATGTCGTCGGCGGCCTCCACGGCTCGTACCGCTTCGGAACCGATGCGTCCCTTGGCGCCGAGAACGGCCACGCGCAGCTTGCTCATGTGTTCTTTTTCCTTACGGGGTGGTTAGGAGACCGCTTCCTGGAGGCGGTCGGCCTGCTTGTCCTTCAGCGGGCCGATGACCGAGAGCGAGGGCCGCTGTCCGAGGACGTCGGCCGCCACGGCACGGACCTCGTCGGGAGTGACCGCCGCGATCTTGGCCAGCATGTCATCGACGGACATCTGTTCGCCCCAGCAGAGCTCGCTCTTTCCGATGCGGTTCATGAGCGCGCCCGTGTCCTCCAGGCCGAGGACGGTGGAACCGGCGAGCTGGCCGACGGCACGGCCGATCTCCTCGTCGCCTAGGCCGTCCGTCGCCACGCGGTCGAGCTCGTCCCGGCAGATCTTGAGGACGTCGTGCACCTGGCTGGGACGGCAGCCCGCGTAGACGCCGAAGAGCCCGCAGTCGGCGAAACCCGAGGTGTACGAGTACACGCTGTAGGCGAGGCCGCGCTTCTCCCGTACCTCCTGGAAGAGCCGTGAGCTCATGCCGCCGCCGAGGGCTGTGTTCAGGACTCCGAGTGCCCAGCGGCGCTCGTCGGTCCTGGCCAGGCCGGGCATGCCGAGGACGACATGGGCCTGCTCGGTCTTGCGGTTGAGGAGCTCGACCTTGCCGGCGGCGCGCAAGGTGCGGGAGCCCTCGCGCGGCGCCGTGGGCACGGCGTCGGTGCGGGTGAGGGCGCCGGCGCGCTCGAAGGCCTTGCGGACCTGGCGCACGACCGTGGCGTGGTCGACGTTGCCCGCGGCGGCGACGACCAGGTGCGTGGGGTCGTAGTGCTTCTTGTAGAAGCGGGCGATCTGGCCGCGGTTCAGCGCGTTGATGGTGTCGACGGTGCCGAGGACCGGGCGGCCCAGCGGGGTGTCACCGAGCATGGTGTGCGCGAACAGATCGTGCACGCAGTCGCCCGGGTCGTCCTCCGTCATCGCGATCTCCTCGAGGATGACGCCGCGCTCGGCGTCCACGTCCTCGGGGGCGATCAGCGAGCCGGTCAGCATGTCGCAGACGACATCGATGGCCAGCGGGAGGTCGGTGTCCAGGACCCGCGCGTAGTAGCAGGTGTACTCCTTCGCCGTGAAGGCGTTCATCTCGCCGCCGACCGCGTCGATCGCGGACGAGATGTCGAGGGCGCTGCGCTTGGCCGTGCCCTTGAAGAGGAGGTGTTCGAGGTAGTGCGTCGCGCCGTTCAGGGTGGGCGTCTCGTCACGCGAACCGACGTTGGCCCAGATCCCGAAGGTGGCGGAGCGGACGGAGGGCAGGGTCTCCGTGACGACCCGGAGGCCGCCGGGGAGGACCGTACGGCGGACCGTGCCGATGCCGTTGCTGCCCTTGAGAAGCGTTTGGGTACGGGCGACGGCCCGCCCCTCCGAGGAGGGGCGGGCCGTCGTCACGGAACTACGGGACGTCACTTGTCGGTGTCGTCCTTCTTCTCGTCCTCTTCGCCCTCGATCACGGGGATGAGGGAGAGCTTGCCGCGGGAGTCGATCTCCGCGATCTCGACCTGGACCTTGGCGCCGACGCCGAGCACGTCCTCGACGTTCTCCACACGCTTGCCACCGGCGAGCTTGCGGATCTGCGAGATGTGCAGCAGACCGTCCTTGCCGGGCATCAGGGAGACGAACGCACCGAAGGTGGTGGTCTTGACGACCGTACCCAGGTAGCGCTCGCCGACCTCCGGCATGGTCGGGTTGGCGATGGCGTTGATCGTGGCGCGGGCGGCCTCGGCCTGCGAGCCCTGCTGGGCACCGATGTAGATGGTGCCGTCGTCCTCGATCGTGATGTCGGCGCCGGTGTCCTCCTGGATCTGGTTGATCATCTTGCCCTTGGGGCCGATGACCTCACCGATCTTGTCCACCGGGATCTTGACGGTGATGATCCGCGGGGCGTTCGGGGACATCTCGTCCGGGACGTCGATGGCCTCGTTCATGACGTCCAGGATGTGCAGACGGGCGTCACGGGCCTGCTTCAGCGCGGCGGCCAGGACCGAGGCGGGGATGCCGTCGAGCTTGGTGTCGAGCTGGAGCGCGGTCACGAACTGCTTCGTACCGGCGACCTTGAAGTCCATGTCACCGAAGGCGTCCTCCGCACCGAGGATGTCGGTGAGGGCGACGTAGTGGGTCTTGCCGTCGATCTCCTGCGAGATCAGGCCCATGGCGATACCGGCGACGGCGGCCTTGAGGGGCACACCGGCGTTCAGCAGGGACATGGTGGAGGCGCAGACCGAGCCCATGGACGTCGAGCCGTTGGAGCCCAGCGCCTCGGAGACCTGGCGGATCGCGTAGGGGAACTCCTCGCGCGACGGCAGCACCGGCACGATGGCGCGCTCGGCGAGCGCGCCGTGGCCGATCTCGCGGCGCTTGGGCGAGCCCACGCGGCCGGTCTCACCGACGGAGTACGGCGGGAAGTTGTAGTTGTGCATGTAGCGCTTGCGGGTCACCGGGGAGAGGGTGTCCAGCTGCTGCTCCATGCGGAGCATGTTGAGGGTGGTGACGCCCAGGATCTGGGTCTCGCCACGCTCGAACAGCGCCGAGCCGTGCACGCGCGGGATGGCCTCGACCTCGGCGGCGAGCGTACGGATGTCCGTGACGCCACGGCCGTCGATGCGGACCTTGTCCTTGATGACGCGCTCGCGGACCAGCTTCTTGGTCAGCGCGCGGTACGCACCGGAGATCTCCTTCTCGCGGCCCTCGAAGGCCGGGAGGAGCTTCTCGCCCGCGATCTCCTTGATGCGGTCCAGCTCCGCCTCGCGCTCCTGCTTGCCGGCGATGGTGAGCGCCTTGGCCAGCTCGGTGCTGACGGCCTTGCCGAGCGCCTCCAGGACGTCGTCCTGGTAGTCGAGGAAGACCGGGAACTCGCCGGTGGGCTTGGCAGCCTTGGCGGCGAGGTCGGACTGGGCCTTGCAGAGCGCCTTGATGAAGGGCTTCGCGGCCTCGAGACCGGCGGCGACGACCTCTTCGGTCGGGGCCTCGGCGCCGTCCTTGACGAGCTGGATGGTCTTCTCGGTGGCCTCGGCCTCGACCATCATGATCGCGACGTCGCCGTCCTCGAGGACGCGACCGGCGACGACCATGTCGAAGACGGCGTCCTCGAGCTCGGTGTGCGTCGGGAAGGCGACCCACTGGCCCTTGATCAGGGCGACGCGGGTGGCGCCGATCGGGCCGGAGAAGGGCAGGCCCGCCAGGATCGTGGAAGCGGAGGCGGCGTTGATCGCGACCACGTCGTACAGGTGGTCGGGGTTGAGCGCCATGATCGTCTCGACGATCTGGATCTCGTTGCGCAGGCCCTTCTTGAAGGAGGGGCGCAGCGGGCGGTCGATCAGGCGGCAGGTGAGGATCGCGTCCTCGGAGGGCCGGCCCTCACGACGGAAGAAGGAGCCGGGGATCTTGCCGGCCGCGTACTGCCGCTCCTCGACGTCCACCGTGAGGGGGAAGAAGTCGAGCTGGTCCTTGGGCCGCTTGGAAGCGGTCGTGGCCGACAGCACCATGGTGTCGTCGTCCAGGTATGCGACGGCGGAGCCTGCGGCCTGCTTGGCCAGGCGGCCCGTCTCGAAGCGGATGGTGCGGGTGCCGAAAGTACCGTTGTCGATCACGGCTTCGGCGTAGTGGGTCTCGTTCTCCACTAGTGATTTCTCCATACTCGTCGTCTTTCGTCCTGCCGCCCGTGTGGCGGAGGACGGTGCGGAGAAGCGCACCGTGTGTGCGGGCCGGTCTTCGATCGAAGCTCCCGGGCGTTGCCCCGGGGGCCACTACCGAGGACCGGCGGCGGCCGTGGGGCGCCTCTCCTCGTTCCGTTGTCGTACGTCCAGGTTACTGAGCCGGACCCGGTTCACGCACGTACAGCAAAGGGAGCGGCCCCCTGGAACCGGGGTGCCGCTCCCTCTCACAGCGTCCTTACTTGGCGCCGCCGGCCGCACCACGGCGGATGCCGAGGCGGTCGACGAGCGCACGGAAGCGCTGGATGTCCTTCTTGGCAAGGTACTGCAGAAGACGGCGACGCTGGCCGACGAGGATCAGCAGACCCCGGCGGGAGTGGTGGTCGTGCTTGTGCGTCTTGAGGTGCTCCGTCAGGTCCGAGATCCGGCGGGAGAGCATGGCGACCTGGACCTCGGGGGATCCGGTGTCACCCTCCTTCTGGGCGAACTCGGACATGATCTGCTTCTTCGTAGCGGCGTCGAGCGGCACGCGTACTCCTCTTGGTGTTCGATGCGCCCACGAGTGCCCCTGGTCTTGATCTCAGGGGAACTTCCATGACTCGGAGGCGAAGGTCCGATGAGCGCAGCTTCCAGGTCGACCCCGGAGGCGCGTACACAAACGGCCGTCACACAGCGTACCAGTCGCCGTGGACCCGCTTGCCCGTCGTGCCGGCGGATCAGCTGGTGAGCGCCCGGATCGAGTGGTAGACGTCGAAAACGGCGAGGCACAGCGGCAGCAGCGTCAGGAGCACGCACGCCTCGGCGACCTCCAGGAAGCGGCCCCAGAACGGCGTGACCCCCTTGCGCGGCACGATCAGTCCGATGGCGGTGATCAGCGCGGCGACACCGGCGACCGCGGCGGTGAGCCAGATCGTACGGATGTCGAGTCCCGCGCCGTCCCCCTTGAGCGCCTCGCGGATCAGCTCGACCGGCGGGTTGAGCGACAGCCCGAGGCCGAGGAGCACGAGTGCGGCGAGGCCTGCTCCCAGGGCGCAGCCGACCTGGGCCGTGTAGCGGAACAGGTGGGCGCGCATCAGCATCGCGACCCCGGTGGCGAGCGCCAGCAGCTGGCCCCAGACGCTGTCCGAGAAACCGAGCACCGCAGCGGCTCCCACGGCCACCAGGGCGCATCCGCCGACCAGGCCGAGGAGCAGTTCGTGGCCGCGCCGCGCCTGGGCCGTGATGCGGTCGGCGTCGACCGGCCCCTGTGGCGCCGGGTCGGACGTCCCGTAGTCACCGGCGGTGGTGCGGGGCGGCTCGAAGCCGATCGGGAGGCGGGCGAAACGGGTGGAGAGACCGGGCAGGAAGGCGAGGAGCCCCACGGAGAGGGGGGCACAAACGGCTGCGGTCTCGGCCGGCTCCATGCCGGTCATGATCGCGATGAAGGTGACCAGTACGCCGATGACGGAGGCGAACACGAAGGCGACGAAGGTGCCGTCGCCTTCGGGAGCGGCGATCATGAGGATCACGGACGCCACCAGCACGGCGGCGCAGGCGAGCAGGAACTGCAGCCTGCCGATGCCCTGGCCCGCACTGAGCGGCAGGAGCCCGGCACCGGCGACCGCGGCGTTGGCGAGTACGCCGATCCCCAGCGCGATCGACGAACCACGGTCCGCGTAGACCCGCGCGCGCACGCAGGCCATGGCGAGGAGGAGCAGGGCGGTCACGGCGGCGAGGATGCCCGGCAGGCCGTGCATGTCGTGCCGCACGTCCGAGGTCCACAGGACGAAGCCGAGCAGGACCAGCAGGACCGACCCGCCGAAGAGCCCGGCCGAGCGCATGAGGCTGTCACCCCAGAGGGTGCGGTCCCGGGCGACGGCGGTGGCGACCGCGTCGGAGACGTCGTCGAAGACCGCGGGGGGCAGCGACTCGGAGAAGGGCCGCAGGGACAGCAGCTCGCCGTCGAGGATGCGCTGGCCTGCCAGCGTGCGCCCGCTGTCGAGGACGGTGCCGTCACGGCGCACGAGGTGGTAGCCGACGGGGGCGCCCTGGGCGGGGCTCTGCCCGGACAGCCGGAGGATCTCCGGGTACAGGTCGGCGACGGGGATGTCCTCGGGCAGCGCCACGTCGACGCGGCTGTCGGGCGCGACGACCGTGACCCGGCAGAATCCGGTTCCGTTGCCGGCCGGAACTCCGGGACCCGGCCGCCCGGATCCGGTAGCCGCCGTTTGGGCCGTCATAGTCACGTGCTGCTCCCCCTTGTTGTCCTGCTGGAATCTCCTGAAACGCACCCCTGGATCACGAGCTCTGCCTGCGTCCCGAATGACCCATTTTTTTGCGGTAGTTAGCGGATGCGTACACGCGTCGCGACACCCTACCGCCCTCGGGTCACGGGGTACGCCAGTAGGATCCTCCCGCGGACGGAACCCGTCGCCACGGGGGCGCCGATAGGAACAGTTCCGTCCGGCAAGGGAATTGGTGAGCTGTGAGCCAGATCGTCGTCAAGCGCCCACCGCGGGCCCTCCCCTCCGAAGTTCCGGGCGAGCAGGTGCAGTTGCAACCTCCGCCGGAGTTGCCCCGCGGGCAGCAGGAGGGGGTGATGATGCAGCTGCTGCCGATGCTCGGCATGGGTGGTTCCGTCGTCTTCTTCTTCATGACACCGAACCCGATCATGCGGATCATGGGCATGATCATGATCGCGTCGACGATCGCTATGGCCATCGCGATGATCATCCGCTTCCGGCGCGGTACCCAGGGTCAGCTCGCGGACATGCGGCGCGACTATCTGAAGTACCTGACGCAGACCAGGCGTGCCGTGCTGCGGACCGCCCGGCAACAGCGCGACGCGCAGTTCTACCTCCACCCCTCCCCGGAGCAGCTGTGGGCGCTCGTCGCCGAGGGCAGCAGGGTGTGGGAGCGCCGGGTCGGGGACGCGGACTTCGCGCACGTACGCATCGGCCTGGGCAGCCAGGAGCTCGCCACGCCGCTCGTCGCACCCGACACAGCACCGGTCGACGAGCTGGAGCCGCTCACCGCCGGGGCGATGCAGCAGTTCCTGACGACCCACAGCACACTGGACGGCCTGCCGATGGCGGTCTCGCTCCGTGCCTTCTACCACCTGACGGTCAGCGGCGAGGCGGAGTCCGCGCGGGCCACGGCCCGCGCGATGGTCGGCGCGCTCGCCTCACTGCACTCCCCCGAGGACCTGATCATCGCCGTCGCGACCGGCCGCGAGGCCGCTCCGCGCTGGGACTGGACGAAGTGGCTCCCGCACGTCCAGGTGCGCGGCTCCATCGACGGGGCCGGCAGCCGGCGCCTGATCAGCACGAGTGTGGTCGAGCTGGAGGAGATGCTGGCGGGTCACCTCGAGGGCCGGCCCCGCTTCCAGCCGGGTGGCCAGCCGCTCCTCGACCAGCCGCATGTCGTCGTGGTCCTGGACGGCGAGTTGGTGCCGGCGACGTCCGCGCTCGCCTCGGCCGAGGGCCTTCAGGGCGTGACGGTCGTCGAGATCGTCACGGGCCAGGTCCATGGAGCGCGCGGCGGCCTCTCCATCGTGGTGGACCCCCACTCGCTGCAGCTGGAGTCGGGGCACGGTCTGGTGTACGACGGTCTTCCCGACCTGCTGAGCCACGAGGCCGCGGAGGCACTGGCGAGGCAGCTGGCCCCGCTCCACGTGGCCACGGGCGGGGACGACGACGAACCGCTGCTCGCCAATCTGGAGTTCACCGACCTGCTGAACCTCGGTGACGCGGCCTCTGTCGACGTGAGCCGGACCTGGCGGGCCCGCTCGCAGGCCGAGCGGCTGCGGGTCCCGATCGGCGTGGGCGAGGACGGCGCGCCGGTGATGCTGGACCTCAAGGAGGCCGCTCAGGAGGGCATGGGCCCGCACGGCCTGTGTGTCGGCGCCACCGGTTCCGGCAAGTCCGAGCTGCTCCGTACGCTCGTGCTCGGCCTGGCCGTCACCCATACCTCGGAGACGCTCAACTTCGTCCTCGCCGACTTCAAGGGCGGCGCCACCTTCGCCGGTATGGCGCAGATGCCCCACGTCGCCGCCGTGATCACCAACCTCGCCGACGACCTGACGCTGGTCGACCGCATGGGCGACTCCATCAGCGGTGAGCTCAACCGCCGCCAGGAGATGCTGCGCGACGCGGGCAACTACGCCAACATCCACGACTACGAGAAGGCGCGGGCGGCCGGCGCCCCGCTGCAGCCCATCCCCTCTCTCGTCCTGGTCATCGACGAGTTCAGCGAGCTGCTCACAGCCAAGCCGGACTTCATCGAGATGTTCGTCCAGATCGGGCGCATCGGCCGTTCGCTGGGCGTCCATCTGCTGCTGGCCTCGCAGCGCCTCGAAGAGGGGCGTCTCCGCGGCCTGGAGACCTACCTCTCGTACCGGATCGGTCTGCGTACGTTCTCCGCGGGCGAGTCCCGCGCGGCGCTGGGTGTACCGGACGCCTACCACCTGCCCAATGTCCCCGGTTCGGGCTACCTGAAGTACGGGACCGACGAGATGGTGCGCTTCAAGGCGGCATACGTCTCCGGGGTGTACCGCTCGGGCGCCCAGCCGGCCGCGTCCTCCGGCCCGCTGCCGGTGGACCGCAGGCCCGTGGTGTTCACCGCTGCTCCCGTACCGGTGCGCTACGTGCAGCCGACGGCGCAGGCCGGCGTGCCCGAGGCGCGTAAGGCCGAGGACGACGCCCTGGCCGACACCGTGCTCGACGTGATCGTGCGCCGGCTGGAGGGACGGGGTGCCTCCGCGCACCAGGTGTGGCTGCCTCCGCTGGACAACCCTCCGTCGTTCGACGAGCTCCTGCCGGGGCTCTCCGCGGTCGAGGGCCGTGGCCTGACGCAGCCCGGCTTCGAGGGCTCGGGGCGTCTCGTCGTACCGCTGGGTGTGGTCGACAAGCCTTACGAGCAGCGCCGCGACACGCTCTACCGGGACTTCTCCGGCGCTGCGGGCCACATGCAGATCACAGGTGGCCCGCAGTCGGGCAAGTCCACGCTCCTGCGCACACTCATCGCCGGCTTCGCCCTCACCCACACGCCCCACGAGGTCCAGTTCTACGGCCTCGACTTCGGTGGCGGTGGTCTGAGCTCGGTCTCCGGACTGCCTCACGTCGGAGGGATCGCGTCCCGGCTCGACCCCGAGCGGGTGCGCCGTACGGTCGCCGAGGTGTACGGCATCATGGCGCGCCGTGAGGAGTACTTCCGCAGCGCCGGCATCGACTCCATCGCCACCTTCCGCAGGATGCGTGCGCGCGGCGAGATCTCGGCGACGGACCAGCCGTGGGGTGACGTCTTCCTAATCATCGACGGCTGGGGCAACTTCAGGACGGACTACGAGGGCCTGGAATCGGCGGCCGTGGACATCGCGCAGCGCGGTCTCGGCTACGGCATCCACCTGATCGTAACGGCGTCGCGTTCCATGGAGGTCCGGGCCAACCTGAAGGACCACCTGATGAACCGGCTCGAACTGCGGCTCGGTGACGTCATGGACTCCGAACTGGACCGCAAGGCCGCGGTCAACGTGCCCGCCGGCGTACCCGGTCGCGGTCTCACGCCGGAGAAGCTGCACTTCATGGCGGCGGTACCACGGATCGACGGCATCAACTCCGACAGCGACCTCTCCGAGGCCACGGCGGCCATGAACCAGGAGGTCGCCCGTCACTGGACCGCGGCTCCCGCCCCGGCCGTCCGGCTGCTGCCCCGCGAACTCCCCGCCCACGAGCTGCCCGCGGGCTACGCGCAGCCGGAACGGGGCATCGCGTTCGGTATCGACGAGAACAACCTGGAGCCGGTCTTCCTCGACTTCGAGCGGGACCCGTTCTTCCTGGTGTTCGGCGAGAGCGAGTCAGGCAAGTCCAATCTGCTGCGCCTCCTCATCAAGCAGCTGACCGAGCGGTACGACGGGAACGCGGCCAAGTTCTTCGTCATCGACAACCGGCGAGCGCTGCTGGACGTCACCCCCGCCACGCACCTGGCGGAGTACGTGCCCATGTCCAACAACATGGACCACCACGCGGACGCGCTGTACGACCTGATGAAGCGCCGCACCCCCTCGCCCGAGGTCACGGCCCAGGAGCTGCGTGACCGCAGCTGGTGGAGCGGCCCGACGGTGTTCGTGGTCGTCGACGACTACGACCTGGTGTCGACGTCCAGCGGGAACCCGCTGGCGAAGCTCACGGAGATGCTGCCGTTCTCCCGGGACGTCGGCGTCCGGTTCATCATCGCCCGCAGCACGGCGGGAGCAGGCCGCGCTCTGTACGAGCCCTTCCTGCAACGCATCCTGGAACTGGGTGCGCAGGGCGTGATGCTGTCCGGCGACCCGGTCGAGGGAGACATCCTCGGCAACGTACGACCGCGTCCGATGCCCCCGGGGCGCGGGGTCTTCGTCACCCGGCGACGCGGGAATCCGCTGGTGCAGTCCGGGCTCATGGACGGCGACCGGTAACCGACGTCAGCGGGGCGGCGCGGACTCATCGCCTCACGGTCGGTGTGCGCCGCCCCGTCTCCGTCCGTACATCGACGCGGGCGACCGCCGCCCCTCCCGTCTCCTGGCAGACGTGATTCCGAAAGTCCGGCGCCGCCGGCACACACTGGAGGTTCCACCCATGGCATGGGCCGAGTGGGAACAACTGAAGGCCGACGCGGCTGCCAACAGCGGCTCCCAGATGCAGCTCAACAGCTCCGGAGGCAGTGGCGGTGGGAAGAAGGGTGACCTCGCCGTCAACGACACCGACCTGTCGGACGTACGCGACGAGGCCTCGAAGCTGAACACGCGCCTCTGGAAGGAGGGCCGCGTCGCGGTGCCCACCAGCGAGACGGCAGCGGGCAACCTCACCACCCAGGGGTTCGAGCTCGGCGGCGCCCTCCAGCACGTGGCGGACCGGTGGGACGTACAGCTCAAGTCCCTCATGGACGCGTGTGGGCACATAGCGAATCACATGGACTTCACGAAGTACGTGCATCAGGGCGACGACCAGTACGTGAGAAGCCGGGTCAGCAGCATCGCCGCGCTCGACCAGGCTTTCGACGACCACAACGCGCCCAAGGGTGAGACGAACAAGGCGGACAACTGATGGATCTCGAGACCCTGCGCTTCGCCAAGTTCGGGCAGTTGGACGCGGCCGTCACCGACTGGTCGACCATGGTGACCAACCTCGCCACCCTGAAGGAAGATGCCCGGGACGGCCTCAAGGCAAAAGCCGAGAAGGCCGACTGGTCGGGCGAGAACGCCAATGTCACCAAAGGGTTCGTCGACAAGACGGTGCGCGAGTTCGATGACGCCCACAAGCAGGCCAAGTCCCTGTGGAGCATCCTCAAGGACACGCGCGACGAGTTGAAGGTGTACCAGGGGCAGCTGAACGACGCCCTGGAACGCGGCCTGAAGAAGAACCTCACGGTCACCACGACAGGCGGTGGTGGCTTCACGGTCACGATGAACATCCACCCGGACCGTGCGGCCAAGGGCACGACTGTTCCCGACCACGGCCAGAGCGACGTCACCGCGCTCCGCGACGAGCTCCAGAAGATCCTCGACAAGGCCACCGAGAGCGACAAGACGGGCTCCACCGCCCTCAGGGCCTTGGCGGACCAGGCCGATCTCGGATTCACGGGCGCCGAGTACAAGGACCGGGACACCGCGGCCAACGCGATCAAGCAGGCCGACGAGCTCTCGGCACTCGCGAAGAAGAAGCCTGAGGACCTCACGGTCAAGGAGTTCGACAAGCTGAACGCCGGGCTGGGGAAGATGTCGGGCGACGAGCTGTTCGCCGCCCGTTTCGCGGAGAATCTGAAGGCACAGGGGACGCTGGACTTCTGGGCAGGTCTGAACGATCCCCACCGCGCCTATGACATCGGCAGGGAGAGGGTCGACCAGTACGACGAACTCCAGAAGAACCTGAGCCTCACCCTGGCGACCGCCAGTCAGAGCGACTCGCAGGGAATGACGACCTGGAAGCGCGACATGGTGGAACTCGGCAGCCAGCCGATTTCCAAGAACTCCGGCACCCTGGGCTTCCAGGTGATGAGCAACCTGATGCGATGGGGGAACTATGACAACAAGTTCCTCGATGACTACGGCAATGAGCTGATCAAGACCGAGAAGAAGTTCACCGACAACGGGCGCCACGGCGCCTGGCAGCACATGGGGATGGACCCTCTCCTCAACCGGACGGGATCCGACTCGGGGTCGGATCCGATGACCGGCTTCATGAGGGCTCTCTCGAACAGTCCTGACGCTGCGACGGAGTTCTTCAGCGACACCTTCGTCACGAAGGATGAGGATCACGACTTCAAGGAGGACACGGACGGGGACGGAAAGAAGGGGATGAGGGAGCTCAGCAACTTCGACTACCTCTTCGAGGAGCGGGACTGGCCGGAGGACCGGAACGACAAGGGCGACGACAGCATCTCCGGGCGGAACAACATGGCTTTGGCTCTCGAAGCAGCGATAACGGGACACGCCGCGGGTGAGCAACCGCCAGAGAACGCACCAGCACACACCGCCCAACAGGCAAATCTGATGGAGAGCGTTGTCGGTTCAATTGCTGACGATCCTAGCCGCTTGTCCGACCACGGTTATATGTCCGACAGTATCGGGCAGATCGCAGCCGAATACATGCCGGACATTCACCGCGGCTTGCATCCGGGCGAGTCCGGAGAAGAGACCCTGTTCCCCCTCGCAGGTTCACAGGCAAAACTCGGCGAGACGGATATAACCCGCTTCCTCTACACGCTCGGCCAAAATCCTGAAGGATACGCCTCGGTCAATGCTGCTCAGCACAGCTACACCACCAATTTGATGGAGCACCACTTCAGAAACCCTGATGCATACATCGGCACGGATCCATCCTTCACGCAGGCTCAGAACCTGAAGGCTGGAATCGAGGCTGTTGCCACCGTGGCAGGCGAAGTCGAGGGCACCATCGGAGCAGGACGCGCATACCAGGGCGAGTTGGACGGAGGCGCCAAGGACGCCGAGTACAACAAGGCCATTGAAACGACAAGCACCTTGGTGGGAAGCGCTGTCGGGATCGGCGTCGGCCTCGGCACGGCGCCGTACGTCGGGCCAGGTGGAGTGATTGTCGGAGGTATCGCCGGGACCGCTGCTGAAGAAATCATCGGAGCAATCACCGAAGGCTCCTTGAGGGACAGCAGCGATAAGGTGATCTACAGCAACGGGCAAGCCATGGACGGCACCAAAGAATCCACGTACAAACTCGTCGAATTGGCTGCCGAAAAGGCTGGCCAGAGTTCAGGGAACCCTTCGCCACACATCAACGCAACAGTGGCAGGTGCAGCGGAACAGGGATTTAATAACGCTAAGTCCAACGTGCATGACGCTTTCGAGGGCGAAGGCATCCCGAAGCAGCTCGAAAAGAAGGGTTAACTATGCGGATCAAAAATAAGAAGTACTTCATTCCTGCGATAATCGTCATCGCAGGCGGGCTCGCCGTCGGCACAGCACGCCTGCTTGAGGTGCCTCCTTTTGAACAGGTCGGCACCATTGACGCGAGTGACATATGCGAAGGCCTCGGCTCCTCGGATAGTCGAGTACAGGCACTCAAAAATGTTCTGCCAGAACAGACAGAGTACTCGTTCGGTAGCCTCTATTCGGAGGCCCGGATCGATCAATCCGACAGTTCCTACACGTCCAGATGCTCGGTAAGAGGCGAAGGAAGTGTACTTCTCTACACCAATGCAGAGTTGATGCGCGACGAGCCGGTCGACAGCTGGGCAAGTAGCACGATTGCAGACAGGCAGGCGGATTACCCTGGTGATTTTGACGATTTCGCTGCCGGAAAAGGCGGAGTCGTCTCATCGCACAAAGCCGCCATCCTGCTCCCTTGCGTCTCAGCTGGACGGATCCCGGGAGGCGAATACAGCATCAGCGTCTCGGTGACCCTCAATCAACAGTCGGAAAACAGCGTGACCACAGCCAAAGAAGCACTGAAAGATTTGGTGCTCAGTACCGCAGAGTTCGTCCACAAGGACGCGAGGTGCGACCTGCCGTCCCGACTTCCCGAGAGCCTTTGAACGTCGCTTGACAATTGAATCCCTGTTAGCGGATTCAGGAAACGTACGACTGCCGGTGGTTACGGCGCCCATCGCTGCGGAGGAAATTCGGGACCGGCGGTACCGATCTGGGGTCCGGTGTCTGCGGCAGATAGAATGAGGTCGGCCTTGTATGCATTGACTGCGGTAGTCATAGCCTTGGCAGCGGGACTCGTGGCCATGGGCTGCGTCAAGGCGGACCGGGCCCGTGGGTGGCGCCAATCTTTCAATCCCTCGGCACCCGAAATATCCGACTCTGCTTTCGTTGCCGCGCGCGTCGTTCTCTTCGGGATGGCCGGGATCGGAATCTTCTCGGCGTTCCAGTTGATGGCCGTGACGGCGAACGGAGAGTGGAGCGACGACGAACTGTCCAGCGCGGTCAGCCAGGCCACGTCGGAGCTGAATGGCACTTCGCGCCTGGGCGACATCTTCGATGACGGCAGCGGCTTCGATCAGGAGATCGCGAAGATGATCGAGGAAGAGGTCGTCGAGAACGGCGGTGGCGGCGCCCCGCAGAGCGGTGTGGACGCCGGCGCCGCAGCCTCCAACAAGCCCTCCGATGCCGATTACACGGTGCAGGCAGCTGGCGCGGACGCTGCCTTCTGCGTACACGTCGTAAGGACGCGGTCGAAGGACGGGGACTACGAGCCCCCCGGCGTGGCGGGTGGCGCCGGCTCGGTGACCATCCCGAAGTACGACTTCGCGGTGACCAGTCGCGAGGGCGGGTGCTGAGGGTTCCCCTCTTCCCTGTGCTGCTGCCCCGCCGACACGCCCCTGCCTCCGCCCCGGGAGGAATGAAGCCTGGGGAGGCACGAACCTCGTGGCCGGATCGTCGCATCCGTCGAGAAGGGCCTCGGGCCGGCTAGGAACTGTCCGGCCGATCATGCGACTCTCTAGGCTGGTCCTCTTCTGGAAGGGGTGGCTGTGACGGCGGTGGCTCGTGAAGCGGCCATTGAGTTGGTGCAGAAGATCATGGACGCCGACCACGTTGACGATGCCGAGATGTGCGGTGTGATGGAAGCGTTGGGCAAGGCCCTGGGCTGTCCGAGCGGCTACGTAAGCGACTTGATCTTTTGGCCCAAGGGGCGGGAGCTGACAGCTCCCGCGGTGGTCGACCAGGCTCTGAAATACCGGCCCTTCGCCTTGTGACAGGGCCTCAAGCCCGTAGCCAGATGACCAGGGCGGCCGCGGTCACAGTGCCGAGGAAGACATATCCGCGCTTGTCGTAACGGGTCGCGGCGGCCCGGAGGTTCTTCAGCTTGTTGATGGCCCTCCCGACGGTGTTGCGTTTCTTGTACCGCCCGTCGATCACCTGCCGGTGATCAGGCCACCGCCCACACCGACCGTTGCTCACCGGCAGGAACGGCCGCAACCGTCCCCACTCCGCGTCCGACAGATCACCGCGTTCTCCTCGCCCCATACCGGGAAGAACGGGCAGATCAAACGACGGTTACATGATCGGCCGGACAGCTCCTGGTCGCGACACATGGGTCACCTGGTCCACGGGCCCGGCGCGTCGGCGTACGAGAGGCATCCGTCGATCGATCGCTCGGTACCGCGCGGATGACGTCCTCACGACAAAGGTCAGGGTGGGCACCTCCCGTGCGTGCCCACCCTGACCTGTCTGCTGTTCGGCGAGTCCTACTCGAAGTTGGCCCGCGCCCGCTTGTCGCCGGCCTGGTAGGCCGTACCGGCGTCACGCACCTTGCGGGAGATCTCGGCCAGGGCTGTATGAATGCCCGTGGCGTCGCGGTCCCAGCCGGCCTGCGCTGCGTCGTACGCCGTCTTGGCCTCGCCCACCCAGAGCTCGGACACGCTGGCTACCATGCGCTTGATCGCCGCAAGGTCCTCCTGAAGCTGCCTGCTCTGCCGGTCGATGTCCCCAGCGGCCTGCTCCAGGCTTGCGTAAGTGACAACCATGGTGCCGTCGTTGGTCGGCATACGGTCCTCCAGTTCAATCTAGTTCGAGGTGATGATCCGTACGTGGTGGTACGGGTACGGCGAGGATCAGAGGGCGTTGATGGCCGAGGTCTTGGCCTGCGAACCTTCCGAGTGACCGGCGACGACGTCCACACCCTGGAGGGCCTGCCTGATCTCGTCCTCGGTGTTGCCCGAGATGGTCCGGGCCGCCTTGATGGCTTCCTGGAAGTTCACCAGCCGGGTGGCGATGTTGCCCATCTTGATGTTGATGTCGTCCTGCTTGGCGTTGAAGGCGTTGGCGCCGACGCCCTTCCAGGCGCCTTCCAAGCTGTCGATCGTCGCCTGGAGCGTCTTCAGCTGGCCCTTCACCGATTCGAAGCGCTTGCTGAGCTCGTCCTCAAGCTTGAGGAGCATCTCATCTGAAAGCTTCTGATCTGCCATGGTGCTGGCTTCCTTCCTTGTGCTCTTGTTCGATCCGGCGTCACCGCCGGAGGTGCTTTGCAGGAACTGCGGTCGATCAGGCGGTCAGGCGGTCCGGCGCTTGCGGGCAATCGCGAAGGCACCGCCGCCGAGCACGAGGACTACCGCCACTCCGCCGAGGATCAGGCCCAGTTGGCTGTCGTCGTTCTTCTCCGTGCTGGAGCCTGCCACGGCGCCGTCGTCAGCCTTCTCCTTCTTGTCAGGCTGTGACGAAGCTGATGCGGAGGGGGCTGCTGAGCCTGCGGAACCGGACGTCTTCTCCTTGGTGAGAGGACTGATGTCCGCGGCGCCGGGGGCTCCCTTGCCCTTCAGAATGTTCATGGAGGGGCGGATCAAGCCGTGGCCGAGGTACTTGCTGAGGGTGCCCTTTTCCCAGTCCCGGCTGGCAGTGTCAAAAAGCACATTGAGGACTTGGTTAGCGGTCCATTCCGGGTGGGCGGACCACACCAGGGCCGCTGAGGCCGACGCGATGGCGGTTGCCTGGCTGGTGCCGTTTCCATCGCAATATTTCTGGAAGGTTTCATCGCACCAGTACGGGACATCGAGACCAGGAGCTGCGATGTCGGTGATCTGACCGTGCTGGGAAAATTCGCCTACTTTGCCGTTCTTGTCCGCGGCCGACACTCCGACGACCTGGGGGTAAGCCGCCGGATACTCTTCCCCATTTCCGTCCTGTCCATTATTTCCAACGGAAGCGAAGAAGAGCTTTCCCTTGCTTTGTGCGTACTGGACGGCCTCACGCTCTTCGGGGGACGAGAACTCGCTACCGAACGACATGCTGATGACCTGCGCCTCACTGTCTGCCGCAGCGCGAATGGCGTCTTCAGAGTCACGCGCATTCACCGAGTGCTCATCCTGGAATTCGGTGTCACTGATCCGGATCGGGATGATTTTCGCACCCGGGGCAAGGCCCTTCAGCCCTCCGCCCTTGCCAGTTCCCGAAATCAGCTCAGCCATGGTAGTGCCGTGGCCGCTGTAGTCGTCGTATTCGTCACCGTCGGCCTCTGTGGCGTCGAGCCCCTTCAGGACCTGCCCCTTGAGAGACGGCGTCGACGGGTTGACGCCTGTGTCGATGACAGCAACCTTGATGCCTTCCCCCGTGGCGACCTTCCACATCTCTTCGGCTTGCATCGCTTCGAGATACCACTGCTTGGACTGCACGTCTGCGGCAAATACTGAGGGAGCAGCCACAGCAAGTCCCACAGTCCAAGTAACGGCCACGGCCATCGTGCCGAGTAGGCGCCCTCTCGATACGAGAGAGCCACTGCGCTTTCGGGCCTGGCTCATTCCTGCTGTCATCCTGACTTCCGAACCTTCCCAATACCTACTCGATCACCGGCGGTGCGGCTCCCCGCCGGCCGGCCTCCCATGTCTCTCTGTCCTCTGTCAGGTAGTCCGGGCGCGGCGTGCCGTCGTCCTGCTCCTCGTCCCTGGAGTCCCTCCGGCCCGGGCCGCGTACGAGACCTGCGCCTCCGGCCGTGAAGCCCTTCGCGTTGCCGCCAGGTCCCCCCGCACCTCCACGGGGCGTACCCACAACACCCTTGGTGCTCGGAGTCCCTCGTCCGCCAGGACGCGACGCACCATTCGTGCCACCGGCCCCGAGGACACCTCGCTGGCCGATGCCACCGGCAGGTCCGCCCGGTCGTGCGGCGCCACCGGCCCCGATGACCGTGCCGCGCGGGACGCCACGAGCGCCCCCGGGGTTACTCCCGCCCGGAACTGCGCGCTGCGGAGTACCGCCCGTGATGCCGCTCGCCCGTCCGGCACGAGGGCCGGTAGCCGGGGACGTGCCCGAGTGGCCTGCCGCCACGGGCCTGCCACCGGTGACAGCGGGCCGGCCGGCAGTCGGGGACTGTGGTCCGCCGACCGCACGCGCGGGATTACCGGAGGCCGGGCCCCCGGTCATGGGCGCGGGGCGCCCCACCGGTGATCCCGCGCGGCTGTTCGCCGCAGGGCCACTCGCCGTAGGGCCGTTCTGCCTGGCACCACTGAACCCTGACTGGCTGACAGTTCTGGGGGCTGGTGCTCCCTGAGGCCGCGAGTTACTCGTCACGGGGTTCACAAAGCCGTTCGCCACGGGAGGAGGATTTCCACCAGGTGCAGGACTTGTGGTCGGTGCCGGAGAAGGCGTGATCGGGCTGTTCGCCGGGGCCGTTGGGGTGGCGACACTGTTGATCTCTGTCGATGTGCCCTTGTCCAATACCGGTTCGACCGACCCGGGCCTCTCAACGGTGACCGCATGGCCGATCGCGCCTGATGCGTCAGGCGCGGCCGAACGCTCCGGTACGCCTGAAACACCTCCGCGTGATGTGCCGTCAGACTCCGACGACGAACCGTCCGAGTCGGAATCCACCCTTCGGTTCCTGGGCCGCGGCATCGCGACATCGAGCTTCTTCTCGAACCGCGGGGGCTCCTGCGCCGCCAGTGTCTCCTCGGAGACCGCGTAGTACGAGGCCAGCCGGTTCGCCTGGTTGATTGCTTCCTGGCGGTCCTTCTCGACCTTGACCGCAGCCTCGTACTCCGCGTTGCCCTCGATCCGCTTCGGGGCCTCGACCTCGTCGGGCGACTTGCGGATGAGGCGACTGTCCCGGGGCGGGAGGGAGTTGCGTACCGAGGCGAGGCCCGTGCCCGCGACCGTGATCTGCGTCCCGGCCACATCGGCGAATTCGCTCAGCTTGTCGGCGTGGACGGCCAGGCCGTTGCCCCAGTCACGGAATGCGGTTCCGGACTCGCCCTCCCATTCGACGCCGCCGATGAAGTCCTTCAGTTCCTGCGACGCCTTCTTGATCGCGTCCCGGGCATCCCAGAGGGCCTTGCCCGCCTCCTCGAGCTGCTCCGGCTTGGAGTTCTCGATCAGGTCGATCATCGCGTTGAGCTCGTGTCCCTCGAAGGAGGTACGTCCCGAAGAACCGGAGCTCCCGAACACGTCGAGGATGGGCTGCATGACGCGGCCTACATCCGTGACGAGCAACTGCCCTTGGACACGCGCCTCGTCATGCTTCTGCTGTTCTGCGGGAGTCAGTTCAGGCTGCGACTCGGAGCCCGGTTCCTGCTTCGTCGGTTCGCTCATTCGGCTGCCCACCCCGCGTCGCTCTGCTTGTCTGCGTTCTGCTCGGGCTTGACCCTCTGCTCGTCCTGTGCCCTCTCGTGTTCCCTGCCCAGACGTGTCTGGATCTGATGGAAACGCCGCCGCGTGTCGTCGTCCACGTTGTCGAAGCCGACGGCTGCCGCGTGCACGCCGAGGTTCAGGTACTCGATCTGGTCACCCAGGGACTTCGAGAGCGTGACGAGGGAGTCGTGGACACGGTTGTACTGGGTGTAGAGCCCATCCGCTTCTGCGAAGCATGCATTCTGGCCACTCAAGGCGGTACGCGACACCGACTGTGCCGCGACCTTCGACTTGCCGGCCGGTGAACTCTCGAGGTCAGCCAGCAATGCGTTCACGCTCTTCTGGAACGCCTCCAAGGCGCCCACTCCGCGCCGGAGATCCCCTTTGCCTTCGGTCACGTTGCTGTCCTTCCCCGTTTCCCCGTTTGCACAGTCCGCCTCGCGTTGCTATCGCACCCGCGCGAACAGGACTGGCCCCATACCATCACTCTAGCCAATGGCACTGACATGACCAACTGTCTTGTCCATCACGTAACTTCCGGTACCACCTGCGGCCCGGAACGTCACCCACCGGCCGGTCGCCCCCGCCGCCTCTGCCTGTCCCGCACGGCCACGGCCGTCCCCGCTATGGCGGCGACCAGGACTCCCCCGCCCACCACGACGTAGGTCGCGAGCCGGGCGTTGCGTTCGTCGGCTGTCTCGCCCAGGTGGAGTGCGGCGGGGACGGGCGCCTCGCCCTTGTCCACGCCCTCGTGTGCCACCGGCTTCTCGACGGGCTTGTCATCCTCCGTCAGCGCGCGCACAGGGTCGACGACCCCCCAGCCGACCAGGTGGTCGTGGCCTCCGATCGTGCGCTCCGCCGTCTGCTCGATCTGGGCGACGATCTGTTCCTGCGTCCAGTCCTTGTGCTTGGCCTTGACGAGCGCCGCGACTCCGGCGACGTAAGGGGCCGAGAAGCTGGTGCCGTTGTCGGCGCAGTGTCCTCCACCGGGAACCGTGGAGATCATGTCCACACCGGGAGCCGCGACCCCGACGAAGTCACCGGACTGGGAGAAGGCCGCACGTTCGTTGTTTCGGTCGGAGGCTGCGACGGCCAGGACTCCGGGGAACGAGGCCGGGTAGGTCTCCTTGACGTTTCCGCCCAGCCCGTCGTTGCCGGCGGAGGCGACGATCACGATGTCCTTGGCCAGGGCTGCGTCCACCGCCTGCTTCAGGACGGCTTCGGGCTTCACCGCGTTGGCCGTGTCCTGGGAGATGTTGATGATGTCCGCGTCGGCCTGGCCGGCCGCGTAGTCGATCGATTCGGCCAGCGATCTGGCGGTCCCGTGGCCCTCCGCGTCGTTCTGCTGGATCGGGATGATCGTCGCGTCGGGAGCCAGGCCGGTGAAGCCGGTGCCCTTCGCCTCGCGCGCGGCGATGATGCCTGCGACCTTGGTGCCGTGGCCGACCACGTCGGTGGTGCCGTTCTCCTTGCCACGCTCGATCTTGCTGCCGTTGTCGTCCTTGAGGTCCTTCGGCAGGAAGTTGCGGCCGCTCCCGGTGTCCACGGCCTTCGTGAGCTGAGGGTTCTTGATGTCGACGCCCGTGTCGATGACCGCCACCCGTACGCCCTTGCCGGTGGACTGCTCCCACAGTTCGTCCATCAGTACGCGTTGCAGTGCCCAGGGGCGGCCCGCGTACTTCTTCGAGGGGAAGGTGCACTGGGTGGAGTCGTCCGCGGCCGCCGGCAGGACCGGCAGCGTCACGAGGAGGACGCCGGTGGCAGCGGCGGTGGTCAGCAGGCGCCTGCCGGAAGAGCGGAGGAAGCGGGAGGAGGAATGTGTGGTCACGTGGTCGCTCCTCACGAACCCTGCGGCTGGCGTGCGGCGCCGGTCGAGAGGCGGGGGCCGGTCGGCAGGAAGGCGGACCAGGCGGCGGGTACGGGCGCCGGGTCGACGTCCTTGTACCCGAGCCGGTTCTGCGCCTGCTGTGCCTCCTTCTGCCTCTGCTCCCTCTCCGCCTTCGTGCCCGACTCACCGATGCCGGAGTCGTCCTGCACACTGTCGCCGTTGGACTGCATGGCATAGCGCAGCCCGGTGTCGGTCACCAGGAAGAGAGGACCGGACTCGGGGCTGGACCCCTTGAACTGCCGGAAGAGCTGGCCGGACCCGGGGGTGACGTAGGCACTGCTGGAGCCGGTGGGGAGCGTGGCGGGGAAGCCCTTGCCCGCCCAGGTGCTGAGCGTGCTGCCGCCGGTCTTCTCCGAGACGCCGCGCAGGACGTTGCACACGGTGTTACGGCTTCCGCTGTCCGCGCTGGCGGAGTTGACGGGAGCTGCCTCGCTCGCCGGCCAGTCCGTCTTCTGCCCGAACGCGTCACCGGGCTCGAACGCTCCGGCGCTGACCGGCTTCGCCTTGCCGTCCTGGCCGAGACCGACCAGGGCACTGCTGCTGAGGAGGAGCTTGGCCACGAAGTCGGACACCGGGGCGACCCTCCCCGGCAGGACCACGTACTGCTGGGTCCGCGTGCCGGAGGTAGCGGCGAGGATCATGCCCACCTTGTTGTCCTCCGACTGCAGCTTCCCCGGAACACCCGCGTCGGCGCCCGGAGTTCCCTCGATGGCCGGGAACGCGACCTCGTCCCCCGTGCGGAGCGTGGCGAGCCAATCGGCGGAGACGCGCTGGGGTTCACGGTCCTGGTCGACCAGGGTGCGGAGCAGCAGCTCGTCGTTCTTCACCGGGTACGCCTTGCCCGTGGCGTCCACGAGGTAGCGGGTCCTGTCCGGTCCCGGGCCCTCGACGTACATCACCTCGCCGCCCCGAAGCTTGTTCGTGCCTTCGGTCTTGCCCTGCTCGCGCTCCGCGAAGACGAATGCCGCCTTCTGGATGGCCCTGCCGCCCTCACCGGGCCGCTCGCAGACAGCCCAGCGCTTCGTGGAGCCGGCTTCCGCCTTGTCGGGCAGGCGGTCCGGGGCGTACGGGATGCCGAGGGTGGCCCCGTGCGGGATCTTGCCGCTGTCGAGGACCGACTCGTCGACGTTGACGACCTTGCCCTTGTCCGGGGCGAGGAGGAGCTTGGCGCTGGACATGTTCAGCACGGGATGGAGCTGCGTCTTGCCGTCGGTCTTCAACACCACGTACCTGGTGGTGGACTTGCTGGCGATGATGACGTTCTCGTAGGGGGTGTCCCACTTCTGGGGGGCCACGGGCTTGAACATGCCCCAGGCTCCGAATACCGCCAGGACGACCACACCGACGATCACTCCGGGTACCACCGCGCGAAGTGGACGCGGCGCGCCCTCTTCCGATCCGGACGGGTGGGGCTGCAGGAACTGTGCGACCAACCTCCGCTTCGCGAAGGTGTAGGCATTGAGTTCGTCCCGCCGAGATGCCATGTGCGCGCTGCCCCTTCTCCCCTGTGGGCGACCAGGTTCCCACACCCTCCGTGGACCGCTGCCGCCGACCGGGACCCCTACTATGCCTGTTGGCACTTGGCTCTCACCGCTCAGGTAGGGTGATCGCCCGATCAACGCCCGTGTAAAAAACGGTGAATACGGACACGAGGGGGCAACGCGGCGATGGGTGCAGCGACGGGGGAACGCACGAGGCGGTCCACCCACCGAACGCCCGGCCCTTCCCGGAGGCAACGCAGCAACGGGTCGGACGGCACAGCTCCCCACCGGTCGGCGGACGCCCCTGCGGCCACCACTCTCCATTCGATCTCCAGGACCGGCCGCGTCGGTCCCGCGCTGCGGCAGATGGTTCTCGTCGAAGCAGCCCTGGCAGTGGCCGTGGTGGGCGCCGCGCTCGGCGGTGCGTGGCTCATTCCCGCGGGCGTGATCGCCTGTCTGCTGATCCTCCTCGCGGTGGTACGCCGCCGGGGCCGGGCCGTCCAGGACTGGCTCTCGACGGTGTCCTCGCTCCGCCGTCGCAAGCGCACGGCCGTGGCGCCTCCCGCCGAGACGGAGCCGCAGCTGGCTCCGGTGGCGGAGAGCGTGCCGGGATTCGCTCCCTACATCTATGTGGACGGCGCTCGCCGCACGGTGGGCATGGTCGGGGACGGTACGTTCCTGACCGCCGTCGTGCGGGTCGAGGCGAGCGGTGAATCGCTGCGCCAGGCACAGGGTGCCCGGGCACTTCCGCTGTCCCTCCTGGGCGACGCGCTCGCGGTGGACGACATCGTGCTGGAGTCCGCGCAGCTCGTGCAGCAGGTACGGCCCGCTCCGGCGCCGCACCTGCCGGAGCGTTCGGTGGCCCGGCTCTCGTACGCCCCTCTCCAGGACCGGACCGGGGCGCCCGCGCTGCGGATGACCTGGGTGGCGGTGAAGCTGGATCCGGAGCTGTGCCGGGAGGCCGTCGAGGCCCGCGGTGGCGGAATAGGTGGGGCTCAGCGCTGTCTGGTGCGGGTCGCGGACCACGTGGCGAGCCGGATCACCGGTGCGGGCTTCCGGGCCTCGGTGCTCGACCAGGAGGAGCTGAACTCCGCCGTGGCGACGTCCGCGTGCGCCAATCCCATCCTGTCGGCGCGCGCCGGGCGCCCGGATGCCGCGCCGCAGCGGCGGACGGCGGAGACGCCCCGGGTCTGGCGCTGCGACGACCGCTGGCACACCACCTACGCCGTGGACCGCTGGCCCGAGCTGGGCCGCGGAGCGACACCGCTCCCGCGACTCGTCGCCCTGCTGACCTCGGTGCCCGCGTACGCGACGACGTTCAGCCTGACTGTGCGCCGCGGTGCTCACCAGGGCCACGTGTCCGTGCGCGGCCATGTACGGATCACCGGCGGCTCCGACACCGAACTGGTCGGCGTACGGAGGACATTGGAGCAGGCCGCACGGCACGCCGAGGTCGGCCTCGTGCGACTGGACCGCGAGCAGCTGCCGGGCGTCCTGGCGACGCTCCCGCTGGGAGGCGCACAGTGACGAAGCACATCGCTCCGAGGCGGGGGCTGCTGGGCCCCCGCCACGCCGGCCACACCCTGGCGGCGGACCACCTGGGCGCGCTGTCGTTGCCGGTGGGGGACGACGGGGTGATCATCGGCGACGACGCCGAGGGGCGTCCGCAGATGATCGGCTTCCACCGGCCGGCGCCGTACGACGTCCTGCTGATCGGCGGTCTGTGGACGGCGCAGGTGCTGGCGCTGCGCGCGGCCGGTACGGGGGCGCGGGTGGCGGTCGAGACGGGCCGCACCCAGGCGTGGACCACGCTGGCCCAGGCCGCCGGCGCCGGCCTCGAGTGCATATCGCTGCATGACGTGGGCCGGGTTCCTCCGACCGGGGCGACCGTCGGCAGTCCCGTGGTGGTGGTGCGGGACTGCGGTATGCGTCCGCCCCGCGGCCGGGTGGTGTCGTCGCCGTGGCAGTCGGTGCTGACGCTGCTGCCCTATCTGAGCCCGGTCGCACCGCGGTTGATGCGGGCGGCGACGCTCGTGGGTATTCAGCGGGTGTCGCCGGCCGAGGCCGAGCAGATCGGACGGATCCTTGGGCTCGCACGGGCCGAGAGCGAGGCCCTGCCCACCTTGGCGGACGGTGTCACGCTCTGGGTGGCGGGCCGCGAACGCCACTGGGTGATGACCAGCACGACGGATGTCGAGACCGGATTGCTGGGCACCGCTCGCAGGATGGACTGAATCCTCTCCCGTTCGCACCCCGGATCCGTCGCTTTTCAGGATCATGGCAGGGGAACGACACAGTTCGACGAAGGGACGTGCGCATGGGCACCCAGCAGGAAAAGGACGAGCTCTACGCTCTCGACATCTCGGATGTGGAGTGGCTGAGCGCGCCCGGCACCGAGGACGTCGAGGAGCGGGTCGAGATCGCCCACCTTCCGGGGGGCGCGGTCGCCATGCGCTCGTCGCTGGATCCGGGGACCGTGCTGCGCTACACGGAGGCCGAGTGGCGTGCGTTCGTACTGGGGGCGCGGGACGGGGAATTCGACCTCAAGTAGGCATCCACGCGGTGCGGGGGGCGGCTGTCGGGGACTGCCGCCCCCTCGTCGCGTCCGGATGCGTTCCGGATGCGTTCTGGATGCGTTCTGGATGCGTCTCGGTGCACGGCGGACAGCCCGTTCCCCGGTGTTCTGCCGTCGTCGCTCCACCCGGTGGCCGGGCGTGACCTACGGGACAGCAGCCGCTGAGCGATACGGCCTGCCGTAGTGCGCCCCATGGCGATTAGGGTGGGTGGGGGCGCGGCAGAGGAACCTGCGGGCAGGCACTGCGCGTCGCAAGGGGGAGAGCCGGGCGGACCGGACGACGGGAACGGTCGCCCCCACCCACCACGGCACAAGGGTGCTCGACCACACCAGGAGGCAAAGTGAACGGCGATCGGGACGAGATCAGCGGGGGATGGAACACGCCCGTCGACGAGTCGTCCGACGCGGATCCCGCCGAGATGACGGGTGAGTTCACCATCGACTACACCCCGCCCGCCTGGTACACGCAGAACGCGCCGGGTGACTCGTCGGGAGGAGCGGGTTCGCACCTGGCACCGCCACCGCCGCCGCAGGGGGCTCCGCTGTCCGTACCGGGGCCGCAGTCCTCGGGAGGCTTCGAGCCCGGCTGGCCGCCGGCTCCGGCGGCGCCGTCCGAAGCTGCGTCGGCGGCCTCCTCCGAGCCGCCCTCGCCGTCCTTCGCGCCCGCTCACGCGGCATCGGCTCCGGTCTCCCCCGCGGCGGGCTCCGAGGAGTCCGGCGCAGCCGGCGGCCCGTCCGGCCCGTTCGGCGGCGGTGATGTGGAGAGCGGCGCCACCATGCGGTTCTCACCCGCCGCGCTGAAGCAGGAGATCGCCGAGCGCGAGGCGGCCAAGGCCGAAGGGGCGGGCAAGGCCGAAGAGGTGGCCGAGACCGAAGAGGCGGACAAGGCCGAGGGTGAGGCCGCTGCATCCGGTTCCGGCCGGGCGCCCGCGGCCGCTGCCGCAACGCCCGAGGACGACGGCGGCGCGGAGCCGACCGGCACGGTGAGCGGGACGGATCCCGAGGAGAGCGATGCGGCCGACGCCCCGGAGGCGGATGCGGCGCAGGATCCCGTGCGGGCAGTTACCGGCGAGCCGGAGACGGCCGACGAGCAGGCCGGCGCGTACGCGGGACCGGTGACGGACGCTCCGCCCCCGGGCACACCGCCGGCCGGCGTACCGTCCGCCGGCACGCCCGCCCCCGACGCGCCCCAGGGAGCCGTGCCGTCGAACGCACCGGCGCCTTGGTCGCCGCTCCCGCCCGCACAGGGCGCCCTGCCGCCGCTGCCGCCCGCCTTCCAGCCGGCCGCGCAGCAGCCGAGCGCGCCCCAGTCCGCACCGCAGTGGCCCGCGCAGCAGCCCACGCCGGGTGGCTACGGGTTCCCGCAGAACCCGGCCCCGCCTGCGGCACAGCCGCCCCAGCCGGGGACTCAGCAGCCGCCCCAGCCCAACGCGCCTGCTCCGCAAGGCGGTTACGGGATCCCCCAGGCTCCCCAGCAGGGTGGCTACGGGTTCCCCCAGGCACCGCAGCAGCAGGCACCCGCCCAGGGCGCGCCCCAACTGCCCCCGGCAGCACAGCCGCAGGGCGGCTACGGCTTCCCTGGTCCGCAGGGCGGCTACGGCTTCCCGGCTCCGCAGGCCGGCCAGCAGCCGCAGTTCCCCGCGCAAGGGGCCCCGCTCCCTCCTCAGGTTCCGCAGCAGGCAGCACCCGGGAGTGCACCGCACCTGCCCGCGCAGCAGCAGCCGCAGCAGCAACAGCAACAGCAACAGCAACAGCAACAGCAACAGCAACAGCAACAGCAACAGCCCGAGGCGTACCGGCCGCAGCCGTCCGCGCCTCAGGCTCCGCCCGTGGACCCGCGCACCGGCGCCGCCTGGCCGACTCCGGTCACCCATGACCAGCGCGAGCGCTCCGTGCCGGGCGCCCCTCTCGGTTACACCGCCGCGGTGGAGCTGTCGTCGGACCGGCTGGTCCGAGGCAAGCAGAAGGCGAAGAGCAGCCGCAACCCGTCCGCCGCCTCCCGCTTCAAGCTGGGCGGGAAGAAGGAGGAGGTCGAGCGGCAGCGCAAGCTGGACCTCATCCGTACGCCGGTGCTGTCGTGCTACCGCATCGCGGTCATCAGTCTCAAGGGCGGGGTCGGCAAGACCACGACGACCACCGCGCTCGGTTCGACCCTGGCCACCGAGCGGCAGGACAAAATCCTCGCCATCGACGCCAACCCGGACGCCGGCACGCTCGGCCGACGGGTGCGCCGCGAGACCGGGGCCACCATCCGCGACCTGGTCCAGGCGATCCCGTACCTCAACTCGTACATGGACATCCGCCGCTTCACCTCGCAGGCGCCCTCCGGCCTGGAGATCCTCGCCAACGACGTGGACCCGGCGGTCTCCACGACCTTCAACGACGAGGACTACCGCCGGGCGATCGAGGTTCTGGGCAAGCAGTACCCGATCATCCTCACCGACTCGGGCACCGGCCTGCTGTACAGCGCGATGCGCGGTGTGCTGGACCTCGCCGACCAGCTGATCATCATCTCGACCCCGTCCGTCGACGGTGCCTCCAGTGCGTCCACCACGCTGGACTGGCTGTCGGCGCACGGCTACGCGGAACTTGTGCAGCGTTCCCTGACCGTCATCTCCGGTGTCCGCGAGACCGGAAAGATGATCAAGGTCGATGACATCGTGCAGCACTTCGAGACCCGCTGCCGCGGCGTGGTGGTCGTGCCGTTCGACGAGCACCTCTCGGCCGGCGCGGAGGTCGACCTCGACATGATGCGCCCGAAGACCCGCGAGGCGTATTTCAACCTCTCCGCGCTCGTCGCGGAGGACTTCCAGCGGGCCCAGCAGCAGCAGGGACTCTGGACGACGGACGGCGGCAATCCGCCGCCGCAGTTCGCCCCGCCCATGCCGGGACAGCAGACGCCGGGTCAGCAGGTGCCCGGCCAGCAGCAGTACGCGCCGCAGCCGCAGCCAGGTCAGCCGTATCCGGGGCAGCAGTACCCCGGACAGCCGCACCCGGGGCAGCCGCAACAGCCGTATCCGCCCCAGCAGCCGTACGGGGGACAGCAAGCGCAAGGGGCACAGCAACCGTACGGGGCACAGCAAGCGCAAGGGGCACAGCAACCGTACGGGGCACAGCAAGCGCAAGGGGCTCAGCAGCCGTACGGGGGGCAGCAGTCTCCGCCCCAGCAGGCCGCCGCACCGCAGCAGCCGTACCCGTCGTACCCCGCCCAGGGTGCGCAGAACAACGGCTGGCAGCAGCCGCTGCCCGCCCAGGGCGCTCCCGGCGGGAATCCGGCGGGGCCGCCTCCCCCTCCCGCGCAGCACGATGGCCAGGCACATCAGCCCGGGCAGCCCGAACTGCAAGGCCCCGTTCCGCCGGCGGGCTGGCAGCAGCACCCCCCGCAGCCGCCTTCGGCGCCTCAGCAGTGAGGCAGTAGAGGTCTAAACCAATGAGGGCTCGCACCGTTCACACGGTGCGGGCCCTCATTGCATTCCCGCAGACCACACGCGGTTTGGCGGACCGTTGACGCGACTCGACCGCCGCTGATAGACCTTCGCTTCACCAACTGGCGAACCAGAGATCTGCCCGCCTTCACCGTGCGAGTCATGACGCGAGGTCCACGTCCATGGTCACAAGATTCCCACCACGCTCCTCCCGCCCACACGGCCGCTTGCGTATCCTTGTCGCCTCCGGAGCCGCCGCCTTGGCGCTCGCCGCTGGATCGGTCGTACCCGGAATCCCGCTCGCCCCCGCCGCTCAGGAGGCGCAGGCGGCCGACGGCAAGTCGACCCTCACGGTCGCGGTCGCCCAGAGCGTCGACTCCCTGAGCCCGTTCCTCGCCCAGCGGCTGCTTTCCACGAGCATCCACCGGCTGATGTACGACTACCTGACGAACTACGACGCCAAGGACAACCGGACGATCCCCGGGCTCGCCACCAAGTGGGAGACCTCGGCGGACAAGCTGACGTGGACGTACACCATCCGGCCCGACTCGAAGTGGTCGGACGGTGAGCAGGCCACCGCCGAGGACGCGGCGTGGACCTTCAACAAGATGATGACCGACGAGGGGGCAGCCACCTCGAACGGCAGCTTCGTCGGCAACTTCAAGAAGGTGACCGCCCCCAGTCCGGACAAGCTGGTCATAGAGCTGAAGAAGCCTCAGGCCACGATGACGGCACTGGATGTGCCCATCGTCCCCGAGCACGTCTGGGACAAGGTCGGCGACTTCTCGAAGTTCAACAACGACACGAAGTTCCCGATCGTCGGCAACGGGCCGTTCGTCCTGACGGACTACAAGGTCGACAGCTATGTGAAGCTGAAGGCCAACAAGGACTTCTGGCGGGGCGCGCCCAAGTTCGACGAGCTCGTCTTCCGCTACTACAAGGACCAGGACGCCGCCGTGGCCGCCCTCCGAAAGGGTGAAGTTTCCTTCGTCGCCGGAAGTCCGAGTCTGACCCCCGCGCAGGCCGCGTCGCTGAAGACCGCCGACAACATCAAGGTGAACGACGGCCCCGGCCGGCGCTTCTACGCGCTGGCCACCAACCCGGGCGCGCGCACCAAGGACGGCACGAAGTTCGGCGACGGGCACCCGGCACTGCTGGACCAGAAGGTGCGCCAGGCACTGTTCATGGCCGTGGACCGCACGACCATCATCGACAAGGTCTTCCAGGGCTACGCCATAGAGGGCGAGGGCTACATCCCGCCGCGATACGGCTCGTACTTCTGGAAGCCGTCGGCCGGACAGAAGCTGGCGTACGACCCGGCGAAGGCGGCCGCCCTCCTCGACGAGGCGGGCTACAGGAAGAACGGCGCCGGCAAGCGGACCGGCAAGGACGGCAAGCCGCTCGACTTCCGGATCCTGTGCCACGCCACGGACCCCAACGACAAGGCGATCGGCAAGTACCTCCAGGAGTGGTGGGGCGACCTCGGCATCGGTCTGAAGGTCGACTGCCGCGACAACGTCTCCGACCCCTGGTACGCCGGTGAGTACGACCTGGCCTTCGACGGCTGGTCCGTAAACCCGGACCCCGACTTCGTCATGTCGATCCACACCTGCGCCGCACTGCCGGCCAAGGCGAAGGAGTCCGCGGCGACCGACAACTTCATCTGCGACAAGCAGTACGACGAGCTCTACGCGAAGCAGTTGGCGGAGTACGACCCCGCCAAACGGGCCGACCTCGTGAAGCAGATGGAGTCGCGGCTGTACGACACGGGGTACATGAACGTCATGGCGTACCCGAATGCCGTCGAGGCCTACCGCACCGACCAGATCGAGTCCATCACGACCATGCCCTCGGCCGCGGGCAACATCTACGGTCAGGACGGTTACTGGAGCTGGTGGTCGGCGGTTCCGGCAGCCGGTGCGTCGGGCGATTCGTCCGACGGCGGCGGCTCCACCGGAGTCCTCATCGGTGTCGGTGTCGCCGTAGTCGTCCTCGCCGGTGGCGGGCTGCTGTTCGCCATGCGTCGTCGTTCCACCGCGGAAGACCGTGAATAGTCCATGAGCACAGAAAGCACTCCCGCGCTCCTGAAGGGCGCGGCGGGCGTGGACGCCGTACAGACCGACGGCCCGGCTCCGGCCGGGCCGTCGGCCCGCAGTCCACGCGCCCGCAGCACGACCGCCTATCTCCGCTATGCGGCGGGCAAGCTGGCCGGTGCGGCCGTCTCGCTGTTCGCCGTGCTCGTCACCAGCTTCTTCCTGTTCCGCCTGATCCCCGGCGATCCGGTCAAGCAGATGACCGGCGGCCGGCAGGTGTCGACCGAGCAGATCGCCGCGATGCGCAAGGAATTCGGCCTGGACCTGCCACTCTGGCAGCAGTTCACCGAGTACTGCGGCAAGGCCCTGACCGGGGACTTCGGTACGTCGTACCAGTTCCGCGCTCCCGTCATGGACAAGATCACCGAGGCGCTGCCCGCGACGCTGCTGCTCACCGGCACCGCGTTCGTGATCTACACCGCGATCGGCATCTGGCTGGGCGCCAGGTCCGCCTGGCGCAACGGTTCGGCCGGTGACCGCTTCCACACCGCCTTCGCGCTGACGCTGTACTCGGTGCCCTCGTTCTGGCTCGGCCTGCTCCTGGTCATCACGCTGTCCGTCGGCATCGGTCCCGTCCCCGGCATGTTCCCGACCGGCGGTATGGAGTCCGGCAGCGAGAGCGGTTTCGCGTACGTCCTCGATGTCGCCCACCACCTCGTGCTGCCGGTCGTCACCCTCGTAGCGGTCGAGTACGCGCGCACCCTGCTGGTGATGCGCTCCTCGCTGCTCGACGAGATGGGCAGTGACTATCTGACGACGGCCCGCGCGAAGGGCCTGCGCGACGACCTCGTACGCCGTCGGCACGCCGTCCCGAACGCGATGCTGCCGACCGTGACTCTGCTCTTCGTCAACCTGGGCAACACGGTCGCCGGAGCCATCCTCGTGGAGACGGTGTTCTCCTGGCCCGGCCTCGGCGGGCTCTTCTACCAGGCGCTCAGCGTGCCTGATCTGCCACTGGTGCAGGCGCTGTTCTTCATCTTCGCCGCCGCGGTGATCCTGATGAACACGCTCGCCGATGTGATCTATCCGCTCCTCGATCCCCGGGTGGGCCGATGACGACCACGACCGACGCCGCGAAGGCCACCAGCCCGCGCGCACTGACCTGGGCCCGCAGGCGCCACGCGACGACCCGCTTCTGGCAGCAGTACCGCACCCACCGGGCCGGCCTGGCGGGCCTTGCCGTACTCGCCCTGATCGCCCTGGTCGCGCTGGCCGCCCCGCTGCTGGTGGGCGCGGACTCCCGGAGCGTCACCGAGGCGCCCGGCGGGCCGCTGGAGTCCCCGAGCGCCGATTTCCCCCTCGGCACCGACCAGTTCGGCCGCAGTCTGCTGGCCCTGCTGGTGTGGGGGACGCGGGTCTCGCTGACCGTCGGCCTGCTCGCGGCCTTCCTCTCGGTGGCCATCGGGACCCTGGTGGGCATCACGGCCGGTCACTTCAAGGGCTGGTACGGCAATGTCGTCATGCGGATCACCGACTGGTTCCTGGTGATGCCGACGCTGGTGCTCGCCATCGCACTGGCCACCGTGCTCTCGCGGTCCCTCTGGACGACGGTCCTGGCCATCGGGGTGACGACCTGGCCGACGACCGCGCGGCTCGTGCGCGCGCAGACGCTGTCCGTGGAGTCACGGCCGTACATCGAGCGCTCCAAGGCGCTCGGCGGCGGCCACGGCCACATCATGTCCCGTCATGTGCTGCCCAACGTGATGCCGCTGGTGCTCGCCCAGACCACGCTGGTGATCTCCACCGCCATCCTCACCGAGGCGACGCTCGCCTTCCTCGGGCTCGGTGATCCCACGATCGTCTCCTGGGGCGGGCTGCTCCAGGACGCCCGGGAGGCCGGAGCCGTCAGCTCCGGCAACTGGTGGTACCTCGCCCCGCCCGGACTCGCCATCGCCGTCGTCGCCCTCGCGTTCACGCTGTGCGGCCGCACCGTCGAGTCCGTGCTCAACCCCAAGCTGGGGGTGTCCCGTTGACCGCCGTGAAGACCGAGAGCGTTCCGAAGCCGGAGACCGGGCAGCCGTTGCTCGACGTCCGGAATCTGCATGTCACCTACGGCTCGGGGGCCTCGGCCGTCCCCGCCGTGCGGGGTGTCGACCTACGGGTCGAGGCGGGCCAGAAGCTCGGCATCGCCGGGGAGTCCGGCTGCGGGAAGTCGACGCTGGCACTGGCGCTGCTGCGGCTGCTGCCCGCGTCCGCGACCCTGAGCGGCGAGATCCTGCTGGACGGCGAGGACATCCTCACCATGAAGTGGGGGCGGCTGCGCGCCGTGCGCTGGGCGGGGGCGTCGATCGTCTTCCAGGGCGCGATGCACTCGCTGAACGCCGTGCACCGCATCGGGGACCAGATCGCCGAACCCATCCTGCTGCACGGCAGGGCGACCCCGGCCGCCGCGCACCGGCGCGCCGGGGAACTGCTGGAGCAGGTGGGACTTCCGGCCGCACGCGCGGACGCCTATCCCCATGAGCTGTCCGGCGGTCAGCGCCAGCGCGTGATGATCGCCATGGCGCTGGCCTGTGATCCGCGGCTGATCATCGCCGACGAACCCACCACCGCCCTCGACGTGATGATCCAGGCCCAGATCCTGCGGCTGATCGAACAGCTGGTCAGTGACCAGGACCTCGGTCTGATCATGATCAGCCACGACTTGGCCGTGCTCTCCGACACCTGCGACCGGCTGTCGGTGATGTACGCCGGCCGGGTCGTCGAGGAGGGACCCGCCAAGCAGGTCTACGAGGGTGCCAGGCACCCGTACGGCAGCGCCCTGTCCGCGGCCTTCCCGCGCATCGGCGACCTCTCGTCGCGGCACGCGCCGCGCGGACTGCCGGGCGACCCGCCGGACCCGTCGGCGCTGCCCTCGGGCTGTACGTTCCATCCGCGCTGCCCGGCTGCCCTGGACTCCTGCGCCACCGAGGACCAGGAGCTGCGGCCGGCCGGCCCGTCCCGGCGGGCGGCCTGTGTGCTGGTGGGGCCGGAGTCCCCCGCGACGCCCGGCCCGCACGGCGGTGCCGAGGAAGCAAGGAGCATTTCATGACCACCACTCCCCCGGCTCCCCTGCTCAGTGCCCAGGCGCTGAAGGTCGCGTTCCCCGGCCGGCGCGGGGCGGCGACCGCGCGGGCTGTCGACGGGGTCGACCTCGACGTCCGTCCCGGTGAGATCGTCGCGCTGGTCGGCGAGTCCGGGTGCGGGAAGACGACGCTGGCCAGGTCGCTGCTGGGCCTGGTACCCCCCACCTCGGGACGGGTCACCTTCGGGGGCGAGCCCCTCGACTACGCGGGCAGGTCGCTCAAGGCGTACCGCAAGCGGGTGCAGCTGGTGCTCCAGGACCCGAGCGGTTCCCTCAACCCCCGCCACACGGTGTACGACGCGGTGGCGGAGGGTCTGCGCATCCACGGCTACGCGGGTGACGAGCGGGAGGCCGTGTCCGGGGCACTGGCACGGGCCGGGCTGCGGCCTCCGGAAAGGTTCTTCCTGCGGTATCCGCACGAGCTGTCCGGCGGTCAGCGCCAGCGGGTCGTGATCGCGGGCGCACTGGTCCTGGAGCCGGAACTCATCGTCGCGGACGAGCCCGTGGCCTCGCTGGACGCCTCCGTGCGCGGTGAGATCCTGGCGCTCCTGCTGCGGCTGCGCGACGAACTGGGCCTGTCGGCGCTGGTCGTGACGCATGACCTGGGTCTGGCGTGGAACATCGCCGACCGGGTGGCGGTGATGTACCTGGGCAGGATCGTGGAGACCGGTGACGTGGAGCAGATCCTCACGGCTCCCCGGCATCCGTACACCCAGGCGCTGCTGTCCGTGCTTCCGGATGCGGACGGCGAGCCGGTGATCCTGACGGGCGAGCCGCCGGACCCCTCGAAGGTGCCGTCCGGCTGCCGGTTCCATGCCCGCTGCCAGATCCTCGCCTCGGGCGAGGCGGAGCGCGCGGGCGTCGCGGACGCGTGCCGCACGAAGGATCTGCCGGTCCTGGAGGGGGACGGCCGGACCCAGGTCGCCTGCCACTGGGCGGCGCGGGGCGCGACAGTCTCCTGACGGCTGTCCGGAGCGGGACCGCGGGCACACAACGGTGCCCCGGTCCGGGGCCACAGGCACACAGGCACACAGGCACACAGGCACACAGGCACACAACGGTGCCGCGGACCGGGGCCGGTGTGCCCGACCGGCGTCGCGGTCCGGCCCGCGGAGCACCGCGGCCTCCGGTCACCCGCCTGCTTCCTCGTGCCGCCACCCGGGCCCCCGGCCGCCACGCGAGGTACGCCTCCGGGACGGCAGCCGGTGCGACGCCGGGTGCCGAGGCGCGCCGAGGCGCCGGGCGACGGCCGGGCCGAGGCCGACGACGACGTCGAGCCGGGATCGTGGACGCCGCGAAGGACCGGCCCCGACGCCGAGAAGGGCGGGCGGCCCCCGCGCCTTCGATCTCGCGTGGCCCCGGCCGGGGGCCGGAGTCCGGGCCGCCGGGGTCTCAGGCCCGGCGGGACGCCTCACGGCCGTGGTGGATCGCGCCCGTCAGCTCGCCCAGCGGGCGGCCCGTGCCGCCCCAGCGGTGCTGGATGATCTCGGCGGCGATGGAGACGGCGGTCTCCTCCGGCGTACGGGCCCCCAGATCGAGGCCGACGGGGGAGGCGAGGCGGGCCAGTCCCTCCTCGTCCACCCCGGCCTCCCGCAGCCGGGCGACTCGGTCCGCGTGGGTGCGCCTGCTGCCCATCACACCGATGTACGCGGCGGGGGTGCGCAGCGCGGCGGCGAGCAGGGGAACATCGAATTTCGGGTCGTGGGTCAGGACGCAGACGACGGTGCGCGCGTCCACCCGGGTCGATTCCAGATAGGTGTGCGGCCAGGCACAGACGACCTCGTCGGCTGTCGGGAAGCGCGCGCGGGTGGCGAAGGCGGGCCGGGCGTCGCACACCGTCACCCGGTAGCCGAGGAAGGTCCCGATACTCGCGGTGGCCGCCGCGTGGTCGATGGCTCCGAAGACGAGCATGCGGGGCGCGGGGGCGAAGGTCTGGACGAAGACGGTGACGTCCTGCATGCGGCGCTCACCGTGCCGGCCGTATCCGGTGCTGCCGGTGGCGCCCTGGGCGAGCATCCCCCGCGCGTCGTCGGTCACGGCCGCGTCAAGGCCCTCGTCACCGAGGGAACCCCTGACACGGCCGGCCAGGACCATCCGGCTCCGGCCCTGTGACGAGGGTCCGGAGACCACGGTGGCGAGTGCGACGGGTTCCCCGGAGCCGATGGTGCCGACGAGATCCCGCAGCGCGTCCCGTTCGGCCGCCGATACGTAGGGCTGCACCAGGACGTCGATCGTGCCACCGCAGGTCAGCCCCGCGCCGAACGCCTCGTCGTCACTGATGCCATAGGTCCGCAGCTGGGTGCGGCCGGTGGTGAGGGTCTCGGTGGCGACCTCGTACACATCGCTCTCCACGCACCCCCCGGAAACGCTGCCCGCCACCCCGCCGGCCGCGGTCACCGCCATGGCGGCGCCGGGGGCGCGGGGCGCGCTCCCCCGCACCGCGACGACGGTGGCCAGGGCGAAGGGCGTACCGGCGGTGTGCCAGTCGCGCAGTTCCGACAGCAGTTCACGCACGTGCGGACGTCCTCCCGGCTCGGCGGCTCCTGCTCCCGACGATGCCCCTGTCCGGGCGTGCGCACCACAGGAGGGCGTCAGTCCCGTTCGTACGCCGCGATCAGCTCGCTGGACCGCTTCACATCGGCGGCCATCGCCACGAGCAGGTCGTCGATCGACTCGAACTTCAGCATGCCCCGTACGTAGGCGAGGAAGTCGACCGCCACGTGCAGTCCGTACAGGTCGAGGCCGACCCGGTCGATCGCGTACGCCTCGACGGTCCGCTCCGTGCCGTCGAACTGCGGGTTCGTGCCCACGGAGATCGCGGCCGGCATCGCCTCGCCGTTCACCGTGAGCCAGCCGGCGTAGACGCCGTCGGCGGGGATCGCGGTGTGCGGGAGTGTCTCCACGTTCGCCGTGGGGAAGCCGAGCTCACGGCCTCGCTGGGCGCCGCGCACCACGACGCCCTCGACCCGGTGCGGACGGCCGAGGATCTCCGCGGCCCCTCCGACGTCTCCCTCGGCGACCAGGCGCCGGGTGAGCGTGGAGGAGAACGGCTCGCCGCCGCCCGCGTCGCCGCTGACGTAGAGGTCGATGACCTCGACGCCGTAGTCGTAGGTCGGTCCGAGCTCCGCGAGGAACGTGACGTTGCCCGCGGCCCGGTGCCCGAAGCGGAAGTTGGGGCCTTCGATGACCAGCTTCGCGTGCAGCTTGTCGACGAGCACCTTAACGATGAAGTCGGCGGGCGAGAGCTGCGAGAACTCCGCGGTGAACGGCAGGATCAGCACCGCGTCCACTCCGAGCCCGGCCATGAGCTCGGCACGCCGTTGGTGGGGCGCGAGCAGCGGCGGGTGCGTGCCGGGGCGGACGACCTCGCTCGGATGCGGGTCGAAGGTGACGACGACGGAGGGCACACCGAGCTCCCGTGCCCGCTCCACGGCACGGCCGATGATCAGCTGGTGTCCGCGGTGCACCCCGTCGTAGGAGCCGATGGTGACGACGCTGCGCCCCCAGCCCTCAGGGATGTCCTCCAAGCCACGCCAGCAGTGCACTGTGACCGCTCCTCGCCCGAACCTGTGTACGTGTGTGTGTCCATTACGCAGGTCTAAGACTGCCATGCTCACGTCCCACGGCCTGCATCGGCACCGGGATCCCGGGCCGTGCCCCGCGAAGTGCCTCCATCGTCCGCCGGGCGCCGGGGCCCACGACCGCGGCCCACTCCTGCGGGGCATCCGCCAGCCACCGGGTGACGAGGTCCGCGAACCCGGGGACGTCACGGGCGAGTTCGGCGAGCCCCCGGTCGAAGCGGGCCGCTCCCTCGGGCGTGCGCGCGAGGAGCGTCCCGGTGCGGTGCACCAGAGCCCGTGTGCGGGCCTCCGGACGGCGTCCGGACCCTGTCGCGGCGGCCCGCAGCAGGGCGTCGAGGACGTCCGGGTCCCGGCCGGTGTCCTGCTCGAACTCCAGCAGCACCTCCAGGAGCTCGGCCCGCAGCGGTCTCGACGCGGGGCTTCCCCCGCCGGCGAGCATCCGTGCCAGCGCGGCGCGTACGGGCGGTGGGGCGGGCCGGTCACGGAGCAGCCCTGTCATCAGGGGAAGCAGCAGCGCCCGGGCGGCCGGGCTGTGCTCCAGCCTGAGGTCCACATAGGCGGCGGTCTGTGCCCCGGCGTCCTCGCCGGGGCGGCTGCGGCCGCAGCCGTCGACGTAGTGGCGTACGAGGCCGGGGGCGTGCAGTGCCAGCACGGGGGTGTCCAGCGAGGCCAGTTCCCGCAGGACGTCGTCGGCGGGCTCCCCGGGCAGCGAGAGGCGGGCACGCAGCGCTGCGAGTACCGGCTCGGGGTGCTCGGGGAACACCTCCGTGAGAAGGGTCACCGGCAGTCGCGGGTCTCCGGCGGCGAAGACCCTCAAGGCCTGCGGCAGGTAGCGGCCTCCTGTCCCCGGATCCCGTACGAGCACGGTGAGCGCCTGGGCGTGCAGGACCGCGTCGTCCGGCCGGGCCAGCAGGGTGAGCATCGCCCCGCGCAGCAGGGCCCGGTCGGAGCCGGAGAGGGCGCGGGCCGCCGCGAGCGTGGCGTGGACGGCAGCCGCCGCCCGCCGGGCCGGCCTCTCCTCGTCGCGCGCCCACCGGTCGACAGCCCTGCAGAGGGCGGTCGGCTCGTCCTCGGCGAGGGTGGCGAGCAGTTCGGCGGCGCGCGGGTGGGCGGTGTCGGCAAGTGCCTCGGTCAGGTCGTCGACGGCGAGGTCCCTGCGGGCGTACAGGAGGGCCTGCGCCGCGGCGGCCACGGTGGGCCGCATCGGCACCCCCTCCTCGGCGGGCAGCGGGCTTTCGTCGGTGAACCAGCGGCACAGCAGCGCCTGCACGGTCCTGGGCCGGGCGGCCAGGCGCTGGGACACGGCGTCCAGATACCGTTCGCCCCCGTCCGTGCGGGGGGCGCCGTCGGCGGGCAGCAGACGGCGCAGCAGGTCGATGCGGTCGGCCTCGGGCAGCCGGATCCGGCACCAGAACCACGGCCCGAACTCGGCGTAGGGGCCGAGCGCGGCCGGACCGCCGCCGGACAGGGAACGCCGGGTGATCCGCCCGGCGAGTACGCGCAGCACCCCGAGGCAGGGCCTGGCGTCCGGGACCCTGAGCAGGCTCTCGCGGAGCAGGTGGGCCGCCCACCAGGCCGCGTCGGTGAGCCGCTTCTCCGCGCCGGTCCCGGACGGCAGACGGTCCATCGCCTCGATCAGGTCCGCCATCCGGTGGGCCAGCGCGGCGTGACCCTGACGCCGCTCCAGCAGGAGCATCGCCTGGAGCACCGGGCCGATGCGGTGGCGCGGCACGGGGAGGTTGCGGGGTTCCGCCGGGTCGCGCGGGGCGGGTGCGGGCGCCTCGGACGCCCCGTCGGCGTGCCAGCGGTGGACCAGCGAGTGCAGGGCCGCGTCCAGGTCGAGGTGGGCACCCTGTACCCAGTCGCCCAGCTCCTCGTGGGCGAAGCGGTATCCCGCGCCTGCGGGGACCAGCAGCCCCTCGGTGAGGACCGCCGAGGCCCACCCGGTGCGCCAGGGGAAGATCTCCTCGAACGCTGCCCTGTCCAGCTCACCCTGTCCCGGCCCGAGGCAGCGCCTGGCGGCCTCGTGGACCTGGCCGGCCACCTTCGCCGCGAGTCGGCGGACCGCCGTGCCCCGGAGCCGTGGTTCGGCCTGGGCCCCGATGCGGACCGCGATCCGGACACAGGTGAGGTCCAGATGGGCGGCGAAGACCTCCTCGGTGCCGGGCCTGCCGGGCACGTCGGGGGGCAGCGCCGCCCGTACCTCGGCGAGCAGACGCAGGGTGAGGGGGTGCCGGTCGTGGCCGGGCGCGAGGGTGCCGGGCGGGATGCCGTACCGCTCCCGCGCCCGCTCGGCCTGCTCCGAGGTGAGGTCGCCGAGGCGGACGGCGGACGGCAGGCCGACGGCCGGCCGCTCCGGCCGGTGCAGGGCACCCGGCGGGTACAGCGCGCCAGCGGTCTCCCAGTGTTCCGGGCGGCAGGCGACGACCATCCGCGCCTCGTGGGCCAGGAGCCACCCGGCTGTCGCCCCGGCCCACGCTGCGAACCGGTGGGCCAGCAGAGGAGGCATCTCCTCCGGCCCGTCCACGACGACGAGCAGGGGGTTCCCGGAGGCCGCGGCGAGCCCGGCCACACGCTCGGGGGTGGCGGTCTCCATGTCGCCCCGGGCCCCGGCAGCGGTGACGATCCTCCCGGAGCGCTGCAACGCCCGGGTCATCGCGTCGGTGACCGCGGTGTCGTCGGCCTGCAGATCGGCTCCGCGCAGCCAGAGCGTGAGGGCGGGCACCGCCCCACGGGCCCGGCGGGCGGCCAGGGCGGCGAGCTCTGTGGTGCGGCCGGTCCCGGGGGCGCCGACCAGGCCGAGGACGGGCCCCGCCCCGGTCTCGAAGGCGGTGAACTCCGCGCTGATGTCCGGACGTTCGACGGCGTCGGTTCCGCAGGGGCGGCCGTCGGCGTGGCCGAGCGAGGTGGCGGTCAGCTGCAGTGCCCCGGCGAGGTTGAGGTCGCAGCCGTAACCCGGGACTCCGCTCGCGTTGCGCCGGAGCACTTCGGCCAGCGGCTCCGGGACGTCCTGGGGGGTCAGCGGCACCGCCAGGCCGGCGGTCTCGCGCCCGGCACTCAGCGCCGTCGAGAGCACCCCGAGGACGGCGCCGGTGCGAGGGTCCGTCACGGGCCCGCCGACCGCGGCTCCGCCGGAGCGCAGCGCGTCCCGCCCGTCCGTGCCGAGGGCGAGCTCCAGCGCCTCGCTCACGGGGTGGTCGCGTCCGCCCTCCGAGTACGTCGCCGGAGTCGTCCCGAGCACCCGGGCCTCGCGCCAGCCGTGGGCGGCGATCCGCACGTAGGCACCCGTGCCGATCTCCTCGCGTACGGCGATGGGAAGGGGCTCGACCCCCAGCGCCTCGGGGCCACCGGTGCGGAGCAGCGCGAGACCGAGAGCGGGCAGCGCGGTGATGTCGTCGGGACCGACCGGGCAGCTGCGGCCGTCGGCGGCGTACAGGGTCAGGGGCACCGGGCGTGCGACGGTCTGATGGCTGGTGACGACCGTGCCGCGGTCGTCCGCGACGAATCCCGTTCCCCGCGGCCGGCCGGCCTGATCGCAGATCCTGACAAGTTTCGACCGGTCCCCGCTGCCCATGGTCAGACGGTAGATCCCCGGCGGCGGACACCGGAAACGCAGAGGGCGAAAGAGCCCCCCTCACACCCCTCAGTCACTCCGAGCGCCCGCCCGTTGGGGTGAACAAGGGAGTTCTCGTGGACAGGGATGGTCGTGGGAGGGGGATCGTGGAGCGGGCGCGCACCCGGGGGGCTGCCCGCTCCACGATGGACTGACGCGTGCGGAGGTCCTCGTCAGGCGAAGACGGCGAGGCTCTTGGCCTTGCCCTTCTGCTCCTCGACCAGCACCAGGAACGCCCCGTCGGGCCCGAAGACCCCGACCGGTCCCGGCGGGTACGACGGCATGTCCAGCCGTACACCGTTCAGAAGCAGCTTGGCGCGCTTCTCGTCCACGTCCCAGCGCGGGAAGGCCGACGCGGCGGCCTCGGCCACCGGCATCACGGTCAGCTCCTGCTGGTGCTGGTCGAGGGTGCGGGCCGCGTCGATGCCGTACGGTCCGACGCGGGTGCGCCGCAGCGCGGTCAGGTGCCCGCCGACGCCGAGCCCGGCCCCGAGGTCACGCGCCAGCGCGCGGATGTACGTACCCGAGGAGCAGACGACGGAGACGACCAGGTCGACGACCGGGGTACCGTCCTCCGCGACCGCCTCGCGGACGTCGTAGACGCGGAAGGACGAGATGGTCACCGGGCGTGCCGGGATCTCGAACTCCTCGCCACCGCGCACCCGGGCGTAGGACCGCTTGCCGTCGATCTTGATGGCGCTGACCTTGGACGGCACCTGCATGATCGCGCCGCTCAGTGCGGCGACCCCTGCGTCGATGCCCTCGCGTGTCACTCCGGAGGCATCGGTGGACGAGGTGATCTCGCCCTCCGCGTCGTCGGTGACGGTGTCCTGGCCGAGCCGGATGGTCCCCAGGTACTCCTTCTCGGTCAGCGCGAGGTGGCCGAGCAGTTTGGTCGCCCTCTCGACGCCGAGTACGAGGACACCGGTCGCCATGGGGTCCAGGGTGCCTGCGTGGCCGACCCGCCGGGTGCGGGCGATGCCGCGCATCTTGGCCACGACGTCGTGCGAAGTGAAGCCGGACGGCTTGTCGACGATGACAAGGCCGTCCGGCGTTTTGTTCTGCGTCATGCGGAAGGTGAGCCCTCGCCGTTCTCGTCCTCGTCCTCCGGCTTGCGGTACGGGTCCGCGTCACCGGCGTACGTGGCTCCCGATGAGGCCTCGCGGACCTTGGCGTCCGAGGCACGTGCCCGGTCGAGCAGGTCCTCGATCGCCTTGGCGTTGTCCGGCAGGGCGTCGGCCACGAAGGCCAGGGTCGGGGTGAACTTGGTCCCCGCCGCCGCACCGACCGCGGAGCGCAGGATGCCCTTGGCGCTCTCCAGCCCGGCTGCCGCGCTGGCCCGCTCCTCGTCGTCGCCGTAGACCGTGTAGAAGACCGTGGCCTCCCGCAGGTCGCCGGTGACACGGGTGTCCGTGATGGTCACGTGCGTGCCCAGACGCGGGTCCTTGATGCCGCGCTGCAGTTTCTCGGCGACCACCACCTGGATGAGGTCCGCCAGCTTCTTCGCCCGCGCGTTGTCGGCCACTGGTCCGTCTCCTTCTTAAGCCTTGCTCAATCGTCTTCGTCGCTGTGCAGCCGCCGCCGTACGGACAGCAGCTCCACTTCCGGCCGGCCCGCGATCATGCGTTCGCACCGGTCGAGTACGTCTGTGAGGTGCCCGGTGTCCCCGGAGACCATGGCAAGGCCGATCTCGGCCCTGCGGTAGAGGTCCTGCCCGCCCGTCTCCGCGACACTCACCGCGAACTTGCGGTGGAGCTCGGCGACGATCGGGCGGACGATGGAGCGCTTCTCCTTCAGCGACCGTACGTCGCCGAGGAGCAGATCGAAGGACAGAGTCCCCACGTACATGTATGTCCGGATGTCCCGCCGGTTCGGGGTCGCGCCCCGCCATCGCTTGGCGGGGACACCAGAACCGTACACGGAACGGCCGGGGCCGATCGACGGAAATACGACCCGTCGACCGGCCCCGACTGTGGAGGAGGGCCCGGGGGGCTCCCCCGGGAATCCCCGTTGATCAGCCTCGCGGCTTCTCGCGCATCTCGTACGTCGCGATGACGTCGTCGATCTTGATGTCGTTGAAGTTTCCGAGGTTGATACCGCCCTCGAAGCCTTCGCGGATCTCGGTGACGTCGTCCTTGAAGCGACGCAGACCGGAGATGTTGAGGTTCTCCGCGATGACCTTGCCATCGCGCAGCAGGCGCGCCTTGGTGTTGCGCTTGACCTCGCCGGAGCGGACCAGCACACCGGCGATGTTGCCCAGCTTGGACGAGCGGAAGATCTCGCGGATCTCCGCCTTGCCGAGCTCGACCTCTTCGTACTCCGGCTTGAGCATGCCCTTGAGGGCCGCTTCGATCTCTTCGATCGCCTGGTAGATGACCGAGTAGTACCGGACGTCCACGCCCTCGCGCTCGGCCATCTGCTCGGCACGCCCTGCGGCGCGCACGTTGAAGCCGATCACGATGGCGTCGGAGCCGGTCGCCAGGTTGATGTCCGACTCGGTGACCGCACCCACACCGCGGTGCAGGACCCGGATGTCGACCTCTTCGCCGACGTCGAGCTGGAGCAGCGAGGACTCGAGAGCCTCCACCGAACCGGACGCGTCGCCCTTGATGATGAGGTTGAGCTCCTGGACCAGACCGGCCTTGAGCGCCTCGTCCAGGTTCTCCAGGGAGAACCGGACACCCTTGCGGGCGAAGTTGGCGTTGCGCTCACGGGCGGCACGCTTCTCGGCGATCTGACGGGCCGTACGGTCCTCGTCGACCACCAGGAAGTTGTCGCCGGCACCCGGGACGTTGGTGAGACCCAGGACCAGGACGGGGGTCGAGGGACCCGCTTCCTGGACGTTGTTGCCGTTGTCGTCGAGCATCGCCCGGACACGGCCGTACGCGTCGCCGACGACCATCGTGTCGCCGATGCGCAGCGTTCCGCGCTGGACGAGGACGGTCGAGACGGCACCGCGGCCGCGGTCGAGGTGGGACTCGATCGCAATACCCTGCGCGTCCTGCTCCGGGTTGGCCCGCAGGTCGAGCGAGGCGTCGGCGGTGAGGACGACGGCCTCCAGCAGTGCCTCGATGTTGAGGCCCTGCTTGGCGGAGATGTCGACGAACATCGTGTCGCCGCCGTACTCCTCGGCCACCAGACCGAACTCGGTGAGCTGACCGCGCACCTTGGTCGGGTCGGCACCCTCGACGTCGATCTTGTTGACCGCGACCACGATCGGCACCTCGGCCGCCTTGGCGTGGTTCAGCGCCTCGATCGTCTGGGGCATCACACCGTCGTTCGCCGCCACCACGAGGATCGCGATGTCGGTGGACTTCGCACCACGTGCACGCATGGCGGTGAACGCCTCGTGACCCGGGGTGTCGATGAAGGTGATACGGCGGTCCTCGCCGTTGACCTCGGAGGAGACCTGGTACGCACCGATGTGCTGCGTGATACCGCCGGCCTCGCCCGCGACGACGTTCGTCTTGCGGATCGCGTCCAGCAGCCTGGTCTTACCGTGGTCGACGTGACCCATGACGGTCACGACCGGCGGACGGGAGACCAGAGCCTCTTCGCCGCCCTCGTCCTCACCGAACTCGATGTCGAAGGACTCGAGCAGCTCGCGGTCCTCCTCCTCCGGGCTGACGATCTCGAGGACGTAGTTCATCTCGTCCGCGAGGAGCTTCAGCGTCTCGTCGGAGACGGACTGCGTGGCGGTGACCATCTCGCCGAGGTTCATCATCACGGCGACGAGCGACGCCGGGTTGGCGTTGATCTTCTCCGCGAAGTCGGTCAGGGACGCACCGCGCGACAGCCGGACAGCCTGCCCGTTGCCGCGAGGCAGCATGACGCCGCCCACCGACGGGGCCTGCATGGCCTCGTACTCCTGGCGCCTCTGACGCTTCGACTTGCGGCCACGACGCGCGGGACCACCGGGACGGCCGAACGCACCCTGCGTGCCACCACGGGCACCCGGGCCGCCGGGACGTCCACCGAAGCCGGGACGACCGCCGAAGCCGCCGCCACCACCGGGACGGCCTGCGCCGCCACCGCCACCGGGACCACCGGGACGGCCGGCGAAACCGCCGCCGCCACCACCGGGACCGGCCGGACGGCCTGCGAAGCCGCCGCCACCGGGACGACCGCCGCCGCCACCGGGACGGGCACCGCCGCCACCGGGACCACGGCCACCGCCGCCGGGACCACCGCCGGGACGCGGGCCCGCAGCGGGACGCTGCGGCATCATGCCGGGGTTCGGACGGTTACCCGAGGGCGCACCGCCCGGACGGGGAGCCTGCGGACGGGGCATGCCGCCCGGAGAGGGACGTGCACCACCCTGGCCCTGGGGGCGCGGGGCGCCACCGGGACCACCCTGCGGGCGCGGGGCGCCGGGGCGCTCCTGACCGCCGCCGGGGCGCGGGGCACCGCCGGGACGGGGCGCCTGGGGGCGCGCCATGCCGGTGGAGCCGCCGGAGGTGAAGGGGTTGTTGCCCGGACGGGGGCCGGCCGGACGTGCGCCGCCCGGACGCGGTGCGCCCTGACCGGCGGGACGTGCGGGGCGGTCTCCGCCGCGCTCGCCGCCACGCTGGCCGCCGTCACGCTGGCCCCCGTCGCGCTGACCGCCGGCCGGAGCCGGACGGGCGGGGCGGGGGCCGGGGGTGGCACCCGCGGGACGCGGGGCCTGGGGCTGCTGCTGCGGCGCGGCCGGCTGCTGGGCCGGAGCCGGAGCCGAGAACTCCGCGGCGGGCACCGGGGTGACCGGGGCGGGCTTCGGCGCGGGCTTGGGACCCGGACGGGGTCCCCCGGACTGCGCCGCCGGCGCGGAGGGCGCCGCGGGGGTGCTGCTCGCCGGGGTCTCCGCGGCGGCCGGCTTGGGGGCCGGGGCGCCGGGCTTCGGGGCAGCGGGACGTGCCGCAGCGGCCGGTGAGGGCGCTGCGGGCTTCGCGGGGGCGGCCTTGCGAGGCGCGCCAGGCTTTGCAGCGGACTTGCCGGCGTTGCCGCCGGGACCCTGCAGTGCGTCAGTCAATTTGCGTACAACCGGCGCCTCGATCGTCGAGGACGCCGAACGGACGAATTCACCGAGTTCTTGGAGCTTGGCCATGACGACCTTGCTCTCCACGCCGAACTCCTTGGCGAGTTCGTATACCCGGACCTTAGCCACTTCGCTCCTTTTAGGTCCGGGTTACCGCCGGACCGTCGCTACTTCATGGGCGTACTCATCGCGTACTCATCGAGTGCTCATCGCAATCTCGACCTACTTCCAACTCGCGAGGTACCTGACCGCACGGGGACCCGTGCCGTTCACTTTCTTACGGTGCCACCCGCTCGACGAACCGCTGCAGTGCCGCGGAATCGAACGGCCCCTTGGCCTTGAAGGCCCGGGGGAAGGCCCGGCGGCGAACCGCCAGGTCCAGACAGACGGAGGCGGGGTGAACATACGCACCCCGGCCGGGCAGCGTACCGCGTGGATCAGGGACAACTTCACCCTCGCCCACCACGATGCGCAGCAGCTCGCTCTTGGCCGCTCGCTCCCGGCATCCCACACAGGTTCGCTCGGGGCAAGCGCGGGCGTGCGTCCGGCCAGACACGGCTAAGTCTACCTCCCCGCACCGACCTCACCCCCGGGGGGCAAGAATCGAACGGATGTTGTCGTGATCTCAGCGCCGTGGCGCCTGGATCTATTCCTTCCGATGCCGGTCCGGGCCGCCTGGGCGGCCCGGACGCGGGCACGGTGTCAGCCGCGCGCGGAACGTTCCCGGGCGCGCTCGGCACGCTCGCGGTCGGCGATGTCCCGCTCGGCACCCGTCTCGGTGTCCGGCCGGATGTCGATCCGCCAGCCGGTGAGCCGGGCGGCGAGGCGGGCGTTCTGGCCCTCCTTGCCGATCGCCAGCGACAGCTGGTAGTCGGGCACGGTCACCCGTGCGGAGCGGGTTCCGAGGTCCACGACCTCGACCTCGCTCACCCGCGCGGGTGACAGCGCGTTGGCGACCATCTCGGCGGGGTCGTCCGACCAGTCGACGATGTCGATCTTCTCGCCGTGCAGCTCGGCCATGACGTTGCGCACACGGCTGCCCATCGGGCCGATGCAGGCGCCCTTCGGGTTGAGGCCGGCCCGGGTGGAGCGTACGGCGATCTTGGTGCGGTGGCCCGCCTCACGCGCGATGGCCTCGATGACGACCGACCCGTCCGCGATCTCCGGGACCTCCAGCGCGAAGAGCTTCTTCACGAGGTTCGGGTGGGTGCGCGAGAGCGTCACGGACGGCCCGCGCACACCCTTGGCGACCCGTACGACGTACGTACGCAGCCGGAGGCCGTGGGTGTACTCCTCGCCCGGCACCTGCTCCTGCACGGGCAGGATGGCTTCCAGCTTGCCGATGTCGACCAGGACGTTCTTCGGGTCCTTGCCCTGCTGGACCAGGCCCGTGACGACGTCACCCTCATGGCCCGCGTACTCACCGAACGTCCTGTCGTCCTCGGCGTCGCGCAGCCGCTGCAGGATGACCTGCTTGGCGGTGGTCGCGGCGATACGGCCGAAGCCGGACGGCGTGTCGTCGAACTCCTTGGGCTCCTGGCCCTCCTCGAGCTCGGCCGGGTCGTCCTTCGCCCACACCGTGACGTGACCGCCGGCGTCCAGCTCGACGCGCGCACGGCGGTGACTGCCCTCGGTGCGGTGGTACGCGATGAGGAGGGCCGACTCGATGGCCCCGACGAGCACGTCGAAGGGGATCTCCTTGTCCTGCGCCAAGCCCTTCAGAAGCTTCACATCGATGTCCACGGCTACGCCTCCTCTTCCTTCTTGTCCTTGCGGTTGAATTCGATCTCCACGCGCGCCTTGGCGATCTCGTCGAAGGCGACACGGCGCGACGTGGGCTTGCGGCCCTTGACGCCCGGCACTTCCAGATCGAGTCCCTCGTCGTCCACCCCGAGGATGCGGGCCACCAGCTCGCCGCCCTCACCCAGGGTGAGGCTGACCAGCCGGCCGGTGGCGCGTACGTAATGGCGGTGCTCGGTCAACGGGCGGTCGGCGCCCGGAGAGCTCACTTCGAGGACGTACTCGCCCTCACCCATGGCGTCCGTCTCGTCCAGCGTCTCGGAGATGCTGCGGCTGAGTTCCGCGCAGGTGTCGAGCTCCACGCCGTCCTCGGAATCCACGATGACCCTCAGCACCCGGCGGCGGCCCGCCCGGGACACCTCGATCTCCTCGAGGTCCAGCTCCTTGGCGCCGACGAGCGGCTCCAGCAGTTCGCGCAGCCTGTCGCTCTGGGTGGTGCTCATCCGGGTGACTCCTCGGCCGCGTGTGCTGTTGTGGGGATCGTCGCGTGTCAGGTCAAAGGGTATCCGGTCCGCGGGGGTGTTGCCGTCCGCCTCCCGCCCGGCCGCGGGTACTCTCACCTTCGGTGATCACTTCAGGTCAGAAACTGTCATAAACCAGGCTGAAGGAGACAAGTGCGCCGCACGGGGACGACGCGCAGGAGTGCGCTCACCGCTACGGGAGCATTCGCCCTGGGTGCGGTACTGACGGGCTGCGGGGAGCCGGAGACGCGAACGGGTCCTGGGGGTACGGACGCCCGGGCCGCATCTCTCCGGACAGGTGCACTGCGGGCGGCGGCCGCCCGTGACAGTGCCTCACTGCTCTCCCGCTACGAACAGGTCGCGGCCGCCCACCCGGTGACCGAGCCCGGGCTCGCGCCGCTGGGGGCCACGGTGCGGGAACACCTCGCGGCGCTGGGCGGCCGGGCGAAGGCTCCGAGCGGCTCCCCGGCCCCGCCGGCTGCCGCCGCCGGGGCGCGGGCGGCCCTGAGCGGACTGGCGGCCGAGGAGCGCCGGGTGGCCGACGCCCGCGCTGCGGCCCTGCTGTCCGCCGAACCGGAACTGGCCAGGCTGCTGGCCTCGATCGCCGCGGCCGGTGCGGCCCACGCGTATCTGCTGACCGAACTGGCCAAGGAGACCCCGGCATGAGACACGAGGCCGGCAAGGACGACACGGAGGGCACGCTGCGGGCAGCGCAGGCCGCGCTCGCGGCCGAGCACGCCGCGGTGTACGGATACGGCGCGCTGGGCGGCCGTCTGGACGGCGGGCGCCGCGGCGACGCGACGGCCGCCCACGACGCCCACCGGGCCCGGCGCGACGCGCTCACGCGGACGGTCCGCGACCTGGGCGGGACGCCGGTGGCGGCCCACGCGGCGTACGCTCTGCCCTTCGCGGTACGGGACCCGGCGACCGCTATGCGGCTCGCCGCCGTCCTGGAGGACCGGATCGCGGGTGTGTACTCCGATCTCGTACGGGCCGCCGGGGGGCCGCTGCGGCAGGACGCCTCGGGCGCGCTCCGGGAGGCCGCGGTGCGTGCGGTGCGCTGGCGCGGCACCGGCGTAGCCTTTCCTGGGCTCGCCGAGAAGACCGCCCCGCCGGACGGCACGGCGGAGGCCGGCGCCGCGGGTGTCACGCACTGAGCAACTGAGCAGGCTCTGAAAGGGAACAAGGCACGTATGGGTTTCGAACCGCCGCAGCGTCTGGTGCGAGCGCTCGGCGAGACGTACGGGGACGCGGCTGCCGCCGAGTGGCTCGGACAGCTCCCCGCGCTCACCGACGAGGCGCTGTCCGCGCACTCGGTATCCCTCGACCGGGTGTGCGCCCCCGGCGGGCGCAGCAGCCTCGTCCTCCTGGTGCACCGGGCGGACGGCACACCCGGCGTGCTGAAGATCGCGCCTCCCGGGGCCGCTCCGGCGCTCGAGCGGGCGGCGCTCGCGCACTGGAACGGCTGGGGCGCCGTCGAGCTCCTGGCCGTTCCGGACACCGCGGTGCCCGATGAGGCCGTCCTGCTCGAACGGCTGCACCACGAGGTCTCCCTGCGGTCGCTGCCCGAGGCGAAGGCCCTGCTGGAGGCCGCCGGCACGGTGCGGCGGCTGTGGGTCGGACCGCCGGCCGGGCACGCCTTCGAGACCGTCGCGGAGCGGACCGCCCGGCAGGTGGAGCCCATGCGGGCGGCCGCCGCACGGGATCCCGCGCTCGAACCGCTGGTCTCGGCGGCTCTCGCCGCGCGCGAGGAGCTGGTCCAGGACCCGCCCGAACTCTTCCTGCTGCACGGCAACTTCCGGCAGAGCAAGGTCCTGTCGGGTGAGCGCGCGCCCTGGCTGGCCGTCGGTCCGGAGCCGCTGACCGGCGAGCGCGCGTACGACCTGGCGCGCCTGGTGCGGGACCGGGTCGAGGACCTGATCGCCTCGCCGGGCGGTGCCGTGACGGCCCGTCGCCGGGTCAAGAAGCTCGCCGAGTCCCTGGAGGTCGACCAGGCGCGGCTGCGCGGCTGGACGCTGTTCCGGGCCGTCGAGTCCGGCACGCGTGCGCTGACGGCGGGGCGCACGCAGGACGGCGAGCTGTCGCTGGAGTTCGCGGGCTGGCTGTAGCGATACGCGGAGGGCCCCGCGCGGCGCGCGGGGCCCTCCGTTCCGTCCGGCCGGTCAGCCCTGCTCGGTCAGACGGGCGATCGCCTCGTCGACGGTGAGTTCCTCGCGCTCGCCCGTGCGACGGTCCTTCAGCTCCAGGACGCCCTCGGCCGAACGACGGCCGGCGACGAGGATCTTCGGGATGCCGATGAGCTCGGAGTCGGTGAACTTCACGCCGGGCGAGATTCCCGGGCGGTCGTCGACCAGGACGCGCAGGCCGGCGGCGTTGAGGTTCTCGGAGACGTCGAGGGCCAGCTCGGTCTGGAGCGCCTTGCCGGCGGCGACGACGTGCACGTCGGCCGGGGCGATCTCGCGGGGCCAGCAGAGGCCCTTGTCGTCGGCCGTCTGCTCGGCGAGGGCGGCCACGGCGCGGGAGACGCCGATTCCGTACGAGCCCATCGTGACGCGTACCGGCTTGCCCTGCTGGCCGAGGACGTCGAGGGAGAAGATGTCGGCGTACTTGCGTCCGAGCTGGAAGATGTGGCCGATCTCGATGGCCCGGTCCACCTGGAGGCCGGTGCCGCAGTTGGGGCAGGGGTCGCCCGCCTCGACGACGACGACGTCGAGGTGGTCGTCGACCTCGAAGTCGCGGCCCGCGACGACGTTCTTCGCGTGCTTGCCCTCCTTGTTGGCGCCCGTGATCCAAGCGGTGCCGGCGGCGACGCGGGGGTCGGCGATGTAGCGGACCTTCTCCAGGCCCTGCGGGCCGACGTAGCCGCGCACCAGGTCGGGGCGGCCGACGAAGTCCTCGGCGGTGACGAGCTCGACGACTGCGGGCGCGAGGTGCTCCCCGAGCTTGCCGAGGTCCACCTCGCGGTCGCCGGGCACACCCACGGCCACGATCTCGCCGTCGACCTTGACCAGGAGGTTCTTCAGGGTGGCCGAGGCCGGCACGCCGAGGTGGGCCGCGAGGGACTCGATGGTCGGGGTGTCGGGGGTGTCCAGCTCCTCGACGGGGCCGGCCACGGAGGCGTCGGCGACGGTCGTGACCTTGTACGTCACGGCCTCGGTGTTGGCGGCGTAGTCGCAGTTCGGGCAGTCGACGAAGGTGTCCTCGCCGGCGGGCGCGGGGGCGAGGAACTCCTCGGAGGCGGAGCCGCCCATGGCGCCGGAGACGGCGGAGACGATGCGGTGGTCGAGGCCGAGCCGCTCGAAGATCCGGATGTACGCGGCGCGGTGCAGCTGGTACGCCTCGGCCAGACCCTCGTCGGTGGTGTCGAAGGAGTAGGAGTCCTTCATCTGGAACTCGCGTCCGCGCAGCACACCGGCGCGGGGGCGGGCCTCGTCGCGGTACTTGGTCTGGATCTGGTAGAGGATCACGGGCAGGTCCTTGTAGGACGAGCACATGTCCTTGACGATCTGGGTGAAGATCTCCTCGTGGGTGGGGCCGAGGAGGTAGTCGGCACCCTTGCGGTCGTTGAGCCGGAACAGCAGGTCGCCGTACTCGTCGTACCGCCCGCTCGCCTCGTACGGCTCCTTGGGAAGCAGCGCGGGGAGGAGGACCTCCTGGCCACCGATGGCGTCCATCTCCTCGCGGACGACGCGGGTGATGTTCTCCAGGACCTTCTTGCCGAGCGGCAGCCAGGACCAGATGCCGGCCGCGGTGCGGCGTACGTAACCGGCGCGGACGAGGAGCTTGTGGTTGAGCGTCTCGGCGTCCGCCGGGTCGTCGCGCAGTGTCTTGATCATCAATCGGGACATGCGCTGGACCTGGGCCATGATGAACTCCTGCTCGGAAGGGTGGTGAGCCCGAGGTTAGCCGGGGGGCCCTCGCGGGCGGAAATCGATTGCCGGGACCTACCGGGGCGTGGGGGGCCACAGGTCCTGGCCGCGGCGCAGCGGCAGGGGCGCGCCCATCACCGCGTACGGCTTCGGCGCGCTCGGGAAGAGCACCTGCCGGGCCAGGTCCTGGTAGCCCAGGGCGCGGTAGAGACCGCGGGCGGGGCTCTCGGTGTCGATCGCGGAGAGGATGGAGCGGGGCAGGTCGACGGCGTCCGTGATGGTGGTGATCAGGCTGCGGCCGATGCCGCGCTGCTGGAACCCCGGATGGACGTGGAGTTCGGTGATCACGAAGGAGTCGTCGAGCCAGCCCTCCGATCCGGTGGCGCGCAGATAGGGTTCGACGACGGTGGACCACCAGTGCGTCCGGTTGTTCGGCAGCCCGTAGACGAATCCGACGAGCCGTCCGTCGGCGGCGGTGGCGCCGAAGGCACGGGCCTGCGGGTGGTCGAGGTGCCGCAGCACGATATGGCGGCGTACGTCGATCTCGTCCTGGGTGAGGCCGAAGGCGAGGGCCTGCACGGTGAGGGCCTCGTCGACGCGGGCGGCGAGGTCGAGCGGTCCGACCACGATGTCGGGGGTCCCGGAGCCCCTGGGGGACGTGGGGGTTGCTGCTGCCATGCGGGGAACCCTACTGTCCGTGCCGCCGGGTCAGAACAGCACGCTCATGAACGCGCCCGTCTCACGGAAGCCGACGCGGCTGTACGCCCTGCGCGCGGCGGTGTTGTAGTCGTTCACGTACAGGCTGACGACCGGGGCCACGTCGCTGAGCGCGTGGCGCAGAACGGCCGCCATGCCCGTTTCGGACAGGCCCCGGCCCCGGGCCTCGGGGGCCACCCAGACGCCCTGGATCTGGCAGGCGTGGGGAGTTGCCGCGCCGATCTCCGCCTTGAAGATGACCTTGCCGTCCTCTATGCGGGCGAAGGACCGGCCGGTGGTGATCAGTTCGGCGACCCGCGCCTGGTAGAGGAGCCCGCCGTCGCCGGCCAGGGGGGAGATGCCCACCTCCTCGGTGAACATGGCGACGCAGGCCGGCATGAGGACGTCCATCTCCTCCTTGCGGACCCTGCGCACGAGCGGGTCGGGCGCCACCTCGGACGAGGGGCGGTCGGCGACCATGAGCGGCTGGTGGGGGCGGACCTCACGGGCCGGGCCCCAGCTCGGTTCGAGGAGGCGCCACAACTGGGCCGTGGGTCCGGCCGGTCCGACGATCGAGGAGCAGCGGCGGCCTGCCCGCCGGGCGCGGTCGGCGAAGGCCCTGACGGCCTCGGGGGTGGCGCAGATGGGCACCAGGTTGGCACCGGAGTAGCAGAGCGAGCGCAGTCGGCCGTCGGCGTACCAGCCCCACATCTCGCCGCCGAGACGCCAGGGGTCGAGGCCGGCGATCTGGACGCGGGAGGTGACGAACGCGTTGTCCACGGGTTCGCTCTCGAGGATGGCGAGCGCGGCGGGGAGCTCGCCGGGGTCGAGGACCCGGGTAGTGGTCTGCGTCAACACTGGGGCCTCACCAAACGGTCTACTGATTGTCCGCACTGTAACCGACAAGGCTGTGGGGTGCCGCCCCGCAGGGGGAACGGTCTCGGGCGTGGGAACACGGCTGTGCCCCGCAGGACGAGGCCTGCGGGGCACGGAGAGACCGGGGGAAGCTCAGCCCGCGATGGAGACCTGGGGCTCGCCCGAGGCGATACCGTCCTTCTCCATCTGTTCCGCGATCTTCATGGCCTCCTCGATGAGGGTCTCCACGATCTTCGACTCCGGGACGGTCTTGATGACCTCGCCCTTCACGAAGATCTGTCCCTTGCCGTTGCCGGACGCCACGCCCAGGTCCGCCTCACGGGCCTCGCCGGGACCGTTGACGACACAGCCCATCACGGCGACCCGCAGCGGGACCTCCATGCCCTCCAGGCCGGCGCTCACCTGGTCCGCCAGCTTGTACACGTCCACCTGCGCGCGACCGCACGACGGGCACGAGACGATCTCGAGGCGGCGCTGCTTCAGATTCAGCGCCTCGAGGATCTGCAGCCCGACCTTGACCTCCTCCGCCGGAGGAGCGGACAGCGACACCCGGATCGTGTCCCCGATCCCCTCGGAGAGCAGCGCGCCGAACGCCACCGCGGACTTGATCGTCCCCTGGAAGGCCGGACCGGCCTCCGTCACACCGAGGTGCAGCGGGTAGTCCGACTGTGCGGCGAGCTGGCGGTAGGCGTTCACCATGACGACCGGGTCGTTGTGCTTGACCGAGATCTTGATGTCGCGGAAGCCGTGCTCCTCGAAGAGTGACGCCTCCCACAGAGCCGACTCCACGAGCGCCTCGGGCGTCGCCTTGCCGTACTTCTTCAGGAGCCGTGCGTCCAGGGAGCCAGCGTTCACGCCGATGCGGATCGGGGTGCCCGCGTCCCCGGCCGCCTTCGCGATCTCCTTGACCTTGTCGTCGAACTGCTTGATGTTGCCCGGGTTCACCCGGACCGCGGCGCAGCCCGCGTCGATCGCCGCGAACACGTACTTCGGCTGGAAGTGGATGTCCGCGATCACCGGGATCTGCGACTTCCTCGCGATCGTCGACAGCGCGTCGGCGTCGTCCTGGGTGGGACACGCCACCCGCACGATCTGGCAGCCCGACGCCGTCAGCTCCGCGATCTGCTGCAGCGTCGCCCCGATGTCAGATGTACGCGTAGTCGTCATGGACTGCACCGACACCGGTGCGTCCCCGCCGACCGCGACCGTGCCGACCTGGATCTGGCGGCTGACCCGTCGGTCGGCGAGCTTGGTCGGAACGGCCGGCATTCCGAGAGAAATCGCAGTCATGCGCTGAGCATCCCCAAGGTGTGGATCAGTGTGGATCGAGGTCCCGAGAACGGCGGGCTCCAGGCTTCGAGGTTACGGCACCGTGGGAGAACGGGGCGCACCCATGCCGTCGGACCTCTCGATGGACTGCGGCCGGACACCACCTGTGTGAACGGCCGCCACCCATGAGACGTGCGGGACGTCAGGTGATCTTCACCGGGTTCACGATGTCGGCGACCAGCACCAGCAGAGTGAAGCAGATGAAGATCCCCGCGACCACGTAGGCGACCGGCATGAGCTTCGCCACGTCGAACGGCCCGGGGTCGGGTCGCTTGAAGACCCTGGCCACGTTGCGGCGCAGGGATTCCCAGAGAGCGCCCGCGATGTGGCCGCCGTCCAGCGGGAGCAGCGGCAGCATGTTGAACAGGAACAGCGAGAGGTTGAAGCCCGCCAGCAGGAACAGCATCATCGCGATCTGGTTCTGTGCAGGGATGTCCAGGTTCATCACCTCGCCGCCGATCCTGGCCGCGCCGACCACGCCGACCGGTGAGTCGTCGGCGCGCTCGCCGTCGCTGAACGCGGCGTTCCAGAGGTCGGGGATCTTGGAGGGCAGAGCGATGATCGAATCGACGCCGTTCTCGATCATGTCGCCCATGCGGACGACCGAGTCGCCGAAGGAGAGCGGCAGGATCTCCGTCCTGGCGGCGAAGCCGAGGTAGCCGGCCTCGATGAACTCGCCGGGAACGACCTCGCCGTCGGCGTCCTTCTTGGCGACGGCGTTCTCCTCGAGCACGGCGTTCAGGGTCTGTTCCCGGCCGTCGCGCTGCACGGTGATGGTGGCGGGGCCGATCGTCTGCCGGATCTTGTCCGAGAGGGTGGCCCAGTCCTCCACCTTCTGCCCGTTGAAGGCGACGATCGTGTCACCCTCCTTGAGCCCCGCCGCCTTGGCGGGCGAGACCGGGTCGGACGCCCTGCAGGCGTCGCGGTCCTCACTCTGGTCGATCACACACTGCTGGACCCCGGCGACCTCGGTGGTCTGGGTCTGAAAGCCGAAGGTCATCGCCACGCCCATGAAGATCGCGACGGCGAGTACCAGGTTCATGAAGGGCCCGGCGAACATCACGATGACGCGCTTCCACGGCTTGCGCGTGTAGAAGAGGCGCGACTCGTCGCCGGGCTGGAGCTCCTCGAAGGCGGCGGAGCGGGCGTCCTCGATCATGCCGCGCCACGGTGAGGTGGAGCGCGCTTCGATCCGGCCGTCGGGGCCGGGGGGGAACATGCCGATCATCCGGATGTAGCCGCCCGCGGGGATGGCCTTGATGCCGTACTCGGTCTCGCCTCTCCTGCGCGACCAGACGGTCGGCCCGAAGCCGACCATGTACTGCGGCACCCTGATGCCGAAGAGCTTGGCCGTCGACAGGTGGCCCAGCTCGTGCCAGGCGATCGAGAACAGCAGACCCACGGCGAAGATGGCGATACCCAGGATCGTCATCAGGATCGTCGTCATGCTCATGCGTGCGCCTCCGCTGTCGCTTCCGCCGAGAGTTCGCGGGCCCTGGACCGGGCCCAGGTCTCCGCTTCGAGGACGTCCGCGACCGTCAGTGAAGTTCCCGTGGCGGGGGTGCCGTGTTCGGCCACCACCGCTGTGACCGTATCCATGATTCCGTTGAACGGCAGCCGTCCCGCGAGGAAGGCGTCCACGCACTCCTCGTTGGCCGCGTTGAACACCGCGGGGGCCGTGCCGCCGAGGGTGCCCACGTGCCGGGCGAGCCCGACGGAGGGGAACGCCTCGGTGTCGAGCGGGTAGAACTCCCAGCTGGAGGCCGTCGTCCAGTCGAAGGCGGGGGCCGCGTCCGGGACCCGCTCGGGCCAGCCGAGCCCGATGGCGATGGGGCCCCCCATGTCGGGCGGTGTCGCCTGAGCGAGAGTGGAGCCGTCGGTGAACTCCACCATCGAGTGAACATACGACTGGGGGTGGACCACGACCTCGATCCGGTCGAACGGGATGTCGTAGAGCAGGTGCGCCTCGATGACCTCAAGGCCCTTGTTGACCAGGGTCGCGGAGTTGACCGTGATGACCGGGCCCATGGCCCAGGTCGGGTGGGCCAGGGCCTGTTCCCGGGTCACGTGGGCCAGCTCACCCCTCGTACGTCCGCGGAACGGGCCACCGGACGCGGTCACGACGAGCTTGCGGACGTCGGCCCGCTTCCCCGCGGCGAGGGCCTGGAAGAGCGCGGCGTGCTCCGAGTCGACGGGGATGATCTGGCCGGGAGCCGCGAGCGCCTTCACCAGCGGGCCGCCGACGATCAGCGACTCCTTGTTCGCCAGGGCGAGGGTGCGGCCCGCCTTCAGGGCCGCGAGCGTGGGGGCGAGGCCGATCGAGCCGGTGATCCCGTTCAGCACGGTGTGGCAGTCGCTCGCCGCGAGCTCCGTGGCGGCGTCGGGACCGGCCAGGATCTCCGGGAGCGGCTCCCCGGCCCCGTAGACCTCACGCAGTGCGTCGCGGAGCGCCGGCACCTTGTCCCCGTCCGCGACCGCGACCGTACGCACACGCAGCTGCCGGGCCTGCTCGGCGAGGAGCCGGACCCTGCCGCCCGCGGCGGAGAGCGCGGTGACGCGGAAGCGGCCGGGGTTGCGAAGGACCAGGTCGATGGCCTGGGTGCCGATGGACCCGGTGGATCCGAGGATCACCAGATCCCGGCGGCCTTCCGCCGCGTCGAAGACGATATGCGGGTCGGCAAGGGGTGAGGGGCTGTCGCTCATGGCCCCCATTGTTGCCGCATCCGCTGTGCGCGCCGACAGGGCTCCCCCGTCCGCGCGTGCTTCAGGCCTGCCCGGCCCGGAATTTCTTCCACCGGGCGGCCGTGACGTCCTCGGGGACCCCGCCGATGTCCTGTGTGCCGAGGATCTCCCCTCGGGACGCGAGCGTGGTGGAGCCGGACCGCAGGGCGGTGAGGTATTCGTACGGTTTCAGCTTCCCCACCGCCGCCGCACCCCGTCTGCGGCCCGCCCCGTGTACCCCGAACATCCCTGCCCCTGTCTCCCGCTCGACGCGCCGGGACCCGTGTCCTGGACGCGGCCGCGGCTCGATCGTGCGGCACCCGGGCTTCAGAAACTCGTTTCGACGCCGAACTTCTCCCTCAGCCGCCGCATGTCCGCCACATCGCGCTCGGCGGGTTCGTAGCCCTGGTGGAACAGCGCCTGCTGCTCCGCGGAGATGCAGCGCACCGCGGTCGTGCCGACGGTGCCCGTGACGAAGCATTCGGCCGGGTACCGGAAGGGCTCTGCCGGGTCGAACGAGGACTGGACGGCCGACCCGTCAGCGGCGAACTCCAGCGGGTGCAGATCGATTTCGGGCCCGTCGGGATGGCTGAACACGAAACGGGCGGGGCGCCGGTCCAGTGTCTCGGCGTATCCGGCGGACTCCAGTGCCGCCACGACGACGGACTCCTGGTCGCGGATGTGCAGGAGATCGAGATCGCGGTGCGCGCGGGTCTCCTCGCCCAGCAGGGCGTCGATGCCCCACCCTCCGGCGATCACCACGTCGGTGCCCGCTTCGCGGAGCAGGGCCAGGACGGACAGGACATCGTTCCGGGACATCATGCCGGCGACCGTAGTCCGCCCCGCGCCGGAGCGCACCGTCATTCCCGGCGGGCGGTCCTCGCCACGAACTCCGCGAACTCCTCGTGGAACCCGGGGAAGGTCTTCCGTACGCAGCCGGGGTCGTCGTAGCTCATGCCGGGCGTGCGCAGGCCGGCGACGGCGAACGACATGACGATGCGGTGGTCACCGTGGGTGGCGATCTCCGTGGGTCGCGGGGTGCCGGGGTGGATCTCGATCCAGTCGGGTCCGGTGTGCACGGTGATCCCCATGCTCCGCAGGTTCTGCGCGCAGGCCTCCAGCCGGTCGCACTCCTTCACCCGGGTGTTGGCGACATCCTCGATCCGCACCGGTGAGGTCGCGAACGGCGCGATCGCCGCGAGGGTCGGCATCGTGTCGGAGATGTCGCGCATGTTGACGGTCAGGCCGGAGAGCCGGCCGGAGGACCGCACGGTCGTGGCGTCCGCGGTCGTACGCACGTCGGCGCCCATCCGGCGCAGCACGTCGGTGAAGCGCAGGTCGCCCTGGAGCGCGCCGGTGCCGAGGCCGGGGACGGTCACCTCGTTGCCCGTGAGGGCCGCCGCGGCGAAGAAGTAGCTGGCGGTGGACGCGTCGGGCTCGATCGCGTAGGTGGTGGCGCGGTAGCCGCCGGGCGGGACGGTGAAGGTGTTTCCCTCCCGGACGACCTCGACACCGAAGCTGCGCATCATCGCGAGGGTGATCTCGATGTACGGCGCCGAGACCAGCTCCGTAACGTCGATCCGCAGGCCCTCGGCGGTGAGCGGGCCGAGCATGAGCAGGGCCGTGAGGTACTGGGACGACTCCCCCGCGTCCAGGGTCAGTTCGCCGCCCTTGACGCCCGACGCCTCGACGGTGAGCGGGTGGTGGCCCTCCGCCCCTTCGTGGCGCAGGTCGACGCCGAGGGCGCGCAGGGCCTCGGTGAGGGGTGCGAGGGGGCGGCGGCGCATCTGGGCGGAGGCGTCGAAGCGGTACGTGCCGGAGGCCGCAGCGGCGGCGAGCGTCGGCAGGAAGCGCGCGGTGGTGGCCCCGTCGCGGCAGTGGACGTCGGCTTCCGCCGCGGCCGGTCCCGAGGGGCGGCCCTCGATGTGCCATCGGTCCGGCTCGCGGCTGACTCCGTAGCCGAGGCGGGTCAGCCCCTCGGTGAACCCCTCGGTGTCGTCCGAGTGCAGGGGGCGCAGAAGAGTGGTGGTGCCGTCCGCCGCGGCGGCCAGGAACAGGGCGCGGGCGGTGACGGACTTGGAGCCGGGGATGTCGATGACGGTCACGGGCGTCCATTTTGCCCTGTGGCGGACGTGCCTGCGGGGCGCGTCCAGGCAGTGGACGCGCCCCGCGGGGGTGCCGGGTTCAGCGGATGGGGCGGTGGACGTTCTCCCCGGTGGCCGGGCCGGGGGTGGCGTCGGCGATCCAGGCGCCGTCGCCGCTGGGGTCGATGACCCCCTCCTCCAGCCAGGTGTAGGTCCCGGAGAGGACTCCGTCGACGACGCGCCTGTCGATGTCGTCGGTGTTGGACCAGAGGCGGCCGAAGAGCTCCTCCACCCGGATACGGGACTGGCGGCAGAACACGTCGGCGAGCTGGTAGGCCTCGCGGCCGTGGTCGTTGTCGGCCCGCAGGTGCTCGGCCCGGACACAGGCGGCGCTCATCGCGAAGAGTTCGGCGCCGATGTCGACGATCCGGCCGAGGAAGCCCTGCTTGGTCTCCATGCGGCCCTGCCAGCGGGACATCGCGTAGAAGGTGGAACGGGCCAGCTTGCGGGCTGAGCGCTCGACGTACCGCAGGTGCGCGGAGAGGTCGGGGTGCCCGGGGACTCGGAACTCCCCGTAGGCGTTGGGCAGCTGGCCGGGGCCGCTGACCAGCTTGGGGAGCCAGCGTGCGTAGAAGCCGGCGGCGTTGGCGCCCGCCTTCGCCTTGTCGGAGAGCGGCTTGTCGGGGTCGATGATGTCGCCGGCGACCTTGAGGTGGGCGTCGACGGCCTCGCGGGCGATCAGCAGGTGCATGATCTCCGTGGATCCCTCGAAGATCCGGTTGATCCTCATGTCGCGGAGCATCTGCTCGGCCGGTACGGCGCGTTCACCGCGGGCCGCGAGCGAGGCCGCCGTCTCGAAGCCGCGTCCGCCACGGATCTGGACGAGTTCGTCGGAGATCAGCCAGCCCATCTCGGAGCCGTACAGCTTGGCCAGCGCGGCCTCGATGCGGATGTCGTTGCGGCTCTCGTCGGCCATCTGCGAGGAGAGGTCCACGACCGCCTCGAGGGCGAAGGTGGTGGCGGCGATGAAGGAGATCTTCGCGCCGACCGCCTCGTGCCGCGCGACCGCCCTGCCCCACTGCTCACGGACCGCCGACCATTCGCGGGCGATCTTCAGGGACCACTTCCCGACGCCCACGCACATGGCGGGCAGGGAGAGACGGCCGGTGTTGAGCGTGGTGAGGGCGATCTTGAGGCCGGCGCCCTCGGCGCCGATCCGGTTGGCCGCGGGCACACGGACCTGGTGGAAGCGGGTCACTCCGTTCTCGATGCCGCGCAGCCCCATGAAGGCGTTGCGGTGCTCCACGGTGATGCCCGGGGAGTCGGCCTCGACGACGAAGGCGGTGATGCCGCCCTTGTGGCCCTCGGACGCGGGGACCCGGGCCATGACGACGAGCAGGTCGGCGACGACGCCGTTGGTCGTCCAGAGCTTCACACCGTCCAGGACGTAGTCGTCGCCGTCCGGGACGGCCGAGGTCGCGAGCCGTGCCGGGTCGGATCCGACGTCGGGTTCGGTGAGGAGGAAGGCGGAGATGTCCGTGCGCGCGAGGCGGGGCAGGAAGGCGTCCTTCTGCTCCTGCGTGCCGAACATCTTCAGCGGCTGGGGTACGCCGATGGACTGGTGGGCGGAGAGCAGCGCGCCGATCGAGGGGTTGGCCGAGCCGGCCAGTGCGAGCGCCTTGTTGTAGTAGACCTGGGTCAGGCCCAGGCCTCCGTACTTGGTCTCGATCTTCATGCCGAGGGCGCCGAGTTCCTTGAGGCCGTTGATCACCTCGTCGGGGATCCGGGCCTCGCGCTCGATGCGGGCGCCGTCGACCTCGGTCTCGCAGAATTCGCGCAGTCTGGCGAGGAAGGCCTCGCCGCGCCGTACGTCGTCCGGGGCGGGCTGGGGGTGGGGGTGGATCAGGTCCAGCCGGAAGCGTCCGAGGAAGAGTTCCTTGGCGAAACTCGGCTTGCGCCAGTCCTGTTCACGGGCGGCCTCGGCCACCTGCCGCGCTTCGCGCTCGGTGACTTTGGGGGCCTGGGGGATGTCGGATGGGGCGGACATGAGGAGCTCACCTCGCCGCGAGTCGGGATATGGGTCGGGCCGTACGCGTGCCGATCAGTACCACTCGTCCGTATCTACCCGATCTGCGCCACCCCCACCACCTCTGCGGCAGTCCCCCGGAGGCAGGGGGAGGCGGCCGGATCCCTCGCACAGCGGGCGGCTGTCTCCACCCGGGCCCGTGGTGGCACCCGCCTCCGCCTTCCGCCGGAACACCCGCCCGAGGGGCTGGTGCCCCTGTCCTCGGGCCGGGCCCCGCCGCCCGCCCCCCGCTGCGGACGACACGGCGCGGCACGGCAGGGCGCGGCACGGTGTGTGGCACCGCACGGCGGGCGGAGCGCTCACCGCGCTCCTCCCCGGGAACCGGCGGGCTGCCGGAACCGGAAACCGGCCGGGACCGCTCCGCCGGTCGGGCGACCTCGTCCTCGTCGCCGAGAGGGGTCCGGGCCGCGTGGGCGGAGGGCCGGACGGCAGTTCGCGGACGGTGCTCACGACCCGGCCGGGACCGGCAGGTTGCGGCTGCGGCTGGGCTCGGTGCCTCCATGACGCGCGCCTCCGGGTGAGCCCGACGTCGCGCCTTCGCGTGAGCCCGACGTCACGGGATCCGCGTGAGCCCGACGTCACGGATTCCGCATGAGCCCGACGTCACGGGAGAGGACCGCCCAGGGCCGTGCGGGCCGAGGGCGGTCCTCCGGGGATGTGCCTCAGTCGAAGACGTATGTGGTGCCCAGGACCGCCGCGTGCTCCAGCACGTCCTCCAGGGGGTCGTCGATCTGCCCGGTCTGGATGAGACCCACGCGGGGCGCGTTGTGCGAATTGGTGTGCGTCTCGTCGGCGTAGGCCGACCCGGCGGACAGTCCGGCGGCCAGCAGGGCGGCGCAGCCCCCGATGATTCCTCGGAGCAGCGACCGGTTCCGGTGTGACTTCACGTGGTGACCTCGTCTTCTTCTTATCGGATGTGTCGACCTGTTAATCGCCTTAACCGCTGGATGCGCCCGAGGTCACGGGAGATCTCCCGGCTGGGAGCCGGAGCTCCGGCCCCGCCGTGCCCGGGCGCCCCGTCACGAGGCCGGGGTGTACTGCACGATGGCGTCCTCGCACGGTCCTTCGGCGAACACCTTCAGCGCCTCCATCTCCGGATTGTCGGCGGTGAGCTGCCAGCGGAGCTTCGTCGTCACCCACTCCCCCACATAGCGGCAGTGCGCTTCCGGAACAGGCGGGATCCACTCGGCCGGATCCTGTTCGGCCTTCTGCCGGTTCACGCGGGCAGTCACCACGACCAGCGAGGCCGACCCTCCCTGGTCGTTCGCGTACGCCTCGCGCCGGGCCGCGCTCCAGGCGGAAGCGCCGGAGTCCCAGGCCTCCGCGAGCGGCACCGTATGGGCCGTGTCCAGGGCGTCGGAGCCGGTCACCTCCTGGCCGTCGTAGTACGACTGCCAGGTTCCGCCGGTCAGCTCGCACCCGGAGGCCACGGCCGGGGCCTTGACCGCCTCGGCGAGCAGCACCTCGTTGCGGGTGTCACAGCCGTCGGAGGGGAGATCGCCCGAGTTCCAGTGCTTGAAGTGCGAGGGGGCGTAGCCGGTCCTGTTCTCCTCGACGACCTTGACCAGGCCGACGGCGTCGGCGAGCGAGGTCACCACGGCGGCCTGCGACCCCTGAGGAGCCTGGGCGGCCTGCGCCGGAGCGGTGGCGGCGAACGGGATCAGAGCGAGGACGAGCGCGCCGGAGCCGCGCAGAAGGTTCTTGATCACTCCCGCGTTCTACCGGCAGTCCGGCCGCCGGTGGACACCCGACGGCGTTCTCTCACCCGCACGAATGCCGAAGTTCACCGCAGGAACGATTCGCGGACACGCCGGCCGGTCGCGGACATGCCGGCCGGGCCGCGGGCGGGAACCGCCATCCGGCCGCCGGGGATTACCCGTCCGGCCGCCGGAAGGTTGCCGGTCGGCCCTCAGGGAACCTCCGTCCGGCAGGCAGGACCGACGGAGCGGCCGGAGCCCCCGCACACGGGCTCCGGCCGCTCCGTCGCGGTGACCGGGCTACAGAGCCAGGCCGGTGAGGACCAGCACCCGCTCGTAGGTGTAGTCGTCCATGGCGTAGCGCACTCCCTCGCGGCCCACTCCGGACTGCTTGGCGCCGCCGTACGGCATCTGGTCGGCGCGGTAGGAGGGCACGTCGCCGATGACCACACCGCCCACCTCCAGGGCCCGGTGGGCACGGAAGGCGGTCTGCAGGTCGTGGGTGAAGACGCCCGCCTGCAGTCCGTACTTGGAGTCGTTGGCGGCGGCGAAGGCCTCGGCCTCGCCGTGCGTCTTCTGGACGTACAGGACCGGGCCGAAGACCTCCTCGCGGGCGATCGTCGTGTCGTCGGGCAGGCCGGTGAGGACCGTCGGGGCGTAGGTTGCGCCGTCGCGCTTGCCGCCGGTCAGCAGGGTGGCGCCCGCGGTGACGGCCTCGTCGACCCAGGACTCGACCCGGCGGGCGGCGTCCTCGCTGACGAGCGGGCCGACGTCGGTGGCGGCGTCGGAGGGGTCACCGGTCACGAGCGCCTCGACGGCCGCGACGATCTTCGGGACGAGCCGGTCGTGGACGGTGGCGTCGGCGATGACGCGCTGCACCGAGATGCAGGACTGGCCGCCCTGGTAGTTGGAGAAGGTCGCGATGCGTGTCGCGGCCCAGTCGAGGTCCTCCTCGGAGGACCAGTCGCCGAGGACGACGGCCGCTCCGTTGCCTCCGAGTTCCAGGGTGCAGTGCTTGCGCGGCACCGATTCCATGATCGAGTAGCCGACCGGGCCGGACCCGGTGAAGGAGATCACCGGCAGCCGCTCGTCCTGGACCAGGGCGGGCATCTTGTCGTTGGGCACGGTCAGCACGGACCAGGACCCCGCCGGGAGGTCCGTCTCGGCCAGCAGCTCACCCAGGATCAGGGACGAGATCGGGGTGGCCGGAGCGGGCTTCAGGATGATCGGCGCACCGACAGCGATGGCCGGGGCGACCTTGTGGGCACTCAGGTTGAGCGGGAAGTTGAAGGGCGCGATGCCGAGGACCGGACCGCGCGGGAAGCGCCGGGTCAGCCCGAGACGGCCGGTCCCGCCGGCGTCGGTGTCCAGCCGCTGGGCCTCGCCGCCGTTGAAGCGACGGGCCTCCTCGGCGGCGAAACGGAAGACGGAGACGGCCCGGCCGACCTCGCCGCGGGCCCACTTGACGGGCTTGCCGTTCTCGGCGGAGATCAGCTGGGCGATCTCCTCGGTGCGCTCGGTGAGGCGGCGTACGACGTGGTCGAGCGCGGCGGCCCGTACGTGCGCCGGGGTCGCGGCGAACTCCTCGCGCACGGCGTACGCGGCGGCGACGGCCTCCTCGACCTGGGCGTCGGTGGGCACGGAGACCGTGCCGACGAGACGTCCGTCCCAGGAGTTGGTGACGTCGAAGCTGTCCTCGCCGGTGGCCTGGCGGCCGGCCAGCCAGAAGGCGTGGGTGGAAGTCATGGCGGTTCCGGCCCTTCGGGGGTGGTGAACGACGATCGCCGGGCGCCGCGCGGGCACCCTTCGGCCCCACCGTAGGGCGACCCGGCGCGGATGAGGCTTGTCCGCCGTGGAGTGGAACGGAGGGCCGGTACGCCGGATTGTCGTAGCGGTACCGGGCTTACTGGGTTCCGGAGGAGGCGGCCGTCGCCTTCAGTGCCAGCCACAGCTCCATACGGACGTCCGGGTCGTCCAGCGAGCGGCCCAGGATCTCCTCGACCCGGCGCATCCGGTAGCGCAGCGTGTGGCGGTGGACGCCCAGGTCGGCTGCGGCGGCGTCCCACTGGCCGTGTCTGGAGAGCCAGGCACTCAGCGAGGCGACCAGGTCGCCCCGGCCCTTCGCGTCGTGCTCCTGCAACGGTCGCAGCATCCCGTCGGCGAAGGCCCGTACGGCGTCGTCGGCGAGGAGCGGCAGCACGGACCCGGCCGCGAGTTCCTCGTGCTCGACGAGGGCCCTGCCCCGGCGGCGGGCGACCGAGAGGGCCTGTTCCGCCTGTTTGTACGCGGCGGAGACGGCGATCGGACCGGCGGGGGCGGACATGCCGACGACCACGTCGGAGTCCTCGGCCCCGGTCTCGCGCACCGGCCGCTCGTCCGTGGCGTGCGCGTGCGCCGCGCAGGCGGCGACCGCGGCGCCGTCGTCGACGGCCAGCACCACGAGACGTTCTCCCTCGGGCACCATCAGCAGGGTCTCGCCGGACCGGGAGGCCGCGGCCTCCATGGCCTCCGAGAGCAGCTCCGTCCCCGAGGGCGCCGGCGCCTCGGCGATCAGCAGCCGGAAGGGGGCGTCGAGCAGCGCGCCGTACAGGTCGCCGGCGACGGCCCGGGCGTGGTCGGACTCGCCGGCCAGCAGCATCCTCAGGACCGCGGCGCCGAGGCGCTGCTCCGCGCCCTGGAGCGAGCGGGAGCGGGCCGTGGTCAGGGTCAGCAGGGCGACCGCTGAGTGGACCGCGTAGCGCTCGGCCGTTCCGAGCGCCGCCCCGGTGCCCACGGCCAGCGCACCACGGTTCCGGCGGCCCGTGCCCAGTGACTGGAGTTCGACCCGGTCGTCGCTCTCGCTGTCGCCGACGACCGCGCTGGCCGGGGCGGAGCGGTCCCGGAGCCGCTCCACCTCCGGTGTGAGCCGGGCGGCCCGGCGGGCGGCCCAGTCGGGCGCGGCGGCGACGACGGCGCCCGAGGAGTCGTACAGCGCGGCCCATCCGTCGACGTGCGCGGCGAGGCGCGTGAGCAGCTCCCGCGGGCCGTCCCCGGCGACCGCGGCCCTGGTCAGTTCCCGCTGGGCCTCGAAGCCGGCGGTGACCGATCTGTACTGGTCGGCGGCGATCGCCGCCGACACCGCCTTGCTGATCGCGAGGAACGGCGTGCGCCGGGGGACTTCCAGGAGCGGCAGCCCGGCTTCCTCGGCGGCGTCCACGAGTGCGGGCGGGATCTCCTCGTAGGTGACACCTACGCCGAAGCCGATCCCCGCGACCCCTGCGCCGACCAGCCGCTGCACGTACCGGCGCATCGTCCCCGGATCCCTGGCGTCCAGATTGGTGGCGGTGACGAGGAGCAGCTCACCGCCGTCCATGTACGGGACGGGGTCGGCGAGCTCACTGGCGTGCGCCCAGCGCACGGGCGTGCCGAGCCGGTCGGCGCCCGCCCGGACGGCGAGTTTGAGCGCCGAGTGCTGGACGAGCGAGGCGAGAGTGGGGGGCATGGGACCGCCGGACCTCTGGGAGTCGATGGCGCCGCCCGTGCGGACGGCTCGATTGGCCGGCCTGCTCGGACGGCTCGAAATACGCCGCCCCGTACAGACGGTCGGGGTCAATTCTGCCAGGGCGGCAGGGTCCCCGTAACCCGCGCTCAGCCGCCCAGCTCGACGAGGAGCGGGGGCGCGTGCTCGCCGTCCACCGTGGTCAGCGACAGGACCGCGTGACCTGCGGGCAGTTGGTACGCCAGCTCCGAGGCGGACCAGCGCTCCCGCTCGACCCGCCGAACGGTCACGGCGTCCCTGGTCACGGCCTTGCCGGTGACGAGCTTGCGCAGGCCGTGCAGGGCGCGGGTGAACGGCTGGTCGGCGAAGACCGCGTGCTGGGCGACCTCCCGGGTCTCCACCCACTCCTTGCCCCAGACCTCGGCGAAGCGCTTGCCGTCCCAGGTGGTGACCCCGGAGAAGGCCATGCAGCAGCCGACCGCACCCAGCAGCGCGGTGTGCAGTCCCTCGGGGACGTCGTCGACGGTGCGCAGCGTCAGGACGGCTCCCGCGTTGACCGACCGCAGCCGCCGGATGCCCCGGACGGTCTCCGCGGTGACGGTGTTCGTGGCGTCGTCCAGGACCAGGCAGACGAAGAGCGACCGGTCGGTGCGGGCGGCGGCGACGGCCGTGAACTGGGCGAGGACGAGGCGGGCAAGCAGTCGTGAGGCCTCGGCGTGCGCCCGCTCCGGAAGGTCGATCCTGACCCTGAGCGGCAGGTGCTCCAGGGAACGCAGCGAGAAGGGCCTGGCCTCGTCCCCGGTGGAGAAGAACGGCGCGAACGCGGGCCGGTCGAGCAGCGCGATCCGGTCTGCGAGCACCGGACCGGGATCTCCGGCTCCGCCCTTCTGCCGGGTGCGGGCCTCCAGCTCGCGCAGCATCGCCTGGTGGCCGCCCACCGCGAGCGCCTCCCGCAGGGCGTCGACCGCGCCGAGGTCGCCGTCCAGGAGTTCCCGGAGCGCGGGCACCCCGGGGAAGTGCCCGTGGACGACACGGTAGGGGCCTAGCAGCTGCGCCAGCACGGTCGCGGCGCGCCGGCTGTCCATGTGCGTCACATCGCCGACCAGCCCTTCCGCGAGCACACTCGCCGCCTCGTCCGGGTCGGTCGTGCCCCCGTACAGGTCGAAGTCGTGCACGGAGGCCGGGTCACCGATCCGCACCACGACGTCGAACGCGTCGTCCGGACCGAGCTCACCCCCGGCGCCGCCGACGGCGAGCACCGCGGCCCGGCCGGCGAGTGCCTGCAGTGCGAGCGACTCGACGACCGGCCGCACCAGTCGCGCGGACTTCCCGGCGCCCGGCGGGCCGACCGCGAGCAGCGAGGTCCCCAGGAGGGCGGGCTCCAGGGCGACGCCGGACCCACGTCGGGCGTACGGGTTGTGCGGGTCGTCGGCGCAGGTGCCCAGGCGGACCTGGCCGGTGAGCAGATCGTGCCGGGCGGTGCGGCGCGGCAGGTCGCGGGCTCCCGAGGGGTGGAGCGCGGCGGCTCCGCCGGTGCGCAGGACGGCCTCGTCGAGCGCGGCGAGGCGCTCCGGGTGCCCCCGGCCCACGCTCCACGCGTGGCGCAGCCGCGCGACGTCGACATCGTTCATCCGGCCGGTGCGCACCTCGGCGGCGAGAGCCTCGGCGGCGTCCGTCCGGCCCGCCGCGCGGAGCTCCGGCCACTGCTCGGGGGTGGGGGCGTCGGGGGCGTCGGCCGGAGCCCGGGGCTCCGTGGGTGCGCCCTTCCCGAACCGGTCGGCCAGCGGTCCGCGCCAGCGGCCGAGGAGCGCGAACGGCCAGAGCACCCCGAGGGCGATCAGGGCGTAGATCACGTTGACGACGGCCTGGCTCTGGTAGATCTCGCCGCCCGCCACCGAGGCGACGAGGATCAGGACGGGCCGGACGAGCGGCACGGCGTCCTTCCACACGAGGAGCTCGGCGAGGGCCGCTCCCGCGGCGGTGGCCAGTCCGAGGAAGGGCTGCCCACGGCCGGCGACATGGCGCCGGAAGATCTCGGACCAGTTGCCCAGGCGTCCGCATCCGTAGACGAGGAGCCCGAAGAGGACGGCCTCGTAGACGGTGAGGGCGTCGGCGCCCTCGATCGTCCGGGGTCCTCCGAACGTACCGGCGTACCACCAGTCGCCGGGGGTGAACAGCTTCAGCGGGACGAGCCGGTAGGGGATGTAGCCGTTGCGCCAGAGGGACCACAGGAGCAGTCCGCTGAGTACGGAGATGAGCACGCCGACCAGCAGCGAGCGGTCGGACACCCCCTCGGGCTTCTCCGGCGGGCGCGGGGTGTGCCCGTAGCGCCATACGCCCGGTTCCCGCACCGGGCGCGGGGTGCGCAGCCATTCCTCGACCCCCGCGTCCCCCGCCGGGGCGTGCCGGGGGGCCGGGGCGTAGGCGGGAGGCGGTGGTGCCGCGGGCGGTGGCCCGGCGGGCCGGTGCGTGCCCGTACCCCGTGCGTCGTACGTGCCTTCGGTGTCCATGAACCGCTGCCCCCTGACCAGCCAGGTCCCGCCTTCTGCACCGGCCAATCTAGTGCCCGGGCACCGGGAGTTCAGCCATGTGGCCGTATGACCCGGCGGGGGCGTCGTCCGATGGCCCCGCGGGGCCATCTGTCCGCCACGGACAAGGACACGCCCACATCACTCCCGATCGGAGCATGACCGCTGCCCTCACCCGCCCCTAGCCTGCAGAAACAGAAGCGTCCGAAACACCCCCAGGAGCCCCGCATGTCCGACATCCCGCAGGAGCGCCGCGTCGTCACCGCCATCCCCGGCCCGAAGTCGGCGGAGCTGCAGGCCCGCCGTGTCGCGGCGGTCGCCGCAGGTGTGGGCTCCACGCTGCCGGTCTTCACCGCCCGGGCGGGCGGCGGAATCATCGAGGACGTGGACGGCAACCGGCTGATCGACTTCGGTTCCGGTATCGCCGTCACCTCGGTCGGCGCCTCCGCGGAGGCGGTCGTGCGCCGTGCCTCGGCGCAGCTCGCCGACTTCACCCACACCTGTTTCATGGTCACGCCGTACGAGGGGTACGTCGAGGTCTGCGAGCAGCTCGCCGAACTGACGCCGGGCGACCACGCGAAGAAGTCCGCGCTGTTCAACTCGGGTGCCGAGGCGGTCGAGAACGCGGTGAAGATCGCCCGTGCCTACACGAAGCGCACCGCGGTCGTCGTCTTCGACCACGGCTACCACGGCCGCACCAACCTCACCATGGGCATGACGGCGAAGAACATGCCGTACAAGCAGGGCTTCGGCCCGTTCGCACCCGAGGTGTACCGCGTGCCGGTGGCGTACGGCTACCGCTGGCCGACCGGCGCCGAGAACGCCGGCGCCGAGGCGTCCGCGCAGGCCATCGACGAGATCACCAAGCAGATCGGCGCGGACAACGTCGCCGCGATCATCATCGAGCCGCTGCTCGGCGAGGGCGGCTTCATCGAGCCGGCCAAGGGTTTCCTCCCGGCGATCGCGCAGTTCGCGAAGGACAACGGCATCGTCTTCGTCGCGGACGAGATCCAGTCCGGCTTCTGCCGCACCGGTCAGTGGTTCGCCTGTGAGGACGAGGGCATCGTGCCGGACCTGATCACGACCGCCAAGGGCATCGCGGGCGGCCTCCCGCTCTCCGCGGTGACCGGTCGCGCCGAGATCATGGACGCCGCACACGCCGGCGGCCTCGGCGGGACGTACGGCGGCAACCCGGTGGCCTGCGCGGGCGCGCTCGGCGCCATCGAGACGATGCGCGAGCTGGACCTGAACGGCAAGGCCAAGCGCATCGAGGAGGTCATGAAGGGCCGCCTCGCCGAGATGCGGTCGAAGCTCCCGAACGGCGACATCATCGGGGACATCCGCGGCCGCGGCGCCATGATCGCGATCGAGCTGGTGAAGTCCGGCTCGAAGGAGCCCGACGCGGCCGCCGCGGGGGCACTGGCCAAGGCCTGCCACGCCGAAGGCCTGCTGGTGCTGACGTGTGGCACCTACGGCAACGTCCTGCGCTTCCTGCCGCCGCTCGTCATCGGCGAGGACCTGCTGAACGAGGGCCTGGACATCATCGAGCAGGCGTTCGCGCGGCTCTGACGCGTGCGAATCATCCGGCGGCCGGACGTCGTTCCAGACGGCGGCGACCGGCGGCCGGGTGAGGGTGTGTGAAGAAGGTGTGCGAGGGCGATGGCGGGATACCGTTGTCACTTCCGGTGCCTCCTTCCCCTGACGTACGGTTTTCCCAGATGAGAGAAACACCCCGCCCGCAGGGGACTGCGGGTGATGCCGGGCCGGGGCTCCCCCAGTGCCGTCCCGGCCGTGCCATCGCGCACACCGCTGGAGCTTCGGGCTCCGGGACTCCTCACCGATCGGATGGCCGCCCGCCCCACACCCCCCGGGGCGCGCGGCAAACCGATCCGACCGGCCACCTCGGAACAATCCCCCCTGTTCCCCGGTGGCCGGTTCTTCTCGTTGCCACGGCCGCGGCTCTCCTGGCGGTCCTCCTCGTGATCACCTGGCAGGTCCTGGCCGACGGCCCGCTGCTGGATCCGGACGAGCGCCTCGGTCTGGAGCTGGCGGGGCGGGGCCCCGCCCCCCTCACGGAGCTGTTCGCCGATCTCGGGAACACGCAGGTCGCCGTTCCCGTGCTGGCGTGCGCGGTCCTCGTCGCCTGGTTCCGCCGCGCCCGGCGCGCGGCGCTGTACGCCGTCCTGACCATGGCCGCGGTACCGGCGCTCGTCGTCCCGCTCAAGCTGTGGACGGACCGCCAGGGTCCGCTGACCGAGGCGACGGGCTACTACCCGTCGGGCCACACGACCACGGCGATGGTGGCCTACGGGGCCGCGGCGCTGCTGCTGGCCCCGTACCTGAAGCGGTCATGGGTGACGCTCGTCGCCGCCGTCCTGCTCACGGCGGCGACGAGCGTCGGTCTGGTGCTGCGCGGCTACCACTGGCCTCTGGACGTGGTGGCCGGCTGGTGCCTGAGCGGGGTGCTCCTTCTCACCCTGCGGGCGGGCGCCGGGAGCGGTCAGCGCCCGAAGTAGGCGTCGAAGTTCTTCGAGAACTCCCAGTTGTTGAAGCGGTCCCAGTTGATGGACCAGGTCATCAGCCCGCGCAGCCCCGTCCAGGTGCCGTGTGTCTGGTACGAGCCGCAGTCGGTCTTCTTCGTCAGGCAGTTGAGCGCCTTGGTGACCTCGGCCGGAGAGGTGTGGCCGTTGCCGGCCTGGGTGGACGCCGGGAGACCGAAGGCGACCTGCTCGGGTCGCAGCGCCGGGAAGACCTTGGTCCGGTCACCCGCCACGGGGAAGCCGGTGAGCAGCATGTCGGTCATGGCGATGTGGAAGTCGGCGCCGCCCATGGAGTGGTACTGGTTGTCCAGGCCCATGATCGAGCCCGAGTTGTAGTCCTGGACGTGCAGCAGGGTGAGGTCGTCGCGCAGGGCGTGGATGACGGGCAGGTAGGCACCGGCGCGCGGGTCCTGGCCGCCCCAGGGGCCCGATCCGTAGTACTGGTAGCCGAGCTGCACGAAGAAGGTCTCGGGCGCCATGGTGAGGACGAAGTCTTCGCCGTACTTGGCCTTGAGCGACTTCACCGCGGAGATCAGGTTGACGATGACGGGGGTGGTCGGGCTGCGGAAGTCGGTGTCACCGGTGTTCAGCGAGAGCGAGTGCCCCTCGAAGTCGATGTCCAGGCCGTCGAGACCGTAGGTGTCGATGATCTTGGACACGGACGAGACGAAGGTGTCGCGGGCGGCGGTGGAGGCGAGCTGCACCTGACCGTTCTGGCCGCCGATCGATATCAGCACCTTCTTCCCCGCGGCCTGCTTGGCCTTGACGGCGGCCTTGAAGTCCGCCTCGCTCTCCACGCCGGGACATTCGGCGACCGGGCAGAGCGAGAACCGTATGTCCCCGGAGGTGACGGACGTGGGCTCGCCGAAGGCGAGGTTGATGACGTCCCACGAGTCGGGGACGTCGGCCATCCGCGTGTAGCCGGAGCCGTTGGCGAAGCTGGAGTGGAGGTATCCGACGAGTGCGCGTGCCGGGAGGCCGCCGTCGTTCCCGCCCGAGCCGCCGGTGGCCGTGGTGACGGTGACGGCCGCCGACTTCGCCGACTCGCCGGCGGCGTTGACCGCGGCGACCTGGAAGCTGTAGGCGGACGACGCGGCGAGCCCCGTCACGGTCGCCGAGGTGCCGGTGGTGTCCAGGACCTTCGTACCGCCGCGGTACACGCGGTAGCCGGTGGCTCCGGCGGACGCGGTCCAGGACAGCGGGACGGCCGAGGCGGTGGCCGTGCCTGCCCGCAGCCCGGTGGGGGTGGCGGGGACGGCGACGGGGTCGCCCCCGGGGCCCGTCAGGGTCAGGTCGTCGGCGTAGTAGGCGGGGGTGCCGTACCAGCCGTGGGTGTAGACCGTCACCGATGTGGTCGCGGGCCCGGTCCGGAAGGTGGTGGTGAGCTGCTTGTACGCACCGGCGGACTGGGTCCAGGTGGAGACGTCGGTGGTCCCGGTGCCGGATGCCCCCAGGTAGACGTAGCTGCCCTGCACCCACGCGCCGAGCGTGTAGGAGGAGTCGGGCTTCACCGTCACCGTCTGGGAGCACCGGGCGTTGTCGCTGCCCGCCGGTGTCGCCTTCAGGGCCGAAGTCCCGCTGTGCACGGGCGTACTGACGGCCGCGCCGCTGCCGCCGGTGCAGCTCCAGCCGTCCAGCCCCGCCTCGAAGCCGCCGTTTCGCGCCAGGTCGGCGTCGGCCGCCCCGGCGGCCGGCGCCGTGACGGCCAGAGCGCCGGCGGCGAGCACGACGGCGGAGGAGACTGCCAGGAGTCCGGACAAACGGGTGGGTGGTCCGGTGCGGGATCCGGTGCGTTCCACAACAGCCTCCGTGCGAGGGGGAATTGAGCGGTGCGCACAACATGGTCCAGACCAATGTGGTTGTCAAGACCTCTGGCGGTGCCTCAGCCGCCGCCCCGGGCGCCCGCGGCCTCGTGCAGGGCGAGCTCCAGGAGGGCCGCGTCGGTGAGCGTCCCGGATCCGTCCGGCGGGATCAGCCATCGCACCCGGCCCACGGTGCTGCCCGGCCGGGGGACGACGATCCACGCCCCTTCGCCGACGCCGCGGATGCCGGTCCCGATCCAGCGGGCCGCCGTCCCCGGGGCCACGAAGAAGCCCATCCTGGAGTCGCCGAAGTCCGCGAGAACGGGCCCCGGCCTGTCGATGAGCCGGGTGAGCACATCGAGCGTCGGGTGACCGAGCCCGCCCGGGACGATCAGCACGTCCCAGCGCCTCCCGGCCGGAAGGAGCGCCATTCCCTGCGGGTTGCGCTCCCACTCCCTCCGGCAGGCACCCGGATCCGGTGCCACCGATGTGAGCCATACGACCGCGGCTTTCGCCCCCGTGACGGCCATGAGCTGCCCTCCCTGTCCCTGCGGACACCGACAGGGTCCTGTCGGTGCGTTCACGGGAGAGAGAGGGCAGGGCCCGGATCATGACGCGGGTTCGGCTGCCGATCGGCAGTGAGCTGGGTCACCCGGGGCGTGGCGGTCCGAGCCGGTCCGCCCGGACTCAGCTGTCGAAGCCGAGCCCCAGCCGGTCCATGGTCCGCAGCCACAGGTTGCGGTGTCCGCCATGGCTGTCCGCCCGGGCGAGGGACCTCTTGGTGAGTTCGATCCCGGCCCAGGCGAACGGCTCGGGCGGGAAGGGCATCGGCTTCGATCGCACCATGCCGAGCGCGGTCCGTCCGGTCTCCTCGCCCGACAGCAGGTCGAGCATGACCTCGGCGCCGAAGCGCGTGGCTCCGACGCCCAGTCCGGTGTATCCGGCGGCGTACGCGACCCGGCCGCCGTGCGCCGTGCCGAAGAACGCGGAGAAGCGGGAGCAGGTGTCGATCGCACCGCCCCAGGCGTGGCTGAAACGGACACCGGACAGCTGCGGGAAGCACTCGAAGAACTGCCCGGCAAGCTTCAGGAACGTCTCCGGCCGCTGGTCCAGCGAGGGGTTCAACCGCCCGCCGTACGGATAGACGGCGTCGTACCCGCCCCACAGGATCCGGTTGTCCGCGGAGAGCCGGAAATAGTGGAACTGGTTGGCGCTGTCCCCCAGTCCCCGACGGTTCCGCCAGCCGACCGAGGCGAGCTGTTCCCCGCTCAGGGGCTCCGTCATCAGCGCGTAGTCGTACACCGGGACCGTGTACGGGCGAACCCGCCTCACCAGCGACGGAAAGATGTTCGTGCCGAGAGCGACGTCACGGGCGAACACCCTGCCGTACGGGGTGCGCACCGCCATGCCGGCGCCCGACCGGGCGAGTTCGAGGCCGCGGGTGTTCTCGTAGATCCGTACGCCCAGGCCGAGGCAGGCCTCTTTCAGGCCCCAGACGAGCTTCGCCGGATGCAGCATGGCCACACCGCGGCGGTCCAGCAGGCCGCCCAGGAACGTCGGCGAGTCCACCTCGGCGCGCACCTGGTCCCGGTCCAGGAGCTCCAGTCCGGTGAAGCCCAGCTCCTGGGTCCTGCGGTGCCATGCCCGAAGCTCCTCGAACTGGTGGGGCTGCGTCGCCACGTCGATCTCGCCGGTCCGCTCGAAGTCGCAGTCGACGGAGTAACGGGTGACGGCCGCCTCGATGGCGTCGAGGTTCCGCGCGCCCATCTCCTCCAGCGTCCCGATCTCGTCCGGCCAGCGCTCCAGACCGTTGGCCAGGCCATGGGTCAGCGACGCCGCGCAGAATCCGCCGTTGCGGCCCGAAGCGGCCCAGCCCACCTCGTGGCCCTCGACGAGGACGACATCGCGCCCGGGGTCCCGTTCCTTGGCGGTCAGCGCGGTCCACAGTCCGCTGTAGCCGCCACCGAGGACGAGGAGATCGCACCGTTCGTCGCCCGTCAGCGCGGGACGGGCTCCGGGCCTTCCGGGGTCGTCGAGCCAGTACGACAAGGGGCGCGCGTCCGAGAGTGAGTGCGCGGCGTCACGCATGGCATCCGGCGCCATGGTTTCCAACTCCTTCGGGTTCTACTTTCCCGCATTGCTCTTGCGCCGGTTCGCGACGATCTGTCCGGCGAGGACCACCGTCACGGCGATGACGAACATGGCCGTGCCGATGACGTTGATCTGCACGGGCGTTCCGCGCTGGGCCGATCCCCAGACGAACATCGGGAACGTCACCGTGGATCCCGCGTTGAAGTTGGTGATGATGAAATCGTCGAAGGAGAGCGCGAAAGCGAGCAGCGCTCCCGCGGCGATTCCCGGGGCGGCGATCGGGAGGGTCACCCGGACGAAGGTCTGCACGGGGCCCGCGTACAGATCGCGGGCGGCCTCCTCCAGTTTCGGGTCCATCGACATCACGCGTGCCTTGACGGCTGTCACCACGAAGCTGAGACAGAACATGATGTGCGCGATCAGCACGGTCCAGAACCCGAGTTCGGCCCCCATGTTCAGGAAGAGCGTGAGCAGCGAGGCGGCCATGACGACCTCGGGCATCGCCATCGGCAGGAAGATCAGTGAGTTGACCGCGCCGCGGGCCCGGAAGCGGTAACGGACCAGCGCGAAGGCGATCATCGTGCCGAGCGCGGTCGCGCCGACGGTCGCCCAGAGGGCGATGCGCAGCGAGAGCGAGAGCGAACCGCAGAGGTCGGCGACGCCGCAGGGGTCCTTCCAGGCGTCCAGGGAGAACTCCTGCCAGGCGTAGTTGAAACGCCCTCCTGGCCTGTTGAAGGAGAACACCATGACGACGACGTTCGGCAGGATCATGTACGCGAGGGTCAGCAGACCGGCGAGCACGACCAGGTTCCGGCGGATCCATCGGAGTACGGGCATCAGACCAGGTCCTCCGTCCCGGAGCGGCGGATGTAGACGGTGACCACGAGCAGGACGACCGCCATGAGGATGAACGAGAGCGCGGCGGCCGTCGGGTAGTCCAGCACCCGCAGGAACTGGCTCTGGATGACGCTGCCGACCATCTTGGTGTCGGTGGAGCCGAGGAGTTCCGCGTTGACGTAGTCGCCGCTCGCCGGGATGAACGTCAGCAGCGTGCCGGAGACGACCCCGGGCATGGACAGCGGGAGTGTCACCTTGCGGAAGGTGGTGGCGGGGGTGGCGTACAGATCGCCCGCGGCCTCGTGCAGCCGGCCGTCGATCCGTTCCAGCGAGGTGTACAGCGGCAGGATCATGAACGGCAGGAAGTTGTACGTCAGTCCGCAGACGACGGCCATCGGGGTGGCCAGGACCCGGTTGTTCTCGGTCCAGCCGAGCCAGGCGGTGACGTCCAGGACGTGCAGGGTGTTCAGCACGTCGACGACCGCGCCGCCGTCCGCGAGGATCGTCTTCCAGGCCAGCGTTCGGATCAGGAAGCTGGTGAAGAACGGCGCGACGACCAGCACCAGTACCAGGTTGCGCCAGCGTCCCGCCTTGAACGCGATCAGATACGCGAGCGGGTAGCCGAGCAGCAGGCACAGGAGCGTGGCGGTGCCCGCGTAGAGGAGGGACCTGATGAACTGCGGGTAGTAGTCGGGGAGGGCGTCCCAGTACGTCCGGAAGTGCCAGGTGACCTCGAAGCCCTTCTCCAGGGATCCGGTCTGCACGGAGGTCGACGCCTGGTAGACCATCGGCAGTGCGAAGAAGACGAGCAGCCACAGGATGCCGGGCAGCAGCAGCCAGTAGGGGACGAGCCGCCTGCGCGTGGACGGTTTGCGGACCTCGGCCTTCGCGGAGGGCGCCGGTGGCGCTCCGGTGACGCTCACGCCACTTCCTCCAGGCCTTCCGCGCCGGCTCCGGCGTCGATCGACTGGGCGGCGTCGAGTCCGAAGGTGTGCTCGGGATTCCAGTGCAGGACGACGTCGGCGCCGGGGACGAGGCGGGTGTCGCGCTCGATGTTCTGCTCGTAGACCTGGAGTGCCGTGCCGGCCGGGCTCTCGACGACGTACTGGGTGGAGACGCCGATGAAGCTGGAGTCGGTGATGCGGCCGGTGACCCGGTTGCGGCCGTCGGGTATCGCGTCCGCGTCGTCGGTGTGGGTCAGGGAGATCTTCTCGGGGCGGACGCCCACGAGCACCTTCCCCCCGCTCCGTGCGGGGGACGAGCAACGCCCGCCGGGCAGCCTGAGCTTCCCGCCGCCGGCCGCGACGACGACGTCCGCCCCCGTGGACACGATCTCTCCCTCTATGAGGTTGGAGGTGCCGAGGAAGTTCGCCACGAAGGTGGTCATGGGGTTCTCGTACAGATCTGCGGGGGCGCCGAGCTGCTCGACCCGGCCGCCGTTCATCACCGCGACGGTGTCGGCCATGGTCATGGCCTCCTCCTGGTCGTGGGTGACGTGGATGAACGTGATGCCGACCTCGGTCTGGATCCGCTTGAGTTCGAGCTGCATCTGGCGGCGCAGTTTGAGGTCGAGGGCGCCCAGAGGCTCGTCGAGGAGGAGGACCTGGGGGTGGTTGATGAGCGCGCGGGCCACGGCGACTCGCTGCTGCTGGCCGCCGGAGAGCCGGTGCGGCTTGCGTCGGGCGAAGTCGCCGAGCTGGACGAGGTCCAGCATCTCGCCCACCTGCTTCTTCACGGACTTGACGCCTCGGCGGCGCAGCCCGAAGGCGATGTTCTCGCTGACGTCGAGGTGCGGGAAGAGCGCGTAGCTCTGGAAGACGGTGTTGACGGGCCGCTTGTAGGGGGGCAGGCCCGTGATGTCGCGGCCGCCGAGCGAGACCGTGCCGGTGGTGGCGTCCTCCAGGCCCGCGATCATGCGCAGGGTGGTGGTCTTGCCGCAGCCGGACGCGCCGAGCAGCGCGAAGAAGGAGCCCTGCGGGACGGTGAGGTCGAGGGGGTGCACTGCGGTGAAGGAGCCGTAGGTCTTGCTGATCCCGGTGAGACGGACGTCGCCGCCCGCTGCCTGCTGCTGTGTCATGGGTCGCGGTCCCAGGGTGTCGGAGGAGGTCGGGAGGTGGACGGGCCGGTCAGGCGCCGATGAGCTCGGCGAACTTCTCCTCGTACGCCGTCTCTTCCTCGGAGCTGAGGGAGCGGAATGACCGTGACTTCGCGGCCATCGCCTTGTCGGGCAGGATCAGCGTGTTGGACGCCATCGACTCGTCGATCTTCGCGAGCTCACCGGCGACACCGTCGACCGGGCAGACGTAGTTGATGTAGGCGGCGAGCCGGGCCGCGACGGGGAGCTCGTAGTAGTAGTCCATGAGCTTCTCGGCGTTGGTCTTGTGCCGTGCGTGCGCCGGGACCAGCATGTTGTCGCTCGACGTGATGTACCCGGCGGACGGGATCGAGAACTTGATCGCCGGGTTGTCGGCCTGGAGCTGGATTATGTCCCCCGCCCAGGCCACACAGGCCGCGATGTCGCCCTTGCTCAGGTCCGCGGTGTAGTCGTTGCCGGTGAAGCGGCGTATCTGCTGGGTGTCGACGCCCTTCTGCATCCGGCCGACGGCCGCGTCGAAGTCGGCGTCGGTGAACGACCCCGGGTCCTTGCCCATGTCGAGGAGCGTCATGCCGACCGAGTCGCGCATCTCGGAGAGGAACGAGACCTTGCCCTTGAGCCGGGGATCGTCCAGCAGCTGGGTGATGGAGTCGACCTTCCGGCCGCCGGTCGCCTTCTCGTTGTAGGCGATGACGGTCGGGATACCGGTCCACGGGTAGGAGTAGGCACGTCCGGGATCCCAGTCGGGTGTGCGGAACTGGGCCGACAGGTTCGCGAAGGCGTGCGGGAGGTTCGCGTGGTCGAGCTTCTGTGCCCAGCCGAGCCGGATGATGCGTGCGGCCAGCCAGTCCGTCACGATGACGAGGTCGCGGCCGGTGTCCTGGCCCGCTGCGAGCTGCGGCTTGATCTTCCCGAAGAACTCGACGTTGTCGTTGATGTCCTCCGTGTACTTGACCTTGATCCCGGTGCGTTTCGTGAAGGCGTCCAGGGTCGGACGGCTCTTCCCGTCCTCGCCGACGTCCATGTACTCGGTCCAGTTGGAGAAGTTGATCTGCCTCTCCGCCGCCGAGCGGTCGTCGGAGGCCGCGGCGCCCCCTTCCCGCTTCGCGGGCGGTATCCCGCACGCGCTCAGCGCCCCGAGACCGCCGAGCGCGAGGGCTGCCGTGCCCGACGCCCGGAGAAGCGAACGGCGGGTGAGGGCGCCCCGGCCGTCTCTGAGGCTGCGCCTCATGGCTGCCAGCTGCGGCGCGGAGAGGCGCTCGGGCTCGTACTGCTCCATACGCGTGTGCCCTTCCGGGTGGGTGGGGCCGCCGGCCGGCGGCCGCTGCTATCGGTCCCCGAAAACGGTGCGGTGCCAGTCCTTCCTGGCCACCGCGGTGTTGTCGTACATGACGTGCTTGACCTGCGTGTACTCCTCGAAGGAGTACGACGACATGTCCTTGCCGAAGCCACTGGCCTTGTATCCGCCGTGCGGCATCTCGCTGATGATCGGGATGTGGTCGTTGATCCACACGCAGCCCGCCCTGAGCTCTCGGGTGGCGCGGTTGGCCCGGTACAGGCCGGTGGTCCAGGCGGAGGCGGCCAGTCCGTAGGGGGTGTCGTCGGCGAGGCGGATCCCCTCGTCATCGGTGTCGAAGGGCAGCACGACGAGCACCGGACCGAAGATCTCCGAGGTGACGATCTCGCTGTCCTGGGCGGCATCCGTGATCAGGGTCGGCAGGTAGTAGGCGCCGTCGGCGAGTGCGCCGCCGGGAGCCTCGCCGCCGGTGACGACGGTCGCGTAGGAGCGGGCCCGGTCGACGAAACCGGCGACCCGGTCGCGCTGCCGGTGACTGATCAGCGGGCCCAGGTCGGTCGACGGGTCGAAGGGGTCGCCGAGCCGCACGCTCTCCATCAGGGCGGCGACCCCGCTCACGAACGCGTCGTACAGGGGGCGCTGCACGTAGGCGCGGGTGGCTGCCGTGCAGTCCTGGCCGGTGTTGATGAGGGCTCCGGCGACCGCTCCGTGCACGGCGGCGTCGAGATCGGCGTCGTCGAACACGAGGAAGGGCGCCTTGCCGCCGAGCTCCAGGTGCAGGCGCTTGCCGGTGGAGGCGGCGAGCGTGGCGACCCGCCTGCCGACGGCGGTGGATCCGGTGAAGGACGTCATCACGACGTCGGGGTGGCTCACGAGGTGCTCGCCCGCTGTCTGCCCGGCACCGGAGACGATGTTGATCACACCGTCGGGGAGGCCGGCCTCCGTGGCCGCCTGGGCGAACATCAGTGAGGTCAGCGGGGTGATCTCGGCGGGCTTCAGCACGATGGTGTTGCCGGCGGCGACAGCCGGGAGGACCTTCCAGGCCGCCATCTGGAGCGGGTAGTTCCACGGTGCGATCGAGCCGATGACCCCGAGGGCCTCACGGCGCACGTAGGAGGTGTGGTCGCCGCTGTACTCGGCGGCCGCCTTGCCTTCGAGGTGGCGGGCGGCACCGGCGAAGAACGAGGTGTTGTCGACCGTGCCGGGTACGTCGAACCCGGTGGAGAGTTTGACGGGTTTACCGCACTGCAGGGATTCGGCGTACGCGAAGTCGTCGGCCTGGCCGGCGAGTACGGCGGCGAAGCGGTGCAGCGCCTCCGACCGTTCGGCCGGGGTGAGCCCCGACCAGCCGGGGAAGGCCTCGCGGGCCGCTGACACGGCGGCGTCGACGTCGTCGGTGCCCGCCAGTTCGTAACGGAGGACCGTTCCGCCCGTGGCGGGGTCGACGACGTCCTGATGGTGTCCCGATGTGCCGGGGCGCAGAAGTCCGCCGATGTACTGCGCACCGCCGGCGAAGCGGTCCTGCACCTGGAAACCGTTGCGCATGACGCTCTCCTCCGCTGCCCCCTGACCGGGGGCGGCGTAGCTTCTTGTCGAATTGAGAGCCGATCCTGACAGAGGGCACCTCCACCAACAAGTGATTCCGTTGTTTCCTTTTGGTTACGCGACGGAATCTGTCGACGATGTGTCTCGTACGTACGGAAAACCCTGTACTGACTGTCAGTGGCGGATGCCAGACTCGGCTGCCATGGGACAGGAACACATGGACGGCCTCCTGGCGCGCACGGCACGCGGGGAGAACGTGAAATACCTGCCGTTCTGGGGGCACCGGCCCCGCTCGGACGGCCGGCTCGGGGAGAGTTGCCTGAGTCAGTGGTGGCCGGCGCCGTTCACGGTCGGTCCGGTGACCTACGCCTCGGCGGAGCACTGGATGATGGCCGGCAAGGCGCGGCTCTTCGGGGACGCCGGCGCGGAGGCCCTCGCCGTGGCGGCGAGCAGTCCGGCGGCGGCGAAGAAGGTGGGCCGGCTGGTCGAGGGCTTCGACGACGACGTGTGGGCGCGGGAGCGGTTCGCCCTGGTCGTCGCGGGCAGCGTGCACAAATTCGGTCAGGATCCCGCGCTGCGGGCGTACTTGCTGGGCACCGGCGAGCGCGTGCTCGTCGAGGCCAGTCCGATGGACCGGATATGGGGTATCGGGCTCGCCAAGGACGATCCGCGCACCGCGGACCCCGCTTCCTGGCGTGGGCTCAATCTGCTGGGCTTCGCGCTCATGGAGGCGCGTGCGCTGCTGCGCGCGGGGTGACACGGCGCGTGGCCGGGCCCGGGCACTCCTGCCCCGGGCCCGGCCACGGGTAACCGTCCACCACGGTCAGCGGGAGGTGCCGACCACCAGTGACGTGGCGTACGGGTCGTCGTAGTCGTAGTCACTGCCCGACTCGTCGTTGGCGACGGCCCAGATCAGGAACCCGAGGAAGATCGCGCTGATGACGATCGAGACCGATCCCAGAATGATCCCGGCGAGCGCCATGCCCGCGTTGGTCGCCTCGCCCCGCTTGGCGCGGCCCCGGCCGATGATGCCGAAGATCAGGGCCAGGATGCCGAGGATGATGCCGAACCCCCACATGCAGAAGCCGACCACCGCGATGATGCCGAGGACCATCGCCGCGATCCCCAGCCCGTTCGCGGGCGCCGGGCCCCAGGGCTGCTGGCCCCCGTAGCCGGGGTACCCGGGGTAGCCGTACGACGCCGAGGGCGCGACCGGCGCGGCCGGGTAGCCGTACGACGCCGAGGGGCCCGCGGGAGCTGCCGGGTAGCCGTACCGGTCGGGTTGCCCCGGCCCGTTCGGCCCGACCGGCGGTGCGGGCACCGAGGGCTGCTGCGGTCCGAACGAACCCCCGGGCGCGGGTATGGGCCCGGTGCCCGCGTCGGCACCCGGCATGGACGTGACCGTGGGCTGGTCGTGCACCGCGGGCGGGGCGGCGTCCGCCGGCTGCTTGCCCAGCTCGACCCTGTTGTCCGGCGGAGCCCACGGATCGCGCGGCGCGCCCTCGCCCCCGGGCTGCTGTGTGTTGTCTGACATGGGCCTCCCCCATCGTGGTCCCGCCATGCTACGGCCCGGCATCCGGCCGCAGGGCCCCGCCTACGATGATCGGTGCAGCCGGTACGCCCGGCCGAGAACAGAGATCCGGGAGTATCCGATGAACGATCTGCACCCCTTCATCGCGGGGCTGCCCAAGGCCGAGCTCCACGTCCACCACGTCGGTTCGGCCTCGCCCCGCATCGTGGCCGAACTGGCCGCCCACCACCCCGACTCCAAGGTCCCCACGGACCCGGAGGCGGTTTCGGACTTCTTCACCTTCACCGACTTCGGTCACTTCATCGACGTCTACCTCTCGGTGGTGGATCTGGTCCGCACCCCCGAGGACGTCCGGCTGCTGACCTTCGAGATCGCCCGGGACATGGCACGGCAGAACATCCGCTACGCGGAGCTGACCGTCACCCCGTTCAGCTCGACGCGCCGGGGTATCCCGGAGCAGGGCTTCATGGAGGCCATCGAGGACGCCCGCAAGGCCGCGGAGACCGAGCTCGGGGTCGTGCTGCGCTGGTGCTTCGACATTCCGGGCGAGGCCGGTCTCGAGGCCGCCGAGGAGACGACCCGGCTCGCCGTCGACCTGCGGCCCGAGGGCCTGGTCTCCTTCGGTCTGGGCGGACCCGAGGCGGGCGTGGACCGTCCGCAGTTCAAGCCCTACTTCGACCGCGCGATCGCCGCGGGTCTGCACTCCGTCCCGCACGCCGGGGAGACCACGGGCCCGGGAACCGTGTGGGACGCGCTCACCGAGCTGCGCGCGGAGCGCATCGGCCACGGCACCAGCTCCACGCAGGATCCGAAGCTGCTGGCCCATCTCGCCGAGCACCGCATCGCCCTGGAGGTGTGCCCGACGTCGAACATCGCCACCCGGGCGGTCACGGACATCGACCGGCACCCGATAAGGGAAATGGCCGAGGCCGGTGTGCTCGTCACGGTCAACAGCGACGACCCGCCCATGTTCGGCACCGACCTCAACAACGAGTACGGGGTGGCGGCCCGGCTGCTCGACCTCGACGAGCGCGGTCTGGCGGGGCTGGCGAAGAACGCCGTGGAGGCCTCGTTCCTGGATCCGGCCGGCAAACGGAAGCTGGCTGCCGAGATCGACACGTACACGACGAACTGGCTCCAGGCCCCGGGGCGCTGATCCCACCGGTCAGAATGGCCCCATGACCACCACCGTCACCGCCGTGGCACATCGCGGCGATCCCTACCGTGCCCGCGAGAACACCCTCCCCTCGATCCGCTCAGCCGTGGACCGGGGGGCGGACGCGGTCGAGATCGACGTCCGCGTCACCCGGGACAGGACGCCCGTGCTGCTCCACGACTCCACACTGGAACGCCTGTGGGGCCACGACATCCGCATCGACCGCCTGGACCACGAGGAGTTGACGGAGAGGACCGGCGGCGGGGTGCCCACCCTGCGGGAGGCGCTGTCCGCCGCCGGCGACCGACGCGTCATGGTCGACCTGCCCGGCGCGACCGACGCGTCCGTGCGGGAGATCGTCGGTGTCGTGCGGGAGTGCGGGGCGCGGGACCGCGTCTACTACTGCGCGGACACGCACGCGATGCTGCGGGTGCGGGCCGCGGATCCGTCCGCCGAGATCGCGCTGACCTGGACGACTCTCGCGCCTCCGCGCCCCGTCCTGCTCGAAGCGGTGCGGCCGCGCTGGCTGAACTACCGTTTCGGGCTGCTGACCCGCGAGCTGGCCGACCGCGTCCACTCCGATGGCCTGCTGGTCTCGGCCTGGACGGTGGACACCCGGCGCACGATGCGCCGGCTGCTCGCGTACGGCGTCGACTCGGTCACCACCAACCGGATCGACGCGCTCCGGGCGCAGCTCGCCAACTCCCTTTCGAGTGAGGCCTCTTGATCGGTCCGGCATCATGGGCGGTCCGTACCGTCCGTGATCCCAGGAGCTGACGTGACCGAGCCCGGCCGACGAACCGCGCCCTCCCGTGTCCGTGCCGACATCGCCCACAACGCCCGGGTGTGGAACTACTGGCTGGGCGGCGGTGACAACTACCCCGTCGACCGCGCGGTGGGCGAACGGGTCACCGGCATGTATCCGAGCATCGGTGAAGTGGCCCGCGCGGACCGGGCGTTCCTGGGCCGGGTGGTGCGCCATCTGGCCGGTGACGTGGGGATCGGCCAGTTCCTCGACATAGGCACGGGGCTGCCGACCGCGGACAACACCCACGAGGTCGCCCAGCACACCGCGCCCGACGCACGTGTGGTCTACGTCGACAACGACCCGATCGTCCTGGCGCACGCGCGCTCCCTGCTCACCAGCTCACCCGAGGGCTCCACCGAGTACGTCGAGGCGGACGCCCGGGATCCGGAGCGGATCCTGCGCGCCGCCGGACACACCCTGGACCTCGGGCGCCCGGTCGCGGTGATGATGCTCGGCATCCTGAACTTCGTCCTGGACACGGACGAGGCCCGGGGCATCGTGGCGAAGCTGATGGACGCCCTGCCGTCCGGCAGCCATCTGGTGCTGACCCATCCCACGCTCGAGCTGGGCGGCGAGGGCAACGAGGCGGCGATGCGCTTCTGGAACGAGAACGCCACCCCGCCGATCACCGCCCGCAGCAGCTTCGAGTTCGCCTCGTTCCTCGACGGTCTGGACGTCCTGGAGCCGGGCGTCGTGTCCTGCTCCAGGTGGCGGGCGGGCTCCGCCGGGCGGACCCCCGAGGTGGCCCAGTTCGGCGCGGTGGGCCGGAAGCCCTGAGGCGGAGAGCCCGATTCCCATGTGGAGGTCCTGGGTGCGGAGACCGGGGGGCGGATGGCTCCCGCGCGAGGCGTGGGTCACCGACATCGGCATCGCGCTGCTGGTGCAGGCCGCGATGACCATGCCCTTCGTGGTTCCCCGCTCGGCCGGTCTGCCGCCGGCCACCTGGGCGTCGTACGGGCTGACGACGCTGACCGTGCTGCCGCTGGTGGCCAGGCGGCGCGCGCCGGTCGCCGTCCTGATCGCGGTGCTCGCGGCCGGTGCCCTGTACACGTTCACCGTGGACGGCCCGGGGCAGCCCCTGCCGTACACCGGGCTGGTGGCCTTCTACACGGTGGCCGAGCTGTCCCCGCCACGGCGGCGGCTGGCGGTCGCCGTGCTGGTGCTGGCGGCGGTCTTCCCGTCGGTGGCGTGGAACACGGGCGAGGCCAGGGAGCTGCTGTTCTCCCTGTTCGTGTTCGCCGCCTCCTACGCCTTCGGACGGTTCACCCACACCCGCAAGGCCTACATCCGGGCCATGGAGGACAGGGCACGGCAGCTGGAGGTGACCCACCGGATCGAGGCCGAGCGGGCGGCCGCCCGGGAGCGGGCCAGGATCGCCCGCGAGATGCACGACATCCTCTCCCACGCGGTGAGCCTGATGATCGTGCAGGCGGAGGCCGGTCCGGTGGCCGTGCGTACGGCGCCGGAACGCGCGGAGGCCGCGTTCGACGCCATCTCGGAGACCGGCAGGGACGCGATGGTGCAACTGCGCCGCATGCTCGGGGTGCTCCGGGAGGAAGGCCCGGCCGACGTGCGGGCGCCGCGTGCCCCGCAGCCCGCGCTGGCGGAGCTGCCGGATCTGCTGGAACGAGTGCGTTCCGGCGGGCCCGAGGTCACGTACACGGTGACGGGCCGGCCGCGGCCGCTGTCCGCGGACACCGAGGCCACGGTCTACCGGATCGTGCAGGAGGCGCTGACGAACGTTGTCAGACACTCCCACGCGAGCCGTGTGACGGTGGAGCTGGCCCACGCTCCGGCGGAGCTGACCGTCACCGTGACGGACGACGGCCGGGGGCCCGGCACCACCACCGGCCTGGGGCTGGTCGGCATCCGGGAACGGGCCGCGGCGCACGGCGGGAAGGCCACGGCCGGCGCGGGCCCCGGGGGCCGGGGGTTCCAGGTGCTCGTCGTCATGCCCCTTGTAACCTCGCCAGAGGGGGTGGGCAGTTGACGATCCGTGTGGTGGTGGCGGACGACCAGGAGCTGGTGCGCAGCGGCTTCGCGATGATCCTCGACGCGCAGCCGGACATCGAGGTGCTCGCCGAGGCGGGGGACGGCGCGCAGGCTCTCGACGCGGTGCGCGGGCTACGGCCCGACGTCGCGCTGCTGGACGTCCGGATGCCCGTCATGGACGGCATCGAGGCCTGCCGGGCGATCAGCGCCGTGAGTACCTGCCGCACGGTGATGCTGACCACTTTCGACTCGGACGAGTACGTCTACGAGGCGCTGCACGCGGGCGCGAGCGGTTTCCTCCTGAAGGACGTCCGGCGGGACGACCTGGTGCACGCGGTACGGGTGGTGGCGGCGGGCGACTCGTTGGTCGCGCCGTCCGTCGCCCGCCGGCTGATCGCGGAATTCACCTCACGGCCGTCTCCCGGGCGATCCGCCGCGGAGCCGGGGCTGCTGGACGCGCTCACCGCCCGTGAGCGCGAGACTCTTCTGCACCTGGCGCGGGGGCTCTCCAACGCGGAGATCTCCGCGGCTCTCGTGGTCAGCGAGCACACGGTGAAGACCCATGTGGGCAACGTGCTGTCCAAGCTCGGCCTACGGGACCGCGTCCAGGCCGTCATCTGCGCCTACGAGACGGGGCTCGTCGCTCCCTCGCCCGGGGGAGAGGCCTTGGCCGTCTCCCCCGCCCGGGTGAGAAGACCTCCCTCCCAGGACCCCTCGCTCGGGTGATCCGCCGGGGCCCCCGGATCAACAGGATGGAGCCGTCGAGCAGTTACGGACTTCATCTCCCCGGAGGCATCCGATGAACACACGCACCCGCGCACTCCTCGCCGCGGCCCTGGTCCTCGGCGTCGCAGCCGGGCCCGCCGCCCCGGCGGCCTACGCGAACGTCACCGCCGCGCCTGCGCACGCGGCCGGCGCGGACACACACGGCGTCCCCGAGGCGGATGCCGAAGCCCTCGGCGCGGCGATCTCCGGTCTGCCCGCCGACGACGCCACTGCCGCGCTCGTAAGGGTCGGCGGCACCGACGGCAGGTGGCGCGGCAGCTCGGGCGTGCACGACCTCGTCTCGAACCGTCCGGCCGACCCGTCGGCACGCTTCCGGGCCGGCTCGGTGACCAAGGTCTTCACCGCCGCCACGGTCCTGCAGCTGGCCGGGGAGCGGAAGCTGGACCTCGACCGGACGGCCAGGCACTACCTCCCGGATCTGATCCCGGCGGCGTACGGAGGGGTCACCGTCCGGCAGCTGCTCAACCACACCAGCGGCATACCCGCGCCGGATCTGCCCGGCGGCACCATGGAGGAGGCGTACGCCCACCGCTTCGACCCGCACACACCGCGCGGCATGGTCGCCTCCGCCACGGCGAAGGATCCCGAGTTCGTGCCCGGCCGCAGCCAGCACTACCTCAACATCGGCTACACCGTGCTGGGGCTGCTGATCGAGAAGGTGACCGGCGACCCGTACGCCCACCAGGTGGGCAAGCGCGTCCTGCGTCCGCTGGGGATGCGCTCCACGTCGTTCCCCGGCACCGACCCGGAGATCCGGGGACCGCACAACCACGGGTATCAGCTGTTCGCCGCCCCGGACGGTGGCACGGAACTGCGGGACGTGACGGTGTGGGGCACGACCGACGCCTGGGCTGCCGGGGACATCATCTCGACCACGGCCGATCTCGAGCGCTTCACCCGGGCGCTGTTCGCGGGCAAGGTCGTGCGCGGCCCCCTGCTGGAGGAGATGTTCACCCTGCCCGACGCCTCTGTGCGTACGTATCAGACGGGCGGTCCCGCCCAGTTCAGCGCGGGGCTGAGCGTACAGACCCTGGGCGGGCGTGAGGTGTGGGGGAAGTCGGGCGGCCGCTGGGGCTACAACACGTTGGTGGCGGCCACCCGCGACCTCTCCAGGACGCTGGTCTACAGCGTCAACTCCACCGATGCGAAGGGCAGAGAGATGAACGCCACGGCGAAGGACGTCGTCGTGGCGGCGTTCGGAGCCCCGCCGGCGGGATGACTCACGCCGGCACGGCCGCCTCCAGTCGCTTGATCATGCGGCGGACGACGAGCAGGGGGATGACCCCGAAGACTCCGAAGGACATGTCGATCACGGTCACCAGAAGGGGATGTCCCTGATCGGCCCGCAGATCAGGGCGAGCGGAATGATCCCGGCACAGGCGATCATGCCGAACTCGATCACCCAGATGTTGCGGACCGGGTCACGGTAGGGGCCGTAGAAGGCGACGGCGATGACGAGGTGGGCGAAGGCCAGCCAGTCGGTGCCGTACAGGACGAAGGGATGGTTCGCGTCGGCCTCGTCGAGGCCGGTGCGGACCCGGGTGATCCACTCCGTCAGGGCCGGGAGGTGCTCGGGCACGGGAGAGGCGGAGGACTTCAACAGGTCATCGGCCCAGCGGAGTTCGGTGACCAGCGGGAAGGCGGTCAGCCCGCTGAGCACCAGACAGACGATGAACACGACCAACCACACGCGTATGCGCCGCGAGAGGGCTCGCTCGCTCATGGCCGCAGCGTACGCCCATCATGAACACGTTCAAAAACAGGGTTCGGTCATGCGTCAGCGCGCCCCTGGCCGTACGCCGAGGAGGAACTTCGCTGAGCCGCGCCCAGGAGACATCATGGACACCACCCCACCGCCATCGCTCCTGGAGCAGCACCCGGTCGTGGCGAGCGTCAAGGACAAGGACGGTCTCGACGCCGTAATGCGATCCGACTGCCGCATCGTGTTCCCGCTCCATGTCCCCGCTCCACGGCACGCTCCTCGACCTGCCCACGACCGTGCAGCCGCCACCACCTCTGCCGGCGGACGTGTACCAGGATGTGTGCGGGACCACACCGACGCGATCTACCGGCGGACGTACGACATCTTCGACTGAGAGCCGTACCCCGGACCGTGGCGGTGGCCGACGAGCCTCTCGGCGTAACACCCGGCCGCACCGGTGGCCGGCGAGGGCCGGGATCACGAGGTGCTCCGACCCGGATCTCGGCGCCCCCTCGGGCATCACGCCCGCCGCCGTGTCCACAGGACACGACCGCGTGCTCAGGCCCCTCCGCCCCTGAGCACGCCGGCGGCCCCGGGCCGGAGCCCGGGGCCGTCGGAACGAGCAATACGGCTCAGCCGTCGAGCGACGTCATGACGTGCTTGATCCGGGTGTAGTCCTCGAAGCCGTACGCGGAGAGGTCCTTGCCGTAGCCGGACTTCTTGAACCCGCCGTGCGGCATCTCGGCGACGAGCGGGATGTGGGTGTTGATCCACACGCAGCCGAAGTCGAGCTGCTTGGACATCCGCATCGCACGGGAGTGGTCCTTGGTCCACACCGAGGAGGCCAGGGCGTATTCGACGCCGTTGGCGTACTCGACGGCCTGGGTCTCGTCCGTGAAGGACTGGACGGTGATGACGGGCCCGAAGACCTCGTGCTGGATGATCTCGTCGTCCTGCCGGAGGCCCGAGACGACGGTCGGGGCGTAGAAGTACCCCTTGTCGCCGACCCGGTGGCCGCCCGCCTCGACCTTGGCGTGTGCGGGGAGCCGCTCGATGAAGCCGCTGACCTGCGCCAGCTGGTTGGCGTTGTTCAGCGGGCCGTACAGCACGTCCTCGTCGTCCGGCAGACCGGTCTTCGTGTCGGCCGCGGCCTTGGCGAGCGCGGTGACGAACTCGTCGTGGATGGACTCGTGGACCATGACACGGGTGGCGGCCGTACAGTCCTGGCCGGCGTTGAAGTAGCCCGCGACGGAGATGCCCTCGACGGCCTTGGCGATGTCGGTGTCCTCGAACACCACGACGGGAGCCTTGCCGCCGAGCTCCAGATGGACCCGCTTGACGTCCTTGGCCGCCGACTCGGCGACCTGCATGCCCGCCCGCACCGAGCCGGTGATGGAGGCCATCGCCGGGGTCGGGTGCTCGACCATCGCGCGGCCGGTGTCACGGTCACCGCAGATGACGTTGAAGACGCCCTTGGGGAGGATCTGCCCGATGATCTCGGCGATCAGCACGGTCGACGCCGGAGTGGTGTCCGAGGGCTTGATCACGACGGTGTTGCCCGCTGCCAGCGCCGGGGCGAATTTCCACACGGCCATCATCATCGGGTAGTTCCACGGGGCGACCTGGGCACATACCCCCACCGGCTCACGGCGGACGATGGAGGTGAGGCCCTCCATGTACTCGCCGGCCGAGCGGCCTTCGAGCAGCCGGGCGGCGCCCGCGAAGAAGCGGATCTGGTCCACCATCGGCGGGATCTCTTCGGTGCGGGTGAGTTCCAGCGGTTTGCCGGTGTTCTCCGACTCGGCCGCGACGAGGTCCTCCGCGCGCTCCTCGAAGGCGTCCGCGATCTTCAGCAGGGCCTTCTGGCGCTCGGCGGGCGTCACGTCACGCCAGGCGGGGAACGCGGCGGCCGCGGCGGACATGGCGGCGTCGACGTCGGCCTGTCCGGAGAGCGGCGAGGTCGCGTAGACCTCTTCCGTCACCGGGTTGACCACGTCGATGGTCCGCCCGTCCGCGGCGTCCCGGAACTCTCCGTTGATGTAGTTGCGCAGACGGCGCACCTCGGTGGTCACAACCACCCCTCCTGTCGGCTGTCCGATGGGTGAGACTTCCACACTAAACCGTTGGGTGACGCTTTCGACATACCCACCCGCCGCGAACTTCGGATTCAGTTAGATTGGGCCTCTCAGACAACGAATTTCATCGATTCGGGCTTGCCAGACAGACGAGGCGCGGTGCAGAGTAGAGGCGTGGCCAGTCGCAGCGCAGACTCCAGGACCGGGAACGGATCGCCCCCAGCGGTCGATGCCGTATCCCTCGCAATCATCGAGCAGCTCCAGGAGGACGGGCGCCGCCCTTACGCCGCGATCGGCAAGGCCGTGGGCCTCTCCGAAGCGGCCGTACGCCAGCGCGTGCAGAAGCTGCTCGATCAGGGCGTGATGCAGATCGTCGCCGTCACGGACCCGCTCACCGTGGGGCTGCGGCGCCAGGCGATGGTCGGGATCAACGTCGAGGGTGACCTCGACCCCGTGGCCGGGGCCCTGTCGGCCATGGCCGAGTGCGAGTACGTGGTGATGACCGCGGGCTCCTTCGACCTCATGGTGGAGATCGTCTGCGAGGACGACGACCACCTGCTGGAGACGATCAACAAACGCATCCGCGCGATACCCGGAGTGCGCTCCACCGAGAGCTTCGTCTACCTCAAGCTCAAGAAGCAGACCTACATGTGGGGAACCCGATAGCCGTGAGCAAGGACCTGAGCCGAACCGCGTACGACCACCTGTGGATGCACTTCACCCGCATGTCGGACTACGAGAACGCGCCCGTCCCCACCATCGTGCGTGGCGAGGGCACCTACATCTACGACGACAAGGGCAAGCGCTACCTCGACGGCCTCTCCGGCCTCTTCGTGGTCAACGCCGGACACGGCCGGCACGAGCTCGCCGAGACGGCGTACAAGCAGGCGCAGGAGCTGGCCTTCTTCCCGGTGTGGTCGTACGCCCACCCCAAGGCCGTCGAGCTCGCCGAGCGGCTCGCCCACCACGCGCCGGGCGACCTCAACAAGGTCTTCTTCACCACCGGCGGCGGCGAGGCCGTGGAGACGGCCTGGAAGCTGGCCAAGCAGTACTTCAAGCTCAAGGGCAAGCCGACCAAGTACAAGGTCATCTCGCGCGCCGTGGCCTATCACGGCACCCCGCAGGGCGCCCTGTCGATCACCGGCCTGCCCGCGCTCAAGGCCCCGTTCGAGCCGCTGGTCCCCGGCGCCCACAAGGTGCCCAACACCAACATCTACCGCGCGCCGCTCTTCGGCGACGACCCCGAGGCGTTCGGCCGCTGGGCCGCCGACCAGATCGAGCAGCAGATCCTCTTCGAAGGACCGGACACCGTCGCCGCGGTCTTCCTGGAGCCCGTGCAGAACGCCGGCGGCTGCTTCCCGCCGCCGCCCGGATACTTCCAGCGGGTGCGCGAGATCTGCGACCGGTACGACGTGCTGCTCGTCTCCGACGAGGTCATCTGCGCGTTCGGCCGTCTCGGCACGATGTTCGCCTGCGACAAGTTCGGCTACGTACCGGACATGATCACCTGCGCCAAGGGCATGACCTCGGGCTACTCCCCCATCGGCGCGTGCATCATCTCCGACCGGCTGGCCGAGCCGTTCTACGAGGGCGACAACACCTTCCTGCACGGCTACACCTTCGGCGGCCACCCCGTCTCGGCCGCGGTCGGTCTCGCCAACCTCGACATCTTCGAGCGCGAAGGCCTCAACCAGCACGTCCTGGACAACGAGAACGCGTTCCTGACGACGCTGCAGAAGCTGCACGACCTGCCGATCGTCGGCGACGTCCGTGGCAACGGCTTCTTCTACGGCATCGAGCTGGTCAAGGACAAGGCCACCAAGGAGACGTTCACCGACGAGGAGACCGAGCGCGTCCTGTACGGCTTCCTCTCCAAGGCGCTGTACGAGAACGGCCTCTACTGCCGGGCCGACGACCGCGGCGACCCGGTCGTCCAGCTCGCGCCGCCGCTGATCTCCGACCAGTCGACCTTCGACGAGATCGAGGGCATCCTCCGCGGTGTCCTGACGGAGGCCTGGAAGAAGCTCTGACTGTCCTCCGGCCACCGGAGAACACCGTCACGAAAGTCGTTTCATACGGTCTACACGGCCCGGATGCACCCGTTCGAGTGAGAAGGGGTGCATCCGGGCCGTGTGCTGTCCCGACACCCCGGTCCGGCTGCCTAGCGTGCCGAGTGACCGATCGGCCTCTTTTTCGTTGAATCCGTCCCCCCGTACGGGGGACAGAAAACTGATCCGAACCGAGGTGTACGCCATGGTGGCCCCGCCCGACAACGACGTGATCTGGGCACGCTCCCTGCACCATTCCCACAACGGAACACCGGGGCTCGCCGGTGTCTCCCTCGGTGTCCGCGACGGCGAGGTCCTCGCCGTGACCGGGCCCCGCGGATCCGGGAAGACGACGCTGCTGCACTGCCTCTCCGGCCAGCTGGTGCCCGAGCAGGGCGAGGTCTGGTTCAACAGCGTGCCCGTGCACACCATGGGTCCCCGGCTGCGCGAACAGCTCCGCCGGGACAGATTCGGCTGGATCGCGGCCGAGCCCCAGCTCGTGCCCGAGCTCAGCACCTGGGAGAACGCGGCACTGCCGCTGCTGCTGCGAGGGGTCTCGCACCGGGCGGCGAAGAAGGCGGCCACCGAGTGGCTGGAGCGCCTGGACATCGGCCCGCTCGCCAGGAAGCGGCCCCACGCCCTGCTCCAGTCGCAGCGCCAGCGGATCTCCGTGGCCCGGGCGCTCACCGCGTCACCGTCCGTGATCTTCGCGGACGAGCCGACCGCGACGCTGCACCACGCCGAGCGCGCCCAACTCCTTCGCACTCTCACCACGGCGGCGAGGTCCCACGGGATCACGGTCGTGCTCGCCACCCATGACGCGGAGGTCGCCGCACTCGCCGACCGGGTGGTCAGCATGCTGGACGGCCGCCGCGTCACCACGGTCTCCCTGCCCGCCGCGTCCGATACGGAAGGCCGCTCGGCGTGCTCGCTCTCCGTCTGACCCGCGGCTCGCACCCTCTGGTCCTCATGCGGCGTCTACTCCTGGCCGCCGCATCGGCCGGGGTGGGATTCCTGCTCCTGTGCACCCTGGGGTACGCCTCCGGGCACCCGGCGAACGCATCGACCTCCGTACCGCGGCTGCTGTGGTGCGCCGTCCCGCTCGCCGCGACCGTCCAGTTCGCGGTGGCGGTCGCGCGCACGGATCCGAGCACCCGCCCACGGCCCGGGCTCTTCGCCGCGGGTCTCGGGCCTGCCCGTCTCGCCGTTCTGGCGACGATCTCGACGGCGGTGTCCACGACGCTGGGGTCGGTGGTGGCGCTGCTCTTCTTCCTCCATCTCCGCGGCGATCTGACGGGGCTGCCCTTCGACGGCGGTGCGGCCGAGTTCCTCGGCGCGGGCACCCCGCTGCCCCTCGGCGCGGCTCTCACCCTGCTGGCCCTGGTTCCGCTGGCCTCGTCCGCGGCCGGCGGACTCGCGCTGCGCTCGAGGCCGGTCGCGCCGTCCGACGCCCAGGAGGCCGAGGAGGACCTCGCGCCCGCGCCGACGCCGACCGGGCTGCCCTGGGGGGTCGCACTCACCGCGGCCGGGCTCGCGGTCGAGGCGTACGCGAGCCGCGGATCGGCGGGCAATCCCTTCCCGCTGCCCGGCCGGCTGGACTCGGCCCCCGCCGCCGTGCTCGCCGGCTGGACCCTCACCGCGATCGGCCTGGCCATGGCGGGGCCCGGCCTCACCCATCTGTGCGGACGTCTGCTCCAGTCGGTGCGCCCGGGAGCCGTACGGCTCCTGGCGGGCCGGGTCCTGATGGACGAGGCGGTCCGGATCGGACGTCCGCTGGGCATCGTCTGCGCGGTGCTGTCCGGGGTGATCGCGGCGTCCGTCCTCTACACCGGCGGCCCCCGCCCCTTCGGCCCGCTCACCGCGCTGGGCGCCGTACTCGTCCTCGGCTGCACCACCGCGACCCTGCTGACCACGGCGCTGGAGGCCAAGCAGTCACGTGCCCGTACGGCCAGGACCCTGCTGCGGCTCGGCGCCCCGGCGACCGCGCTCCGCGGCGCCGCCTCTCTGCGCGCCCTGGTGCTGCTGGCCGCCTTCGCCCCGCTGACCTGGGCGATCGCGGAGCTGGCAGCACTGCCTCTGACGGGGTGACACCCGCCACCAAGCCGGTACGTAGCATGGCGGCGTGGAGAAAACGGACGAGTACACGTACGCGCCAGGCGTCGAGATCGAGACGCTCACCGCATTCGACCAGGCAGTGGCGGCCGGATCCCTCGCCGGCCACCGCGTCCAGGCCGTCGACCTGACGGACCGGGGCGACGCGCTGCTCACGACCGACACCCGGGGGGCCGTCTTCCTCGGCTGCCGCATGGAACCCCGCGCGGAGGCGAAGATACGCGCGGACGGGGCCTTCGTCTTCCCGCCGGTGCCGGGCCTTCCCTTCGACCCGTACCGAGGGCTGCTCTACACCCCCGACGCGCTGTACGAGGGCCTGACGGACGGCGGTTACGGGGCGACGCCGGACTCGCGGGCGTACGGCTGGTTCCAGCTGACCAAGTCGAACGGTGACGTCTTCGCCTCGATGCTGCGGGCGCTCCACGACGACGCGGTCTCCGACGCCCTGGACGAGCACCTCGCCGGGGCCCGCGTGGTGGGTGTGATGGGCGGCCACGCCATGGCACGCGGCTCCGGGGCCTACCACGGCGCGGCCCTGCTCGGCAGGGAGCTGGCCCGCGGCGGCCTCACCGTGGCGACGGGCGGCGGCCCCGGTGCCATGGAGGCGGCCAACCTCGGCGCGTACGCGGCCCCGCACTCCGACGCGATGCTGCTGAAGGCCTGCGAACTGCTCGCCTCGACGCCGTCGTTCGACCCGTCGGTCACCGACTGGGCGAAAGCCGCCTTCGCCGTACGGGAACGCTGGCCGGACGGGGGCTCCTCCGTCGCGATCCCCACGTGGTTCTACGGCCACGAACCGCCGAACGCCTTCGCGGACCACATAGCCAAGTACTTCGCGAACGCCGTGCGCGAGGACGGCCTGCTCGCCTGCTCCACGGCCGGAGTGATCTTCCTGCCGGGCGCGGCCGGGACCGTGCAGGAGATCTTCGACAACGCCACGCCCAACTACTACGAGTCGCGTTCCGCGCCCACACCGATGGTGCTGGTGAACCGTGCGCACTGGACGGAGAAGCTGCCGGCCTGGCCGCTGCTGAGCGCGCTCGCGGCGGGCCGGGCGATGGAGTCCCGTATCGCCCTCGTCGACACGGTGGAGGAGGCGGCTCCGGCGCTCGCCCGGCTGACGGGCTGACCGGGGCGGCGGTGGGTTCAGCCGGCGCCGAGCAGGGCGTCGAGGGCGTCGAAGAACGCCTCCCAGCCGTCCTCGGCCGCCGCGTACTGCTCGGGCGTGAGGTTGCCGCCGCGCTGCCGGAAGACCATCTCGGTGGACTTCCGGCTCCTCTCGGTGAAGGTGACGGTGACGGTCTCGCCCTCGGTACCGGGGGGCGCGCTCCTGTCCCTCAGCGTGAAGACGAGCCGCTCGGGAGCTGACACCTCCCGGTAGACGCCGTGGAAGGGCATCTCCGCGCCGGGCACCACCATGACCAGGCTCCACTCACCACCCGGCGTGACATCCATCGACACCCGGTCGAGCGGCACATCGGCGTCGCCCCCGTACCAGGCGGCGAAGTCCTCGGGTACCGTCCAGGCTTCGAAGACGCGGTCCCGTGGCGCCGCGACGACACGGGTGATGTCGATGCCCTCGCGCGCCGACTGCGACATGGCCCCTGCCCCTTCCGGACGATTCCGTGTACAGGGGACCACGCCACGGGAAGGCCCGCCAGCCGGTCGCACGAACACTCCCACCCGCTCGGCACGGACCCGTTGCCGCCCCCCGCTCCCCTGGTCGGCGGCGCCCCCGTCGACCGGCCGCTCCCCTGTCGGCCGCAGCGCGGGCGTCGCCCTCAGGGGCGCGAGGAGCAGGGCCGCCACCGCGGGCACGTCCATGCCGACCACGGAGCGGACCGTCCCCGTCGCGCACGGCATCGGGCCCGCCCGGGTGACCGGTGGGGACGGACGGCTCCCGTGCGGCCACCTCGAGGAGGGCGATCCCCGGGCCCGCCGCCTGCGGGCCGACGCGCGTGGTGCGGCAGGGCATCGCCGAGAGGCCGGCCGCTGCGAAGACCCGGGCATCGTGGACCTGCGGCCCCCGCACACCGGTGGTGCGGGTGGGTGGGGGGCGGCACCGCCGTCCGCACGCCGGTGGTGCGGGCAGGGGGGGCCGGCACCGCCGTCCCTCCGCGGTCGATCCCGCGCGCCGGCAGTGGCCGTCCGGTGCGCCGCGGGCCCTTCACGGCGTCATCGCCGCCCGCCGCGCCGGCAGCACGGCTAAGCCGGGAGGGAGAAGCCCTCGGGCGGCGAGCCCTCGACGAACAGCATCCCCACCAGGACCTTGCCCTCCCGTATCTCCATGGCCCGCCGGTACTCGGGGGAGCTGTACCACTGCCTGATCCGGTCCATGTCGGGGAACTCGATCACCAGTAACCGGGCGGAGTCCCAGGTGCCTTCGACCGGCTCGGGCGTGGGGCCCGCCACCAGGTACCGGCCACCGTGGCCGAGCACGGACCTCTGGGCCACGGAGGCATAGGACAGGGCGGCCTCCTCGTCGAGCACATCGGCGTTGACGATCACGTAGGCGGGCATGCGATTCCTCGTTCCTCGGGTACGGCTTCGCCGGGGTCACGGTACAGACGGCTGGTCACCGCCTCGCTGTTCGACGGCGGGCGACGCGGCCGGGTGGTGGGGCCGCGCCCCCTTCCCACCTCTTCGATCTCTACCATGTCCTCACGCCGCAGTGGGGCACCGGCCGAAGCAGGCCAGGACGAAGTGATCCGACCGGCGATCGGTATCAACAGGGCAGAGACCGGGGTGCCTTGGCGGGAAGGCCGGACGCTTCGGATTCCGGGAAGAGCGCGTACGGGCGCCACCGGTCGGGGTGGTCCGGCCGCCTAGCGGGCCGGGGGAAGGACGACCGTCTCAGCCTGGTCGAACGTCACGCCCACGACGGAGCCCTCCTCCGGGGTGTCCCGCAGACCGCACTCCGCCTCCAGGGACGGCCCGTCGCCGGGATGCAGGATGACGGTGACATGGTGGCCGCGGAAGGTGCGTACGCCGACCGTGCAGCGCAGGCCCTCCTTCGGGCCGCCGATCCGCACACCGCCCGGCCGCACGAGCAGCTCGCAGTCGCCCTGGGGCGAGCCCTCGGGCACCGGTACCTTGCCCCAGACCGTCGCGGCGGCCGTGCCCGTGACCGTGGCGTCCACCAGGTTGTCGAATCCGAGGAAGCGGGCGACGAAGGCCGAGGCGGGGTGCTGCCAGACCTCGAGCGGGGTGCCTGCCTGGGCGATCCGCCCGTCCCGCATGACCACGACCCGGTCGGCGAGCGCGAAGGCCTCGCCCTGGTCGTGGGTGACGGCGAGCACGGTGGTGCCCAGCCGGCCGAAGAGGGTCCGCAGTTCGACGACGAGCCTTTCGCGCAGGCTCCGGTCCAGCTGCCCCAGCGGTTCGTCCAGCATCAGCAGCTTCGGGCGGGGGGCCAGGGCCCGGGCGAGGGCGACGCGCTGCTGTTCACCGCCGGACAGGGCGGCGACGGCCCGCCGGTCCGCCCCCGGGAGGCCGACCAGGTCGAGGAGTTCACCTGCCCTGCGGTCACGCTCGGCGCGGGGGACGCCGTGCATCCTCAGCCCGAAGGCGACGTTGGCGCCGACGTCCCGGTGCGGGAAGAGCTGGTGGTCCTGGAACATCAGGCCGAGTCCGCGCCGGTGTACGGGCAGCCGCGCCTGGTCGGTGCCGTCCAGGAACACCCGTCCGCCGTCCAGCGGCTGCAGCCCGGCCACAGCCCTCAGCAGCGTCGACTTGCCGCTGCCGCTCGGCCCCAGGACACAGACGATCTCGTGGTCCGCGACATCCAGGTCCACGGCGTCCAGTGCGGTCCGCTTCCCGAACCGGACCGTGGCCGACTCCACTGCCAGCATCTCTAGAACTCCCCGGATCGGTCGGTGCGGATACGTTCGAGCAGGAGCAGCGACACCGCGCAGACGAGCATCAGAATCGTGCTGAGGGCCATCGCCTGGCCGTAGTTGAGTTCTCCGGAACGCCCGAGCAGCCTGGCGACGGCGACCGGCAGGGTCGGGTTGTCGGGGCGTGCGATGAACACGGTCGCGCCGAACTCGCCGAGCGACACGGCGAAGGCGAAGCCTGCCGCGACCAGCACCGCCCGCCGCACCAGCGGGAGATCGACCTCCCGCCAGGCCCGCAACGGCGAGGCGCCGAGCACCGCGGCAGCTTCCCGCAGCCGTTCGTCGACCGCGCGCAGGACCGGCAGCATGGTCCGTACGACGAAGGGGACGCCCACCAGCGCCTGGGCGAGGGGCACGAGGATCCAGGACGTACGCAGGTCCAGCGGCGGCTCGTCGAGGGTGATCAGGAAGCCGAAGCCGACGGTGACCGCCGACACCCCGAGCGGCAGCATCAGCAGGGCGTCGAAGCCGCGCACCAGCCGGCCGGCCCGCCGGGTGAGCGCGGCGGCGGCGAGGCCACCGATCACAAGGGCGATGAGGGTCGCGACCAGCGCGTAGCGCAGGGAGTTCCCGATGGCGTCGAGCGGCGGCACCAGGAAGGTGGAGCCGTTGGCGTCGGCGGACTGCAGCGCGCGGTAGAAGTCGAACCCGTAGCCGCCGGAGGTGTCCAGGGAGCGTTCCACCAGGACGCCGAGCGGCAGCAGGATGAGCAGCAGCACGGTCAGCAGTACGCCGCCGAGCAGCGCCCGCTGCCCGGCGCCACGGGGCGGCCGGGCGGTCTGCGCCGGGTCGACGAGCCTCAGCGCCGTCTCCCGGCGCCGTACGGTCCAGGCGTGGACGGCGAGGATCCCGCCGACCGCCGCGAACTGGACCAGGGTCAGCACGGCGGCCGTGGGCAGGTCCAGGAGCTGAGCGGTCTGCCGGTAGATCTCCACCTCCAGCGTGGAGTAGGCCGGCCCGCCGAGGATCTGGACGACTCCGAAGGAGGTGAAGGTGAAGAGGAAGACCATGAGCGCGGCTGCGGCGACGGCGGGGGCCAGCGCGGGCAGTGTCACGCGCCGCCAGGCGGCGAGGCGTCCGGCCCCGAGCACCCGGGCGGCTTCTTCCTGGCGGGGGTCGAGCTGCGCCCACAGCCCGCCGACGGTCCGTACGACGACGGCGTAGTTGAAGAACACGTGGGCAAGCAGGATCGCCCACACGGTCGTGTCGAGACGTACGCCCCAGAGCTCGTCGAGGAACCCGCCGCGTCCCAGCAGCGCCAGGAACGCCGTGCCCACCACGACGGTCGGCAGGACGAACGGCACTGTCACCACGGCCCGCAGCAGCTGTTTGCCGGGGAAGTCGAAGCGGGCGAAGACATAGGCGCCGGGCAACGCGATCAGCAGGGTGAGCACGGTCGAGGCGAGGGCCTGCCAGGTGGTGAACCAGAGGACGTCGAGGATGTCCGGCCTGCTCAGCACCGCGCCGATCCGGCCGAACTGCCAGGCGCCGTCCGCCTTCAGCCCCCGGCCGACGATCGCGGCGACCGGGTAGGCGAAGAACAGCGCGAAGAACGCGACGGGCGCGGCCATGAGACCGAGCCGCACCGCGTCCCCCCCACGCGGGCGCCGCGCGGCTACTTCACGACGAGCGAGGACCACGACTGGACCCACTGCTCACGGTTCTTGGCGATCTTCTCGGGCGCCACGGTGGCCGGCTTGTCGACGGTCGCACCGAACTTCGTGAAGAGCTCCGGCAGTTCCGCGTCCTCCACCACCGGATTCACGAACATGTTCAGCGGCATGTCCTCCTGGAACTGCTTGCTGATCAGGAAGTCCAGCAGTGCCTTGCCGCCCGCCTCGTTCTTCGCGCCGTCCAGCAGGCCGGCGAACTCGATCTGGCGGAAGCAGGTGCCGGTGGCCACACCGGTCGGGGCCTCGGTGGGCTGCGGATCGGCGTACAGCACCTCGACGGGCGGGCTGGAGGCGTACGAGACGACGAGCGGACGGTCGGCCTTGGCCTTCCTGCCGCCCGCGGAGCCGGAGAACTCCTCGTTGTAGGCCTGCTCCCAGCCGTCGACGACCTTGACGCCGTTTTCCTTCAGCTTCTTCCAGTAGTCCTGGTAGCCGGTCTCGCCCTGGGTGGCGACCGTGCCGAGGAGGAAGCCGAGGCCGGGCGAGGAGGTCGCGGCGTTCTCGGTGACGAGGAGGTTCTTGTACGCGGGCTTCAGCAGGTCGTCGAAGGTCTTCGGCGGGTCGAGCTTCCTGTCGGCGAAGTACTTCTTGTCGTAGTTGACGCAGACGTCGCCGGTGTCCACGGGCGTGACCCGGTGCTTCTCCGCGTCGAGCTGGGTGTCGGCGGCGACACGGTCGAGGCCCTTCGCCTCGTACGGCGTGAACAGGCCGTTGTCGAGGGCGCGGGAGAGCAAGGTGTTGTCGGCACCGAAGAACACGTCGCCGCGGGGCGAGCCCTTGGTCAGGATCTCCTGGTTGAGCGCCGCTCCGGCGTCACCGCTCTTGAGCACCTTGACCTTGTAGCCGGTCTCCTTGGTGAAGGCCTTCAGGGCGGCGTCCGAAGCGTTGAACGAGTCGTGGCTGACCAGGGTGACCGTCTTGGACCCCGCGCCCGTGTCGTCGGACGCCTGGTCGTCGGAACCGCCGCAGCCCGCGAGCACGGTGACGCCGAGCGCGGCGGCGAGCGCCGTCGCCGCGTACTTGGTGGTGGTGTTCATGGTGATTCCTCCTGGAGGTGACCAGGAAGAGACGCGGCCCTGCCCGCTCGGCGAGCGGGCAGGGCGCAACAGCTTGAGTAAGGTCCGAACTTCCTACCCGGAATGACCCGGGCGAGGTTCAGAGGGTCTGCGGCCGACCTGTCCTCGGTGCCGCACTCTCAGCGCTGTGGCGCTCCCCTGTCGGAATATGAAGTTGATTTCCGGGCCAGGCTACACCGGCCGGATCACGCCGGACCGGCCGGTCGGCGCCCGTCCGCCCGGGCCTGCCTCAGCGCTCGGAGGCAGCCAGCTGCCCGCAGGCCCCGTCGATCTCCTGGCCGCGGGTGTCCCTGACGGTGACCGGCACGCCATGGGCGGCGATCGCCTCGACGAACGCCTTCTCGTCCTCGGGCCGCGAGGCGGTCCACTTGGAGCCCGGGGTCGGGTTCAGCGGGATGAGGTTGACGTGTACCCGCTTGCCCTTGAGCAGCCGGCCCAGCCGGTCGCCCCGCCATGCCTGGTCGTTGATGTCGCGGATCAGCGCGTACTCGATGGAGATACGGCGGCCGGACTTCTCCGCGTACTCCCACGCGGCGTCCAGGACCTCACGGACCTTCCAGCGGGTGTTCACGGGGACGAGGGTGTCGCGCAGCTCGTCGTCCGGAGCGTGGAGCGAGACCGCGAGGCGGCACTTGAAGCCCTCGTCGGCGAAGCGCAGCATCGCCGGTACCAGGCCCACCGTGGACACGGTGATCCCGCGCTGCGAGAGCCCCAGTCCGTCCGGCTCCGGGTCCGTCAGCCGGCGGATGGCCCCGACCACACGCTTGTAGTTGGCCAGCGGCTCACCCATGCCCATGAAGACGATGTTGGACAGCCGCGCCGGCCCGCCGGGGACCTCGCCGTCGCGCAGCGCCCGCATACCGTCCACGATCTGGTGCACGATCTCGGCGGTCGACAGGTTGCGGTCGAGACCCGCCTGGCCGGTGGCGCAGAACGGGCAGTTCATCCCACAGCCCGCCTGGGACGAGATGCACATGGTCACCCGGTCCGGATAGCGCATGAGGACCGACTCGACGAGCGTCCCGTCGTGCAGCTTCCACAGCGTCTTACGGGTGGTGTCGTCGTCGCAGCTGATGTGGCGCATGACCGACATCAGGTCGGGGAACATCGCCTCGGCGAGCTTGTCGCGCGACGCGGCCGGGATGTTGGTCCACTCCGCAGGGTCGTGCGCGTACCGCGTGAAGTAGTGCTGCGACAGCTGCTTGGCGCGGAAGGGCTTCTCGCCGGTCGCGGCGACTGCTTCCTTACGCTCGTCGGGTGTGAGGTCGGCGAGGTGCCGCGGCGGCCTCTTGGCTCCGCGGGGCGCGACGAAAGTGAGTTCTCCGGGCTTAGGCATGGTTCTTCCAGTGTTACAGACACGCCGTGGTAGTAGAGACCTTCGCCAGCTCAGAAGGGGTGCGGGACACCTGCGTCCGGTCGCCGTAGGCCGCCATCAGCCGACGTCGGCGGCCCTTTGACGGCCCGGAGACGGCCCGAGCCGGCGGTCGGACCGTGACCGATCGCACCTTGGTCTCCCCGCTCCGGGGCTCACCCGTCAGCGCGGGTCCCGCAGCGCCGAGGTCATGTCGCGGTGCAGCTCCATGGACCGGCGGCGCATCCGGAAGACCCAGTAGCAGAAGCCGGCCGTACCGACGGCGAAGACCAGCGGGAAGGTCAGCGAGCCGGTCAGGGCTCCGAGCACGATCAGGCCTGCCGCGACCAGGCCCATGCAGCCCAGCCAGTACGGCAGCCACCGGCCCCCTCGTTCCATCCTCCCCAGCTGCTCCGCGAGCAGCCTCCGCATGGCTGCCCGCTCCTCGGGATCCTCCGGTACCTCACGGTGACGGATCCTGCGGTTGATCTCCGCGACCCCGCGCGGCCCGGTACCGGCCGCCCGGCCGGTCCTGCGGCGCTGAACGGCCACGATGCCGATGACGACGGCGGTGAACAACGCTGTCCGGATCACCCACCAGCCGGGATGCCCGTCCCGGTGGAACACGGCGGTCAGCCCCAGTCCCAGTGCGAAGATCAGCACCGCTTGCGCGGTCAGGCTGCGGTCGAGCCAGAGCTTCAGCGTGCGCACGGCAGGTCCTCCTCGGAAGCGACGGCTTGCGTCTGCCCTTCTCGGGTACCCCGCCGGGCCTGCTCCACCGTCCGCGCCGGAAGCGGTCACCGCACCGTGCGGGCGAAGGACCGCCCGGGGCACGTACGCGGACCGCCCCTGCGGACCGTTCGTCCTCGTACGGCTCCGCGGTGACGGCCGAACGCTCCCTGGCTCCGTCGAGCGGATACGGGCGGGGCCCGCCGTCCGATGGACGACGGGCCCCGTGAGAACCGCGACGCGGAAGGTCGCCTCTCCGCTCAGCCGGATCCGACGAACAGCACCAGCAGCAGCCATACGACCGGGGCGCTCGGCAGCAGCGAGTCGAGCCGGTCCATGATGCCGCCGTGGCCGGGCAGCAGCGTGCCCATGTCCTTGATCCCGAGGTCCCGCTTGATCATGGACTCGCCCAGGTCACCCAGCGTGGCGCTGGCGGCGACGGCGAGGCCCAGCAGCAGCCCCTGCCACCAGCTGCCGTCGTCGATCAGGAACTGCATGCAGAGCGCGCCGGCGACCATCGCGAAGCCGATCGCGCCGAAGAGGCCCTCGCGGGTCTTCCCCGGACTGATGCGGGGTGCCAGCTTGTGCGTGCCGAAGCGCCAGCCGACGGCGTACGCACCCGTGTCGGCCACCACGGTGAGCAGCAGGAAGGTCAGCACCCGCCGGGGCCCGTCGTCCGCGGTGAGCATCATGCTGACGAACGTCGCCAGGAACGGCACGTAGAACACGGCGAACACACCGGCCGTGACGTCCTTGAGATAGCCCTCCGGACGCTCCGTCATACGCCAGACAAGGACCGCGAGCGCCGTGAGCGCCATGGCGACCCACGCGCCCTCCGCGTCCCGCACGTAGCCGGCGACCACCATGGCGGCGCCGCCGACGGCGAGCGGCACGAGGGGGGCGTTGATCCCCTTGCGCTCCTTGAGGCGGGAGGTGAGCTCCCAGAGCCCCACCACCACGGCGATCACGACAACACCGACGAAGACGGCCTTCACGAAGAAGAGCGACCCCGCGACGACCGCCCCGAGCCCGAGGCCGACCCCTATGGCGGCGCGCAGATCACGCCCCGCGCGCTTCTTCTGCGGCGGGGGCGTCGGCAACGGGGTGGACATGGGCTCCTGCGGCTTCTCGTCACGGAAAAGGGGGCCGCTGACGCGCGCGGCGGCGTCCCCGTTCCGGTTGTCGCGGTCGTCAGCGTCTCTACCTGCGTCGGGAGCGTCCGGCACGATGGGCATGGGCCGAGTCTGCTGGGCGCCGTGCACATCGTATGCAGGACCCGCCGGAGCGGCCCCCATCTCGGGCGCGCCCCGGTAACCGGCTCCCTGCGGGGCGCCCCAGGAAGAGTCGTTCATCAGACTTCGAGCAGCTCGGCTTCCTTGTGCTTGAGCAGCTCGTCCACCTGCGCGACGTACTTCGCGGTGGTGTCGTCGAGCTCCTTCTCCGCGCGGCGGACCTCGTCCTCGCCGGACTCCTTGTCCTTGACGAGCTTGTCGAGCGACTCCTTGGCCTTGCGGCGGATGGAGCGGATCGAGATCTTGGAGTCCTCGGCCTTGGTCTTGGCGACCTTGATGTACTCCTTGCGGCGGTCCTGCGTGAGCTCGGGGAACGTCACACGGATGATGTTGCCGTCATTGCTGGGGTTGACGCCCAGGTCGGAGTCACGGATCGCCTGCTCGATGTTGCGCAGTGCGCTCTTGTCGAACGGCGTCACCACGGCCATCCGCGGTTCGGGAACCGAGAACGAGGCGAGCTGGTTGATCGGGGTCAGCGCGCCGTAGTAGTCCGCGACGATCTTGTTGAACATCGCCGGGTGCGCGCGGCCGGTACGGATCGCGGCGAAGTCCTCTTTCGCGACGACGACGGCCTTCTCCATCTTCTCCTCGGCCTCGAGGAGGATTTCTTCGATCACCACGTGCTCCTGCGTGTCTTGAGCGGACCCGGCGTCGCCCGGTCCTGCGGATCCTGCGTCGCGTCCTCACCTGCACGGTGTCCGACCGGCAGGCCGTTGTCCATCTTTTGGGCTGTCAGGCCCGGGTGCTCTCGTCGCTCACCAGCGTGCCGATCTTCTCACCCTTGACCGCGCGGGCGATATTGCCCTCCGTGGTCAGCTCGAAGACGAGGATCGGGAGCTGGTTGTCGCGGCAGAGGGTGATGGCGGTGGCGTCGGCGACCCTGAGGTCGCGGGCGATCACCTCGCCGTACTCCAGCGCGTCGAACTTCACCGCGTCGGGGTTGGCCTTCGGGTCGGAGTCGTAGACCCCGTCCACGCCGTTCTTCCCCATCAGCAGCGCCTCGGCATCGATCTCCAGGGCGCGCTGGGCCGCGGTCGTGTCGGTGGAGAAGTACGGCATGCCCATACCGGCGCCGAAGATCACGACGCGCCCCTTCTCCAGGTGCCTCACGGCACGGAGCGGGATGTACGGCTCAGCGACCTGGCCCATGGTGATGGCGGTCTGGACGCGCGAGTCGATGCCTTCCTTCTCCAGGAAGTCCTGCAGCGCCAGGCAGTTCATGACCGTGCCGAGCATGCCCATGTAGTCGGAACGCGCCCGGTCCATGCCGCGCTGCTGGAGCTCGGCGCCACGGAAGAAGTTGCCGCCGCCGATGACGACCGCGATCTCCGCGCCGTCGCGCACGACCGCGGCGATCTCGCGGGCGATGGTGTGCACGACGTCAGGGTCGACACCGAGGCCTCCGCCACCGGCGAACGCCTCGCCGGACAGCTTCAGCATGAAGCGTCCGGAAATCGTGCGGTCGTCGCGCTTGTGGTCACCTTGTGTGGCGTCCGCGCCCTTGCTCATGGGAATTCTCCTCGTGCACATACGAAGAAGGCCATTGCCGGTGGGTCTGTTGTCCCTCAGCGGCAATGGCCTCCTCGTCAGATCTGCGGTCATCCGGCTGAGTGCGGCCGTCGACTGCACCAGACCCTATCGGGGTCCACCGTTGTTCGCGGACGGACTCAGATGCCGACCTTGATGCGCGTGAAGCGCTTCAGGGCGACACCGGCCTCGTCCAGGACCTTCTGGACGGACTTCTTGTTGTCCAGGGCGTACGGCTGGCCGAGGAGGGTGGCCTCCTTGAAGAAGCCGTTGACGCGACCCTCGACGATCTTCGGGAGCGCGGCCTCGGGCTTGCCCTCGGCGCGCGTGGTCTCCTCGGCGACGCGGCGCTCGGCCTCGACGAGCTCGGCCGGGACGTCCTCGCGGGAGAGGTACTTCGGGGCGAAGGCGGCGATGTGCTGGGCGATACCCTTCGCCAGCTCGGCGTCGGCCTTGTCCAGCTCGACCATGACACCGATCTGCGGCGGCAGGTCGGGCATGGTGCGGTGCATGTAGACGGAGACGTACTCGCCGGTGAACTGCGCGAAGCGGTCCAGGACGATCTTCTCGCCGAGGTTGGCGTTGGCCTCGTCCACGTACGCCTGGACGGTCTTGCCGGGCTCGATCTCGGAGGCGAGGAGCGCCTCGATGTCGGCCGGGGAGGTCGCGGCGACGTGGGCGGCGAGCGTGTTGGCGACGGCCTGGAACTTGTCGCCCTTGGCGACGAAGTCCGTCTCGCACTTCAGCTCGAGCAGGACGCCGGACTTCTTGTCCTCGGAGACGAGGGAGACGACGGCACCGTTCTCGGCAGAACGGCCTTCGCGCTTGGCGACGCCCTTCTGGCCCTTGATGCGGAGCGCCTCGACGGCGCCGTCCACATTGCCGTCGGCCTCGTCGAGCGCCTTCTTGCAGTCCATCATGCCGGCGCCGGTGAGCTCGCGGAGCTTCTTGACGTCAGCGGCGGTGTAGTTCGCCATGAGTCTGTTTCTCTCTCGAAGTCTGAAAGATCTACGGGTGAACGGCGGGGGCGGTGCCAGTGCACCGGCCCCCGCCGTCATTCAGCCGTGACTGACGGGTGTCAGGCCTGCTCGTCCGTGGCCGGAGCCTCGGCGGCGGGGGCCTCGGCCTGCTCGGCAGCCTGCTCGTCCGCGGCGGCGGCCGGCTCGGCGTCGGCGGCCTTCTCGGTCTCGGCGGAGGACTGCACCTCGGCGTCGTCCTTCTTCTCGCCGGTGAGCAGGTCGCGCTCCCACTCGGCGAGGGGCTCGCCGGCGGCCTTCTCGCCCGGCTTCGAGTCACCGGTGGCGGCACCGGAACGGGCGATGAGGCCCTCGGCGACGGCGTCGGCGATCACGCGGGTGAGCAGGGTGACGGAGCGGATCGCGTCGTCGTTGCCCGGAATCTTGTAGTCGACCTCGTCGGGGTCGCAGTTGGTGTCGAGGATCGCGACGACCGGGATGTGGAGCTTGCGCGCCTCACCGACGGCGATGTGCTCCTTCTTGGTGTCGACGATCCAGACGGCGCTCGGCACCTTCTGCATCTCGCGGATACCACCGAGGGTCTTCTCCAGCTTGGCCTTCTCGCGGGAGAGGACCAGGAGCTCCTTCTTGGTGAGGCCGGAGGCGGCCACGTCCTCGAAGTCGATGAGCTCGAGCTCCTTCAGACGCTGAAGGCGCTTGTAGACGGTGGAGAAGTTGGTGAGCATGCCACCGAGCCAACGCTGGTTGACGTACGGCATGCCGACGCGCGTCGCCTGCTCGGCGATGGCCTCCTGGGCCTGCTTCTTCGTACCCACGAACATGATGGAGCCGCCGTGGGCGACGGTCTCCTTGACGAACTCGTAGGCGCGGTCGATGTACGACAGCGACTGGAGCAGGTCGATGATGTAGATGCCGTTGCGCTCGGTGAAGATGAAGCGCTTCATCTTCGGGTTCCAGCGACGGGTCTGGTGACCGAAGTGGACGCCGCTTTCCAGCAGCTCCCGCATCGTGACGACGGCCATGGCCGTACTCCTTGATTTACTCGGTTGCCGCGACCGCAGGATTGCTGTCGCGCCTGACGCCCCTACGCGCCGTGCCACAAGGGACCGAGGAGCGCGGCCACCGTCCGCTGAGAGGGAGGTGGCGGGGCGTGCGAAGTCGACCCGGTGACCCGGATCGCCAGAAGAAGTGTACGGGACCCGCCGGGTGCCGGGTGACGGCGATGTCCACAAGCGCTCCGCCGTCCACAGATCCGGACCATGATCCGCGCGGAACAGGGCCTACGGGAGATCGTTTCCGTCATGTGCCGCTCACCTGGAAAAACCGTCGGCCGACCCCGTGACGCCCTGCCCGCACGGCCCGTGCGGGGCGCATCGCCGACCGTGCGCGGGCCCGGCCACCCGGGGGCCCGCCCGGTCCCACCGCCGGCCTCGCTGCCGACCTCGCTGCCGACCGCCTCGGCGCCCGCACGCCTGTCCGCGCCGGTGCCCGCACGCCTGACCGCGCTCCTCGTCGCGCTGCTCACGGTCCTGCTGACGCCGGGCTCCGCGAGAGCTGCGGAAGGTGCGCCGCCGGGCGAGGACCGCGTCTGGCCGCTCGCGGGCCGGCCTCTGGTCGTGCGGGGCTGGGAGCCGCCCGCCGGGCCGTACGGGCCGGGCCACCGCGGAGCCGACCTCGCCGCCCCGCCGGGCACCCCGGTGCTGGCGGCCGCCCCGGGGCGGGTCGCCTTCGCGGGGCCGGTGGCGAGGCGCGGGGTGGTCTCCGTCGACGTGGCGGGGAGCGGGGAACCACCGCTCCGCTTCACGTACGAACCGGTACGGGCCCGGGTCGGCGAGGGTGACCAGGTGGTCGCGGGGCAGGTGGTGGGCGTTGTCGGGCAGGAACCGTCCCACTGCGCCGCCGGGTGTCTGCACTGGGGCCTGCGGCGTGGAGACGCCTACCTCGACCCGTTGTCGCTGCTGCCTCCGTCACTCCTGCGACGGGGGCCCTCCCGGCTGCTGCCGGTGTTCGGGGTACCGCTCCCCGGGGCGGACAGGAGGTCTGCTCAGCCCCTTACGCCGCGCAGGACCATGGCCACGGCCGTGTCCGCCACGATGCCCGGCTCCTCGGCCGCACCCAGTTCGATCCTGCGCACCGCGGCGTCCACGGAGCCCTGCAGCAGCATGGCCGCGAGCCTCGGCTCGGTGTGGCCCAGGTCGGCGAGCGCTTCGACGATCATGGCGATGAGGCCCCCGTGCGCGGCGCGGATCTTCTCCCGCGCGCCCGCGTCCAGCTCGCTCGCGGAGATCGCCACGACCGCCCGGTGCCGCCGGTCCCCGACCAGGTCGAGCTGGCGGCGGACGTAGGCCTCGATCTTCGCCTCGGGTGTGCCGGCCCGCTCCATCGCGTTCTCGACCTCGGAGGCCCACACGGGGAAGTCGACGGCGCAGAGCTCCTCGACGACAGCCGCGCGAGAGCGGAAGTACTCGTAGACGGAAGACCTGGCAAGGCCGGTGCGCTCGGCGAGAGCGGGGAAGGTGAGCGCCTCCGTACCGCCCTCGGACAGCAGGGAGCGCGCGGCGTCCAGGAGGGCGCCGCGCTGCATGGTCCGGTGCTCGGCCACGGAGGCCGCTCGAATCCTGGGCACCCCTCCACTCTACGGCGGCATCAGTTCGAAGGGGGGTCCGCGTCCGTGGTCGGATGGCCGAAGCCGCCCCGCCTCACCGGCCGGCGTCGGCCAGCTTCGCCCGGAGCTGCAGGACCGACTTGGTGTGGATCTGGCTGACCCTGCTCTCGGTGACCCCGAGGACATTGCCGATCTCGGCGAGGGTGAGGCCTTCGTAGTAGTAGAGCGTGACCACGGTCTTCTCCCGCTCGGGGAGCGTGTTGATGGCGCGGGCCAGCAGCCGTCTGAGCTCGCGGTCCTCGGCGACCTCGACCGGATTGTCGGCTGCGGGGTCCTCCAGCGTGTCCATGAGGCTCAGCCGGTCGCCGCCTTCACCGCCGACATGCAGCAGCTCCTCGAGCGCCACCACATTGGCGAGCGACAACTGGCTGAAAACCGCGTGCAGTTCATCCAGCGCGATGCCCATCTCCGCGGCTACCTCCGCCTCCGATGGCGTACGCCGCAGCTGCGCTTCCAGAGTGGCGTAGGCGCGCTCGACGTTGCGCGCCTTCTGGCGCACGGACCGGGGGATCCAGTCCAGCGCGCGGAGTTCGTCGATCATCGCGCCACGGATCCTGGTGATCGCGTAGGTCTCGAACTTGATGGCCCGCTCGATGTCGAACTTCTCGATGGCATCGATCAGTCCGAAGACACCGGACGAGACGAAGTCCGCCTGCTCCACGTTGGACGGCAGCCCCACGCTGACCCGGCCCGCCACGTACTTCACCAGGGGCGAGTAGTGCAGGATCAGCTGCTCCCGCAGCCTCTCGTCTCCGGTGGTCTTGTACGAACGCCACAATTCGTCGAGCGAGGAGGGGGCGGGAGGGCGCACAGTGCCACGCGCAGCCGGTGGTGCTGCCGCGCGGTCAGACCCGGAGGTGTGCTGGGGCATGTGGTGCCTTGAGCCGTTCTGCTGTGAAGTACTGGGACGTGTCTCTGGGGCGGATTCCTTGTGAGCGTAGCGTGACTGAGGTGTTGCGGTGTGCACAGGACAAAGGAACCGTGCTGTGCGATTGCGTTCCAAATCCCGTCGTCCCCCGTCGTCCCGCAGGGGGCGACGGAGACCGACGGCAAGGACCGTCACCGCTCGCGCCGCTCCCGGAGGCCTGACAAGGTGATGCCGAGGTCATCGGCATCACCTTTTCACCCGAATGCTCCAGGTCAACTACCGCCTCGCCGCGCGCCCCCATTGCGTGTACGTCCCGGCGTCAACCGCCATCCGTCGCCCTCGCGTTCGACGAACCCCAGTGAGTGCAGTTCGTACAACCGCCCGAGTGCTTCATCCGTTGACGCTCCGGCGCTCCGGGCCACGTCACACACCTTCATCGCTCCGGTCCACGGCAGCGCGTCCAGCACCTGCGCGGAGGTGGCATCGAGGAGGTCCCTCGGCAGGACGGGGCCGTTCCTGGCCGGGGCGAGTTCACCGATGTGGCCGACCAGTTCGGAGATCTCTGCGGCATCGGTGACCAGGACACCTTCACCGCGCAGGAGTTCGTGGACCCCGGCCGAGAGACCGCTGGTGGCGGGCCCCGGTACCCCCATGACGAAGCGGCCCAGCCGCTGGGCGTTCCTCGCGGTGACCAGCGAGCCGCTGCGGTATTCGGCCTCCACCACCACAGTGCCTCTCGTGAGTGCCGCGATCACCCTGTTCCGCAGGATGAACCTGCTGCGCGTCGGATGGTCCGAGGGCGGCAGCTCGCCGATGACCACGCCCTGTTCGACGATGCGCCCGATCAGCTCGGCGTGTCCTCGTGGATACGCCACGTCCACCCCGCAGGCCAGGACCGCCATGGTCGCCCCACCCGCGGCCAACGCCCCCCGATGGGCGGCGCCGTCCACCCCGAACGCCGCCCCGGAGACCACGACCCAGCCCCGCTCGGCCAGCCCGGCGGCGAGCGTCGCCGCCATGTGCGCCCCGTAGGGCGTGCAGGCCCGGGCACCGACCAGAGCGACCGAGCGCAGCGCCCAGAGGCGCAGGTCCGACCGGCCTCGCACCCAGAGCCCGATGGGTCGCGCGTCCCCCAGGTCGTCGAGCTGGCTCGGCCACTCCTGGTCGCCGGGGCAGACGAACCGGCCGCCGATCGCTGCCACGTGCGCCAGGTCCTTCCGGGGATCGGCGCTCGACGCCCTCAGCCGGTAGCCCGCGAGCCGGGCCGCCGTCATCCCCTTGAGTGCCTGTGCCGATCCGTCCGTGCCGGCGAGACGCCCCATCAGCTCCACCGGCCCGATCTCGCGGATCCAGCGGCCACCGCGCTCATCCCCAGGTTCGAATACGCGGGTCAGGGCTGCGCGCGCCAGCCGGTCCCGCTCGTCATGGGGCGGCTGCGGGCTCACAGGGCACCCGCCCGGACCGGTACCCCCCGCTGGATGCCCGTCCGCAGTTCGAGCGCCACCGCGATGTCCGTGGCGTCAGGCCGGTCGGCTGCCCTCAGGTCCGCCACCGTCCAGGCCACGCGCAGGACCCGGTCCAGGCCTCGGGCCGTCAGGACGCCCCGCTCCATGTCGCGCTCGGCCGCCATCAGGGCGCCGGGCGCCGCGACCAGCCTTGTCCGCAGCTCGTGCCCCGGCACTTCGCTGTTGGTGGTCCACGGGGTGCCGGCGAGCCGCGCCGCGGCGCGCGCCCTGGCCTCCCGCACCCGGGTGGCCACCTCGGCCGAGGACTCCCCGCGGCCGCCGCTCCCCATCAGGTCCGCCCGGCCGACCGGCTCGACCTCGACGCGCAGGTCCACCCGGTCGAGCAACGGACCCGACAGCCGCGCCTGGTAGCGGCGGACGGCGGAGGGCGGGCATTCGCACCCCGCCCCGGCCAGGGTGTGCCTGCCGCAGGGGCAGGGGTTCGCGGCCAGGATCATCAGGAAACGCGCCGGCAGCCGGACCACTCCTGCCGCGCGCGCGACCACCACGTGTCCGGATTCCAGAGGCTGGCGCAGCGCGTCCAGGGCCCGCCCCGAGAACTCGGGGGCTTCGTCCAGAAACAGGACGCCCCGGTGTGCCAGGGATACCGCTCCCGGCCTGGGCAGACCGTTCCCGCCACCCACGAGCGACTGCATCGTCGCGGAATGATGCGGCGCGCAGTACGGCGCTCTGCCGATCAGGGGTTCACCCGGCGGAAGAATGCCCGCGACCGAGTGCACCGCCGTCACTTCGAGGGATTCCTGCCGGGACAACGGCGGCAGGATCGCCGTGAGCCGCTCTGCCAGCATGGTCTTCCCCGCCCCCGGTGGTCCGGAGAGCAGCAGATGGTGCCCTCCGGCCGCGGCCACCTCCAGGGCCTTGCGTGCCCGGCCCTGGCCCGCGACATCGGCCAGATCGGGCCGGTGCGCCGTGCCGTCGGCCGACAGCGGGGCCAGCCCCGTGCCGAGGCCCGCTCCGGGCACCATCAGTCCGGCGAGCATCGTGTCCGGGCGGCCCCGGTCGGCGGCCGGCTCCTCCGGCACGGGTTCGTCGCCGAGGACGGCGATCAACTGGCGCAGGCTCCGTACGCCGAGGACCGAGACGCCCGGCACGAGGGCGGCCTCCCCCGCGGTCTGCTCGGGGACGACCACGTGCCGGTACCCCGCCTCCGCCGCCGCGAGCACCGCCGGCAGCACGCCTCTCACCGGGCGCACCCTGCCGTCGAGGCCGAGCTCCCCGATCATCACCACGTCGGCGATGGCGGCAGGGTCGATACGCTCCGCCGCGCCGAGCACCGCACACGCGACGGCGAGGTCGAATCCTGAGCCGCCCTTGGGCACCGATGCGGGGGACAGGCCCACCGTGAGCTTCTTCTGCGGCCACTCGGCCCCTGAGTTGACGACCGCGGCCCTGACCCGGTCGCGGCTCTCCACCAGGCTCTTGTCCGGCAGGCCGACGAGCGTGAACGCCGCCACGCCTGGTTCCAGGTCGGCCTGGACCTCCACCACCACGCCCTCGACGCCGACCAGGGCCACCGAGCACGCACGCGCGAACCCCATCAGGCCACCCCCCGCACGTGCTCGGCGACCGGGGCTCCGCGCCTGGGCAGGATCACGCCGATCAGATCGATCCGGACCCCGCCCGGCGGCGGCCCGCCGTGCCGGTGCAGCCAGATCTCGGCGAGCCTGCGCAGACGGTCGGCCTTGGCCGGTGTGACGGCCTCCATCGGATGCTCGAACGAGCCCGCCCTGCGGGACTTCACCTCACAGACGACCACCGCGTCACCGTCCCTGGCGACGATGTCGATCTCTCCTGCGCGACACCGCCAGTTACGGTCCAGCACAGTCATGCCGGCGTCCGCCAGCAGCCGTGCCGCCAGATCCTCGCCGTACCGCCCGAGTGCCCCCCGTGCGTTCATATCGGCACCACCTCCGGCACCGACTGTGACGCGCCCCGCCCGATCTGTTGGATCTTGGTGGACAACCAGGCCGTTGTGGATATCCCGGCCACTCGGACGAGTGAACCGGGGCGGCGGGGGGCGCCTCCGGGATCAGCCGCCCGGGAGTTCGAGGTCGCTCTTGTTGAGCTCCTCGATGTTCACATCCTTGAACGTCAACACTCTGACCTGCTTGACGAACCGAGCAGGCCTGTACATGTCCCAGACCCACGCGTCCGCCATGGATACCTCGAAAAAGACCTCACCCTGAACCGAGTGCACCTGCATCTCGTAATCGTTGGTGAGATAGAAGCGCCGTTCGGTCTCGATCACATATTTGAACAGACCGACGACGTCGCGGTACTCCCGGTAGAGCTTCAGCTCCATCTCGGTCTCGTACTTCTCGAGGTCCTCGGCACTCATGGCATGTTCCCCTTCAGCCGTGCGTCCCCCTATTGTGCGTCAGCCCCACGTACCCCTGGCCGATTAGACGATTTCGGGGGCGAGAACCAGCGGAACGCTCGGGGGACCCTCGTCGAGCAGCGTGCGCAGCAGCCCGGCGAGCCTGGTCGGATACACCGTCTCACGCGTGGCCAGAAGTTCGGCGGAAGTCCACCACCTCAGACCGGCGACGCTGCGCAGCTCGAGCTCGGTGAGCCCCTTCTGGTCGGTGGCCGTCTCCGCGGTACGGGCCAGGTAGTACCACTCGTCCTGGTCCCAGCGCCGCCCGTCGAACGGGAAGGAGCAGATCCTCGTCCACAGCAGCGGACCGAGGGAGACGTCCGTGATCCCGGTTTCCTCGGCCAGCTCACGCAGGGCCGCCTGCTCCCGGGTCTCGTCGCCCTCGAGGCCGCCGCCCGGGGTGAACCACCAGCTCCGGGCCGGATCCGCGGGCTCGAAGCCGTGCAGCAGCAGGATCCGGTCGTCCGGGTCCAGGAGCACCACACGAGCGACCTTGCGTGCCTCAGTGAGCACCGGCGGATGCCTCCGGCCGCCTGGACCGCCGTGCGGAGCGCGCCGCGATCGGGCCGTAGGCGGATCCGCCCAGGATGAGCACCACGCCCACCACGAGGGCGCCGGCCTGCAGCGGCAGCGGACCGTCGGACGACACTCCGCCGGGCAGCGCCGCGAAGGCCTCGGGCCTGCCGACCATTCCGTTCATGGGCCACGCGACGGCGTCCACCCGTGCCTGCACCGCGCCTCGCGGCACCGAGCCCTGCCCCGGGTCCTGGAGATGGACACGGGAGTCAAGGGAGGTGCTGCGCTCGTCCCCGAGGAGGAAGAGCTGCCCCTCGGGGACATCTGCGGTGAAGTTCTGGGGCGAGGCCGGAGCCCCGTTCGCCGAGGCACCCTTCGCCCGCAGATACGGTTCCTCGATCGGCTCGCCGTTGACGGTGAGCCGGCCGTTCTTGTCGCAGCAGGCGACCTTGTCGCCGCCCACGCCGACGACCCGCTTCACCATCGGCACGTCGCCCCACGTCGAATCGGTGAAGACGACCACGTCGCCACGCCGCACATCGCCGCTGTCTATCCGCTCCGCGAGGACCCGGTCACCGGCGTTCACCGTCGGGGACATCGAGTCGGTGGGCACGGTGTACGGCTTGTACACAACCGCTCCCCAAGCGAATCCGCCGAGGAAGAGCACACAGCCGACGGCCACGGCCAGGTTCGACAAAGCATTGCCGAGCCGGCCGCGGCCGTCGTGACGTTCTGAACCACTCATCCCAGCGCTCCCCCATCGGAGATCGACAATCGCTGATCCGAGTCGGCACCCTACCCGGCGGTATGCCCGCGGGTCAGCCTGCGACGACGCCAGAACACGAGGGGCAGCGCCCCGGCTACACCCAGTGCTCCGGGCACCGCGGCGGCAGCGACCGCGTTCAGCCCGGGCTGGTCGAACGTGCTCGGCACGGGGAGGGTCGCCCAGCGATTGATCGGCCAGGCGATCACCACGGCCCGCCCGACCACCTCGTCGGTGGAAACGGTGCCCTGACCGGGCAGCTCCTGGTGGTAGCGGGAGTCCAGCGAGTTCTGACGGTGGTCGCCCATCACCCAGATCCGGCCCTCGGGCACGTGGATGGGGCCGAACGGCTCGTCGTCGCAGGCGCTGTTGCCCGCGAAGATGAAGGACTTGTCGTCCAGCGCCTTGCCGTTGACCGTCACCGGTCCGTTCTTCTTGCACTCGACGGTGTCGCCGCCGATGGCGATGACCCTCTTGATCAGGTCCTTCTCCTCGGCGGACGGCATCAGGCCGATGAAGCTCAGGAACTTCTGCACCGCGTTGGGCTCGGGCGTCGCGGTGTCCTCCAGCCAGCCGCCCGGGTCGTGGAAGACGACGACCTCTCCGCGCTCCGGCTCCGAACCGAACCACGGCGTCAGCTTGTCGACCAGTACCCGGTCACCCCGCTGCAGGGTGTTCTGCATGGAGTCCGAGGGGATCGAGAACGCCTGCACCAGGAACGTCTTGATCAGCAGCGCGAGGATGAGCGCGATGCCGATGAGAAGCGGCAGCTCCTTCCAGAACGAACGGGGCTTCTTCGCCGCCGTGCTGCCGCCACCCGGGGACTCGCCGTCACTCGCCGCCTCCACCGGGACCCCGTTGCTCGAAGGCCGGTCCTCGGGTTCGTCGTGTCCGGATCGTGCGCCGACCGCCAAATCCCCCACATCCACTCCTCACTCCGTGCCACCGCCCACGCCCGATTCGGCGCAGGCCCACCACTCCCATAACGAGCGGGAGTTCCGCAGGGGTCGGGAGCAGGACCATTCCGTTGTGATCCTGGGAGGACACACTATTCGACGGGGCCGTCGAGGCCGTCGTTCCGGCGCTCCCGTCGGGCACGGAGGCATAGGTTCCGGGCTCTTCCAGCCTGCGCCAGTGCCCGAACGGCCAGGCGATCACCACGGCCCTCCCCACCACCTCGTCCTCCGACACCGTGCCCTTGCCCGGCTTGTCGAGGTGGAAGCGCGAGTCCGCGGAATTCGACCGGTGATCGCCCATCACGAAGATGCGGCCCTCGGGAACCTTTACCTCGAATTTGAGAGTGGAGGGCACGTCGCCGGGATTCAGATACGGCTCGTCGAGACCCACACCGTTGACCGTGATCCTGCCGTCGGTGCCGCAGCACTTGACGGTGTCGCCCCCGACGGCCACCACGCGCTTGATCAGGTCCTGCTCGTCCTCGGAGGGAAGCAGTCCGATGAAGGTCAGCAGCTCCTTGACCTGTTTCACCCCGACGGGCGGGTCCTCGGCTGCGGGGCTCTCCTGCTGCAGCCAGCCGCCCGGGTCCTTGAAGACGACGACGTCACCACGCTGCGGTTCGGACCCGAACCAAGGGGTCAGCTTGTCGACCAGCACCCGGTCGCCGATCCGGATGGTCTGCTCCATCGATCCGGAGGGGATCACGAAGGCCTGGACGAGGAAGGTCTTGAGTACCAGCGCTATCAGCAGCGCGACCAGGACGAGGAGGGGTATCTCCTTGATCGCGGACCTGCGCCTGCGGCGCTTCACCTTGCGGGCGAGCTTGCGGCGCTCCGCCCGAGTGGGCAGTGAACGGCCCGTGGTCGGCCTCGACCCGGTGGGCAGCGGCGGGCCCGTGTCCGGTGCTCCCCGCTTGCGCCCCCGGTTACCCATGGTCCCCGTCCGCCGGCCGTATGCCGGTGAAGGCGTCGGTGCCCCCGAGGGAGCCGAGCCGGCCGAGCGGCCAGCCGAGCCAGTCGACCCGTCCGATCACTCGCTCGACGGGAACCATGCCGCCTCCGGGCTGCCCCAGGTGGTCGCGGGAGTCCCGTGAGTTGCTGCGGTGGTCACCCATCATCCACAGCTTGCCGTCGGGGACGACGATGTCGAACGCGACGCCTGACGGACGGTCGCCCGGGTGCAGATACTCCTCGTCCACCGGAGCCCCGTTCACCTCGAGCCTCCCCCGCTTGTCGCAGCAGACCACACGGTCGCCCCCCACGCCCACCACCCGCTTCACGAAGTCGGACCCGGCGGGTTCGGCCAGCCCGAGGGACGCCGCCGCCCCTTGCAGCAGCGCGGCGACGGCGTTCCCCTCGGACCCCGTCTCCTGTACGAAGGATCCGGTGCCGTCGAAGACCACGACGTCGCCGCGCAGAGGCTCCGAGCCGAAACGGTACGCCAGTTTGTTGACGAGGACCCGGTCCCCGACCCGCAGCGTGGGCTGCATCGAGCCGCTCGGGATGAGGAAGGGCTGCAGCACGAAGGTGCTGAAGAGCAGCAGCGCGACCGTGCAGAACATGCCGAGAGAAACGGTTTTCCCCCAGGACATCGACGCTGCCGGACCGTCCGGGACATGCGTGGAGCGCGACCCCTCCTCCGCCCCGTCTGCGGGGTCGGAGGAAAGATCGCGCTCCATGTGCCGTGCTTCCGTGTCCATCGGGGCCGAATCCTATCGGGCCACGCTGTGGACGCCGGAGGTGAATCAGCGGTCGCGCTTCTCCTTGATCTTCGCGGCCTTGCCGCGGAGCTCACGGAGGAAGTACAGCTTGGCGCGACGGACGTCACCGCGGGTGACGAGCTCGATCTTCTCGAAGATCGGGCTGTTCACCGGGAAGGTGCGCTCGACGCCGACGCTGAAGGAGACCTTGCGGACCGTGAAGGTCTCGCTGACGCCCGAGCCCTGGCGACGGATGACGATGCCCTTGAACTGCTGGATACGGGAGCGGTTGCCCTCGATCACGCGCACGTGGACGTTGACGGTGTCACCGGGGCGGAACGCCGGGAGGTCGGTACGGAGCGAGGCGGCGTTGACGCCATCGAGCAGGGAAGTCATATTGTCTGCTTTCTTCGCCGATGCCACAGGTCATCGACGGGAGAGAGTGAAGGTTCGGATGCTGATCACATCGGGCGGGCGTCTGTCCCCCTGTGGCAGGGGCGCACACCGGACGTACAGCGGCCCTATTCTTCCACGGCCTCGGGCCTGCGCCAAAATCGTCCCCCGGGCCCCGGGGACCAGCCGAGGATGGAGAGCATCTCGCGGTCCTTCTTGTCGAAGCCGGACGCCTCGCAACGCTCGATGAGATCTGGCCTGTTGAGAGCGGTACGGCGGAAGGCCTCGTCCCGTCGCCAGCGTGCGATCCGGCCGTGATGTCCGCTGAGCAGCACCTCGGGGATACCGCGCCCACGCCACTCGGGCGGCTTCGTGTAGACGGGGCCCTCGAGCAGGTCGGCCATGGCCCCGGGCGCGAAGGAGTCGTCGCGGTGCGATTCGGCGTTGCCGAGCACTCCGGGCAGCAGCCGGGCCACGGCCTCGGTGATCACCAGCACGGCGGCTTCCCCGCCCGCCAGGACGTAGTCCCCGATGGACACCTCGATGACGGGCACCCGGGTCGCGTACTCATCCATCACCCGGCGGTCGATGCCCTCGTAGCGGGCGGGGGTGAAGATCAGCCACGGACGCTCCGAGAGCTCGACGGCGAGCTCCTGGGTGAAGGGCCTGCCGCTGGGCGTGGGCACCACGAGCACCGGGGAGTGTGCCCCGGCCTCGTAGCCGCCGGCCAGCGCGTCGTCCAGCGCCTCACCCCAGGGCTCGGTCTTCATTACCATGCCGGGACCACCGCCGTAGGGGGTGTCGTCCACCGTGTTGTGCCGGTCGTGGGTCCAGTCCCGCAGGTCGTGGACGTGCACGTCGAGCCGCCCCCGGGCACGCGCCTTGCCGACGAGCGAGACGTTCAGGGGTTCCAGGTACTCGGGGAAGATCGTGACGACGTCGAGCCGCATTACGCCTCGCCCTTCTTCCCGTCACCCGAGGGCGCGTCACCCTCGTCCGCGTCGCGGGTCGAAGCGATCACGGCATCGCTCTCGTCGATCAGGCCCGGCGGCGGCGTGACGACGACTCGCTGCTCCTCCAGGTCGATCTCGGCGACGATCTCCTCGACGAACGGGATCATCACCTCGGTGCCGTCAGGCCGTTCCACGATGAACAGGTCCTGGGACGGCAGGTGCGAGATCTCGGTGATCCGGCCGATCTCCGTGCCGTCGGCGAGGACGACGTCGAGGTCCATCAGCTGGTGGTCGTAGAACTCCTCGGGGTCCTCGGGCAGTTCCGCCGGGTCCACCTCGGCGATCAGCAGGGTGTTGCGCAGCGCCTCGGCGGCCGTACGGTCACGCACGCCCTCGAACCGCAGCAGCAGCCTGCCGCTGTGCACCCGGCCGGTCTCGATGGTCAGCGGGCCCACGTGTCCGGGCTCCGTGGCCAGCACGGCCCCGGGCCCGAGCCGGAGCTCGGGCTCGTCGGTGCGCACCTCGACGGTGACCTCGCCCTTGATGCCGTGGGCGCGACCGATCCGCGCAACTACCAACTGCACGCTACTTCTCCCGGTGATCTCTTGCTGAGGAGGCGATGATGTACGGACGACAAAGGCCGGGGACGGCTCGAAAGCCCTCCCCGGCCCCTGCCGGTGTTCAACTCTTTCAGCGAACCTGGTCCACATCGACGAGGTCGACACGGATTCCACGTCCGCCGATGGCACCCACGACGGTACGCAGGGCGCGGGCGGTGCGGCCGTTGCGGCCGATCACCTTTCCGAGGTCGTCGGGATGAACCCGGACCTCGAGCACGCGTCCACGGCGCAGGTCACGCGACGCGACCTGCACATCGTCGGGGTTGTCGACGATGCCCTTCACGAGGTGCTCAAGAGCCTCCTCGAGCATGCTCAGGCCTCGGTCGACTCGGTGGACGCGGCAGCGTCAGCCGCCTCGTCCGCCTTCTTGTCCGACTTCTTGGCCTTCTGGGTGATGGCCTCACCCTTGGCCTCGTCGCCGTCCGTGGCCAGGGCCTCGAACAGGGCGCGCTTGTCAGCCTTGGGCTCCGGCTGCAGCAGCGGCGCGGGGGCCGGGAGGCCTTTGTGGGCCTGCCAGTCACCGGTGAGCTTCAGGATCGCCAGGACGGGCTCGGTCGGCTGGGCGCCGACGGACAGCCAGTACTGCGCGCGCTCTGCGTTGACCTCGATGCGCGAGGGGTTCTGCACCGGGTGGTACAGGCCGATCTCCTCGATGGCCCGGCCGTCACGGCGGGTACGGGAGTCGGCGACGACGATGCGGTAGTGAGGCGAACGGATCTTGCCCAGACGCTTCAGCTTGATCTTGACTGCCACGGAAGTGGTGTCTCCTGGTCTCTGACGTGGTTGGGCACAAAAGATGCCACGTGGGGTTGCGGTACTCGGGTGCCCGATGGACGCGTCAGCCGGAGGAGAGAGGGGTCCTATGCGACTGTCGAGTACAGCTAGCCATTGTGCCACACCACATCGGGTCACCCCACCGCGACCGCCGCTTCCGGGATACGGAAGGGCTTGCCGCAGCCGCCGCAGACGATCGGGGCCTGGGCGAGGACCGACGGAACGACGCGGACGTTGCGCCCGCAGTCACAGACGGCCTTGACCCGCACCCCTCCCCCGGACGAGCCGTGCCGGGCGGCGGGGCCGCGGAACGAGCGCTTGGTGTCGGCCGCGGTGGCGACGGTGTGCGCCTTGAGCGCCCGCTGCAGCCGTTCCGTGGTCGGCCGGTATCTGCGTTTGGCCTCGGGATTCAGCGTCACCAGCGAGAATCCGCTGCTGGGGTGGGGTTCCTCGGCATGGTCGAGGCCCAGCTCCTCTGCGATCGCGAGGAAGCGTCGGTTGTGGTAGCGGCCGGCGCGGGAGGTGTCCCGGACACCTCTCGCGGCCGCGATTCCGTGGACTGCCTCATGGAGCAGCCGTTCGAAGGAGAGCTCGGCGCCACAGGCGGACGAGGACTCTCCGATCAGGGACTCTGGCGCGGCAAGATCGGGCAGCTCGGGGTGGTGCCGCTGAATGTCGGCCCACGCCTGTGCCAGCTCTGCGGCAAGTACAGGTGGTGTCGTGCTCACGTCGTGACAACGAGCCTGAGTGCTCCGGTGTTCCTATTCCGGGGCATCCCAAATAATTTGCACGTACCAGTCAGTTGCCCTTGATGCGTCCGGACGAGGGCGGGTGCGCAGATCAGCGGAGAAGTCACACAGCTCACACCAAGGTGGTACGTAGCACGCGTACGCACCGGTGTGGACGGGTGCCCGGCGGCCGACATTACCCGGCGCGGCGCAAAGGCCGCACACCGGCCGTGGGCCGGGGAAGGGGGCGCTCGACGTGCTGCTCCCCGCCTGTCGGGTAAGACTGTGAGGAAGCGAGCAGCAGGCGTGCTGTTCCCGGCGCCCGCATCGGCCGCGTTGCGCTCGGGGGCGCACGACCGGAGCACGCAAGCAATGCCGTCCCACCCCGTCCGACCCCTGGACGGGACCGCCGATGCGGAGTTCTCTGACATACGAGGGCTGTGGGCACATGGACACGGCGCATAGACATGGGGGACCTCACTCGGGCACGACCGACCTCACGGCGGATTGGGGCGCATTCCATGACACCTACGCTCGTCCGGCACCACAGGTACGCGGATTCGTCCGCTCCGGTGGACGCCGGTTCCCGTGCCCGCGACTGGGCCGAGATCCAGGAGCGCATGCTGGCACCGCTCTACGAGGCGGTGTACGAGCGCCTCGAAGTCGGGGCCGGTACGCGGATGCTCTCCCTCGGCTGCGGTTCCGGGCTTGCGCTGCTGATCGCGGCCTCGCGCGGGGCGCGCGTCACCGGCTTCGACACCGACCGCGCACGGCTCGCACTGGCCCGCGAACGCCTCGCTTCCGACCCTGGACAGGCTGCGGGCCCAGGCGGTACGGATCCACGGGCGAGGCTCGTCGACAGCATTTCGGCGGCCGCCCCGGACGGCGAGGCGCCTTACAACCTGCTGACCTCCTTCCAGCCCATCGGCTGCTCGGCCGGGGACTCCGAGGGCCTCGCGCCCGCACTGGCCTCCGCCGTGCCGCTGGCCGTGCGGGGAGCGACGGTGGTGCTGGCCGGCTGGGGACCTCCGGAGCGGTGCGCCACGGCTCCGGTGCTGCGGGTGGCGGCACGGCTCACCGAGTCGGCACGTGCCCCGCGCTCCGGGAACGGCTGGCGGCCGACGCTGCGCGACGACCTGGAAGAGGTCGCGGCGCGGGCCGGGCTCAAGCCCGACGGCTCGGGCCGGGTGTCCTGCCCGTTCGGCTACGCGGACGTGGACAGCGCGGTTCGCGGCCTGCTGTCGACCGGACTGTTCGATGCGGCGATCGGAGCGACGGACCGCACCCAGGTGGAGAAGGAGGTCGCGGAGGCACTTCATCCGCATCTGCGGCCCGACGGCACGGTGTGGATGCCGAACGTCTTCCGCTACCTGGTGTGCGTGACCTGATGGGAAGACGAAGGGGCGCCCCGCACAGCGGGGCGCCCCTTCGTCCGTGCACGGGGCCGGTCAGCCCATGAACTTCTTGAACTCGTCCGGCAGTTCGAAGTTCTTGTCCTCCTGCGCCGGCAGGTTGAACGCGCCGCCCTGCGCCGCCTGCTCCCGGCGGGCCGCCTCGGCCGCTTCCTCGGCCTTGCGCTTCATCGGGTTGCCGCTCTTGCGCTTGCCCTTGGCCTGCTTGACCTGCTTCTTCTGACGGCCGGGGCCGCCACCCATGCCCGGCATCCCCGGCATACCGGGCATGCCGCCGCCCTGCGCCATCTTCGACATCATCTTGCGGGCCTCGAAGAAGCGCTCGACGAGGTTCTTCACGGCGGAGACCTCGACACCGGAGCCCTTGGCGATGCGGGCCCGGCGCGAGCCGTTGATGATCGTCGGCTCGGAGCGTTCCTTCGGGGTCATCGACTTGATGATCGCGGCCGTGCGGTCGACGTCGCGCTCGTCGATGTTGCTGATCTGGTCCTTGATCTGCCCCATGCCGGGCAGCATCCCGAGCAGCTTGGAGATGGAGCCCATCTTCCTGACCTGCTCCATCTGCGCCAGGAAGTCGTCGAGGGTGAAGTCCTTGCCCTTGCTCGACGCCAGCTTGGAGGCCATTTTGGCGGCCTCTTCCTGGCTGAAGGTCTTCTCCGCCTGCTCGATCAGGGTGAGCAGGTCACCCATGTCGAGGATGCGGGACGCCATGCGGTCGGGGTGGAAGGCGTCGAAGTCCTCGAGCTTCTCACCGTTCGACGCGAACATGATCTGCTTGCCCGTGACGTGGGCGATCGACAGGGCCGCACCACCGCGGGCGTCACCGTCGAGCTTGGAGAGCACCACGCCGTCGAAGCCGACACCGTCGCGGAAGGCCTCGGCGGTGTTGACCGCGTCCTGGCCGATCATCGCGTCGACGACGAAGAGGATCTCGTCGGGGCTGACGGCGTCGCGGATGTCCGCGGCCTGCCGCATCAGCTCCTCGTCGATGCCGAGGCGGCCGGCGGTGTCGACGATGACGATGTCGTGGACCTTGGCCTTGGCGAACTCGATGGAGTCCTTGGCGACCTTGACCGGGTCGCCCACACCGTTGCCCGGCTCCGGCGCGTACACCGCGACGCCGGCGCGGTCGGCCACGACGCTCAGCTGGTTGACGGCGTTGGGGCGCTGGAGGTCACAGGCGACCAGCAGCGGGGAGTGGCCCTGTGCCTTGAGCCAGAGACCGAGCTTTCCGGCGAGGGTGGTCTTACCGGCACCCTGCAGACCCGCGAGCATGATCACGGTGGGCGGGTTCTTGGCGAACCTCAGCCGCCGGGTCTCGCCGCCGAGGATGCCGACGAGCTCCTCGTTGACGATCTTGACGACCTGCTGGGCGGGGTTCAGCGCCTGGGAGACCTCGACGCCGCGCGCCCGCTCCTTGACGTTGGCGATGAACGCGCGGACGACGGGGAGGGCGACATCGGCCTCGAGCAGGGCGATACGGATCTCGCGAGCCGTGGCGTCGATGTCCGCCTCGGACAAGCGGCCCTTGCCCCTGAGGTTTTTGAAAGTCGCGCTAAGGCGGTCGGAGAGAGTATCGAACACGGCGCTCGTCGGTCCTCAGGGTCGGGGGCGTGGCAGGTCAGTCGCCCTCCAGGGTATCCGGACCCCGGAGAACGCAAAGCCCTCGCCCGTTTCTCGTGACGAACGGGCTGGAAGCAAGGGCTCAGCCGAGCTCCTTCTCGACCTCCCCGGCCACCTCCACGGCCCGGTCCGGGGACAGTGGTTCACCGTCGCCGTCCGTGACGTAGAAGGCGTCCACGGCGTTCGCTCCGAGCGTGGAGACGTGGGCGCTGCGCACTCTGACGGCACTCTGCTCCAGCGCCCGGCCGATCCGGTGCAGCAGCCCGGGGGCGTCCTGGGCGCGGACCTCGATGACAGTGGCCAGCCGTGAGCCGGCCGCCGCGACGGTCACCCGGGGAGGCGGGGCCTTCACTCCGCGCCGCCGCGGGTAGGCGGCCTCGCGTTCGGCGAGCCTCGCCCTGATGTCCAGGGAGCCGTCCAGGGCGCGCACGAGGTCGGCGCGGAGACGGGTGGCCTGTGGGAGCGAGCCGTATTCGGCCGCGACCCTCCAGCTGAGCACCAGCAGCCCGGCCGTCTCACCCAGCTCGGTGGGGAGCTCGACGGCGCGCAGGTCGGCGGCGCGCACGGTGAGGCGGTGCAGGGCCAGAACCCCGGCGGCAGCGGGCAGGACTCCGGGACGGTCGGGCAGCGCGATGAGGAGTTCGACGCCGACGGGTTCGGGTTCGCCGTCCTCGGAGGCCGGTTCGGGCCGGGTGTGCAGGGACAGGACGGGCTCTCCCGTGCGCAGTGCCTCGACGGCGAGGCGTTCCTGCTCGGCGCTGGGCGCGAGCGGTTCCGGCGCCGGGGGCTCCTCACCGGCCAGGAGTGCGGCGACGCGCTTGACCAGGTCGGCGACCAGGGAGGCCCGCCAGGAACTCCACGCGGCGGGGCCGGTGGCCAGGGCGTCCGCCTCGGTGAGGGCGTGCAGGAGTTCCAGTGTGGAGGCGCTGCCCACCGCGGTGGCGACGGAGCGGACGGTCGCCGGGTCGTCGAGGTCGCGCCGGGTCGCGGTGTCGATGAGCAGCAGGTGGTGGCGCACGAGGGTGGCGACGACGCCCACGTCCTGCTTGTCGAAGCCGATGCGGGCGGCCATGTCGCGGGCGATGACCTCACCCGCGACGGAGTGGTCCCCGGGCCAGCCCTTGCCGATGTCGTGGAGCAGGGCGGCGACCAGGAGGAGGTCGGGGCGGCCGACACGGCGGGTGAGGTGCGAGGCGCGGACGGCAGTCTCGACGAGGTGACGGTCGACGGTCCAGGTGTGGACGGGGTTGCGCTGCGGGCGGCAGTGGACCCGCTCCCAGTCGGGGAGCAGACGGGTGATGATGCCTTCGGCTTCGAGGGCTTCCCAGACCCCGACGGTGGATTCGCCGGCACCGAGCAGCGTGACGAGCTCCTCGCGGGCCTGTGCGGGCCACGGCACGGGCAGCGGCTGGGCGGCCGTACCCAGGTGGCGTACGAGGTGGCGGGAGAGCGGCAGTCCGGCCTCGGCGGCCGCCGCCGCCGCACGGAGGGTGAGCACGGGGTCGCGTTCGGGGCGCGCGGTGCGGGCGAGGACCACTTCGCCGTCGGCCTCGACGACGCCCTCGGCGAGCGGGGTGCGTTCCGGGGCGGCCTTGGCACCGCCGCCGAGGATCGCCCGCAGCCGGGGGCGTGTGGAACGGGCGCGCAGGACGCGGTTGACCTCGCGCCAGGTGACGTCGGTGGCGTACGAGACGGTCCGGGCGGCTTCGTACACCTGACGCAGCAGGGCGTCGGCGTCGAGGAGCCCGAGGGCCCCTGCGACCTGGTCCTGTTCCTGCAGGGCGAGGCGGTCGGTGGCCCGGCCGGTGGTGAGGTGGAGTGCGTCACGGGCGTCGAGGAGCGTACGCCGGGCCTCCGCGAGACCTTCGCGGGGCGCGTCCGCGACCCAGGAGGCGGCGACGGCGCGCAGGGCGGTGGCGTCGCGGAGACCGCCGCGGGCTTCCTTGAGGTCCGGTTCCAGGAGGAACTGGAGCTCGCCCATGCGTTCGGCCCTCTCGCGGCAGAGTTCGTCGAGGGCGGGGAGGCGTTTGGGAGCCTGGTTGCGCCAGTCGGCCAGGATCGCGGTCCGCAGTCCGGCGACGAGGCCGAGGTCTCCGGCGACGGGCCGCGCATCGAGCAGCCCGAGCTGGACCTTGAGGTCCTCCCCAGCCGTCCGGCGTGCTTCGCCGGGGGTGCGTACGGAGTGGTCGAGGGCTAGGCCGAGGTCCCAGACGGGGTACCAGATCCGGTCGGCGAGAGTGGCGACGGCTCCGGCGTCGGCGGTGCCGTCGTGGAGGAGCAGGAGGTCGAGGTCGCTGCGCGGGGAGAGTTCTCCCCGGCCGTACCCGCCGACGGCGACGAGGGCGGCGCCGCGGACGCCGGCCTCCTCGGCTGCCGCGGTGAACAGCCCGTTGAGCCATTCGTCGGTGAGGCGGGCGAGGGCCGCACGGCGCGGCGGCCCGGACTGCGTCTCCTCCTGGAGGAGGCGCAGCCGGGCCGCCGCATAGCCGCTGGGTCCCGAGTCCTCGGATTCGGTGGTCACTTCGGTGCTCGTCACCCAGCTGCCTTTCCGTTCACGGGGACCGTCGGTCAGAGTGCGTCCGGGCCGCGTTCGCCGGTCCGTACGCGGATCGCGGTGTCGACCGGGACGCTCCAGACCTTGCCGTCACCGATCTTGCCCGTCCGCGCGGCCTTGACGACCACGTCGATGAGCTGTTCGGCGTCCTCGTCCTCGACGAGGACCTCGATGCGGATCTTGGGGACGAGGTCGACGGTGTACTCGGCACCACGGTAGACCTCGGTGTGTCCGCGCTGACGCCCGTAGCCGCTGGCTTCCGTGACCGTGAGGCCCTGGACGCCGAAGGCCTGGAGGGCCTCCTTGATCTCGTCCAGCCTGTGCGGCTTCACGACTGCGGTGATGAGCTTCATGCGTCCACCTTCTTGTTCGTCGGGGCTGCCGTGGCGCCGGGCGCCGGGGCCGTGGTGCGGGAGGAGGAACCTCCGCCGGCGCCGCTGAAGTCGTACGCGGTCTCGGCGTGCTCGACCTGGTCGATGCCGGAGACCTCGTCGTCCTCGCTGACCCGCATCCCGATCGTCTTGTCGAGGACGAACGCCAGGGCGGCGGAGACGACCAGGGAGTAGGCGAGGACCGCGAGGACACCGACGGCCTGCTTGCCGAGCTGTTCGAGTCCGCCGCCGTAGAAGAGGCCCTTGGCGTCGGACTGCACGCCGCCGGTGGCGAAGAAGCCGACGAGGAGGGAGCCGAGGATACCGCCGACGAGGTGGACGCCGACGACGTCCAGGGAGTCGTCGTAGCCGAACTTGTACTTGAGGCCGACGGCCATGGCGCACAGGACACCGGCGATGACGCCGATCGCGATGGCGCCCAGCGGGCTGACCGCACCGCCCGCGGGGGTGATGGCGACGAGGCCCGCGACGGCGCCCGACGCGGCACCGAGGGTGGTGAAGGAGCCGTGGCGGATCTTCTCGTAGGCGAGCCAGCCGAGGACCGCGGCACCGGTGGCGACCTGCGTGTTGACGAACATGACCGCGCCGACGCCGTCGTCGTTGCCGAGCCAGGAGCCCGCGTTGAAGCCGAACCAGCCGAACCACAGGAGAGCGGCACCGAGCATGACGAGCGGCAGGCTGTGCGGCCGCATCGGGTCCTTCTTGAAGCCGACCCGCTTGCCGATGACGAGGATCACGCCGAGGGCGGCGGCACCGGCGTTGATGTGGACGGCCGTACCACCGGCGAAGTCGATCACACCCATCTCGAAGAGCCAGCCGCCGGCGCCCCAGACCCAGTGCGCGACCGGGAAGTAGACGACGGTCACCCACAGGGCGACGAACAGGGCCCAGGAGGTGAACTTGACGCGGTCGGCGAGGGCGCCGCTGATGAGGGCCGGGGTGAGGATCGCGAACATCATCTGGAAGACCGCGAAGACGTACACCGGGATGGTGTAGCCGTCCCAGAGCTCGGTGACGCCGATCCCGCTCAGTCCCACGAAGTCGGAACTCCAGCCGATGACGGAGCCGACGTCGGTGCCGAAGGCGAGGCTGAATCCGTAGAGCACCCAAAGAATCGTGACGATCCCGAGGCTGATGAAGCTCATCATCAGCATGTTCAGGGTGCTCTTGACGCGGACCATGCCTCCGTAGAAGAAGGCCAGGGCCGGGGTCATGAGCATCACCAGCGCGGAGCAGATGAGCATGAACCCTGTGTTGGCGGCAGACAGCTCGGGGGCGTCTGCGGCAAGCGTCGTGATGCCTGGGGGCATCGGCGTCTCCTCGTCGTCGGTGCGGCCACGTGCGGGGGTGCGGGACCACGGTGAAAAGGTGCGGGCCGGTTATGCGCCATGAGATTCGCGCAGCGCGGTTTCCACGAATGCCGCACGATGTTTCACCGCAGTGACGATGGAGCTCCGCGTGTTACGGACCGATGAACCAGGAATGTCGGACCCGGTGCGCTGCCTACCATGCTGCCTGCGCCGCATACGGTGCGGTTGGAACGCCCGGAGACATGAACCGGCCACGACGGTGGCCCGCTGACCTGGCGATGGGGGAGCCGAGTCGGGTGGTACGGGGCGGCCGTCGTGGCCGGTGGACAGAGATCCGGTCAGACCGCTTCGGCGGTCTCCGGGAGCTGCTCGGTGAGCAGGTCGGTGAGCCGGGCGACCTCCGGAATGTCACCGAAGTCCCTGGCAGCGGTGTCGACGGTCTTGCGGAGCCTGGTGTTGACGCGCTCCGACCTGACCTTCTTGGCGATCTTCAGTGCCGCGGTGGCGAGGACGGTCGACTCCTCCGGCTCGCGCTTGAGGAGATGCACGGTGGCCATGCCGATCAGATTGAGCGCGTAGGACCTCTGGTGCTCGTCGTCCTCCCCGAAGAGCTCCACGGCGCGGGCCATGACGGGCTCGGCGAGCGAGGCGTACGTGGGGCTGCGGCCCGCGACATAGGCGAGGTCACGGTAGGAGTGGGCGTTCTCCCCGTGCAGTTCGGCGTCGGAGAAGAAGCGGATCCAGTCGGGCTCGGGCTCGTCGTCGAGGACGGCGTCGGCGAAGGTGTCCTCGGCCATCCGGACGGCGCGCTTGCACTTGCTCGGCTGGCCCATGTTCGCGTAGGCGCGCGCCTCCATCGCATACAGCATGGCCTGGGTCCGCGCGGTGGCGCAGTCGCGGCTGCCGTACTGGGCGAGATGGATGAGTTCGAGTGCGTCGTCGGGCCGGCCGAGGTGGATCATCTGGCGGCTCATGCTGGAGAGGATGTACGAGCCCAGTGGCTTGTCGCCGGCCTCCTTGGAGGCGTGCAGGGCGAGTACGAAGTACTTCTGGGCGGTGGGCTGGAGGCCCACGTCGTAGCTCATCCAGCCGGCGAGCTCGGCCAGTTCGGCGGCGCAGCGGAACAGGCGCTTGGCGGTGTCCTGGGGCTGAGGCTCCTGCAACAGGTCGGTGACCTCGTGGAGCTGGCCGACGACGGCCTTGCGGCGCAGTCCACCACCGCACTGGGCGTCCCACTGGCGGAACATGGCCGTGGTGGATTCCAGCAGGTCGAGCTCGGGACGGGAGAGCCGCGAGGGCCGGCTCTCCGAGGTCGGCAGCTCCGGCTCCGACTGTCCCGGGCGGGTGACGGGCACAAGCCAGCGCTGCATGGGTTCGATGAGGGTGGGCCCGGCGGCCAGGGCGAGGGAGCTGCCGAGGAAGCCGCGCCGGGCGAGCATGAGGTCGCTGCGGGAGAACTCGCTGAGCAGGGCGACGGTCTGCGGTCCCGCCCAGGGCAGGTCGACCCCGGCCACCGAGGGTGCCTGGTGCGCGGTGCGCAGTCCGAGGTCCTCGACGGAGACCACGGCGCCGAAGCGTTCCGAGAAGAGCTCGGAAAGGATGCGCGGGATCGGTTCGCGGGGCTGTTCGCCGTCGAGCCAGCGGCGCACCCGGGAGGTGTCGGTGCTGATGTGGAGGGCACCCAGCTGACGGGCACGACGGTTCACCTGGCGGGCCAGCTCGCCCTTCGACCAGCCGCTCCGCAGGAACCACGATCCCAATTGCCCGTTGGGGCGCTTCCCGGCATTCGTATCGCCTGCGCCACTGCCACCCACTGGAACGCCCCCATCCCGCCGAAACCTGTCGCGCGAACCTCTATCAGAATCCCGTGCCTCGGCGCTGTCCGTACGGGCGTTGCGCGCCATCGAACAGTTCGACGGATTGCCCGAGGCATACTCAACTGCACATGCAATTGCAGGTTCGAGTACCCACGGTAATCCTACGATCACCGCCCCGGCGAGGGCAGTTGCAGAAACGCCACCATTCGCCACCCCTTCGGATGAACCCGTTCGACACAGTCCGCGATTCACTTGACAGGCCACGATCAGCGGCGAGCGGAGTGAAGCATTCAGGGGCGTGCGCGGTGCACGAGCACACCTCTTCGAAGGCGTTCCGCGCGCCGGAGGATCCGTGGCGCGCGGAGCACTTCGAGGACCGAGGACTCCGGGTCGTAACCACCGGCGAGTCGGACCCGTTGGAGGGGGCATGGGCTTCACAATCGGCGGCATCCGGGAGATGCGGTCCGGCACTCGGCGCCGCGGCCGCGCTGCCGGGGCGACCCAGGCGGCCGAGTACACAGGACTCTGGGGCTGGGCCGTGGCACCGGGCACCCGTGCGGTGGCAGGCGCGTGCTCCTGCGGTGACACCTCGTGCGCCGCTCCCGGCGCGCATCCGCTGGACTTCGTCCGCGAGGTACCGCCGGGCGCCGCTCCCGGTGCCGCCGCGGACGTCTGGGCCGAGGTGCCGGGCGCCTCGATACTGCTTCCGGTGGGCAGGACCTTCGACGTGCTGGAAGTCGCCGAGGCGGCGGGTCTGCGCGCACTGGTACGGATGGAACGGATGGGACTGCCGCTGGGGCCGGTGGCGGTGACGCCTACCGGCCGTACACAGTTCTTCGTCGCCCCCGGCGCCGCGGCGGGACTGCCCGGGCTGCTCTACCGGATGGGCTGGGACGATGCGGATCTCGATCTGCGGGCGCTGGGACCCGGCGCGTATGTGACCGCTCCCCCGTCGGACCTCGGAGGCCTCGGCCCGGTCCGCTGGCTGCGTCCGCCGGTGACCGCCACGGCCGCGTCTCCCCCGCAGGCCCGGCTGCTGCTGGGCACCCTCGCCTACATATGCCACCGCTGGTGAACGCCGGAGGGCGGTGAACCCCTCTCGGGTCCACCGCCCTTCACGCGTGAACGGGGTGTGCCGGTCAGTCGCCGATGAGCGCGTCGACGAAGGCACCCGGCTCGAAGGGGGCCAGGTCGTCCGGCCCCTCACCGAGGCCGATGAGCTTCACCGGGACGCCCAGCTCACGCTGGACGGCGATGACGATGCCGCCCTTGGCGGTGCCGTCCAGCTTGGTGAGGACGATGCCGGTGATGTCGACCACCTCGGCGAAGACCCGCGCCTGGACGAGGCCGTTCTGCCCGGTGGTGGCGTCGAGCACGAGCAGGATCTCGTCGAGCGGACCGTGCTTCTCGACGACCCGCTTGACCTTGCCGAGCTCGTCCATCAGGCCGGTCTTCGTGTGCAGCCGGCCCGCGGTGTCGATGAGCACCACGTCGGCGCTCTCGGCGATGCCTTCCTTCACCGCGTCGAAGGCGATCGAAGCGGGGTCGCCCCCCTCCGGGCCGCGCACCGTGCGGGCGCCGACACGTTCGCCCCAGGTCTGGAGCTGGTCGGCCGCTGCGGCGCGGAAGGTGTCCGCGGCGCCGAGGACGACGCTGCGGCCGTCGGCGACCAGCACCCGGGCGAGCTTGCCCGTCGTGGTGGTCTTGCCGGTGCCGTTGACCCCTACGACCATCACGACGCCGGGCGTGCCGTCGCCGCCCTCCGTCTTCACCGCCCGGTCGAGGTCGGGGCCGAGCAGAGCGACGAGCTCTTCGCGCAGCAGGGTGCGCAGCTCGTCGGGCGTACGGGTGCCGAGGACGCGGACCCGCTCACGGAGCCTCTCCACCAGCTCCTGGGTGGGAGCGACGCCGACGTCGGCGGTGAGGAGGGTGTCCTCGATCTCCTCCCAGGTGTCCTCGTCGAGGTTGTCGCGGGACAGGAGCGCGAGCAGCCCCTTGCCCAGGGAGTTCTGCGAACGGGCGAGCCGGGCACGGAGCCGTACAAGGCGGCCGGCGGTGGGCTCGGGGACTTCGAGCTCGGGGATCTCCGGCTCGATGACGACCGGGGTCTCCTCGACGGGAGTCCCGGCGCCGGGAAGACCGACCTCCTCGATGGGGCGCCGCGCTTCGTCGCGCGGCGTCTCGGCTTCCTCGCCGACACGGGGCTCGGCGGGAGGAGTGATGGTCGGCGTGCTCGACGGCGCCGAGGGCGGCAGCTGCTTCTTCTTGCGGCTGCTGACCACGAGCCCGCTGATCAGGCCGACCGCGACCAGGGCGATGACTACAGCAAGGATGACGATTTCCATAACGTGTCCAGTATCGGCCACGGCGGTGGCAGGGCGCGGTTGCGGAGAGCACCTGGCGCCGACCACGAGGGCGGTATGCCACGTTTGGGGGTAAAGGTACGCTGCTGCCCGTGGAGAACCGCGGCCTGGATCCTGTCCCCGACGACGAGCGCACCGGCCGGGCCCGCGCCCTCTTCCCCACGTGGGTGACGGCCAACATGACGGTGCTGCTGCTGACCGTGGGAGCCGGGCTCACCGTCTTCAACGGGCTGAACTTCTGGCAGGTGCTGGCCGTCGCGGTCACGGCCCCCGTCCTCTCCTTCGGGCTGGTCGGCCTGCTGTCCATCGCGGGCAAGTACGGCGGGGCGCCCGGGATGGCACTGTCCAGGGCTGTTTTCGGACAACGCGGCAATCTCTTTCCCGGTGCCCTGCTGTGGGTGGCCCGCTGGGGCTGGGAGACGCTGAACGCGGTCACCGGCTCCTACGCCCTGCTGGCGGTGCTCGACCTCGCATTCGGCATCCGGAGCACCCACACGCTGACCCTGGTGACCCTGACGGCCTTCGTCGCCGCGAGCTTCCTCGTGTCGGGGCTCGGGATCAGGGCGCTGCGGCTGTGCTCCAGGGCCTCCGCCTGGCTCTTCGGGGGCGCGAGTCTCCTCGTCGTGGTCCATCTGATCGGTTCGGCCCCGTGGCGGACCGTCCTGGACCGGCCGCCGGGGCCGGCGGCGATGATGATCGCGGGGATCGGGACGCTGGCCGCCGGGGGCATCAGCTGGGTCCCCTCGGCACCGGACTTCGCCCGCTACCTGCCCCGCTCCGCCTCCGGCAGCGCCATGGTCGCGGCAGCGGTGGGCGGCGCCCTGGTCACGGTGCTGCCGATGGTGATGATGGGCGCGGTCATGGCGGTGGGTTCACCTCACCTGGCCGTCACTAAGGACCCGGTGGCATTCATCGGCGAACTGCTCCCCCGGTGGATCTCGGTGCCGTACCTCCTGATCGCCGTCGTCGGGATGGTGCTGATCAACGCGATGTCGATGTACTCCGCCGGCTTCACCGCACAGACGCTCGGATTCGCGGTCCCCCGAGCCTGGGCCGTGGGGGTGAACGCGACGATCAGCCTGCTGCTCGGGGGAACACTGATGCTGGTGGCCACGAGTTTCATCGACACCTTCCTGTCGTTCCTGACCCTGCTCGGCGTGACGTTCTCCGCCTGGATCGGTGTCTTCGGCGCGGATCTGCTGCGAGGCCGCACTTACGACCCCGTGGCCCTCATGGACACCACACCTCGCAGCGGCTACTGGTACACCGCGGGGTTCAGCCGCCAGGCCATGGCCGCCTGGGGCGCGGCACTCGTGACGGGACTGCTGCTGACGGACGTGGAGTGGTTCACCGGCCCGCTCGCCACCTCCTGGGTCGGGCGTCACGGGCTGGGCTGGGCGGCCACGATCCTCGTCGCGGCGGGGGTGTACGGGGTGCTGCCGCGCCCGGCGGACAGTGCGGGCGGCACACCGGCCCGGTTCTGACCCGGTGAGGACGGGCCGCGGCACAGCGGAGGGCATGGCCGGTGAACAGAACGCTGCCCCGGGCCGGCATGGGCCGGACCGGGGCAGCGGGTCGAGGAGAGGGGCAGCGGGGATTAGCCCATCTCCTCCAGCGCCTTGCCCTTGGTCTCCTTCACGAACTTGAGCACGAAGGGGATCGAGAGCACGGCGAAGCAGGTGTAGATGATGTAGGTGCCCGACAGGTTCCAGTCGGCCAGACTCGGGAAGCTCGCGGTGATCGCCCAGTTGGCGATCCACTGCGCGGAGGCGGCCACACCGAGCGCGGCGGCGCGGATCCGGTTCGGGAACATCTCGCCGAGGAAGACCCAGACCACGACACCCCATGAGAGGGCGAAGAAGAGCACGAACACGTGTGCCGCCACCAGCGCCACGACGCCCTGGGTGTTCGGCAGCTTCCCGTCGACCAGGTCGGCGGAGAAGGCCCAGGCCTCGAACGCCAGGGCGATGGCCATACCGGTGGATCCGATGAGCGCGAGGGGCCTGCGCCCCACCCGGTCGACCAGGATCATGGCGATGACGGTGCCGATGATGTTGATGATCGACGTGGTGAACGAGTAGAAGAACGAGTCGGTCGGGTCGATGCCGACGGACTGCCACAGCGTCGCCGAGTAGTAGAACGCGACATTGATGCCGACGAGCTGCTGGAAGACCGACAGTCCGATACCGACCCAGACGATCGGCAGGAAGCCGAAGCGGCTCCCGAGCAGGTCGCTGAACTTGGACTTGTGCTCACGGTGCATGGCCGTCTCGATCTCGTTCACGCGTGCGTCGAGGTCGACGTTCTTGCCCTCGACCTCTTCGAGGATCTTCCGGGCACGGTCCTTCTTGCCCACGGAGATCAGGAAGCGCGGCGACTCGGGGATCGCGAACGACAGCAGTCCGTAGAGGATCGCGGGCAGGACCATCACGCCGAGCATCCACTGCCAGGCCTCGAAACCGGCGATCTCGCCGCGCTGGTCGCCGTCGGCGATCTGCAGGATGCCGTAGTTGACCAGCTGCGAGATGGCGATACCGACCACGATGGCGGCCTGCTGGAAGGAGCCGAGGCGGCCGCGGTAGGCGGGCGGTGAGACCTCGGCGATGTAGGCAGGGCCGATGACCGAGGCCATACCGATCGCGAAGCCTCCGATGATCCGCCACATGGCGAGGTCCCAGAGGGCGAACGGGAGCGCCGATCCGATGGCGCTGATGGTGAACAGCACCGAGGCGATCTGCATGCAGCGGATACGGCCGATCCGGTCGGCGATGCGTCCCGCGGTGGCCGCACCGATGGCACAGCCGATCAGGGCGATGGCGATGACCTGCGCCAGCGTCCCTGACCCGATGTCATAGCGGTCACGGATGGCCTCGACGGCGCCGTTGATCACGGAACTGTCGTAGCCGAAGAGGAAACCGCCCATCGCGGCGGCCGCCGTGATGAAGATGACGTGGCCGAGATGGTCCGGATGGGCCGCTCGGGCCCCGGACTCCGGTCCGTTCGCTGTGCTGGTCACATGAACTCCTGGTACCTGGCCGCAACGTCAGGTGTGGGGGGTGAGCCCTCCTAGTGGCGCACAACTTTCAGCCGACCACCACTTGAAGGTAAAAACAACATTGCTGAGGTTATGCGTTCAAGTCTCGAAGTCAAGACTCTGATTCGAGCGAAGAGGTCCCACACAAGTACCCAGGAGTGCCCAAAAGGTGCGTTGAAGTGTTGAAGATTAGGTAAAGAAGATGTGAGCACCCGTCAGCGGGTGTACGCGGAGCTCAGCGGAGCCGCTGGCTGATCACCTTGGACACGCCGTCACCCTGCATGGAGACGCCGTACAGCGCGTCGGCGACCTCCATCGTCCGCTTCTGGTGGGTGATGACGATGAGCTGGGAGCTCTCCTGGAGCTCCTCCATGAGCCGGATCAGTCGCTGCAGATTGGTGTCGTCGAGAGCCGCCTCGACCTCGTCCATGACGTAGAAGGGACTCGGCCGGGCCTTGAAGATCGAGACCAGCAGGGCAACGGCCGTAAGGGACCGCTCGCCGCCGGACAGCAGCGAGAGCCGCTTGACCTTCTTGCCCGGCGGCCTGGCCTCGACGTCGAGACCGGTCGTCAGCATGTTGTCCGGGTCCGTCAGGATGAGACGGCCCTCGCCGCCCGGGAAGAGCCGGGAGAAGACGCCCTCGAACTCACGGGCGGTGTCACGGAACGCCTCCGTGAAGACCTGCTCCACCCGCTCGTCGACCTCCTTGATCACCTGCATCAGATCGGCCCGGGTCTTCTTCAGGTCTTCGAGCTGCTCGGAGAGGAACTTGTGCCGTTCCTCCAGTGCCGAGAACTCCTCGAGAGCGAGAGGATTCACCTTCCCGAGTTGCTGATACGCCCGTTCGGCCGCCTTCAGCCGCTTCTCCTGCTCGGCCCTCACGAACGGCTTCGGCTGGTTGCGCGGATGCTCCGGATCCGCCGGAAGCTCCTCCCCCTCCGCCGCCGGGGACGGCGGTACCAGCTGTTCCGGTCCGTACTCGGCGGCAAGGCCGGCCGGCTCCACGCCGAACTCCTCCAGCGCCTTGGCCTCCACCTGTTCCATACGCAGCCGCTTCTCGGCCCCGAGCACCTCGCCCCGGTGCACCGAGTCGGTGAGCCGGTCGAGCTCGCCCTTCAGGTCACGGCCGCGGCCTCGTTCGGCCGCCAGGTCACGCTCGCGCTCGGCCTTCGCCGCCTCGGCCATGGTCCGCTCCTCCTCCGCCCTCACGACCGAGACCTCGACATGGGCGAGCAACTGCCGGGCACCCGACGCCACGGCCGTGGCGACGGCCGCCTCGTGGCGCAGCCGGGCACGGCGCTGCTCGGCACGCGCGCGGGCCTCGCGCTCGGCGCGGGCCCCTCGGTCGAGGGAATCGGCCCGCCCGGCGAGGGCCTTCACCCGCTCCTCGTGGGTACGGGCCTGGAGGCGGGCCTCCATCTCGGTCTGGCGCGCGTTGGCACCATCGGCCGCGAGCCGGTCCCGGACGGATGTGTCGGGCTCCTCCTCCATCGGGGTCTCCTCTGCGACCAGGAGCCGCTCCGACAGCTCCTCGGCCTCCTCCCTCGCACGCTCCAGCGCCTCCTGGGCCCGGGCGGCGGAGGAGGCCATCCTCTCGGCCTCCCCGGCGGCACCACGGGCCTGTCCTGCCAGCCGCCCGAGTTGCTGCGCCACCCCCGACTTCTCCCGGTCGGCGGCCCGGCGCCTCTCCCCCAGTTCCTCCACCCGGGCCGCGCCCTCGTCGCGCCGCGCCACGGCGGCGCGCTGGGCCGAGGCGAGTCCCTCGCAGCGCACCGCGAGCTCCGCCAGTTCGGCTGCGGCCTCGTCCACGGAGGCCTGCACCTCCAGCAGACTGGGCGCCCCGGCGGACCCGCCGTGTGCGAAATGGGAGCCCAGCACGTCACCCTCGGCGGTGACGGCTGTCAGCCCGGGGTGGGCGGCGACCAGCTCCTCGGCATCCTCCAGGGTGCCGACGACGACCATGTCGCGGACCAGCCGCCGTACGGCCGCCATCAGTTCGGCGGGCCCCTGCAGCAGGGAGGCGACGGCGGGCGCCGGGCATTCCCCGGTGGCGACGGCCCGACCGGCCGCCTCCACTCCGGGCTCCACCCCGGAAGCCGCTGGGCCCTGCCCCGTGCCGGGGGCAGCGTGGCCCTGCCCCGTGCCGGGGACAGCGCGGCTCTGCTCGGTGCCGGAGACCGTGACTGCCCCGGCGCCGTGCTCCGGGCCGGACGCCTGCCCCGGTACCTGTCCGGCCGGGGGGCCGACAGGCTCCGGCAGCTGTTCCGTACCCTGCGCCGGCACCAGCCCGGCCCCCGCTCCGCCCGGTACCAGCGCCGCGCGCCCCGCGTCCTGCTTGCGCAGCAGGCGGATCGCGTCCGCGGCCGTGGCCGGATCCCTCACCGCGACGGCGTCGGCTGCCGCGCCCAGCGCGGCGGCCACGGCGACCTCGTACCCCGAGGCCACCGTGAGCAGCTCCGCGACCGGCCCGAGCAGGCCGGAGAGCCGGTCCCCCGCGGCAAGCAGCACTCCGGTGCCGTCCTTGCGCCGCAGCCCCAGCGACAGTGCCTCGTGCCGGGCGGAGACCGCGGCACGGCTCCGTTCCGCCGAGGTGACCGCCTCACGCGCCGTGCTGAGGGCCGCTTCGGCACCGGCGAGCTCCCTCTTGGCGGCCTCGTGCTGCTCCGCGAGCTCCGCGTCACCCGCGTCCAGACCTTCGACCTCGGCCTTGAGCTGCTCGTACTCCTCCTGTGCCGCGACCGCCCGCTCCTGCGCCTCGTCCCGCGACGCGGCCAGCCGGTCGATCTCGGCCTGCGCCGAACCCGCCCGGCTCCGGGCGGCGTTGACCTGCCCGTTGAGCCGGGCCAGCCCTTCACGCCGGTCGGCGATGGCCCGGGCCGCGTCCCGGAGCCGGCGTTCCTCGGAGGCCAGCTCCCGCTCCAGTTCGGCCCGGTGCGCGGTGGTGTCCTCCAGGGCGTGCTCCGCCGCTTCGAGTGCCGCCTCCAGCTCCGCCTCCTGCTCACGGATCCGGGCGGCCTCACGCTCCATGTCCTCCGGGTCCCGCCCGCGCCGCTCCTCGTCCGGCGCGGCGGTGGCACTCTTCACCCGGGCGTCGGCGAGCGAGATCGTGCCACGCACGCGCTCGGCCAGCTGCGAGAGTTCGTACCAGGTCTGCTGGGCACGCTGCAGCCGGGGCGCCAGGCGGCGCACCTCGTCCTCCAGGTCCGCCTCGCGGGCGAGCGCCGCCTTGAGTTCGGCTTCCGCCGCTTCCCGGCGCTGCTTGAGGGCTGCCTCGTCGGCGATCTCCTCGCGCAGGGCTTCCCTCAGGCGCACCATGTCGTCGGCGAGGAGCCGCAGCCGGGCGTCCCGCAGGTCGGCCTGGATGACAGCGGCCCGGCGGGCCACGGCTGCCTGCCGGCCCAGCGGTTTGAGCTGGCGCCGCAGTTCGTCGGTGAGGTCCTGCACGCGGGCGAGGTTGGCGCCCATCGCCTCCAGCTTCCGCAGCGCCTTCTCCTTGCGCTTACGGTGCTTGAGCACACCCGCAGCCTCTTCGATGAAGGCGCGGCGTCCCGTCGGATCGGCGTGCAGGACAGAGTCCAGCCGGCCCTGGCCGACGATGACGTGCATCTCCCGGCCGATACCGGAGTCCGAGAGGAGTTCCTGGATGTCGAGCAGCCGACAGGTGTCGCCGTTGATCTGGTATTCACTGCCGCCGTTGCGGAACATGATCCGGGTGATCGTCACCTCGGCGTACTCGATGGGCAGCGCACCATCGGAATTGTCGATGGTCAGCGACACTTCGGCACGGCCCAGAGGCGGCCTTCCCGTGGTGCCGGCGAAGATCACGTCTTCCATCTTGCCGCCGCGCAGGGATTTGGCTCCTTGCTCACCCATGACCCAGGAGAGCGCGTCCACCACATTCGATTTACCCGATCCATTGGGACCGACCACACAGGTGATACCCGGTTCGAAGCGCAGGGTCGTGGCAGAGGCGAACGATTTGAAACCACGGAGGGTCAGGGCCTTGAGGTGCACGCCGCCGGACTCTACCTTTCACTCTCGGTTTCGCTGATGAAGGTGCAGGGCACATCAGACGGTAAGCGAAGAGCGATAGGCCGGAGACGGTCCGGGGGGAAAGAAAGAAGGGACGCCGGAGCGTCCCTTGTAAAACCTGCACGGTGCTTCTGCGCAGTCATACCGGTGCTTCTGCGCGGGCATCCGAGCACAGCCTTGCGTGACGGATCGCGGACGTGCCGGATCACGAGCAATCCTCGGTGTCCCAGGACGGCGATCCGTGACGAAGACTTCGGTGGTTGATCCCGAGCGGCTGGCTTACGGCCCGACCGGCCCCGGCAGGGCCATGGGGTCAGGTCAGCGCGGGCTCCGCCTGGGGTACGTCGATGTCGATGCTGTCGAGCAGCGACTCCTGGTGATGGGCGGCGGCGTTGAGCGCGTCGTTCTCGTCCTGGATCCGTACGAGCTCGGATTCCAGGTCCTGGACGCGCTTCTGAAGCCGTCGCATCTCGGCGAGGAGTCGCGGATCGGAACCGCCGACGTAACCGAGAAGCGCCTTTGCCATGATGAAAGGTCCTCCACACTGAGTGACCGACCGATGCGGTGTGGGTCGTGAGGGAATCGCACCCGCGGTGCTCGACAGTGTTCTGTATTCACTGCTGTTCTGCTGTCACCAGCTCTGCCGAACAGCTAAGGTGCGCGGGGTTTTCAGCGTCTCACCAAAAAGTTTGACGGTCAACACGATCACACGCCACGGGACCGGGCGTCCCGGGGGTGCGCGGCCCGACGATCATGCGGCGCGACTCTCCTGCGGGTTCCCGAAGGGTGTGGAGATCTTCGTCAATGCCGCAGCCTGGCACGACGTTCGCTTCTTGGCAACCATGTCCGGGTGCCGGCTTCCTCCGCAGGTCATTTCGGGTGCGAGGCGCTCTTCACCCTTCCCGGTCACCGCTTGCCACCCTTCGCGCACACAGCGGATCGGACCTTGATTTCCAGGCTGTGATCAACGGATCGCGAATCCCTCGTATCCCCCGCGCGGCGTGTCCCAGATCTCAGTCACTCCGTCCACGTGGCCGGGTGTGTCGTCGGAGTCGAGCCAGTCGAGCAGGCGGTGGCAATTCTCACGCGGCCCTTCGGCCACCACCTGTACCCGGCCGTCGTCGAGATTGAGGGCGAAGCCGGTAAGGCCTCCGATCTCCAAAGCATTTGCCCTGGTGAACCAGCGGAACCCTACTTGCTGTACTCGGCCGCGTACCCATACGACGAGTCGTGCATCTTCGTTCATGCCCGAACGCTAACCGGCCAATTGCTCGACGAGCACGTCCCCCCAATCCGTCATGGCGTAAGGTCCCCTCGCAATAGCCTCACCCGAACGGGTGAGGCTGATCTTGAATGCGGTGACGTCGGAAACGACGCCCGGAGCACGAGGAAGGCACAGCGCATGGGACGGCATCGACGCGCAGGCGCGGCCCCCGCCGCTGAGCAGCACGCGGCGGACGCGGAGGACGGGTACCGGAGCGCCCGCCGGAAGAAGCGAACCGGCATACCCGTGCGCGCCGGCCTCCTCGGCGTCTCCGCGGCCGTGGCTGTCGGAGCGGTCGCCGTCGCCTCCGGTCTGCTGCCCGGTGGCGACAGCTACAGCGTCAGCGGGGGCGGAGCCGCCGACCAGGTTCACGCGGGTGGTGCGCCCGACCTGCTGACCCAGGGCGAGTCCACCGCCGGGCCGACCGGCCGTACGTCGGCCTCCGCTTCGGCCGAGGCCAGCCGGGGTGCGGGCCGTTCCGCCGCCCCGTCGAAGTCTCCGTCGGCCACCCCGAGCACGAAGCCGAGTGCGAAGCCCTCCGCAACCGCATCGAAGCCGGCGACGAAGACGCCGGAACGGACGAAGGCTCCGGCCACGCAGCCGAAGAAGAGCACCTCGTCCAGCCCGGCCACCAGCACGCCGGCCGCCCCGAAGCCCTCGTCCGCCGCCCCGAGCACGAAGCCCGCCGCCCCGGCGAGCCCGTCCTCCACCTCCGCGCAGGCCGCCGTGCTCGCCCTGGTCAACCAGGAACGCGCGAAGGTCGGCTGCACCCCGGTGACCACCAGCGCCTCACTGACCGCGCTCGCCCAGGACCTCAGCGAGGACATGGCGGCCCGCGACTTCTTCGGCCACACCGACCCCGACGGGGCCACTCCCTGGGACCGGGCCGAGGCAGCCGGCGTGCAGGGTCTCGGCGGCGAGAACATCGCCCGGGGCCAGGCCGACGCACAGGCCGTGATGGATGCCTGGATGAACAGCGACGGCCACCGCGCGAACATTCTCAACTGCGATTACAAGACGCTCGGCGTAGGAGTCCACCTCGGCTCCGGCGGCCCGTGGTGGACGCAGGACTTCGGCTTCTGAGAAGCGGCAGGGTCAGCACCTCCTGCTCCCGGCCCGTCACCGGGCCATGGCGTGTCGGTGCTCGTACCGGTAAGGCGTGAAGGGCGGCCCGCATGCGGGCCGCCCTTCACGCCTTACGACGGGACAGGTGCCGGTCGGCTCACGGGGGCCCCGGCGAAGAGCCTCGGGCGGTCGAGTCCGCCGTCGCGGCTCCGCTGCCTGGTGCCCGGCCGGCCCGCGGCTCCGCCGGCCCATGTCGAACCGACCTCTCCGGGTCTACAACTATGCCCCCTTCACAAGAGTCTTGATCGTCAGCAGTCATCTCTTTGACTCAGACGATCAGAACCGAAGGAACGCATGAACCGACCCAGAGGCACCACGGCAGCCACGGCCGGCGCCGTCGTACTCGCCACCGCGGGGGGCCTGCTCGCCACGGCCGCCCCGGCTTCCGCAGCCGTGACCTGCGCATCCCCCGTCTTCAAGCGGACGTTCTACGCGAACACCACCTTCACCGGCACGCCCAAGGGCACGGACTGCGACTCCGTGATCGACCAGAACTGGGGCACGGGCGCACCCGGTTACAAGGGCATGCCCTCCAACAACTTCGGTGTCCGCTGGTCCACGACCCGCGACTTCGGCTCGGGCGGGCCGTTCTCGTTCGCGGCGTCCTCCCGTGACGGCATCCGCGTCTACGTGGACGGCGTACGCAAGCTCGACCTGTGGAAGAACGTCGCCGACACCGTCTCCAAGACGGTCACCGTGACCATCCCCTCGGGCAAGCACAGCCTGCGCATCGACTTCGTGAACTGGACCGGCGCCGCCGACGTCAAGTTCTCGTACGCTCCCCGCACCACGGCGGCCGTGGACAAGGTGAAGCCGCTGGTCCCCACCGGGACCGCCGTCACCTACAGCGCCGCCTCCACGTCCACCAAGGTCAGCTGGGCGAGGAACAAGGAGATGGACCTCGCCGGGTACCGCGTGTACCGGCGGCTGAAGGGCGCCTCCTATCCGTCGAAGGCCCTCGCGACCACGACGTCCACCTCGTACACCGACACGACCGCGCCGAAGGACGGCAACGTCTACTACTACGAGGTGCGCGCGTACGACAAGGCCGGCAACACCTCGTCGGGCACCGCCGACCTCGGCATCACCACGGTGGACCGCACGGCCCCCGCCGCCCCTAAGGGCGTCGAGGACAACTGGGCGATGGGCAGCCCGGCCAAGGTCACCCTGTACTGGGACGGCAACGCCGAGCCCGACCTCGCCGAGTACCGGGTCTACCGCTCGACCTCGCAGCCGGTCGCCCTCACCCCCGCCAACCGGCTGGCCTCCACCGGCGGCGGCTACAGCGGACCGCTGCCGCAGACCGGTGACGTCTACTACTACGTCGTCACCGCCGTCGACACGAGCGGCAACGAGTCCCCGGCCTCCGGCACCGCGATGTACTACAGCGACGACACGACCGGCCCGGTCGACACCGCGCTCAACGCGCGGGCCTCGGAGAGCGAGGCGGGCGTCACCGTGACCTGGGACGCCTCCGCGGTGACCAGCAGCGACTTCGCCGGCTACTCGGTCTTCCGGACGAGCCGCCCCGGCACCGGCAGCGCCACCCGCACTGAGGTCGGTTCGGGCGTCAGGGGGACCTCGTTCACCGATGCCGCCCCGCAGCCCGGCGCCAAGTACGCCTACCACGTCGTCGCGGTCGACCACGAGGGGAACGGCGGCACCCCGTCCGCGGGGCTCACGGTCACCGTCACCGGGAACACGACGGCGCCCCCGGCGGTCACCGGCGTGAGGACCGTCCCGGAGAGGAACGGCGTCACCCTCTCCTGGGACGCGAGCAAGGACCCCGGCCTCGCGCACTACCTCGTGCTGCGCGGCTCGCTCGTCGACGGGCAGTGGGCGTACAAGGCCGTGCCGCATCCGGCGGACTTCAAGCCCTGGCAGATCCAGGGGACGACCTTCCACGACTACGTCCCGGCCGACGGACAGCAGGTCCGTTACGCCGTGGTCGCCGTCGACCAGTACGGGAACCAGCTCACCCCGGCCACCGGCGCGACGGCGGTCGACGTCACCGAGCTGGACCTCCGCCCGACCGCACCGGCGGCGACCGGCGCGCCGCTGGTGTACCTGAGCTCCGACCAGAACGGCTGGATCTCCTGGGCTCTCGCGAGCTCCACGACCCTCGGCGAGGTCACCGGTTTCGCCATCCACCGCTGGAACCCGGTGACGCAGACCTTCGACCCGGTCCGCACGGAGCCCAGGGACAACGTCACCTCCTGGAACTGGGTGGACCCCGCCCTGCCGCCGGCGAGCACGGTCTACTACAGGATCTCGGTGCTCTACGCGGACGGCACCACGTCCGGTGCGAGTGAGGTCTCCGTCATCAGCCGCTGACGGCGACGGCCCTCCCGCTCTTCCTCCTGCGCAGCGCTCACCCCGGGTGGGCGCTGCGCAGGCGTAAGCTGCGGGTATGAGCGAGACACGGACGGAGCAGGTACTGGACGGCGGCGACTCGCCCTTCGACGTCTTCTCCCGGCAGTGCCCCTCACGCGGAACCCTGGAGCACGTCACCGGCCGCTGGGGTGGGCTGACCCTGGGCGCGCTGTACGAGAGCGGCGCCCGCTTCAACGAGCTGCGCCGCCGGGTCGACGGCGTCAGCGAGAAGATGCTCTCCCAGACGCTGCACGCGCTCGAGCGCGACGGGCTCGTCCACCGGGAGGCCCTGCTGACGAATCCGCCGCGCGTCGACTACGAACTGACGGCGCTGGGCCGCGAGGTCACCGGCAGGCTGATGGACCTCATCCAGCTCGTCGAGGGCCGGATGCCCGAGGTGGTCGAGGCCCGGAACCGGTACGACGCCGCACGCCCGGGCTGATCCGAGACCTCAGACGGTCCGCGGCGGGCGCTGGCAGCGCGGACAGAAGTAGCTGGAGCGGTTCATCCACGGCCGCCTGCGCATCGGCGTACCGCAGCGGCGGCAGGGTTCGTCCTCCCGGCCGTACGCGTCCAGCGACCGGTCGAAGTACCCGGACTCCCCGTTCACATTGACGTACAGGCTGTCGAAGCTGGTACCGCCCTGGTCGAGGGCCTCCCGCATCACGTCCCGGACATGGCCGAGCAGCTCCGCCGTCCTCGGGCGGGTCAGGGTGGCGGTCGGCCGCTCGTAGTGCAGCCGGCTGCGCCAGAGCGCCTCGTCGGCGTAGATGTTGCCGACGCCGCTGATCAGGGACTGGTCGAGCAGGGCGCGCTTGACCGTCGTACGGCGCAGGCGCAGCGCCAGGTGGAAGGCGTCGTCGTCGAAGGCCGGGTCGAGCGGGTCGCGCGCGATGTGCGCGATGACGTCGGGCACGCCGTCGGGGGTGTTCTCGTGCAGCGACAGCCCGCCGAAGGTTCGCTGGTCGACGAAGCGCAGCTCGGTACCGAGCCGGTCGTCGAAGCGGATCCTGATCCGCAGGTGCTTCTCGTCTGGGGCCTCTTCGGGCTGCACCAGCAGCTGGCCGCTCATGCCGAGATGGCCCAGGAGTGAGGACTCCACCTCGTCCAGGGGGATCCAGAGGTACTTGCCGCGGCGCATCGCCGTGCCGAAGCGCAGGCCACGGAGCCGGGCCGCGAAGTCCGGGCCGCCGGCGACGTGCCTGCGGACCGCACGCGGGTGGAGGACCTCGACGTCCTCGACGGTGCGCCCGGTGGTCCAGCGCTCCAGACCCCGCCGTACGACTTCGACCTCGGGCAGTTCGGGCACGGCAGGCACTCCTTCGCGACGGGACACGTGGCGGGACATGAAGGGACAGCTGGAACGTGAGGGGACAGCGAAAACCCCCCGGTGCGCCTGGGCACCGAGGGGTTTCCGGGTAAATCAGGCCGGAGCCGCGTCCGAGTTCGGCGACGGGTCGGCAGGGACGTCGGCGACCCCTCCGTCGGCTGCGGACTTCGCCGCCGCCTCCCGTGCTTCCGCGGCGGCGCTGATCTCGCGCCAGGCGGACTCCGCCGCCTGCTGCTCCGCTTCCTTCTTGCTACGGCCGGTGCCGGTGCCGTACGAGACACCACCGACGCGAGCAGCAGCAGTAAAGGTCTTCTCGTGATCGGGGCCGGTCTCCGTGACGAGGTACTCGGGGACTCCGAGGCTCTCGCTCGCGGTGAGCTCCTGGAGACTGGTCTTCCAGTCCAGGCCGGCTCCGAGGTTGGAGGACCTGTCGATCAGCGGGTCGAAGAGCCGGTGGACCAGCTCCGAGGCCGCGCCGAGGCCCTGGTCGAGATAGACGGCGCCGATCACCGCTTCAAGGGTGTCGGCGAGGATGGAAGCCTTGTCCCGGCCACCCGTGCCCTCTTCACCGCGGCCGAGCCGGATGAAGGAGCCGAGTTCGAGGCCGCGGCCCACTTCCGCAAGTGCACGCGAGTTGACCACCGCGGCCCGCAACTTGGCCAGCTGGCCTTCGGGCAGGTCGGGGTGGGTGCGGTACAGCGTGTCCGTGACCACCAGGCCGAGCACCGAATCCCCGAGGAATTCGAGCCGCTCGTTGGTGGGCAGACCGCCGTTCTCGTATGCGTACGAACGGTGGGTCAGCGCACGCACCAGAAGGGCGGACTCGAGGTGATACCCGAGCCGCCCTTCCAGAAGCGTGTGGGACGAGGCTGTGTTGATGTTGTCTGCCTGCTTCTTGGCGCTGGACAACTCAGACATCGGGCCTCTCACCAGCCGCTCAGACCTCGAGGACCTGGCGCTTGTTGTAGGTGCCGCAGCTCGGGCACGCGATGTGCTGGAGCTTCGGCTCCTGGCAACGCTCACACGAAACCAGGGTGGGGACCGCAGCCTTCCACTGCGACCGGCGGTGGCGCGTGTTGCTGCGCGACATCTTCCGCTTCGGAACAGCCACGGCTACTTCTCCTGCTTCTCGTCGACGCCAGGTTCGGCGCCGCCCATGTTGTCCTTCTCGCCGTCCTGAACGGTCTCGGCGAGTCCTTGCAGTGCCGCCCAACGGATGTCGGCGACGTCGTGGTGGTGGTCCGGATTCTCGTCCAGCCTGATCCCGCATTCGGAACACAGACCGGCACAGGTCTCCTTGCACACCGGCTGCAGCGGCAGTGCGAGCACCACCGCGTCACGCAGCACAGGCTCGAGGTCGAACGAGTCGTCCTCGAGGAAGAACCTGTCCTCGTCGTCCTCGGCGTCGTCGACCGGGTCCGCGGTCCTGCTGCGGTTCCGGTCATCGGCGTCAGGGTACGAGAACATTTCCTGGAAGTCCGCTTCGACCTCGAGGGTCAGCGGCTCCAGACACCTTACGCACTCCCCCTCGGCCGTCGCACGGGCGGTGCCTGTGACAAGCACCCCTTCCATGACCGATTCGAGGCGGAGGTCCAGCGCCAGGGGCGCGTTCTCGGGAACACCGATGACCCCGTCGATGCCGAGGTCCTTGGGTGCTTCCGCCGTGCGGGTCAGCCGCTTCTGGGTACCCGGACGCCGGCCCAGCTCGCGCGTATCGAACACGAGAGGGCTGCGGTGGTCGAGGTGGCCGTTCAGGGCTTTTCCTGCTTTCGAAATCATGTGCGTGGTGCGGCTTCGGGAGGGCCGCCCCTGTCCTGGAGGAAAGAGGGCAGCCGGGATCGCGGACATACACGCGACCGAAGAGCCAGGATACTGGACGTACCGCCCAGCTCCCAATCCGGTACGGCCCCCTCCGGTCAGCGGCCCTGTTCGTAGCGGCGCAGCTGTTCCAGGTCGATCATGCTGGTGTCGAACAGGCTGGTCTCGTCGAGCGCGCTCTCACCCCGCTGCACGGGGGCCTGGGCCTGCTGCGGCCAGCCGTACTCCTGCTGCTGGTTCGGGTCGTACGCCTGCTGCTGGTAGGCGGCGTACGGGTCGACCGGCTGCTGGTAGCTGTAGCCGTCCTGGATCTGCTGCTGGTCCTGGTAGCCGTACGTCTGCGCGTAGTGCGGCTCGGCCCCGCCCTGGGCCGGGAAGCCGGGCTGCGTGGGGTCCTGGTAGGCGGCGGCCGGTGCGTAGTCCGGCTGTGCGGGCTCGGCGTAGGACGGCTGCTGAGGGCTCTGCGGCGGCTCGGGGGTGGCGAGCTCGGCCAGGCCGGCCCAGTGGTCCTCGTCGCTGGTGTGCAGGTGCCCACCCGCCGCGTCCTGCGCGGCCATGTGCGCGCCGAGCTCGTCGGTCGCGACCCGGCCGTGCAGCTTCTGACGGCCCCGGCCTACGGCCTCCAGGGTCTTGGCGAGCACGGCCTCGAAGGCACCCAGCTTGGTGTCCACGTAGTCGTCGGCACGCCGGCGGAGCGTCTCGGGGTCGGCGCTGCGCTCCGGCGCCTCGGCGAAGTCGGGGTCCTCGTAGCCCTGCTCGTCGACGCCTTCACCACGGCCCAGCAGCTTCTCGCGGCCCCGGTCGACGGAACCGATGGTCTTGGTGAGGACGACCTCGAAGTTGGCGAGCTTGCTGTCGACGTACTCGTCGGCCTCGCCGCGCACCTCGTCGGCCTCCCGGCGGGCCTCGGACAGGATCCGGTCCGCCTCTGCCTGGGACTGCTGGGCGATCTCGGTGCCGGAGATGAGGGAGCCGCGCTCCGCGCGGGCGGACTCGATGATCCGCTCGGCCTCCTGCCTGGCCTGCTCGACGAGCTGCTCACGGCCGCCGATGAGCTCCTCGGCGTGGGCGAGCGAACCCGGCAGGGCCTCGCGCACCTCCTCGAGCATCGCGAGCAGTTCGGCCCGGTTGACCACGCAGGACGCCGACATGGGCATGGAGCGGGCGTTCCCGACCGTTTCGACGATCTCGTCGAGCTTCTTCTGCACGTCCACCGTGTGCTCGCCACTCTCTGCTGCTGTTGGAGACGGACGGGACGACTGTAAGGCCAGTCGCCGCCCGTCCGACACCTGGTGACGGACGGTCAGCACATCACTTCTGAGCGAGACGCTCCACGAGGGCCCCGTGGACCGTCGGCGGCAACAGGTGCGCCACGTCACCGCCCCAGGTGGCGACCTCCTTGACCAGCGAGGACGACAGGAAGCTGTAGGTCGGGTTCGTCGGCACGAAGAGCGTCTCGACCCCGGAGAGACCGTTGTTCATCTGGGCCATCTGCAGCTCGTAGTCGAAGTCGCTGACGGCCCGCAGGCCCTTCACGATCGCCGGGATGTCACGCTGCTTGCAGAAGTCGACCAGCAGGCCGTGGAAGGACTCGACCTCCACGTTGCCGAAGTCCGCCGTCACCTCACGGATCATGGCGATCCGCTCGTCGATGGTGAACAGCCCCTTCTTGGACTGGTTGATCATCACTGCGACGTGAACGACGTCGTACAGCTTCGAAGCTCGTCCGATGATGTCGAGATGTCCGTTGGTGATGGGGTCGAACGACCCCGGACAGACGGCGCGGCGCAACGTGGTCCCCTCGCTCTCCGGTGCGGTCATCGTGCGTCTTCGCACGTAGAGGCGGCGCGACCGTACCAAAACGTGGCCTCGCCGTAGCGACGGGACCGCTGCGGCTCGAAACCTTCGGGCCAGTTGAATTCCCCGCCTCTGGTGCTCCGTTCCACGGTGACGAGAGCGTCGCCCGTGAGCCACCCCTGAGCACGGAGTGTGAGCAGGATCTCCCGAAGATCGTCGTCGGTGACGGCGTACGGAGGGTCGAGGAAAACCACGTCGTACGGGTCGGAGGGTGCCGGTCCCGTCACGATCTGTTCCGCTTTGCCCGCTCGGAATTCGGCGCCGGGCAGACCGAGGGTGCGGATGTTGTCGCGCACGGTGCGCGCGGCCTTGGCGTCGGCCTCCACGAGCAGCGCGTGGACCGCGCCCCGCGAGAGCGCCTCCAGGCCGACCGCGCCGGACCCCGCGTACAGATCGGCGACACGGATGCCGTCGAGCGTGCCGAGGAGCGCTTCCCAGGTGGAGAACATGCCCTCGCGCGCACGGTCGGATGTGGGGCGGGTGCCGGTGCCGGGCGGGACGGCCAGGCGCCGTCCGCCGGCCGAGCCGGCGATCACGCGGGTCATGGGTCTGTTCCTCGGGTCGCGGGCGGCACACCGGAAGGGACGTGCGCCGTGCTCCCCACGATATGGCGTCGCCGGGGATCCGCCCGGTCACCCCTTGTCGAGGTACTCCTCCCGGTCCTTGTCGAGGAGGGCGTCCAGTGCTGTGCGCAGCTCCGGCAGCCGCTCGAGCCCGGGATCGTCGGCTACGACGCGGACGGCCTCCTCGCGGGCCGCCGCGATGACCTCCTCGTCGTCGATGACGCTGAGCACCCGCAGGGAGGAACGGACTCCGGACTGCGCCTGGCCGAGGACGTCGCCCTCGCGCCGCTGTTCGAGGTCGATGCGGGAGAGCTCGAAACCGTCGAGGGTGGCGGCCACCGCGGAGAGCCTGGCCCGGGCGGGGCTCGCCTCGTGGGCCTCACTGACCAGCAGGCAGAGGCCGGGCGCGCTGCCGCGCCCGACACGGCCCCTGAGCTGGTGCAGCTGGGACACTCCGAAGCGGTCCGCGTCCATGATCACCATGGCGGTCGCGTTGGGGACGTTGACCCCGACCTCGATGACCGTGGTGGCGACCAGGACGTCGGCCTGGCCTGCGGCGAACCGGCGCATGACGTCGTCCTTGTCGTCGGGCGGCATCCGGCCGTGCAGGACCTCGACACGAAGACCGGCGAGCGGGCCCTTGGCGAGCTGTTCCGCGATGTCCAGCACGGCGAGCGGCGGCCGCTTCTCGCCGTCGTCCTCGGGGGCGGCCTGCTTCTTCCCGGCCTTCCCCTTCTTCTCCGCGGCCTCGTCGGCGTCGTCACCGATGCGGGGACACACGACGTACGCCTGGTGGCCGTTCTCCACCTCCTCGCGCACGCGGTCCCAGGCGCGGCTGAGGAAGTGGGGTTTGTCCTTGGCCGGGACGACATGGCTCGCGATCGGCGACCGGCCGGCCGGGAGCTGGTCGAGCACGGACGTCTCCAGATCACCGAAGACGGTCATCGCGACCGTACGGGGAATGGGGGTGGCCGTCATGACGAGCAGGTGGGGCGGCTGCTTCCCCTTGGAACGCAGCGCGTCCCGCTGTTCCACCCCGAAGCGGTGCTGTTCGTCGACGACGACCAGTCCGAGGTCGTGGAACTGGACCTTGTCCTGAATCAGCGCATGGGTGCCGATAACGATCCCGGCCTCGCCCGTGACCAGGTCTAGCAGAGCCTGCCGACGGGCCGCCGTGCCCATGGAGCCGGTGAGCAGGACGACCTTCGTGCCCAGGTCGGAGCCGCCGAGCATCCCTCCTTCGGCGAGCTCGCCCATCATCTCGGTGATCGACCGGTGGTGCTGCTGGGCCAGCACCTCGGTGGGCGCGAGCATCGCCGCCTGGCCGCCCGCGTCGACGACCCGGAGCATGGCGCGCAGGGCGACCAGCGTCTTGCCGGAGCCGACCTCCCCCTGGAGCAGCCGGTGCATGGGGTGTTCCGTCGCCAGGGCGTCGAAGATCTCCCCGGTGACCTTCTGCTGGCCCTCGGTGAGAGTGAAGGGGAGTGTGGCGTCGAAGGCGTCCAGGAGCCCGTCGGGGACGGGTTTCCGGGCCGCTGCGGGGAGTTGGGTGTCGGCGTAGCGGCGGCGGGCGAGCGCGATCTGGAGGACGAAGGCCTCGTCCCAGCGCAGCCGGTCACGCGCGGCCGCGATGTCCGCCTTGGTCTGCGGACGGTGGATCCTGAGCAGTGCCTCGGGAAGGGGGACGAATCCACGTCCCTCGCGCAGCGACGGGGGAAGCGGGTCCACCGCTTCCTGCGCGCTCGGCAGGACCGTGTCGACCGCCTTGGCGATCCGCCACGAGTCGAGCTGTTTACAGGCCGGGTAGATCGGCAGCAGCTGCCCCGCGAAGGCGTCGACGGCCTCGCTCGCCTCCTCCTCGTCGTGGGCGTCGAGGAGCTGGTAGGTGGGGTGGGCGAGCTGCATCTTCCGGTTGAACACGGAGGCCTTGCCGGCGAACATCGCCCGCCGGCCGGGCAGGAGCTCCTTGTGGGGCTTGTGGACACCGTGTCCGAAGAAGACCAGTTGGAGCCTGCCGCTCCCGTCGGTGAGCGTGACCTCCAGCCGCTTGCCGCGGCCGTTGTTGAACATCATGATCCGCGCGTCGGCGACCTGTGCGACGACCGTCACGTGCTCGTCCAGCGGGAGCTCGGTGAGCGCCGTGAGACGGCCCCGCTCCTCGTAGCGCCGCGGGTAGTGGTGCAGCAGATCACCGACCGTGTGCAGGTCGAGGTGTTCGGCCATCACCTTCGCGGTGGCTCCGCCGAGCAGCTTCTTGAGGGGTTCATCGAAAGCGGACACGCGGTCCATTGCACACCAAGCCACTGACAAATGTCTCCGTGCGCGGCGCCGGGCGACGTGTCACTCGACGCCGATCAGCAGGGGTGCCGCCTGGTGGCCGCCCCTGTAGACGACCGTGTCCACGGCCAGGTAGCCCTCGCGGATGTGTTCACCCAGCTCGTCGGCCAGGGTGTCGGACATGTCTTCGCCCAGGATCAGTGTGACGAGTTCGCCACCGGCCGACAGCATCCGGTCCAGGACCGTCCGGGCCGTGCCGGGGACGTCCTCACCGATGACGGCGACGTCCCCGTCGATCATGCCGAGGATGTCGCCCGCCTGGCAGATGCCCGCCATGGTCCACGACTGCCTTTCGGCGACGGCCAGTTCGGCGTACCGGGTGGCACCGGCCGCCGACGTCATCGCGACGACGTCCTCGTCGAAGCTGCGGTCCGGCTCGTGGACTGCGAGCGCGGCGATGCCCTGCACTGCCGCGCGGGTGGGTACCAGGGCGACCCGGATGCCTTCGGTCCTCGCCTGTTCGGCGGCCGCGGCGGCGGTGTGGCGCAGCTGCGCGTCGTTGGGCAGCAGGACCACCTCGCGGGCGTGTGCCCGCCGGATGGCGTCGACCAGTTCGCCGCTGGCGGGCGGCTCGCCGGGCCTCGCCAGCACGGTGGTCGCCCCGGCCTCGGTGCACAGGCCGGAGAGCCCGTCGCCGGGGACGACCACGACGACCGCGCGCTGGACGGGCTCCCGGTGGGCGCGGACCCGGTCGGCGGCGAAGTGGGTGATCCGGATCCGGTAGGGCCGGCCTGCCTCCACGCCGGCCTCGACGGCCGCCCCGGCGTCGTCGGCGTGGACGTGGACGTTCCACAGGCCGTCGCCTCCGACCACGACGAGGGATTCCCCCAGGGCGTCCAGCCGGCTGCGCAGCCGGGCGACCGCGTCGTCGGGGGCCTCCAGCAGATAGATGACCTCGAAGGCCGGCCCGCCGTCCGGATCCGCGTCGGCGCAGTCGCCGGTCATGGGCAGGACCTCGGGGGCAGGCAGGACGGCTCGCTCCCGCGCCCGTCCGCCGACCGCTTCCAGCAGTGCGCCGAGCACCGTCACCAGGCCCTGTCCGCCCGCGTCCACAACGCCCACGCGTCCGAGGACGGCCAGCTGCCCGGGGGTGGCCGCCAGAGCGGCCCGCGCCCCTTCGTACGCCGCCTCGACCACGTCCTTGAGGCCCGCGCTCCCGTCCGCGGCCCGGGCGGCCTCGGCCGCGGCCGAGGCGACGGTGAGCACCGTGCCCTCGACGGGATGGGCGACGGCCAGCCGTGCCGCTTCGGCGGCCTCCGTCAGCGCGGCCCGCAGGTGTTCCGGGTCACCCGACTCGGCCAGCACAGAGGCCATGCCGCGCAGCAGCTGGGCCAGGATGGTCCCCGAGTTCCCCCGGGCGCCGATCAGCGCGCCGTGCGCCATGGCCCGTACGGCGTCGGCGGGGGCGGGCACGGAGGAGCCGGTCTCGTGGGCGGCGAAGACCGCTTCGACGGCCGCGGCCGCCGATTCGACGGTGAGGTACAGGTTGGTGCCGGTGTCCCCGTCGGCGACGGGATAGACATTGATGGAGTCGATGGCCGCACGCTCCCGGCCGAGGGCCTCCAGTGCCAGTGAGCACCAGGTGCGCACCGCGACGGCGTCAAGATCGTCGGGGGACTGCGGCACCGTTGGTCCTCCTTGGGACGGCCGTGGGGGGCTGGCTGCACCGCAGGGTAGCCCTCGTCCTCGGGCCCTTCGGGCGCAGGTGGGGGACGGAGCTCCCGGGGAGCCGTGGTAGTTTCGTATCTCCGAAGCAGGCGTTGTATGCTGCTTCGGTTGCCCGACGAAAGTCGGGCCAATCCCTCCGGTGCCGCCACTTCAGTAAAATGATTCCGGCGCGCCGGAATTCACTGTAAGTGCATCTGAAGTCTTTGGAGTGACCCGTGGCTGCCAACTGCGACGTTTGCGGCAAGGGGCCGAGCTTCGGCAACAGCATTTCGCACTCGCACCGCCGTACGTCCCGTCGCTGGAATCCCAACATCCAGCGCGTGCGTGCCGTGGTCGGTCGGACGCCGAAGCGGCTCAACGTCTGCACCTCGTGCATCAAGGCCGGCAAGGTCGCGCGCTGACGTCCCCGTCGTAGCGCAGCCTTCCGGTTGCCCAAAAAGCCGGTCCACCTCGGTGGACCGGCTTTTTGCTGTGCTTCAGAGGGCGGGGCGGGCGAGCCAGCCGTGATCGACGGGGCCGATCCCGCCGCCCAGCGCGAAGCCGGCCCGGATCGCGCCGGTGACGTACTCCTTCGCGCCCCGCACCGCCGTCGGGACGTCCTGGCCGCGGGCGAGTCCGCACGCGATGGCGGAGGCGAGGGTGCAGCCGGTGCCGTGGGTGTGCCGGTTGTCGTGCCTCGGTGCGCGCAGCCAGTGCTCCTCGCTGCCGTCCGTCAGCAGGTCGACGGCCTCGCCGGGCAGATGACCGCCCTTGATCACCACCCAGCGGGGTCCGAAGGCGAGCATCTCCGTCGCGGCCCTGCGCATTCCCGTCCCGTCGGTGACGACGACACCGGTGAGCTGGGTCACCTCGTCGAGATTCGGGGTGGCGACGGTGGCGACGGGCAGCAGCTTCGTGCGTACGGAGTCGAGGGCCTCGGCGGCCAGCAGCGCGTCCCCGTGCTTGGAGACCCCGACGGGGTCGACGACGACGGGTGCGTCCGTCCCGGCGAGGAGTTCGGCGACGGTGTCGACGAGCGCGGCCGAGGACAGCATGCCGGTCTTCACCGCCTGGACGCCGATGTCGTCGACCACACTGCGGTACTGGGCGCGTACGGCGTCCGCAGGGAGCTCCCAGGCACCTTGCACGCCCAGCGAGTTCTGGGCGGTCACCGCGGTCAGCACGCTCATCCCGTGGGTACCGAGGGCCAGCATCGTCTTCAGGTCGGCCTGGATGCCCGCACCGCCGCCGGAGTCGGATCCGGCGACGGTAAGGACACGGGGCGGTATCGGGGCAGGTGCGGTCATGCCCCGGAATCTACTAGGGCGTGGTCGGGAAGTAGCGCCGTCCGCCCGGTCGCCGGGCAGGCGGGAATTCCCGAGCACGCCCTAAGCGTCCTCGATGGATCCGAAATGGTCCCAGCCGCCCTTGCTCGTCCACGGCGCCCCGTCGACGGTGACCTGGGGCAGCGCCGACGGGTTGAGGACCTCTCCGATGACCTTCCAGCGGGCGGGGAGCTTCACGTCGGACGGGAACGTCGCCACGATCGCGTGGTCCTCTCCCCCGGTGAGCACCCACTGCAGCGGGTCGACCCCGACGGCCTGCCCGATGTCGGACATCTGCGAGGGGATGTCGATGAGCCCGGAACGCAGGTCGATGCGGACCTTGCTGGCCTCGGCGATGTGCCCGAGGTCGGCCACGAGCCCGTCGCTGACGTCGGTCATGGCCGTGGCGCCCAGCCCGGCCGCCGCGGGGCCCGCGTGGTACGGCGGTTCGGGGCGCCGGTGGGCCTCGACGAACGCGCGCGGCGAGCGGAACCCCCGCGAGAGCACGGCGAATCCGGCAGCCGACCAGCCGAGCCATCCGGTGACGGCCACGACGTCGCCGGGCCGGGCTCCGGCCCGGGTGACGGGTTCGTGGTTGCGCAGGTCACCGAGCGCGGTGATCGAGACGGTGATGGTGTCGCCGCCGACGACGTCACCGCCGACCACGGCCGCACCGGCGACCTGGCATTCGTCGCGCAGTCCGTCCATCAGCTCGGCGGCCCAGGTGACCGGCAGGTCGGCCGGTACGACGAGGCCGAGCAGCAGCGCCGTGGGCACCGCGCCCATGGCCGCGATGTCGGCGAGGTTCTGCGCGGCGGCCTTGCGGCCGACGTCGTACGCCGTCGACCAGTCACGGCGGAAGTGCCGCCCTTCCAGCAGGATGTCCGTACTGGCCACGACCCTGCGGTCGGGAGCGGCCACGACCGCGGCGTCGTCGCCGGGTCCCAGCCGTACCGCCGGAGTGGTGGTGAGCCGGGAAGTGAGCTCCCTGATGAGCCCGAACTCCCCCAACTCGCCCACGGTTCCCTTCACCGAGACTCACCTCTCATCTATCGCACCGGACACCTGTCCGGGCTGCTTCAGCGGCCGGAGGCCCGGACCGTGGGCGGACGGCCCACGGGAGCCGGTGGCCCCGGGACGTGCAGGCATCACTGTCCCCCTCCCGCACCGGTGGGCTTGCGGTCGCGAGCCCCAACTGCTGTCGGTACCGTCAAGGGATACGTCAACTTGTGTGGTGCGTACGCCACGCTGTGGGCGTCAACCGGCCCGTAGGTCTCCCCGCGGCGCGGGGCGACGCGATAACGTGGCGTCCCTTTCCCCCACATGATCCTCGTGGCCGCCCTGGAGGTTCCGTGGTACAGGCGTACATCCTCATCCAGACCGAGGTGGGCAAGGCGTCGATCGTCGCCGAGACCATCGCAAAGCTTCCGGGAGTGATCCAGGCAGAGGACGTCACAGGCCCCTACGACGTGGTGGTGCGCGCGCAGGCCGACACGGTCGACGCACTCGGCCGCATGGTGGTCGCCAAGGTCCAGCAGGTGGACGGCATCACGCGTACCCTGACCTGCCCGGTCGTCCACCTCTGACCCCTGTCTACGCTGGTCCGGTGACTCACACCCGCCGCCGGTCCCCCAGATCCCGTGTACTCGCCCCGTCCGCCGCCCTGCTCGTCCTGGCCGTGGCGGGCTGCTCCTTCGGCGGTGACCAGCCGTCGGTGCAGGTACCCGCGCCCTCGTCGGAGGCCGCCGGGTACTGCGAGAAGCTGCACGAGGAGCTGCCGGAGACCGTCGCCGGTCTGGAACGGAGTGATCCTTCACCGGACTCGGACCTGACCGCCGGCTGGGGGGACGGGGCGATCGTACTGCGCTGCGGCGTCCCCCGGCCCGCGAAGATGGACACTTCCCGCACGGGCGTCAACGCGGACGGCGTCAACTGGCTGATCGAGCAGCGCGATGGTGCCGGCCCCCGGTTCACGACGACTTACCGCAAGGCGTATGTCGATGTGACGCTCGGGATTGAGTACGCCCATGACATCACCCCGTTGTCCGCGTTCGCCGTGCCCGTCAGGAAGACGATCCCCAAAAGTCTCTGAGGGCTGCCCCGGGCGGGACAGCCCTCAGGGATCAGCGCAGGCCGGTGGAGCGGTTCAGCGCGGCCGTGATCAGCCGGTCCACCAGCTCCGGATACTCCACGCCGCTCACCTGCCACATGCGCGGGAACATGGAGATCGGGGTGAAGCCCGGCATGGTGTTGATCTCGTTGATGACGAACGTGCCGTCCTCGGTGAGGAAGAAGTCGGCGCGCACCAGGCCCTCGCAGGAGGCCGCCTCGAAGGCCTCGACGGCGAGCCGCTGCACCTCGGCGGTCTGCTCCTCGGTGAGCGGTGCGGGCACCAGTCCTGCCGCCGAGTCGATGTACTTGGCCTCGAAGTCGTAGAAGTCGTGCGCGGTGACGGGCGGGATCTCCGCGGGCACGCTGGCGCGCGGTCCCTCGTCGAACTCCAGCACACCGCACTCGATCTCCCGGCCGCGCAGCAGTGACTCCACGATGAACTTGGGGTCGTGCCGGCGGGCCTCCTCGATCGCCTCGTCGAGCCCGGCCGCGTCGTCGACCTTGGTGATGCCCATGGAGGAGCCGCCGCGGGCGGGCTTGATGAAGAGCGGCCAGCCGTGTTCGGCCGCGAACTCCATGACGCGCTTGCGGGCGGCGGGGCGGTCCGTGTCCCACTCACGGGGACGGACGACCTCGTACGGGCCGACCGGCAGCCCGAAGGAGGTGAACACCCGCTTCATGTACTCCTTGTCCTGGCCGACGGCCGAGGACAGGACACCGGCGCCGACGTAGGGCACGCCGGAGAGCTCCAGGAGCCCCTGGAGCGTGCCGTCCTCGCCGTAGGGGCCGTGCAGCACGGGGAAGACGACGTCGACCTCGCCCAGGGCCGTGGGCACCGAACCGGGTTCGCTCACTACGACGTCACGGTTGCCGGGGTCGACGGAGAGCGTCACGACGCCCTGCGCCGAGTCGGCCAGCTGGTCCACGTCGGGCACCCGGCGGTCCGCGATGGCCATCCGGGCCGGGTCGTCGGACGTGAGGACCCAACGTCCGTCCCTGGTGATGCCGATCGGCAGGACGTCGTACTTCGTCCGGTCGACGGCGCTCATGATGGCACCGGCCGTGACGACCGAGATGCCGTGTTCGGAGCTCCGGCCGCCGAACACGACGGCCACACGCGGCTTGCGGCCCGGCTCGGAGCTCTGCTCGGAGCTCAGGGGGCTCTCAGGGCGCTGGGGGAGGTTCTGGCTGCTCATATCGCGATGAGCGTACCTGCTGGTAGGGCTCGAGTCAGCGTCGCTCGGGCTTGGCGCTGCGCGACATCAGCTCCTTGAGCGCGACCACCGGCGGCTTGCCCTCGTGGACGATGCCGACAACGGTCTCGGTGATCGGCATGTCGACATCGTGCCTGCGCGCCAGATCGAGCACGGATTCGCAGGACTTGACGCCCTCGGCGGTCTGGCTCGTGACGGCGACGGTCTCCTGGAGCGTCATCCCCCGTCCGAGGTTGGTACCGAAGGTGTGGTTCCGCGAGAGCGGCGAGGAGCAGGTCGCCACCAGGTCGCCGAGCCCGGCAAGTCCGGAGAAGGTGAGCGGGTCGGCGCCCATGGCGAGCCCCAGCCGGGTCGTCTCGGCGAGGCCGCGGGTGATGAGGGAGCCCTTGGCGTTGTCACCGAGGCCCATGCCGTCGGCGATGCCCACGGCGAGGCCGATGACGTTCTTCACGGCGCCGCCGAGCTCGCAGCCGACCACATCGGTGTTGGTGTACGGCCGGAAGTACGGGGTGTGGCAGGCGGCCTGGAGGCGCCGGGCGACGTCCTCGTCGGAGCAGGCGACGACTGCCGCCGCGGGGCGGCGTTCGGCGATCTCCTTGGCGAGGTTGGGACCGGTGATGACCGCGATCCGGTCCGGGGCGACCTCGGTGACGTCCTCGATGACCTCGCTCATCCGCTTGGCGGTGCCGAGTTCGACGCCCTTCATCAGGGAGACGAGGACGGTGTGGGGCTCCAGGTGCCGCGCCCAGTCGGCGAGGTTGGCACGCAGGGTCTGCGAGGGCACGACGAGGACGGCGAAGTCGGCGCCGCGCAGCGCCTCGGCGGGGTCGGTCGTCGCCCGGACCGAGGCGGGCAGCTCGACGCCCGGGAGGTAGCCGGGGTTGGTACGGGTCGTGTTGACGGCCTCGGCCACCTCGGCACGACGGCCCCAGAGGGTCACGTCGCAGCCGGCGTCGGCGAGGACCATGGCGAAGGCCGTACCCCATGAGCCGGTTCCGAAGACGGCCGCCTTTGCGGGGTGCGTCACGTCGATCCCTTTCCCTCTGCCTTGCGCCGCTGTTCAGCACGGGCCTTACGGTGATCGTAGAGCTCGGCGGGGGCCTTCTCGCCGCGTACGTCCTCGAGCTGGGCGGTGACCGCGGCCATGATGGTCTCGGTCGCCTGGCGCAGGACGTCGGGCGTCGGCTCGAGGCCGTAGTAGCGGGAGAGGTCCACCGGCGGTCCTGCCTGCACCCGGAGGGTCTTGCGGGGGAACAGGCGGAGCTTGTTCTCCGTGGCGTAGGGAGGCATCGCGAGGTTGGCTCCCCACTGGGCGACGGGGATGACCGGGGCCTTGGTCATCAGCGCGACCCGGGCGGCGCCGGTCTTGCCGGCCATCGGCCACATGTCGGGGTCGCGGGTGAGCGTGCCTTCCGGGTAGAAGGCGACGCACTCGCCCCGTTCGATGGCGTCGACCGCGGCGCGGAAGGCGTCGAGCGCGTTGGTCGTCTCGCGGTAGACGGGGATCTGTCCGGTGCCGCGCAGGATCATTCCGACGAAAGGCGTCCTGAACAGTCCGGCTTTGGCGAGGAGCCTCGGCACACGTCCGGTGTTGTACTGGAAATGCCCGTACGACAGCGGGTCCAGATAGGAGTTGTGATTGACCGCGGTGATGAATCCGCCGTCGGCCGGAATGTGTTCCATTCCCCGCCAGTCCCGCTTGAACAGAACCACCAGGGGCGGTTTCGCGATGACCGCCGCCAGGCGGTACCAGAAGCCGATTCTGCGGCGGGACACTCGGACGCCTTCCTCTAAGGAACTGAGCTGTTGCGCGGCTCGTGGCGGTGCTGTCCTGCCCCGGGCCCCTGCTGTGTGGAGAACACCGTACGCCTCACCCGTGGGGGCGGACCTCCGGGTTGTCGTACCGGCAGGCGAGAATAAGGGCTGATGTGTACGGAGGGGGAGATCGCCACGAACACCGACCCGACCGGCCTCTGGTCCCTGGTCGTGCCGCTTAAACCGCTCGCACGGGCGAAGAGCAGGCTCGGCCGGGCGGTGGGCGGGGATCTGCGTCCGCGCCTGGCCCTGGCGTTCGCGCAGGACACCGTGTCGGCCGCGCTGTCCTGCGGGGCGGTGGTTGATGTGGTGGTCGTCACGGACGATCCGGTGGCCGGGGCGGCGCTCGCCGCGCTGGGCGCGCGCACGGTGGCCGACACCCCGGCGGCCGGGCTCAACGCGGCACTGGAGCACGGGGTGCGGTGGGTGCGCGCGCGGTGCGGGGACGCGGCGGTGGCCGTGCTCAACGCGGATCTTCCCGCACTGCGGCCCGACGAATTGAATCGGGTGCTCGAATTCTCTGCGAAATTCCCCCGCGCATTTGTCGGCGATGCACAGGGAATCGGCACCACATTTCTTTCCGCGGCACCCGGGGTGGATTTGCGGCCGGCCTTCGGCGGGGCGTCACGGGCACGGCACCTGGCGTCCGGGGCCGTGGAGGTCGCGCTGCCGGGCCTCGATTCGGTCCGCAGGGACGTGGACACGGGCGACGACCTGGGGGCGGCGCTGGCGCTGGGAGTGGGGCGGTTCACCGCCGGACTGACGGCCTCGGTGATGCCTGCCGCGGACCGATAGGCTGCCACTCATGCAGGCGACCTCGTTCACGTACGACTCCGGGACCCGCACGGGCAGCGTGCTTCTCGACGACGGCACCCCGGTGGACTTCGACGCGACCGCGTTCGACGCGGGAGGGCTGCGGCTGCTGCGCCCGGGCCAGCGGGTGCGGATCGAGACCGAGGGCGAGGGCGCCTCGCTCCGGATCACCCTGGTGACGTTGCAGACGCTCTGAGCAGGCCCTGAACAGCCCGCGGGCCGGGCTCCCCGAGGGGAGCCCGGCCCGGCGCGTATGAGGTACGAGCGGTGCCCGGTCTCACTTCTTGCGTGCGGTGGCCTTCTTGGCTGTGGTCTTGCGCGCCGTGGTCTTCTTCGCGGGCGCCTTCTTAGCCGTGGCCTTCTTGGCGGGCGCCGTCTTGGCGGCGACGGTCTTCTTCGTGGCCGTCGCCTTCTTCGCCGGGGTCGCCTTCTTGGCCGCCGCGGTGGTCTTCTTGGCGGTGGTCTTCTTCGCCGCCGCCGTGGTCTTCTTCGCGGCCGCCGTGGTCTTGCGTGCCGTGGCCTTCTTGGCGGTGGCCTTCTTCGCGGCCGCCTTGGCCGTCGTGCGGGTGGAAGAACCGCCCGAGAGGCTGCCCTTGGGAGCCTTCTTGACGGAGACCTCGCCGCCCTTGGGGAGCTTCTTGGAGCCGCTCACCAGGTCCTTGAAGCCCTGTCCCGCGCGGAAGCGGGGCACGGAGGTCTTCTTGACCCGCACGCGCTCGCCCGTCTGCGGGTTGCGGGCGTACCGGGCGGGACGGTCGACCTTCTCGAACGAGCCGAAGCCGGTGACCGAGACACGGTCCCCCGCGACGACCGCACGGACGATCGCGTCGAGTACCACGTCGACAGCGTCTGCGGCCTGCTGGCGGCCGCCGACCTTGTCGGCAATCGCTTCTACGAGCTGCGCCTTGTTCACGTCTTCCCCTTCGGAGACATTGCCGGAACGAAACTGTTCAGGCTTTTTCGCACGTTAGGCAGATATATACCGCAAATCAAACACGAAACGGGCTAATCACCCTAGTGCCGCAACGAAGTCGACCGCTGCGCTGTCCGCAGAGTCAGTCACCTTCGGGGAATCGGCCCTCATCGAGGTCCTTCATCAACCGGTCCAGACGCCTTGCCGCGCCTGGGAGATCGTGCTTAGCCGCGGCCGTGACGACCAGCAGCTTCCGGGACAGCGCCATCCGTACGCCCTCCGGGACTTGCAGTGCGCGCACCTTTGCGTGCGCTTCTTTCAATCGGTCGGCGACTTGGCCATAGAGCTCGAGTTGGCTGTCGCGTTCCATGCACCGATTGTGCCATCTGGGGCGAGTTGTCGCCCGAGGGGGTCTCAACAAGCGACTGCGCCCCCTGCCGGATGACAGGGGGCGCAGTTCGGGAAAAGCGCTGCTCAGGCGTCAATTGTACGCGGCTTGTGGGACGGCCTGGCCGCCTCATAAGTCGCAATGTCCGCTTCGTTCTGAAGAGTGAGGCTGATGTCGTCCAGCCCGTTCAGCAGTCGCCAGCGGGCGTTCTCGTCGAGCTCGAAGTCGGCCGTGATTCCGTCGCCGAGGACCTGGCGCTTCTCCAGGTCGACCGTGATCTCCGCCTCCGGGTCGGCCTCCGTCAGCTCCCAGAGCGCGTCGACGACCTTCTGGTCGAGGACGACGGTCAACAGACCGTTCTTCAGGGAGTTGCCACGGAAGATGTCGGCGAAGCGGGAGGAGATGACGGCCTTGAAGCCGAAGTTCTGCAGGGCCCAGACCGCGTGCTCACGCGAGGAGCCCGTGCCGAAGTCGGGACCGGCGACCAGGACGGAGGCGCCCTTGCGCTCGGGGCGGTTGAGGACGAAGTTCTCGTCCTTGCGCCAGGCCTCGAAGAGCCCGTCCTCGAAGCCGTCGCGGGTGACCTTCTTCAGCCAGTGCGCGGGGATGATCTGGTCGGTGTCGACGTTGCTGCGGCGCAGCGGGACGGCCCGGCCGGTGTGTGCGGTGAATGCTTCCATGGTTATCGGACTCCGGCGGGCGTACGGGCGTCGGACAGATCTGCCGGCGAGGCCAGGTGGCCCAGCACGGCGGTGGCGGCGGCGACCTGCGGGGAGACCAGATGCGTGCGGCCGCCCTTGCCCTGCCTGCCCTCGAAGTTCCGGTTCGAGGTGGAGGCGGAGCGCTCACCGGGGGCGAGCTGGTCGGGGTTCATGCCGAGGCACATCGAGCAGCCCGCGTGCCGCCATTCGGCCCCGGCGGCGGTGAAGACCTTGTCCAGGCCCTCCTCGACAGCCTGCAGGGCCACCCGGACGGAACCCGGGACGACCAGCATCCGCACACCGTCGGCGACTTTGCGGCCGTCGAGGATCGAGGCGGCGTTGCGCAGGTCCTCGATGCGCCCGTTGGTGCAGGAACCTACGAACACCGTGTCCACGTTGATCTCACGCAGCGGCTGTCCGGCGGTCAACCCCATGTACTCCAGGGCCTTTTCGGCCGCGTGGCGCTCCGAGGCGTCCTCGTACGAAGCGGGGTCGGGGACGTTCGCCGACAGGGGCGCCCCCTGGCCGGGGTTGGTGCCCCAGGTGACGAACGGCGCGAGCGCGGCACCGTCGATGACGACCTCGGCGTCGAAGACGGCGTCGTCGTCGGTGCGCAGCGTCTTCCAGTACTCCACCGCCACGTCCCAGTCCTCGCCCTGGGGAGCGTGGTCACGGCCCCGCAGGTAGTCGAAGGTGGTCTCGTCGGGGGCGATCATGCCCGCGCGGGCGCCGGCCTCGATCGACATGTTGCAGATGGTCATCCGGGCTTCCATCGAGAGCTTCTCGATGGCTGAGCCGCGGTATTCGAGGATGTAGCCCTGGCCGCCGCCGGTGCCGATCCGGGCGATGATGGCCAGGATCAGGTCCTTGGCCGTGACGCTGTCGGGGAGTTCGCCCTCGACGGTGATCGCCATCGTCCGGGGACGGGCCAGCGGCAGCGTCTGGGTGGCCAGGACGTGCTCGACCTGGCTGGTGCCGATACCGAAGGCCAGCGCTCCGAAGGCGCCGTGGGTGGAGGTGTGCGAGTCACCGCAGACGACGGTGGTGCCGGGCTGGGTCAGGCCGAGCTGCGGGCCGACCACGTGCACCACGCCCTGCTCGACGTCACCCAGCGGGTGCAGCCGGACGCCGAAGTCCGCGCAGTTCTTGCGCAGGGTCTCCAGCTGGGCGCGGGAGACCGGGTCGGCGATCGGCTTGTCGATGTCGAGGGTCGGGGTGTTGTGGTCCTCGGTGGCGATGGTGAGGTCGAGACGCCGCACCGGGCGGCCGGCCTGGCGCAGACCGTCGAACGCCTGCGGGCTGGTCACCTCGTGCAGCAGGTGCAGATCGATGAAGAGGAGGTCGGGCTCGCCATCGGCGCGCCGGACGACGTGGTCGTCCCAGACCTTCTCCGCGAGTGTCCTACCCATCGCTTTCCCTCCGGCCGGCGTCTTCGCCGGCCCAACTAGAGATTCGGGTGCCGCCGTCCGGACCCCCGAGCGGGACAGTGGCTGCGGGCCGTTGTACGACCGCATGTACAGGTTCGCAACTTCCGGGGAAAATTGAACTTGCGTTTCACAGAGTGAGACGCGAGTATCGTCGTATGGACAACTCTAGCGGCGTCGGCGTTCTCGACAAGGCAGCTCTGGTATTGAGCGCCCTGGAGTCCGGTCCGGCCACCCTCGCCGGGCTGGTCGCGGCGACAGGGCTCGCACGACCCACGGCACACCGGCTGGCCGTGGCACTCGAACACCACCGCATGGTGGCGAGGGACATGCAGGGCCGTTTCATTCTCGGCCCCCGGCTCGCGGAGCTCGCGGCCGCGGCCGGCGAGGACCGCCTCCTGGCGACGGCCGGACCCGTACTCACACATCTGCGCGACATCACCGGCGAGAGCGCGCAGCTCTACCGCCGGCAGGGCGACATGCGGATCTGCGTGGCGGCGGCGGAGCGGCTGTCCGGACTGCGGGACACCGTGCCGGTCGGCTCCACCCTCACGATGAAGGCGGGTTCCTCCGCGCAGATCCTGATGGCCTGGGAGGAGCCGGAGCGTCTGCACCGGGGCCTGCAGGGGGCCCGCTTCACGGCGACGGCCCTTTCCGGCGTACGGCGGCGGGGCTGGGCCCAGTCGATCGGCGAGCGCGAGCCGGGCGTCGCCTCGGTCTCGGCCCCGGTCCGCGGGCCGTCGAACCGGGTGGTCGCCGCGGTGTCCGTCTCCGGCCCGATCGAGCGGCTCACCCGCCACCCGGGCCGGATGCACGCGCAGGCCATCATCGACTCTGCGGCACGACTGAGCGAGGCCCTGCGCCGCACGGGCTGATCCCTGCGCCGCACGGACTGATCCCTGCGCCGCACGGGCTGATCCCTGCGCCGCACGGACCGGGACCCGAGCCGCGCCTCCTCGATCCGAGCCACGCAGCCTGGACCCGAGCCGCACGGGCCTGAACCCGCGCCCACACCGACCGCTCCACCCTTCCCCCGCCTCTCCCGAGGCCGCCCCAACGCCGTGGCGGCCCTCTCATCCCGGCGCCTGCTCCCGGAACCTCCGGTGCCCACTCCCCGGACGCGCGCGATGCGCCAGGCGGTCCACCGCCGCCCCTCTTCCCGGCCGGCCGCCACCATTCCCGCCCCTGCCCAACTCCTCCGGCACGCGCGGGAGTCGCCACGAGGACCGGCAGCCGGTGACCCACATCTCACCGGCGGGCGCCCCGCGCCCCGATGCTGTCGAAGGCCCGCGCGATGTGACGCGCCTCGCCCAACAGGCCCGTCCCGCCCGGGAGGTGACCCCGCAGGGCATGGAGGCACCGAAGGTGCCGGAGCAATTCCCCACGGAGGCCGCACAGATGGGGCACAGCGGAGGAGCCGGAGCGCATGCGAAAGGCCCTCCACCGAGGTGAAGGGCCTTGCCGTACTGCTGTGTTGTACCCCCGACCGGATTCGAACCGGCGCTACTGCCGTGAGAGGGCAGCGTGCTAGGCCGCTACACAACGGGGGCGTGGTTACTGCTGACTTGCGCTGGGCTACCAGGACTCGAACCTAGAATGACGGTACCAGAAACCGTAGTGTTGCCAATTACACCATAGCCCATGGTGTGGAGTACCCCCGACCGGATTCGAACCGGCGCTACTGCCGTGAGAGGGCAGCGTGCTAGGCCGCTACACAACGGGGGCCCTAGCGATCCTGCATCGAGTACGTGGGTGCGACCCATACGTTCTCGCGGGAAGGATCTGTACCCCCGACCGGATTCGAACCGGCGCTACTGCCGTGAGAGGGCAGCGTGCTAGGCCGCTACACAACGGGGGCTTGTTACTTCGGTCTTGCGCTGGGCTACCAGGACTCGAACCTAGAATGACGGTACCAGAAACCGTAGTGTTGCCAATTACACCATAGCCCACTGAAACACAACCCCTGAGGGTCTGTTTCTGTCTGCGCTTCCCGGCCGGATCTTTCGGCCCGCTCGGGCGGCGCAGGAAGAACATTACCTGAAGGTGTCCGGCGCTCCAAAACGGGTATCGCCCGCCAGCAGCCCGGGAAGCTCGTGCAGACCCGTGATCCGCAGAAGCTCGGGCCGCCCGCCCCGCCCTTCGCGGTCCAGCCAGATCCCCGTCAGCCCGGCGGCCACCGCGCCGCCCGCGTCGATGTCGGGTTCGTTCCCCACGTACGCCACCTCGTGCGGGTCGAGCTCCATGACCTCGCAGGCGGCGTGGAAGGCACCCGCGTCCGGCTTGGAGATGCCCAGCTCGACGGCGCACACCACCGCCTCGAAGCGGTCCCGCACTCCCAGGGCACGCAGTTTGCGGTCCTGGTTGTGGATGCTGGAGTTGGACAGGACTGCGTGGCGGAAGCTTGCTGCCAGCCGGTCCAGGACCGGCACGGTGTCCGGGAAGAGCGCCCACGCGGCCTCGTAGTGGACGGCGTGCCGGCCGAACCAGTCGTCGGCCTCGGCCTCGCTCAGCCGCCGCCCGAGGAACGCGCACACGCGCTCGCGGCGCTGCCCCTGGAAGTCGAGCTCCCCGGCGGCGAAACGCGCCCACTGGACGTCCGTGATGGCCTTCCACGCGTCGAGGGCCTGCTCCAGGTTGGCGTATCCCTCGGGAAAGCCGTCCTGCTCCAGGTGCTTGCGCATGCCGGTGCGGTCCGCCCCGGAGTAGTCGAAGATCGTGTCGTCGATGTCCCAGAGAACCGCTCGGATCGGCATGCCGGCCAGATTACCGGCAGATCCCCCGCATGCCGACGGGGTGGCACGCCCCGGCTCGGGCGGCCACCCCGTCGTGTGAAGAGGAACGCTACGCGGCGAGCATGGTGGGCTTCGCTGTGCTTTGCAGGCCGATGAAGATGATCTTCAGGTCATCGATCTGCTCAGGGGAGAACAGATCATCCGGTCCGCCAGGCGCGCATTCATGGAAGGGGCTGCCGACTTCGTACAGGTCCCCGAGGTCGAGCACGCCACGCTTGGTGACGACGTCGACGATCAGCGTGATGAAGTCCAGCTGGGTGGCACTCAGCTGTTTGCCCACGATGAAGCCCTCGAGTGCCCTCTGAGCCGCCTGCCGGTCGAGTCCGCACAGGGTACGGACGAACAGACCGAGCCCACCCGTGGCGCGCACATCATCCAGATCTTCCGGCGAGGCCACCGCTTCGGCGAGGAAGATCTCTTCGAGCCCGGCCAGGTCGACGTCTGTGATCTGCTCGTTGTGACGCAGCTTGCGGACGGCCGGTTGGTCCTCGTGACGCAGCAGGTAGGCACGGGCCTTCTGGCGGAACCTGTGCTCGTCCGTGCCTGTAGGCATGTCCTTTATCTCCGCCTCGGAGATCTCGCCGAACTCGTCCTCGAAGTCGGTGTAGACGATCTTCCGCTTGGCCTTGGCGTCAACCAGCTTGGTCAGCCCTCGCAACCTTCTGCGCAGGTCTTCCAGCATCGGCAGAGTGACGTCCTGCCACCACTCCTCGCTCGCCGCCGCCTCCAGCAGCTCCAGCTGTTCGGCGACCGCCGGAATATTCGTCTTCCCGAGCAGGTCCTCCGCGATGTCACGGACCTTCTGGCGCAGCTTGGCGTACTCCTTGCCACCGTCCAGCGCCGCGAGCTGCAACCGGAACGCGATCAGGTCGAAGCGCTTGGCCTCCTCGCGGGTCTCGTCGGCGTCCGGTTCGTGGTCACTGGGCAGGCCGAGCAGCTTCTCGCGGACCGCGTGTTCGGCGTCTTCGTCGATGCGGTGCCAGGTCCGGAAGTCGGAGAACGTCTCGATCTCACGGCGGTGCGGCCGTACCAGGAAGTTGTCCAGGTTCATCCCGGCAACGGTGGCGTGGAGGCGGTGGGCCAGGGCCCACCGGACAGACGGCTCGGACGCAATGGCATCGGGGCCGCCGTCGCGCGCCGGGTCCGGCTGCTGTCGGCGGTCGAGGCTGCGCAGCAGATCGAGCTGCAACCCGAGCAGGCGCTCACTCAGGGCGGGCGCCTGACGGGCTTCGACGCCGGCGAGATCGCTGTTGAAGAAGTCGATGTTTCCGCAGAAGTCGAAGACCCGGAAGTTCTGCTTGGCGTGGTCGGGGTCCTTCTCGTCCGGCCCGAAGAGGGCTGGACGCAGACGGGTACCGCGGCCGATCATCTGCCAGAACTTGGTCTTGGAGAAGACGGGCTTGGCGAAGACCAGGTTTACGACCTCCGGCACGTCGATGCCGGTATCCAGCATGTCGACGGAGATCGCGATGTCGGGCTCCTTGCGCGCTGCGGAGAAGTCCTCGATGAGGGACTGGCGGTAGCTCTCCTTGTAAGTGATCACACGCGCCTGGTGGCCAGCACCCTTGGGGTAGTTGGCGTTGTACCGGGCTTCGATGAACCGGGCGTGCTCGTTGTTCCTCGCGAAGACGATCGTCTTGCCGATGCGGTCGCCGCCCTCGACCCGGTGGCCCTGCGTGACCAGGACTTCCAGCATCTTGTCGACGGTGTCCTCGTTGAACAGAACTCTGTTCATCTCATGGCGGCTGACAGCGTCCGGCTTCTCGCCGTCCTCGGACCACTCCTTGGCATCCCATTCGGCCTTCTCCTCCTCGGAGAGGTCGTCATAGCGAATGCCGTGCTCCATGAACTTCAAGGGCACTTTCACGGCGTTCGGCGGCACGAGATACCCCTCGCCCACCGCCTCGTCCAGGCCGTACGAGTCGGTGGGGACGCCGTCCTCCAACTGGAACAGCTTGTACGTGTTGCGGTCGATCTCGTCCTTCGGTGTGGCGGTCAGGCCGAGGAGGAGCGAGTCGAAGTAGCGGAAGATCGCGCCGTACTTCGCATAGACGGAACGGTGGGCCTCGTCGATGACGATGAGGTCGAAGTAGCCGGGACCGAAGCGTCGGCGACCCGCACTGTCCGTCACGTCGATCTGGTTCATCATCGTCTGGTAGGTGGAGACGAAGACGTGTGCCGATGCGGACTTGTCGTCCAGGAGACTGGCGACGGGTGTGTTCGGGAGATGCTCCTTGAAAGCCTTCATCGTCTGGATGACCAGGGCCTCGCGGTCGGCGAGGAACAGCACACGCTGGGCCCAGCCGGCCTTCTTCAGCTGGTCGACGAGGGCCACGGTGGTACGGGTCTTGCCGGTACCGGTCGCCATGACGAGGAGGGCCTGGCGCTGGCAGTCGCGCTCGTACGTCTCGCCGACGCGCTTGATGGCGCGCAGCTGGTACGGGCGCCCGGCAATCTTCTCGTTCACCGGGGTGGTCGTCAGGGAGAGACGGCCCGCGCGCTGCCGCACATGCCAGTGGAGCTGGTCGTGGGTGAGGAAGCCCTGAACCCGACGGGGCGGGTAGCCCAGGCCGTCGTCCCAGAGGTAGGTCTCGTAGCCGTTGGTGTAGAAGATCACCGGGCGGCGGTTGAACTCGGCCGTGAGGGCGTCCGCGTACAGCTTGGCCTGCTGCTGGCCGTCGCGGGGGTCGCGGCGGGTGCGCTTGGCCTCGACGACGGCGAGGGGCTTGCCGTCCGCGCCCCACAGGACGTAGTCGACGTAGCCGTTGCCCGAGGTCGTCTGCATGCCGGTCACCGGGCGCTCGACGGTGAACTTGCCCGCCGGGTCGTTCCCGGTGGGCGCCCGGTCCCAGCCGGCCTCCTTGAGGAGGAGGTCTATGAACGTGTCGCGAGTGGCTGCCTCGTCGTAGTCGTGGGTGTCCTGGACCTTCTGGTTCGCTGCCTTGGCAGCGGCGACCTGCGCCTGGAGTTCGGCGAGCTGGGCGGCGAGGGCTTCGCTCGCGGCGCGGGCCTTGCCGAGCTCGTCCGCCTGCTGCTGGTAGCGCTTCTGGTCCTCCTCCGCCTGCTTGCGCAGCTCCGCCTGCTTCTTGAGACGGGCCTCGGGAGAGAGCGGGCGCGGGATGGCGGTGGAGTCGAACTCCATGCCCGCGGTGGGGAGGTCGTGGGCCTGGCCCGTGTAGGTACGGGCGAACCAGTAGAGCGAGTGGAACAGCTCACGCAGGCTCGAGACGGCGGCCTGCGGGGTTACGGGAGCCTGCTTGTGGACCGCGTGGTTGCCTTGGCGGCGGATGATGTCCATCTTCGCGTGCACGGCCGGCCCGACGAGCGTACGGAACGACGGCTCGTGGAGCATCGCGTTGAGGTCCCTCTTGTACGGGACCCTGAGCGAGGTGTCCTTGTCGTACATCCAGTGCACGGCCAGTTCGATCGCCCGACGGGCGTAGAAGCAGGCGGCCCGTGGGTCGGCGTAGGTGAGGCGTTCTGCGCGGCTGGCTTCTTCGTAGAGGGCCGGCCACTCAGCCTTGAGGAACGCGAAGTTCCCTGCGGGGCCGGCGATGTGTCGGGCGGCGGACTCCTCTGGCGACCGACGTGCCCTCGGAGGGCCCGGAGTGGGGCGCGGTCCCGGCTTGGGCGGACTCGCCTCACCGTTGCTGCCGCCGATGCCGTCGTTCCCTTGGTTACTGACCATCGCTGTGGCGCCCCTCTCCCCTGTTCCGGTCGCGGTACGCGGCCGTGAGCTACGTATACGGCAGCGCCGACCGCACCCCGGGCCTTCCAAGACCGGGCGCGGTCGGCGTGGTGATTCGAGTGCGGCGCTACTGGCTACGTGACTTCATGATCCCAGAGGCGCCCGGCGAAGGCACGCTGTTGGACGGATTCGAAGAGCTCGTCGAGGGCGGCAAGGTGGGCTGAATGAGCATTTCGCAGCCCGAGGACGACCTGCATACGCTCTGCGAAAATGTTCTGAAGCGCCATGGGCGGCAGCGGCACTTCGAGTTCTCTCAATTTAGCCAGGGTGATTTCTCGAAACGTGGCACCCTTGACTTGATTCTGAATCCAGAACTGCGCCTTACTGGATCGCAAGTATTCGAGTAGGTAAATTCCCTGCGTCAGAGCGCCTGGCGAAATTCGAGCCGTCCCCTGGGTGAGATTCGCCCCATCCAAATCTGGCGGCACGGGCGCAACGGTCCCGACGGTGGCACGGATACTCATCACGATGTCACCAGCAAGAACACGGGATCGATCAAATTTCGACGCGATGACAGGGTCGGTTCGCCGGAGCCCTGCGGTCAGGATTTGCCCCCGCTTGATATCTCCGGTGCGGATGTAAGGAACCCCTCCAGGGAATTCTTCTCCCGCTTGGACGATCCCGTACGTAACGACGGTTCCATCACGAACAACGCGACTCAATGGCGCAACCGGCCATTCACCGTCACCGAACATATCGAGGAAGATGGACTGCGTGAGGTTGTCGAGGAGTGAGATGGTCTCGCGACGCTTGGCGCGCAGGATGTCCACCTGGTCGAGGGTTGCGGCGATGCGCTTCTGCTCGGCAAGAGGGGGGACAGGAATTTCCAGATCCGCAAACCTCGACTTATTCACAATCGGCAGCGTTGTCGAAGTGGAATGCCTCTCCAGCTCAGGAGCAAGGGTGCGACATGCATAGAACCCATAACGCGGAAAGATCGACTCTCCGAAAATGACAGAATTTATCTGCTGATTAGTCGCAACTGCCCGCCCTGCAACACCGACCTTACCGAGCAGCCCGATGCAACTTACCATTACGGAACCTTCGGGCAGCAGGCGCGCCTTACTGGCTCCCGCTTGAGTCAAGTAGCGTTCGGTTTTTTCGATGGGAACGAATCCATGGAGATCTCCAGGCGTAACAAACGGAATGGAACCTCCGTAAAAATCAGCTTCAGATGTCTTTGGTGTTGAGCCGGTCACCACTTGACCAAGTGCATGAAGAGGAATCATATTCCAACGATTCACGCCAGCATCCCCTTAAGTTCCTCTGACCCTTTGGAGATTTCAGCTTCGAGGAGTTTCAGGTCGGCCAGAATTTCGTGGGGCGGTCGGGTCACGATTTCCTCGTGCACAACTTCCTTGTACCGGTTCAGGGAGAGGTCGTAGCCCCTGGCCACAATTTCCGCCTTCGGGACACAGAAGCTCTGCTCTGTCCTCGCTCGGTCGCGTTCTGAGGCTCCCCGGTCGAACCAGCGGTTCAGGACGTCCGGAAGGTTGTTCTTCTCGTGCTCCTCCTGGCTCAAAGGCTTGTCCGCAGGCGTCGGGCGGACGCCGAGACGGTCTTCCGGGAGCAGTTCGTTTCGCTTGTCGTCCAGGGAGAGGCCGTCGGCCCTGACGTCGTAGAACCAGACCTCATCCGTGCCACCGGTGTCGGTGCGGGTGAAGAAAAGGATGGCCGTCGAGACACCGGCGTAAGGCTTGAAGACGCCGCCCGGGAGCTTGATCACAGCCTGAAGCTGCTGCTCCTCGACCAGGATGCGACGGAGCTCTTTGTGCGCCTTCGTGGAACCGAAGAGGACGCCGTCGGGGACGATCACGGCTGCGCGACCACCGGGCTTGAGGAGGCGCAGGAAGAGAGCCAGAAAGAGTAGTTCTGTCTTCCTGGTCTTAACGATCGATTGAAGGTCCTTCGCCGTCGACTCGTAGTCGAGGCTGCCCGCGAAGGGAGGGTTGGCGAGGATCAGGGAGTACTTCTCGGCCTCGCCGGCAGCGGACTCTGCGAGGGAGTCACGCCAGCGGATGTCCGGGTTCTCCACACCATGGAGCAGCATGTTCATGGAACCGATGCGAAGCATCGTGGAATCGAAGTCGAAGCCGTGGAACATCGACTCGTTGAAATGCTTGCGCTGTTCCGCGCCGAGAAGGGCTTCCTTGTGGGTGCGCTTGACGTACGACGATGTCTGCACCAGGAAACCCGCTGTGCCACAGGCCGGGTCACAGACCTCGTCGCCGGGGCCGGGCTGGGTCATCTCGACCATCAGGTCGATGATGTGCCGGGGCGTGCGGAACTGGCCGTTCTGGCCGGCCGAGGCGATCTTCGCGAGCAGGTACTCGTAGATGTCGCCTTTGGTGTCGCTCTTGTCCATGCCGAGGTCATCGAGGAGGTCGACAACCTTCGCGAGCAGGTTCGCGTTCGGGATGGTGAAGCGGGCGTCCTTCATGTGGTGCGAGTACGTCGAATCGTCTCCGCCCATGTGCCGGAGGTAAGGGAAGACGCCTTCGGCGACCAGCCCGTACATGATCTCGGGGTCTCGGACCTTGAAGTTCTGCCAGCGCAGGTCCTGCTGATCCACGTTGAAGAATGGGTCAGGGTCAGGCGTGCCCGTGGCGTTCGCGCGGCGATCCTTGACCGTCTGAAGCTCGTCCAAACGCTTGATGAAGAGCAGGTACGTGATCTGCTCCATCACCTCCAATGGATTGGAGATGCCACCCGACCAGAACGCGTCCCAGACACGCCCCACCTTGCTCTTCACTTCACCGGTAATCACTCTGCGAGCTTACTTCCGCCTGCTGACACCGGAAGCCACTTGGCTCGGGCTACACTCCTGCGCTACCGCCCGACTTGATCGACGCAAGCAGGGCGGACAAGCCGCCCCGGGTTGCCGCGAGTATCACGTCCGGTTGCGTAGGCAATGGGCTGACCTGACACAGGAAGGTCCGCCCGTTCGAAGGGGATGGCCAGGATGGTCACGTTCCCCCGCTCCCCCATCTCGATCAACTGCTGTAGCTGCCCGCGTCTGACGTCCGGTCCCCACCCCCATACACCCAGGAAACATCGGGTGCCTCGTCTGGCCCGACTCGGCAACTGCCCCTTTCACTCCAAAGGGTTGAACCCGGTCAACCCGGAGCGACGATGAGCTTGACCCTGCGCTCCGGCTGCTGGCAGCATCGAAAGCAGCAAACAAAACATCGCGCATATGGCTGCGCAGACCCTGTGGCCGCCCCTTCGGGGGCGGCCACAGATGTGTTTCAGGGGGTTCGGTGCATCTCTGCTACATCGACGAGGCCGGTAACGGGCAGACGCTCGATCCGGCCAAGCCGGATGCACCGCCAGTCCTTGTCATCGGCGGATTCACCGTGCCCCGCTCCCAGGTCAAGGACCTGACCTGGGACTTCCTCAACGTAAAAAAGCACTATCGGCCTCAGTTGCGGCACGTCATGCATCTGTCCGAGCTGATCCAGCACGAGATCAAGGGCTCCGACGTCCGTAAGAACCTGCGGGCCGGCAACCACAACTGGCACCGGGCCGCGATGGATCTCCTCTCGTCCCTGCTCGACATACTGGAACGCCACGACGCGCGACTTCTGGCCCGCGTCTGGATCAAGGAGGAAGGGCTCGCCTTCAACGAGTCCGGTGTCTACCCGACCTCAGTGGGCTCGTTGACCGAGACGTTCCAAGCTCAACTGGCACACGAGCATTCACGCGGAATGATGGTTCTCGACAGCCGCACCAAGGTGAAGAACGCACCCAACGTGCACTGCGTGACCACACGCAAGTACCGCACGGGCGGGGACGGCCTCCGAGGGATCATCGAGTCCCCCGTCTTCGGTCACAGCGATACGCACACCCTGTTGCAGGTCGCGGATCTGGTGGTGTCGTCCCTGCTGTTTCCGATCGCCTGCCACGCCTACCTGAACGACCTCATGTGGAACGTGCACTGTGACGATGCCTACGCACCGCTGCGGGAGCAGTTCGGTGAGCGCCTGAAGAAGCTCCAGTTCCGATACCAGGACGCCGGCGGCAAATGGCGCGGTGGCATCGTGGTCTCGGACCGGCGCACCGCGCAGTCCTCCAGCCTGATGTTCGGCGACGGGAAACGTGCGGGAGCAGCAGGCACCATCCCCGAGCAGCAGGTCGGCCTGCACGAGGCGCCGAAGGTGCCCTGAAAGGCCGGAAGCCGGGACTTCCCCAAGGGAATCCCGGCCTCCGGCCTGCGCGAGAACGGAATGCTACGCGGCGAGTTTCGCCAGCGCCGCGTCGATGCGCGCGATCGTCTTCTCGCGGCCCAGGATCTCCAGGGACTCGAAGAGCGGCAGACCGACCGTGCGGCCGGTGACGGCGACGCGGACCGGGGCCTGCGCCTTGCCGAGCTTGAGACCGTGCTTCTCACCGGCGGTGAGGACGGCCGTCTTGAGCGCCTCGGCGTTCCACTCGGCGGCGGTCAGCTCGGCGCGGGCCGTGACGAGCAGGGCGTCGGAGCCCTCCTTCATGGCCTTCGCCCAGGACGCCTCGTCGTGGACGGGCTCGTCCAGGAAGAGGAAGTCGACGTTGGCGGTGATGTCCGAGAGGACCGTCACACGCGTCTGGGCGTGCGGGGCGATCTCGGCGAACTGCTCCGCGTCGAAGGCCTCCGGCGCCCAGGGGGCGAAGGGTGCCTTCAGCCAGGGTCCGCAGGCCTCGGTGAACGTCTCCACGTCGAGCATGCGCAGGTGCTCGGCGTTGATGTGCTCGGCCTTCTTCAGGTCGAAGCGCGCCGGGTTGGCGTTGACGTCGGCGATGTCGAACGCCGCCACCAGCTCGTCGCGGCCGAAGATGTCGCGGTCCTCGGCGATCGACCAGCCCAGCAGCGAGAGGTAGTTGAGCAGCCCCTCGGGCAGGAAGCCCCGCTCGCGGTAGAGGTTGAGCGAGGCCTGCGGGTCGCGCTTGGACAGCTTCTTGTTGCCCTCCCCCATGACGTACGGGAGGTGACCGAAGGCCGGGGTGTCCTTGGCGACGCCCAGCTCGATGAGCGCCCGGTAGAGGGCGATCTGGCGCGGGGTGGACGAGAGCAGGTCCTCGCCGCGCAGGACGTGGGTGATCTCCATCAGGGCGTCGTCGACCGGGTTGACGAGCGTGTAGAGGGGAGCCCCGTTGGCACGGACGATGCCGTAGTCCGGGACGTTCTCCGGCTGGACCGTGATGTCCCCGCGGACCAGGTCGGTGAAGGTGATCGCCTCGTCGGGCATCCGGAAGCGGACGATCGAGGTGCGGCCCTCGGCCTCGTACGCGGCCTTCTGCTCGTCGCTCAGGTCGCGGCAGTGGCCGTCGTAGCCCGAGGGCTTGCCGGCCGCGCGTGCGGCGTCGCGGCGGGCGTCGAGCTCCTCGGTGGTGCAGTAGCAGTGGTACGCGTGCCCGGCGTCCAGGAGCTTGGCGGCGACGTCCTTGTAGAGGTCCATCCGCTGCGACTGGCGGTACGGCTCGTGCGGGCCGCCGACCTCGGGGCCCTCGTCCCAGTCGAGGCCGAGCCAGCGCATCGAGTCGAGCAGCTGCTGGTAGGACTCCTCGGAGTCGCGCGCAGCGTCGGTGTCCTCGATGCGGAAGACCAGGGTGCCCTGGTGGTGCCGGGCGAAGGCCCAGTTGAAGAGGGCCGTCCGGACCAGGCCCACGTGGGGGTTGCCGGTCGGGGAGGGACAGAAACGTACACGGACAGGGGGGTTAGCCACGCTTGATCACCTTGTTGGTGAGAGTGCCGATGCCTTCGATGGTGACGGCGACCTCGTCGCCGACGTGCAGGGGCCCTACCCCTGCGGGTGTCCCGGTGAGGATCACGTCGCCCGGGAGCAGTGTCATGGCTTCCGTGATGTGGACGATCAGGTCCTCGACCGAACGGACCATGTCGCTCGTGCGGCCGAGCTGACGCTGCTGGCCGTTGACCGTGGCCTGGATCGCCAGGTTGCCGGGGTCCACGTCGGTCTCCACCCAGGGGCCGAGCGGGCAGGAGGTGTCGAAGCCCTTCGCCCTGGCCCACTGGCTCTCGCGCCGCTGGACGTCGCGTGCGGTGACGTCGTTGGCACAGGTGTAGCCGAAGATGACGTCCTTGACGCGCTCACGCGGAACCTCGCGGCACATGCGGCCGATCACCACGGCCAGCTCGGCCTCGTGGTGGAGCTCCTCGGAGAAGGAGGGGTACTCGATGGAGTCGCCCGCGCCGATCACCGAGGTGGTCGGCTTGAAGAAGGCGACGGGCACATCGGGGACCTCGTTGCCCATCTCGGCGGCGTGTTCCGCGTAGTTGCGGCCGATGGCCACGACCTTGTTGGGGAGCACGGGCGGCAGCAGCCGGACCTTCTTCAGCGGGACCTTGGTCCCGGAGAGCTCGAAGTCGGTGTACGGGATGCCCTTGATGATGTCGAGGACGAGGCTGTCGGGGCTGTCGCCCTCGACCGCTCCGAAGGCGACATTGCCGTCGATGGAGAACCTGGCGATGCGCACGGGATGCTGTCGCCCCTCACTTGCTGGCTGGCTGAAGACTGACGCTCCAGGCTAACGCGGGCGAGGGGGACAGCCGCGCGCATCACGGCCGGGGAGCGCTACCGGCTGACAGTCGCGACCGGGGCTTCCATGAGGATGGTGCGGCGCGGGTTGGCCGTCTGGGTGGGCAGGTCGACGGCGTGCTCCCGCTGCTCCGGCGTCTGCAGCGCTCGGGCGTCCTCGAGGTGCGCCAGCGTCGTGCGCCGGGGGTTGGCAATGTTGCGGAACGTCATCGTCGTCTTCATCTGCCGTGTGGACCCTTGTCGCTGGGGCGCTGCCGGGAGGAGGCGCGCCGGTTGTCGGATTCGCTATCCCTGTAAAGCGCCAGGCTAAACATCCGATCCCCCACACTGGCCGGGATGAGACGGCGATCATCATGTGAGTTTCCTCACGAACTTGCCGACAAGGCGCCCATTACGGACACTTGATCATGGAGATCAAAACAGACAATCCGTCTCTGAATCTGCCATTCCGCTCCCGATCATGGCGTCTGGGACACCCGTCGCCCCCGGCGAGTGCACCCTTAATTGCCCGGTTTGACCGTGAACACGCTCCACACCTTGTTACCCATCCATCACACCGTGTCATCCAGGTCACAGCCCGGTACGCGGGCCTTGTTGGAGATCCTCCACTGTGCTGGAATTCCACGCACCGCCGCGGGTTTCAGGCCCAGCGCGCAGGGGCGCAACGCAGCGCCGAGTGGCGGCGGGAGGGGGAAGTACGCCGGTCACTCACGACCACCATGGGGCGCGTCCAGCGCCCCACGACGCCGACACCGCCCTGCCGCGCCATGCGCGGAGGGGCGCCTGGTCCAGAGGTTGCGACGCTAGTGCAGGGACGTATCAAGAGGGATGGCATGGGGTCGCCCCAGCCCCGCCAGGGCCGAGGGGACACCCCGGCCGAGCAGGAACCGCGCGGTGGGAACGACCGCGGTTCCTCGCCCCAGCACGCCCAGAATCCCGGTGCGGCCGGCGACGGCGGTGACCGCGCCGGGACGACGAGCACGGGCAGCGCGGAGGCCCCGGCGCCCGTCAAGCCGTCCGGCCCCTCCTCCGCCGGCTCACGCCTTGCCCTGCGCAACTGGCGAATCAGCACGCGTCTGGTCTCCCTGCTCGCTCTCCCCGTGGTGGCGGCGACCACCCTGGGCGGGCTGCGCATCAACGAGTCCATGAACGACATGGACCAGCTGGAGCACATGCAGCTGCTCACCCAGATGACCCGGAAGGCGACCGCGCTCGCCAACGCGCTCCAGGAGGAGCGCGACAGGGCCGCCGGCCCGCTGTCCAACGGCGTGAAGGCCACCGACTACAAGGTCACCCAGCCCCGCGAGCGCACCGACCGCGCCAAGGCCGCCTTCTTCGAGGCCACGGACGAGATCGGCAACACCCCCGGCGACGCCGCGCTGGACAGCATCCACGCGAGCGTCAGCCAGATCGGGACGCAGCTGGGCAACATCACCAGCATCCGCAAGGACGCGTACGCCGCCGGCAGCCCGAGCCTCAACACGGTCGACCAGTACAGCCAGCTGATCACGTCGCTGCTGAGCCTTTCGCAGGACATGGCGCAGGCCACCAGCAACCCGGAGATGATCAAGCGCACGCGTGCGCTGGCGGCCTTCTCGTCCTCCAAGGAGTACGCCTCCGTGGAGCGCGCGATCATCGCCGCTGCACTGCCGGGCGCGAGCAGCGACAAGACGCACCTGAACGACAACGACCAGGCGTTCGGGCGCAACGCGCTCAGCAAGGCGAGCTCGACCCTCAAGACGTTCGAGACGACCTACGAGTCCACGGGCAAGAGCTCCGCCGAGCTGCTGGCACCGCTGGAGAGCGGTAATCCCGAGATCACCGCCGCCGACATCTACGCGAAGAAGGTGCTCGACAGCCCCCTGGGCATGGAGGGCAGCGGCGGCAAGACGCGCACGCACCTGGACTGGTACGACCAGAGCTCCAACAAGATCAATGCCATGAACACCATCGAGGCGACCCTCCTCGGTGAGATGGAGAGCAAGGCACGCGAGCTGCGTGAGGAGTCGCAGCGAGACGCGATCCTCAACGGTGCGATCATCCTCATCGTCCTCGGGGTGTCGCTGGTCGGCGCCTTCGTCGTGGCGCGGTCCATGATCCGGTCGCTGCGACGGCTGCAGGACACCGCGACCCGGGTCGCCCAGGACCGGCTGCCCGAGCTCGTCAAGCAGCTCTCGGAGACGGACCCGCAGGACGTCGACACCTCCGTCGAGTCGGTCGGCATCCACTCCCGTGACGAGATCGGCCAGGTGGCCACGGCCTTCGACGACGTGCACCGCGAGGCCGTCCGTCTGGCCGCCGAGCAGGCGCTGCTGCGAGGCAACGTCAACGCGATGTTCACCAACCTCTCGCGCCGCAGCCAGGGCCTCATCCAGCGCCAGCTCTCGCTCATCTCCGAGCTCGAGTCGCGCGAGGCCGACCCGGACCAGCTGTCCTCACTCTTCAAGCTCGACCACCTCGCGACCCGAATGCGCCGTAACGGCGAGAACCTCCTCGTCCTCGCGGGTGAGGAGCCGGGCCGCCGGTGGACCCGGCCCGTGCCGCTGGTCGACGTGCTCCGTGCCGCCGCCTCCGAGGTGGAGCAGTACGAGCGCATCGAACTGGCCGCGGTGCCCGCCACCGAGGTCGCCGGCCGCGTCGTCAACGACCTCGTGCACCTCCTCGCCGAGCTGCTCGAGAACGCCACGTCGTTCTCCTCGCCGCAGACGAAGGTCCGGGTCACCGGTCACGCGCTGCCCGACGGCCGTGTGCTCGTCGAGATCCACGACACGGGTATCGGCCTCTCCCCCGAGGACCTGGCCGCGATCAACGAGCGGCTCGCCTCACCGCCCACCGTGGACGTCTCGGTGTCCCGCCGCATGGGTCTGTTCGTGGTCGGCCGGCTGTCCTTGCGTCACGGCATCCGCATCCAGCTGCGGCCCTCCGACTCCGGCGGCACGACCGCGCTGGTCATGCTCCCCATGGAGGTCGCGCACGGCGGCAAGCAGCCGCCGAAGCCGGGCCAGCAGGGCGGCGGAGCCCCGGGCGGACTCCTCGCCGGCGGAGGCGCTCCCGCGGGTGGCCAGCGTCCTGGTCTCGGCGGCCCCGCCTCGGCTCCCGCCAACGGGCTCGGAGCGTCCGCTCCGCGCGGGCAGGTCGGTGCAGGTTCGGGTCCCCGGGCCGCGCTGCCCTCACGCGACGGCGGACCGCGTCAGCCCCAGCAGGGCAACGGCCCGCAGAGCCCCGGCCTGCCCGGTCAGGGCCGTTCCGATGCCCCGCGTCAGGGCGGTGGCCTCGCCGGTGCCTTCGCCGGTGGTGCCCGTCCTGGAGCACGCCCCCCGCAGGACCCCCCGGCCGGTACGGACTCGGGCCGGCCCAACCTCTTCGGCCACTCCGGCCAGCAGAGCGGCCCGCCCTCGCGGCAGGCTCCGCAGCAGGCCGAGCTCGGCCAGGGCGGCCCGCAGCAGCCCGGCGGCCCCGGCCGCCAGCTTCCGCCCTCCGGCGGACCGCGGGCCGAGCTGCCCGGTGGCAACCCGCAGCGGCCGCAGAGCACCAGCTGGGGCGTCGAGGAGCAGGGTGCGCCCCGGCGTACGCAGCCGGACTCGCCGCGTGGCCACGAGGAGCACGACACGGGCAGGTTCGCCCGGCCGGGCACCTCTGCCCCGAACCAGCCGTTCACCCCGCCGAACCAGCGTCCGCCGATGAACGACCGTCAGGGCCCCGGTGCCACTGCGGAGTTCGCCCGCCCGGACTTCTCGGCCCCGCAGGCGCCCCAGGCACCGCAGGCCCATGACCCGGCGAGCACCGCGCAGTTCGCCCGCCCCGACTTCAACGCCCCGATGCCGCAGGACCAGGGCTTCGGCGCCCAGGCCCCGCAGCACCCGCAGGCGCCCGCACCTCACCGCGACGACAACGCCGGGTTCGGCGCGCCGCGCCCGCCGGCCCCGTCCGCGGGTGAGCTGCCGCACCGACCGGCCCTGCCGCAGCAGCACGAGATGCTGCCGCCGGCCGGTCCGGGCGACGGGCGCACGCCGCTGTACGACACACTGGAGACGAACTGGTTCCACGGACCGCAGCAGGGCGGCCAGCAGCCGCCCGCCGCGGAGCCGCAGGCACCGGCCGCACCCCAGCCCGCCGGCACCCCGCCTCCGGCCATGCCGCGGCGTGGTGCGGCCGACACCGGCGTCACCAGTTCGTGGCGCGCTTCACCCAACGACGAGCTCGTCCGACAGGCCGAGCGGGTCAAGAAGCCCGCCGCGGGCGGGATCACCACCTCCGGACTGCCCCGCCGTGTCCCACGTGCCAATTTGGTACCGGGCACTGCTCAGCAGCAGAATCATCAGTCCGGACCTCAGGTTTCGCGTGCGCCCGATGACGTACGCGGCCGTCTGACCAATCTCCGCCGGGGCATCCAGCAGGGACGACAGGCCAACAACGGCCCGTCTACCGGCAGTTTCCAACTCGGCCCCACTCACCAGCAGGAGCGTTAGTTGAGCCCCATGAGTCAGGCCGCGCAGAATCTGAACTGGCTGATCACAAACTTCGTGGACAACACCCCAGGGGTGTCCCACACGGTTGTGGTCTCCGCGGATGGCCTGCTGCTGGCGATGTCCGAAGGTTTCCCGCGCGACCGCGCCGATCAGCTGGCGGCCGTCGCCTCCGGTCTGACGTCGCTCACCGCGGGCGCCTCCCGGATCTTCGAAGGCGGCGCCGTGAGCCAGACGGTCGTGGAGATGGAGAGAGGTTTCCTCTTCCTCATGTCCATCTCGGACGGGTCCTCACTCGCCGTCCTCGCGCATCCGGACGCGGACATCGGTCTGGTCGGGTACGAGATGGCACTCCTCGTGGACCGCGCGGGGACCGTCCTCACCCCTGACCTCCGTGCCGAACTACAAGGCAGTCTGCTCCACTAGACAGCCGTGCGGCAGAGATCCGACATGATCCCCCCAGGTACTACTCAAAACCCTCACCCGTCCGGCCGACACAGCCCCCCACCGGCCACCTTCAGACGGCAAGCCGACACCCTGCTGTCACGCCCGGAGGATTTATGACCCCGCCACCCGCCTCACCTGATCCGTACGGCGCACTGCACCACGCGTCGTACGACGGTGAAGGCGACCAGCCGCTGGTCCGTCCGTACGCCATGACCGGCGGCCGGACCCGGCCGCGCTATCAGCTCGCGATAGAGGCGCTGGTCAGCACCACAGCGGACCCCGCACACCTCGGGACGCTGCTCCCCGAGCACCAGCGGATCTGCCACCTCTGCCGCGAGGTCAAGTCGGTGGCCGAGGTCTCGGCCCTGCTGTCCATGCCCCTGGGCGTGGCTCGGATCCTCGTGGCGGACCTGGCGGAAGCCGGCATGGTGGCCATCCACCAGCCGGGCAACGGAGAGGCCGGCGGCGCGCCGGATGTGACACTGCTCGAAAGGGTGCTCAGTGGACTTCGCAAGCTCTAGCGGCGGTACGGCCCGCTCCACCACCTCGGCGAAGATCGTGGTGGCAGGGGGCTTCGGCGTGGGTAAGACCACGTTTGTCGGTGCCGTTTCGGAGATCAATCCGCTGCGCACCGAAGCCGTGATGACGTCCGCGTCCGCGGGCATCGACGACCTGACCCACACCGGGGACAAGACCACCACCACGGTGGCCATGGACTTCGGACGCATCACCCTGGACCAGGACCTGATCCTCTACCTGTTCGGCACCCCCGGACAGGACCGCTTCTGGTTCATGTGGGACGACCTGGTCCGCGGCGCCATCGGCGCCGTCGTCCTCGTCGACACCCGCCGCCTCGCCGACTGCTTCCCCGCAGTCGACTACTTCGAGAACAGCGGCCTCCCCTTCGTCATCGCCCTCAACGGCTTCGACGGACACCAGCCCTACACACCCGAGGAAGTACGCGAGGCCCTCCAGATCGGCCCCGACGCTCCGATCATCACCACGGACGCCCGCCACCGCGCGGACGCGAAGAGCGGCTTGATCACCCTGGTCGAGCACGCCCTGATGGCACGGCTGAAGTAGCCGTAATTCGGTAGTGATCTACGGAAGTTGCTGTAGTCACACGGGGGCGGGCTGTGTCCTTTGACACGCTCCGCCCCCGTGTTCATAACATTTCGACAGTGAATTGGAGCTCCGCCGATACCCGACGCGCACGACCGGTACCGCTGCGCTCATACGAGCCTCGCCTTTTGACGGGGCTCGCTCTTTATGCCCGTTTTATCGGAGGGCGCCCACAGCCGGAATCGCATATTCCGACTGTTTGGAACGCGACCGGTCCGCGTGCTGCAATGCCTCGAACTACCCAGTAGTACGGCCCCTGAACGATAATCCGGCACAACGTAGGTGCCGACGCCGAGAGGTTGTTGGTCGAGTGAGGCGAAGCAACGAGGGCTCCGCGGCGCAGCCGGAGCGGGGCAACTTCACGCCGCCGCCGCGCGCTGCGGTGTCCCCGCCTGCGGACACGTCGTCCGAGGCGGAACCAGCCGGTGGCAGCAGCAGCAAGCTGACACCGCGGAACTGGCGGGTGCCCACCCGGCTGAACGCGATTCTCCTGATCCCGGCGCTGGTCGGTCTGGTCATGGGCGGCTTCCAGGTGAAGGGGTCGGTCGACACCTGGAACGAGGCCCAGGACGCCGAGAAGACGGCTCTGGTCGTCCGCGCTGCCGCGGAGTACGGACAGGCACTGCTGAACGAGCGTGACCTCACCGCTCAGCCCCTTCTGTCCAACAAGCGCACCGCCGCCGAGGTGGAGAAGGTGCGCGCCACCACGGACGCCGCCGCGCAGAAGTTCGACACCGCCGTTCAGAGCATGCCGGACAAGGCGGGCCTCCACCGCCGCCTGAAGCTGTTCGAGGCGGAAGAGCCGCTCCTGCCCGAGCTGCGCAAGGCCGCCTACGCCGAGGCCATGGACCCGGTGAAGACGGAAGAGGGCTACACCAAGGTCCAGCACTCGTTGATGGAGTTCTCCAACGAGCTCGGCCTGGGTACCGGCAACATCACCAGCTACGGCCGGACCGTGTACGCGATCGAGCTGTCGAAGGCCGCCGCATCGCTCCAGCGCTCGATCGGCATGCACCTCCTGGTGCGTCCCAGCCAGGAGCAGCGCAAGTTCAACGGCCAGGTCACCGCGTTCAGTTCGTACAACTACCTGGAGCAGATCGCCCTCGGTGAGTTCGTCTCCGGTGGTACGGAGGCCGACGCCGCCAGGCTCAAGGAAGTCATGGCCGGCAAGGCCGCCGAGGGAGCGAAGCAGCTGAAGGCCGCCGAGGCTCAGGCCAAGGCCGCCGACAAGCCCTTCGTGGCGCCGCCGAGCGTCGACGGTTCGGTCTTCGACGGCATGGCCCAGCAGATCGGTCAGGGCAAGCAGCCGGACGAGCTGAAGGCCAAGGGCATCACGCCCGAGACCTGGATGGCCGCCGCCACCGCGAAGTTCGACGGCTACACCACGGTCGAGAACGAACTCGTCGACAAGGCTGTGACCGAGGCGGCGGAGATCTCGACCGACGCCAGGAACGACGCGATCGTCAACGCCGCGATCGTGATCATCTCGCTGCTGGCCGCCTTCATCATCGCCGGTCTCATGGCCCGCCAGATGAGCCGCTCGATGCGCCAGCTGCGTACGGCCGCCTTCGGTATCGCCGAGCAGCGCCTCCCGATGCTGGTCGACCAGCTTTCGCGGACCGATCCCGGCCGGGTGGACACCCGGGTGCAGCCGATCCCGATCACCAGCCAGGACGAGATCGGCGAGGTCGCACGCGCCTTCGACCAGGTGCACCGCGAGGCCGTCCGGCTCGCCGCCGAGCAGGCCATGCTGCGGGGCAACGTCAACGCGATCTTCACCAACCTGTCGCGCCGCAACCAGTCGCTCATCGAGGGCCAGCTGACCCTCATCACCGACCTGGAGAACAACGAGGCCGACCCGGACCAGCTGGAGAGCCTCTTCAAGCTGGACCACCTGGCCACCCGTATGCGCCGCAACGGCGAGAACCTCCTCGTCCTCGCGGGCGAGGAGCCCGGCCGCCGCTGGAACCAGCCGGTGCCGCTGGTCGACGTGCTGCGGGCCGCCTCCTCCGAGGTGGAGTCCTACGAGCGCATCGAGCTCACCGGTGTGCCCGAGAGCGAGATCCACGGCCAGGCCGTGACCGACCTCGTGCACCTGCTCGCCGAGCTGTTGGAGAACGCCACCACCTTCTCGTCGCCGCAGACCAAGGTCCGGGTCACCGCGACCCGGCTGCCCGACGGCCGCGTCATGGTCGAGATCCACGACAAGGGCATCGGCCTCACCGCCGAGGACTTCGCGGACATCAACCACAAGCTGGCCAACCCGCCGACCGTGGACGCCGCGGTGTCGCAGCGGATGGGCCTGTTCGTGGTCGGCCGGCTGGCCGACCGGCACGGCATCCGCGTCCAGCTCCGCCCCTCGGGCGAGCAGGCGGGGACCACGTCGCTGGTCATGCTCCCGGACGCCATCACCCACGGTGGCGGTGGCGAGTCGGCGCAGGAGGGCGACTTCACCGTCTCCTCGATCATGCCCGAGCAGCAGAGTCCGCAGGCGTTCGACCCGACGCCGCAGCACGCCCCGATGCGTACGGCGGCGGAGCTCGGCTTCGACGACTCGCGCTACGAGACCCCGGCGGCGGACTCGCCGCAGCTGGACCCGGTCAACCGTTCGCTGATGCGCGAGGAGCGCCGGGCCGCGCTCGAGGCACAGACGGGCGGCGAGCGTCCGCCCTTCCAGGACGGCGCCGGACCGCAGGACTACTCCCAGGAGCAGTACGGCCAGGAGCAGTACGGCCAGGAGCAGTACGCCCCCGGGCAGCAGTACGCCCAGGAGCAGCAGGAGTACGCGCAGCCCGGTTACGAGGGCGGCTACGCCCCGTACGCCACCGGGAACGGCTACCAGGATCCGCAGCAGAACGGCTATGCGGAACCCGCATATCCCGCCCAGGACGGTCGGCAGGAGCAGTACGCCGATCAGTTCGCTCCGCAGGACGGACGTTCCCACCAGGGAGGCTGGGCGGATCAGAGTTCCTACCAGGGAGCCTTCGAGCCCCAGGCGCAGCCCGAAGCGGAATCTGCCCCGAGCGCTCCCGCGGAGCCTCAGGAGCGCGTAGGCTTCGACCGCCCGGGACCCACACCGAATCCCGGTCACGATCTGACCGATGCGGGTCTTCCGCGCCGGGGTGCCGGCCAGCAGCATTGGCAGCCCACCGGCCGAGGAAACGATCAGCCTGCCGCACCGGAGCAGCGGCAGCGACCGCAGCAGGAACAGCCTCAGGCACAGCAGGCCGACGGAGAAGGTCCCGACGACTGGCGATCGGCGAACGACGAGCGCTGGGAGCGGGCCGAGAAGCTCCGGGATCCCAAGGCCGGCGGAATTACCCCTTCCGGACTTCCCCGGCGCGTGCCCAAGGCCAATCTGGTCGAGGGTACGGCGGAGCAGACCCAGCAGGGCGGCCCACAGGTTTCCCGCGCTCCCGAGGACGTCCGGGGCAGGTTGAGCAACCTGCGTCGCGGTGTCCTGCGGGGACGTACCGCGGGGTCGGACACAAGTAATACCTACAACCAGGAGCGTTAGTGTGAGCCCGATGAGCCAGGCGGCGCAGAATCTCAACTGGTTGATCACCAACTTCGTGGACAACACCCCTGGGGTGTCGCACACGGTGGTGGTCTCCGCCGACGGACTCCTGCTGGCGATGTCCGAAGGGTTCCCACGGGACCGCGCCGATCAGCTGGCGGCCGTCGCCTCCGGTCTGACGTCGCTCACCGCGGGCGCCTCCCGGATCTTCGAAGGCGGCGCCGTGAATCAGACCGTTGTGGAGATGGAGCGAGGATTCCTCTTCATCATGTCCATCTCTGACGGATCTTCACTTGCCGTCCTCGCCCACCCGGACGCCGATATCGGCCTGGTTGGGTACGAAATGGCACTTCTCGTAGACCGTGCGGGAAGTGTTCTCACCCCGGATCTCCGCGCCGAACTCCAGGGAAGTCTTCTTAACTAATAGACAGACAGTGCGTTTCTCGTCACCGCGCCATAAGGTGCGGTGGCGCGGCACCACTGGGATGGCGACAGGCAGTCGGAGGAGGAAACGTGGCAGCACCCACAGGCGGACACCCGTACGAGGGCGGTCAGCGGGTTCCGGGTGAGCAGGGTGACAACCGTTTCGACGCCCCCTCCATGCCCGGCAGACAAGGCACGCAAGAGCATTACCAGCCTTATCAGCCGTACCAGCAGCAGGGCTCGCAGGGGGGCGACTGGCAACAGCAGCCCCAGCAGCCCGGTCCCGGGTGGCCGCAGCAGCAGCCTCATTACCAGCAGCCGCAGCACGAGCAGCAGCGGTACGAGGCCCCGCCCTCGCGCATCCAGCCGGTCCAGCGGCAGGCCCCCGCGCCCGCGAAGCCCGCGGCGCACAACCCGTTGGTCCGTCCGTACGCCATGACCGGCGGCCGGACCCGGCCGCGGTACCAGCTCGCCATCGAGGCACTGGTCAGCACCACGGCCGATCCTTCCCGGCTGCAAGGGCAGTTGCCCGAGCACCAGCGGATCTGCCGGCTCTGCATCGAGATCAAGTCGGTGGCCGAGGTGTCGGCCCTCCTCTCGATCCCCCTCGGCGTTGCCCGGATCCTCGTCGCCGACCTGGCCGAGGCCGGACTCGTCGCTATCCATCAGCCCGGCGGCGACGAGGCCGCCGGCGGCCAACCAGATGTGACACTGCTCGAAAGGGTGCTCAGTGGACTTCGCAAGCTCTAGCGGCGGAGCGGCCCGCTCCACTACCTCGGCGAAGATCGTGGTGGCAGGGGGCTTCGGCGTGGGTAAGACCACGTTTGTCGGTGCCGTTTCGGAGATCAATCCGCTGCGCACCGAAGCCGTGATGACGTCCGCGTCCGCGGGCATCGACGACCTGACCCACACCGGGGACAAGACCACCACCACGGTGGCCATGGACTTCGGACGCATCACCCTGGACCAGGACCTGATCCTCTACCTGTTCGGCACCCCCGGACAGGACCGCTTCTGGTTCATGTGGGACGACCTGGTCCGCGGCGCCATCGGCGCCGTCGTCCTCGTCGACACCCGCCGCCTCGCCGACTGCTTCCCCGCAGTCGACTACTTCGAGAACAGCGGCCTCCCCTTCGTCATCGCCCTCAACGGCTTCGACGGACACCAGCCCTACACACCCGACGAGGTGCGTGAAGCCCTCCAGATCGGCCCGGACACCCCGATCCTCACGACGGACGCCCGCCACCGCGCGGACGCCAAGAGTGCGCTGATCACCCTGGTCGAGCACGCCCTGATGGCACGCCTGCGCTGATCCCGCCGCCGCACGTCGAAGGCCCCGTACTCCGCGAAGGAGTACGGGGCCTTCGTCCGTACGGGGCCCGGCGGGCTGGAGCCATGGGCCCGGATGGGCCCGGAACGGCCTCAGCGGCCGCCACGGGGCCCGGTCGGACCCTGCGGCGGCCGCTGAGGCCGTTCGGCTCAGCCCTGCCAGCTGTGCGGGGCGCGGAAGCCGGGGGTGCGCTCCAGCCGGCGCCATCCGGCGGTGCTGCGGCCCCGGTGGGCGGGCGCGTCGGGCTGGGCGGCGGCGCGGGCGAGCAGGACCGCGGTGATGGCGGCGAGCTCCTCGGGGCCGGCCAGGCCCTTCTCGACGCGCAGGACCGAATCGGCGGAAGTGGCGCTCATGGTGTCTCCGTCTTCTGGGAAGTGGTCGCGAAACGTATGCGGGGACCGAGGTCGCCGTGCGGCTGCGACTACTGCGGGGGGTTGCCGTGCTTGCGGGACGGCAGGTCCGCGTGCTTGTTGCGGAGCATCGCGAGCGAGGAGATCAGCACCTCGCGCGTCTCGGCGGGGTCGATGACGTCGTCGACCAGGCCGCGCTCCGCCGCGTAGTAGGGGTGCATCAGCTCGGCCTTGTACTCCTTGACCATGCGTGCCCGCATGGCTTCGGGGTCCTCGGCGTCGGCGATCTGACGGCGGAAGATGACGTTGGCGGCGCCCTCGGCGCCCATCACCGCGATCTCGTTGGTGGGCCACGCGTAGGTCAGGTCGGCACCGATGGACTGGCTGTCCATGACGATGTAGGCACCGCCGTAGGCCTTGCGCAGGATCAGCGAGATCCTCGGCACCGTGGCGTTGCAGTACGCGTACAGCAGCTTCGCACCGTGCCGAATGATCCCACCGTGCTCCTGATCGACGCCCGGCAGGAAGCCGGGTACGTCCAGCAGAGTGATGATGGGAATGTTGAAGGCGTCACACATCTGGACGAATCGCGCGGCCTTCTCGGACGCCTCGATGTCCAGCACACCGGCCAGCGCCTGCGGCTGGTTCGCCACGATCCCCACGACCTGGCCGTCGAGCCGGGCCAGCGCGCACACGATGTTCCGCGCCCAGCGCTCGTGGACCTCCAGGAAGTCGCCGTCGTCGACGAGCTCCTCGATGACCTTGTGCATGTCGTACGGGCGGTTGCCGTCGGCCGGGACCAGGTCGAGGAGGACCTCACCGCGCCGGTCCGCGGGGTCGTCGCTCGGAACGACGGGCGGGTTCTCGCGGTTGTTGGACGGGAGCATCCCGATCAGGTAGCGGACCTCGGCGATGCAGGTCTCCTCGTCGTCGTACGCGAAGTGCGCGACGCCCGAGGTCTCGGCGTGCACGTCCGCGCCGCCCAGCCCGTTCTGCGTGATCTCCTCACCGGTGACCGCCTTGACGACGTCCGGGCCGGTGATGAACATCTGCGAGGTCTCACGGACCATGAAGACGAAGTCGGTCAGCGCCGGGCTGTAGGCCGCGCCGCCCGCGCACGGGCCGAGCATCACACTGATCTGCGGGATGACACCGGAAGCACGCGTGTTGCGCTGGAAGATCCCGCCGTACCCGGCGAGCGCGGAGACACCCTCCTGGATACGCGCACCGGCGCCGTCGTTCAGCGACACCAGCGGGGCACCGGCCGAGATGGCCATGTCCATGATCTTGTGGATCTTCGTGGCGTGGGCCTCGCCCAGCGCCCCGCCGAAGATCCGGAAATCGTGCGCGTAGACGAAGACCGTCCGGCCCTCCACCGTGCCCCAGCCGGTGATCACACCGTCGGTGTACGGCTTCTTCGCCTCCAGGCCGAAACCGGTCGCCCGGTGCCGCCGCAGCTGCTCGACCTCCTTGAACGACCCCTCGTCCAGCAGCAGCGCGATGCGCTCCCGCGCGGTCAGCTTCCCCTTCGCGTGCTGCGCCTCGGTCGCCCGGTCACTCGGTCCACGCCGGGCCTGCTCGCGCAGCGCCAGCAGTTCGGCCACCCGGCCACGCGTGTCGCTCGGCTCGCCCGCGATTTCGTCCACAACGGTCATACGTCGACCCTACGAACCCGACCGCGAAAACCCTGCCGTCGACATCGGACAGTCTCCTGCCCCGTTTCCTGGTGGCACCTGACAGAAGCCAGGCCCCATGCAACCCATCTGCCAGCTCACGGAGCACTTGCGTTGTAGATCTCCGACAAAACCGGAAATGTGACACCGGCCACATACAGGCCCTCGCGCCACGCCGTGGATCCACCGGGCCGGGCGACTGGACGTACCGCAATGGCGGGGCGGCGCCGGGCGCACAGCCACGGAGCCACGCGCCGGGCGGCAGCAGCTCCGCTCCCAGGGGATCGCGCCGGGCAGCAGCACCCCCGACGACACACACCGGGGGGGCAGCAGCCTCTCGCCGACAGGGGCGCGCGCCGAGCGACGACGCACCGTCGATCGAGGCACACAGGGCAGTGAGCCCATACCCGGAATCCCTACCCGCACCACCGAGGCGACAGTACCCACCCCGGCGACCGTGCGGCCGGCCGGGCCCCCTCCACCTCCTCCGGATTCCGCGGCCATCGCGTTCAGTTCCTGTTCACTCCGCGCACTCAGCGATCGACCAAGCGTGGCCAAAACCCGGGCGGCAGCGTCGAGTTGTGAAGAACGGCTCATCCTGAGAGCGCTCTCAGTCATAAGTCTTGACGCTCACGGGAGGCGTCGCGAGAGTGGTGCGCACCGCAGACAGCCCCCACTGCTCGACCTCCCCACACCATGTCCTGACCCCTGTCTGCGACCCCCCACACTCCGGGAGTTCCTTCGTGATTTCGCGCAGAATGTTCCTGACGGGCGCCGCCGCCTCCGCGACCGCGCTCACCTATCCGCTCTGGGGCAGCGCCCTGAGCCCGCGTACGTCGGCGGCCCCCGCGACGTGCGAACTGGCCTTGGAGAACCGCTCGCTGCCAGGCACTGTGCACGCGTACGTCACCGGCCACGAGCAGGGCACGGACCGCTGGGTGCTCCTGCGCCCCGACGGCAGCGTCTACCGCCCCGACTCCCCCGGCGCCCCGCAGACCCCGCTGCCGGTGGACTGCGCCATCCCGCTGAAGGCCGCGGGTGCCGGACCGGTCGTCCTGACCTTGCCTCAGATGTACGGGGCGAGGGTCTACTTCGTGCGCGACGACAAGCTGGACTTCTACCTCAACCCGGGGCCGTCCCTGGTCGAGCCGGCCTTCGCGACCCCCACCGACCCGAACTACGGCAGGACCTGGTCGTTCTGCGAGTTCACCTTCAATCCGCAGCAGCTGTACGCCAACATCAGCTACGTCGACCTGGTGACGGCGCTCCCGATCGGGCTGACGCTGGAGGGCGACGCCACGCACACGGTGGCCCCGCTCCCGGACGGCGCGGTCCAGCGCATCGCCGACGACCTCATCGCCCAGGCGGCCTCCGACGGACAGCCCTGGGACGAGCTGGTCACCAAGGGCACGGACGGGCAGGTCCTGCGGGTCGTCTCGCCGCAGAATCTGATGGCGCCCTTCTTCGACCGGCCGAACGAGATGCCGTTCCGGGACCTGTTCACCGCGCAGATCGACGAGGTCTGGGAGAAGTACCGCTCCACCGACCTGCGGATCGACCTTCAGGGCGGCCGGGGAACACTGGCGGGCCGCGTCAGCGGGGACACGCTGACCTTCGAGGGCGGCCACACGTTCGTGAAGCCGACGTCCAAGGACATATTCACCTGCAACCACGGTCCCTTCACGAACAACCCCGGGGACTCCGACGACAAGAAGGCACTGCTGGCCAGGATCGCGGCCGGCTTCAACCGCTCGATCATGCTCAGCCACCCGCAGCAGCCCAACGGCACCACGGTGGCGGACTACTACAAGGGCGGGGTGACGAACCACTGGTCGCGCGTCGTCCACGCGAATTCACCGATCGGCTACGCGTTCCCCTACGACGACGTACGCCCGGACGGTGAGCCGGACGTGTCGGGGGCTGCCCACGACGGCAACCCCCGCCGCTTCACGGTGAGCGTGGGTTCCTGACGCGAGGCGGGCGGCCCCGGGCGGGGGCCGCCCGCCGCACTCCGGGCCGACCGCCGTCAGCACCGGGCCGGCGCCCTCGACGGGACGCCGGCCCCGTACGTGCGAGGTGCCCCCGTCCGGTGGGCGGGGGCACCTCGCACGTACGGGGGTCAGCAGCCGCCGCAGTTGTAGTACGTCACGTCCCAGTGGTTGCCCTCGTCCGCGTAGACGTTGCCGGAGCCCGAGCGGTACTGGGGTGCGCCGTCACCCCGTACGCCGATGTAGGTGAAGGTGCCCTTCACGTAGTTCGTCAGGCAGGTGCTCTTGCCGAAGTCGAGCTTGTAGCCGTTCCAGTGCGAGTAGGTGCCACCGGCGTGCCCGGTCTCCGTGCCGCCGGTGATGTTGAGCGCGCAGCCCGTGGCGCTCTTCAGCGTCTGGGCACCCTGGGCGCTGGTCAGGTTGAGCTGGTCGAACGACGTGCAGGTGGAGACGTTCCGGTTGGAACAGCCGCCCGAGGACGACCAGGTGATCCCGGACGAACTGAAGCGGGAGGTCGCCTGGGAGTGGGTCAGCTTGGTGACGGCGTGCGCCTCGGTGGCGCCGCCGCCGAGCACGCCGACGCCCGGCGCGAAGAGGGCGCCCAGTACGAGGGCGAGAGCGGTGAGGGCCGAACGGAGTCTGGGGCGGGTCAGCATGGGGGGAGTCCTCCTGCTCATGACAATTGGGGGCAGGGAGATAGTGCCCCAGCTCTACGCGCGTCCGCCAGGGGGCGGCCTCGGTCCACGCCGCGTGTTCCGCGACTTCCGGAAGGGCCTGGACCCTTGATGTTGAACTTTGAACAAAATGGGTCTACAGTCAATCTCGTTGAAGGTTAAACAAGAACTTCGACGGCCACTCGTCTGAACACGTCCCCCGAGGAGGAGCCATGGCTCTGTTCAACCGCAAGAACACCGCCCCGTCCACCACCGCCACCCTCGCCGTGGACCCGGCGCTGGCCGCGCTGACCGGCAGCTACACGATCGACCCGGCGCACAGCAGCATCGGTTTCACGGTGCGCCACGCGATGGTCACCAACGTGCGCGGTTCCTTCGGTGAGCACGAGGGCTCGCTGCAGCTGGACGGTTCCGACCCGGCCAACTCCTCCGCGTCCATCGACGTCAAGATCGCCAGCGTGGACACCGGCATCGCCGACCGCGACGGCCACCTGGTCAGCGGCGACTTCTTCGACGCCGAGAAGTTCCCTCTGATGACGTTCCGCTCCACGCAGGCCGAGCAGGTCGGCGGCGACACCTACCGCGTCACGGGCGACCTGACGATCAAGGACGTCACCCGCCCGCTCTCGATCGACCTGGAATTCCACGGCTCCGCCACCGACGTCTACGGCAACGAGCGCGTCGGCTTCGAGGGCAGCGCCGACATCCTCCGTTCCGACTGGGGCCTGACCTGGAACGCGGCCCTGGAGACCGGCGGTGTGATGGTCAGCGACAAGGTCAAGCTGAACTTCGACATCTCCGCCATCAAGGCCGCCCCGCAGGCCTGACCCTCCCGGCCCGAGCGCGCCCGCCGGCTCTCCCCTCCGAGGGAGGGCGGCGGGCGCTCGGCTGTGTCCGGTCAGTCCCCCTCGTACAGCCGCCGCAGGTCCAGCAGCACGACGTCCCCGGCCGCTGCCGCACCGCGCAGGCCTTCGGTGAACCCGGCGCCGCTGTAGCAGGCGAGCCGCACCGCGGTGGTGTCGACGCCTCTCCCGGAGAGCAGCGCCTTGATGCGCCGCAGTCGGTCCAGGTGCCCCTCCCCCATGACCTGGTCCCACTTCGCCTCGCCGAGTGACAGAAGCACGCCGTTGTCCTGCCCGACAGCGCCCCGCACCACCACATCGACCTCGTGGCTCGTACGCGATGCCGGGTCGGCGACCGTCCCGTACGACACGTCGATCGGCATGCCTCCGAACGTCTCCGGGGACGCGAAGTGCGACACCCACTCCCGGCAGATCTGCTCGAAGTGCGGATCGACGACCGACGAACGGAACCGGGCCCGGGAGCTCTCCCAGACCTGCTCCGCCAGTCCCCGGGCCAGCAGGGCACGCGTCGCCCTGGATACGACGTGGTCGAAGGCGATCAACGGCTCACGGACCCGGTAGACACTGCGGTTCCTCCGGAAGGCATCCACTTCCCGCCGTACGAGCCCACAGTCCTGCAGCACCGTGAGCGGATGCGTGAGGTCACCGGCGGGCCGGCCGAGGCAGCCGGCGATGCCGCCGGCCGTGGCATTGCCGGAAGCCAGCGCCTCAAGCACGGAGTGGTACAGCGCGCGGTCCCGCAGATCTGATTCGTCAGCCAGCAGATATCTCGCTTCCCGGTAGAGCGGGGACCGGGGCGACAGAGCTGTCCGGCAGACCCAGGCGTCGAAGTCCTCCAGCCCGGCAGGAACATCCTCACGTACGAACTCCCTGCGATAGGCAGGGGCGCCACCCACCACACTGTGGACGAGCAGCGCGAGGCGCGGATCCTCGATCCCCCAGAAGGCGGCAGCCTGCCGGAAGTCGAGCGGGTGGACGACGAGTTCGAGGCTCGCTCTGCCCCGGAGCGGAGACGTTCCGCTCAGCAGCCCGCCCATGAATCCGAGGGAACTGCCGCACAGGAGCAACCGCGCGGGCGGAGTTACGGAAACGTACTTCTGAGAAGTACGTTTCCGTAAATGACCGATGCGCGCTGCGGTCACCTCACCGCACGCGGCGGACCTTCAGCGCGTTGTCCGTGCGGGTGGTGGGGTTGCCGTCGGGGTCGTTCTGGATCCGTTCGTGCTCCTCGCTGAGCAGCACCTCCCAGTCCCCCTCCGGGAGTTCGAGGGACGCGAGCACCTCGTCCGTGGTCGGCAGCTCCATGTCGGGGTGGTCGTGTTCCCAGGAGGGGAAGCCCGCGTGCCCGACGATCAGGAGTACGCCGCCGGGCGCGACAGCCGCGGCGGCCCTGCGCAGGATCCGCTCGCGGGGCAGGTCCCCCATGGAGTGCAGGAACTGGGCGGAGACCAGGTCGTACTCCCCCTCGGGAAACGAGACCCCGAGGTCGTGCCACTGCCAGTCGACGCGGTCCGCGACATCGGCGTCGGCCGCGTGGACCGCCGCCCGCTCCAGGGCGACGCGCGAGATGTCGGTCGCGGTGACCTTCCAGCCCCACCGGGCGAGCCAGACGGCGTCCGCGCCCTCCCCGCACCCCAGGTCGAGGGCGCGGCCCGGCGTGAGGCCCTCCACTTCACGGACGAGGGCGACGTTGGGGTTCCCGCTCCAGATCCGGTCGCTCTCGCGGTAGCGGTCGTCCCACATCTCGGCGTCGCTGCGGGTGCTGTCGGTGGTCATCGGGTCTCCTGAAGTCCGTGACGGCGGTCCCCGAGCACGCGCTCGGTGACCAGGCGCTCAGCCTCGGCCGAGAAGGGCGCGCGACGGGCGTCGACCGCGCGCCGGGTGTCGTCGGTGACGAGGTCCATGTTGATCATCGAGGCCGCCTTGAGCCCGGCTGCCGCCGCTCCGACGACCTGCTCCATGAGGTTGGCGACGTTACCGGCCACCCACACCCCGGGCACGTCGGTGGCCCCGCCGGGGTCGGCCGCGATGTACGTGCCGACGGTGTGGTCACCCATCGTCAGCTCGGTGGGCACCAGACCGAGGCTCTCCAGGACCGCCGACCGCGCGGTGAAACGCGGCTGGACGACGAGTGCCTCGCGCGGGATCACCGTGCCCCCGGCCAGCCGCACACCGGTGAGCCGGTCGTCGGCCGGCTCCAGCGCCGCCACCTCGCCGTCCACCACGGAGATGCCCCGGGCGGCGAGCTGCTCGTACTCCTCGTCGCTGAAGTCGGGCTGCTCGTGGCGGAACAGCACCACGTCGTCGGTCCACTGCCGCCAGAGCAGCGCCTGATGCACGGCCATGGGGCTGACCGCCAGAATGCCGACCGGCCTGTCCCGCACCTCCCAGCCGTGGCAGTACGGGCAGTGCAGCACCTCGTTGCCCCAGCGCTCGGCGAGACCATCGACCGGCGGCAGCTCGTCGACGATCCCGGTGGTCACGAGCAGGCGGCGGGCCTCGACGGCGCTCCCGTCCTCCCGTACGACACGGAAGCCGTCGGACAGCTTCTCGGCCGAGACGACACTGCCCTGGATGATCTCGGCGCCGTAGTCGGCCGCCTCGGCCCTGCCGATGGCCAGCAGCTCCAGGGGCGGGATGCCCTCCCGGCCGAGGTAGTTGTGCGCGTGGGACGCGGGTGCGTTACGCGGGCTGCCCGCGTCGATCACGAGCACGGAACGCCGCGCCCTGGCCAGGGCGAGCGCCCCGCTCAGCCCGGCGGCCCCACCGCCGATCACCACTACGTCGTACCGCTGGTTGGTCTCGCTCATGCGGAACACCTCCTGTTGTGGGAGATGGTGCGCGCACGGGGTCGATTCGACAAACTTACTTGCCGAAGCGGCAAACTCGCACCAGACGGTCTTCCCCGGATCCCGCTCCCTCACGCCCCAGGCGTCGGCCAGCGCCCCGACGAGCACCAGTCCGCGCCCGCCGTCCGCCTCCGGCTCGGGGCACGCGACCTCCAGGACCTCGCCGTCGCCGCTGTCGTGCACCTCGATCCGGAGCATGTCCGCCAGGGTGAGCTGGACACGGAAACCCCTTCCGGGCGGTACGCCGTGGATCAGCGCGTTGGTGGCGAGTTCGCTCACGCAGAGCAATACGCCTTCGAGGTCCGCCTCGCACGCCCAGTCGAGCAGCGCCTCACGGACGAACTGACGCACGAGGGGAATCGACCGGCGCTCACGGCGGTAGAACGCCTCACGGAAGGAGGCGGGTCGCGTTGATTCATTCACGGGACGACTGTCACAGAACGTCACTACCGTTGGTCACCGCGTCAGGTCGTACACCGCGTTTGTACGGGCGCCGACGGGTCCGGCGGGGCTCGTGTACGGGGAAGGGCACGACATGCACTCGGCAAAGAAGAAGAACAAGCGCGTCACCTCCTGGCACGTGATCGGCGCCCAGCTCGCCGCGTTCCGCCGCGCGGCGGGACATACGCAGACGTCGCTGGCCGACCGGTTCTGCGTGGGCGAGGACACGATCGCCTCGATCGAGCAGGGCCGCCGTACACTCCAGGCGGATTTCGCGACTCAGCTGGACGAACTGCTGGACACCAAGGGGGCGTTGGGGGTCGCCGTGGCGAAGGTGCCGCAGAAGGAGCGGTTCCCGGCGTTCGTGCAGGACTTCGTGGAGTACGAGCAGGAGGCGGTAACGCTTCTCTGGTACGAAACACAGGTGGTGCCTGGGCTGCTCCAGACGGAGGCATACGCGCGCTTCGTCTTCTCCTGCCTTTATCCGCCCCTCGAAGACGAACAGCTGGAGGAGTGGGTGGCCGCCCGGCTCGACCGGCAGAAGCTCCTCGAACGCAGACCGAGGCCGATGCTCCACTTCATCCTGGAGGAAGGCATTCTGCGCAGCGAGATCGGTGACTCCACCATGCGGCGGGAACAGATCCAGCACCTGCGCCGGTGCATGGAACTTCCCTTCCTGGGAATGCAGATCATGCCTATGCGGCTCCCCAAGCACGCCGGCCTCGCGGGTCCGATGGTGCTTCTGGAGACCCCTGACCACGACCATCTGGCCTACGTGGAGGCCCAGCTGACCAGTGTGCTCCACGATGATCCGGATGACGTCAGTGTCCTCCAGCAGAAATATGGGATGCTGCGTTCGCAGGCGCTTTCCGTCGAAAACAGCGCCCGCCTACTGGACGACCTGCTTGGAGAGTCATGACTCGCGCGGCACACGGCACGGATCTCTCGTGGTTCAAGTCCAGCTACAGCAGCGACCAGGGCGGCGCGTGCCTCGAAGTCGCCTACGCCTGGCGCAAGTCGAGCTACAGCAGCGACCAGGGCGGCGACTGCGTCGAGGTGTCCGCCCACCCCGCCGTCGTGCACATCCGTGACTCCAAGGTCACCGACGGCCCGGTCCTGACCGTGCCCCCGGCGGCCTGGGCCGCGTTCGTCGGCGCCGCGGCCTAGGCCGTGTCTGACAGGTGCTGCGTGAGTGAGAGGGCTCTGATGTACCGGATGTGCGCTGGCCCCGTCGTGTGAGGGCGGGCTCGGACCGCTTTCGATGCGTGGCGACCGATCTAGAGGACGTGCACCATCAGCACGACACTGAGGGCAACTCCCACCAGGCCCGCCATGTCGTAGTGCTTCCAGAATGGTTTGCGGGAAGCAAGTACCGTCTCCGCGCGCCCAGGGGACACGGGGTCATAGAGGACTGCAACGCTGTCCCCTTCTCGGGTGCCGGCGGGGACGTGGTTTTCACCCGCACTGTGTGTCCGCGTGACACCGTCTGGCGTCGTGTACCTCAGAAGGAACTGCGGGCCGCCTTTCCCACGCCAATCACGATCGAAGCACCGAGCGATGACCTCGACGCCCCGGGAGCGAAGCGTCAGCCGTCGCCGCATCTGCCAGACCACGACCAGCAGTATGAATATTGCGACGCCGTCGTAAGCGATCGTGTCCTGCACCCTCAAAGCTCCCCCAGTTTTGCAGTGGCTCTGGTGAGCATTCAACCAGTCGTCGAGAGCCTTTGGGGCTGCGTTACCGGCTCGCGAAGCCAGACGATGAGTGAGGCGAGGTGAAGCCCCGCGTGGTAGCGAGCGGCGAGCCCCTCGAAGCGGGTCGCGGCCGCCCGGAGCTGCTTGAGCCGGGCGAAGCAGCGTTCGACCACGTTGCGGGTTCGTACAGCGCACGAGCGCTTCGGCCGATCCCGGCTTCCGCGTTCCGAGGCGCCGGGGCGATGTCTGATCGTCACACCGGCTGAGTACGATCGCCTGTACCGGTCTGAGTACGCGAGCGGCTGCCCGCCGCGCGCGGCACCGGGAGGGTGGAACCATGCGTCAATTCCTAGTGCTGGCACCGCTGTTGCTGTTCACCGTCGGCTGCGGAGTCGTGCAGCCCTCCGAGGGCGAGGCGACGGACGAGGCACGGGGTGTCGCCAGGAGCGCGGGCGAGCGTCTCCACAGCCAGCGTCCGCGCACCGCGGAGGAGGTGGGGCGGTCCGCCTCCGGCATCGACGGGGTGGAGGTGATGCGGGTGACGGGTACCTCCACACACGACGGGGACGGCGTCGACGTGGTCGTCCGCACGTCCGGCTCGGCGTACAACGGATGGTTCGACATCGATGAGATCACCGTGCTGCGCTGTTTCACGGTGCGGGTGTCGCCCGAGTCGGAGTGGCGTGAGGAGCCCGATGCCGTGGACTGCCCGGACAGCCGTCCGCTGACCTTCGCCCCTCCGCCGGAACCGCCCCGACTGCCGTACGAGGAGCTCCGCGCGAAGCTTCCCCGGGTGCCGGAGGGCGGCCTGGTGGACGAGGCCGAGGTGCGCCGCAGGGTAGCCGCCCTGGACATGGATCCGGCGATCCGTACGGAGGTGAAGGCGGACGGCGGACGGGTCGGTGTCCTCCTGTCGATGAAGGGCAACGGCTACGACGCGCAGGACTGCCTCGTTGCCCGTGTCGCACCCGGCGCCACCGAGGTGTGGGTGCCGGCCCGGATCCAGCGGATGCCCGGAGAGGGCGGCTGCACGATCGCCAACGCCCTGAACCCACTGCCGCCACCGCACTGATCGCGGACCGGGGCGCAGGGCGGGCGGGCCGGGTCAATCGCGGGCAGGCCCGTCGGGCAGATCGATCGTGGAGCCGGAGCCGGTGGTGATGACGGCGGAGGGTACCGACGGCACTTCCGGACGACGGACATCCGATGCCTCGGCCGGCAGTGACGGTATCGACGTGGAGACGGCCACCGACGGCAGTGCGGGAACCGGTCGGCCTGATCCGATCGATATCTCCACGGCCACCGTGTCCGGTTGCCCGTCGGTCCTCGGAGGCTTCCTCGGGACGGACCGCGAGGTGTCCTCGGGCGCCCGGTCGATGCGAGGGGAGTCCGGGGAGAGCGATGCCGCGTGAGGGCGTGCCCGAGCCGCGCGGGGAGCCGCGATCTCCGCAGCCGGGGCGGCACTCGGCACCGCGGTCTCGGGCCTGTTTCCCGGAGACCGTCCGTCGGGCCGGTCGAAGGGTCCGGCGGGGAGCACGACTCCCGCCACGGCGAGTGTCACCGCCGCCGATGCCGCCCCGGCGGACTGGCCGTACCCCGTGCGGGGAAATCTGCGTACGCACATCCAGACGGCCGTGGCCAGCGTGAGACTCCCGGCCAGGACTCCACGCAGGGACCGTCTGGCTCTGGCGAGCAGTGACTCGGTCGCCCGGTAGCTCAGTCCCATGGTCCGGGCCACCTGCCCGACGTCGAGATCCTGCGCCTGGAGCCGCAGCGCCTGTGCCTGGCGGGCGGGCAGCAGCTCGGCGCTGCGGTCGGCCAGCCACCGGGCCTCCGCCCGGTCGCACGCCGCCTCCTCGACCAGGAAGGGTTCGACGGGAGCGGCCGACAGGCTCTCGCTCAACTCCCTTTCGCGGGTGACCTGGCGGTGGCGGTCGGCGCATGCGCGTACGGTCGCGAGCCTGAGCCAGGAGCGCACCCGGCCGTACTGGACGTCAGGGTCCTCCACCGCGCGGATCATCGCTTCCTGAACGGCGTCCTCGGCCTCTTCGGTGCTCGATGAACGACTGCGCGCGATCTCCAGCAGTTCGTCCCGGTGACTCCAGATGAGCTCCCACCGGTTGCCCGGCACACCTGGACGACGGGCGGTGCGCGGGTCGCTCACTTTCGAAGCCTCCGGTCCACGGGTTCAGGTCCGACGTGCGTTGATCACGGCGCCCCACGGCCCCTGTGCCCCGCTACCTGGCAGGCATCGGGGCACACGGGCTGGGCGCCGGAGCGGAATCAGGCCGAGAGCGTGGCGGCGGAGCCGAGGCCGGCGATGCCGAGCACGTTGCTGCCGACGGCACCCGAGAGGCTGCCGGAGAGCGGCGAGGCACCCAGCAGGTCGGCGCTGACCCCGCCCGCGATGCCACCGACGAGCGGCGCCTCGATGGCTGCCGCGCCGGTGAGGCCGCCGGACACGCCGTCCAGGTCCGCGTCGGAGATTTCCTGGGTCTGTATCTGGGGGGCGGAGTTCATGGTGTGAATTCCCTTCGCATTGATTCCGAATGAGTGGGGCCGACTCCGCAATTGCGAAAGGCCCTTGCCGCTGCCACGGTCACCGAAAGCCTCACCGTGTGCCCGTAGGCGGCGAATTTGCCTGCGGCTGCCGCGATGTGAGGGATGTAAGCACGTGAGGGCGTTACGAGGCCACCTTTCAGCAGTCCCATGAATGGCACTCAGGCATCGATGGACCAATACGGTCACATTGCTTCATGGACCGGTACAGCTTCTTCACTCACCCGACCGACGGACGTGCCGCCGGCCGCGACTTTCATCCGCCGCGAAAGCGGACATTGTCGACCACCGGCATGAAGGATCCGGTACGCACGGGGGTCTCCGCAGGACGCGCCTCGCCACCTGCGGACACGGTGTGCAGATCCGCCGCAGACGACCCTGGTCCGTGTGCCGGAAAGCCGGGCGACGCAGGCGGGCGGAGAGATCTGGGATGCTGCACGCGCAGGCGCTCCCAGAGTTCCCTTGTGTTCCCAGGGGGAGAACGTGCGTCTGCCGGACGACCCGCCTGGAGAGCGATGACTCGCGCAGCACACAGCACGGAGGGCCACCACCCGGCCGGCCGCCGAGGTGGGGGCGCGACCGGCCCGCACAGTTCCGTCACCCGGGTGACCGGACGCGTGCCCCCTCCCGCCGCCGCGGTCGACGGGCACGGTGACTGGGCGGCGGCGGAGCGTGCCCTGGGCACCAGGCTGCCGGAGGACTACAAGCAACTGGTCGCGGCCTACGGACGCGGGGACTTCTGGGGCGCGCTGTGCCTGTGCACCCCGTTCGGTGACGACAATCCGGTCCCGCTCACCGCCGACCTCCTGGAGGACTACGGTCCGCTGCGCGACGACTTCCCCGAGCAGTACCCCTACCCCCTCTTCCCGGAGCCCGGCGGGCTGCTGGCCTGGGCGGTGACGGAGAGCTCCGCGCACGTGTGCTGGCTGACGGAGGGGCCTCCCGAGTCCTGGCCCGTGGTGATCTGGTCCCGGGACGACGACTACGAGCGGTTCGACTGCGGGGCCGGTGCGTTCCTCGACGGTGTGACGGACCGCAGCATCGCCTCCGAGCTCCTGCACCACGACACGGGGCTCGCCCCCTGGTTCGACCCCGCGATCGAGCTCGACCATGTCTACGTCCGGCTGGACGAGGGGCCCCGCCCGTACGAGGAGCGCCTGCGGATCCTGCGCGACGCACTCTCGCCCACGTCGGACCGCGGCGGTTACGAGCACGACGGCATGCGGCAGGACGAATTCGCCGTCGACGGCACCCACTGGCTCCTGACGTACGAGACCGCGTACGGGCATCAGCTACGGGTCGCCTTCCCGCCCGCCGAGAGCGCGGAGACCCGCCGCACCGTACTGGCGGCGGTGGAGCTCATGGGGTGCCCCGTGCGGTCGGCCGACACGATTCACGGCACGTCGTCCTGGGGTCCTGGTTCCGAGCCGGGTTCCGAGCCTGATTCCGAGCCCGGTTCCGAGCCTGCGGACGGGCCTTCGTCGCGCTGACCGGCCGGCCTCCGGGCGGTCCCACCGGTACGGACCGCCTCACCGGCATGGGCGGGGAAGCGCCGGATCCGTCAGGTCGAGGTGCAGCACATTCCCCCAGTCGTTGGTGAAGGCCGCCCGCGTCCCCTCGTGACGCACGCCGACGAACGGGTTCGAGGACCACATGGAGAGGACCCACCGAAGGGAGCGGTCGGCATCGAGGCGGGCGAGGTAACCGATGTTGCCCATCCCGCTGCCGCCCCCGGACATCCAGCCGGATCCGTCCGGCAGCGGACTCTCGAAGCAGAGGCCCACCTCGGTGGAGCCCTCGGCCTCGACGGCCGAAGCAACGTCGACCGGCCCTCCGAGACGGAAGGGAATGGGCTGTCCGGCTTCCGGGTGGTAGGCCCCCGGGCCCTCCACATACACCTCCAGGCCGGTGTCGTCCGGCCGGTACAGCCCGTCCCGGAACGGGAACTCGCCTGCCGCCCAGAGTCGTCCGATGACTCCCATCGCCCACGCCTCCCCGTCTGCGCGCCCGGAGCGTGACGCCGTGGACCCTCATCCTGCGTCAGATCTCCCACGGGGGACGCCGAGTCGCCGTGTGCGACCAGGAGTTCGCTGCGGATCCGTCTCCGGCGGAGCCGGTTCCGCCCTGCCGCGCCCGCCGGCCGCTCTTCGTCGAATGCCTGTCGAATCTCTGTACGCGCATCGGCGTACCGGTGTACGGTCTCGGGCCGATGGACCTTGGGAGCGCTCCCACCTCTGATTCCGCTTCGCACGAGGAGGAACACCATGAAACGCCTGTTCGCCTTACTGGCGACCTTCGCGACCGTCCTGGGTCTGATGGCGGCATTCGGCCCCCAGGCGGCGGCCGCCACCGGCTGCAAGGTCGAGTACACGGTCGCCAGCCAGTGGCAGGGCGGCTTCCAGGCCGGGGTGAAGGTGACCAACCTGGGAGCCCCAGTCACCGGTTGGACGCTCCGCTTCGCCATGCCGGACGCCGGGCAGAAGGTCGCCCAGGGCTGGAACGCCACGTGGTCGCAGTCCGGCTCGGCGGTCACCGCCACCGGTGTCGACTGGAACCGCAACCTGGCCACCGGCGCGGTCGCCGACCTGGGCTTCTCCGGCACCTTCACCGGCGCCAACCCGAAGCCCACGGCGTTCACGCTCAACGGCGTCGCCTGTACGGGCTCCGTCGACGAGCCCACCCCGGATCCGGGCACCGGCACCCCCGTGGACGTCAACGGCCAACTGCACGTCTGCGGCGTGAACCTGTGCAACCAGTACGACCGCCCCGTACAGCTGCGGGGCATGAGCACGCACGGCATCCAGTGGTTCGACGAGTGCTACAACGCCGCATCCCTGGACGCGTTGGCCGAGGACTGGAAGTCGGACCTGCTGCGCATCTCCATGTACGTGCAGGAGGACGGCTACGAGACCGACCCGGCGGGCTTCACCAGCCGCGTGAACGCTCTGGTCGACATGGCCGAGGCCCGGGGCATGTACGCGTTGATCGACTTCCACACCCTGACGCCCGGCGACCCGAACTACAACCTCGACCGCGCGAAGACGTTCTTCGCGTCCGTCGCCGCCCGTAACGCCGGCAAGAAGAACGTGATCTACGAGATCGCCAACGAGCCCAACGGCGTGAGCTGGTCGGCCATCAAGAGCTACGCCGATCAGGTCATCCCGGTGGTCCGGGCGGCCGACCCGGACGCCGTCGTCATCGTCGGCACCCGCGGCTGGTCCTCACTGGGAGTCTCGGACGGCTCCAACGAGAGCGAGGTCGTCAACAACCCCGTCAATGCCGGCAACATCATGTACGCGTTCCACTTCTACGCCGCCAGCCACAAGGACGCCTACCGCTCGACGCTGAGCCGGGCGGCCTCGCAACTGCCGCTGTTCGTGACCGAGTTCGGCACGGTGAGCGCCACCGGAGGTGGGGCGATGGACACGGCGAGCACCACGGCCTGGCTGGACCTGCTGGACCGGCTGAAGATCAGCTACGCCAACTGGACCTACTCCGACGCTCCCGAGAGCAGCGCGGCCTTCCGGCCCGGCACCTGCGGCGGCAGCGACTACAGCAGCAGCGGTGTGCTGACGGAGTCCGGGGCGCTGCTGAAGAGCCGCATCAGTACGCCCGACAGCTTCCCCACCAGCTGACCTCCGGCGGGGCTCCGGCAGGGCCGGGGCCCCGTCCCGACGACGGGTACCGCTTCCGTCGCTCTTCCGCACGTCACCGACCCCGACGGCGCGCCCCGGACGGCATCGGGCATCTCGGTGTGCCGCCCTCGCCACGATCGCGCCGCCCGGACCGGCTCGACGGCGCGCCGGAAGCGGGATCTGCGGGCCGGGCGGCCATGGCGTCGCCGCGCTCAGACGACTGCCCGGCGGTAGACCTGGCGTGACCCGCCCTCCGGGCCGGGTGCGGCGGTCTCGGCCGGGGTGAAACCCAGGCGCTCGTAGAAGACACGCGCCCCGCTCGCCACGGCACCAGGGTGGTCGGCCCCGAAGGTGACCACCTCGACGGTGCCCGGCCCTCGCACGAACCTGCGCGTCGCATCCGCCATCAGCGCCCGGCCGGCGCCCGTCCCCCGTGCCCTCTCCGACACGACGAGCCAGTGGACGTGGTACGCCGGACCCTCCGCGCCGAACAACAGGCCGCCGACCAGGCCCGAATCCGGCGCGACGGCGACCAGTGCCTCGGACCGGCGGATGTGTGTTTCCACGGCACGGTGGAAGCCCGGCTCCTCCACCATGGGCCCGAACCAGTCCTCGACCTGGGCGGCCAGGGCGAGGAACCCGGCGAGGTCCCGTTCCTGCGCGAGTCTGATGATCACACGAGCAGTCTCGCAGTCCCGCCACCTGCGGCCGGACTCCACCCACCCCTGCGGACTCCGGCTACCGGAGCACCGCGCGGGGAGCGAGGTCGTGGAGTCTGGCGGGCGGCCGAAGCCAGTTGCGTTGGCTTCGGCCGCCCGTCGCGTTCGTGTCAGTTGAGCCGACGGCGCAGCCACCAGGCGCAGAAGCCGGTGAGAAGACCGGCCAGGACCACGAAGACCGCCGTCTCGATCTAGGACCCTAGTGGTCCCTTCTCTGTCAACGCACCCCGGATGAAGGCCGGTTCACAGAGGCGTGCCATGGGACGGCCCGTCGCGGGGAAGGCGAGCAGGCATGGACATCACGGCTTTCACACGCGGACGGCAATGGGCCTCACTGCTGGCGGCCGTCCCCCTCCTCGCGGCGTGCGGCGGCGATCCCGGCGCGCATCCGGACGGATCACGGCCCGCCCTGGCCCGGGGTGATCACCTGCTGATCACGACCGACAACGGTGTGCGCCTGCGGCCGGCGGACGGCGACCGGGCCGTCACGGAGGACCGGATCGGCAGCCGTTGGTCCCATCGTGACGACACCTGGGTCCTCGATCTGTCCTGCACGCCGCACGAGGACCACGAGGGCGGTCCGTGCCCCCGCATGCCGGCGATCGGTGTTCCCACCGGTGTCTTCGTCACGGTGACCGCCAGGAACGCGGGCATCGACGCGGCCGGGATATCGGGGGGCCTGGACCTGACCACCGTCAACGGGGACGTGACGGTCGCCCGGTCCGGCAGTGGCGACACCACGGTCCGCCTGGCGACACACAACGGATCGGTGCGCACAGGCACCCTGCGTTCGGAGCGCCTGCACGCCGAGACCGTCAACGGGGACGTGACACTAGGCAGCGCGACCTCACCGTCCCGCGTCACCGCCGCCACGACCAACGGCTCGGTACGGGTGGCGCTTCCCCACGACGCGCCCGGCTACGACGTCGACGCCACGACGCGGAACGGCCGAGCCTCCGTGACCGTCCCCGCCGCCACGGAGGACGGGGGGTACGGCATGACGCTGACCACCGTCAACGGTGACGTCACCGCCAGGCGCGGCTGAGAGGACTCAGGGGTGCTCGCCCGGCCCCTCGGCGTTCGAGGCGAGGCGGGTGGGCGAGAGGGCGGTGTCCTCCTCGCCCGGCTCCAGCAGGGTGGCGGCGGCACCCACGATCAGGCGGTCCGGTTCGCCGACGGCGTCGGGGTCCTTCGCCTCGTAGTCGATGCGCGCGAGAAGACTGCGCATCGCCTCGAGGCGGGCCCTGCGCTTGTCGTTGCTCTTCACGACGGTCCACGGCGCGTGACCGGTGTCGGTGGCGCGGAACATGTCGATCTTCGCCGTGGTGTAGTCGTCCCAGCGGTCGAGGGAGTCGACGTCGGTGGGCGAGAGCTTCCACTGGCGCACCGGGTCGACCTGCCGGATCGCGAAACGCGTGCGTTGTTCGGCGCGGGAGACGGAGAACCAGAACTTGACCACGATGATCCCGTCGTCGACGAGCATCCGTTCGAAGTCCGGGCACTGCCTGAGGAAGAGTTCGTACTCCGACCGGGTGCAGAAGCCCATGACGCGTTCGACTCCGGCCCGGTTGTACCAGGAGCGGTCGAAGAAGACGATCTCACCGGGGGCGGGCAGATGTGCCACGTAACGCTGGAAGTACCACTGGCCCCGTTCGCGGTCCGTCGGCTTGTCCAGGGCCACGATGCGCGCGCCACGCGGGTTGAGGCGCTCGGTGAAGCGCTGGATGGTGCCGCCCTTGCCGGCCGCGTCCCGCCCCTCACAGACGACGACGACCCGGGCTCCGGTGTCCTTGGTCCACCGCTGGAGCTTGAGCATCTCGATCTGGAGTATGCGCTTGGCCCGCTCGTACTCCTTGCGGCGGATCTTGCGGTCGTACGGGTAGTTCTCGCGCCAGGTCTTGATCGGCTGGCCCGACTCGTCCAGCAGGATCGGCTGCTCCGGCCTGCTCGTGTCGACGGTCAAGCCGTCCAGCAGCTGCTTCTCCACCCGGTCACGGTCCACCGGGCCAAGCCTGTCACCCGTTTGCGTCCCGCGCCACCAGACGGCGCGGGACGCGGGGTGATCCGGCCGACTTACTTCATCTTCTCCGCGAAGAGCGGGACGACCTTGTCCAGCGCGTAGACGGTCGACAGCACCGAGTCGGTGGCGAACGCCGTACTGATGCCCTTGTCGTCGAAGACGACCGAGTGGCCTGCCTTCACCGACGGGACCGCCTTGTACAGCGGGTCCTCGCTGATGTCGGCGGCCGGGATGCCGATGGGGGCCATGACCGTCAGGTCGGCGTCGAGGAGGTCCAGGTTCTCCTTGGAGACGGAGACCGAGAAGCCCTCGCCGGCCTTGTCCTCGACGGCCGGGTTGTTCTCGAAGCCGAGGCGCTCGACGAAGTCGACCCGCCCGGTGCCGGAGACGTAGGCGCCGTAGCCCTCGGAGGTGCGCGAGCCGAGCGTGATCGTGCTGCCCTTGAATTCGGGGTGCGCCTTCACGGCCTCCGCGAACTTCGCCTCGTTGGCCTTGATCAGCTTCTCGCCCTCCTCCGGGACGCCCATCGCGGCGGCGACCATCTCGGTCTGCTTCTCCCACGAGATCTTGTACTGGTCGCCGCCCTCGGGCACGCCGACCGTCGGGGCGATCTTGCTCAGGGTGTCGTAACGCGTCTGGTCCCCGCTGGACTTGGTGTCGAGGATGAGGTCCGGCTGGAGTGCCGCGATCTTCTCGAACTCGGGCTCCAGCGTGCCGATCATCTGCGGGCTCTTGTCGTACTTGCCCTCGGCCCACGGCCCGACGCCTTCGCCGCCGAACGCCAGCCAGTCGCTCGCCCCGACGGGCTGCCCGCCGAGCGCGAGCACCGTCTCGGCGTCGCCCCATCCGAGTGCGACGATGCGCTTCGGGGCCTCGTCGACGGTGACCTCGCCGAACTTCGTCGCGACCTTCGCGGGGAAGGAGCCCTCGGCCGCTCCGTCCGAGGCGGAGGAGGAACCGGAGCCGGCGGTGTCGTCGGAGGAGCCGCAGGCAGCCAGGCCGACGAGGAGGGCCGCGACGACGCCGGCCATCAGGACCGGAGCGCGCCGGGTACGGCGGGAGCGTGGAGCGGAATCGTTCATGCCAATTAGGCTAGCCTAACCTAATTCACTTTCATGACGCGGGGCGGACCTCCGCGCCCCGCACATGGTGGCGGCCCAGCGGCACCACCATCGGCGTGGCCGACGCCGGGTCCTCCATCACCGAGCAGCGCATGCCGAACACCTCGCCGACCAGCGACTCCGTGACGATGTCGGTGGGCCTGCCCTCGGCCACGATCCGTCCGTCCTTCATGGCGATCATGTGGTCGGCGTAGCGGCAGGCCAGATTCAGGTCGTGCAGCACCGCCACCATGGTGACGCCGTGCTCGTGGTTCAGGTCGGTGAGCAGGTCCAGCACGTCGAGCTGGTGGCTGGCGTCCAGGAAGGTCGTCGGCTCGTCCAGCAGCAGGATGTCCGTACGCTGCGAGAGGGCCATCGCGATCCAGACCCGCTGGCGCTGCCCGCCCGAGAGCTCGTCCACCGGGCGGTCGGCGAGGTCCAGGGTGCCGGTCGAGAGCAGCGCCCGGGCGACCGCCTCGTCGTCCTCGGCGGTCCAGCGCCGGAACCAGCCCTGATGCGGGTAGCGGCCGCGCCCTACAAGGTCGGAGACCGTGATCCCCTCCGGTGCCGACGGGCTCTGCGGAAGGATGCCGAGCACGGCGGCGACCTCCTTCGTCGGCATCTCCTGGATGCTGCGGCCGTCGAGCAGCACCGCACCCTCCGAAGGTGCGAGGAGCCGCGCCATGGCGCGCAGCAGGGTCGACTTGCCACAGGCGTTCGGGCCAACGATGACCGTGATCCGCCCCGGCGGGACGGTCACGTCCAGGCCGGAGACGATCTCCCGGTCGCCGTACCCGAGGCAGACACCCTGGGCTCGAAGAGTGTGCTCAGCCACGGCGCGGCCACGCCTTCCTTTGTCGTCTGTCATCCGTCTCGAACGTGCGCGGTTCAGCCACCGCTGCCCCCTCGGTTGGCGCGGGCCAGGAGCAGCAGCAGATAGGGGGCGCCGATGATGCTCGTCACCACGCCCACGGGAAGCTGGACCGACGGCAGCAGGTGCTGCGCGCCGAAGTCGGCGACCAGGACGATCAGGGCCCCGGTCAGCGCCGCGTGCGGCAGGGCGGCACCTCGGCCCGGCACCAGACGCCGGGCGATCGGCCCCGCCACGAATGCCACGAAGTTGACCGGGCCGGCCGCCGCGGTCGCGACACCCGCGAGGGCGGTCGCGCAGCCCAGCAGCGCCAGCCTCCCGGGCTCGACGCGGGCGCCCAGACCGGCCGCCGCGTCGTCCCCGAGCTGGAGGGGGCCCAGCGCCCGGGCGGCGAGGACGGTGAGCGGCACAAGGACGGCGAGAGCGCTCAGCAGCGGCCACACCTGTCCCCAGGAGCGGCCGTTGAGGGTGCCGGTCAGCCAGAGGTACGCCTCCTGCGCGTCGGCGACGTCGGAGCGGGCCATCACGTACCAGACCACGCTGCTCAGTCCGGTGCCGAAACCCACGCCGATCAGCACGAGGCGCTGGCCTGCGACGCCCTGCCGCCAGGCGAGCAGGTAGATGGCCGCACCGGCGGCGACCGCCCCGGTCAGGGCGCTCACCGACAGCGCGAGGCCGCTGACCTGGAAGAGCAGCGACGCGGTGACGGCGACCGCGCTCGCCCCGGCGCTGATGCCGATGACGTCCGGGCTGGCCAGCGGGTTGCGGAGCACGGACTGGAAGACGGCCCCGGAGAGCCCGAAGCCGACGCCGACGAGGACCGCGAGCAGGGCGCGCGGCAGGCGGAGTTCCAGCACGACGAACCGTGAGCCGCCGTCGCCCCCGCCGAGAAGGGTCTCCACGACCTTGCCGAGCGGCATCACCATGTCACCGACGCTGAGCGAGACCGCGAACATCGCCACCACCGCGACCAGCAGGCCTGCCGCCACCAGCACGGAGCGCCGGCGTCCCCGTCCGCGTACCCGTGTCACCCTGCGCACGGCATCCGCGAGACGGGCGTCGGGCGACTCCCGAAGGAGGGTCCCGGTCACAGCTCCACCTGCTTCCTGCGCCGGACCAGCCAGATGAAGGGGACGCAGCCGACCGCCGCGGTGACCACACCCACCTGTACCTCGCCGGGCGGGGCGATGACACGGCCGACGATGTCGGCGACGAGCAGCATGACCGGGGCGAGCACCATGCTGTACGGGAGCACCCAGCGGTAGTCCGGGCCGGTGATGAGCCGCGCGGCGTGCGGGACCGCGAGACCGACGAAGCCGATCGGACCGGCGACGACGGTCGCCGCGCCGCACAGCAGCACCACGGCCAGCGCCGAGGTCAGCCGGGCGGCCCCCACCCGCTGGCCGAGGCCGCGGGCCAGGTCGTCGCCGAGCGACAGGGCGTTGAGCTGGGGGCCGAGCAGCAGCGCGAGGACGGCGCCGGCCGCGATGAACGGGGACACCTGCCACAGCACGTCCGCGTCACGGGCGGTGAGCGCGCCGAGCTGCCAGAAGCGGAATCGGTCGTAGCCCTCCCGGTCCTGGAGCAGGACCGCACTGGTCACGGACGTGAGCACGGCACTCGTCGCCGCGCCCGCCAGCGCCAGCTTCACCGGGGTGGCGCCCTCACGCCCCAGCGAGCCGACGCCGTAGACGAGGAGGGCGGCGAGGAGCGCGCCGAGGAAGCCGAACCAGATGTACTGGGTCGCGGCCGTGAATCCGAAGAAGCTGATCGAGCACACCACCGCGACCGAGGCGCCCGCGTTGATGCCCAGGAGCTGGGGGTCGGCCAGCGGGTTCCGGGCGACGCCCTGCATCACCGTGCCCGCGAGGCCGAGTGCCGCACCGGCCAGCAGCCCGGCGACCGTGCGGGGGATGCGGACTTCCTGGACGATGAGCTGGCCCTTGACCCCGAGGTCCGGGTCGAACACGCCGTTCATCACGTCGCCGAGTGCCACGTCCCCCGAACCGATCGCGAGGCTGGCCAGGACGGTCAGCAGAAGAACGGCCACGGCGGCGAGGAGCCCGAGTGCCAGGGCGGGGCGGCTGCGCACGCGCCGCCGCTCGGACACCTCGGAGATCCCGGTCTCCTGCTTCTTCGCTCCCAGGAGAACCGGGCCGCTCACAGCCGGGTCACCCGGGGCGGCGGCATGCGGTCGCGCACGGTCCCTCACCCTTGCTTGTCGCCCCCGGGACGGGGCGCACCCGTGAGCATAAGTAAGGTGAGCCTAACAGTGCCAGGTCAGCGATCCGCTGCTGCGCCCCCACGAGGTTCGGAGTACCCCTTGTCGAACGCCGCGCCCGCGGCCGTCACGGCTGCCCCCGTCGACGCCGCGGACCCCCTGGCCGGAGCCGTGCCCCTCGAGTCGGCCGAGCAGCTGCGCGAGATCCTGGGCGAACCGTGGCCGATCGTCATCGACAAGGTCCACGACGAGCTCACCGAGGACGACCTCGGCCTGCTGGCCCGCGCGCCGTTCTGCGCCGTGTCCACCTCCGACGCCGACGGCAACTGCGACACCTCGCCGCGCGGCGGGGAACCCGGCTTCACCCGGGTCCTGGACCGGCGCACCCTCGTGCTGCCCGACCTGCCGGGCAACCGGCGCGGCGACAGCTTCCACAACATCCTGTCGAACCCGCACGTGGGCCTGCTGTACCTGATACCGGGCGTGATGACGGTCCTGCGGATCAACGGCCGGGCCCGCATCCTCACGGATGCTCCGGTCTTCGACGAGATGAAGGTCAAGGGGCGCCGTCCCGACCTCGCGCTGGTCGTGGACATCGACGAGATCTACCTGCACTGCCCCGCGTCACTGAAGCGCTCGGGCGTGTGGGCCCCGGAGACGTGGGAGGAGCAGCCGGCGAAGAGGCCCGGAGCGGCGAAGGCGCGCTAGAACCCACCCCCGTCGAAGCCGCCGCCGCCTCCGAAGCCGCCGCCGTCACCGAAGCCGCCGCCGCCGAAACCGGAGGAGTCGAAGTCGGAGCCGGAGACGTCGCCGCCGCCCCAGTCGCCTCCCCCGCCTCCGCCGAAGTCACCGCCGCCGTACTCCGACGCGTAGGCCGGGGTGGAGAGCATCGAGCCGAGCATGGTGCCGACCAGCAGGCCGGGGAGCAGGCCGCCGCCGAAGTAGCCGCCTGCCCAGGGGCCGTAGGCCGGGCCCGCCTCCCAGTAGGGGCGCCGGCGGCCGTCGCCGACGTCGACCGTGCGGCTCATGGGGTCCTCGCCCTCACGCAGCCGGACCTCGTCGGCGCCGCAGACCGGGACCTCGCGGGCCGCGCCGCCGGACGGCGTCCACAGGACGTCCGCGACCGAGGGGCCGTGGCGCGGGTCGAAGAAGCAGGGCGGCCGGCGTGCCGGGAGCGCCCGGTGCTTACGGCGGGCCTCCAGCACGGCCAGGGAGAAGCGGCCGTCCTCCAGGGCCTTGGTGACCCCGCGGACGTCGGAGGGATGGTGCGCGTTGCCCATGCGGGACTTGGCGTCCTCGTAGGAGTCGAGCGCGCGCTCGTAGTCGATGCGCATCGCGTCGTCGGCGCCCTTCTCGGCGGGATGGAAGTCCAGCCGGTCCAGGGTCTCGCCGTACGCGGTGATGTCCTCGTCCACGACGACCCGGAGCTTCTCCAGGGCCGCCTGCTCCTCCTCCTCCTTGCGCATCCGGTTGCGGCGGGCGACCGCGAACGCGGTGCCTCCGCCCAGCAGGACCAGCCCTCCGAGGACGACGAGACCGGTCACCGGCACGCCGCTGTTCACGGCGCCGTCGTCGGTGCCGCCGCCGGACCAGGAGGCCGGAGCGCTGCCCTTGGCGTCGTCGACGGCCCGGTCGACGAAGGCGTTGAGCTGGGTCGCGGCGTCGGTGTCCGCGCCGGGTGCCTTCACGGCGGTCGTGAGGTTCTCGACCGCCCGGACCGGCATCACCTGGGGGTCGGCGCCGGCGTCGAATCCGTCGCCCAGGCGGACGGCGTAGACGCCTGTGACGCCGGTGTCGGTGCGCAGGTTCTGCAGGAGGTTCTCGGGCGGGTACTCGGATGTCGCGGGCAGCACGGCCACGAAGACCGGCTTGTCCGCGTCGATGATCTTCTTCTCCAGGGCGGCCTCCTGGGACGCCGAGAGCTGACCGGACGCCGCGGGGTCGACGTACACGGGGCCCTGGCGCAGGGCGCTCGCCGCGTCGTCGATCGTGGAGGGGGCGGCCTGGGCAGCGGGGGTCATCGCCAGCACAGCCGCCGAAAGTATCAGCAGCAGGCAGGCCCAAAGGGGAGCGAACAGCCTCTTCCGCATACTCCGAAAGTAACCCGAACGGGCGACAAATGCGTCGCCCGCCCGGGTTTCGTTTCTGCTGTTACGCGGCGCGGTACGCCGTGCGCAGCTTCGCCACCGCTCCGGTCAGATCGCCGGTGAGCAGCAGATGGTCGGCCTCGGCGAACGGCTTGGACACCGTTTCGGTCAGCTTCCCGCCGGTCCTCTGCTGGACCAGCAGCCTCGCCCGGTCCACGATCGCCTTGCCCGCCTCGGTCTTCCCGAGGCCGGCCCGCTCGGCGAGCTGGGCGGCGACGGCGAGAGCGGTGAGGGTGGCCTCGCCGCCCGCCGGAGCCTTCTTCAGGGTGGTCAGTCCCCAGCCGTACGGGAACTGCGGGTCGTACGCCGCGTCGCCGACGTTGACCGGCAGCTGCGACTCGGACTTCGGCCAGGTCACCGGGAGCTGCCCGGTGAAGGCCCGCTTGCCGTAGAGGACGTCGGCGACGCCGTCGCCCTCGGTGCCCGGCAGCCAGGAGGCGACCAGGGCGTCGATGTCACCGAGCCGGTCACCTATGAACTGGGGGCGGCCGGAGACGACGAGGACGGCGCACTTCATTGCGGCGCAGACCGTGTCGACCGCTGCCTTGTCGGCGTCGGTGAGCTCCAGGTCGTGGCCGTTGCCCACGTCTCCGATGCCCTCGGCGTACGGCTTCTCGCCGACGACGACGACTCCGACGTCGTACCCGTCGGTCGGGGCGGAGGCGTCCTCGGAGAAGGTGGCCGACGAGGTGTTCTTCTCCATGCCCTCCAGGATCGTCGTGCCCGTCGTGGTGGCACCGGAGGCACCCTGCCAGCTGACGGTCCAGCCGCCGGCCTGGTTGCCGAGGTCGTCGGCGTTGGAGCCTGCGACGTAGACCTTCTGCGACGGCTTGAGCGGCAGCACCGAGCCGTCGTTCTTCAGGAGCACCTGGGACTTGGCGGCTGCCTCACGGGCGACCGCGCGGTGCGCGGCGGAGCCGACGTCGTCCAGGTTCGACTTGTCGGCGTACGGCTTCTCGAAGAGGCCGAGGCGGAACTTCTGGGTGAGGATCCGGGACACCGCGTCGTCGATCCGGGCCTGCGCGATCCGCCCGGCGGTGACCTCCGCCTGGAGGGTCTTCGTGAAGTCCTGGTACGCGGTCGGGACCATGATCATGTCGAGCCCGGCGTTGACCGAGGTGCGGACGTCGCTCGCGTAGTCACCGGGGATCTGGTCGATGGCCTGCCAGTCGCTGATGACGAAGCCCTCGAAGCCCATCCGGTCCTTGAGCACGCCGTTGATCATCTCCGCGTGGGCGTGCATCTTCACGGGACCGGCGTCGTCGCCGATGACGTCCAGCGAGGAGTACGACGGCATGACCGTGCCCACGCCGCGCTTCACGGACTCGGCGAACGGCGAGAGGTGGACCGCTTCGAGTTCCTCGCGGGTGACCTTCGTGACGCCCTGGTCGATGGTGTACGAGCCGGTGGTGGAGGAGCCGAACTCCGTGCCGCCGTCGCCGACGAAGTGCTTGGCGCTGGCCAGCACCTTGTCGTTACGGGCGAGGTCCTTGCCCGACGCGCTGCCCTGCATGCCGGTGATGACCGTCTCCATGGCCTCGACCAGGGCCGGGTCCTCGCCGTACGCCTCGTAGGAGCGGCCCCAGCGCTCGTCGCGGGTGACGCACACGCAGGGGGCGAAGTCCCACGGGATGCCCGTGGCGCGGACCTCGCTCGCGGTGACGGCGCCCGTCTTCTCCGCGAGCTTCGGGTCACGGCCCGCGCCGATGCCGATGTTGTGCGGCATGATCGTCGAGCCGATCACGTTGTTGTGGCCGTGCACCGCGTCCACGCCGTAGATCAGCGGGATCTGGAAGCGGGTGGCCTGCGCGCGCAGCTGGTAGGCGTCGGTCATCTTCGCCCAGGCCTCGGGCGTGTTCGGAGTGGGCACGGAACCGCCGCCGGAGAGCAGCGAGCCGAGGTCGTACGCGGCGATGTCGCCCTGCGATTTCAGCGCGTTGCGCTCGGCCTGGGTCATCTGGCCGGCCTTCTCGGCCGGGGACATCCGCGCCAGCAGGTCGGCGACGCGCTTCTTCACCGGGAGCTTCGCGTTCTGGTAGGGCAGCCCGTGGGCGTCGATGACGACCTGGGGGTTCTCCTTGGGCGCCTTGGCGCCGGTGACGGTGAGTTCCAGCGGGACCGTCTCGGCGGACTCCGCCCCCTTGTCCTTCGTCGTGGCCACGGAGACGGTGTGCGTGGTGCCGGAGGCGGTCCCGGCGGGGAAGGTGTGGGTGCCGGTGACCGGGGTGTAGTCCTCGCCGGATCCGGCACTGCCGCCCTGGGTGGTGTACGCGACGGTGACGGGCTCCTCGATGGGGAGGGATCCGGTCGTGGCGACGGAGATCCTGATGTCCGCCGTCCCGCCCTCCTTGACCGGGTGCACGGCGGAGTCGACGACGACGCTCGACTTCAGGGCCGGTTCGGCCTTGCCGTACAGCTCGACGGCGTCCATGGCGAAGGAGCCGGGTGCGCCGGTCGGGAGGGTGAGCGCGTAGCCCCACATCTCGTTCAGGCCGAGGATCTGGTCGATGCCGCCGACGGGCTGGTAGTCGGCCCGGTAGACGAAGTCCGCGAAGGGGATCTCGACCTGGTGCCAGCCCTCCCAGTCGTCGGTGAAGGAGGTGGTCCACAGCTCGGAGGCGCCGCCGTTGGCTCCGCCGTCCTTGATCTCGAAGTTGATCCGCTTGCCCGAACCGGGCGGCAGGGGCGCGGTGTTCTGGCCGTACCACCAGAAGCGGATGCCCTTGTGGGCCGTCCAGTCCTTCGGCGGCTGGTCGACGGCGAACTCGTGACTGAGTCCGCCCCAGGCACTGATGTCGTACGTACCCTGGAGGACCTTGCCGCCCTCGGGGGCGTCGGCGCGTTCCTCCAGCTTCAGAGCGGGGTGGTCGTCCGTGTCGCCGCCCCAGGTGAACAGGGAGTCGGCGGGCGGGTTGCCGAACGGCACCTCGCCCTCGAACCGGTCGACGAGTACGGGCGCGGGGTCCTCGGCGGCCGCCGCGCTGGGGACGGCCCCGGCGAGCAGTGAGGCGAGGACGGTCGCGGCGGCGAGCGCGGCCGTGGCCGGTCTCGCCCGGTGGCGTGCGCGGACGTGCGGTGTTCGGGACATGTGCGGCTCTTCTCTGCTCCGGGGACTGTTCGGGGCAGTGGCCTGTTTCTGGTCAGGCCACGGGTCGGTCGGTGGAGGCGTTCCTGGTGAGGCGGATCGTGTCGCGGTACCACTTGGCGCTGTCCTTGAGTGTCCGCAGCTGAGTGTCGTAGTCGACGCGGACGATGCCGAACCTCTTGTCGTAGCCGTAGGCCCACTCGAAGTTGTCCATCAGCGACCAGGCGAAGTAGCCCCGGACGTCGGCGCCCTGGCGACGGGCCTCGGACACGGCCGCGATGTGGTCGGCGAGGTAGGCCGTGCGGTCGGCGTCGGGGACGGAGCCGTCGGCTGCGACCGTGTCGTCGAAGGCGGCCCCGTTCTCCGTGATGACGGTCGGCAGCGCGTAGTCGTGCTGGAGCCGCAGCAGGAGAGCGGTGAGCTCGGTCGGGGTGATCTCCCAGTCCATGGCCGTACGGGGAAGGTCGCGCTCCACCCCGCGGACGACGGGCAGTCCTTCGGCGTCGGTCGGCGATCCGTCCTCGGTGACACCTGAGAAGAGCGCGCCGCGGTAGAAGTTGACGCCGAGGACGTCGAGCGGGGTGGCGATTGCGGCCAGATCGCCCTCCTGGACGGGCAGTTCGACGCCCTGGGCCGCGAGGTCGTCGACGATGTCCTGCGGGTAGCGGCCGTGGACGATCGGGTCGAGGTAGAGACGCGTGCCCATGCCGTCGGCGCGGCGGCAGGCCTCCAGGTCCGCCTCGCTGTCGGTCTCGGGGGTGGCGGTGCCGAGGTTGAGGGTGATGCCGAGTTCGAGCGGGTTGTCCCCCGCGGCCTCGCGCATCTGCCGGGCGGCGAGTCCGTGGCCGAGGAGCAGGTGGTGGACGGCGCCCATCGCGTCACCCATGTCGGTCCGGCCGGGGGCGTGCGCCCCGTAGGCGTAGCCGAGCATCGCCGAGCACCACGGCTCGTTGAGGGTCGTCCAGTGCTCGACCCGGTCGCCGAGAGCCTCGTACGCGAGCATGGCGTACTCCGCGAACCGCAGGGCGGTGTCACGGGCCGGCCAGCCGCCCGCGTCCTCCAGCTCCTGCGGCAGGTCCCAGTGGTAGAGGGTGATCCAGGGGGTGACGCCCCGGCCCTGGAGCTCGTCGACGAGCCGCTTGTAGAAGTCGAGGCCCTTGGCGTTGGCGGGGCCCCGGCCGCCCGGCTGGATGCGGGGCCAGGCCAGCGAGAAGCGGTACGTGTCGACGCCGAGGCCCGCGATCAGCTCCACGTCCTCGGGCATCCGGTGGTAGTGGTCGCAGGCCACGTCGCCGTGCTCCGCGTTGTGCACGGCGCCGGGCACGCGGCAGAAGGTGTCCCAGATGGACGGGGTACGGCCGTCCTCCGACGCGGCGCCCTCGATCTGGTACGAGGAGGTGGCGACGCCCCAGCGGAAGTCGGCAGGGAGTCCCTGGACGGCGGCGGGCTGCAGGCTGCTGCGGGGCGTGACGAGGTTCATGGTTCTCCGTAACTCCGGTTGCGCTGTGGGGTGGTGGGCGGCGGTGCGGGCGGTCAGTGGTGCAGCCAGCAGGCGACCTCGCGGTCCTGGGCTGCGTCCGGCGCGGCGAGGACCGGGACACGCTCCCGGCACGGCTCGAAGGCCTTGCCGCAGCGTGGGTGGAAGGCGCAGCCGGCGGGCATCGCGGACAGGTGCGGGGGTGACCCCGGGATGCCGGTGAGTTCGCGGCGGGGACCGTGCAGCGCGGGGAAGGAGTGCAGGAGGCCCTCGCTGTAGGGGTGGCGGGGGTCGCGGTAGATCTCGGCGGCGCCCGCCTGCTCCACTATCCGTCCGCCGTACATGATCGCGATCCGGTCGGAGAACTCGATCAGCAGCGAGATGTCGTGGGTGATGAAGACGACGGAGAAGGAGAGGCGCTCCCGCAGCTCCACCAGCTTGCGCAGGATCTGGCGCTGCATCACGACGTCGAGGGCGGTGGTGGGCTCGTCCATGATGACGATCTCGGGTTCCAGGGCGAGTGCCATGGCGATCATCACGCGCTGGCGCATGCCACCGGAGAGCTGGTGCGGATAGGCGGCGAGCCGGTCGGCCGAGATCCCGACGAGGTTGAGCAGCTCCTCGGCGCGTGCGGTGCGCTCGGCGGCCTTCATGCCGGGGCGGTGCGCGGTGAGTACGTCGGTCAGCTGGCTGTGGACCGTGTGCACCGGGTTCAGCGAGTTCATCGCTCCCTGGAACACGATCGACAGCTCCTGCCAGCGGAAGGCGCGCAGCTCGTCCGGGCTCAGGGCGAGGATGTCGACGGCCTCACCGCCCGGCCGGTGGTAGTGGACGTCTCCTCCGGTGATCACCCCGGGCGGGGACAGCAGCCGGGTGACCGCGTACGCGAGTGTGGACTTGCCCGAGCCCGACTCGCCCGCCAGGCCCAGGACTTCACCCCGGTGCAGGGTGAGATCGATGTCCCGCAGCGCGCGGACGCCGCTCGTGCCGGTTCCGTAGTCGACGTTCAGGCCGCTGATGGTGAGGATCGGCTCGGCGGTCATGCGCTGTGCTCCTTGCTGGGCGTTCCGGGCGACTCGGGGGTGCCCGGCGGCACGGGCTCACCGGGTGACGGGGTCGCGCCGGCACGGGCCACCGGGGTGAAGCCGGGCTCCGCGGGTGCGGCGGTGCGGGCGACGGGGGTGAAGCCGACACGCATCCGGACCTTCCGGGAGGCCCCCGTGGCGGTGCGCAGGCGCGGGTTGACGAACTCGTCGATGCCGAAGTTGATGAGCGAGAGGGCGGTGCCCAGCAGGGCGATGCACAGTCCGGCGGGCACGAACCACCACCAGGCGCCCTGGGCCAGGGCCTGGTTGGACTGGGCCCAGAAGAGCACCGTGCCCCAGTTCCAGTGGGAGATGTCGGCGACACCGATGAAGGCGAGGGTGATCTCGGAGAGGACCGCGAAGATGACGGTGCCGACGAAGCCGGACGCGATGACGGCGGTGAGGTTCGGCATGACCTCGAACAGGATGATCCGCCAGGTGGACTCACCGGTGGCCCGTGCCGCCTCCACGTAGTCGCGGCGCCGGAGCGACAGGGTCTGGGCGCGCAGGACACGCGCCCCCCAGGCCCATGAGGTGAGGGCGATGACGGCGGCGATCAGCATGTCCCCGGTGTCCTCGACGAAGCTCGCGATGATGATGATCAGCGGCAGGCCCGGGATGACGAGGAAGATGTTGGAGAGCATGGAGAGGATCTCGTCGGCGGCTCCGCCGAGGAACCCCGCGCTGACCCCGATGAGCACGGACAGCGCGGTGGCCAGGATGCCGGCGAGGAACCCGACGAGCAGCACGCCGCGGGTGCCGACCAGGATCTGCGAGAGGACGTCCTGCCCGGTCTGCGTCGTACCGAACCAGTGGTCGGCGGAGGGCGGTTGCAGCAGCTGGTCGCTCATGGCGTCCGGGTCGTACGGGGCGAGCCAGGGGCCCGCCACGGCGAGGATCACGAAGAACGCGAGGATCAGCAGCCCTGTGCGGGTCTTCCCGCCGCGCAGGAAGCGGAACCTCGCCCGGGACGCGGCGGGGGCGGTGTCCGTGACGACTACGTCGGTGCTGGTGACGGCCATGATCGTCAGGCCTCCTTGCGGGTGCGCGGGTCGAGGAGGGCGTAGGCCATGTCGGCCAGCAGGTTCGCCGCGAGCACGGACAGCGTGATGATCAGGAAGACGCCCTGCATCAGCGGGTAGTCCTTGGCCCCGACGGCCTGGAACAGCTGGAAGCCGATGCCCGGGTAGGAGAAGACCATCTCGACCAGCAGCGTGCCGCCGACGATGAAGCCCAGCGAGAGGGCGAAGCCCGAGATGTTGGGCAGGACGGCGTTGCGTGCGGCGTAGGAGAACATCACGCGCCGCTCGGACAGCCCCTTGGCCTGCGCCACCATCACGTAGTCCTCGGAGGAGACGGTCACCATCATGTTCCGCATGCCGAGGATCCAGCCGGCGATGGCGCTCAGCACGATCGTCACCCCGGGGAGCACCCCGTGGTAGAGCGCGCTGGAGATGAACGGCCAGTCGAAGGCCGGGACCAGGGAGTTGTCGTACCCTCCGGCGGCCGGGAAGACCTGCCACTTCACCGCGAACACCGCGATGGCGATGAGGCCGAGCCAGAAGTAGGGGATGGCCGAGATGAAGGTGGTCACGGGCAGCAGCCCGTCCAGCCAGGAGCCGCGCCGCCAGCCGCTGTAGACGCCGATGCCGGTGCCGAGCAGGAAGCTGATCAGGGTGGTGATGCCGACCAGCGCGAGTGTCCAGGGCAGTGACTGGGCGATCACCTCACCGACCGGGGTCGGGAAGAAGGTGAAGGACAGACCGAGGTCGCCGTCGAGAAGGTGCGACCAGTAGTCGGTGTACTGCGACCAGACGGACTGGTCCTCGTCGAGCCCGAACAGCGCCTTCAGGGAGGCTATGGCGGAGGTGTCGAGCTGCCCCTGGTACCGGCTCATCAGGGCCTCGACCGGGTCGCCGGGCATCAGGCGCGGGATCAGGAAGTTGATGGTGATGGCGGCCCACGCGGTGACCGCGTAGAAGGCGAGCCGCTGGAGGATGTACTTCACTTCGCTGCTCCCTCGGCGGTGGTGCCGTCGTACAGCCAGCAGGCGGCCCACTGGCCGTCCGCCAGGTCGAAGCGCGGCGGCAGTTCGGTGCGGCAGCGCTCCATGGCCTTGGGGCAGCGGGGGTGGAAGCGGCAGCCGTCCGGCGGGGCGATCAGTGAGGGCGGCTCGCCGCTTCCGGTCTCTTCCTGCGCTTCCTCGTCCGCGACCCGGTCGGGGTCCGGCGCGGAGGCGATCAGCAGCTGGGTGTAGGGGTGGGCGGGATGCTGGGTGACGGTCTCGCTGTCACCGCCCTCGACGATCCGGCCCGCGTACATCACCAGCGTGGTGTCCGCGAAGTAGCGGGCCGACGCGATGTCGTGGGTGATGTAGAGGATCGCGAGGTGCAGCCGCTCCTTGAGGTCGCGCAGCAGGTTGAGGACGCCGAGCCGGATCGACACGTCGAGCATCGAGACCGGTTCGTCGGCGAGCAGGACCTGCGGGTCGGCGCCGAGCGCGCGGGCGATCGCCACGCGCTGGCGCTGCCCGCCCGACAGCTCGTGCGGGAACTTGTCCAGGAACTGATGAGGAGGAGTCAGCTGGACGCGTTCGAGCAGAGCGGCCAGGTTCTTCTCCAGGTCCGCGTCCCCGCTCCCCGCCCGGCCGTGGATCTTCAGTGCCCGGGTCAGGTGGTAGCGCACGGTGTGCACCGGGTTGAGCGAGGCGAAGGGGTCCTGGAAGATCAGCTGGACCTGCTTGACGTACGTACGGAAGGACCGGCCACGCCCGGCCTTCACCGCCGTGCCGCCCAGGTGTATCTCCCCGGAGGTGAGCGGGTACAGCTGGGCGAGCAGCCGTGCGACGGTGGACTTCCCGGAGCCCGACTCCCCCACCAGCGCCGTGACGGTGCCGCGCCGGAGCTTCAGCGACACGTCGTCGACGGCGTGGACGGTGCGGTGTCTGCGGGCGAGGAGGTCGCCCGCGGTGCGCCGTACGGGGAAGTGTTTGGTGACTCCGCGTGCTTCGAGCACGACGTCGTTCTCGGTGCGCACGGGTGCGGACTGTTCGGTGGTCATGGTCGGTTCTTCCCAGTGCTTGGAGGTCCGGCAATTGGGGGGTGGAAGAAGGAGCGGGGTCGGGTGCGTGCAGCTGCGAGGCGGAGGATCGACGCGACGCGGAGCCCTGCCGATCGACGACGCCGCTGGGGGCCCCTCCCTGCTCGGGCGAAGCCGAGAGCTCGGGAGAGTGTGTGCCCAACCCCGTTACGCCGCCCGCCGATTGCCGGACCCTCCTACTTGGCGGGCTTCAGGTTCAGCACGACTTCCAGCGCGTCGGGCTGGGTGTGCTGCGGGGCTGCGTAGGGGTCTTCCTCCGTCGGCCAGCCGACCCAGTTCTTCGTGGAGTACTCGGCGCCGATGGGCGCCGCCGCGGTCGGGACGACCGGTGCCTGCTCGACCATGATCTTCTGGAGCGTGTTCATGGCCTTGGTGCGCGTGGCGTCGTCGGTGGCGTTGGCGTACGCCTTCAGCGCGGCGGTGGCCTCGGGGCTCTTGAAGCGGCCGAAGTTTCCGAGCTGGGAGCTCTTGCCGACGGGCTGGAGGATCGCCCCGTCCATGATGTTCTGGTACATGTCGTACGGCGTGGCACCACTGTTGGTCCAGTGCAGCGTGGCGTCGAAGTTGCCGGTGGCGACGTCGTTGCCCCATGCCTCGGCGGTCTGCGTCTTGACCTTGGCCTCGATGCCGAGCTGCTTGATGTTGTCCTTGATGATGGACAGCCCGGTGATGTAGTCGTTCCAGCCGGCCGGGTCGGTGAAGGTGAGCTCGACGGGCTTGCCGCCCGGGTCCTTCAGGACCCCGCCGCTGAGCTCGAACCCGGCCTCGTCGAGGATCTTCTTGGCTCCGGCCACGTCGGGCGCGGTGGTGGCGTCCTTGTACTCCGGGGCGAGGAAGGGCTCTCCGGCGGGCAGCGGGATGCCGGTCGGGTTGCTGATCTCCGGGTAGAGGGTCGCCTGGGCCTGCACGTGGATCGCCTTGCGGTCGATGACCATGGCCATGGCCTTGCGCAGGGCCGGGTTGTCGAAGGGCTTGCGGGCCGTGTTGAACCACAGGCCGTGGATGCCGAGCCCCGAGGGGAACCACAGCTTGTGGTTCTTCGGGTCCTTCGCGATGTACAGCTGCTTGTAGTTCGGCATGAAGACGAACGACCACTCGAGCTTGCCGTTCGCCAGCGCCGTCGTCGCCGCGCTGTTGTCGTTGTACGCGGAGTAGCGCAGCTCCTTGACCTTGGTCTCGCCCTTCCAGTAGGTGGGCGTGGCGATCAGGGTGGTGGTCTGCGGGGTGAAGGTCTTCAGCTTGTACGGGCCGGAGCCGACCGGGGTGCGGTTGGGCCAGGTCTCCGGGTTCTCGACCTTCTCCCAGATGTGCTTCGGCACCACGTAGGTCGTGATGATCTTGTTCTGGTTGACGAACTGGGATTCCTTGAAGGTCAGGACGACCTTCTTGCCCTCGATCGTGACGCCGTCGTAGGGGATGCCGTTGCCGTTGAGCGCCGGGTGCTTCTTCAGCAGCTCGAAGGTGAACGCGACGTCGGCCGCGGTCAGCGGTTTGCCGTCGGCCCACTTCGCCCGCTCGTCGAGCGTGAAGGTGAGCTTGGTGAAGTTGGACTCCCAGTCCCACGCGGTCGCCAGCCACGGGTTCGCCTTGTCGGTGGGACGGATCTGGTTCGTCATCGCCAGCGGCTCGTAGATCATGTGCCGGTAGCCGAGCGTGGCGCCGGCCGAGGTGGCGAGGAAGGGGTTGCTGTTGTTCGTCTGCGGCCCGTCCGGCTTGCCGAGGGTCAGCACGCCGGAGGCACCGGCGCCGCCCCCCTTGTTGGCGCCCGAGTTGGCGGACGAGCATCCGGCGGCGAGCGCGACCACCGCGGTGGCGACTGAGAGCGCTCTCAAGGTGTGACGACGGCGTACGGACATGACTACTCCAGGAGGACTGCGGGTCCGGGGGATCCGGTGGCGTGGGCAGCGCTGGACGCGCCGGGTGCGTGTGGTGCGGCGGGTGCGGCTGGGTCGGGGATACGGACGGGTGACCGGCTGGGCCGGGTCCGTTACGGCGCCGAGTGACGCACGACCAGTTCGGTGGGCAGCACGACCGGGCCGTCCGGTACGGCGGTGCCGCCGAGGTGGGAGAGGAGGAGGCGGGCAGCCGCCTCGCCCATCTGCCGGGTGGGCTGGTGCACGGTGGTGAGGGGTGGTTCGGTGTGCTGCGCCATCGGGATGTCGTCGAAGCCGACCACCGCGATGTCGTCGGGTACGCGGCGGCCGGCGGCTCTCAGGGCGCGCAGGACCCCGGCCGCACTGACGTCGTTGTGGGCGAAGACCGAGTCGAACTCCGTACCGGCGTGCAGGAGTTCCTCCACGGCGAGCCGGCCGCGGCCCTCGGTGAAGTCCCCGTCCACGACCAGCCCGGTGGGCAGGACCGACTGGAAGCCGGCGAGCCGGTCGCGTACGCAGCCGAAGTGCCTCGGGCCGGTGACGATCAGAGGCCTGGTGCGCCCCGCGGCCCGCAGGTGGCGGGCCGCTGACGCCCCTCCTTCGTGGTTGGTGGTCACGACGGAGGGGAATTCCGGGTGGTGGCCCCGGTCGTCGATCAGCACGATCGGCAGCCCGGAGCGGTGCAGTTCGGTGAGCTGGTCGAGCGTGTTCTCCGGTTCGACGACGACGAGCCCGTCGAAGGCACGCGCCGACACCTGGGTGGTGAAGCGCTTGACGGACTCAGCTCCCCGGGTGCACGTGAAGAGCAGCAGCCCGTAGTCGGCGGCCTCCACCGTGTCGACGATCCCCTGGAGCACCTCACCCATCCACGGCCAGGTGAACGAAGGCACCAACAGGCCGACCGTCCGACTGCGACCGCGCGCCAGCCCGACGGCGCCGGAACTGGGTACGTAGCCGAGGTCTGCGATCACTTCACGAACACGGGCGGCCGTCGAACCGTCCACTTCGCCCTTGAGGTTGATGACCCGCGACACGGTCGTCTTGCTGACGCCGGCCTCACGGGCGACATCGGCGATGGTGACACGCAACGGGGCCTCCAGGGACAAGGCAGGACAGGGTGATGGGACGGGCTTCGGTACCGGTTCCGCAACCGGTCCCGGAACCGGTACCGGCGTTGCGGCTGGAGTTAACCGCGCCGGAACAGGGGCGTCAATACTTCACACCGAGATTGGTCCGTACCCATGATCGAAGCAGGTCCCATCAGACTTCCGTTCACTTCTTGAACGAACTGGCCTTTGGTGCGGCTTCCTGGGAGAGGTTCGCTCACGGCTCGTCCGACATCGATTCCCCCACGCCACGGATCACGGCCGGGGCGAGCCGCTCGGCCTGGCACGCCGGAGGCCGCGCCTCTTCATATCGTGTGCGATCGAGAAGTCGGCGACAGCCGGGTCAGGCCGGCCGGCCTGACCGCCTGCCCTCGCGGACGCGGCCGGAACACACCCGTCGTCCATGCGGCCGGGACGCGTCTGCCGTCGGCGCGGCCGAAGCGGCCCGGTGCCGGTGCGGCCCGGTGCAGCCGGGACCGACCAGGCCCGCCTGTGGTCCGAGGCCAAAGGCACCCGAGCGAACCGACCATCCGGTGTCCCGGTGCGGCCGATCGGCGACGGGCCGTCGGCACGGAACACTCCGTCAAGGTGCTCGGCGTGCCGCTCCGGATGTCACCTCGGGCGTGAAAACCGACGGAGCGAAAAAGCGGCGGAGCGAAGAAGCGGCGGAGCGAAGAAGCGGCGGAGCGAAGGAGTATCTGTACGACTGCAACGGGTAGGCCGCGCGACGCCTGACGTGTGGCTGCTCGACGGTCCTCGGCGGTCCTCGGCGGGGGACGTGGCCGTCACACCGGCGGACACCGGTCCCGGCGTGGTCGGCCGGTCCCCGGCCAACGGCGCCCGCCTCCCGATCCGGACCCGCGCGTGGGAAGGCGACCGGCCCCGGCTGCGGGGTCCTCCCACAGCCGGGGCCGGTCACAGGCAGAGGCGACAGGGTCACCCGCTCACCGCGGTCACGACGTCATGGGTGAGCCCGTCGGTGGTGACACCTCCGTCCGAGGCGGTGACGGGAAGCCAGACGAACTTCACCACCCAGAGCGCCAGCCACACCACCAGGGCCTTGGGGGTCACCTCCTGGGTCACCGCCGTGTCCGTGGCGCCCGCTCCCCGCAGGGAGGCCAGGGCGCGCGCGGCCTCGCGCAGTTCGTGCCGGGTACGGACGTACGAGCCGCTGACGGCCGCGGCGTGCAACCGGTCGACGATGCCCGGATCGCGGGCTTCCAGCCGGTCCATCAGCGTGTTCTCCAGGGCCGTGTCCGCAGGCGTGGCCGCCGGGGTCATCCCGTGGTGACGGGCGAAGTCCGCGGCTGCGGGCCCGTGCCCGAAGAAGACTCCGCGGAAGACGGCCCGAGCGTCGTGGGCGGCCGGGGCCGCGGTGGTCCGCGAGGAGTCGGCGGGACCGCTCGCGAAGGTGGGCCCGGCCAGCCACAGCCCTCCGGCCAGGACGGACGACGCCAGTGTGACGGCCCAGTACTTCTTACCGTGGTTCTTCATGTGTGTTCGCTTCCTGTCCGTTGAGTTGCGGCTCATGCGATGTGGGTGATCAGGTCGTGGACCAGTTCCTCGGTCCTGAAGGATTCGCCGGTGGCCGCCGTCCAGTTCCACTGGATGCCCCAGAGCGTCTGGGCCGCGTAGACGTACTGGATGACGACGGCGACCAGGAAGAGGCAGGTGCCCGAGACCCCGCCGAGGCCGGTGCCGTCCGCCTCTGCTTCGCGGACCTCCCGGGACAGCGCGTCGCTCGCGGTCCGCAGGGCCGTCCTTGTCCGTACGTGCGATCCGCTGAGCGCGGCGGCGCGCACCTCGTCGATCACCCGCGGATGACGTGCCTCCAGCCGGTCCATGAACACGTCCTCCAGAGAGGTGTGCGCGGGCGTGGCCTCCGGAGCTCCCCGGTGGTACCTGGCCAGCCGTTCCCCCAGTGGGCCGTGTCCGAAGAAGACCCCTCGGAAGACGGTCCGCGCGTCAGGAGCGGCGGAGGTACGGACGGTGTGCGAGACGGCGGCCGAGCTGTCCGCGAAGGTGGGTGAGGCGGCCGAGAAGCCGCTCACCAGCAGGCTGAGGGCCAGGAGCCGGGAAAGTGTCCTGTGCCGGGAGGTCGTCGTCATGGGGGGTTCCCTTCTGTGGTCCGGGCCGGGGTGGCCCGTGGTCCGAGGTGTCGGCGGCCGGCCGCCCGCGGGAGCGGAGCCGCGCCGGTACGCCGAGGTGGAGGGGCAGCGCGTGGTCCGCGCGCCTCAGGAAGAGGAGGTCGAGTGCGGCCATCGCGAGCGAGAACGAGACCAGGCCCATGACGGCGGCGATGGCCGCGTGGAAGAGCAGCGCCGCCACGAGGAACGGCCTCCAGTGCCTGGCGGGCATCACCAGCGCGGCCGCCAGCGCGATCTCGCCCAGCGGTACCGACCAGGTGAGGAGCGCGACCGGGAGGGAATGCTGCATGAGCGGGTCGATGAGGGTCCGCTGCCAGGCGGGTGCGCCCATGTGCGGATCGGACAGCCAGTAGTACATGGCGGTGCCGTCGGCCCACTCGGCCACCCCGAACTTGGCTGTCCCGGCGTGGAAGTACACCACCGCCGCCTGTAGCCGGACGGCTCCGAGCGCGATCCAGCCCGCGATCCACGCATGCCGGAGACGTTCGCCGGGGGCCGGGGCGGCGGGGTCCCGGGCCCAGTGGGAGCGTCGGCCGTCGCACAGGGCGACCGGGACGAGGAGCAGCGTCGCGACGGCGGAGATCTGATCACCGCCGTCGATGACGGACGCGGAGACCTGGAGGCTGTACGACACCCACCAGTGCGGGATCGCGGTCCACCGGGGGGCGAACCCGCTCATGACCACGAGCAGCACCGCCACGGAGATCCACCGGGCGCTCTCCGGGCCGGGTGCCAGGCAGTAGACGGACAGCGACGCCGCTCCCCCGCAGTGGGGTTGGGGGGCGCCTGCCGTTCCGGGGGCGAAGAGTGTGGAGGCCGGATTGCAGACCAGCGTGACCAGGGTTCCGGTCGCGAGCAGAGTGCGGGCGGCCCCGTAGACGTCGGTGAAGGGCGAGGTCCCGCATACCCGGGTCGCCCAGGTTCCCAAGGCGGTCAGCATGTGACCTCCACGGGCAGGATCCGCACGGGCATGCCTTCGTCGACGCCGTGGCGCGCCCAGGTCCAGGGCAGCGGCTCCTGCCGGGAGAAGAGGACCGTCCCGCACACCCGGGGGTGCGCGGAGGCGTTGGCCACCCGCACCGCACCGGTGGCGGCGTCCGCACAGTCCCTCACGGTGTCGCGCAGCGGCAGGGGTGCGGCGGGCGCAGGGCAGGTGAGCCAGCGGGCTCCGCGTTCCAGGGCTCCGGACATGAGCGCTCCGGCTTCCGCCTTCTTCGCCCGCTGGAGACGGCGGGCGCCGAAGAACTCACCGGCCGATGCCTGGGCCGTGAATCCGCCGGTCCATCGGCCCTCCGGCGACCGCTCCCCGGCCGGCCGTTCCCAGAGCAGGACGTCGTCCTCCCGGGGACTCGCGGTGAAGAAGGCCCACCCCTCGGGAAGCACCGACCGCACGGCCTCCCTGTTCTGTCCGGGCAGGCCGAGCGGGCTCGACGGCAGTGAGGCCTCGGCCGCGTACACACCTGCCGTCGACCAGGCACACAGCAGGGCGAGAGTGGTCACGCCCCGGCGCCGTAGGGCGGTGCGGGCGGAGCCGGTATGCGTACGGATGGTCATGATCGCTCCTTGGTCGTGCGGGCACCACGGATCGGCCCGGCGGGCCGGTTCGAGACGCGGTGGGCACCCCGGCCGTACGCCGTCGGAGCCGACGGGGCGTCTGCCGGGGTGTGAGAAGGGGGATTGGCGGAGGAAGTGGCCGCCGGGGCCGGGCCGGAAAAGCATCCGACGGGCACAGCGGGGCTGATCCGCAGTCTGCTGGGGGCGGGGCGACGGGCACAAGGACGGACCGGCACTCTCACCCGTCTCGGGATTCCCGGGCCTGTGACCTGCTGGGACGTCTCCGTCCCGGGACGGGTGACCGACGAGAACAAGCAACCGACGAAGGACGACCGGCGAAGGACGGGCGCGGTGCGGTGTGCGCACGGGCGGGGCGGCACGAGAAAGCCAGGGGGACGCAGGGAGAGCCGGGACGCGCGAGAAGGCACGGGGGGAAGCGCGAAGGTACGGGGGAAACGCGAAGGTACGAGGACACCCGGGGAGGCGCGGGAAGGCAGGGGGATGGGGGAGCACGAAGAGGCGGGGGAAGTCAGGTACACCCCAGGAGGGCTGCCAGGGCCGGACATCTCTGCGGCACAGCCGCCTGACCCCGTGACGCCACGGCAGGACGGGGCCACGGCCGGTCGCGGATCACGCCGGGCGGTCGCCTGCGGGGCTCCGGCCGTCGCCGGTCGCGGCGGCAGGACTCAGGACCTCAGCCCCACTCCTGAGCCTTCGTCGGTTCGCACGTACGGGTGCGCAGTCCGGACGGATCGTCCTCCAGGCACTCGCCCGACTCCCGGTTCCGAAGCTGCACCGATTCGCCCGACGCCGGGGTGACCGACCACCGCTGGGCGTGGGAGTCGCCGCACGCGCTGGTCCCGGTCCCTGTTCCGCCGCTTTCCAGGCACTCGCCCGTGGCGCTGTTCCGGAAGCGCAGGGAGCCGTCGGCGGACCTGACGGGTTTCCACAACTGGTAGGAGAGCACATTGCACTTGTAGGTGCGCAGCCCGTGATCGAGACTGTCGTCGAGACAGTTCCCCGAGGCGCGCCCGACGAAGATCCGGGCGGAGTCCGACGACGGGGGTCCGCCCGCGGCCACCGTCTCCGCCGGGCGGTCACCGCCCTCGCCCGCTGTCCTTGCCGGCCACCCGACGAACGCACTGATCACGCCTCCGAGCAGCACTCCGGCAGTGAGCCCGGCGGTCGCGCAGAGCAGGCGGCTCCACGGGCGCCCCACCCGGAACCGCCGCACCGGCGGCGGGCCCGGAGGCTCGACGGACTGGGTGCGGTCGGCGGCCTCCCACAGGACCCTGTAGTCGGCGGGGTCCGCGCCCAAGGCCGTGCAGAGGTCACGCACGGTGCCCCAGGGCGGAACGGTGCTGCCTCTCAGATACCGGGACAGCGACGAGTCGCTGATCATGACGTCTGCCTCAAGGGAGCGCAGGGTGCGGCCCGACTCCTGCTGGAGTTCCCTGAGGGAGGCGCCCAGTCGCTGAGCCGCCGTCATGTCGCGCTCGCCGCCGCCTGCCATCGGGTCCCCTTCCGGCCGGCCGCTCGTGGTGCTCCGGCCGGCCGATCACCATTGCTGGACGAACATGTCCCAGCAGGTCAGAACCTTAGGGATACCTATATATCGGAGGCAAACGGGACAAGCGTGCGAAGAGTGACATCCCTTCGTGCCACCTGAGTTCTCCGGCCCGCCCGGCGCTCGACGGCTTGACGCCGCTCCCGGCTCCCGGCTCCCGGCTCAGCGATACGGGTCCCAGCACGGCGGCACAGGTCAGCACCGCTCACGGTCGGCACCGCGCTACCGGTCAGCGCGGCAGCGCGGCAGGGCCGGTCCGTACTGTGGGGCACAGCCCGCGCACCGGGATCGGACAGCTTCCCCCCGTACGGGCCGGCGGGCCCGTCTCAGTCGGTCGGCTCCACCCCGGCCCGCAGCAGGCCGTAGGTGTACGCGTCCTCCAGCGCCTGCCAGGACGCGGCGATGACGTTCTCGGCCACGCCGACCGTCGCCCAGTCACCGGATCCGTCGCCCGTGGTGATCAGCACCCGGGTGGTGGATTCGGTGCCCGTGCGGCCTTCCAGGATGCGGACCTTGTAGTCGATCAGCTCCAGCTTGGCGAGCTGCGGGTAGATCCGCTCCAGGCCGACGCGCAGCGCCCGGTCCAGGGCGTTGACCGGGCCGTTGCCCTCCGCCGTGGCGACGATCCGCTCGCCCTTCGCCCAGAGCTTCACCGTCGCCTCGTTGGCGTGGATGCCGTCGGGGCGGTCCTCGACGATCGCGCGCCAGGACTCGACGCGGAAGTAGCGCCGGGGCCGGCCCTCGACCTCGGCGCGCAGCAGCAGCTCGAAGGAGGCGTCGGCCGCCTCGTAGGTGTAGCCCTTGAGCTCCCGCTCCTTGACCCGCTCCACGACCCGCCCTACGAGCGCGCGGTCGCCTCCCAGGTCGATGCCGAGCTCTTTGCCCTTGAGTTCGATGGAGGCACGGCCGGCCATGTCGGACACGAGCATCCGCATGGTGTTGCCGACGAGTTCGGGGTCGATGTGCTGGTAGAGGTCCGGATCCACCTTGATCGCGGAGGCGTGCAGTCCGGCCTTGTGCGCGAAGGCGGAGACGCCCACGTAAGGCTGGTGGGTGGAGGGCGTGAGGTTGACGACCTCGGCGATGGCGTGGGAGATGCGGGTCATCTCGGCGAGCGCGCCCTCGTGCAGGACGGTCTTGCCGTACTTGAGTTCCAGCGCGGCGACGACGGGGAAGAGGTTGGCGTTGCCGACCCGCTCGCCGTATCCGTTGGCGGTGCACTGCACATGGGTCGCGCCCGCGTCCACGGCGGCGAGGGTGTTGGCGACGGCGCAGCCCGTGTCGTCCTGGGCGTGGATGCCGAGCCGGGCGCCGGTGTCGGCGAGGACGGTGGAGACGACGGCCTGCACCTGGGCGGGCAGCATCCCGCCGTTGGTGTCGCAGAGGATGACCACATCGGCGCCGGCCTCGTGGGCGGTGCGCACGACCGACTTGGCGTACTCGGCGTTGGCGCGGTAGCCGTCGAAGAAGTGCTCGCAGTCGACGAAGACCCTGCGGCCCTGCTCGCGGAGGTGGGCGACGGTGTCGCGGACCATCTCCAGGTTCTCGTCCAGGGTGGTGCGCAGGGCCAGTTCCACATGACGGTCGTGGGACTTGGCGACCAGCGTGATCACCGGGGCGCCGGAGTCCAGGAGCGCCTTGACCTGCGGGTCCTCGGCGGCTTTGCCGCCGGCCCTGCGGGTGGCGCCGAAGGCGACGAGCTGGGCGTGCTCGAATTCGATCTCCTGCTGGGCGCGGGCGAAGAACTCGGTGTCACGGGGGTTCGCGCCGGGCCAGCCCCCCTCGATGAAGCCCACGCCGAAGTCGTCCAGATGCCGGGCAATGGTCAGCTTGTCCGCGACCGTCAGGTTGATGCCTTCACGCTGCGCACCGTCGCGCAGGGTGGTGTCGAAGACATGGAAGGTGTCGTCGGGGGCCTTGGCCTTGGTGGTCATGCTGATCTGACTCCTGTCGGGTGAGCGGATCCGGACGAATCGGCTCCACTTGCCCCCATCATCTCGCGTGCCTCGCTCCGGCCGTGGTGTGGGCCGGAAAACGAAAAAACCCCTCGCGGGTGCGAGAGGTCTGCGCGCGGGTCTGGGGCACGATGTCCGTTCCGTACGTGGTGGTACGGGACGGTCACTGCGGACCGGCGCGCCTGCTGCCGATAATCATGGCGAACGAGGACACGGAAGCAGTGTGGCACAGCGGCGTTCCCTGGTCCCGGGTGTCTCAGGATGCGGGCGTGATATCCGTCGCACCGGAGGCCTGCCCGGGCAGGAGCGCGTCCTCCACATATCGGCACATCTGTTCCAGGACCCGCTCCCGCCCGGTCCCGGGGATGCCGACGGTGACGTGGACGCTGAACCCGTCCATCAGGGCGCGCAGCCGGGTCGCGGCCCGGTCGGTGCCGACGGCACGGAGCTCACCGCGTGCGATGCCGTCGGCCAGCAGCTCCACGAGGTCGCGGTGCCAGGCGTCCTCGATGGCCGCCTGTCGGGCGCGGGCGTCGTCGTCGGCGTCCTGGGAGCGGTTCCAGACCTCCAGCCACAGTGTCCAGTGCGGGTCGCGGTGACCGTCGGGGACGTACAGCGCGATGTAGGCGTCGAGCCGCTCGCGTGCAGTGCCGGGCCGGGCGAGCAGGGCCCGGCGTTCGGCACCGAGCCGTGCCTCGCTCCATTCCAGCGTCTGGAGCAGCAGTTCGTCCTTGGTGCGGAAGTAGTAGAGGAGGTGCCCGCTGCTCATCCCGACCTCGCGGCCGAGCCCCGCCATGGTGAGCCCGTCGAGTCCGCGCTCGGCGACGGTGGCCATGACGGCGGCGAGCACGTCCTCCCTGGGCGGGGCGATGTTGCGGCGGCGCGTGGTACGGGGCACGGTTTCAGATCCTGGGCTGTTGCTGCGTGATGCAGTGGATGCCTCCACCACCGGCAAAGATCGTACGGGCGTCGACGCTCGTCACCGTACGGTCCGGGAACAGGCCGGCGAAGACGGCGGCCGCCTCCTCGTCCCTGGGGTCGTCGAAGGCGCAGAGGATCACGCCGTCGTTGCAGAGGTAGTGGTTGATGTACGAGTAGTCGGCCCACCCGCCGTCGGCGTCGTGCAGCACCGTGGGCGCCGGGATCTCCACCACTTCCAGCGGACGGCCCCCGGCGTCGGTGGCGGCCCGCAGGATCCGGACCGTCTCACGGGTGATCTCGTGGTCCGGGTGGGACGGGTCGGGCTGGACGTGGGCGACGACGGTGCCGGGGCGGGCGAAGGCGGCGACGATGTCGACATGGCCGAGGGTGCCGTACGTGCCGTAGTCGCCGGCCAGGCCGCGCGGCAGCCAGACCGCCTTCTCGGTGCCCAGGCGGGCGTGGATCTCGTCCTCGACGGCCTGCCGGGTCCAGCCGGGGTTGCGCTCCTTGCCCAGCTGGACGGTCTCGGTGAGCAGCACGGTGCCCTCGCCGTCCACATGGATCGCGCCGCCCTCGTTGACCAGCGGCGAGCTGTGCACGGGCACTCCGGCCAGCTCGGCGACGCCCCTCGCGATGTGCCGGTCGTGCTCCCACCGGGCCCAGCCCTGGGCGCCCCAGCCGTTGAACGTCCAGTCCACCGCGGCGAGTCGACGGGTCTCGGGTTCGATGACGAAGGTCGGGCCGATGTCCCTCATCCAGGCGTCGTCGAGGGGGCGTACGGCCGTCTCGACGTCGGGGCCCAGGAGCGCACGGGCGGTGTCCTCCTGGCCGGGACCGACGACGACGGTGACCGGTTCGAAGCGGCGTACCGCGCGGGCGACGGCAGCCCAGGCCCTGCGGGCCCCGTCGAGTTCGGCCGCGGTGGCGAAGGTGGGGTTGGGGCCCGGCCAGGCCATCCAGGTGCGCTCGTGGGGGGCCCACTCGGGCGGCATGCGGAAGGTCATGGCGTTCCCTCGGTTCTTTCGTTCGGGTCGGGGACGGTCGTCCCGGGGCACGTGCGCCCGGAACGTCCCGGACGCATGCCCTAGAGGAAGTAGAGGCGGTTGAGGGAGACGGATTCGGCTGCCGGTGAGCGCAGCGGGTCGCCGTCGAGGGTGACGAGGCCCGTGTCGCCGTCGACGGTGACCTGGCCGGTGCGGGAGTTGAGCCGCAGGTCCGCGGGCCCGATGCCGCGGGTGTCCCGGACCGCCACCCTGCGGCGGCGGGTGGGCATGAGATCGGCGCCCAGCTGGGTGGCGGCCTCCGCGACGAAGGCGACGGAGAGATCGGCGGCCGTCGCCCCGTACGCACCGAACTGCGGCCCGAGGACCAGGGGTTCGCAGGTGTCCGTGGCGGCGTTGGGGTCGCCCGTGACGCCGTAGGCCGGAAAGCCGGACTTCAGGACCAGCTGGGGCTTCGCGCCGAAGAACTCGGGGCGCCAGAGGACGATGTCGGCCAGCTTCCCCGTCTCGATGGAGCCGACCTCGTGCGAAAGGCCGTGGGCGATGGCGGGGTTGACGGTGAGCTTGGCGATGTAGCGCAGCACTCGCGCGTTGTCGTCGCCGGGGCCGTCCCCCTCCATCGGGCCCAGTTCGGCCTTCATCTTCGCGGCCATGGCGAAGGTCCGGCGCACGGTCTCACCGGCCCGCCCCATGCCCTGCGCGTCCGAGGAGGTGATGCCGATGGCGCCCAGATCGTGCAGCACGTCCTCGGCGCCCATGGTCCCCGCCCTGATCCGGTCGCGTGCCATGGCGGCGTCGCCGGGGAGGTCCGTCTTGAGGTCGTGGACGGAGACGATCATCCCGTAGTGCTCGGCGACCGCGTCACGGCCGAAGGGGAGCGTCGGGTTGGTGGAGGAACCGATGACGTTGGGGACCCCGGCCATCTTCAACACGTCGGGCACGTGCCCGCCGCCGCAGCCCTCGATGTGGAAGGCGTGGATCGTGCGGCCTTCGAGGACGCTCAGGGTGTCCTCGACCGACAGGCACTCGTTCAGCCCGTCGCTGTGCAGGGCGACCTGTACGTCGTGTTCCTCGGCCACCCGCAGAGCGGTGTCCAGGGCCCGGGTGTGGGCACCCATGTCCTCGTGGACCTTGAAGCCGCAGGCACCGCCCTCGGCGAGCGCCTCCACCAGCGGCGCCTCGTGGGACGACGAACCGCGTCCCAGGAAGCCGATGTTGACGGGCCAGGCGTCGAAGGCGTTGAAGGCGTGGCGCAGAGCCCACGGGGAGTTGACGCCGACGCCCCAGACCGGGCCGAACTCCTGGCCGATGATCGTGGTGACGCCGGAGGCCAGGGACGCCTCCATGACGCGAGGGGAGAGCAGGTGGACGTGGGGGTCCACCGCACCGGCCGTCGCGATCATGCCCTCGCCGGAGACGATGGTCGTTCCCGTCCCGACGACCACGTCGACCCCGTCGAGGGTGTCCGGGTTGCCGGCCCGTCCGATCGCCGCGATGCGGCCCTCCCGGATGCCGATCGAAACCTTCCGGATGCCCAGCACGGCGTCGACGACCAGCACGTTGCTGATGACGACGTCGCAGGTCTCCCGGACGGCCGCGGCCTTGAGGTGGAGGCCGTCGCGGGCCGTCTTGCCGAAGCCGGCGAGGAATTCGTCCCCCTGCTTCTGGGCGTCGGACTCCACACGGACGGTCAGCCCGGAGTCTCCCAGCCTGACCCGGTCCCCGGCGCGCGGCCCGTGCACGGAGGCGTACGCGTACGGATCCGTCACTTCCCCTCCCCCGCTCCGAGGTAGCCGCAGGCCGTCGCCCTGCGCAGCGCCTCCTCCTTCGCGCCCGGCGCGTCCAGTGGTCCGTCGACGAGTCCGGCGAAGCCGATCGCGATCCGGTCCCCGCCGATGGGGACGAGGGGCACTTCGGCGGTCTCGCCCGGACCGAAGCGGACGGAGGAACCAGCCGGCACGCTCAGCCGCATCCCGTACGCCGACGCGCGGTCGAAGTCGAGCCGGGGGTTGGCCTCGAAGAAGTGGAAGTGGGACGTCACGCTGACCGGGACCGTCGCGGTGTTACGGACGGTGAGCCGCACGGCGGGTTCCCGCTCGGGCGTCGCGGGGCCGGGGAGCAGCGCGCCGGGAGCGTCGTCGCCGAGCGTGCCGCCCGCGAGGGGGCCGCTGACGACCGCGAGCCGGGAGCCGTCGTCGAAGACGGCCTCGACCTGGACCTCGGTGACCACGTCGGCCACGCCCGGGAGCACGTCGTCCGGCCCCAGCACCGCGCGGGCGGCCTCGATCGCCTCGGCCAGCCTGCGTCCGTCCCTGGCCGCCTCGCAGACGGTGTCCGCGATCAGCGCGGTCGCCTCGGGGACGTTGAGCCGCAGACCGCGGGCGCGCCGGGCCCTGGCCAGCTCGGCGGCGCCGAAGAGCAGCAGCCGGTCGCGTTCGGTCGGGGTCAGTCGCACGTCACGCACCTCCTGGTTGGAGCAGCACTCTAACCATGTTTTGAGCAACGCTCAAAACTCGGACCGGCGCCCGGGTGCGACGAAGGCCGCGCCCCGGTGGGGGCGCGGCCTTCGTACGGGTGCGAGCGGTGACTAGCCGAGCTCGTGCATCCAGCCGTGGGTGTCGTCGGCGATGCCGCGCTGGATGTCCAGCAGGCGCTCACGCAGCTTGAGGGTGACCTCGCCGGGGGTGCCGTCGCCCTGGGTCCACTCGCCGTCAGCGGACTTCACCGTGCCGACGGGCGTGATGACGGCGGCGGTGCCGCAGGCGAAGACCTCGGTGAGGGTGCCGTTCTCCGTGTCGGCGCGCCACTGGTCGATGGAGACGCGGCCCTCCTCGGAGGTGTAGCCGAGGTCGCGGGCGACGGTGAGCAGGGAGTCACGCGTGACGCCGGCGAGCAGCGAGCCGGTGAGCGACGGGGTGACGATCCGCTTGCTGCCGTCCTCCTGCCCGTAGACGAAGTAGAGGTTCATGCCGCCCAGCTCCTCGACCCACTTGTGCTCGACGGCGTCGAGGTAGGCGACCTGGTCGCAGCCCTGCGACGCGGCCTCCGCCTGGGCGAGCAGGGAAGCGGCGTAGTTGCCCCCGGTCTTGGCGTCGCCCATGCCGCCGGGGACGGCGCGCACGCGGTCCTGGGAGAGCCAGATCGAGACCGGCTTCACGCCGCCGGGGAAGTAGGCGCCGGCGGGAGAGGCGATGACCAGGAAGAGGTACTCGTTGGCCGGCCGGACACCGAGACCCACCTCGGCGGCGATCATGAAGGGGCGGAGGTAGAGGGACTCCTCGCCGCCGTGCGCCGGGACCCACGCCTGGTCCTGCTGGACCAGGACGTCGCATGCCTCGATGAAGGTCTCGACCGGCAGCTCCGGCATCGCGAGCCGGGCGGCGGACCGCTGGAAGCGTGCGGCGTTGGCCTCAGGACGGAAGGTGGCGACCGTGCCGTCGGGCTGCCGGTAGGCCTTGAGGCCCTCGAAGATCTCCTGCGCGTAGTGCAGCGTCATGTTGGCCGGGTCCATGGACAGCGGCCCGTACGGGACGAGCTGGGCGTCGTGCCAGCCGCGGCCCTCGGTCCAGCGGATCGTCACCATGTGATCGGTGAAGTAGCGGCCGAAGCCGGGGCTGGCCAGGATCGCCTCGCGCTCCGCGTCGGACAGCGGGTTCGAGGAGGGCTTGAGCTCGATCGTGGGCGTCGTCATGAGTGCGTGTCCTTCACCGGTCTTGTGTGTGATGGACCGCGCTCACGCCCGCTCCCGCCCCAGCAGCTGCCGGGCAGGTCGTAGGACGTCCGAGCACCACCGCGAGCCGCGGTCCCGCGTTCGATTATCTCCCGGGGGCGGCCCTGCACGAAATGACGTGTTTGCGATGGCGCTCGATGTGACGCTCACGCGACGCGAGAACGCGGTCCGAAGGTCGATGGTGGCACCCGGAGACCGCAAGGTGAAGCCGCCGGGTGCGGTTGCGACCCGGCGGCTTCGAAGTGGAGACGTCGGGTCAGCTCGCTACGCGTACCGCGAGCGCGTCGCCGATCTCGTCGGTGGTGCGCGCGTGCTTTCCGTCACGCTCCGCGAGGTCGGCGGAGACGGCCTCCTCGATGCGCACGGCCTCGGCCTCGTAGCCGAGGTGGCGCAGCAGGAGGGCGACGGAGAGGATCGTGGCGGTCGGGTCCGCCTTGCCCTGGCCCGCGATGTCGGGCGCGGTGCCGTGCACCGGCTCGAACATGGACGGGAAGGCACCCGTCGGGTTGATGTTGCCGGACGCGGCCAGGCCGATGCCGCCGGTCACGGCTGCGGCGAGGTCGGTGAGGATGTCACCGAAGAGGTTGTCGGTGACGATGACGTCGAAGCGCTCCGGCTGCGTGACGAAGAAGATCGTCGCCGCGTCGACGTGCAGATAGTCGGTGGTGACCTCGGGGAACTCGGCCGCGACCTTGTCGAAGGTGTTCTTCCACAGGTGGCCCGCGTACACGAGGACGTTGTTCTTGTGGACCAGCGTCAGCTTCTTGCGCGGGCGGGCGGCGGCACGCGCGAAGGCGTCACGCACGACACGCTCGACGCCGTAGGCGGTGTTGACGCTGACCTCGGTGGCGACCTCGTGCTCCGTGCCCGTGCGCAGGGAACCACCGTTGCCCGTGTACGGGCCCTCGGTGCCTTCGCGGACGACGACGAAGTCGATCTCGGGGCGGCCCGCCAGCGGAGTCGCGGTGTTCGGGAAGAGCTTCGACGGCCTCAGGTTGATGAAGTGGTCGAAGGCGAAGCGCAGCTTCAGCAGGAGCCCGCGCTCCAGCACACCCGACGGCACCGACGGGTCGCCGATGGCGCCGAGCAGGATGGCGTCGTGGCCCTTGAGGGCTTCGAGCTCCGCGTCGGGGAGGGTCTCACCCGTGCGGTGCCACCGCTGGGCGCCGAGGTCGTACTCCTTGGTCTCCAGCTTCACATCCTGCGGGAGAACAGCGTTGAGAACCTTGAGGCCCTGGGTGACGACCTCCTGGCCGATACCGTCGCCGGGGATCACTGCGAGATCGATGCTGCGAGACATGCATGCACCCTAGCTTCCGTCCCACCCCATGACATTCGACGTCCACGATACGGACGGGGCGTGTCCCCGCACGGAACGTCCGCCATGGGGCGGGGTCGCGCCCTCAGTGGCCCGTCGAACCGCCGTTGTCCCTGCGGTCGAGGGCCCGCTGCAGTGCTGCGGCGGCGTTCTTGCGCTCGGACTCGGCGGAGTGGGGGGTTCGACGGACGCGGCGGACAGTGGTCTCGGCCATGAGGGATCGACTCCTTGAGATCGCGTGGATATCGGGATCAGGACTTCGCACAACGGATGTCGAGATCGGGATTTCGAAGCGCCTGAAGGGGCGGGGAGCAGATGCCGCAGGGATTGCCTGCTTCTGGCACGCTCGCGCACGCCGGTCGCTGGATCAGCGATTCGTTCGGCTCCTACAAAACTAGGACAGCCGGAGCCATCTGTCTCTACAGGTACTCGGACTTCCTACTATCTGAGACGGCCGGGCACGCGGACCGCGCGGTCCGCTCTCAGAAATCCACGGTGAGCTGCGCCCGGATGTGCGCGCGCAGCACGTCGGCCATGTCCGTGGCGCAGTCACTGAGCAGCCACTGCACCTGGAGCCCGTCCATCAGCGCGATCAGCTGCCGGCCCGCGGCTTCGGGAGCGATGCCGGCCCGCAGCGCGCCCTCCAGGCCGGCCTGCCCGTAGGCGAGCTGGGCGCCCGCGACGGAGTTCTCGTAGCGGCGCACGAAGTACCCGTGGGCGGGGTGGTCGGCGGCCGTCGCCTCGGCGGAGACGACCGAGAACAGCTCGACGATCCCGCGCCGTGCGGAGTTCAGCTCGGCCAGCTCGACGAACCGCCGCAGCCGTCCGACACCCTTGGTGCCACCGAGCGAGAGCCACTCGTCGTCCACGTCGTCGCGGTGCGCGAGCACTGCGAGCAGCAGCGCTTCCTTGGTCGGGAAGTGATGCAGCAGGCCTGTGTGCGAGATACCGCTCCGGGTCGCGATCACCCGCAGCGACGCACCCCGGTAGCCGGCCTCGCCGAACAGGGCCATGGCCTGGTCGAGGATCTCCCGCCGCTTCGCGCGGCCCTTCGCGTAGCCACGCCGCACTTCGGCCGTCACTCGCCACTCTCCCGGTCCGCCGACCATCGGTCAGGCCGGCACATGCATCGGATTCCCATTCGACTCTCCTGAGGATCCGCCCCCGGAGACTCAATTCCCGGAGATACTTACCAGGTGGTCGGTATTGACTCTATGGTGAAGGCGAACCGTGTCGCGAAAGGACCCCCCGTGTCCCCCTCCCTGCCCTATCTCGACCCCGCGCTCCCCGTGGCGGAGCGGGTCGCCGATCTCCTGGGACGCATGACGCTGCCCGAGAAGGTCGGCCAGATGCTCCAGCTGAACGCCAAGGAAGGGGTGCGGCACTTCGTCGAGGACCTGCACGTGGGGTCGATCCTGCACACCTCGCCCGAGCGGGTCCTGGAGGCCGCGGAGCTGACCGGCCGGTCCCGGCTGCGCATCCCCCTGCTGGTTGCGGAGGACTGCATCCACGGGCACTCCTTCTGGGAGGGCGCGACGATCTACCCCACCCAGCTCGGCATGGCCGCGACCTGGGACGCGGAGCTGGTGGAACGGATCGCGCGGGCCACGGCGGTGGAGGTCGCCGCGACCGGCGTGCACTGGACGTTCTCACCGGTGCTCTGCATCACCCGGGACCTGCGCTGGGGCCGGGTCAGCGAGACGTTCGGCGAGGACCCCCATCTGATCGGGGAGCTGGCATCGGCGATGGTGCGCGGGTACCAGGGCGACGGTCTGGCCGACCCGACCGCGATCCTGGCCTCGGCCAAGCACTTCGCGGGGTATTCGGAGACGCAGGGCGGCCGGGACGCCAGCGAGGCGGACATCTCGCGGCGCAAGCTCCGCTCCTGGTTCCTGCCGCCGTTCGAGCGGGTCGCGAGGGAGGGCTGCCGGACGTTCATGCTCGGCTACCAGTCCATGGACGGCGTGCCGATCACGGTGAACGACTGGCTGCTCAACGACGTGCTGCGCGAGGAGTGGGGCTACACCGGGACGCTGGTGACCGACTGGGACAACGTCGGCCGCATGGTGTGGGAGCAGAAGGTGTACGCCGACTACGCGCAGGCCGCCGCGGCGGCGGTCCGCGCGGGCAACGACATGGTGATGGCGACCGAGGGGTTCTTCGAGGGCGCCCTGGAAGCGGTCGGGAACGGCACGCTGGGCGAGGCGGAGATCGACGCGGCCGTGCGCCGCGTCCTGACGCTCAAGTTCGAGCTCGGCCTGTTCGAGGACCCGCGCCACCCCGACACCGCCCGCCAGGCCGAGATCATCGGCAGCGTCGGGCACGCCGCACTGAACCTGGAGGCGGCCCGGCGCTCGCTGGTGCTGCTGACCAACGACGGATCACTGCCGCTGGCCGGCGGACTCACGGCGGGGGACGACGGCCGGGCCGCCGGGGCTCCCGGCCCCCGTACGGTCGCGGTGATCGGGCCGAACGCGGACGACGCGCAGACCCAGCTGGGTGACTGGGCGGGCTCGTCGGGCCAGGTTGACTGGCTCCCGGACGGCCAGCCGCGCGCCATGATCCGTACCGTCCTCGACGGCTTCCGCGAGCACGCGCCCGCCGACTGGACCGTCCTGTACGCACGGGGCGCCAGGATCCTCGACGTGGGCGCGGACCCGGAGGGGCAGTTCTTCCTCGACGGCCAGCCCCGCCCGGACGTGGTGATCCCCGCCGAACCGGACGCCGCGCTGATCGGCGAGGCGGTCGCAGCCGCCGAGGCCGCCGACTACGTCGTCGCCGTGGTCGGCGACCGCATCGAACTGGTCGGCGAGGGCAAGTCAACCGCGACCCTGGAACTCGTCGGCGACCAGGTCGCGTTGCTCGACGCGCTCGCCGCCACCGGCAAGCCGCTCGTCGTCGTGGTCATCAGCTCGAAGCCCCTGGTGCTCCCGCCGTCGGCGCTCGGCGCGGCCGCGGTCGTGCACGCCTTCAACCCGGGCATGCAGGGCGGCCGGGCGGTGGCCGAGGTCCTGCTGGGCCTCGTCGAGCCCTCGGGCCGGCTGCCCGTCTCCTTCGCCCGGCACGCGGGACAGCAGCCGACGTACTACAACCAGATCCGGGGCCAGCACGGCTCCCGGTACGCCGACCTGACCCAGCGCCCGGCCTTCGTGTTCGGCGAGGGTCTGAGCTACACGACCGTCGCGTACTCCGGTCTGGAGGTGCTCACCGCGAGCGTCGGGGAGAGCGACACGCTCCGGGCACGCGTCACCGTCCGCAACACCGGTGAGCGGCCGGCCCTGGAGACCGTGCAGTTGTACATCAGCGACACGGTGACGTCCGTGACCTGGGCCGAGAAGGAGCTCAAGGCCTACCGGCAGGTGTCACTCGCCCCGGGTGAGGCGCGGGAGGTACTGCTGGAACTGCCGGTCTCCGAGTGCACCCTCGTGAACGCGGCGGGCCGGCGTGTCGTGGAGCCCGGCGCGTTCGAGCTGCTCGTGGGTCCGTCCTCGTGCGATGACGTCCTCCTGCGGGCGGACTTCACGGTGAAGGGCTGAGACCGCGCCCGAGGGCTGCCCCGAACATGCGGTGCCGGCCCCCGTGCGGGGGCCGGCACGACGGCTGCCTGCCGTCACGGAGGACGTGGCGGGCAGCGGTCGTCGGACGGGAACGGGTCCCTACGGGAGAAGCAGGGTGGTGCGGGTGCCGCGGCGCCACACCTCACGCAGGTTGAGGGTGTCGCCGATCTCGGTGGTGGGATCGCCGTCCACGAGCAGCAGATCGGCCCGCAGGCCCTCGGCGACGCGCCCACGGTCCTCCAGGCCGAAGCGACGTGCCGGGGTGAGGGTCGCCGCGCGCAGGGCCTGGACCGGGGTGAGACCGGCCCGGACGAGGTACTGGAGCTCCTGGTGGACGCTGGCGCCGTGGACCATGCCGCCCAGGAACGGCAGTGGCATGGGGGCCGCGTCGGTGCCCGCCATCAGGTCGACACCGGCTTCGTGCAGGGCCTTGACCGAGGCCAGGACGTCCTCCAGCTTTCCCTGCGGATAGCGGTTGTAGCTGCTGTTCAAGGTGTTCGTCCACGCTTCGTCCAGGCGTGATCCGACGCGCGGGTCCTCGGCGAGGGACGAGCCGGTGATGCCCGTCATGGAGGCGTTCAGGACGACGCAGGGGACGACGAACGCACCGGAGGCGGCGATGAGTCCGATGATCTCCTCGGTGTGCGGCCGGTCCATGAACAGGTGTGCGAAGCCGTCGATTCCCGCCTCGACCGCCATCCGTGTCGCGTCGACGGTCAGGGTGTGGGCGATGGCGAGCATCCCGTGCCGGTGGGCCTCCGCGACACCGGCGGTCAGCGTCGCCTGGTCGAGCATGGGCAGACCGGGGTGGCCCTCGACCGTACCGTCGTCGACCATGAACTTGATGTAGTCCGAACCTGCCGCGACGAGCCGGGGGACGAAGGCGACCGCTTCCTCAGGCGTGGTGGAGAACGGCATCAGGGGCATCTCACGCGGAGCGGGCCGGTCACCGCGGTCGTCCTGATCGCCGCGGCCTCCCGGCTTGAAGCCCTTGGGCATGAGTTCACTGGGGTGACCCCCGGGAGGAGTGATGCCGAACCCCGCGGAGCGGACATCGGCGAGGGAGTCGTCCTCCGTGATGTGCGCGCGGCTGTTCCTGGTGTTCAGGCCCTGCATCTCCAGTTCGGTGGTGACCCCGAACCGCAGCGCCAGCGAGAGCGCGTCGTCGGAGGTGTGCACATGGGCGTCGAACAGACCGGGCAGCAGTGTGCCGCCCCTGGCGTCGACGATGTCCGCCCCGACGGGCGGTTCGGCTCCGACCGCCGCGATCCGCGTGCCGTTCAGCACGACGGTGGTGTCCTCCAGCACGCGCTCACCGTCGAACACCCGGCCGTTGATGATGGCTGTGATCATGACTCTCTCCTCCGGGCAGGCACATCGCTCCGCTGGTGCCGAGTTCTCCCACCACGTCGACCACATTAATGCAATTCACAATTCCATGCACTTTTGCATGCATCTGCCGCCTGCAGATACATGCGATAAGCTGCGGGGATGACCGACAAGGACGTCTCCATGCCGCAGGGCCAGGCCCTCCTGGATGCCGTCGGCACGGCCTTCGCCCGGCTGCGGCGGCGCACCATGCAGGCGCCGGTCGACCCTCCGACGGGGCCCAAGGACCTGAAGCGCAACCTGGTCCTCAACATCGTCGACGAGGCTGCCGAGGCGGACACGGAGATGACGGTCGGCGGTCTCGCCGACCACCTCCTGGTGGACCCGTCGGTGGCCAGCCGCATGGTGAGCGACTGCATCTCCCACGGCTATCTGGTCCGCGCGGCCTCGCAGCGGGACGGCCGGCGTACGGTGCTCCACCTCACCGAGGAGGGCACCGCCCTTCTTCATCGCTTCCGTCACCAGCAGCGGCAGGCGTTCGAATTCATCACCCGTGACTGGCCCGAAGCCGAGCGGCTGGAATTCGCACGCCTTCTCCTCAAGTACACGGCCTCCACCGCCCAGTTGCCCGCGCCGGGCACCGGAGGCGGGCCCCCGGTGCCGCCGGCCGCATAAGGCCACCCTGCGCCCAGGGCTCCCGTCCCCGGCCCACTGTGCCGGCGCCGGGCGAGCCGTCGCCCCGCCCGGCCCCGGCTCCGTCATGGGCGGCGCGCCGCAGGTCGTCACCGTCGATCCCGTCCGCCTGACCGGACACCCTCGTCTCCTGCGGCCCGACCGCGCGCGGGAGCCGCAGCCGCTCGTACGACTCGCTGCCGGGCCCGGCCGTGTGGATCACCGGACGCTGCCCGCGGTCCGCGGTGGGCATCTCCTCGGAGCGGAGCTTCGGCAGCCCGACGGCCGGGTGGAGGTTCCTCTTGTGCACGGCACGCCGCATCGCCACCCTGCGCGCCGCCCGCAGCGCGTCGGACTACTGGCCTGCCGAACGGAGTGCCCGCACAAGAGCGGTGATCGGAGGGCCTCGGGCCCGGCGGCGGACACCGCCCGGAGCTGGGCGACGCGCGGGCGCGGGACCGGGCGACGCGGCCTTCGGGCGGGACGAGCCGCCCGGCCCCGGGGGCCGCGGAAAAGCCGCGCCCGGGCTCGAACCGTCCGTGGAGCGCGGCGGCCGGAGCGTTCGGGGCGGATGAGTTCACCGCTGTCGCCGAGGGCCTGCTCGGGTGCGGACGCGGGTCCCGTCCGTCGTACCCGTCGGTGTGGACGGCCCGGGACGCGACTCTCCGAGGACCCGGACCGCATATGGAAACCGCCTCCCGGCCGGCGGGGGGAGCCGGTCGGGAGGCGGAGTGCGGGGGCGGGGCGCCCGTGGCGGGCGCCCCGGGGGCGGAAGGTGGCGGGTGGCCTCGGACGGGGCGGTCCGAGGCCACCCGCCTCCCTCTCAGCCCTGGTGGGGGTAGGTGTACTCGGTCGGCGCGACCAGCGTCTCCTTGATGGCGCGGGTCAGCGTCCAGCGCTGCAGGTTCTGCGGGGCGCCGGCCTTGTCGTTGGTGCCGGAGCCACGGCCGCCGCCGAAGGGCTGCTGGCCGACGACCGCACCGGTCGACTTGTCGTTGATGTAGAAGTTGCCCGCGGCGTAGCGGAGCTTGTCCATCGTGTACGCGGCGGCCGCGCGGTCGTTGGAGATGACCGCACCGGTCAGCGCGTAGTCGGACACCGACTCCATCTGCTCCAGCATGGAGTCGTACTTCTCGTCCTCGTACACGTGGACGGCGAGGATCGGGCCGAAGTACTCGGTGGTGAAGACCTCGTTGGCCGGGTCGTCGCACACGATGACGGTCGGGCGCACGAAGTAGCCGACGGAGTCGTCGTACGTGCCACCGGCGACGATCGTGCAGGTCGGGTCGGCGGCTGCGCGGTCGATCGCGGCCTTGTTCTTCGCGAAGGAACGCGCGTCGATGACGGCGCCCATGAAGTGCGACAGGTCGGTGACGTCACCCATGGTGATGCCGTCGACCTCGGCCGCGAACTCCTCCTTGAAACCGGAGTTCCAGATGGAGGCCGGGACGTACGCGCGGGAGGACGCGGAGCACTTCTGGCCCTGGTACTCGAAGGAGCCACGGGTCAGCGCGGTCTTCAGGACGGCGCGGTCGGCGCTGGGGTGCGCGACGACGAAGTCCTTGCCACCGGTCTCGCCGACGAGCCGCGGGTAGGTGCGGTAGTTGGCGATGTTGTTGCCGACCGTCTTCCACAGGTGCTGGAAGGTGGGGGTCGAGCCCGTGAAGTGGACACCGGCCAGGTCGCGGTGGTTCAGCGCGACCTCGGAGACGGCGATGCCGTCACCGGTGACGAGGTTGATGACGCCCTTGGGCAGCCCGGCCTCCTCCAGGAGCTGCATCAGCAGCACGGCGGCGTGGGTCTGCGTGGGGGACGGCTTCCACACCACGACGTTGCCCATGAGGGCGGGCGCGGTGGGCAGGTTGGCGGCGATGGCCGAGAAGTTGAACGGCGTGATCGCGTAGACGAAGCCCTCGAGCGGGCGGTGGTCCATGCGGTTCCACACGCCCGGGGAGTTCGCCGGCGGCTGCTCGGCGAGGATCTGGCGCGCGTAGTGCACGTTGAAGCGCCAGAAGTCGACGAGCTCGCAGGGGCAGTCGATCTCGGCCTGCTGCGCGGTCTTGCCCTGGCCGAGCATCGTGGAGGCGGCGAGCGTTTCGCGCCAGGGGCCGGACAGCAGCTCGGCGGCACGCAGGATGATGGCCGCGCGGTCGTCGAAGGACATGGCGCGCCAGGCCGGAGCGGCGGCGAGGGCCGCGTCGACGGCGTCCTGGGCGTCCTGCTCGGTGGCACCCGCGAAGGTGCCGATGACGGCCTTGTGGTTGTGCGGCTGCACGACGTCGACACGCTCGCCGCCGCCCATGCGCTTCTCGCCGCCGATGGTCATCGGCAGGTCGATGGGGTTCTGGCTGAGCTCCTTGAGCTTCGCCTCCAGGCGGGCTCGCTCGGCGGTGCCGGGGGCGTAGGAGTGGACCGGCTCGTTGACCGGCGCGGGGACCTGGGTGACAGCGTCCATGAGTGCCTTGTCTCCTTGGTTGAGGTGGTTGGTCGGCCGGGCAGGTCAGCCCTGGTTCAGCCCTGTGGTCCGGACCTTCGGTCCAGCCCGTGGTTCAGCCCTTGGTGAGGACGGAGCGGCCGAAGAACAGCAGGTTGGCCGGCTTCTCCGCGAGGCGGCGCATGAAGTATCCGTACCAGTCGGTGCCGTACGCCGTGTAGACGCGCATCCGGTGGCCCTCGGCCGCGAGCCGGACGTGCTCCTCGCTGCGGATGCCGTACAGCATCTGGAACTCGTACTCGTCCAGTTTGCGCCCTGCCTGGCGTGCGAGCTCCTGGCCGATGGCGATGAGACGGGGGTCGTGGGAGCCGATCATCGGGTAGCCCTCGCCCAGCATCAGGGTCTTCAGGATGCGGACGTACGCCTTGTCGATCTCCGGCTTGCTCTGGTACGCGACGGAGGCGGGCTCCTTGTAGGCGCCCTTCACCAGACGGACCCGGCTGCCCGCGGCGGCGAGGCGGCGCGCGTCGGCCTCGGTGCGGAACAGGTAGGACTGGATCACGCAGCCGGTCTGCGGGAAGTCCTTCCGCAGCTCCTCGTGGATGGCGAACATCGAGTCGAGGGTGGTGTGGTCCTCGGCGTCCAGCGTGACCGTGGTGCCGATCGCGGCGGCGGCCTCGACGACGGGGCGGACGTTGGCGAGGGCGAGGTCGTGACCGCCCTCCAGCGCCTGTCCGAACATCGACAGCTTGACGGACATCTCGGCCCGGGCGCCGAGCCCGAGCTCCTCCAGGCGGCCGACAAGCTCCAGGTAGGCGTCGCGCGCGGCGGCGGCCTGCTCCGGGGTGGTGATGTCCTCGCCCACGACGTCCAGGGTCACCTCAAGACCCTTGGCGGCCGCGTCCTGGATGACCGGGACGACCTGGTCGACGCTCTCACCTGCGATGAAGCGGTCGACGACCTGCTTGGTGCCCGGCGCGGCCGAGATGAAACGACGCATCTTGTCGCTGCGTGACGCGGCGAGAATCACGGGACCCAGCACGGGGCACCTCCACGGAGTACGAACGAGGCCGGACCGGTACGCATATGAACAGACCGGGACGGCACGGAGAACCACTGTGAAATCTAGGGATCCCGGAAAGCACGTGCCATCGACAGCTGTCACGCATCCGTGTACTGGATCTCAGACATTTGTCTGAAGGGGTGCGAGAATGGCGGGGTGAAGGGCGATTACCAGGAGCTGGTCGACGAGATCTCCACGCTGCTCGGCGCTCCCGCGACCCTGGAGAACCGCGACTTCGGTCTGGTCGCCTTCGGGGCCCACGACAGCGACGACGACACGGCCATGGACCCCGTCCGTACGCGCTCGATCCTCACCAGGCGCTCCACCCCGGCGGTCCGCGCGTGGTTCGAAGGCTTCGGCATCACCCGTGCGACCGGCCCGGTCCGCATCCCCGCCGCCCCGGAGGCCGGGGTCTTCCGGGACCGCATCTGCCTTCCCGTACGCCATCGGGGTGTCGTCCTGGGCTACGTGTGGCTGCTGGACGCCGATCCGGGGCCGACCGACGGACAGCTGACGGCGGCGATGGACGTCGCGGCCCGGATCGGCGCCCTGCTCTCCGACGAGGAGCGGGCGGGCACGGACCTCTCCCGGGAGTTCGCGGCGGTGCTCGTCGCGCAGCGCGGCTGGCAGCGCGACATGGCGGTCGCCTCGCTGCGCGAGGCCCTCGGCGCCGACGCGGACGGACTGCACACGCTGGTGTGCGTGACCCCGTGGCCGGGCGAGACCCCATCCGTGCGTACGGTGCCGTCGGCGGCGGCCCTCGCCACGGTGCCCGGGGCCGGCGCCCAGGCGCTGGCCGCCCTGGTCCGGCTGCGCTCCCCCGAGGCGCTCGACCCGGCGACGACGGCCGCGGAACGGCTGCGCAGCACCGCCGGAGCCGCCGCGACCGGTGGCCTGGCCGCCGCCCGCCGAGGTCTGGCCGAGCTGGCCGAGTCCTGGCACGAGGCCCTGTCCGCCGCCCGAGCCGCCTCGGCGGAATCCCGCTTCGGCCCGGTCGCCGACTGGTCGGCCATCGGCCCGTACCGGCTCCTGACCGCACTGCCCGGCACCCCGGACACCGCACCGGACCAGGCGGTCCGCCCCCTGCTCACCCCGCCCCACGCGGAACTGGCCCGCACCGCCGAGGTGTTCCTCGACCGTGCGGGCCAGGCGAGCCGGACGGCCACCGAGCTGGGCATCCACCGGCAGACGCTCTACTACCGGCTCGCCCGGGTCCAGCAGCTCACCGGCCTCGACCTGAACGACGGTGAGGACCGGCTGCTGCTGCACATGGCGCTCAAGCAGGCCCGGCTGTGAGCCACGCCCCGGATGAGTACGGCGCCGCGACGGCGTGAGTACGCCGACGGGGTGAGCGCGGGGTCACACGCGGTGAAATAGGTCCATGAGCACCGACGTCAGGACCCCCTTCCCCCTCACTACGCGACAGGATCCCGAACCGCGCTGGTGGGCGGTCCCGTTGACCGGAACCGTGCTGGCGCCGGCCCTGGCCTCCGCCGTGTCGTCGGTGGAGAACACCTTCGCCGACCGGGCGTTCCTGCTCACCGGTGGTGTGCTGCTCTCCTACCTGCTGGTCCTGCCCAGCTGGTTCCTCGCCCGCACTCCGGCGCTCAGGCGACGCCGCAACGGTCTCGTCCTGTCGGGCTGCATGACCGCCGCCCTCTTTCCCGCGGTCGTGTCCACGGTGGGCTGGACCCTGTTCCTCGTGATGCTCTTCACCGGACACGTCGACGGATGACACGCGCCGGGCTCGGCGGCCTGAGGGATCTCGCACGACCGCGCCCGGCGGACAGAGCGAAGTCTGTCCGCCGGGCGCGGTCGTCGTACGGAACGGGATCAGTCGGTGAGGTTGACCGAACGGGCCGAGGTGGCGCCGATCTCCTCGGCGATCTCGGTGAGGACCGACTGCGGGATGGTGTCGTCGACGGTGAGGACGACCAGCGCCTCGCCGCCCGCGTCCTGCCGTGAGACCTGCATTCCGGCGATGTTCAGACCGGCCTCGCCGAGGATCTTGCCGACCGCGCCGACGACGCCGGGACGGTCCTCGTAGCGCAGGACGACCATGTGGTCGGCGAGCGCCAGGTCGACGTCGTGCTCGCCGATCGCGACGATCTTCTGCAGGTGCTTGGGACCGGCCAGCGTGCCGGAGACCGCGACCTCCTCGCCGCTGGACAGCGTGCCGCGGACGGTCACCACGTTGCGGTGGTCGGGCGACTCGGAGCTGGTGGTGAGGCGGACCTCGACACCGCGCTCCTGCGCGAAGAGCGGGGCGTTGACGTAGCTGACGGTCTCGTCGACGACGTCCTCGAAGACGCCCTTGAGCGCGGAGAGCTCGAGAACCTTCACGTCGTGCTGGGTGATCTCGCCGTACACCTCGACGTCGAGACGGGCCGCGACCTCGCCCGCGAGCGCGGTGAAGATCCGGCCCAGCTTCTCGGCGAGCGGCAGGCCGGGGCGCACGTCCTCGGCGATCACGCCGCCCTGGACGTTGACCGCGTCGGGCACGAGCTCACCGGCGAGGGCGAGACGGACGGACTTGGCGACCGCGATGCCCGCCTTCTCCTGTGCCTCGTCGGTGGAGGCACCGAGGTGCGGGGTGCAGACGACCTGGTCGAACTGGAACAGCGGGGAGTCCGTGCAGGGCTCCTTCGTGTACACGTCCAGCCCGGCACCGGCGACCCGGCCCTCCTTGAGGGCGGAGGCGAGCGCGTCCTCGTCGACGATGCCGCCGCGCGCGGCGTTGACGATGCGCACCGAGGGCTTCACCTTGTGCAGCGCGTCGTCGCCGATCAGGCCGAGCGTCTCGGGCGTCTTGGGCAGGTGCACCGTGATGAAGTCGGAGACCTCGAGCAGCTCGTCCAGCGTGAGGAGCTTGACGCCCATCTGGGCGGCGCGCGCGGGCTGCACGTAGGGGTCGTACGCGACGATCTTCATGCCGAAGGCCGACATGCGCTGCGCGACCAGGACGCCGATGCGGCCGAGGCCGACGACACCGAGGGTCTTCTCGCTGAGCTCGACGCCCGTGTACTTGGAGCGCTTCCACTCGCCGTTCTTCAGGGCGGTGTTGGCCTGCGGGATGTTGCGCGCGGTGGCGACGAGCAGGCCGCAGGCCAGCTCGGCGGCGGTGACGATGTTGGACGTCGGCGCGTTGACGACCATCACGCCGGCCTTGGTGGCCGAGGAGACGTCGACGTTGTCCAGACCGACGCCTGCGCGGGCGACGACCTTGAGCTGCTTGGCCGCGGCGATGGCCTCGGCGTCGACCTTGGTGGCGGAGCGCACCAGGATCGCGTCGACATCGGCGATCGCGGGGAGGAGTTCGGCGCGGTCCGCGCCGTTGCAGTGCCGGATCTCGAAATCCGGACCCAGGGCGTCAACCGTGGCGGGCGACAGCTCTTCGGCGATGAGTACGACAGGTTTCGAGCTCACGTGTGTCCTCACAAGTCCAGTGCGGACGGCCGTCCCGACGGCCGCAGGCGGTGGAGGGGCTAGCCGCGTGGAAGACGCACGACACTGTGGGCCCTGACGCGTATATGTGTTGAGAAGTGTAGTCATGCGGCCGGACGCGGTCTGCGCCCCGGTGGAAGGATCACCCGCACGGGGTGGACGGTGTGTACAGACGTACGGCGCCGCCTTCCTGTCACCCACCCCTCCCCGCAGTGACACGGGGTGTGAGGCCGGCCGTGCGCCGTGGGGCGGGCCCGTGCGGGCCCGCCCCACGGCGAGAACTCAGGCTTCCTCGTTGTCGACCCAGCTCATGAGCTTGCGCAGCTCCGCGCCGGTGGTTTCCAGCAGGGACTCGCTGTCGGCCTTCTTGTACTCGTTGTACTTGGGCAGACCGTTGTGGTACTCGGCCATCCAGTTCTTGGCGAAGGTGCCGTCCTGGATCTCGGCGAGGACCTTCTTCATCTCGGCCTTGGTGGCGTCCGTGATGATGCGCGGACCGGTGACGTAGTCGCCCCACTCGGCGGTCTCCGAGATGGACCAGCGCATCTTCTCGAGGCCGCCCTCGTACATGAGGTCCACGATGAGCTTCAGCTCGTGGAGGCACTCGAAGTACGCGATCTCCGGCTGGTAGCCGGCCTCGGTCAGCGTCTCGAAACCGGCCTTGACCAGGGCGGCGGTGCCACCGCAGAGGACGGCCTGCTCACCGAACAGGTCGGTCTCGGTCTCCTCGGTGAAGGTCGTCTTGATGACGCCGGCACGCGTGCCGCCGATGCCCTTCGCGTAGCTGAGGGCGAGCTCCAGGCCCTTGCCCGTCGCGTCCTGCTCGACGGCCACGATGCACGGGACGCCGCGGCCTTCCTCGTACTGGCGGCGGACCAGGTGGCCCGGGCCCTTCGGGGCGACCATGCAGACGTCGACGTTGGCCGGCGGCTTGATGAAGTCGAAGCGGATGTTCAGGCCGTGGCCGAAGAACAGCGCGTCGCCGTCCTTGAGGTTGTCCTTGACGGACTCCTCGTAGACCTGGGCCTGGATCGGGTCCGGGACGAGGATCATGATGACGTCGGCCTCGGCGGCGGCCTCGGACGGGGTCACCACGCGCAGGCCCTGCTCCTCGGCCTTGGCCTTGGACTTCGAACCCTCGTGCAGACCGACGCGGACGTCGACACCCGAGTCACGCAGCGACAGCGCGTGGGCGTGCCCCTGGCTGCCGTAACCAAGGACCGCGACCTTACGGCCCTGGATGATGGACAGGTCGGCATCGTCGTCGTAGAACAGCTCGGCCACTGGGTCTTCTCCTTGGTGTGCAGGTGTTGCGTCCCACCGTACGGCGGGGTGCGTGGGGTTCGTTGCCGGGTCTCGCCATGCGAGCGGCGAGGATGGCCGGAAGGGACTACGCCGTACGGTCGAGTGCGCGCAGAGAACGGTCGGTGATCGAGCGCGCGCCGCGCCCTATGGCGATGGTGCCGGACTGGACGAGCTCCTTGATGCCGAACTGCTCGAGCATCTTGAGCATGGCCTCCAGCTTGTCGGCGCCCCCTGTCGCCTCGATCGTGACGGCCTCGGGAGAGACGTCCACGGTCTTGGCGCGGAACAGCTGGACGATCTCGACGATCTGGGAGCGGGTCTCGTTGTCGGCGCGGACCTTCACCAGGACGAGCTCCCGCTGGATCGCTGCGGCGGGCTCGAGTTCGACGATCTTCAGGACGTTGACCAGCTTGTTGAGCTGCTTGGTCACCTGCTCCAGGGGCAGGCCCTCGACGTTCACGACAATGGTGATGCGTGAGATGTCGGGATGTTCGGTGGTACCGACCGCGAGCGAGTCGATGTTGAAGCCGCGCCGGGAGAACAGGGCCGTGATCCGGGCGAGGACACCGGGCTTGTTCTCGACCAGGACGGAGAGCGTGTGCTTACTGGACATTGGAGTCGGTCTCTCTCTGTCTCTCAGTCGTCTTCGTTGTCGCCGAAGTCGGGGCGGACCCCGCGCGCTGCCATGACCTCGTCGTTGGAGGTGCCGGCGGCGACCATCGGCCACACCATGGCGTCCTCGTGGACGATGAAGTCGATGACGACCGGGCGGTCGTTGACGGCGTTGGCCTCGGCGATGACCTTGTCCAGATCGGCCGGGTCCTCGCAGCGGATCGCGTAGCAGCCCATGGCCTCGGACAGCTTGACGAAGTCCGGCACGCGGGTGCCCTTGGCGGCGTTGCCGTCGGCGTCCGGGCCGGAGTGCAGCACGGTGTTGGAGTACCGCTGGTTGTAGAACAGGGTCTGCCACTGGCGGACCATCCCGAGCGCGCCGTTGTTGATGATCGCGACCTTGATCGGGATGTTGTTGAGCGCGCAGGTGGTGAGTTCCTGGTTGGTCATCTGGAAGCAGCCGTCGCCGTCGATCGCCCAGACGGCGCGCTCGGGCATGCCCGCCTTGGCCCCCATCGCGGCCGGGACGGCATAACCCATCGTTCCGGCGCCGCCGGAGTTGAGCCAGGTGGCCGGCTGCTCGTACTGGATGAAGTGCGAGGCCCACATCTGGTGCTGGCCGACGCCCGCCGCGAAGATCGTTCCCTCGGGGGCGAGTTCGCCGATGCGCTGGATGACCTGCTGCGGCGAGAGGCTGCCGTCCTCCGGCAGGTCGTAGCCGACCGGGTAGGTCTCGCGCCAGCGGTTGAGGTCCTTCCACCATGCGCCGTAGTCGCCGGTGTTGCCCTCGGTGTGCTCCGCCTGGACCGCCTGGACGAGGTCGGCGATGACCTCGCGGGCGTCGCCGACGATCGGGACGTCGGCGGCGCGGTTCTTGCCGATCTCGGCCGGGTCGATGTCCGCGTGGACGATCTTGGCGTAGGGCGCGAAGCTGTCCAGCTTGCCGGTGACACGGTCGTCGAACCTGGCCCCGAGCGCGACGATCAGGTCGGCCTTCTGCAGCGCGGTGACGGCGGTGACCGAACCGTGCATGCCGGGCATCCCCACGTGCAGCGGGTGGCTGTCGGGGAAGGAGCCGAGCGCCATCAGCGTGGTGGTGACGGGCGCTCCGGTGAGCTCTGCCAGGACCTTGAGCTCGGCGGTGGCGCCGGCCTTCATGACGCCGCCGCCGACGTAGAGCACGGGACGCTTGGCCTGCGTGATGAGCTTGGCGGCCTCGCGGATCTGCTTGGCGTGCGGCTTGGTGACCGGGCGGTAGCCGGGCAGGTCCATCGTCGGCGGCCAGCTGAAGGTCGTCTTCGCCTGAAGAGCGTCCTTGGCGATGTCGACGAGGACCGGTCCCGGGCGGCCGGTGGAGGCGATGTGGAAGGCCTCGGCGACCGTGTGCGCGATGTCCTCGGCGCGGGTGACCAGGAAGTTGTGCTTCGTGATGGGCATCGTGATGCCGCAGATGTCGGCTTCCTGGAAGGCGTCCGTGCCGATGGCGGCCGAGGCCACCTGGCCGGTGATCGCGACCAGCGGCACGGAGTCCATGGCCGCGTCGGCGATCGGGGTGACCAGGTTCGTGGCACCGGGCCCCGAGGTCACCATGCAGACGCCGACCTTGCCGGTGGCCTGCGCGTAACCGGTGGCCGCGTGACCGGCACCCTGCTCGTGGCGGACCAGGATGTGACGGACCCGGGTGGAGTCCATCAGCGGGTCGTACGCCGGAAGGATGCAGCCGCCGGGAAGGCCGAATACCGTGTCGGCGCCGACTTCCTCGAGAGAACGGATGAGGGACTGCGCGCCCGTGAGGTGCTCAACGGAGGCGGAGGACGGTCCGCCGTTACGGGCCCGCGGCTGCGGGTGCTGGGCCCCGGTGGCCTGCTCGGTCATCGGCATTCTCTTCTCGAAGCTGAGGGTTTATGCGGTGTTTTCATGGGGTTCTGAAAGGTCCCGGTGCAACAAAAAACCCCTCGTGCCGTGAGGCAAGCGAGGGGAGCGCGCCGGTGCGGTCTGCAAGGTGTCCATGAGTGACCCTGCTTCAGCCGACGCGCTTTCCAAGTACGAGAATTCGGGTGCGCATGGCATTGACCCTCTCTCCGGCACGCATACGGTGTCAAGTGGGTGGGACGGGAGTCTCATCATGTGAGCGCCCCTGGAGCGGGATCGCGCCGCCCGCGAGCACCGGCTGAGGTCCTGGACCCGTGCCCGGGACGGGATACTTCCCCCGGATCAGGGTGCGACGCAGCCGGTACTCGTCCAGCGGCCCGGCGAAGGCCATTCCCTGGCCGTGCGTACACCCCATGGCGCGCAGCGCACGCACCTGCTCGGGCCCGTCCACGCCGTCGGCCACGGACTGCATGCCGAGGTCTCCCGCGATGCGGAGCAGCCCACTGGTGATCTTGTGCAGCCTCGCCGACTCCACGACCCCCTCCACCAGGCACCGGTCCAGCTTCAGTACGTCGATGGGGAGCCGGCGCAGGGCGTTGACCGCGGCGTACCCGCTGCCGAAGCCGTCGAGTGCGATCCGGACACCGAGCCGGCGCAGCGCGACCAGCCGTTGCTCCAGCTCGTCGAAGGAGATCCGGGGGTCGCTGTCGGCCACTTCGATCATCAGGGCACCTGACGGCAGTCCGTGCCGGGTCAGGAGCGCCTCGACGGACCCCGGCGGCAGGGCACGGTCCAGGAGCCGGGCGGCGGAGACCCGCACGGAGACGGAGACCGGATGCCCCGCCCTGGACCGCTCGGCGGCCTGCTCGACGGCCTCCTCCAGCATCCAGGTGCCGAGCTCGGCGGCGCGGTCGCTGCCCTCGGAGACGCGGAGGAACTCGGCGGGGGTGAAGAGGATGCCCTGGGCGGAGCGCCAGCGTGCCTGGGCGGCGACGGCCGCGATCGATCCGCTGGCCAGGTGGACGACGGGCTGGTGGAGCAGGGCGAATTCGCCGTCGCGCAGGGCGGTGCGGAGCCGCGCCGCCAGCTCGGATCGGCGCACGACGTCGGCCTGCATCTGGGGGGCGTACAGCTCGACCCGGTCCTTGCCGCCGGCCTTCGCCCGGTACATGGCCAGGTCGGCGTTGCGCATGAGGTCCTTGGGCGTGATGGAGGGCTCGGCGAAGGCGACTCCGATGGACGCGGCGACCCGGACCTCACCGGTGCCGATCCTGTAGGGCTGGGAGAGCCTGAGCCGCAGCCGGTCGGCGATCTCATGGACCTGGCACTCCCGGGCGGCCTGGTCACGGGTGCCGTCGCCGACGATGAGCGCGGCGAACTCGTCGCCCCCGAGCCGTGCCGCTGTGTCCGAGGCGCGCACGGACTCCTGGAGCCGGCGGGCTGCCTGGACGAGGAGCTCGTCGCCCGCCTGGTGGCCGATGGAGTCGTTGACGGCCTTGAAGCCGTCGAGGTCGATGAAGAGCACGGCGGTCCCCGGATCCCCGGCCCGGCGGCCGCCCAGCGCCTGACCGACCCTGGTGGTGAAGAGGGCCCGGTTTGGCAGGTCGGTGAGCGGATCGTGTTCCGCGTTGTGCTGGAGCTGCGCCTGGAGCCTGACCCGCTCCGTCACGTCCCGGCTGTTGAGCAGCAGGCCGCCCTGGTGGCGGTTGACGGTGGACTCCACGTGGAGCCAGTCGCCCGTGCCCGATCCGAAGCGGCATTCGATCCGCGTGGTGGGCTCCTCGCGGGCCGGTGCGGCGAGGAAGCGCCGCAACTCGTGGACCACCCCCCCGAGGTCGTCGGGATGGATGATCGACGACAGCTCCGCACCGACGAGGTCCTCGGCGTCCCGCCGGTAGACCCCGGCCGCCGCGGGACTCACGTAGCGGAGCACCCCGCTCGGCTCGGCGATCATGATGACGTCGCTGGAACCCTGGACCAGGGAGCGGAAGTGGTTCTCCTTCTGGGCCAGTTCCTGGGTGAGCGCGATGTTGTCCAGGAGCATGATGGCCTGCCGCAGGACCAGGGCGAGGACGACCGTGCAGCCGGTGAGGACGACGACCCGGTCGACCCTGCGGCCCTCCACGACGTTGTAGAGGATGCCGAGGGTGCAGACCGCCGCTGCCAGATAGGGCGTGAGCGCGGCGAGGGATCCGGCGATCGGACGGCTCGCGGCAGGAGGATCCGGGCAGGAGGGCTCGACAGCGTTGTCCTGGCTTCTACGGGCGCCCCAGGGCGCGTAGGCGAGGAGCAGGGAACCGGCGAACCAGCCCGCGTCCAGCAGTTGGCCCGAGTGGTACGCCGAGCGGAGCAGCGGGGCTGTGAACAGGGCGTCGCACAGCACGGTCAGGGCGAGGCCGGCGATGGCGGTGTGCACCGCGGAGCGGTTCGCGTTGACCCGCCGGAAGTGGAGTGCGAGGACCATGGACACCAGCACGATGTCCAGCAGCGGATAGGAGAGCGAGAGCGCGGCCCGGGCCACGCTCTCTCCCGCGGCGTTCGCGACATGCGCGGTGTGGGCCAGCGCGAGGCTCCAGGAGAGCGTGAGCAGGGATCCGCCGATCAGCCACGCGTCGAGCACCAGGCAGACCCATCCGGCCCGCGTGACGGGCCGTTTGGCCAGGACCAGCAGTCCCACGATGGCGGGCGGCGCGAAGCAGAGGAAGAAGAGGTCCGCGAGGGAAGGCGTGGGCACCGAGCGCCCGAGGACCACCTCGTACCACCCCCAGACCGCGTTGCCACCGGCGGCCATTGCCGAGGAGAGCGAGAAGAGGAGCCAGGCGGGCCGGAACCGGGCGTCGCTGGTGCGGGCGTAGAGGAAGCACGACACCGCGGCGATCAGGGCGGCGACGCTGAGGCCGAAGTCCCCCATGAACAGAGCGACTCCGGGCGACCCCCAGCCGAAGGCGGCCCCCACGGCGTATCCGGAGCAGACGGCTGCGAGGACGAGCTGGGAGCGCAGCCCCACAGCTCGCCCTGAGGCGGGCTGCCGGGAGAGCAGGGCCCCGAGGGCGCTCACCGGAGAGCCCCTCGGGCAGACCTTGGCGCCCTCGCGGCCGCGGGCCTCTCCTGCCCGCCCTGCCGCGTCGGATCGTCTCTCCACTGGCCGAACATCGCCCGTCGCCCCCTCGCGTTCCGCTTCCTCCCCGGCGCCATCCCTTCCACGGCGCTGCCCTCTTGTGGACGATACACCAGAGTCGTCACTCAGGGACATAGCTTCTCTACTCTCCGTGACCATCTGGCGCATTACCGGAACGCGGTGCGGCCGGGCGGCTCCGGAGCGTGGTCAGCCGGTGGTGAGCACGAGGTTGTCGACCGCTTCCCCCGCGGCGAAGCGGGTCAGTTGTCCGGTCAGGAGCCGCTTCGCGCGCGGCAGGAACGCCGAGGTGCTGCCGCCCACATGGGGGGTGATCAGGGTGTGGGGAGCATGCCAGAGCGGGTGACCTGCGGGCAGGGGTTCGGGGTCGGTCACGTCGAGCGCGGCGCGCAGCCGGCCGGACTCGAGTTCGGAAAGCAGGGCGGCCGTGTCGACGACGGCGCCCCGCGCGACGTTCACGAGCAGCGCTCCGTCCCGCATCGCGGCGAGGAAGCCGGGGCCCACCAGCCCCTGTGTGGAAGGGTTCAGCGGAGTGGACAGGATGACGATGTCGGCCTCGGGAAGCAGAGCGGGAAGCTCTTCGATCGCGTGTACGGGGCCGCGTGCGGTTGCCCGTGCGGAGCGTGCGACGCGCACCACCCGCGCGCACTCGAAGGGTTCGAGCCGGTCCTCGATGGCCGCGCCGATCGATCCGTAGCCCACAACGAGAACGGACTTGTCGGCGAGTGCCGGATAGAAACCGGACCGCCACTCCTCCTTGTCCTGGCCGTGCACGAAGCCGGGGAACCCTCGGAGCGAGGCGAGCACCAGGGCCAGGGCGAGTTCGGCCGTCGAGGCCTCGTGCACCCCCTTGGCGTTGCACAGCCGCACCCCGGCGGGCAGCAGACCGAGCCCCGGCTGCACGTGGTCGATGCCCGCGGAGAGGGTCTGCACGACCTGGACCGCTCGCATCTCCTGGAGCGGACGGACCGCGACCTCCGGGCCCTTCATGTACGGAACGACATAGAACGCACAGTCCGAGGGGTCCGCCGGGTAGTCCCGGCCGCCGTCCCAGAAGCGATAGTTGAGACCTTCGGGAAGGCCCTCGATCTCGTCGGCGTCGAACGGCAGCCATACGTCGGTGGCAGATGCGGAAGTCATGGTCAGGAGGCTATGCGAAGGGCGCGGAGGCACAGAGGTTACTTTGGGGTGCTGGTGGCCCCGTGATCACGGGACCGAGGGAGGGTTCGGGGAGTTGGAGCGCAGGACTATCGGTGCGGCGGTGCTCGCCGTGGGTGCGGTCGGGCTGGGCTGTATGCCGATGAGCTGGGCCTACAGCACGTCGCAGCAGCGCGGGGACCGCTCGGTGCGGACGGTGCACGCCGCGCTGGACGCGGGCGTCCAACTGCTCGACACCGCCGACATGTACGGGCCCTTCACCAACGAGCTGCTCGTCGGGCGGGCGCTCAAGGGCCGCCGTTCCGAGGCCTTCCTCTCCACCAAGTGCGGTCTGCTGGTGGGTGATCAGCACATCGTGGCCAACGGGCGCCCCGGCTACGTCCGCCGGGCCTGCGACGCCTCGTTGCGGCGGCTCCAGACCGATGTGATCGATCTCTACCAGTTGCACCGGGCGGATCCCGAGGTGCCGGTCGAAGAGACCTGGGGCGCCATGGCGGACCTGGTGACGGCGGGCAAGGTGCGGGCGCTCGGGCTGTGCGCGGTGGGCGCCCGGGCCGGCCGCGGCCCGGGGGCTCGGATGCATGACGGGACCATCCGCCAGCTGGAACGGGTACAGCAGGTCTTTCCCGTCAGCGCGGTCCAGGCCGAGCTCTCCGTGTGGTCGCCCCAGGCGCTGGAGGACCTCCTGCCGTGGTGCGCGGCCCGGGGGGTGGGGGTGCTGGCGGCGATGCCGCTGGGCAACGGCTACCTCACGGGCACGCTCAAGCCGGGGCAGGGCTTCGAACCGGATGACCCACGGGCGAGGCACCCCCGCTTCACCGCGGAGATGATGGCGGCGAACCAGCCGGTGGTGGCGGGGCTGCGCAGGATCGGGGAGCGGCACGGCGCCACTCCGGCGCAGGTTGCCCTGGCGTGGGTCCTGCGGCAGGGCCTCCATGTGGTGCCCGTGCCCGGGGCGAAGCGTGAGCGGTGGGCCGTCGAGAACGCGGGAGCGGCGGGGCTGGTGCTCACGGACCAGGATCTGGCCGAGATAGCCGGGCTGCCCCGGGCCCGCGGATCGTGGGACTGATCCGCGGACCGTGGGGCCGGGCCTTGGGGGCGTGGGGCCTGCGGACCGTGGGACCCGGCCTTGGGGCGTGGGGCCCTGCGGACCGTGGGACCGGCGGTAGATCATGGGAACGGGCCCCCGAACCGTTGAATCGGATCGTGGGGCCGTGGGAATCGGATCGTGGAACCGGCTCCGCGGCGGGAGAATCGGCGAAGATCGGGAACCCGAGTCGGAGCGTCGGTGTAAGAACAGTAGTCGTCCGACCGTCGAAAGGATCGGTGCTGTGCAAACTCCCGTGCTGCGCAAGGGGGTAGTGGCCCTGCTCGCCTCGGCCTCTCTCCTGCTGACCGCCTGCTCGTCCGATGACGGCCGGGCTGCCGGTGGGGACGGCTCCACTCCCCCGGCGAGCGCCACGTCCGCGCCGACGGCCTCGGCATCCCCGCCGGCGGACCTGCCACCGGCCAAGGGCTCGGTCGAAGTGGTGAAGACGCTCACGGACGGCCTCGCGTCTCCGTGGGGGCTCGCGGCAGTGCCCGGCGGTGACCTGCTCGTCGCCTCACGTGACGAAGCGACGATCACCCGGATCGACGGGGAGAGCGGCAAGAAGACCCTGCTGGGCTCGGTGCCGGGGGTCGCGCCCGCGGGTGAGGGCGGTCTGCTCGGCCTCGCCGTCGCCCCGACCTTCGGCGCGGACCATCTGATCTACGCCTACTTCACCACCGAGTCCGACAACCGCATCGCCCGCCTTCAGTACGACGAGGAGAAGCCCGCCGGGCAGCAGTTGGGGGCTCCGGACACCATCCTCCGGGGTATCCCGAAGGGTTCCATCCACAACGGGGGGCGTATCGCTTTCGGACCCGACCGCATGCTGTACGCGGGCACGGGTGAGACGGGCGACACCGGCCTTTCACAGGACAAGTCGTCCCTGTCGGGCAAGATCCTGCGGATGACGCCCGACGGCGAGCCTGTGCACGGCAATCCCGAGGCCGATTCGCTCGTCTACTCGTACGGGCACCGCAATGTCCAGGGCCTGGCCTGGGACAGCGGTAAGCGTCTCTGGGCTGCGGAATTCGGCCAGAACACGTGGGACGAGCTGAATCTGATCGAACCGGGCAAGAATTACGGCTGGCCCGATGCCGAGGGCAAGGAGGAGAAGTCGGGATTCGTCGACCCGGTCGCCCAGTGGCAAACCTCCGAGGCTTCGCCGAGCGGGATCGCCTATGCCGAGGGATCGGTCTGGATGGCGGGGCTGCGGGGCGAGCGGCTCTGGCGGATCCCCCTCACGGGCAAAGCCGACGGGGAACCTCTGGCCGCCCCCCAGGCGTTCCTGGAGGGGAAGTACGGCCGTCTGCGCACGGTGCTCGCCGCGGGTGGCGACAAGCTGTGGCTGGTCACGAGCAACACGGACGGCCGTGGCACGGTGAAGTCGGGCGACGACCGGATCCTGCTCCTGAAGGTGCGGTAGCCGTCGGCCGGGGCCATGGGACCGGCCGGCCGTACGGGCACCGGAGGACGGGGACGACGGAGGGAGCACAGCGGTGTTCAACTTCTTCGAGGAACTGTTCGCGCCCGGCCGTAAGCACACGGCCGAGGAGCAGAAGCGGCTGGAGCTGAGCCGGGTGGACCTGGGCATCGGCGATCCGGCGCGTGGCCCGATAGACCTCACCTCCGGCAAGGTGACGCTCCGCCACCCACCGCCCGAGGCCGGGCGGCCCGACGGCGGGACGGGGCCCGAGGACGATCCGCGGGAGCGCACTCGGCCGGGCAGCGGCCGGGACCGGCCGGATGCGGGCCGGTCCGGCGATTGAGAGCGGCGCGCCGGACCTCGCCTCGCCCTGCCAGGAACCAGCCCCTGCACCTGGCCACGAACCGGCCCCTGAGCCTGGCCCCACCCGCCACGGGTCAGCCGCCGACCTGGTCCCGCTGCGGTCCGGGACCAGCCCCTGAACCAGGTCCCACCCCGCCCCTGACCTCGTCTCACCCCACCGTGTACAGCCGGAAGCGGTGCGCCAGAGCGGCCGCCTCGCCACGGCTGGAGACGCTCAACTTGGCCAGGATGTTGGACACATGCACGCTGGCTGTCTTCGGAGAGATGTAGAGCTCCTCCGCGATCCGGCGGTTGGTGTATCCCGCCGCGACCAGCCGGTGCACCTCCTGTTCCCGCGAGGTCAGCCTGAACGACTCGATCGCGTCCACCGCCGGGTCGGCTTCGGCCGGCTGCGCCGCTTCGTCCTCGGCCGCGCCGCCCGGCCCGGCAAGCACGATCCGTGCCCGGCCTGCCAGCAGCTCGATGTTTTCCGCGAGCGGCCGCGCGCCGAGCCGGAGCGCCACGGCGTGGGCCTCGCGCAGAAGTCCGGCCGCGGGCGTCCGGTCGCCGGAGGCGGTGAGTATCGCTTCCGCCCAGTGGCGGCGGATCTGTGCCAGCTCGTAGGGGCGCTGGAGCGGAGCGAAGGCTGTGGCGGCCCGGCACCAGTGCTCCGGGGTGTCCGCGCCTTCCGCGCGGGCCAGATCCGCCTCGATCAGCACACCGTAGGCGGCCCATACGGGCACGAGCATCGGCAGACGCTTGAGGTGGCCCCGGACCCGTTCGAGGACCGCCGGGCGTCCGGGATCCGTGGCGGGCAGCCCTCGTGCGTCGGCCTCCATCTCGGCGGCGGCGTGGAGCAGCGGCAAGGAGTACCGCTGGGTCCCCGTCGGCAGGCCGGTGTCGGACTGCGCCTCGAACATGGCCCGTGCCTCGGGGAGCCTGCCTTGCTGGGCGGCGAGGGTCATGGCATGCCGGACCGGGCAGATCAGGTGCTGCGGCTGTGGGTCGTGGAGGCCGAGGTGCCGGCGGTTCAGGGCCAGTTGCTCCTCCGCCTCCTCGAAGTCGCCGCGGGCCAGGGCCAGATCCGTGCGCCGGGCGGCCACGAGCCCGTTCGACTTGCGGGACCGGGCAAGCGGCGCCGCCGCGTCCGCCGCCGCCAGGCTCTCGTCCCAGCGCCCCAGTGAGAAGAGTGACTGCGCCTGGTTGGCCCGTACCCAGGCCTCGGACTCGGGGAGTCCGTGACGGTGGCAGATCTCGATGCCGTGGTCGGCCGCCGCCACCGCCTCCAGGGAACGGCCGGTGGATTCGAGTGAGGAGGGCAGATTGATGGCGGCACGGCTCATCACGCCCACCAGGTGCAGTTCCTCGGAGCGGTCCCGGACGGCGTACATCTCGGCCAGGCCGTCCTCGACGTCGCCCGCGTCGATCGTGAGCCAGCCACGGGTGAGCCGCGCCTGCAGCTCGATGGACTCCTCGCCGACGAGCCGGGCGTACTCCACCGCCCGGTCGGCCGCGACCAGTGTCTCGGGTCCGGGCCGGTGCAGGGCGCCCCAGCTGGCGACGTTCGCGAGGACGTCGGCGTGCACGGCGGACGGCTGCAGCCCCCGTACCAGGTCCTCCGCGGTGGCCAGCTCCTGCCGGCCGTCACCGCGGGAGAGGCTCTGCATCATCAGGGAACGCTGCACCCAGAACCACGCGGCGCGCAGCGGGTCCCCGCCGTCGTCCAGGATGCGCAGGGCCTTCTTCGCTATGGTCAGGGCCCGTTCGCGGTCTCCGCCGAAGCGCGCGGCCACCGTGGCCTCGGCCATCAGGTCGAGATAGCGGAGCGGATCGGCGCCCGGCTCGCAGCCGCAGCCGGGGTAGGCCTCGGCGTGGTCGAGAGGCCGCAGCGTCGCCCGTACGGCGTCGGGGACGTCGTCCCAGAGTTCCATTGCCCTTTCCAGCAGCCGGAGTTGCTCGCTGTACGCGTAGCGGCTCCTGGCTTCCACCGCTGCCTGTAGCACGGCGGGCAGCGCCTTGGCCGCGTCGTGGGCGGCGTACCAGTAGCTGGCGAGGCGTGCGGCACGCTCGTCGGTGCGTACGAGCGACGGGTCCCCCTCCAGCGCTTGTGCGTAACGGCGGTTGAGGCGCGTGCGTTCGCCGGGCAGCAGGTCGTCGCTGACGGCCTCGCGGACCAGGGAATGCCGGAAGCGGTACCCGTCGGTGTCCGGGGCGGGCAGCAGCAGGTTGGCGCCGACCGCCGCCCGAAGCGCCTCGTCGAGGTCGTCCTCGGCGAGGCCGGCGACGGCTGCGAGGAGCGGATGCTCGACCGTGGAACCGCCCTCGGCGATGATCCGGGCGATCCGCTGGGCGTCCTCGGGAAGCGCCTCGACGCGTACGAGGAGGAGGTCACGCAGCGAGTCGGAGAGTCCGGAGCTGTCGCCGCAGCACTCCACGCTGCGGGCGAGTTCCTCGACGAAGAACGCGTTGCCGTCGGACCGTTCGAAGATGTCGTCGACCAGCGCCGGGTCGGGGACCATCGCGAGGATCCCGGTGAGCTGCCGGCCCACCTCGGCGCGGCTGAAGCGGTCGAGCTCGATCCGGCGGACCGTGCGAAGCCGGTCGAGCTCGGCGAGCAGCGGCCGCAGTGGATGGCGGCGGTGGACGTCGTCGGCGCGGTACGTGCCGATCACGACGAGGCGCCCGCTGCGCAGGGTGCGGAAGAGGTAGGCGAGGAGATGGCGTGTGGAGGCGTCCGCCCAGTGCAGGTCCTCCAGGACGAGGACGACCGTACGGGCCGCCGCGACGCGTTCCAGCAGCCGGGCGGCGAGTTCGAAGAGCCGGGCGGTGCCGTGCTCGTCGTTCGGAGCCCGGTCGGCCTCGCCCAGTTCGGGCAGCAGCCGGGCCAGTTCACCCTCCTGTCCCGCCAGTGCCTCGGTCAGCTCTTCGGGCAGCGCCCGGCGCAGGGCGCGGAGCGCAGTGGCGAACGGGGCGTAGGGAAGGCCCTCCGCCCCGATCTCCACGCATCCGCCGACCGCCACGACGGCTTCGCGACGGCAGGCAGCAGTGATGAACTCCTCGACCAGCCGGGTCTTGCCGACACCCGCCTCGCCACCGAGGAGCATGGCCTGCGGTTCTCCGCCCGCGGCGCGGGCGAGCGTATCGGTGAGCGCGGCGAGCTCACCGGCTCGGCCGACGAAGACGGGGCTGACGGTGTTGGTCTCCACGTCGCCGAGCATCGCATACGCGTACGACACCCCCGCGACCGATTTTCGCCGGACGTCCATCGCTACGCGGCGCGGACGAACCAGCTCCGGTTCTTCCCCACCCGCCCCTCGGTGTCGTGGCGTCCTGCGCGGCGGGCGGCACGGCGGGCGAGAACCGCCCGGCGGACGGTGCGCTGCTCCTCGGCCCTGCGGATCAGCTCGGCGACGGTGAGCTGGTGGAGTTCGTACTCGTACACGGTGTTCTCCCTGGTGCGGAACGAGAGTGGGGGCACGGCTTCTTGCCGTGCCCCCACTCTCGTCCGCCAGGGGTTGCCGCCACATCGGGCGAGTGCCGCATCTCTGCGGGTGGGGGGCCTTAGGCCCGGGTGACGGATGCCTTAGCCGGCTTCCTCCTGGGACTCAGCCCCCGGCAGCGGACGGCAGGGCGACGAAGAGATCGAGGTACATGCCCACGGAGATCAGCAGACCGAGCACCCCGAGCGCGATGCCCGCCGTGGCGACGGAGCGGACCCAGCCCGCCATCGGACGGAGCGAGGGAGTACCGAAGGCCGGCCGGACCAGGACGAAGACGCCGACGAGCAGCGCGAGCAGTGCGAAGAGCCCGTTGACGAGGGCGGTGCTGTGCCAGGCGTCGCCGTAGAGCTCGGAGATCTGCTGGGCGGCGCTGCCGCCGCCGCCGGAGGTCTTGATCTGGCCGATCAGGGTCTCTCGCTCGGCTGCGACACGGCCGGTCCACGCGCCCGAGAGCGAGACGATGCCGAGCCCGGCGGCCACGACGGCGGCGGCTCCGGTCCCGACCCCGGCGGCCGCGGCGGCCTCGGCCTCGTCGTAGGGGTCGGGCTCCAGCTCGACCTCGACGCCGTCCTCCGCCGCCGCGTCCGTGGCGGCCACGTCCATCGCGGTCACGTCCGACGCCGGCACGTCCGGTGCGGCATCGGCCGGAGCGGCGTCTTCCGTGGTGCGGGCCTTCTTCGTCACGTCCGGTGCGGCGGCGGTCCCGTCCGCCGCCTTCTTCTCGTCGGTGTCGTCGGTGGTCGGAGTGGAGGGGGTGGTGTTCATTCGCCGCACGCTAGGGGTCCCGTATGAGAACCTCCTTAACACCGGACGTCTCAGCCGCGTGCCTTACGCCATTCGGAGGCCAGGACGGCCCAGATCTCCTCGTCGTGACGCTTTCCGCGGTACAGGTAGGCCTCTCGCAGCACTCCCTCGCGAGTCATCCCCAGCCGTTCGGCCGCGGCGACGCTGCGGGTGTTGGCGGCGGAGGCGATCCACTCCACCCGGTGCATGCCCCGTACGTCGAACGCCCAGTCGATCAAGGCTCTCGACGCGCGGTTGACCAGTCCCCGCCCCTGCCCGGCAGGCTCCAGCCAGCAGCCGATCTCGCAGTTCCCGGTCCCGGCCTCGAATATCCGGAACAGGACGCCGCCTACCAGCGTGCCGCCCAGCCAGATGCCGTAGATCCGGCCGGTGTCGGCCGCCTGCTTGTCCGCGTAGCGCTGGAGCAGCGCGCGTGCGGAGGCGAGGTCCGTGGCCGCCGAGGCGAACGGGATCCAGGGGTCGACAAGACCGCGCGCCCGGTCCATGTGTGCCAGGAACTCTTCCGCCTGCCAGGGTTCCAGCGGGCGGAGCTCCGCCCCGTCCTCACCCAGCGACACCGTGAACACAGTGGCTCTCCTCGGTCTTCTCGGTCTGCGTGACGTCTTGGTGCGAGCGCTGCCCGGCGGGCCGAGCCTGACGTCTCAGTGGACGCGCTGCCCGACGGACCGGACGGCCTCGTCGGTGCGCTTCCCCGGGATCTTCGCATGCGGTGCCGTGCGGTCGGGCGGCTCGATGCTGATGCGCGGGAGCATCCGGTCGAGCCGGGCGGGGAGCCACCAGTTCGCACCCCCGAGCATGTGCATCAGCGCGGGCACCAGCAGGGTGCGCAGGACGAAGGCGTCGAGTGCGACGGCGGCCGCCAGCGCGATGCCGAACATCGCGATGACGCGGTCGCCGCTGAGGACGAAGGCGAGGAAGACCGAGATCATGATCACAGCGGCCGAGTTGATCACCCGCCCGGTCTCGGCGAGTCCGACCCGGACCGACCGGCGGTTGTCCCCGGTCTCCAGCCATTCCTCGTACATCCGGCCGACGAGGAAGACCTGGTAGTCCATCGACAGTCCGAAGAGCACGGAGACCATGATCACCGGGAGGAAGGGCTCGATGGGGCCCGCGCTCCCGAGCCCCAGGAGTTCACTGCCCCACCCCCACTGGAAGACGGCGACCACGACGCCGAAGGACGCGGCCACGGCGGCCACGTTCATCACGGCGGCCTTGAGGGGAACCGCGAGGGAACGGAAGGCCAGCAGCAGAAGCAGGCAGCCGAGCCCGATGACCACCCCGACGAAGAGCGGCAGCTTGCCGATGATGATCTCCGCGAAGTCGTCGTAGCCGGCCGTCACACCGCCCACGTGGATACGGAGCGAGGTGCCGTCCGCGGCCGGCGGGAGGACGTCCTGACGCAGCCGGTCGACGAGTTCGCTGGTCCGCGGCGACTGCGGCGCGTACTCGGGGACGACGGTGAGGAAGGCGGTGTCGCCGCCGGCGTTGTAGGTCACCGGGCTCACCGAGGCGACGCCGTCGGTGCCTCGCAGCACTGCGGGCAGGCCGTCCAGGGCGAGCCGGTCGTCGGCCCCGTCGAGGCGGGCGGCCAGCGTCAGCGGCCCGTTGACTCCGGCGCCGAAGCCGTCGGCCAGGAGGTCGTACGCCTGGCGGGTGGTGGCCGTGGCGGGGTTGTTTCCCTGGTCGGAGGTGCCCAGGTGCAGGGAGAGGGTGGGCAGTGCGAGCACCGCCATGACGGCGGCGGCGACCGCTCCCAGCAGCCGGGGGCGCCGCTCGACGACGGCCGACCAGCGGGCGGCGAAGCCGGTGGCCCGTTCGGCCTGCGGTCCGTGCTCGGCGAGACGCGCGCGTTCGCGCCGGCTCAGGGCCCGCATGCCGATGAAGGAGAGCAGCGCGGGCAGCAGGGTCACGGAGGCGGCGACTGTCAGCACCACGGTGAGTGAGGCTGCGATCGCGACACCGTTGAGGAAGCCGAGCCGCAGGACCAGCATGCCCAGCAGGGCGACGCAGACCGTGGCTCCGGCGAAGACGACGGCGCGCCCGGTCGTCGCGACGGCGTTCTGTGCCGCTTGGGGCACGGACAGGCCGCTCCGCAGTCCTCGCCGGTGCCGGGTGACGATGAAGAGGGCGTAGTCGATACCGACGCCGAGCCCGATGAGCATGCCCAGCATCGGCGCGAAGTCCGCGACGGTCATGACGTGCCCGAGCAGCACGATGCCCGCGTAGGCGGTGCCGACGGAGACCAGGGCGGTGGCGATGGGCAGCAGACTCGCGGCGAGCGAACCGAAGGCGAGGAAGAGGACGACTGCGGCGACGGCCACCCCGACGGCCTCGCTCAGGTGGAGGGTGGGCGCTTCGGTCAGCGCGACGGCGGTGCCGCCGAGTTCGACCCTGAGCCCTTCGCCCGCGGCCGCCTGTGCGGTGTCGACGACGGCCTGCGCCTGTTCCGGCGGGATCTCGCCCGCCCGGTGGTCGAAGGTGACCGTCGCGTAGGCGGTGCGTCCGTCCGCGCTGATCTGCCCCTGGGCCTGCGGGCCGTAGGGTCCGGTGACGTCACCGACACCGGGCAGGGTGCCGATCGTGTGCAGCGTCCTGCTCATCGTCCGCTCGACACCGGCGTCGCGGACCGTGGATCCGGGGGTGTGCCAGACGACGGTTCCGGTGTCACCGCCGAGTTCCCCGAAGCCCGTCTGCAGGAGTTCACCCGCGCGTCCCGATTCGGTGCCCGGCACCTCGTAGTCGTTGGAGTACGCGGAACCCGCGAAGCCGGCCGCCGTGGCGACGCCCCCGAGGGCGAACAGCCAGATGAGGACGGCGGCGAGGCGGTGACTGAGACACCAGCGTGCGATGGCGGCCAACGGACGTGCTCCTGGGGCTCGTGGACCGTAGGGGGATATGACGGGAACATCCCACGAAGTCGCATGACCTGAGAGCCTCACTCTGTCAGCCATTTCCTGCCATGTACCCCTTTCGTGGTCATGGTCACATGGCTTGTTCTCGACCCTGTCCGCGCGTCTGCGGACCACGGCCCGCACACGTCGGCACCTCACAGCCACCGCCCGCCGGCCGTCGGTCCCTCCGGCGGCCGGGTCTCCGGCCGTCGGCCCCTCCCGCCCCCGGCACCTCAGCCGGAGAGGCTCGCCGCGCCGTTCTCGATGTGGCCCATCAGCCGGCGCCGGAAGGCACCCTCCCCGCCGGCTGTCACGTCGAGGTCGTACCAGCCGTGGGCATCGGCCGCCGAGTGGACGACGGTGCGGCTGCGCCCCGGCTTGACCTCGATCGTCCGGGTCCAGTCCCGCAGGTCGTCCTCGTCGACGTAGGCGAGCGGCCGGACGGTGAAGGTCAGCGTCCGCCTGCCGGTGTTGCGCAGGGTGAGGTGCAGGTCGCGCTCACCCGCGTCGATCCGGGAGGCGAGTTCCGCAGGGCTGTCCGCGTCGCCCTCGAACTCCCGCCGGAAGCCGTTGGGCCCCACGACCGTGAACCGGTACCCCTCGCCGTCCAGGGGCACGCTCAGCCGCGCCGCCCTCCGGACGTCATGGTGCTGCGGTGCGGGGAACTCCGCTCGGTACGGGTACAACGCGAAGTGCGTGGAGGACCGGCCTGTGTTGCTCAGGGTCACCCGAAGCTCCCCTCCGGCCTTCACCGCCTGCGCGTCGGGCTGGTAGGGCAGCGGCCGGGCAGGCCGCACGCCGGATTCCTGGACGGGCATGCGCTGGTCGAGGGGCGGCCGCGGCTGCCAGCGCCCGCCGAAGGGCGGTACGGCGCCCGGGTGTGTCACCTCCGGCTGCCGCTGAGCCCGCCGGAAGCCGAAGGCGGAGGTGAGGTCGCCGGTGACCGTACGCCGCCAGTCACTGATGTTCGGCTCCTCCACTCCCGTCCAGCGCTCCAGCAGACGGATCACGGATGTGTGGTCGAAGACCTCGGAGCATACGTATCCGCCGACCGACCACGGCGAGACCACCAGGAGCGGCACCCGCACACCGAGACCGGTGGGCTTGCCCTCCCAGCGTTCCCCGGTCTCCTCCGCGGGCGGCACCGGGGGCGGCACGTGGTCGAAGAAGCCGTCGTTCTCGTCGTAGTTGATGAGGACGGCGGTGTGCCGCCACACATCGGGATGACGGCCCAGGGCGTCGAGGACCTTGTAGCCGATCGTCGCGCTGTGCACAGGGGACGAGACGCTCGGATGCTCGGAGTCCACGGCGGACGGCACCAGGTAGGACACCTCGGGCAGGGTGCCGGCCGCGACGTCTGCGGCGAACTCGTCGGCCAGCGTTCCCGTCTCCACCCGGCGCAGTCCGCGCTCGAAGAGACTCCGCTCGGCAGGGGTCAGCACCGCGACGCCCTCCTCCAGCAGTCCGAGCAGCCGGTCCCGCTCCGCCCCTCCGCCCGCTTCCCGCACCGCCGCGTAGAACGACTCCATGTACGTGTGCCCGCCGGTCCTGGCCAGAGCCTTGCGGGCCAGCGCCTTGAAGGTGCTGAAGAACTCGATCTGGTTGTCGGTGAAGTTCTCCCACTCGGTGTACGTCCGCCAGCTGCGCCCGGCCTTCTCCAGCCGTTCCGCGTACGTGCCCCAGTCGTACCCCGGGTGCGTCCCCTCGTCGTACGCGTCGTTGCCGACCGCCCGCTCGCCGTTCGCCTCGAAGCCCGTCTTCCCGCTCCACAGGTGGTTGCGGTTCGGGCTGGTCGAGGTGTGGACGGAGGAGTGATAGGCATCGCAGACCGTGAACGTGTCGGCGAGTTCGTAGTGCAGCGGTATGTCACGGCGGTCGTAGTACGCCATGGTGGCGGCGGTCTTCGCGGAGACCCAGCCGTCCGTCCAGCCGTCGGCCCATGCCTTGGCGCCACCGCTCCAGGAGTGGTCGAGCGCCCCGATGTACTGCAGGTCCTTCTTCTGCGCCGCCGCCGCCTCCCGCACGGGGAACGGCAGTACGGACGTGCCGAGCGGCCCGGGCTGCTCGAAGACCGGCCTGCCGGACGGCAGTTCGATCGCGTTGCGGTCGCCGAAACCGCGCACGCCCCTCAGCATGCCGAAGTAGTGGTCGAAGGAACGGTTCTCCTGCATGAGGATCACCACGTGCCTGATGTCGGCGAGACCACCGGAGCCCTTCGTGTGCCGCGACTGCGCGGCCATCGCGGCCTGGAGCGACGGTGGCAGCAGCGAGCCCGCGGCAGCGGCCCCGAGTGCGCCACCGCCGAGCGCGAAGAGCCGTCGCCGTGAAATGTCCGTAGCCAATTGAGCCTCCTGAATCCGCCGGTACGCCCGGAACGTAGACAAGCGAGGTGGCGGTGGGAAGGCATCCGTACGGCCCGGTGGTGAATGTCCGGCAGGTGCCTCGGGCCTCCCAGGCGCGCGCACCGCAACCGGCGCACGCCGAGGGGAGCGGAGACGCGAACCCGCGCACGCCGGAAGGACGGCACGACGACCCCGCCGGCGACGAGGAGGCTGAAGCCGCGGACCGCGTACGCCGAAGGGGCCGCGGACACGGGGCCCGCCCACGCCGAAGACACCGACACCACGGACCACCCACACCGAAGAGCCCACGGACACAGGACCGCCCACACCGAAGACACCGACACCACGGACCACCCACACCGAAGAGCCCACGGACACAGGACCGCCCACACCGAAGACACCGACACCACGGACCACCCACGCCGAAGGGGCGGGGCATCCCGGTGGATGCCCCGCCCCTTCGCCTTGTGCCCGGGTCAGCCCTCGACGCCGAGCTTCTCCAGGATCAGCTCACGCACACGGGCCGCGTCCGCCTGGCCGCGGGTGGCCTTCATGACCGCACCCACCAGCGCACCGGCCGCGGCGACCTTGCCGCCGCGGATCTTGTCGGCGATCGCCGCGTTGGCCGCGATCGCCTCGTCGACGGCGGTGCCGAGCGCACCCTCGTCCGAGACGACCTTCAGGCCGCGCTTCTCGACGACGGTGTCCGGGTCGCCCTCGCCCGCGAGGACACCCTCGAGGACCTGGCGCGCCAGCTTGTCGTTGAGGTCGCCGGAGGCGACGAGCTCCGCCACCCGGGCGACCTGCGCCGGAGTGACCGGCAGTTCGTCCAGGCTGCGGCCGGTCTCGTTGGCGTTGCGGGCGAGCTCGCCCATCCACCACTTGCGGGCCTGGTCGGAGGGCGCGCCCGCGTCCGTCGTGGCGACGATCAGGTCGACGGCACCCGCGTTGAGGATGGACTGCATGTCGTGCTCGTTGACACCCCACTCCTCCTTCAGCCGCTTGCGGCGCAGCCGGGGCAGCTCGGGAAGTTCCTTGCGGAGCTCCTCGACCCAGTCGCGGGAAGGGGCGACCGGAACCAGGTCCGGCTCGGGGAAGTAGCGGTAGTCCTCGGCGTTGTCCTTGATGCGGCCGGCCGTGGTGGAGCCGTCCTCCTCGTGGAAGTGCCGGGTCTCCTGCACGATCGTCCCGCCGGAGTTCAGCACCGCGGCGTGGCGCTGGATCTCGAAGCGGGCGGCCCGCTCGACGGAACGCAGCGAGTTGACGTTCTTCGTCTCGGAGCGCGTGCCGAACTTCTCGGTGCCGTTGGGGCGCAGCGACAGGTTCACGTCGCAGCGCATCTGGCCCATCTCCATCCGGGCCTCCGAGACGCCGAGCGCCTTGATGAGCTCACGGAGCTCGGCGACGTACGCCTTGGCGACCTCGGGGGCGCGTGCACCGGCTCCCTCGATCGGCTTGGTGACGATCTCGATGAGCGGGATGCCCGCGCGGTTGTAGTCGAGCAGCGAGTGGGAGGCGCCGTGGATACGGCCGGTGGCACCGCCGACGTGCGTCGACTTCCCGGTGTCCTCCTCCATGTGGGCGCGCTCGATCTGCACGCGGAAGATCTCGCCGTCCTCCAGCTGGACGTCCAGATAGCCGTTGAAGGCGATCGGCTCGTCGTACTGGGAGGTCTGGAAGTTCTTCGGCATGTCCGGATAGAAGTAGTTCTTCCGGGCGAAGCGGCACCACTCGGCGATCTCGCAGTTCAGCGCGAGGCCGATCTTGATGGCGGACTCGACGCCGATCTCGTTGACGACCGGAAGCGCGCCCGGCAGTCCGAGGCAGACCGGGCAGGTCTGCGAGTTCGCGTCCTGCTTGAGCTCGGTGGAGCACCCGCAGAACATCTTGGTCTTGGTGCCGAGCTCCACATGGACCTCAAGGCCCATGACGGGGTCGTACGTCGCGAGGGCGTCCTCGTACGACTCCAGGTCGATGACAGTCACTGAAACTTTCCCTCTCAGCCCAGCAGGACGTCGTCGTCGCCGAGACGCTTGAGCTCTCGGTAGAGGATCGCGAGTCCGGTCACGATCGCGGCGGCGGATACGGCGGCGTCGGCCAGCCGCAGCATGTCGTTGTCCTGGCGGGCCATCCTCGCCTGCTTGACGACGCTCAGGGCGCCGAAGGCGGTGGTGCCCAGGGACACGTACACACCGGACTTGGACTTCTTGAAGTTCTTGGCCTTCTTAGCCATTGCGCTCATAGTGACGGAGCCTCCTCAAGCAGCGGGTGCCCCCACTTTTCCACGAATGCGGCCTCGACGGCGGCTCCGACCTTGTACAGCCGGTCGTCCTTCATGGCGGGGGCGATGATCTGCAGCCCGACCGGCAGGCCGTCCTCCGGGGCCAGGCCGCAGGGCAGCGACATGGCGGAGTTGCCGGCGAGGTTGGTCGGAATGGTGCACAGGTCCGCGAGGTACATCGCCATCGGGTCGTCGGCGCGCTCGCCGATCGGGAAGGCGGTGGTGGGCGTCGTCGGCGAGACGATGACGTCCACCTGCTCGAACGCCTTCTCGAAGTCCTGGGTGATGAGGGTGCGGACCTTCTGCGCCGAGCCGTAGTACGCGTCGTAGTAGCCGGAGCTGAGCGCGTACGTGCCGAGGATGATGCGGCGCTTGACCTCGTCGCCGAAGCCTGCCTCGCGGGTGAGCGCGGTGACGTCCTCGGCGGAGCGGGTGCCGTCGTCGCCGACCCGCAGGCCGTAGCGCATGGCGTCGAAACGCGCCAGGTTCGAGGAGCACTCGGACGGCGCGATCAGGTAGTACGCCGAAAGGGCGAGGTCGAAGGACGGGCAGTCCAGCTCGACGATCGTGGCCCCGAGCGACTTCAGCAGCTCGACCGACTCGTTGAACCGCTGGACGACCCCGGCCTGGTAGCCCTCGCCCGCGAACTGCTTGACCACACCGACGCGCATGCCCTGGACGGAGCCGCTGCGCGCGGCCTCGACGACCGGCGGGACCGGTGCGTCGATGGACGTCGAGTCGAGCGGGTCGTGTCCGCCGATGACCTCGTGCAGCAGAGCCGCGTCGAGGACCGTACGGGCACAGGGGCCGCCCTGGTCGAGGGAGGACGAGAAGGCGACCATGCCGTAGCGGGAGACCCCGCCGTAGGTGGGCTTGACGCCGACGGTGCCGGTGACGGCGGCGGGCTGGCGGATGGAGCCGCCGGTGTCCGTGCCGATGGCGAGCGGCGCCTCGAAGGAGGCCAGCGCGGCGGAGGAGCCACCGCCGGAACCGCCCGGGATGCGGGTGAGGTCCCACGGGTTGCCCGTCGGGCCGTAGGCGCTGTTCTCGGTGGAGGACCCCATGGCGAACTCGTCCATGTTGGTCTTGCCGAGGATGACGACGTCGGCCGCCTTCAGCTTCTTCGTGAGGGTCGCGTCGTACGGCGGGACCCAGCCCTCGAGGATCTTCGAACCGACGGTGGTCGGCATGTCCTGCGTGGTGAAGATGTCCTTGAGCGCGAGCGGGACGCCGGCCAGCGGGCCGAGCTTCTCGCCGGCCTCGCGCTTGGCGTCGACGGCGCGGGCCTGCGCGAGCGCGCCCTCGTGGTCGATGTGCAGGAAGGCGTGGACCTTCTCGTCGATGGCGTCGATCCGGGCCAGGTGGGCCTCGGTGACCTCGACGGCCGTCAGCTCGCCGGAGGCGATCTTCGCGGCGATCTCCGCCGCGGTGAGCTTGATGATGGTGCTGATGTCCGTCATGGCTGTTAGTCCTCCCCCAGGATCTGCGGCACCTTGAAACGCTGCTGCTCCTGGGCCGGGGCGCCGGAGAGCGCCTGCGCGGGGGTGAGCGACGGACGGACCTCGTCCGCCCGCATGACATTGGTCAGCGGCAGCGGGTGGGAGGTCGGCGGTACGTCTTGGTCGGCGACCTCGGAGACGCGGGCGACCGCGCCGATGATGTCGTCGAGCTGACCGGCGAAGTGCTCGAGCTCTTCGCCCTTCAGCTCCAGACGCGCCAGCCGGGCGAGGTGGGCGACCTCCTCGCGCGTGATGCCAGGCATGCAGCGATCCTCAGGGTTTGGTGTGTGGTTTTGGCTGGGGGTCGGCGGCGCATTTCCACCGTCCGTCCGAAGGACGGGCCGCACGGCGTCCGGTGCGTGCGATCGCAAGGCGCCGGAGCGCCCTCGTGGCGGAGCCACGTGGGCGTTTCGGCAACGCGGCGAGCGTGCGTGCCAGGCGTCGCGCGGCAGGTGGAAATGTGCCGCCGACCCCCAATCCTATGGGGTCGCCGGACACCTCTGCGGCGAGCGGATCGAGCCCGGCCGCCCGATTGAGGACAAAACGGCCACCGGCCGGGCGTTCACCCCGCACGGCCCCCGGTCGGCACAGGCCTCAGGCCGTGGCCGTGCCGGGATTCAGCGCGTGTCCCGTGGGCCTGGGCGCCGGTTCGGGTGTCACCGCGGGTGCGGCCGCGGCCTCCCGCTCGGCCGGCCGTCGCCATCCGTGCTCGCCGCGCGCCCGCAGCCACGCCGTCGTCTCCTGCGGCGGCATCGCGGCGGCGACGAGCCACCCCTGTACCGCGTCGCAGTGCAGGTCCCGCAGCCGCTCCCAGGTCTCGTCGTCCTCGACCCCCTCGGCGACGACGATCAGCCCGAGCGAATGGGCCAGGTCGATGGTGCAGCGGACGATCTCGGCGTCCTCGTGGTCCACGGCCAGCCGGGCCACGAACGACCGGTCGATCTTGAGTTCGCTGACCGGGAGCTTCCGCAGGTGCACGAGGGAGGAGTAGCCGGTGCCGAAGTCGTCGAGGGACATCTTCACCCCGTGTCCGGTGAGCCCCGCCAGGGTGTCGGCGGCCCGCTGGGGGTCCTCCAGCAGGACGTGCTCCGTTATCTCCAGTTGTAGCGAACCGGCCGGGACACCGTGCCGGGCGAGCCGTGCCGCGACGCTGCCCGCGAAGCCGGGGGTGTGGACGTCGCGCGGCGAGACGTTGACCGCGACGGGGACGAACAGCCCCTGCGCGCGCCACCGGGCCACCTGTGCCAGTGCGGTCTCCAGTACGTACTCGGTGAGGTGGGGCATCAGTCCGGAGGATTCCGCGATCGCGATGAACTCGTCCGGGGGGACCCGTCCGCGCTCCGGGTGCACCCAGCGTACGAGTGCTTCGAGGCCGGCCACCTGACCGTCGAAGCGGACCTTCGGCTGGTAGTGGAGCTCCACCTCGCGGGCGTCCAGGGCGCGCCGCAGATCGCCCAGCAGGCCGAGCCGGTCCGGGGTGTTGCTGTCGCGCTTCGACTCGTAGACCTCCACGCCCGTGCGGTCGCGCTTGGCCTGGTACATGGCCACGTCCGCCCGCCGGAGCAGCCCTTCGGCGTCGAGGGCGTGGTCGGGGTGGACGGCGACGCCCGCGCTCGCCTCCAGGACCAGCGTGAGCCCGTCCAGGTCGAGGGGCGAGGAGAGTGCGGCGACCAGGTTGCGGGCGATGCGCTGGGCGCTCGTGATCGAGTCCGCGGTCGGCAGCAGCACGGCGAACTCGTCGCCGCCGAGCCGCGCGGCCTCGGCCCCGCGTGGCAGGGCGAGCCGCAGCCGCTCGGCTATCTGGAGCAGGAGGCGGTCCCCGGCGAGATGGCCGAGGGTGTCGTTGACGGCGCGGAAACGGTCGAGGTCGATGAGGACGAGAGCGGACCTGGTACCGGTGCCGTCGGTCTCCTCCAGCGCCGTCCACGTCCGCTCCAGGAGCCACTGGCGGTTGGGCAGGCCGGTGAGCGGGTCCCTCAACTGCTCCTCGGCCCGTGCGCGGGCGATCCAGAGCGTGGAGTCCAGGGCGATCAGCGGTACGGCGAAGAGCGGCAGCAGCACGGGTTTGGCGGACGCCACCACGCAGATCAGCGGGGCGATGCCGAGGAGGGCGACCGCGACGAGGCCCTGCCGCAGCAGGGCGGTGCGGGCGATCGTCGGCAGCCCGCCGATCTGGGTCGCCCTGGCGTACCAGAGCAGGACGCGGGTGACGAAGAGATACGCTCCGGCGGCGAGCAGCACCTCCGGTACGGTTTCGATGCCCCAGTGGAGGGGCCGCCAGGGCGTCTCCACGCTCGGTACCTCGCCGAAGGCGGACAGGACGAGCGCGGCCGCCCCGATGCCGAGTATGTCCACCGCCCCGTGGAGCAGCCCCTGCCACCACCGGTGACGCCTGGCCGTACCGACGAGCACCACGACGACGAGGCTGACCAGTCCGGCGGCGACCCAGCCGTACAGCAGCAGCACCGCCAGGGTGAGGGCGGCGCCGGAACCGGTGCCGCCCCACCAGCGGTCGCGCCCGAGGGCGACCAGATGACCCACGATGATTCCGGTGAGCAGGGCGAGCGACCAGCCCGCGGTGCCTGCGGGGAAGAGTGCGTGGCCGTCGTGCACCGTCCGGTAGAACCCGGTCGCGAGCTGGACCGCGGCGACCGCGACGACGACGACGCCCACTCTGGGCGTGAGGTCCACGAAACCTTGCAGCCGCGACACCGGTGCGGTGCTCTCGGTCGGTTCCATTCCGTCCCTCTCACAGCCGGCGGTGCCGATGGCCCTCGGTGGCCCCCGCTCCCATGCCAACACGGCCCGATTCCCACCACGCGGCCGGGCACGGCAGGTGCTCGTTCAACAGTAGGCCGACGAGGACGCCCGCGGGCAGCGCTCTGCAGCTCTTGCCCGAATGCGGTCCTGACACCCCCGGCCGTCTGATATTGCGCCGAACGGGTGAGGCGGCGGGCCGGACCGGGCTTCCCGGCCCCTCCTGTGAGCCTCGTCCGCTTATTTCCCCCGTCGCTCGCGTCCACGCGTGGTCCACATCTCGATCGCGCCTCGATCAGGCCTCCTCGGCGGGCACCGCGGCCTCCCGGGCGGCGTCCGGGCCCTGTTCGAGGAGCACTGCGAAGCCCGCTTCGTCGAGCACGGGCACCTTCAGCTGCATCGCCTTGTCGTACTTCGACCCCGGGTTGTCGCCCACCACCACGAAGGAGGTCTTCTTCGATACGGATCCCGTCACCTTCGCCCCGCCGCTCTGGAGCGCCTCCTTGGCGCCGTCCCTGGTGTGCGTGGTCAGCGTGCCGGTGACCACGACGGTGAGGCCCTCCAGGGGGCGCGGCCCCTCGTCCTCGCCCGCGCCCTCGTCCTCCATGCGGACCCCGGCCTCGCGCCATTTGCGCAGGATCTCGCGGTGCCAGTCCTCGGCGAACCACTGCTTGACCGAAGCCGCGATGATGGGGCCCACCCCGTCCGCCGCGGCGAGCTCCGCCTCGGACGCCTCGTCGATGCGGTCGACGGACCGGAACTGCCGGGCCAGTTCGACGGCGGCGACCGGCCCCACGTGCCGGATCGAGAGCCCTGTGAGGATCCGGGCGAGCGGGGCCTGCCTGGCCGCCGCGATGCCCTCCAGCATGCCGAGGGCGTTCTTCTTCGGCTCGCCCTGCTGGTTGGCGAAGACCGTTGCGATCTTCTCCTCACCCGTCTTCGGGTCGCGCTTGGGCAGCCCGCTGTCCGCGTCCAGGACGTACGCCCGGATCGGCAGCAGCTGCTCCACCGTCAGCCCGAAGAGGTCCCCCTCGTCCAGCAGCGGCGGCTCGGCGGGCTCCAGCGGCTTGGTCAGGGCCGCGGCGGCGACGTACCCGAAGTGGTCGATGTCCAGGCACTTGCGGCCCGCCAGATAGGCCAGGCGCTCCCTCAACTGGGCCGGGCAGGAGCGGGCGTTGGGACAGCGGAGGTCGATGTCGGCCTCCTTCATGGGGCGCAGTGCCGTCCCGCACTCGGGGCACTCGGACGGCATGACGAACTCCCGCTCGCTGCCGTCGCGCAGATCGACGACCGGCCCGAGGATCTCCGGGATGACGTCGCCCGCCTTGCGGAGCACGACCGTGTCACCGATGAGGACGCCCTTGGCCTTCACCACGTTCTGGTTGTGCAGGGTGGCGAACTCGACCTCCGATCCCGCCACCTCGACCGGCTCGACCTGGGCGTACGGCGTGACCCTCCCGGTGCGTCCCACGCCGACGCGGATGTTGACCAGCTTGGTGTTGACCTCCTGCGGCGCGTACTTCCACGCGATCGCCCAGCGCGGCGCGCGCGAGGTGGAACCCAGCCTGCCCTGGAGCGGGATCTCGTCGAGCTTGATGACGACGCCGTCGATCTCGTGCTCGACGGACTGGCGGTTCTCGCCGAAATAGGCGATGAACTCGCGCACCTCGTCGAGGGACCGGACCACCTTGTTGTGCTTGGCGGTCGGCAGACCCCATTCCCTCAGCAGGTCGTACGCCTGCGAGAGCCGGTCGATGTCGAAGCCCTCGCGGGCACCGATGCCGTGCACCACCATGTGGAGCGGGCGGGTGGCGGTGACCTTCGGGTCCTTCTGCCGCAGTGACCCGGCCGCCGCGTTGCGCGGGTTGGCGAACGGCTTGTCACCGGCCTCGACCAGCCGGGCGTTGAGCCCTTCGAAGGCCTCCATGGGGAAGAAGACCTCGCCGCGGATCTCGACGAGCGCGGGAACGCGCTCGCCCTTGAGACGGAGCGGGATGTCGGCGATCGTACGGACGTTGGGGGTGATGTCCTCCCCCGTGCGGCCGTCGCCGCGGGTGGCCGCGCGGGTCAGTCTGCCGTGCTCGTAGGTGAGGTTGACGGCGAGGCCGTCCACCTTGAGCTCGCACAGGAAGTGGTACCCGCCCCTCCCCACGTCCTTGGCCACGCGCTCCGCCCAGGCCGCGAGCTCCCCGTCGTCGAAGGCGTTGTCGAGGGAGAGCAGGCGTTCGCGGTGCTCGACGGAGGTGAACTCCGTGGTGTAGGGGCCCGCGACCTTCTGGGTCGGGGAGTCCGGGGTGCGCAGCTCGGGGTGCTCGTCCTCGATGGCCTCCAGGGCGCGCATCTGCCGGTCGAACTCGGCGTCGTCGACGACCGGCTGGTCCTTCACGTAGTACCGGAAGCGGTGCTCCTCGATCTGCTCGGCGAGGAGTGCGTGCTGTTCCCGCACCTCCGTCGGCACACCCGTCAGCTGCTGCGCCTGCTGTTCGCCGGCCATCGCCTGTTCCTCCCGTTTGCCCTGTTGACTCCGCGCCCCGTTACTCAGGGTTGTCCGCGAGCGACTTCGCGGCCCGGGCGCAGTGGGCGAGCGCGGCGCGCGCGTACGCGGGTGACGCTCCCGCCAGCCCGCAGGACGGGGTGATCACGACGGACTCGCTGAGAGTCCCCGGATTCAGCCCCAGCCTGCTCCACAACGTCCTGACCTCCTTGACGCTACCGCCCGGGTCCGACAATGCGGTCGAGGCGCCGTCGAGGCCGGGAACCACGCCGAGGAAGAGCTGGGTGCCGCCCTCGACGGCTTCCCCGATCGCTTCCTCCTCACGCTCGGTGAGCAGGGAGAAATCGAAGGAGACCGCGCCCGCCCCGGCTCGGCGGAGCAGCGCGAAGGGCACCTCGGGGGCGCACGAATGGACGGCCGTGAGTCCCTCGCCGTTGACCGAGAGCACGTCGCGCAGTGTCCCCTCGACGACCTGACGGTCCACCGCGCGGTAGGTGCGGTAGCCGCTCGCCGACCTGACCCGCCCCAGCAGTACGGCGGTCAGGGACGGTTCGTCGAGCTGGAGGACGACCTCGGCGCCGGGGACCCTTCGCCGTACCTCCGCGAGGTGGGAGCGCAGGCCCTCGGCGAGCGAGCCCGCCAGGTCACGGCAGGCGCCCGGGTCGCCGAGCATGGCCTCGCCGCCCCTCAGTTCCAGCCCTGCGGCCAGGGTCCAGGGGCCGACGGCCTGGACCTTCAGCAGCCCTTCGTAGCCCTGGGTGAACTCCTCCAGGGCGTCGAGGTCCTCGCCGAGCCACGAGCGGGCCCTGCGGGTGTCGCGGCCGGGGCGGTCGCTGACGCGCCAGCCGCTGGGTTCGACATGTCCGTACATCTCGACGAGCAGACCGATGGTCCGCCCGGTCATGTCCGCGCCGGGGCCCCGCGCCGGCAGCTCCGCCAGATACGGCATGCCCTGGCCGTCCGCGAAGGACCCGGTGACGGTCTTGGCCGCCTCCCGGGCGTCTCCCCCCGGCATGGAACCGATCCCGGTGGCCGCACTCCCGCTGAACCCGCTCTTCTCGCTCACGCGGAAAGCCTACGGGCCCCGGGCAGTGGGTCTCATCAGCTGTCGGGTGGCCCGGGGACGAGGGCACGGCACCGGCGCCGTGCTTCCGCGCGGGCGACGGCGAACTCACCGGCACCCTGCGCAGGTCGGGCGTACGCTCCGGCCCGGGCGCGGCAGCATCCCGGGGCAGCTGACGGCCGGCGACGGGCGTCACGCCCACGCCGGCTGTCAATGTGGCCGCGCTCGGGGCTCAGGCGGTGGCGATGAAGGAGAAGGGGCGGTCGCCGTACTGGCCGTAGTAGTCGCCTGTGGTGACGATGACCCGGTCGGTACCGATGGCGTGGACGTGTGCGTTGTCCACCAGCCTCCACTCGTCGCCGATGATGGTGACCACGACACTCGGAGTCTCGGGGAAGTCGCGGTCGAACGTGACGGCGTACTTGCCGGTGCTCATCTTCAGCACTTTGAAGTTGTGGCCGGCGGTGCGCTCACCCTCGGCGCTGACGTTGCCTCGGACTGTGATGGCGTTCAGCATGGCAGTTCCTTCCGTGCGGGCCTTGTGGGCCTGTAGCGGCAAGAGAGGGAATGGAGTCGGGCGGGATCGTTCACCGCCCTCCATGTACATTCCAAAAGCTGGAGGCCCCATGTACGGTCCGGCTCTGCGCCACCCGGGTGAGTGATTAACTCGTATCACCAGCTCATCACCCTGGCGGTCGAAGTGAGTGGCCAGGCCGAACGCGTAGGCCCCTTGCGCCGCAAGGAGGCCGACGGTCGCCCCCTCCGCCGGACAAGGAGCGGGCGCGGCCTCCGAACTCGCCGCGCACCGTTCCGCCACGGCGTCTTCATGGAGCGCGGTCAAGCGCGACCCACGCGCGGGGCGGCCCTGCCCGCAGTGGTGGAGCCGGTGGCCCGGCGTCGGCCGGGGCGCGGCTGCGTCGACCGGCGTGACGGACCCTTCGCACCGCCGCACACCTCTCCGGCCGAAGAGCTGAGACGCCGCCTGCTCGACCACGATCGGGTGGGGGGCGTCCAAACCGGTGCTCCGAGGCACCCGGTGAGACAGAGTGCCTCGATCCCACCTCCGCACACCCTTCACCCCCCGTGACATTCCGATCACCGCTACGGCAACAAGGGCGGCGGCCCCTGGTGCCTGGAGCGGGCTGAGGTAGAGGCGACCGGCGTCGGCGGGGCCAGCCATCGTCTTCTTCGCGCCGGCACTCGACGGCGACGCCACTCTGTGGCTCAGCCGGGAGAGCGGCTTCCAGATCTATCTCTTCAACTGACCCCGGCCAGCCCCAGGAGCGCCACTCGCCTCGCCGTACGTAGCCGGCGGAATGGTGCTCCCCCGTCCCGGGAGTCCGGAACGGGGGAGCACAGCCGACCGTCGCCGACGGGACGGCGCCATCCATGGCACGGAAGTTCAGGGCATCGCCCGGCCGACACGGAGTCCGGCGTCTTCACGCATGCCCGGCGGAGATCTGGCACCCACACGCGGTGCCGGGTGTGGCCTCCCGCACCAGGCCACGCGACATCTGTCAGCGCCCGGGGCGGACCGTCAGGTCGTTGATCTCGGCGTCGCGCGGCAGGTCGAGCGCCAGCAGGATCGTGGTGGCCACCGACTCCGGGTCGATCCAGCGGGAGGCGTCGTACTCCTTGCCCTCCTGCTGGTGGACCTTGGCCTGCATCGGGCTGGCGGTGCGGCCCGGGTAGACGGAGGTGACCCTGACGCCGTTGCCGTGTTCCTCGTGGCGCAGCGAGTCCGCGAGCGCCTTGAGCCCGTGCTTGCTCGCGGCGTACGCGCCCCATTCGGCGTGCGCCGCGAGCCCGGCGCCGGAGTTCACGAAGACGACGTGGCCCTGGGTGACGCGCAGCTGCGGCAGCAGCAGCCGCGTCAGCTCGGCCGGGGAGACCAGGTTGGCGTTCAGCTGGAAGTGCCAGGCCTTGGGGGTGAGGTCACCGATCGAGCCGAGCTCGACGACGCCCGCGATGTGCAGCAGTGAGTCGAGGCGTTCGGGCATCGGCTGCTGCCCGAACGCCCAGGAGAGCCTGTCGGGGTTGCCGAGGTCGCCGACGAGCGTGCGGGCCCCGGGGTGCAGCGCGGCCAGTTCCTTGGCGCGTCCCGCGTCCCGGGCGAGCAGCACGAGTTCGTCGCCGCGCTCCAGGAGACGTCGGGCGACGGCCGCGCCGATGCCGGAACCGGCGCCGGTGATGAGATGAGTAGGCATGCCCTCATGCTCGCATCACCGCGGGCCCCCGACTCCGTCAGGCACCTCTCGTCACTGCAGGCCGGCCGACTCCTCCAGGTGGGCCAGCGCCCCGACGCCGTCCTTGGCGAAGAAGACCAGCTCGGTCAGCGGGACCGGCAGGAAGCCCTCGTCCTCCATGCGCTGGAACTGCTGGCGCAGACCGTCGTAGAACCCGGCGGTGTTCAGCAGGACGACGGGCTTGGTGTGCTTCCCGTGCTTCTTGAGCTCCAGGATCTCCGTGGCCTCGTCGAGCGTCCCCGTCCCGCCCACCATGATCACGATGGCGTCGGACTTCTCCAGGAGCAGCGCCTTGCGCTCGGCCAGGTCCTTGGCGATCACCATCTCGTCGGCGTTCGTCCGTGCCTTCGCCGCCAGGAAGTCCACCGACACCCCGACGAGCCGGCCGCCGGACTCCTGCACGCCGTCGGCGACGACCTTCATCAGCCCGCTCTCCGACCCGCCCCAGACCAGTGTGTGTCCGCCCCGGCCCAGCAGCTCGGCGAATTCGCGGGCGGGCACGGTGTAACGGTCGTCGAGGTCGGCGGCGGAGAGGAAGACGCAGATGTTCATGCACACACCGTACGACCGGCCCCCGGTCCGGGAAGAAACCGGCCTCCTCCGGGGCTGAACCGGATATGGCCTCCACCACAGGACACACCATCACCGTGGAACCCTCCGACGTCCATGTCCGCGCGGTGCACGACGGGCTGGTGCTCGCCGAGAGCCGCCGCCCGCTCGTACTGCGTGAGACGGGCTGTCCTGACCGCTACTACCTGCCGCCCGGGGATGTCCGTACCGACCTGCTGACGCCGTCGGACACCCGTACGCACTGCCCCTTCAAGGGGGACGCGTCGTACTGGTCGCTGCCCGGTGCGGCGGACCTCGTCTGGGCCTATCCGGAACCCAAGGAACAAGTGGGGGCGATCAAGGGGCACTTCTGCTTCTACGCCACGGACATCGTCCCCGACTGACCGTCAGAAATATTTTCCCGGCGGTCCGATGAGTTCCGCGCGGCACGGCGGTCCACCCTCACATGGACAAGACTCTCTCCCGCGACGGCACGTCGATCGCGTACCGCCGCCGTGGCGACGGGCCGCCGGTGATCCTGGTCGGCGGGGCCCTGAGCACCTCGGCGGACGGGGCGCCCCTGGCCGCTCTGCTGGCCCCGCGCTTCACGGTCCTCACGTACGACCGCCGGGGCCGCGGGGCGAGCGGGGACGGCGGACCGTACGCGGTCCGCCGCGAGATCGAGGACCTGGCGGCGGTCGCGGCCACGGCAGGCGAGCGGGTCTCGCTGTTCGGCATGCTGTCGGGCGGCGCCCTGGCCCTGGAGGCGCAGGCCGCGGGGCTGCCCGTGGACCTGCTCGCGGTCTACGAGCCGCCTTACACCCCTGGCGCCACCGGCCTCCTGTACAAGTCCCGCTGTACGGCGCTGCTGCACAGGCTGCTGTCGAACGGTGACCGGGGCGGCGCCGTCGAGCTGTACCTGTCCCGGACCGGAGTCCCGGAGGAGACGATCGCCCGGATGCGCCGGGCCCCGCTGTGGCGCGGCCTCGAAGCGGTGGCCCACACCCTCGCGTACGACGACGCCCTGCTGGGAGACGGCTCGGTGCCCGCAGGGAGGTTCGCGTCGGTCACCGCACGCACCCTGGTGGTGACCGGGGGGTTCAGCACCGCGCAGGCACACGAGACGACCCTGGCCCTCGCGTCCGCGATCCCCCGGGCCAGGCACCGCACCCTGACGGGACAGACCCGCGAACTGGCACCGCATGTGATCGCACCGGTACTGGCGGACTTCTTCGCCAGGGACGTGTTCGCCGGCCGGGCGTCCTGAGCCGCCTCGCCGCCGCGTCCGTACAGGGGTCGGACGCCGCGGCGGGGCGTATGCCGAGCGGGCGGCCGGCTTCCGGCACACCCCGGGCCGGCCGGCATCCTGCCGAGGCGGAACCGGATCAGGCTCCGAGCGACGTGGCGGCCGATGCCGTCGTGCGCCCACCGCCCACGGGTTGCTCCGCAGGCGCGGCTCCGACGGCCCACCTCGGCCTGGTGGCCCCGGCTCAGCCCGCTGCCGCCGCCTTTTCCTTGCGCACCGTCGTCGCGATGGTGGCCGAGCCGACGACCCGGGTGCCGTCGTACAGCACGACCGCCTGGCCGGGGGCCACACCCCTCACCGGCTCGGTGAACGTGACCGACAGGGTGCCGTCGGTCAGCTCCGCCGTCACCTCGGTCTCGCCCCCGTGGGCACGCAGCTGTGCGGTGTACGTGCCGGGGCCGGAGGGGGCCGTGCCGCACCAGCGGGGCTTGATCGCGGTCAGCGCCGTGACGTCCAGGGCCTCCACCGGGCCGACCGTCACCGTGTTGTTCACCGGGGAGATGTCCAGGACGTAGCGCGGCTTGCCGTCGGGGGCCGGGTGGCCGATGCGCAGGCCCTTGCGCTGGCCGATCGTGAAGCCGAAGGCGCCCTCGTGGGTGCCGACCTTCGCGCCCGACTCGTCGAGGATGTCACCCTCCGCCGGACCGCCGAGGCGGCCGGCGAGGAAGCCCTGGGTGTCGCCGTCGGCGATGAAGCAGATGTCGTGGCTGTCGGGCTTCTTGGCGACCGCCAGACCCCGGCGCTCGGCCTCGGCCCGGATCTCGTCCTTGGTGGTGAGGGTGTCACCGAGCGGGAACATCGCGTGGGCGAGCTGCTTCTCGTCCAGGACCCCGAGGACGTAGCTCTGGTCCTTGGCCATGTCCGAGGCGCGGTGCATCTCCCGGGTGCCGTCCTCCTTGAGCACGACGGTGGCGTAGTGGCCGGTGCAGACGGCGTCGAAGCCGAGGGCGAGCGCCTTGTCGAGCAGCGCGGCAAACTTGATCTTCTCGTTGCAGCGCAGGCAGGGGTTGGGGGTGCGCCCTGCCTCGTACTCCGCGACGAAGTCGTCCACGACGTCCTCGCGGAAGCGTTCCGCGAGGTCCCAGACGTAGAACGGGATGCCGATCACATCCGCCGCGCGGCGGGCGTCCCGGGAGTCCTCGATGGTGCAACAGCCTCGCGCGCCCGTACGGAAGGACTGCGGGTTGGCGGAGAGGGCGAGGTGCACACCGGTCACGTCGTGGCCTGCCTCGGCGGCTCGCGCCGCCGCGACGGCGGAGTCGACTCCGCCCGACATGGCGGCGAGCACACGGAGGGGGCGCTGGGAGGTCTGAGTCATAGCTCCTCCAGAGTACGGGGCGCCGGGAACCGAATGCGCGCGGATAAGCGTTGACGCTCATATGGGGACCAGAGGGAAGTCCGGAGGATCCGGGAGCGGATCGCGCGGCATCAGCAGACGCACGCTGCTCATAGGCGGCGGGGTCGCCGCGGCGGGCACGGCAGCCCTGGCCACGGAGGAGATCCGGCGCGTCTGGTGGCGGGTTCCGGGCGTGGAGAAGCCCCGTAAGGAGGGCGAGCTGGACTATGCCCCGGCCAGCTGGATCGCGGCCTCCGAGGCGAACTGGCGGCGGGCCGACCGCCCCGACGACTACGGCGTGGACCGGGTGATCGTCCATGTCACCCAGGGCAGCTACGCCAGCGCGGTCAAGGTCTTCCAGGACCCGGCGCACCAGGCGGCGACGCACTACATCGTCGGTCAGAACGGCCGCGTGACCCAGATGATCCGGGAGCTCGACGTGGCGTACCACGCGGGCAACCGCTCGTTCAACGAACGCAGCATCGGCATCGAGCACGAGGGCTTCGTCGACCGCCCGCAGGACTTCACCACCAAGATGTACGAGTCCTCCGCGCAGCTGACGGCCGCGATATGCAAGCGGCACGGGATCCCGGTGGACCGCGAGCACATCATCGGGCACGTCGAGGTGCCCGGCACCGACCACACCGATCCCGGACCGCACTGGGACTGGCCCCGCTACATGAAGCTGGTGCGCGCGGCGTCCACGGCGGGAGCCGGGGGGACGCGGGCTAGCTGAGTCCTGCCGTCCTGGCCCGCTCGACCGCGGGACCGATCGCCCGCGCGAGTTCCTCGACGTCCCGCGCTGTCGACGTGTGCCCGAGCGAGAAGCGCAGCGTGCCACGTGCCAGGGCGGGGTCGGTGCCGGTGGCCAGCAGCACATGGCTGGGCTGGGCGATGCCGGCGGTGCACGCCGATCCGGTGGAGCATTCGATGCCCTGGGCGTCGAGCAGCAGCAGGAGGGAGTCGCCTTCGCAGCCGGGGAAGGTGAAGTGGGCGTTGGCGGGCAGCCGCCCGCCTGGGGCCGGGTCGCCGCCGAGGATGGCGTCGGGGACGGCCTTCAGCACGGCGGCGGCGAGTTCGTCGCGGAGTGCGCCGATCTCACGGGCGAAGCCCTCGCGCCCGTCGGCGGCGTGCCGCCCGGCCACGGCGAACGCGGCCACGGCGGGCACGTCGAGTGTGCCGGAGCGCACATGCCGCTCCTGGCCTCCACCGTGGAGCACGGGTACGGGGGTCCGGTCACGGCCGAGCAGCAGGGCGCCGATACCGAACGGGCCCCCGATCTTGTGCGCGCTGACAGTCATCGCGGCCAGCCCGGATTCGGCGAAGTCGACCTCCAGCTGCCCGAACGCCTGCACCGCGTCGGCGTGCATGGGGACGTCGAACTCGCGCGCCACCTCGGCCAGTTCACGTATCGGCATGATGGTGCCGATCTCATTGTTGGCCCACATCACGGTGACCAGGGCGACGTCGTCGGGGTTACGGGCGAGCGCCTCGCGCAGCACCTCCGGGTGCACACGTCCGTGGGCGTCGACCGGGAGGTATTCGACGGTGGCGCCCTCGTGCTCGGCGAGCCAGTCCACGGCGTCGAGGACGGCGTGGTGCTCCACAGGGCTGGAGAGGACCCGGGTGCGCCGGGGGTCGGCATCGCGCCGGGACCAGTAGAGGCCCTTCACCGCGAGGTTGTCGGCCTCGGTGCCGCCCGAGGTCAGGACCACCTCGCTGGGGCGTGCGCCGAGCGCGTCGGCGAGGTTCTCTCTGGACTCCTCGACGGTACGGCGGGCCCGGCGCCCGGCAGCGTGCAATGAGGACGCGTTGCCGGTGACGGCGAGCTGCGCGGTCATCGCCGCGATCGCCTCCGGAAGCATCGGCGTGGTCGCGGCGTGGTCGAGGTAAGCCATGGTGGAGACGATTCTACGAGCCCGGGGCGCGGAGCGTGCCGAGGGCGGCGTACGGCGCTCGATGCCACGGCTCGCGGCAGCCCGCGATCAGGCCCGGCCGAGCCCGGGAAGGGCCGGTCGGGCACCGGCCGACGACCCCGACCGCCTCCGGCCCGAGCCCGTGCGAGAGCCCGGCCGGACACCGGCCTGCGGCCCCCTGCCACTTACGGTCCGGGGCCGGCGGCACCCGGGGCACCTGGGGAAGGTCCCAGCCGCCCGTGGCAGGAGGTCCGGCCTTGGTCAGAAGTCCAGCCGCAGTCCGAGGGCCCGCGCGTGGCCGGAAGGCCCGCCCGCAGTCCGAGGGTCCGGCCGTGGCCGGAAGGTCCGCCGCGGCAGGAAGTCCGGCCGTGGCCGGAAGGCCCGCCCACAGTCCGAGGGTCCGCCTCCGCAGGAGGCCCGGCCGTGGTCAGAAGGTCCGGCCGTCCCAGGGCCACCCCTGGCAGAAGGCCCGCCCGCAGCCCGAGGGCCCGCCCGCAGTCGCCAGGTCCGGCCATGGCCGGAAGGCCCCTCCCTGGGTCAGAAGGCCGTCCAGCGCTGGGACGCCGTGCCCGAGCAGCGGGCGGCCGTGACGCCCCCGCCCCCCAGGTCGAGACAGCCCCCGGTGCGGACGCTCACGATGCTGCCGCCCGCCCCCGTACGGAAGCGGCGGAGATCCGATTCGTTGCAGGAGAGCATCAGCGTCCCCCCGTTGAGGATGCCCGCGCTCAGGCACGACCTGCCCGACTCGTGGGCGAGCTGGAAGGAGCCGTCGGACAGGGGGAGGACGGTCCAGCGGGACCCCGCGCCCTCGCAGTCACCGGTGTACGCGGCGCCGCTGGACGCGGCGACGAGACACTTGCCGTTCTCCCCGTTGCGATAGCGGTGTGCCCCGGAGGGGGTCGTGGTGCCCCCGGAACCGGACCCACCGGAGGCGCTGGAGCCGCCGGACGCGCCGGAGCCGCCGGAGGCGCTCGACCCACCTGAGGCACTGGAACCGTCCGACGAACCGGACCCGCCGGAGCCGTCGTCCTGAGCCCCGCCCCCCGCGTCGCCCGCGCCTCTCGCGGGGGAGGAGGCTCCGTCCGTCGCCTCGCCTTCCCCCTTGGCGTCGTCGTCCTTCTTCTTGCCCGCCGGCGAGCTGCCCGGTGACGCCGATCCGGACGGGCTCGCGCCGGAGGCGGAGGCCGTGGGATCCACCGGGGCCGTGGCCGTGACGGAGGGTCCGGCGGCCACCCGGTCGTCCGGCCCGAGGGTGTAGGGCAGGAGCTGGACGGCGAGTGTCGCTCCGCCCAGCGTCACGACGACGGGGATCACGGCGAAGAAGACCCGGGTACGCCGCCGGCGCTCGCGGGGCTTCGATCCGGCCTTCCCCCCGAGGCGCAGTGTCTCCACGGACTCGGGCTCCGGCAGCTCGATCTCCTGGACGTGCGCCGCGAAGGCGGCCTTCTCCGCGAGGTCCCCACTGATGGACTCCGGCCAGAGGGGAGCCGGGAACAGCCCGTGTTCCTCCGCTTGTCTCACCAGCTCTGCCGCCGTGGGGCGGGCCTCCGGATCCTTGGCGAGACAGGCCGCGACGACCTCGGCGAGAGCGGGGTCGAGCTCCCGCACCGCATCAAGATCGGGCTCCTCGTGCACGATGCGGTACAGGACCGCGGGGCCGGACTCCTCGCCGAAGGGCGGTGTGCCGCCGGCCGCGTACGCGAGGACCGACCCCAGGGCGAACACGTCGGCGGCCCCGCTCAGGTCCCGTTTCGTCGTGGCCTGTTCGGGGGCCATGTAGGCCGGTGTGCCGACCACCATGCCGCTTCTGGTCAGCTGGCTCTGTTCGGTGGCGCGGGCCACACCGAAGTCGATGACCGTGGCACCCGCCGGCGTCAGCATCACGTTGGACGGCTTGAGGTCCCTGTGCACCATGCCCAGTTCGTGCACCGGAACCAGCCCCGCGGCGGCCTCGCGCAGCAGCAGCCACAGGGTGCCGGCGTCGAGCGGCCCCCTGTTCAGCTCGATGGCCTTGCTGAGGGTGAGACCGGGCACGTAGGCGGTCGCCAGCCACGGGGGCCGTGCGTCGCGGTCGCTGGCGAGCAGAGGCGCGGTGGCCTCCGCGGGCAGCCGGGACAGGTTGTCGAGCTCGTGCCCGAAGCGGCGGACGAAGTCCTGGTCCTCCCCCGCGATCGAGGGCAGTACCTGTTTGACGGCGACGTACCGCTTCTCGTGGACGCCCAGGTACACACGGCCCATCCCGCCGGAGCCGAGCCGGCCCGCGAGCGGGATTCCGCCGATCTGCCGCGGATCGTCCGCTTCCAGCGGCTTGGCCCCGCTGCCCGTCAGGTCCAACACGCCCACACCGTCTCCCCGTGACACACCATTGCTGTTCCAGGCGAAGTCTGACCAGTGGATACTGGAAGAGGGAGCATCTTCTAGAAAATCACTCTAGAAATTCACCGCGGAAGAGCCCCGCTCCACGAACCACAGGGACGGCGACTCGATGAGCCCCAAGCAGCTTCGCGGCGAGGTCACCTCCGATCTGCTTCTGGACGCCGCCCTGCGCGTGTTCGTCGAGTCCGGCGAGCAGGGCCTCACGGTCAACGCGGTCATCCGGGCCAGCGGTGTCAGTCTGGGCAGCCTCTACCACCATTTCGGCAGCCTCGACGGCCTCGTCGGCGCCCTCAGCCACCGCTGGCTGGACCGGCTGCTGGGTGAGCTGGCCGAAGCCCTCCAGGGCGCCGGTACCGCGCGTGCGGGCATCGCAGCCGCCGTGAGTGCCTACCTGACATTCGTCCAGGAGCACCCGGGCCCCGCCCTGCTCCTTCACTCCCCCCTCGCCGACCGCAAGGGCATGGCGCGGGGCAGGGAGCTGCGCGACGCACAGGAGGCCAGGGTCTCGGAAGTGGCCCTCTGGATCCGGCGGGGCGTGGATTCCGGGGAACTGGCCCCACTCCCCCAGCCGCTGATCGAGTCCCTCGTCCTGGGCCCCGTCGTCGCCGTCGCCCGCCGCTCGCTGTCGGGGATCGACGACGTCGACCTCGACGAGGCCGCACGCCTGTTGCCGGAGCGGATCTGGCGGTCGGTGCGCCCGTAGGCCCCCGCACCACCGCCGGCCGGTCGCGGCTGAGTCAGCCCGCCAGACTCCAGGACACGGTGCCGTTGGCCGTGACCAGCACGGCGAGGACGACCAGGTCGGCGATACCGAGGGCCAGTCCGAGCAGGGCGCGGCCGCGTCGGGCGGTGGAGCGGGAGAGGGCGATGACCGCCATGACGATGGCGACCGGCCCGAGCAGGATGTTCATCACCAGGAGGCCGAGCAGCCCGAGCACGAACGAGGCGACGGCGAGCCCGTCGGCCTCCCGGCCCGCCGCGCGGCCGCCGGGGCGGGCACCGGCCGGACGGGGCTCGGACGACCGCGACTCCGCGGCGTGGGTCCCGGCGGCACGGACGCCGCTCGAAGTGGTGCGTGCGGTGGTGAGTGTCATGGTGCGGCTCCTTCGTCAGCGGGTGCGGCGGGCGAGGCGTTCGCGGACGCCGAAGACCGCCAGCCAGAGACCGATCACGGCCGCGGCGGTCAGGGCCACGGGGAGCGGGAGATGTGCGACCGCTCCGAGGACGACCCCCAGCAGGAGCAGGGCGGCTACGAGGACGAACATGTCCGGCCTTTCTCTGCGAGCTTTGAGAGTACGACTGTTCACTGACTTGCAAGTCTAGACCGTGTACCCCTTCCTGGACTCGGAGAACGGTTGTTTACTGAATGGCATGAGTCACACCATCGGCGTCCGCCAGGCCCAGAAGCTGAAGACCCGCCAGGCACTGCTCGACGCGGCACTTGAGCTGCTGGAGCACCAGAGCCTGAGCAGCCTGGGTCTGCGCGAGGTGACGCGGGCCGTGGGCGTGACCCCGACCGCCTTCTACCGCCACTTCGAAGGCACGGCGGCACTGGGCGTCGCGCTCGTCGAGGAGACGCTGGGGAGCCTGCACGGCATGATCGCCGCGATACTCGCCGACACCGGGGACAGCGAGGAGCGACTCGACCGGAGCGTCGGCCTGATAGCGCGCCATGTCACCGAACAGCCCGCCCACTTCCGCTTCATCGCCAGGGAACAGCACGGCGGCGTCAGGCAGGTCAGGGAGGCCATCACGGCCCAGCTTCGCGGCTTCGCCGAAGAGGTCGCCCAAGTCCTGGGTTCGGAGCAGGAGTCGGCGGGCTGGGACCGGGAGGATCTCCAGATGCTGGGTGGGCTGTACGTCGACCACATGGTGCTCACCGCCTCGGCGCTGCTGGACGCCGGCCCGGAGGGCGAGCAGGAGGTCGTCAGGGTGGCGCGGCGCCGGCTTCGCCTGGTCACGCTGGGCCGGGCCCACTGGCTGGACAGGCCGTAGGGTCGGTGTCATGAGCGACTGGACACTGGACCGGACCTTCCTCAGCTCCTCGGGCGAGGTGCGCTGGGCCTCACTCGGTCCCGAGCAGGCACCGCCCGTCGTCCTGGTGCACGGCACGCCCTTCTCCTCGTACGTCTGGCGCGGCATCGCCCGGGGGCTGGCGCAGGACCACCGCGTCCATGTGTGGGACCTGCCGGGCTACGGCGCCTCCGCGCAGTACGCCGGCCAGGACGTGTCGCTGCGGGCCCAGGCCTGGGTGCTCAACGAGCTCCTGGAGTACTGGGAGCTGGACGAACCGGCTGTGACAGCACATGACTTCGGGGGCTGCGTCGCGCTGCGCGCCCATCTCCTGCACGGCGCCCGCTACCGGCGGCTGGCTCTCGTCGACCCGGTGGCACTGGCCCCCTGGGGCTCGCCCGCGTACCGGCTGCTCGGCGGCGGGGCCGAGGTGTTCGGCGAGCTGCCGCCGGACCTCCACCGGGCGCTGGTGACCGAGTACGTCGGCTCGGCCAGCCACCAGGGACTGCGTCCGGCGGTGCTGGAGAAGCTCGTCGACCCGTGGTGCACCGACTCCGGACAGCCCGCTTTCTACCGGCAGATCGCGCAGAACGACCAGCGGTTCACCGATGAGATCCAGCACCGCTACGGAGAGCTGGATCTGCCCGTGCTGGTCTGCTGGGGTACGGAGGACACCTGGATCCCGGCCGCCCGCGGCCATGAGCTCGCCGGAATGATTCCGGGCGCCGAGCTGCGGCTGATCGAAGGGGCCGGGCATCTCGTACAGGAGGACGCACCCGCCGAGCTCACCGCGGCCCTCACCCGTTTTCTGCGTACAGCTCCGTGACGGCGGCAGCCGCCTCGGCGAGCAGACGGCGCGCCTGAGGCGGCGACAGCACTTCGAGGTCCGGTCCGAAGGAGAGCAGGGAGCGCGCCCACGCGATCTCCGGCACGGCGAGCTCCGCCAGCAGCCACTCCCCGTGGGACTCCTCCTCCGGCTCCGGCCGGCCGGTCAGCACCCCCGCGTGGAGGCGTACGAAGAGGTCCAGGCGGGAACGGCGCACGCGCACCCGGAGCCGCACGTCCCCCGGCCGCTCCTCCACCTGCCTGCGCAGCTCGTCCCACACGTCGGCGGGCTCGACACCCGCCCTGCGCACCACGGGTTCGTCCGCGAGGGCCGCCCGCTTCACCCGGTCCGCGCGGAAGAGCCGGGGTGCGCCGTCCAGGTCGGCGACGAGATACCAGACGCCCGCCTTCACCACGAGGCCGTACGGGTCGACGGTGTAGACGCGCGGGTCGTCGGTACCGCTGTGCCGGTAGTGGAGCAGAATCCTCCGGTCGGCGAAGACCGCGTCGTGCAGCTCGCCCACGTCGACGGCTGCCGCCGGACCGCTCATCCAGCGGACCGGGTCCACCAGGATGCGACGGCTGGTCAGTTCGGCGGCGGGCCGGTGCGGGGCGGGGAGCGCGGCCATCACCTTGCGCAGCGCGGAGCCGAGCGCGGCGTCCAGCCCGAGCGCGGCGTGGGCCCCCTGCGCGGCGAGGACGAAGAGGGCGCGCGCCTCGTCGGCGGTGAGTCCGGTGACATCGGTCCGGAAGCCCGGCAGCAGCGCGATTCCGCCGTTGCGGCCCCGCTCCGCGTAGACGGGCACACCGGCGGCCGAGAGCGCCTCGACGTCCCGGTAGACGGTGCGTACGGAGACTTCGAGGCGCCGGGCCAGCTCGGTGGCGGGAACCAGGCCGCGGGTCTGGAGCAGCAGCAGGACGGACAGGAGCCGGTCGGACTTCACCGCACCATTCTGGCGGGCCTCAGCCGCGTGGCGCCCGGGCCAGCTGGCGGGACTGGGCCACGAGGCGGTCGGCGCTGTCCCAGACCTCCGCGTCCTCCTCGAGGAAGCCGCCCGCGAGGTTGCGGGTGGTGATGGAGACACGCAGCGGCCCCGGGGCGGGACGGCAGCGGATGTGGGTGGTGAGCTCGATGGTGGGCGTCCAGCCCTTCAGCCCCAGCTCGAAGGAGGTCGGGGGCAGCGCGTCCACGGTGAGCAGCAGCGACAGGGGGTCCGCGTCGCGGCCGTCCGCGAGCCCGAACCAGCCCCGCATCTCGCCCTTGCCCGACGGTGCGCCGACGGCCCAGCCGACCGTCGCCGGGTCGAGCCTGATGTCGAGCCTTTCGGTGATGGCGGAACTGCCGGGGATGGGCGCCGTCCCGTCGCTCGCTCCGAGGCACTGCTCCAGGGGCGGGATGGCCGGCGGCTGGGCCGACGTGCGGATCTCGTCGGACAGGCCGTCCAGCTCGCCGTAGGTGGCCAGCACCCGGATGCGCTCGATCTCCGTACCGTCCTCCGCGAACTGGAAGAGCGAGGCCTCGCCGGTGGAGAGCGTGCGGCCGGTGCGGACGACCTGGGTGCGGATCACGGCGGGGCCGGGCACGGAGGCCGTGAGGTAGTGCGCGGAGACCGAGAAGGGGTCGGAGTGAGGGAGCGCCTCGCCGAGTGCCCGGCCGAGCATGGCGAGCAGATAGCCGCCGTTGACCGCGTGGATGATCGTCCAGCCCGCCGAGAGCTCCGCGTCGTAGACGCCTTCCTCCCGGAGGGTGACGGTGGTGTCACGGTCGAACTCGCTGTCACCGATGGTCGCCTGTACTGTGCGCGACTCCTGCGCTGCTGCCTGTGCCATGGCATGCACGGTACACCGACCGTATTACTGAGCGGTAGCTTTTCGTTTCCTTCAGATGACGGCCGGAGTTTCCTCCGAGCTGGCGGAGCGCCTGTTGTAGGCGCGCGGGGCCCTCCAGTGGAAGCGCATGGCGAACAGCCGCAGGACGAACGCGGTGATCGCGGCGGCGCCGCTGGTGTAGGCGTTGAGGACCTCGAAGCGGATGCAGAGGACCACCATGACGGCGCCGACGATCGCGGGCACGGCGTAGAGGTCACGGTCCCAGCGCAGCAGCGAGGGCACCTCGTTCGCCAGGACGTCGCGCAGCACACCGCCGCCGACGGCGGTGGCCAGCCCGAGGGCGGCGGACGAGGTGAGGCCGAGACCGTATTCGTACGCCTTGATCGTGCCTGACACGCAGAAGAGCCCCAGTCCTGCCGCGTCGAAGACGTTGACGCCGACCTGGATCCGCTCCACGTGCGGGTGCAGGAAGAAGACAAGGCCGGCGGCGAGGAGCGGGGTCACGAAGTAGCCGAGATCCGTGAAGGCGGCCGGAGGCAGCGCGCCGATCATCACGTCACGGAAGATCCCCCCGCCCAGCGCTGTCACCTCGGCGAGCACCGCGATGCCGAAGACATCGAAGTTCTTGCGTACGGCGAGCAGGGCGCCCGAGATCGCGAAGACGAAGATTCCGACGATGTCGAGCGCATGCTGGACGGAGGGGGTGAAGAGTTCGTTGAGCACCGGGCAATTGTGCCGGTACTGCTCCTACGCCTTGCCCTCCGCACCCGTGGACGGTGCGGCGGAACCCTTGGAGCCGTCGGGGACCGGCCCGTCGGACCCCTCCGGGCCCTTCGAAGCGGCGGGCTCGTCAGCCCCGTCGGACCCGTCGGCCTCACCAGCCTCGTCGGCCCCGTCAGCCTTCGAAGCCGCGGGCTCGGGAGTCTCCTCCGCGTCCGACGCCTCGGGCCCGGACTTGGGCTCGGACCCGGGAGCCTTCTCCGACGCCTCGGACCCGGGAGCCTTCTCCGACGCCTCGGGCTCGGACTCGGGCTCGGGCTCGGAAGCCTTCTCCGACTCCGGCGCCTCGGCTGCCTCCGCCGCCACCGGCGCCGTGGCCGCCACCGGCGCCGTGGCCGACTTCACCGTGATGACGTCCGCGACGAGCGGCGCGTCCCCCGGTGCCTGGTCCTCGCCGTTCTCCGGGTGGTGGCACGCCACCTGGTGCCCGGTCTTCAGCTGGAGCAGCGGCGGCTCCGTCGTCTTGCAGACCTGCGTCGCCTTCCAGCACCGCGTGTGGAAGCGGCAGCCGCTCGGCGGCGAGATCGGCGACGGCACGTCGCCCTTGAGCAGGATGCGCTCGCTCTTGGCACCGCGCCGGCGCGGGTCCGGGACCGGCACCGCGGACATCAGCGCGTTCGTGTACGGGTGCATGGGCGCCTCGTACAGCGACGTGCGGTCCGCCAGCTCGACGATCTTGCCGAGGTACATGACCGCGATCCGGTCCGAGACGTGGCGGATGACCGACAGGTCGTGCGCGATGATCATGTAGGTGAGCCCGAGCTCCTCCTGGAGGTCGTCCAGCAGGTTCACCACCTGTGCCTGGATCGACACGTCCAGCGCCGAGACCGGCTCGTCCGCGACGACCAGCTTCGGCTTCAGCGCGAGCGCCCGGGCGATACCGATGCGCTGGCGCTGACCGCCGGAGAACTCGTGCGGGTAGCGGTTGTAGTGCTCGGGGTTGAGCCCCACCAGCTCCAGCAGCCGCTGGACCTCCGCCTTCACACCGCCCTCGGGCTTGACTCCCTGGAGGCGGAAGGGGGTTCCGACGATCCCGCCGACCGTGTGGCGCGGGTTCAGCGAGCCGTACGGGTCCTGGAAGATCATCTGGATGTCGCGGCGCATCGGCCGGAGCCGCCCCGCGGACATGTGCGTGATGTCGCGGCCCTGGAACTCGACCTTGCCGCCGGTCGGCTCCAGCAGACGGGTCACCAGCCGGCCCATGGTCGACTTGCCGCAGCCCGACTCCCCGACGACGCCGAGGGTCTCCCCGGGACGCACGTCGAAGGTGAGGCCGTCCACGGCCTGGACCGCGCCGACCTTGCGCTTCAGCACGCCCTTGGTGATCGGGAAGTGCTTGACCAGGCCTTCGACCTTGAGGAGCGGCTCGGAACCGGACCCGTCCGACCCTGCCGCGGCGGGCGCGGGAGTCTTCTTGTTCAGATCAGTCACAGCTTCGGCGCAATCTCTTCGGTCCAGATACGGTCGCGCTGCTCACGCGACATGTGGCACGCGGAGTAGTGCCCGTCGCTGACCTGCTGCAGCTCCGGACGCTCGGTGCGGGTGATGTTGTCCGGCGGGACGTCGGCGTACGGGCAGCGCGGGTGGAAGGCGCAGCCCGACGGGACGTTGATCAGACTGGGCGGCGAGCCCTTGACGGGGATGAGCCGCTCGGTCTGTTCCCTGTCGATACGCGGCATCGAGCCGAGCAGACCCCAGGTGTAGGGGTGCTGGGGCTCGTAGAACACCTTCTCGGCGCTGCCGCGCTCGATGCAGCGTCCCGCGTACATCACGAGCAGGTTGTCCGCGATCTCGGCGACGACACCGAGGTCGTGCGTGATCATGACGACCGCGGAGCCGAACTCCTTCTGCAGGTCGCGGATGAGGTCGAGGATCTGCGCCTGGACGGTCACGTCGAGGGCGGTGGTCGGCTCGTCAGCGATGAGCAGCTGCGGGTTGTTGACCAGGGCCATCGCGATCATCGCGCGCTGGCGCATGCCGCCGGAGAACTGGTGCGGGTAGTCCTCGTACCGGCGGTGCGGCTCGGGGATCCCCACGCGGTCGAGCATCTCGACGGCGCGCTTCTTGGCGGTCTTCTTGTCGACCTTGTTGTGGACCCGGTGGGCCTCCACGATCTGCGCGCCGATGCTGTAGTACGGGTGCAGGGCGGACAGCGGGTCCTGGAAGATCATGGCCATCTTCTGGCCGCGCAGTGCTCGTACGCGCTCGGGGCCGGCGCCGATGAGCTCCTCGCCGTCGAGCCAGATCTCACCGCCGATCCGGGCGCGCTCCGAGGTGTGCAGACCCATGATCCCCAGAGAGGTCACGGACTTGCCGGAGCCGGACTCGCCGACGATGCCGAGGGTCTGACCGGCCTTCAGGTCGAAGCTGACGCCGTCGACGGACTTGACCAGGCCGTCGTCGGTGTCGAAGTGGACGCTGAGGTTGCGTACGGACAGGAATTCCTTGTCGTCGCCGGACCTCTGCGCCGGAACGGTTTCCGCCGCCGGGGAGTCCTTCTTGATTGCGTCGCTCATGAGAGCCTCACCCGGGGGTCGATCGCGGCGTACACGAGGTCCACCAGCAGGTTGCAGATGACGATGAAGAAGGCGGCGACCAGGGTCACGCCCATCACCTTGGGCAGGTCGGCGGTGGTGACGCCCTGGATGGCGAAGGCACCCAGCCCCTGGAAGGAGAAGACCCGTTCGGTGATGACCGCGCCGCCGAGCAGCAGCGCGAAGTCCATGCCGAAGATGGTGACGAGCGGGGTGAGCGCCGAGCGCAGCCCGTGCTTGACGACCACCTTGCGTTCCTTGAGGCCCTTGGCCCGCGCGGTTCTGATGTAGTCCTCGCCCATCGTCTCCAGCATCCCGGCCCGGGTGAGCCGGGCGTAGAGCGCGGAGTACAGCAGGGCGAGCGTGCACCAGGGCAGGACCAGACTGCCCGCCCAGGCGAGCGGATCGTCGGCGAACGGTACGTACTCCCCGTTGCCGAACAGTGCCAGTACGACGAGGCCGGTGAAGAACATCGGCAGCGAGACACCGGCGAGGGCGACGCCCATGGAGAGGCGGTCGAAGAGCGATCCCCGCTTCAGCGCGGAGACGACACCGATCGCGACACCGGAGACGACCCAGATGACAGCGGCACCGACGGCCAGCGACAGCGTGACCGGGACGCGGTCGACGAGCTGCGGCCAGATCTCGGTGTGGGTCTTGAAGGAGTAGCCGAAGCAGGGGGCGTTACAGGTGACGGGGTCGGGGCCGAACTGGTAGTCGGCGCCGACGACGATGCCCTTGATGAAGTTCCAGTACTGCATGTACAGGGGCTGGTCGAGCCCCAGGTTCTTCTTGACCGCCGCGATGACGTCGGGGTCGGGGCTCTTCCCGACGTACTGGGCGGCCATCGAGTCGAGGGTCTGCCCGCCGAGGCGGGGCACCAGGAAGAAGATCGCGAACGTGACTGCGCTGACCACCAGCAGCAGCAACACCGCGGCGAATACGCGTCGGATGATGTACGCAGCCACAGCCGTGCGGCGCCGGGCGGGCGGACGGGGTACGCCCGCCGGCCCGGCGCCTTCACCTGCCTTTCAGGGGATGCTGTCGATTGACAGGTGTTACTTGGTGGACGTCATCAGCACGTAGTCGTACATGCCGAGGTACGCGTCCGTGACCGTGACGTTCGCCGCGGAGTCCGGGCGGTAGAGCAGGTTCTTGCGGTAGAAGAGCGGAACGACCGAGGCGTTCTCCATGACCTTCTGGTCGACCTCGCCCCACGTCGCGTTACGCGCCGTGGTGTCGACGGTGCCGATGCCCTTGACGAGGAGCTCGTTGATCGCCTTGTCGTTGAGCTCCATCAGGTTCGTGCCGCCGGAGGGCTTGATGGCCGATCCGTTCACGATCTGGTCGAGGAAGCCGAAGCCGGTCGGCCAGTCGGCGCCCCAGGCCATCATCATCATGCCCGCGTTGTTCTTGTGGACCCACTCCGGGACACCCGCGAAGTCCGTGAAGTACTTGTCCGCCGGGAACTGCTTGATCTCGGCGGTGATGCCGATCGCCTTCAGGCTGCCCTGGAGCTGCGTGGCGGCGGTGATCTCGTCAGGACGGTCGGAGCGTGCCGTCAGCGTGGTCTTGAAGCCCTTGGGCTGACCGCACTTGGTCAGGTGCTCCTTCGCCTTGGCGACGTCACCCTTGTTGCCCTCGGACGGGTACAGGTCGAACTTCTTGTACCCGGCGACGGTCGGGGGGATGACCGTGGTGGCCGGGTCACCCTTGACCGAGCCGCCGATGGAGTCGACCATGCTCTGCTTGTCGACCGCGTACTGGACGGCCTTGCGGCACTCGACGTTGTCGAACGGCTTCACGTTGACGTTCAGCGCCAGGTACTGCAGGGCGCCGGCGTACGGGTTGTCCGTCTTCGCCTTCTCGGAGGCCTTGACCAGGACCTTGGGCTGGGTCTTGGACTGCAGACCCGTGCCCTCGGCGCCCACGGTGATGGCGTCGTTGAGCAGGTGGTCGTCGATCGTCGTCGCGTTGACGTTGAACTTGAGCTCGACCTTGTCGGCCAGCGCCTTGCGGATCGGGTCCGTCTTCGGGTCCCACTCCGGGTTGCGGACCAGCGTCGCGCCCTTGCTCTCGTCGTACGCCGAGAACTTGTACGGACCCGAGGAGACCATCTTCTGGACGTAGCTGGCACCCGTGTCGGCCTTCTGCGGGACCGGAGCGGTCTGCGAGAAGGCGGCGAGGTAGTCCATGTCCGCGAACGGCTTGTTGAGCTTGAAGACGATCGTGTAGTCGTCCGGCGTCTCGATGGACTTGAGGCCCTCGGGCGACTTGTCCTTGTACGGACCCTTGTACTTGTCGCCGCCCTCGAGGTAGGCCTTGAAGTACGTCGGGCCGTTGGACAGGGCCTCCGGCGCGAAGTTGGAGCGCTCGACGGCGTACTTGACGTCCTTCGAGGTGACCTCGGTGCCGTCCTCGTACTTCACGCCCTTGCGGAGCGTGTACGTCCACGTCTTGGCGTCGGCGCTGGCCTTGCCGAGGCTGGTGGCGAGGTCGGGGACGACCTGGAGGCTCTCCTTGCCGGCGGCCGGCTTGAAGGTCACCAGCGAACGGCCGTACAGGCGGGAGAAGTTCTGCACCCAGCCGTAGTACGTGTTACCGGGGTCCAGGGAGTCCGGGCCACTCGCGTGCTCCAGCGTGACCGTCCCCCCCTTCTTGTCGGTCGCGTTGACGATGCTGGTCAGGCCGGCGTCAGCCTTGACGTTGCCCCCGCCGCCGTTGCTGTCACCGCCCGAGTCACTGCTGCTGCACGCCGATGCGCCGAGCGACACCGCTACGGCCACGGCTATGGCCGCTGCTGTCTTTCTGTTCTGCATGCTGAGGAAAGCCCCCTCGCTAGTCCGGTGCGGCGATGCCGCGATTACTTGCCACGAGGGTCGAGTGCGTCACGCAGCCCGTCCCCCAGCAGATTGAAGGCCAGCACGGTGATGAAGATCGCCATGCCGGGGATGACCATGAACATCGGGTCCACCTCGTAGAGGTCGACCGCCTGCGTGAGCATGCCGCCCCAGGACGCCTGCGGCGGCGCGATACCGACGCCGAGGAACGACAGGGAGGCCTCGAAGAGGATGTTCGTGGGGATCAGCAGCGTCGCGTACACGAGGATCGGCGCGATGAGGTTCGGCAGCAGCTCGCGGAACAGGATGAACGGGCCGCGGGCACCGAGCGACTTCGCGGCCTCGACGAACTCGCGCTCGCGCAGCGACAGGGTCTGCGCACGGACGATACGGCCGATGTAGGGCCAGCTGAAGAAGCCGATCACGAAGATCAGGACCGCGATCCGCAGCGTGAGCCCTTCCATCCCGAAGGCGTTGCCCTGCAGGGAGGCGGAGATGGAGATCGCGAAGAGCAGCAGCGGGAATGCGAGGAAGGTGTCCATCAGCCGGCTGATGAAGCTGTCCACCCAGCCGCCGTAGAACCCGGCCACGACGCCCATGACGACGCCGATGACGACCGAGAGCAGCGTGGAGCCGACGGCGACCACGAGCGAGACCCAGGAGCCCTCGAGGATTCGCGCCAGGATGTCGCGTCCGGTCTGCGGCTCGACTCCGAGGGGGTGGTCCCAGCTGATGCCGCCCAGAGCGCCCTTGGGCGCCAGCATGACGGGGTCGACCAGGCTCTGGTTGAACGCGTTGGGGTCGAGCCCGAGGAGCGACTGCAGCGGCTTGGACAGTACGGCGGTGAGGATCAGCAGCACGACAACGATGCCACCGGCCATCGCGGCCTTGTCCCGCTTGAAGCGCGTCCAGGCGATGCGGCCGAGCGAACGGCCCTCGATCTCCTTGCGCCCGGCGCCTTCCAGCACCGTTTCGGGCCGCGCATCCGCCCCGGTGGTCTCGATCGGTGCCGTCATTGCGCTGGAGACCCCTCTCGGCCGACGGTGGCCGGCCTGTGACCGCCGCTGTAGCGGCTCTAACAAAATGTGACAGATGTGATCATGCCTTATCGAACTCACCTGTTTGAACGAGGGGTTCGCCGGGCATGGAGGACCTGCTGTGTGGAGTCTTCAACCACTTTGCGATCACCCGCCAGACCTGACGGGGAATGTTTGCATAAACGTGATGCTGCACAGGGGCTTCCGTTATCCGGACAGCCGTGCTTACTGAGCGGACCTCTCGGGCACTAAACGGTGATAGCGGACAAGGCGCCCAACAGCATTGAATCAGTCACCAATTGACCCTCCACGCAGGTCGTGGCTGACGCCTTGTCAGTATGCGCGTGGGGCGGGGCCGGTCGTCGGCGGGTAGCCGTATCCAGGCGCGGCGGGGGCAGGGGCGTGTGCCTCGCGGTCGTAGAACGGCCGGGCGTTGGCGTTCAGCCACATCGCGACGGGGTCGTACTCGTCCGACAGGGAGACCGTGGAGACGGGCAGCCCGTCCGGCACCACCCCGATCGACTGCTGCATCATCGCGCGGACCGCGTCGACGGACGGCCGGCCCGTGTCGTAGAGGTCGAGCCCGATCGCGAGGTACGGGACGCCGAGCGCGGGCTGCACCCAGGCGCGGCGCAGCGCGCGGACGGCGGGCGTGCGGTGGGCGTTCTGCGACAGCAGGGCGTAGAACTGCGGGATCTCGACGGCGGGTTCGGTGAGCCGCAGTGGCCCCGCGGGCATCCGGTCGAGGCCTGTGGCGATGCGCCGCAGGTCCAGCCAGGGGATGCCGACACCGCCGCCGGGCGCGTGCGGGTTGAGCCAGATGCCCCAGCGGTCGGGGAAGAGGGCCCGGGCGATGTCACGGCCGGTGGTCACCTCGTGGGCCCTGTGCCAGCCGCTGGCGGAGAGCTCCTGGGCCGAGGTCACGCACGGGGCGTAGCCCAGTCCTTCGACCTCCATGTTGCCGTACTGGGCATCGGGGGAACCCGCCGTACCGTGCCAGAGCAGCATCCAGACCCGGCCATCCGCCAGGGAACGCAGCAGCGCCTCGTACGTGTCGAGGCGCCCGGGGGTCACTTGGTGAAGCATGCGCTCGACCTCTCCCCCATGAGCAGGGGAGACCCCGTCGGCCGCTCCCATGCCTGACGCACTCACCCTGGGTCCCGCCCCTCTTAGATCCGCTGTTCGGCATGCTTCACGCCACTCAGGTGCCGCTCCCGGCGCACGGGGCGGCCTCGTCATCCAACCAGCTTATGCGCCGCCCCTGATACCGGCCCGCCGCCACGTGGCGGCGGGAGCCGCCGGCCTCAGTACCCGTCGCGCCGGTAGAACGGGCGTACCTTCTCCAGCATCCAGTCGCCCACCGGGTCCTGCGCCACGTCGAGCAGGACGAGATTGACCGGCCAGGGCACCTGGACCCGGCCTAGCGCACGGCCCAGCGCCTCCAGGGGCGCGCCCTGCGTCGCGGCGTCCCACACGGCGAACTCGACGCCGACGAAGAGGACGGGGCTGTCGCCCTCGATGCTGGCCAGCGTCCTGCGCGCCGTGCTCACCACACCGGTCTCCTGGAATTCCGCGGACACCGCGGAGAGGAAGTCGACGGGGTCCTCCTTCCAGTCCGGTTCGTACAGCCGCACCCGGCCGCCGCTCGCGGGGCCGTCCAGCGGGGTGCGGCCGGCCCGGCAGAGCTCGGCCACGGCGGACGGGGGCAGGGGCACCCCGACGGCACCACCGGGGTTGACCGCCACACCGAGCTGCGGGGGCAGCCCACGGGCGAACTCGCGTGCGGGGGCGACGGTGAAGGAGAGATGGGAGCCTACGCAGCTGAGGAACTGGGCCTCGGAGCTGAACACGGGGACGTACGCGCCGCCGTCGATGTCGATCGTCGGCAGGTCGAGGTCGGGGCTGTCGGGCCCGCCGCCGTTCGGCAGGGGAATCCAGACCAGGCTGCGGCCGAGCACCTCGACCAGCCGTCCGCCCGCCCCGGGCACGCCGAGCGAGGCGCTGAGCACTTCTTCGAGCTCGTTGGCCGGCCACCCCTGAGACGGGTGTGACGGGGCCTGGGCCTGAGCCGGAATGTCCACGGTGTCTGTGTCCCTTTCTCGCCATGCTGTGCGGCTGAAACCTTAGACCGGCCCGCGCCGCGAGGGCAGTGCCGCAGGCGGACGCGGTGTCCGCACCCGTCGCACAGTCCAGATTCCGGACAGCCCGCAGGGGGCCTGCGAACTGTGCGTATGCGAACGGTGACACCCCGGGCGCCAACCCTCCCAGGTCCTGCGGGGCCGGCTCGCGTGTGGGCCGGCCCCGCAGGACCTACTCCTGCGGGAGCCGGGCCTCCGGGAACGCGATCCGGCCGATCCTCGCCGCGGTCTCCCGGTCGAGCAGCACCGCCGAGGCGCATCCCGGCGGGAGCAGACCGCTCTCGGTGTCGCGCAGCAGCCGGCCGACCGCACGCCGGTGCCGGGCGAACGCGTATCCGGATACTCCGCGCCCCCGCTCCCGCTGTCCCTGCCTGGCCACCTGGGGGGTGACGTCGAGCAGGACCAGGTGCAGTGCGCTGCCCCGGCGCCGGGCCTCACGCACCAGCCAGCGCCGCACCCAGGCCTGCGTGCCGCAGTCGTGGACGACGACGGATCCGCCCGACCGCAGAGCCCGCCACAGCCCGGCGTAGTGCGCGGCGCGCACCAGGGGACGGTAGAGGGCGTAAGGGAGTAATCCGGGCAGGGTGGCCGCCCAGCGGTCCCTGGTGTCCTGGGAATCGATCGCGTACTCCTGGACCGCGCGCCGGATCAGGGTCGACTTCCCGCTGCCGGGCAGCCCGGAGACCACCACCACATCACCCGCCGCGAAGTCCAGGCCGTCCGGCCCCCGGCCGCCCCTGCCCCGCAGATCACGCACCACCGGAGCGTGCCCGCCCGTCAGCTCGCGGGCGGGTACGCCCGGCTGCTGGGGCATCGCACCGCGTGCCGCCCCCGCGGTAGTCGCGTAGCGCTGCAACGTCATCGCCTTCCCCCTGCCGAGTCACCCACTGACCTGCCCAAGAAGTGTAAAGAAAAGGTAATGCGACACAACTGCTTCCGTCCCCCCGTGTCGGGACCGGTACCGGTCAGGACCAAGACGCACCACTCTCCCTCAATGCGTGCGATGATGACCCCGCCAACTGCATACCGGCCGTTTGAATCCGCGCGGGAGAGTCCCGGTCACCGTGTGCACCGGGCGCCGAAGGAGCAAGTTCCTCCCTTGAATCTCTCAGGCCCCGTACCGCGTGGATGAGGCAGATCTGAAAAGCGGGCCGCTGCGCGGCCCCACCCAAGGTGCAAGCCGACCCCGACGGGGCTGACCCGTCAGGACCCTTTCAGGGGCTCTCGGCGAACCTCTCAGGTTCCGATGACAGATGGGGAGGGAACCACCCCCTGTCGTCATGCCCTGGAGCCATGTCCATGAGCACTGCCCCGAGCGCCGCCCCCCGCCGTACCGCCCTCGATGCCCTGCATCGGTCGCTGGGCGCGACCATGACCGATTTCGCCGGCTGGGACATGCCTCTGCGGTACGCCAGCGAGCGCGACGAGCACAACGCCGTACGCACCCGTGCCGGCCTCTTCGACCTGTCGCACATGGGCGAGATCACCGTCACCGGCCCGCAGGCGGCCGCCTTCCTGAGCTACGCGCTGGTCGGCAACATCGCGACCGTCGGCGTGGGCCGGGCCCGCTACACCATGATCGTCGCCGAGGACGGCGGGATCCTGGACGACCTGATCGTCTACCGCCTGGCGGACACCGAGTACCTCGTCGTCGCCAACGCGGGCAACGCCCAGCTGGTCCTGGACACCCTCACCGGGCGCGCCGGGGGCTTCGACACCGAGGTGCGGGACGACCGCGACGCGTACGCGCTGCTCGCCGTCCAGGGACCCGACTCCCCCGCCGTACTGAAGTCGGTCACGGACGCCGACCTGGACGGACTGAAGTACTACGCCGGACTCCCCGGGACCGTCGCCGGTGTCCCCGCGCTCATCGCCCGTACCGGTTACACCGGTGAGGACGGCTTCGAGCTCTTCGTGGACCCCGCGCACGCCGAGCAGCTGTGGAAGGCCCTGACCGAGGCCGGCGCGCCGTACGGGCTGATCCCCTGCGGGCTCTCCTGCCGCGACACGCTCCGCCTGGAGGCGGGCATGCCTCTGTACGGGCACGAGCTGACCACCGCGCTGACGCCCTTCGACGCGGGCCTGGGCCGGGTCGTGAAGTTCGAGAAGGAGGGCGACTTCGTCGGCCGCGAGGCGCTGTCCGCCGCCGCGGCCCGCGCCGAGACCGCCCCGCCCCGCAAGCTCGTCGGCCTGATCGCCGAGGGCCGCCGGGTGCCGCGCGCCGGTTACCCCGTCGTCGTCGACGGCCGGGTCGTCGGCGAGGTCACCTCCGGTGCCCCGTCGCCCACCCTGGGCAAGCCGATCGCCATGGCCTATGTGGACGCTGCGCACGCCGAGCCCGGCACCGAGGGTGTCGGCGTAGACATCCGGGGCACGCACGAGCCGTACGAGGTCGTGGCGCTGCCCTTCTACAAGCGCCGCAAGTGACACAGCGCGCCGCGCACGTGACGCATTCGTGTCTCACACCGTAAGACCACCGTTCATCAGCACTCCCCCGCGTACAGGAGAATTCAGGTCATGAGCAACCCCCAGCAGCTGCGGTACAGCAAGGAGCACGAGTGGCTGTCGGCCCTCGAGGACGGCGTGGCCACGGTCGGCATCACCGAGTTCGCGGCCAACGCGCTCGGTGACGTCGTCTTCGCCCAGCTCCCGGAGGTCGGTGACACGGTGACCGCGGGCGAGACCTGCGGTGAGCTGGAGTCGACCAAGTCGGTCAGCGACCTGTACTCGCCGGTGACCGGCGAGGTGACCGCGGCCAACCAGGACGTCGTGGACGACCCGTCGCTGGTGAACTCCGCCCCCTTCGAGGGCGGCTGGCTGTTCAAGGTGCGCGTCGCGGAGGAGCCGGAGGACCTGCTCTCCGCCGACGAGTACACCGCGTTCTCCGGCAACTGAGACCTTAGGGACTTAACTGATGTCGCTTCTCAACTCCTCCCTCCACGAGCTGGACCCGGACGTCGCCGCCGCCGTCGACGCCGAGCTCCACCGCCAGCAGTCCACCCTCGAGATGATCGCCTCGGAGAACTTCGCTCCGGTCGCGGTCATGGAGGCGCAGGGCTCCGTCCTCACCAACAAGTACGCCGAGGGCTACCCCGGCCGCCGCTACTACGGTGGCTGCGAGCACGTCGACGTGGTCGAGCAGATCGCGATCGACCGCATCAAGGCGCTCTTCGGCGCCGAGGCCGCGAACGTCCAGCCGCACTCGGGCGCGCAGGCCAACGCCGCAGCGATGTTCGCGCTGCTGAAGCCGGGCGACACGATCATGGGCCTGAACCTGGCCCACGGCGGTCACCTGACCCACGGCATGAAGATCAACTTCTCCGGCAAGCTCTACAACGTGGTCCCGTACCACGTCGACGACACCGGCGTCGTGGACATGGCCGAGGTCGAGCGCCTCGCCAAGGAGTCGAAGCCGAAGCTCATCGTGGCCGGCTGGTCCGCCTACCCCCGCCAGCTGGACTTCGCCGCCTTCCGCCGCATCGCGGACGAGGTCGGCGCCTACCTGATGGTCGACATGGCGCACTTCGCGGGCCTCGTCGCCGCGGGCCTGCACCCCAACCCGGTGCCGCACGCCCACGTCGTCACGACCACCACGCACAAGACCCTCGGCGGTCCGCGCGGTGGCGTGATCCTGTCGACGCAGGAGCTCGCCAAGAAGATCAACTCGGCGGTCTTCCCCGGTCAGCAGGGTGGCCCGCTGGAGCACGTGATCGCGGCCAAGGCCGTGTCCTTCAAGGTCGCGGCGACCGACGAGTTCAAGGAGCGCCAGCAGCGCACCCTGGACGGTGCCCGCATCCTCGCCGAGCGCCTGGTGCAGCCGGACGTCACCGAGGTGGGCGTATCCGTCCTCTCCGGCGGTACGGACGTCCACCTGGTCCTGGTCGACCTGCGCAACTCCGAGCTCGACGGCCAGCAGGCCGAGGACCGGCTCCACGAGCTGGGCATCACGGTCAACCGGAACGCCATCCCGAACGACCCGCGCCCCCCGATGGTCACCTCGGGTCTGCGGATCGGTACGCCGGCCCTGGCCACCCGTGGCTTCCAGGCCGAGGACTTCACCGAGGTCGCGGAGATCATCGCGGCCGCGCTGAAGCCCGCGTACGACGCCGACGCCCTGAAGGCCCGCGTGATCGCGCTGGCCGAGAAGTTCCCGCTGTACCCCGGCGTCAAGTAGTCACCCGCAGTTTGCACGCAGGGTGGGGGCACCGCGCACACTGAACCCAGTGAGCCCGGTGCCCCCACCCCTTTGCCCCGCGCTCCCGGGCCCACCAGGCCCGTCCCGCACCACCCGGCGGACAACGACGTCCACCAACGCCTTAGGAGTACCCCCGTGGCCCTCTCGGTCTTCGACCTCTTCTCGGTCGGCATCGGCCCGTCCAGCTCCCACACGGTCGGCCCGATGCGCGCGGCCCGCATGTTCGCCCGGCGCCTCAAGAACGAGGGCCTGCTGGTCCACACGGCGTCGATACGGGCCGAGCTGTACGGCTCGCTCGGCGCGACCGGCCACGGCCACGGCACGCCCAAGGCCGTGCTGCTGGGCCTGGAGGGCGAGTCGCCCCGCACGGTCGACGTCGAGGGCGCCGACGCCCGCGTCGAGGAGATCCGCGCCTCGGGCCGCATCAGCCTGCTCGGTGTACACGACATCCCCTTCGACGCCGACGAGCAGCTGGTCCTGCACCGGCGCAAGGCGCTGCCGTACCACGCCAACGGGATGACGATCCTCGCGTACGACCGTGAGGGCGCCCCGCTCCTGGAGAAGACCTACTACTCGGTGGGCGGCGGCTTCGTCGTCGACGAGGACGCCGTGGCAGGCGAGAACCCGATCGTCCCTGACGACACCGTCCTCAAGCACCCCTTCCGCACCGGCGACGAGCTGCTGAGGCTCGCCCGGGAGACCGGCCTGTCCATCTCCTCCCTCATGCTGGAGAACGAGAAGGCCTGGCGGACCGAGGACGAGATCCGGGCCGGTCTGCTGGAGATCTGGCGCGTCATGCAGGCCTGTATCGCGCGCGGCATGTCCCGCGAGGGCATCCTGCCCGGCGGCCTGAAGGTCCGCCGCCGCGCCGCGAACTCGGCCAGGCAGCTGCGCGCCGAGGGCGACCCGCAGACGCTGGCGATGGAGTGGATCACCCTCTACGCGATGGCCGTCAACGAGGAGAACGCCGCCGGGGGCCGCGTCGTCACCGCCCCCACCAACGGCGCGGCGGGCATCATCCCCGCCGTCCTGCACTACTACATGAACTTCGCCGCGGGCGGCTGCACCGAGGCCGAGAAGGACGACAGCGTCGTCCGCTTCCTGCTGGCCGCCGGGGCCATCGGCATGCTGTTCAAGGAGAACGCCTCCATCTCCGGCGCCGAGGTCGGCTGCCAGGGCGAGGTCGGCTCCGCGTGCTCCATGGCCGCGGGCGCCCTCGCCGAGGTCCTGGGCGGCTCCCCCGAGCAGGTGGAGAACGCAGCCGAGATCGGTATGGAGCACAACCTGGGCCTGACCTGCGACCCGGTCGGCGGTCTGGTCCAGATCCCGTGCATCGAGCGCAACGGCATGGCGGCGGTGAAGGCGGTCACCGCGGCGCGGATGGCGCTGCGGGGCGACGGCAGTCACAAGGTCTCCCTGGACAAGGTCATCAAGACGATGAAGGAAACCGGGGCGGACATGAGCGTGAAGTACAAGGAGACCGCGCGCGGCGGTCTCGCGGTGAACATCATCGAGTGCTGAGAGAAGAGGGAGCCCGGCCCGTGTGGCCGTGACTCCCGTTTCTCCGGCGCCCCGTGACCGCCCGGTACACGGACCGGCCGCGGTCGCCCACACGCCCCCATTCACCGGGCCGGCACCCGCGTCCGTGCGACATGGCCGCGGGGCCGGTGCGAGCGTGGGTCAGGCGTAGTGGTGGATGGTTCCCCGCAGCGCCGGCTCAGCGCCTTCGCAGTGCTGCACGAAGGTGAGCGCGAGCCCTGTGATCTGCCCGGAGTCGTCGGTGGCGAGCTTCTGCACGGTGAACTCGCCGTTGCTGTGGTTGCACCCGCCGAGACCGCTCACATCGAGGGTCGCCGCACCGTCGTCTCCCATGCGGTCCGCCTGGTACGTGCGGCCCGGCTCCAGCGACTGCCCAGCGGGAGCGGCGACGAGGGCACCCCAGTTCTGCCGCAGCCCGCTCACCCGGTAGTCGAGGATCTTGTCCGGAGTGCCGTCGAGGTGGAACACGGCGGTGCCGCCGGTGAACGTCTGGCTGCGGCCCTGTCCCACGTACTCCCCGGGCTCACTGGCGTAGGAGAACGACAGCGGGAGAGCGCGGTACTTAACCGTGCCGCGCAGGGCAGGGGCATCCGGGTCCTCGCACCGCTGGACGTACGAGGCGTCCAGCAGCGTGATGGCGCCGGTTCCGTCGGTGTCGATCTGGTTGATGGTGTACTGCCCGTGGACGATGTTGCAGGCTCGTCCGTCACCACTGACGGCGAGTCCTGGGGCACGCCCCGAGGGGCCCGGCGCCCCTTCGGCGTTCCGGAAGACACCAGGCGTGAGCGTGTCCCCGGCGGGCGCCTGCATCTCGACGCGCCAGGAGACGTCGGGCGTCTCGACGACCATGGTCGCGTACGTCGCGTCACCTTCCACCCGGATGTCCGCAGCGGGGGCACGGTACGCCGATGTCGCTCCCTGGCCCACCCAGTCACCCGGCTCACTGCGCTGCGTGTAGGCGGTGACCGGAACCGGCTGGCCGGCCGCCGCCTGCACCGTCGGTGCCGCCCACATCATGCAGGCGCCGACCGCCCCCAACAGCACGCCGAAAGCCGTCATCCCGCGCAGAGCGCGACGGATTCTGAACCGCAGAAGCCTCATGTTCCCCACCCCTCACTCACACATCCGACCGAACAGGCCCTCGGCTACCCGCAGTCGGGCGGAACATGCCGGGACCGGAGACGAGAGGGGGTGCGCTCCGGACCACCCCGGACCCGGGAGCCCGCGCTTGACAGTCACACCCGGAGATGACCATGATTCCATTAATTGACTAATGGAATTGAGGCGAGGCGCGTGGCGGAGACGAGCAATCCGGGCGGCGGTCCGGGCGCATGGGCCCTCGAGGCCTACGGACTGGGGAAGCGCTACCGGCGCGGCTGGGCGCTGAACGACTGCTCCTTCCGGCTGCCTGCCGGGCGGATCTGCGGCCTTGTCGGGCCCAACGGCGCCGGCAAGAGCACCCTGCTGGGCCTGGCGTCCCGCCAGGTGGTGCCGACACACGGTGAACTGCGTGTCTTCGGGGTGCCGGTGGACGATCCCGAGGTGATGCCGAGATTCGCCTTCCTCGGCCAGGACAAGCCGATGTTCAAGCGGTTCACCGTGGCGGAGACGCTGAGGATCGGCAGTGAGCTGAACCCTGGCTGGGACGGGGAGGCCGCGGAGCGGATCGTGCGATCGGGCAACGTCCCGATGGGCGCCGCTGTCGGGACCCTCTCCGGCGGGCAGCGCACCCGGGTAGCCCTCGCTCTGGCCTTCGGGAAGCGGCCGGACCTGCTGCTGCTCGACGAGCCGATGGCGGACCTCGACCCGCTGGCCCGCGACGAGATGAGCACCCTGCTGATGGCCGAGGCCGTCGAGCGCGGCACCACGGTGGTGATGTCCTCGCACATCCTGGCCGAACTGGAGGACATGTGCGACTACTTGCTGGTCGTCGCGGACGGCAGGATCCGGATGGCCGGTGACGCCGACGCACTTGTCCCTGCGCACGCCCTGGTGACCGGACTGACCGAGGACGGCGGCCTGCCCGCCGCTCTCGCCCGTCACACGGTCATCGAACATCGCGTGACGGGGCGGCAGTTCCAGGCGATGGTGCGGACAGCCGGCCCGCTGTCAGGGGACTGGCAGGTGGCCGAGCCCAGCCTGGAGGAAGTGCTGCTCGCCCATCTGCGCTCGCCGGACGCACCCGCGCTGTACACACCCGGCGCGCAGATCGAGACCGAAGGGACCAGGACCGCATGAGCACCACCCTGACCGGCAGACCGACCGCACGCACATCCCCTCCGAGGATGCTTCGCGGCCTGACCTGGCTGGTCCTGCGCCAGCACCGGACCACCGTGGCCTGCGTCCTCGCCCTGGTGGTGCTCGGCTCGCTGTGGATCGTGTACCAGCGCGGCCAGCTGATCGACCTGCTCGCCGCCGCGGGCTGGCCCGAGAAGTCCGTGCCGCTGCCCGTCGTGGGCGAGGGCTACCGGAATCTCACCTCCCTGCTGACCCTGCTGCCCGGCATCCTCGCCGTCTTCCTCGGCGCCCCGCTGATCGCCGCCGACCAGGAGCAGGGCACCGCGCAGCTCGTCACCACGCAGTCCGTGACGCGCCGCCGCTGGCTCGTGGCGAAGCTCGGCTGGTGCCTCCTGATCACCCTGGTGGCCTGCTCGGTGCTCTCCGCGGTGTTCACCTGGTGGTGGCGGCCGTACCGTTCGGTCCTCGGCGACCACTGGATGGACGCCTCGGTCTTCGACACCACGGGCCCCGTCCTCCCCGCGCTCGCCCTGTTCCTCACCGCGGCCGGGTTCACGATCGGCATCCTGCTGCGCCGGGTCCTCGCCTCCATGGTCGTCACCTTCGTCTTCTGCGTGGCCGCGCAGACCGCCTGGGGTATGTACCGGGACCTCCTGGGCACGCCGCGCACGATCACCTATCCACTGAACGGCGAATTCCCCGCGTTCCTCGACGACGCGTACGAGGTGGACCGCTGGGTCGGCAGCGCCGACGGCCGGCTGTACGGATGGGGCTCCTGCGCCGAGGCGACCGAGAAGGCCACGAACGCCTGCATCGAGGAGTTGGGAATCGTCAACAACGTCTTCCAGTACCTCGACTACGGCCAGATGGCCGCCATGCAGTGGTCGGGCGCCGGCATCCTGCTGGCCGGCACCGCCGCGCTGACCGCGTTCGCCCTGTGGTGGGCCTCCCGGCGCCCCCTGTAGGGCCGGCCGTCCTTCTCTACGTAAAGTGTCAATGATCGAGCGGAAGGTGATGTCCGTGGTCGTGTTCCGCATCGACCGGCGCAGTGGAGTGGCGACGTACCTCCAGATCGTCAGGCAGGTCGAACAGGCCCTGAGGATGGGCGCGCTGGAGGAGGGCGACCGGCTGCCCACGGCCGCGCAGGTCGCCGCCACCACCAAGGTCAACCCGAACACGACGCTCAAGGCCTACCGGGAGCTCGAGCGTGCGGGGCTCGCGGAAGTGCGCCAGGGGGCGGGGACCTTCATCACCCGCACCCTCGCCGAGCCGGGATCCGGCCCCGATTGGCCGCTGCGCACCGCACTGAACGAATGGCTGCACCAGGCGCGCGGGGAGGGCCTCGGCGGCGAGGAGGTCCAGGCCCTGTTCCGGGCCGCCTTCGAGGCCGTCTACCCCTCCGGCCCGGAGAGCTGAGCGGCTCGGCCGCCGGCGGTCAGGGCGGTGACGATGGGTCCGGGCTCCCCCTTCACCGCGAGCCGCCAGGCCGTACGGACGAAGTCCTGGCGGCTCCGCGAGGCGCACCGCCGAAAGGCGTGGCGAAAGGCGGGAAGCCGGCCCGTCCTCACCGGCAGCGGCCCGGTCCGCCTCGGAACACGGGCCGCCTCCCGGACCGGCTCCTGCCGGTCCGGCAGGGGTCAGGCCTTGTTCTGCGAGGCCCAGAACTCGTCGAACGTGAGCTCGCCGTCACCGTTGCCGTCATGGGCGTTGATGACGGCCTGGGCGACCGTCTCGGTGACGTAGGGGTCACCGAGCTGCGCCATCGCGCTCTTGTACTCGGCGGCCGTTATGCTGCCGTCGCCGTTCTGGTCGAAGCGCTCGAATGCCTTACGTGCCGACTCGATGTCCGCCACTGTTCCGCCCCTTCGTTAAGCGTCGTTGACGGAGATCAGATTATCCGGCAGCCGGCGTGGCGGTTCCGGCGGGCGAGTCCTCAGGTCAGCAGCTCCGTGGCGGTCACCGCGCGCAGCCGACGACGGCCGATCTCGGTGAGGAGGAGGGGCAGTGCGGCGATGGTGTCCCGGTAGCCGAAGTGCAGGCTCACCACCGAGCCGTTGCGGAGTTCGCCGGCGACCTTGCGGGTGACTGCCGCGACCCCGGGTGACGTGAAGTCGAGGGACTCCACGTCGTAGGACAGGACGTGCGGATATCCGGCCCGGCGCGCGAGGTCCTGGACGAGCGGGGTGGCGTGCCGGGTGTGCGAGGGCCTGAACCACGTGCCGATCGATCCGGTGAGCCGGCGCAGGCGCCGGGCGCAGGCCTCGATCTCCTCGTACGCCCGCGTCCCGTCCATCGCGTTGATGTCGAGGTGGGTCTGGGTGTGGTTGCCGAGGTCGTGGCCGCCGTCCAGGATCCGGCGGGCCATGCCGGGGTGCCGGTCGAGCCAGCTGCCGACCGCCAGGACGGTGAGCCGGGCGCCGGCCCGTTCGGCCTGGGCGAGGACGGTGCGGGCCAGGGCGGGATCGCCCCGGCCGTGGAAGGTGAGGGCGACGCGAGGGCGGTCGCGGGGGCCGTGCTCGATCTGGACCGGCTGCCCGGGGAAGCGCCGCGGGCCTGCGGCCGGGAGCACGGCGCCGCGGACGCTCCGGTCACTGTCGCCGCTCCGCGTCTTCCGGTCCGGGGGCTGCTGAGTTCCGTCCGGTCCGCAGCCTCCGGCGCCCGGCAGGAGCACTCCGGCAGCCGCACACAGGAGTCCGCGGCGGGGCACCGGCGTCCTGCGACCGTCCATGGCCTCCACCTCGCGGGTCGGTCCGGGTGCTGCGACCCGAGACACAGTACGGCGGAACGGGTGGCGATCCGGGGCCGCCGGGCGTGGCCGCCTCCAGGAGGTGATCAATGAATCACCGAGCGAAGTCGATGAATGTGCAAGGAATGCCAGGCGCGTGACCCATCACACCTGTGATTCATGTACTCAATGGACCGATTTGCTAGGCATTGACTGTTTTGCGGCTTTGGCTCCGAGGTCGCCCGTCTGCCATAGTCGGGGACGCGACCTCCTCCGACCCGAGCCAGGTCCCACGTGCGGCCGTGGACACACCCCCCATTCCACGGCCCCCTCAGAAGCCCCCGACGCGCCCACACCCAGGCCGGCCGGGGGCTTCTGCGTGTCAGCGGTCGGCGGTGCGCATCTCGAACCAGGTGGTCTTCCCGCGCGGCAGAAGATCCACACCCCACCGGTCGGAGAGCTTGTCGACCAGGAAGAGACCTCGCCCGCTCACGTCCATCTCGCGGACCGGCATCAGACACGGCAGCCCGCGCGAGGGATCACGCACCTCGATCCGCACCCAGCCCCGGCGCCGCAGCATCCGGAGGCCGAAAACCCGCGCACCGGTATGCCGCACGGCGTTGCCCACGAGCTCCGAGACCAGTAACACACCGTACTCGGCGGTCTGCGGAGGGAGCTGCCACTGACGCAGCATCACGCACGAGGTGATCCGGCGGGCGGTGGCCGCGGACTCCGGCTGGGAGGGCAGCCGGACTTCCCCCTCCGTCGGATTTCCGAACAACTCCAGCGCCTTGAACGCCTGTTCGTCTTCGACGGCAGACATCCAGCGCGCCGCTGTCGCGCTGCTGCGCGGTCGCGGCTGTTCCACACCCTCCAGGCCCGCCATGCTCACCATCATGGCCGCACAGAACGCACTCTGTGACCGTTCCGACAGAATCCCTCTCCCGGAACCAGTCATTCCGGGTTGGTTCTCCGTCATATGCCAGGGGCAGAAAAGAGGCCTGCGCAGCCGTGCCCACCTGCGGCGACGAAGGGCGGGCGGGTAATTGCACAAACAGACAGGACGCTGGACCTTAAGGCTCTCTTAAGGTCCAGCCGAACCGCCCGCACGGATGAACGTGCGCGCCTCTGTACGCAACTCACGCTCGGTCAGACGAACTCGGCCTTGCCCGGGCCCTCCTCCACGAAGCTGCGCATGCCGCGCTCCCGGTCCTCGGTGGCGAACAGGCCTGCGAACCAGTTCCGCTCGATCGTGAGCCCGGTGTCGATGTCCGTCTCCAGCCCCGCGTCCACGCACTCCTTGGCCGCCCTCAGTGCCGTCGCGGGCCCACGGGCCAGCCGGGCGGCCCAGGCGTGCGCCTGTTCGTACACCTCGGCGGCCGGAACCACCCGGTCCACCAGGCCGATCGCCAGAGCCTCCTCGGCCTTCACCTGACGGCCCGTGAAGATCAGGTCCTTGGCCCTGGACGGGCCCACCAGCCGGGAGAGGCGCTGCGTGCCTCCGGCACCGGGAATCAGACCCAGCAGGATCTCGGGCTGGCCGAACTTCGCGTTGTCCGCTGCGATCCTGAAGTCCGCGCAGAGCGCCAGCTCGCAGCCACCGCCCAGGGCGTAGCCGGTGACGGCAGCGACCACGGGCTTGGGGATGCGGGCCACCGCGGTGAACGAATCCTGCAGCGCCCTGGAGCGTACGACCATCGCCGCATGGTCCATCAACTGCATCTCCTTGATGTCCGCCCCGGCCGCGAACACCTTCTCGCCGCCGTAGAGGATCACCGCCCGCACGTCGTCGCGCCGGCCCGCCTCCTCGGCGAGTTCCCGCAGCCGGTCCTGGACCGCGACGTCCAGGGCGTTCATCGGCGGGCGGTCCAGCCGGATCGTGCCGACGTTGTCGCTTACTTCGAGGGTTACGGTCATGGGGAGCAGGTTAACCATGACTAACGCGGCGGGCCCGGTGCCGTTGGTCACAGCACCGGGCCCACTCGTGTCAGCGGTGTGGAACTACTTGATCCACTCCGACCAGTCCATGTTCCAGCCGTTGAGGCCGTTGTCCGGCTGGATCACCTTGTCCTTGGAGTTCTTGACGACGACCACGTCACCGATCAGGGAGTTGTCGAAGAGCCAGGCCGCGGGGGTCTTGCCGTCCCAGCCGCCGCGCACGTCCCGCAGCCCCACACAGCCGTGGCTGGTGTTGGTCGAGCCGAAGATGCTCGACGCACCCCAGTAGTTGCCGTGGATGAAGGTTCCGGAGGTCGACAGGCGCATCGCGTGCGGCACGTCCTTGATGTCGTACTCACCGCCGAACCCGACGGTGTCACCGTTCATCCGGGTCACCTTGAGCTTCTCGCTGATGACCATCTGGCCGTTGTAGGTGGTCGTGGCCGGGGCACCCGCGGAGATCGGGATGTCCCTGATCTGCTTGCCGTCACGGACCACCTTCATCCGGTGGGAGCTCGCGTCGACCGTGGAGACCTGGCTCCGGCCGACGGTGAACTTCACCGTCTTGGCCTGCTTGCCGTGGACCCCCGGCCGCCCCTCGACACCGTCGAGGTCGAGACGCAGGGTCACTTTCGTGCCCGCCGCCCAGTACTTCTCGGGCCGGAAGTCGAGGCGGTCGTTGCCGAACCAGTGGGGCTCGATCCGCACGGCGGGCTCCGCCGTCACGCTGATCGCCTTCTCCACGGCCTCCGGGTCGGTGATGCCCCGGGTGAAGTGGATCGACACCGGCATGCCCACGCCGACGGTCGAACCGTCCTCGGGCGTGTACTGACCGATGAAGGTGTTCTTCGGGACCAGGGTGGTGAAGCTGGTGTCCTTCGCCGACTGGCGGCCCTTGCCGTCCTTGGCGACCGCGTGCACCGTGTACTTGGTAGCGGCGGCCAGGTGGCGGTCGGGCACCCAGCTCAGGCCGTCCTTCGCCATCTCGCCCTCGACCACCTTGCCCTTGGGGTCGGCGACCTTGACCGTGCTCAGCTTGCCATCGGCCGCCGTGATCTTCAGGGCCCCGCTGGTCGCCACGTCGTCGGCGCCGTCCTTGGGCGCGATGGTCACCACCGCCTGCGAGGCACTGGTGTCGTCGGCCTGGGCGCCCGTCGCCTTGCCGTCCTTCTCAGCGGCGGTCCCGCTGCCGCCGCACGCCGTCACTGCCACCAGCAGCGCTCCCAGTGCCAGTGCGCGGAGCCCGTGGGCTCCACGCCCGCGTCGTCCCCCGCCCGCGCCGGCCCATGCCCCCGATATCGGCTGCCCGTTCAATGTGGTCGTCTCCCCTCGCACGGCCTGGCCCCGCCATGGCCCGCACCCCCGCGCGCTGTACATGCACGCCCGGCGCAAGATAATCACACCGCGCGTGGGGAGAACTCCCCCGGAACGTCACTGTTCCGTCCCAAGTCGTCCCGCACCGCCGCCGGGTGACCCCGGAGCACACGACTCCGGGGTCTGACCAGGCCGGACCGGGGGTCAGCGCAGGGCGGAGCCCGCCTTCCACTGCGGCCAGCCGAGGTTCCAGCCGCCGAGGCCGTTGTCCGGTGCGACGGTCCTGTCCGCGGAGTTGACCACCTCCACCACATCACCCACGAGCGTCCGCTCGAAGAACCAGCCGGCCGGGGTGTCCGAACTGCCGCCCTTCACGTCACGCAGCCCGATGCAGCCGTGACTGGTGTTCTCGGAGCCGAAGATGTCCGGGGATTCCCAGTAGTTGCCGTGCAGGAAGGTCCCCGACTTCGTCAGCCGGATCGCGTGGGGCACGTCCTTGATGTCGTACTCACCGCCGAAGCCGACGGTGCTGCCGTCCATGCGGGTCACCTCGTGCAGCTCGGAGACCACCATCTTCCCGTTGTACGTGGTCGTCCTCGCGGCGCCGGCGGTGATCGGCACCGTGCTCACGATCTCGCCGTCGCGGCGCACCTCCATGGTGTGCGCGCGGGCGTCCACCACGGACGCCTGGGAGCGGCCCACCCGGAAGGTCACCTGCTTCTGCTGGCTGCCGTACACCCCCGGCGCGCCCTCCACATCACGCAGGCCCACATCGACGGTGACCTCGGTGCCCGGCTTCCAGTAGGTGGCCGGCCGGAAGTCGAGCCGGTCCTTGCCGAACCAGTGGCCGACCACCTCGACCTCGGGCTCCGTGGTGATCCTGATGGCCTTCTCCACAGCGGCACGACGGGTGACGGGCCGGTTGAAGTCGAAGGAAACGATCATGCCGGTGCCCACCGTGGACCGGTTCTCCGGCTTGAAGTAGCCGATGAAGCGATCCTTGGGGACCAGGGTGGTGAACGTGGTGCTGCGTGCCGACCGACGCCCGTCGCCGTCGACCGCCACCGCCTCCACGCTGTACTTCCCGGCCAGCCCGAGCCGGTATCCGCCGTCCCGCGGCGTCCACGTACGGCCGTCCTTCGCGATGCGGCCCGGTACCTCCTGGTGTTCCGCGTCCTCCATCCGGGTCACCTTCACCCGCTCGAGCCGCCCGTCGGGGACGGTCACCTCGAGCCGGCTGTCCGCGCCGACGTTCTCGGCGCCGTCCTCGGGGACCACACGAATGGCGTCCCCGGGTGAGCGGTTGTCGAAGAACGACGTCGCCTCGGTGCAGCCCGTCAGTACGGCCAGCACGATGAACAGTCCTGCCCATGTCAGCACGGCGGCCGAACCCGCCCGTGCTCTCTTCGCTTCGTGGTTCACGCTCCCCCCAACGACGTGGCCGCCCCGGGGAAACGTGAGTGCGGGCCCACCGGTGGGCAGAACAGAGGGGAGGACACCGCCAGGAAGGCAGCGGCCGGGACGCCGCGCACTCCTTCTGCGGGTGGCCGCTCCTACGAGCCGCAGGAGGCTGAGAGGTGTCGAGCACAGCCGAGCAGGAGGAAACGCCGCGTACGACGGGACGGGTGGTGGCGACCGGACCGGCCCCGGGCGACGCAGCGGACGGACCACCCGTATGGCCGGGTGCTCCGATGCCGTTGGGGGCCCGCTTCCGGGTGGGGCCGGACGGTGTGGCGGGTACCAACTTCGCCCTCTGGGCGGGCGGCGCCGAGGCCGTCGAGCTCTGTCTCTTCGACGAGCGGGACGCCGAGACACGGCTCCCGCTGACCGAGCTGACCCACGAGATCTGGCACGGCTTCGTCCCCGGCGTACGCGCGGGACAGCGGTACGGCTACCGGGTGCACGGCCGCTGGGACCCCTGGACCGGTGCCCGGTGGAACGCCGCGAAGCTGCTCCTCGACCCGTACGCCCGCGCGGTGGACGGCACGTTCACCCTTCCGCCCGAGGTGTACGGCCATGTGAGGGACTGGCCGGAGCAGCATGTCGCCGACACGGTGCGCGACGACCGGGACTCGGCTCCGTACGTCCCCAAGGCGGTCGTCGTGCACGACGACGACGACTGGGCTGAGGACCGCAGGCCCAAGACCCCGTGGGCGGACTCGGTCATCTACGAGCTGCACGTACGCGGCTTCACCAAGCTCCACCCCGACATCCCGCCCGAGCTGCGCGGCACCTACGCCGGGCTCGCCCACCCCGCGGCGATCGGCCATCTGCGCCGCCTCGGTGTGACCGCCGTCGAGCTCCTCCCGGTGCACCAGTTCGCCCACGAGGACCATCTCCTGCGGCGCGGGCTGCACAACTACTGGGGCTACAACTCGATCGGCTACTTCGCCCCGCACGCGGGCTACGCGGCGAGCGGCACGGCGGGCCGGCAGGTCGGCGAGTTCAAGCAGATGGTGCGCGCCCTGCACGCCGCCGGGATCGAGGTGATCCTCGACGTGGTCTACAACCACACGGCGGAGGCCGGCGAGCTCGGCCCGATGCTGTCCCTGCGCGGCATCGACAACCGCGGCTACTACCGCCTCCAGCAGGACGCCCGCCGCTACGCGGACTACACCGGCTGCGGCAACACCCTGCACGTGGTGCAGCCGCAGGTCCTCCGGCTGATCACGGACTCGCTCCGCTACTGGGTGACGGAGATGGGCGTCGACGGCTTCCGCTTCGACCTGGCCGCGGCGCTCGCCCGTTCGATGCACGACGTGGACATGCTCTCCCCCTTCCTCGCAGTGATCGCCCAGGACCCCGTCCTGCGCCGGGTCAAACTGATCGCCGAACCGTGGGACGTCGGCAACGGCGGCTACCAGGTGGGCGCGTTCCCGCCGCTGTGGACCGAGTGGAACGACCGCTACCGGGACGCCGTGCGCGACTTCTGGCGCGGTGCGCTGCCCGACGTGCGCGACATCGGCTACCGGCTCACGGGATCGAGCGACCTGTACGCCTGGGGCGGCAGGCGCCCCTACGCCTCGGTCAACTTCGTCACCGCGCACGACGGTTTCACGCTGCGCGACCTGGTCAGCTACGAGCACAAGCACAACGAGGCCAACGGTGAGGGCAACCGGGACGGCACGAACGACAACCGCGCCTGGAACGGCGGCGCCGAGGGCGAGACCGACGACCCCGGCATCAACGCCCTGCGCCGACAGCAGCTGCGCAACCTCCTGACCACGCTTCTCCTGTCGACCGGGGTGCCGATGCTGGTGGCGGGTGACGAGATGGGCCGCACGCAGGGCGGCAACAACAACGCCTACTGCCAGGACAACGAGGTCAGCTGGCTGGACTGGTCGCTCCTCGAGGAGCCCGGGTGGCGGGAGCTGACCGAGCTGACCTCCCGGGTGCTGGCCCTGCGCCACCGCCATCCGGTGCTGCGCCGCCGCGCCTTCTTCGCCGGGACACCACAGGCCCCGGACGGTCTGCGGGACCTCGCGTGGTTCACCACGGAGGGCACGGAGATGACGGAGGGCGACTGGTACTCGCCCGCCTCGACGCTCGCTCTGTACCTCTCCGGGCGTGACATCCCGGGCCGGGACGCCCGGGGCGGGCAGATCACCGACGACAGCTTCCTGGCGGTCCTGCACGCGGACCACCGGCCCTGCGACTTCCGGCTCCCGGGCCCGCCCTGGGCCCAGACGTACGAACTGGTGCTGGACACCTCGCGCGAGGACCAGTCCACCGCGCCCGGCACCCTCCACGCGGGCGGCGCGGCACTCACGGTGCCGGGCAGGTCGGTTCTCCTGCTGCGGGTGACGGGGTGAGAGTGACGGGGTGAGGGTGCTCAGCCGAGGATGCCGCGCCCGTAGGCCACGGCGACGGCCGCCGTCCGGTCCTCGGCGCCCGGCTCGGCGAAGACATGGGTGAGGTGGGTCTTCACGGTCGCCTCGCTGATGAACGGCTCGGCGGCGATCTCACGGTTGGAGGTGCCCTCGGCGACGAGCGCCGGCACCCCGCGCTCGCGCGCGGACGGCGACTCGCTGCCCTGCGCCGCCGGGGTGCGCACCCGTGAGACGAGTCGGGGACCCGCAGACCCTCGACGCATCCGACGGTGGTGGTCCTGCCGGCCCCGTTGGGCCGAGGACCCCGAGGATCTCCCCCTCGTCGACGGTGAAGCTCACCCCTTCGACCGCAGGTCGGCCGCCGTAAGCCTTGTGGACCCCGTGCACTTCGATGATCGCCATGGCCGTGAGGATTCCGCCGGGCAGGCGGCACCGGAATCCGCCGTCACGTCCGGAACGGCATCAGCCGATCGGTTGACGGAGTGCTACGACCCGCGCCGTGTGACCGGAAAACCACGTGATCGATGTCAGTGGTGAACCTTAGGCTCGCTCCTGATGCCCGAAAAACCTGCAGAGCCCACGGACCGGTCCGCCGTGCGCTCCCTCCTGCGTCTGTGGCCCTATGTCAGACCGGTGCGTGCGCGCTGGATCAGCGCCGCCCTCGTGGCGGTTCTCGCGTCCTGTCTCGCCCTGGTGATCCCGCTGGTCCTCAAGTGGATGGTGGACGGCCCTGTCGCGGACCGTGATCCGGGCGGGGTCTGGCTGGGTGCTCTCTACCTTCTGCTGCTGGGAATCGCCGAGGCAGGGCTGTTCGGGCTCCGCCGGTGGCTCGTGGCGAGGCCGCTGGCCGGTGTGGAGGCGTCGATGCGCGCCGACCTCTACCGCCATCTGCAACGGCTGCCGGTGGCGTTCCACGACCGGTGGCCCTCGGGCCAGCTGCTCTCGCGCGGGACCACGGACCTGATGCTGCTGCGGATGTTCCTGGCCTTCCCGCTGACGTTCCTGCTGGTCAACGGCACGACGATTCTGGTCGGTTTCGTCATCCTGTTCGCCCAGGAGTGGTCGCTGGGGGTGGTGCTGCTCGCACCCGCCGTGCCCCTGATGATCATGTGCTCGCTCTTCGAGACGAAGTACTCACTGGTGGCGCGCAGGGCCCAGGACCAGGTCGGGGACCTGACCACGGTCGTCGAGGAGAGCGTGCTGGGCATCCGCGTCGTCAAGGGCTTCGGCCGCAACCGCAGCCAGGCGCTGGCCTTCCGCTCGCTCGCGCAGCGGCTGCGCACCACGGAGCTGGGCAAGGCCCGGCTGCTCGCGGGGATCTGGGCGGTCATCACCGTCATCCCCGAGCTGGCGCTCGGTACCGCTCTGGTGCTCGGCACGATCCAGGTCGCGGACGGCGCCCTGTCGGCGGGCACCCTCGTGGCGTTCCTCTCGACGGCCCTGGCTCTGCGCTGGCCGGTCGAGTCGATCGGCTTCCTGCTGGCGATGAGCCAGGAGTCGGCGACGGCCGCCGACCGCTACTTCGAGGTCATGGACGTCTCCGAGGAGCCGGAGCCCGGGACACCGGGTGAGAAGTCCGGGAACGGCGCGCAGGGCATCGTCTTCGAAGGGGTGGAGTTCCGCTATCCCGACGCCGAGCCCGGCTCACCGCCCGTCCTGGACCGGATCGATCTGCGGATCCGTCCCGGCGAGACGATGGCCCTGGTGGGCGCCACGGGTTCCGGGAAGACCACGCTGACGGCACTCGTCCCCCGGCTGCACGAGGTCACCGGTGGCCGGATCCTGCTGGACGGCGAGGACATCGCCGCCATGGAGCGGCCCAGGCTGCGCGAGCTGGTGTCCGTGGCCTTCGAGGAACCCACCCTCTTCTCGGCCACCGTCGGGGAGAACGTGCTGATGGGCTCGGAGGGCGCGAGCGGGCAGGAGCTCCGCCGGGCGCTGTCGGTCGCCCAGGCCGACTTCGTGCACGAGCTTCCGCAGGGCATCGACACGCAGGTCGGCGAGCAGGGGCTGAGTCTCTCCGGCGGCCAGCGGCAGCGCCTCGCGCTGGCCCGCGCCGTCGTCGGCGGGCCGCGTTTCCTGGTGCTCGACGATCCGCTCTCCGCCCTGGACGTGCACACGGAGGCGCTGGTGGAAGCCGCTCTGCGGCGCGTGCTGGAGGACACGACGGCCCTGGTCGTCGCCCACCGGCCCTCCACGGTGATGCTGGCGGACCGGGTGGCCCTCCTGTCCGGGGGCCGGATCAGCGCGGTGGGCACCCACCAGGAACTCCTGCGCACCGACGCCGAGTACGCCTGGCTGATGTCCGGTGCGCGGGACACCGGTGTTCTTGTCTCCGAGGAGGGCAGCACCCGATGACCAGTACGACTGCCGACGGACCCGCCCTCGCCGACGAGGAGGTGCCCGGGGGGAAGCCGGGCGGGGCGCCGGGTGAGGGCGACGCCTTCGACTCCGACGCCCTGCCGACCCCTCCGGGTGCCACCAGGGCGCTGCTCACCTCCCTGCTGGCACCGATGCGGGCCAGGGTGACCTTGGTGTCCCTCCTGCTGGTCCTCCAGCAGGCCGCCGTGCAGGCGGGGCCGCTGCTCGTCGCGTACGCCATCGACAGCGGTGTGCCCGCGTTCCGGGACCACGACTACGGTCCGCTGATCGCAGTGGGCGTCGGATACGCGGTGTGCTCGGTCGGCGCGGGGCTCCTCCAGTACGCCTTCATCCGGGCGGCCGCCCGGATCAACCAGGATGTGCTGCTCGATCTGCGGGGGCGGATCTTCCGTCACGCGCAGGTGCTGAGTGTCGACTTCCACGAGCGCTACACCTCGGGCCGGCTGATCTCCCGCTCGACCACGGATGTGGAGTCCCTGCGCGAGCTGCTGAGCGAGGGGCTGCAGGAACTCATCGGAGTGGTCCTGTCGTTCGTCTCGATCTCCCTGATGCTGCTCTGGCTCGACCTCGGGATCGGCGCCATCGCCGTGGCCTCCTTCGTCCCTCTGTACCTGCTGGTGCGGGCCTACCGGCGGCGGGCCGCCAAGGCGTACGCGGCACGCTCCACGGCGATCGCCGCTGTCATCGTGAAGTTCGCCGAGACGATGAACGGGATCCGCCCCGTGCAGGCCTTCCGCAGGGAGCGCGCCAACGACGCGGACTTCGCGGTGTTCAACCGCAGTCACGAGCGGAGGAACGGCGACGCGCTGCTGGAGATGGCCCGCTACGTCGTCGGCTCCCGGCTCGTCGCCAACACGGCGGTCGCCGCGATGGTGCTGTGGGGTGCCTACCGGGTGGCGTCAGGCACGCTGGCGCTGGGTGTGCTGGCCGCGGCGGTGCTGTACCTGCGGCGGCTGTACGACCCGATCGACCGGCTCGCGATGTTCCTCAACTCCTACCAGTCGGCCGCCGCTTCACTGGAGAAGATCGCGGGCCTGCTCGCCCAGACGCCCACGGTGCCCGAGCCGCTCTCGCCGAAGGTGCTGCCCGCCCTGACCGGTGAGCACCCGGGCCGTGAGGTCACCTTCGACGGGGTGCGGTTCGCCTACCGTACGGGTGGTGAGATCCTGCCGCGCTTCGGCCTGACGATCCCGGCGGGCCAGACCGTGGCCGTGGTCGGCTCGACGGGTGCGGGCAAGTCGACGCTGGCGAAGCTGCTGGCACGGTTCTACGATCCGACGGAGGGCCGGGTCCTGCTGGACGGCACCGATCTGCGCGACCTGGCGACGGACGAACTGCGCCGGGGCGTGGTGATGGTGACCCAGGAGGCGTTCATGTTCTCCGGGACGATCGCCGAGAACATCGCGATCGGCCGTCCGGAGGCGACGCCCGAGGAGATCGAGCACGCGGCCAAGGCCATCGGGGCGCACGACTTCATCAGCGCCCTGCCCGACGGATACGACACGGACGTCCGTAAGCGGGGTGGCCGGATCTCCGCGGGCCAGCGTCAACTGGTGGCGTTCGCCAGGGCCTTGCTCGCGAATCCCGCCGTGCTGATCCTCGACGAGGCCACCAGCTCGCTGGACGTCCCCGGCGAGCGGGCGGTGCAGCGGGCCATGGACACCGTGCTGCACGGTCGTACCGCGGTGGTGATCGCGCACCGCCTGTCGACGGTGGAGATCGCGGACCGGGTCCTGGTGATGGAGCACGGGCGGATCGTGGAGGACGGATCCCCGGCCGGACTCATCGGCGGTACGGGCCGCTTCGCGGGCCTGCACCGCGCGTGGCGGGAGAGCCTGGCCTGAGGACGCCCGGCGGCACCGTCCGCGATGCGACGAGGGCTCCCCGCGGCGTGCGGGGAGCCCTCGTCCTCGTGACCTGCGGCAGATCGCGCGTCAGACGGCCGGACCGGCCGTGTCCCGGCGTCCGCCCGTCCTGCGGTAGGCGAACCATCCCGCCGCCATGAGCAGCGCGGCCACCGCGGCGACGGACACGACGGTGGCTCCGGTCGAGGCGAGGCTGCCGCCCGAGGGCGAAGCGGCCGCTGCCGTACCACCGGAGACGGACCCCGAGCCGGACGTGCCCGACGTACCGCCGGTGGAGCCACCGGTGGAACCGCCGTCCGTGCCCCCGTCGGCGCCTCCGTCGGTGCCTCCGTCGGTGCCCCCGGTGCCACCGTCCGTGTCCACCGGGTCCTGGCCGACGAACGCGACCGGGACCTTCACGTCCTGGGAGCGGTCGCCGGACAGGGTGTGGTCGGCCCGCGTGACCAGGGCGCAGGTGGAGACGAAGCAGTCGGTGAATTCGTCCTTGGCGTCCACGGTGAGTTCGACGTCGAAGGAGCCGCCCGCCGTGTAGGGGACGGCCAGGTCCTTGCCGTAGTCGGGCGGATTCGAGGAGACCCAGGCCGACGTGTGTGCCTTGCCGGTCATGTCGACGCCGCCGACGCACGGGCTGGGCAGTTCGCCCTCGCCGTTGTCGACGCACAGGGCGACGTAGATGCCCTTGTCCTCGTCGTAGCCGGAGCCGGTCACCTTCAGCTTCTGCCCCTCGGTGGCCAGGTCGTTGACCGGGGTGACGGTGAGCTTCTGCTGTTCGGGGCCCGTGACGGTCTTCGTGCCGGACGGCTCCGAGGGGCCGGCGCCCCCGCCGCCGCCCGGTGTGCCGCCGCCGGGCGTGGTGACGGTGAGGGTGACGGGGGCGGTGCGGGTGGTGCCCGTCGCGTTGGTGAACTCGGCGCGGTAGAGGTATCCGTCGTGCGCCGCCTTCGCGGTGAAGGCGTACCTGCCGGCCGTCGCCCCCTCGACGTCCTTCCAGGTCTGGGCCCCGTCCGCGCTGACCTGCCAGCGGACCGTGGGTTCGGGGGCGCCCTCGGCAGCGGCGACGAGGACGACCCGGGTATCCGGCGCGACCGACTGGTCCGTGGGGGCCTGGGTGACCTTCGGGGACATCCGGCGGTCGAGCTTGGTGATCTTGCTCGCGGCCGGGTTGGCGACGTAGACGGTGGTCCCGCCCGGGGCGACCGCCACGGTGGCCTGGCCGGTCTGTCCCGGGCTGCCGGGCAGCGGGGCCGGCTCGGCGGCCTCCTCGTACGTCGTGGTGTCGTAGATCCCGAGCGAACTGTCGTTGTCGCCGCCGTTGCTGGTGTCGCCGCTGTCCTGCCAGACGACGAACGCACGGCCGGTGCCGGTGTCGAAGGCGACGTCCACGGCCCGTTCGGGCCCTTCGATGGTGGCGAGCGCCTCGGCGTCCCGGTCGAAGACGAGGACGTCGTTCCCGCTGCCCACCCAGACGTTCCCGGTCGCGGGGTCGGGGGTGACGAACCAGAGCATCTCGGCCGGCAGCTGGGCCGTCGCGGTCACGGCGAAGGATTTGGTGTCCACACGGCTCAGCAGGCCCCCGGACCAGCCCGACCAGGCGGTGTCCCGGGCGCCGTCCACCCCGAGCTCGGAGCCTCCGCCGAGGGTGAGTGTCCGCCGGACCGCACCGGTCGCGGTCTCGATCTCGCTGAGGGCCGCGCCCTGCTGGACCAGGACGGTGGCGGCCTCGGTGCCCGCGCCGGTACCGGTGACGGTGGAGCCGGTGAGCCAGACGCCCTTCGCGGCCTCGTCACCGTCCTCGGCGGTGCCGATACCCCGCAGGGGGTAGTGGAAGACGACGCCGTCCCCGGCGAGGGGCGCGACGATCTGCGCGACCTTGCGGGAGGCGAGCGCCCCGTTGGAGCCGGGCGCCTGGGTGACCACGCTGCGGACCGTGCCGTCGGACGCGTCCAGGGCGTACAGGCCCTGTTCGTTCACGTCCGAGGTGTCGGCGATGTTGTCCGCGCCGACGTACAGCTTCCCCGAATCGGGGTGCAGCAGGAGGTCCAACGGCTTGCCGGCGCCGGTGAACTCCGCGGTCTGCCGGTAGCTGACGGTGCCGGCGGGCACGTCGACCCCGTCTCCCCCGCCGTCGCCGCCACCGGTGTCCTGACCCTCGAAGGTGACGGGGATACGGACGTCCTGGGAGCGGTCGCCGCTGCCGCGGTGGTCGACACGTGTGACGACGGCGCAGGTGACCCTGGTGCAGTCGAGCCCGTCTCCCCGCTGCTCGACGTCGATCTCGACGTCGAAGCTGCCACCGTCGCCGTAGGGCTTGGCCAGATCGCCCTCGTAGACATCACCCCGGGGGACGATCCACTGCGACGAACCGCCGCCTCCCGTCATGTCGGCGCCGCCCAGGCAGGGAGAGGGGATGCGGTTGTCCCCGTTGTCCTTGCAGAAGGCGATGTAGACGCCCTTGGCCGAGTCGTAGCCCTCGCCCGTGACACGGATAATGTCGCCTGCCGGGTCGAGGTGCGCGGACGCGGACACCGTGAGCCGCTGGCCGTCCTTGCCGATCGCCGTCTTCGGGGCGTCCGCGGCCTGCGCCGACGGCCCCGTCGCGAGACCGGCGGCGAGCAGCGCGGCCGCGGTCAGGAATGACGCCGGGCGTCCGGGGCGGGGTCTGCCCGCGCGGTCCGGCCTTCGCCGGGCCGACGTGTCGTCTGCCATGAAGTGTTCCTCACTTGTCGGATGCGCCCGGCACCCCGGTACGGCGGAAGCCGGGCCCCGGCGACGCGGAGCCCGGCCCGGCAGGTGGTTACTGGAAGGCGATCGGGACGTGGACGTCGTACTTGCGGTCGCTGCTGTCGAGGTGGTCGGCGCGGGTCACCACTGCGCAGTCGACGTCCTCGCCGCAGACACGGCCGTCGTCGAGGGTGGCCTTGACGAAGATCTGCACGCTGAAGGTGCCGCCGGTACCGAACTTGGAGCTGTTGGCGAACAGCCCTCCGAAGGTGTTGTTGACCCAGTGCGAGGCACCGGTGGCCCCGCTCTCGTCCTGACCACCGAGGCAGGGGGTGGGCTTGTTCGCACCCTGGGTGCCGTCGACCGCGCACAGGCCGACGTAGACGCCCTGGCCCGTGTTGTAGCCGGAGCCCGTGACCGTGATGACCTGGCCGGACGCGGTGGCGCTGTCCGGGGCCGCGAGCGACAGGTTGTAGGTGGTGGTGCCCTCGGTGACCGTGCGGGTCGAGGTCGCGGCAGAGGCGGAGGAGGCCAGGCCGAGCGTCAGGGCGGCGGAGGCGAGGACGGCGAGACCGGCGCGGGCGGCGGTACGGGAGGACGGAACAGCTCTCATGTCGGCAGAGCACCTTTCCAGGAGTCAGGTCTGAACTGTCGGGAGCACGGACGGGCCGCCGGCGCGGGTACGACCCGTCACCGGTCGGGGTGGCCGGCCGGCCCACTCACCCGTTCTTGCTTAGGTAAGGCAAACCTAAGTACATGTTGCGGGCGACTGTCAATGACTGGCAAAGAAGCGCTGAAAAGCCCTTTCAGCAGCCGAGTTGGCGATTTCGGCACACGTCTGGGAGCGGACCGCACCCGCGACCCGCTCCCACTGAGTTCACCGGGCGGTCCCGGCCCGACCGCGTCAGCCCACGGGCCGCACGTGGAATCCGACGGCAGCGCGACGGTCTCCGGACACCGAGTACAGCTCGGCCGTGTGCGAGCCCTCGGTCGCGGTGGCGTACACGGGGAAGGCCCGGGAGACGCGGCCCGAACCGTCTGCCACCGCCTGGTAGCGGGTGTCGTCGTCGATGGCGACGAGCACCACCTCCCCTGGCTCGAACCCTTCGCCGACGACGCTCTGTTCGGCCCCGGCCGCCACGTCCGACTGCCCGACCGACGCGGTCGGGGCCGCAGGCTCCGCGCCCCCGGCCTCCTGACCCGGGTCCGGGGCCGGGGTCGCACCGTCCGTCGGGGGCTGGGACGGTGACACCCCGTCCGGCTCTCCGGGCGCACCGGGCACCGCGCCGCCGGTTCCGAGCGTCACGTCGATCCGGCCGAGGGCGTCCCCCTCGGTGAACGGACGCCCGCTCCAGTCGGAAAGCAGCCGCGCGCCGTCGGCCGTGAGCGAGGCCCGCAGGCCGCTCCAGGTCATCCCGCCTGCCCGTACGACGTGTTCGGCGCCGTCGGCCCGCAGACCGGCCAACGCCACGCCCGCTTCCGCGCCGTCCTGCCCGGTGCGGACGTACAGGGCGCCCTCCCCGTCATCGATGCGCAACCGCAGGCCGGTGAGGTCCAGGGGGGCTGCGGCCGGGTCCGTGGAGCCGGTGAGCCGTGCCGTTCCGGCCAGGCCGACCTCGGCGTCACCGGTCCCGAGGTCAGCCCCGCCCTCTTCCGCGGGGAACCACGCGCGGTCCGCGGCCCCCCTTACGGCGGGCTCCTCCACCTCCAGGGACACCCCGTGGTCCGCGAGTCCGGCGGACGCCACCGCCCAGCTCGCGTAGCCGCCGGACACCTCGTCCGGCAGCGGGTCCTGCCCGGCGGCAGCCGTACCCGGCTGGAGCAGGGCGAGCAGGACACCACCGGCCAGTACGGCCGTGCCCGATCGCGTGGCACGCCGTCTCCTGGTCACCATCTCCACGTTCACATTCCCCTCCGGGATACGACGCTGTGTCGGTCAGGCCTGATGCACGCCGGGCCAGGCCCTGATTCACGCCAGGACGGCCCGGTTCACGCCGGGTTCACGCCCGGCCCGGGCGTCCGTCCGTCGCGGCGGCGCCTCTGCGCCACGAACCATGCGCCGGCGCCGGCCACGACCAGGCCGGCCGCGGTCAGGCCGAGCGGGAGCGTGAGACCTGAACCGGTGCTCGCCAGCGGGCCCTTCGGCGTCTTCACCCCGTCGCCCGACCCGGCACCCGCGTCCGTTCCACCGGTGGAACCGGATCCGGACGTGCTCGATCCGGTCGCACCGGCACCGGCCGGCGCACTCGGGGTCGCCCCGACGGCGGCACCGTCCGACGCACCCGCGCCGTCGCCGAACTTCACGGGGATGCGGACGGTCTGACTCTGATCACCGCCGCGCGTGTGGTCGTTGCGGGTGATGACGGAACATGTCACCCCGGACTTCGCGCAGTCGGTGTTGGCGTCCTTGGCCCGCACCTTGAGCTGCACACTGAACGTGCCCTTGTGCCCGCTGCCGCCGTAAGGCTCGGCGAGCCCCTCCCCGTACGACGGAGGGTTGGAGGAGACCCAGACGGAAGCCCCGGACTCACCCGCCATGTCCACGCCGCCGACGCAGGGCGTCGGCGTCCTGCCGGCTCCGTTGTCCACGCAGAAGGCGACGTAGACGCCCTTCTCCACGTTGTAACCGGAGCCCGTCACGGTCACGGTCTCGCCGGCCTCGGCGAGACCTGCCGCCTTGGAGACCGTGAGCTTCTGCCCCTCGGGGCCCGTCGCGGAAGCGCCCGCGGCCACCGCGGGCGACGCCCCGGGCAGCAGCAGCGCGACCGAACCCACCATGACGGCGGCGAATCGTACGCCCCGTCCCGTATGCACACCGGACGACCAACTCAATGTCCCCACCCCACGGTAGTTAACGAAGGGAAGCCTAACCTAAGCTAGTTGCGATCGGGGGGCCAGACGCGGTGTACCGGGAGACGGGTGCCGGGCGCCCAGGAGAGGAGCGGTCGAGCCATGCGCGTATCCGGGAGACCCCCACGGCCCCCACTGTCCCTGTCGCGACGCCACGGGGCCGTGGTCGTCGGCCTTGCTCTCGCCCTGCTGACGGGGGCCTGCGGAAGCGGGTCCGGCGGTACCGGGCCCGGGACCGCAGCGCCGGCGTCGGCGAGCGAGCGCGCCGCCGAGGCGGCGGACCGGCTCGCCGAGAACACCGTCGTACCCCTGGAAGGCGAGCCGCCCGCACCGCGGTTGCCGGTCACCGTGGAATCCTCCGACGGGCGCAGGGTCACGGTCGAGGACACCTCGCGCATCCTGCCGCTCAACGGCGGCATCGCCGAGATCGTCTTCACCCTCGGCCTCGGCGACCGGGTCGTGGGCCGCGACATCACCGCCACCTTCGAGGAGGCGAAGGAACTCCCCCTGGTGACCAAGGCGCACGACGTCGGCGCGGAGAGCGTGCTCTCCCTCCGCCCCACGGTGGTGTTCGCCGACACCGACACCGGTCCGAGCGAGGCCATCGGCCAGATCCGCGACGCGGGCGTCCCTGTCGTGGTGCTCGACCCCGCCACACGGCTCTCGGACGTCACCACCCGGACGACCCGGGTCGCCGAGGCCCTGGGCATCCCCTCGGCGGGCAAGGCACTCAACACGCGCATACAGAAGGAGATCGCGGACGCCAGGTCGGCCGTGCCCGAGGGAAGCCGCCCCCGGGTCGCCTTCCTCTACATGCGCGGCAGCGCCGCCGTCTACCTCCTCGGCGGCAAGGGGTCCGGCGCGGACTCCCTGGTCGAGGCGGCCGGCGCGGTGGACGCGGGCGTCGGGTCGGGGCTGGACAGACCCTTCACCCCGATCACCAGCGAGGGACTCGTCGCAGCACGGCCGGACGCCATCCTGATGATGACCAAGGGCCTGGATTCCGTGGGCGGGGTCGACGGACTGGCGGAGATCCCGGGCATCGCCCAGACCCCCGCCGGAATGAACCGCCGGGTCGTCGACCTGGAGGACGGCGTCCTGCTCAGCTTCGGCCCGCGCACGCCGCTGGTCATCGACATCCTCGTCGACCGGCTCCACAGCACCTGACCAAAACGGCGACACCCCCGAAGGCGCGAGGGGCCGCGGCGATCGAGCGCCGGCCCGCACCCCCAGGAGGGCGGCGTACGCCGGGAGTCGCCGGAGTACGCCCACCCGGAGCGGGGCCCGTGCCCACCGGACCCCGGAAGCCGATGACAGGCCCCAAAGGACGGCGCGGAACTGGCCACAGTTCCGCGCCGTCTCAGCACGTGGTCACCGGCCGCCCCACGCTCCGCCGTTCGAACATCGCATATTCGAACGAAATCTCAACCCACCCTGGGACGTAAGGCCTCACAGCCCCTCGGCCCGCCCTCCGCGCCGCTCGGATGACACACGGCGAAACGTCCGGTTAACGAACATGGCATTTCCGGCAACGGACGACTTCCGGCCATTGTGTTGACGCGGTCCTGACACGCGCACACTCCGGCTGGCACTCTTCCCCCGTTCCACGCACCGCCTGCTTGCCCGGCCGCTCACTCAGGCGGCCGTAGCCCCCCTCGCAGAAGGAGTCCGCGTGAGACCCACGCACAGCCGCCGTGCCACCGCGACCGGCGCTCTGATAGCCGCAGCAGCTCTCCTCGCCGTCGGAATGCAGGGCGGTACCGCAACGGCCGCCCCCGAGGGCGCGTCCGCGGCCCCCGCCGCCGCGGTGAAGGGCGCCGACCCCGGCGCGCTCCCCGCGACGCTCTCCCCCGCCCAGCGTGCCGAGCTGCTCCAGGAGGCCAACGCGACCAAGGCGGCGACCGCCGAGGAGCTCGGGCTCGGCGCCACGGAGAAGCTCGTGGTCCGCGACGTCGTCAAGGACGTCGACGGCACCACGCACACCCGCTACGAGCGCACCCTCGGCGGTCTCCCCGTCCTCGGCGGCGACCTGGTCGTGGCCGAGTCGAAGTCGGGCGCGACCGAGGGCATGACCAAGGCGTCCAAGGCGACCGGCGCGCAGTTGAAGGCGGTCGGCACCGTCGCGGACGTCGCACCGGCAACCGCCGAGAAGCAGGCGCTCACCGCGGCCCGGGCCGAGGGCTCGAAGAGCACCGAGGCGAGCAAGGCCCCTCGGAAGGTCGTCTGGGCGGCCGGCGGCACCCCGCAGCTCGCGTACGAGACCGTGGTCGGCGGCCTCCAGCACGACGGCACCCCGAACGAGCTGCACGTCATCACGGACGCCTCGTCCGGCGCCAAGCTGTACGAGTGGCAGGGCATCGAGAACGGAACCGGGAACACCCAGTACAACGGCACGGTGACCCTGGGCACCTCCGGCTCCGCGGGCTCGTACAACCTGACGGACGCCGCGCGCGGCAACCACAAGACGTACAACCTCAACCGCGGTACGTCCGGGACGGGGACGCTGTTCTCCGGAGCCGACGACGTCTGGGGCAACGGCCTTCCGTCGAACCTGGAGACCGCCGGGGCCGACGCGCACTACGGCGCCGCGGAGACCTGGGACTTCTTCAAGAACGTCATGGGGCGCAGCGGCATCAGGGGCGACGGCGTCGGCGCGTACTCCCGCGTCCACTACGGCAACAACTACGTCAACGCCTTCTGGTCCGACAGCTGCTTCTGCATGACCTACGGCGACGGCAGCGGCAACGCCAAGCCCCTGACCTCCCTGGACGTGGCGGCCCACGAGATGACGCACGGCGTCACCTCCAACACCGCCGGTCTCGTCTACAGCGGTGAGTCCGGCGGTCTCAACGAGGCCACCTCGGACATCTTCGCCGCGGGCGTGGAGTTCTACTCCGACACCGCCCAGGACCCGGGCGACTACCTGGTCGGCGAGAAGATCGACATCAACGGCGACGGCACGCCGCTCCGTTACATGGACAAGCCGAGCCAGGACGGCGCCTCCAAGGACTACTGGTACTCGGGCATCGGCTCGGTCGACGTCCACTACTCCTCGGGCCCGGCGAACCACTTCTTCTACCTGCTCTCCGAGGGCAGCGGGGCCAAGACCGTCAACGGGGTCTCCTACAACTCCCCGACCTCCGACGGCCTTCCGGTGACCGGCATCGGCCGGGACAAGGCGCTGCAGATCTGGTTCAAGGCGCTCACCACGAAGTTCACCTCCACCACGAACTACGCGGCGGCCCGCACCGGCACCCTCGCCGTGGCCGGTGAGCTGTACGGCACCACGAGCACCGAGTACGCCGCGGTCGCCCACGCCTGGGCCGGCATCGCGGTGGGCTCCCGCCCCGGCGGCGGCACCGACCCCGACCCGGGCGGCACGGTCTTCCAGAACACGACCGTCAAGGCCCTCGCCGACCGGAGCACCACCAACATCCCGGTCGTCGTCAGCGGGGTCACCGGCAACGCTCCCAGCGACCTGTCGGTGGCGGTCAACATCAGCCACACCTACCGCGGTGACCTCGTCATCGACCTGGTCGCCCCGGACGGGACGGCGTACCGCCTGAAGAACTCCTCGTCGAGCGACTCCGCGGACAACGTGGTGGCGACCTACACGGTCAACGCCTCCTCCGAGGTGGCCAACGGCACATGGAACCTCAGGGTGCAGGACGCCTACTCGGGTGACACCGGGACCTTCAACAGCGTCAAGCTCACCTTCTGAAGCCCGTGACGGGACGCTGAACAGGCGTCGCCACGGAACGCGTACGAGTAGTCAGCCGGACGGCCCCGGGAGCGCGACCCGGGGCCGTCCCGCGTGTCATGCCGGGGAGTCCGCGCCCCGGCCGGGGATGGTCTGCTCGGCCCAGACGATCTTCCCGGTCGCCGTGCGGCACGAACCCCACCGGCGGCACAGCAGGTTGATGAGCTGGAGCCCACGGCCCCCCTCGTCGCTGTCACCGGCGTGCTGGATCTGCGGGAGGTCGGGCCCGGTGTCGGCCAGCTCCACCTGGAGCCGCTCGTCGCGCAGCAGCCGGAGCCGGCCGGGGCCGCCGCCGTAACGCAGGGCGTTGCCCACCAGTTCGCTGACCACCAGCTCGGTCACGTCGGCGAGTTCGGCCAGGTCCCACCGCGCGAGCTGTTCCCTGACCAGCTTGCGCGCGGCGGAGGCCGGGTTGCCGCCCGTGGGCAGGTCCCACTCCCGCAACCACACGTCGGGGGGCAGCTCGTGGCCCCCCGCGACCAGCATCACCGCCTCGTCGAACCGGCCGTCGTCCTGTCTGGGCGAGGTGAGCGGCCCGCCCGCGTCGAGCTGCTCGGGCGCCATCGCCGTCACGGAGGCGCGCAGCCCTTCCAGCTGTACGTCCACGTCGTCGGTGCGTGTCTTGATCAGGCCGTCGGTGTAGAACACCAGTCGGCCGCCCACCGGGCCGCGCAGTCGCAGCGGGTCGTAGGGGATGACCCCGGCGCCCAGCGGCGCCCCGACCGGCACGTCGGGATAGCGGGCGGTCCCGTCCGGGTCCACCAGCAGCGGCGGCGGGTGACCGGCGCTCGCGATCGTGTAACTGGAGTCCGCCGGATCGTAGACAGCGCACAGGCATGTGGCGACCTGGTCGTCCTCCAGGTCGCGGGTGGCCTGGTCGAGCCGGGCCAGCAGCCGGTCGGGGGCGATGTCCAGCATCATGAGCGTACGGGCGACGGTCCGCAGCCGGCCCATCGTGGCGGCGGCGGGCAGGCCGTGGCCGGTGACGTCGCCGACGACCAGAGCCGTACGCCCGCTGGGGAGCGACACCACGTCGTACCAGTCGCCGCCCACCCCGTGCGCGTCGACGGCCGGCGCGTAGTGGGCGTGCACCCGCAGGCCGGGGGTGTGCGGCGTGGCGCGCGGGAGCAGGGACCGCTGGAGCGAGACGACATGCTCGCGCTCACGCCCGTAGAGACGGGCGTTGTCTATGAAAACGGCTGCCATGGAGGCGAGTTGGGAGGCCAGCTCCAGATCGGCACGGTTGAAGGGCGGGCTGCCGCCGGCGCGCACGAAGTCGGCGGAGCCCAGCAGGACACCGCGGGCGGTCAGCGGCACGGCCATGTAGCTGTGGACGCCCTGCCGGCGCATGGCCTCCGCTGCGCTCGGTGTCGGCGCGACGCGCTCGTAGTCCTCCGGCGTCATCCGGCCGACCAGCACGGGACGGCCGTTGCGCAGGCACTCGGTGGTCAGCAGTGTCTCGCGGCGCTCCCGGCGGTCGACCACCTCCCCCACCGGGGCGGGTTCGAGCTCGTCGAGCGCGTCGATGGCCCGCACGGCCATGGCGCGGGTGACGGGCACCGCAGCGCCGGTGACGCGCTCGCCCTCCTCGCCGCGCAGCACGGACTCCAGCAGGTCGACCGCGGCGGCGTCGGCCAGTCGCGGAACGCTGTACGCGGCCAGTTCCTCGGCCGTCCGCTCCAGGTCGAGTGTGGTGCCGATCCGGGTGCTCGCCTCGTTGAGCCAGCGCATCCTGCCCGCCGTGGTGAAGCGCTCACTCCTCGGCGGACCGGCGGATGCCGGCCTGCGGACGTGCAGCTGCCGGGAGGTGCCGTTCTGCGCGGCCAGCCGACGGGTCAGGCGTCTCGCTCGGCCTCCGCCGCCGTTCACCGTGCTGACCTCCACTCGCGCCCTGTGGGACGCCTCGCTGTCACATAGGCGGCTGCGGGGCCACCTCGGCAGGGCTGTCATGTTAGCGAGATCAGGGCGAAAACACCCCTGCCGGTTTCCGGCGGACCACTGCGCGCATGCGTGGGCCCGGCGCAGAGGCACGCCGGGCCCACGACTGGCGAGGAGGTCAGCGCAGGAGCACCCCGCCGCCGTCGCCCGTGGAGGCGTTCGGCACGGCGACCAGGCCGAGTTCCGCGCCCGAGGCGAGCAGGGGATGCGAGGGCAGGACACGCACGGTGTAGCCGTAGGGACCCGTACGGTCGAGGGCGAGCGGGCCCTCGTACAGCCAGCGGCCCTCCAGGTCGTGACCGCCGGCCGGCTTCAGCGGGAACGTCCGGGCGTCCGCGATCCCGTCCCCGGAGTCGACCCGCCCCGCGACCACCTGCACCTCCACGTCCTCGGGGTCGAGGCCGCCCAGGGCGATGCGGACCCGCAGCGCCAGGGTGGACCCCAGCTCGGCGGAGCCGCCGACGACCGTGTCGGCGGTCGCCTCCACGTGGTCGACCGCCACCTGCGGCCAGGCCGCACGGATCCCGGCCTTCCAGGAGGCGAGCGCGCGGGCCGCCTCGGGCTCCAGGGCCCTGCGGGACTGCGCGGCGGGAGAGTAGAGCCTTTCGACGTACTCACGCACCATGCGGCCCGCGAGGACCTTCGGGCCGAGGGTGACCAGGGTGCGGCGGACCATCTCGATCCACCGCTCGGGAAGGTCGTCCGCGTTGCGGTCGTAGAATCGGGGGGCGACCCGGTCCTCGATCAGCGCGTAGAGGGCGTTCGCCTCCAGCTCGTCGCGCCGCTCCTCGTCGGTGGCGGAGCCGTCGGCGGTGGGGATCGCCCAGCCGAAGTCGGGCTCGAACCACTCGTCCCACCAGCCGTCGCGAACCGAGAGGTTCAGGCAGCCGTTGAGCGCTGCCTTCATCCCACTGGTGCCGCAGGCCTCCAGGGGACGCAGCGGGTTGTTGAGCCAGACGTCGCAGCCGGGGTAGAGCTTCTGCGCCATCCCCATGCCGTAGTCCGGCAGGAAGACGATGCGGTGGCGCACCCGCGGGTCGTCCGAGAAGCGCACCAGCTCCTGGACCAGCCGTTTGCCGCCGTCGTCGGCGGGGTGCGCCTTCCCCGCGACGACGATCTGGATCGGGTGCGTCGGGTGGAGCAGCAGCTCCCGCAGCCGGTCACGGTCGTGCAGCATGAGGGTCAGCCGCTTGTACGAGGGCACCCGGCGGGCGAAGCCGATGGTCAGCACGTCCGGGTCGAGCACACCGTCGATCCAGCCCAGTTCGGCGGTGCCCGCGCCGCGTCCGCGCCAGGACGCGTGGAGCCGCTTGCGCACCTCGGTGACGAGCTGTTCGCGCAGCCCCCGGCGCAGGTCCCAGATCTCCCGGTCGGGGACGGCGGCCAGCGCGTCCCAGCGTCCCGGGGCGTCCGCCGTCCCGTCGTCGCCCCCGGCCCCGCGGCCCACCCCGGTTCCGGCTCCGGCTCGGGTTCCGGCGGGGGCGTTCGCGGCCCGCCCGGCCCCGGAGGTCCCGGCTCCGAGGCGCAGAACCTCGGGAGCTACCCAGGTCGGGGCGTGCACCCCGTTGGTCACGGAGGTGATCGGCACCTCGGAGGGGTCGAATCCCGGCCACAGCCCGGAGAACATCTCCCGGCTGACGGCTCCGTGCAGGGTGGAGACCCCGTTGGCACGCTGCGCGAGCCGCAGCCCCATCACCGCCATGTTGAAGAGGCCGGGCTCGCCACCGTCGTACGTCTCCATCCCGAGGCGCAGGATCCTCTCGACGCCGACGCCCGGCAGCTCGCCGTCGTCGCCGAAGTGACGGGCCACGAGCTGGCGGTCGAAACGGTCTATCCCGGCGGGGACCGGGGTGTGCGTGGTGAAGACGGCCCCGGCCCGCACGACCTCCAGCGCGGCGTCGAAGTCCAGCCCGGTGTCGGAGAGTTCCCTGATCCTCTCCAGGCCGAGGAATCCGGCGTGCCCCTCGTTGGTGTGGAACACCTCGGGGGCGGGGTGCCCGGTCAGCCTGCAATAGGTGCGAACGGCGCGCACACCGCCGATGCCGAGCAGCATCTCCTGAAGCAGCCGGTGGTCGCTGCCGCCGCCGTAGAGCCGGTCGGTGACATCGCGTTCCCCCGGTGCGTTCTCCTCGACGTCGGAGTCGAGGAGCAGCAGCGGGACGCGCCCGACCTGGGCCTGCCAGACGGAGGCGTACAGCGAGCGGCCGCCGGGCAGGGCGAGCACCACCCTGCTGGGGGTGCCGTCGGGCTCCCGCAGGAGCGTGAGCGGCAGCTCGTTGGGGTCCAGGACGGGGTAGTGCTCCTGTTGCCAGCCGTCCCGGGACAGGCTCTGGCGGAAGTATCCGTGCCGGTAGAGCAGGCCGACGCCGATGAGCGGCACGCCCAGATCGCTGGCGGCCTTCAGGTGGTCACCGGCCAGGATGCCCAGCCCGCCCGAGTACTGGGGCAGGGCGGCGGTGACCCCGAATTCGGGTGAGAAGTAGGCGACGGCCTCAGGGAGCTCCACGCCCTGGCCGAGCTGGTCCTGGTACCACCTCGGGCCGCCGAGGTAGTCCCGGAGGTCCTCGGACACCTCCGTGAGCCGGCGCAGGAAGTGCTGGTCACCAGCCAGCTCGGTGAGGCGTGCCGCGGAGACGGCGCCGAGCAGACGCACGGGGTCGGCGTCCGCGGGCCGCCAGCCCTCAGGGTCGGCCGCCCGGAAGAGCTGTTGGGTCTCGGTGTGCCAGGACCAGCGCAGGTTGCGGGCGAGGTCGCTGAGCGGTCGAAGGGGTTCGGGGAGGACGGGACGCACGGTGAATCGACGAATGGCCTTCACGTATCCCACCTTTACAGGGGACGTACCGATCCGAGGGGACGCACGACGGTGGGCGCCCTCTCCGTCACCCTCGACGGTAGTGGTGCGCTGCCGTCCGCAGCCACGGCGCGCGACCGGCTCAGTGGGTCCGGCGCGGCACGGTCCGCCCGCCCGCTTTCCCCGCACCGCACCGTGCGCGCCCTCCCCGTGCCGGCTCCTGGGCCACCCCGGTCACCAGGGCCCCGCGCGCACCCCTGGCCCCTGCCGCCACATGGGCCAGATGCGCCAGTTACATGCCCTTCTGTCACGGGCGATATGGCTGATTTCCCCTCCTCACGCGGACTTGTGGCACCCCGCACCACAGGGAAGGCTGCGGAGGTGCCCGCGTGACGGCCGGGGGACCGGCACGCGGCCCGGAGCGCGTGCACCGGTTGCACCCAGGAGTTAACACGCCGCCGGGTTGGCTTCCCGGAATCGACGGGAAGGCTCCCCCGGTAACACTCCCGCGCTGCACATCCCAGGTGCCCCCGGTCCGAGCCCGAACCGCCCGCGCACCTGCCATTCGAGTGCCATTCGAGTGAACGCGGACAGGAGCGGCCATGCCCACAGCCCGCCAGCAGACGACCGAGCAGCTACAAAGGACGCAACCCCACCATCGCGGCGCGCGCGGTCAGCCCTTCACGCCCACGTCGCACGCCGTGCATCCCGAGCTCCGACCCCCAGGTGATTCCATGATCGGTCGCATTCCCGTCCTGGACGTCCGTCCGCTCGTCGACTGCGGCAGACGGCCCGCCAAAGCCGTCGCGGGCGAGACCTTCGAGGTCAGCGCCACCGTCTTCCGCGAAGGCCACGACGCCGTGGCCGCCAACGTCGTCCTGTACGACGCGAACGGACGGCCCGGCCCCTGGACGCCGATGCGCGAACTCGCTCCCGGCACGGACCGCTGGGGCGCCGATGTCACCCCCGGCTCCGAGGGTGCCTGGACGTACACCGTCGAGGCGTGGAGCGACCCCGTCACCACTTGGCGCGCACACGCGCAGATCAAGATCCCGGCGGGCATCGACACCGCCCTCGTCCTCGACGAGGGGGCCGAGCTGTACGCCCGCGCCGCCGAGGGCGTACCCAAGAAGGACGGTCGCGAGGCCGTGCTCGCCGCCGTCGACGCGCTGCGTGACACGAGCCGCCCTGCGGGCTCCAGGCTCGCGGCGGCGCTGACCCCCGAGGTGGACGAGGCGCTCGGCCGCCACCCCCTGCGCGAACTGGTCACCGCGTCCCGGCCGCTGCCGCTGACCGTCGAACGCCGGCGCGCCCTGTACGGCTCCTGGTACGAGCTGTTCCCGCGCTCCGAGGGTGCGGGGCAGGAGCCGGTGGCTCCCCCTGAGCCCGCGCGGAAACCGCGCGCGGCCAAGGCGACGAAGACCGCCGCCGCCACCACACGGAAGAAGAGCCCCGCGGTCACGGCGGAGATCCCACAGCCTTCCACCAGGACCGTCAGCGGCACCTTCCGGACCGCCGCCGAGCGGCTGCCCGCCGTCGCCGCGATGGGATTCGACGTCGTCTACCTCCCGCCGGTCCACCCCATCGGCACCACCCACCGCAAGGGCCCGGACAACAGCCTCACTCCAGGGGCGGACGACCCGGGCGTGCCCTGGGCGATCGGTTCGGCCGAGGGCGGCCACGACGCCGTCCATCCGGATCTCGGCACGCTCGACGACTTCGACCACTTCGTGGCGACGGCCCGCACGCTGCGGATGGAGATCGCGCTGGACTTCGCCCTCCAGTGCTCCCCGGACCACCCCTGGGTGAGTGAGCATCCGGAGTGGTTCCACCACCGCCTCGACGGGTCCATCGCGTACGCCGAGAATCCACCCAAGAAGTACCAGGACATCTACCCGATCGCGTTCGACAAGGACCTGCGCGGGATCGTCACGGAGACCGTGCGCATCCTGCGGTTCTGGATGGAGCACGGCGTACGGATCTTCCGGGTCGACAATCCGCACACCAAGCCGGTGGTCTTCTGGGAGAAGGTGATCGCCGACATCAACCGCACGGACCCGGACGTGATCTTCCTGGCGGAGGCCTTCACCCGCCCCGCGATGATGCGGACACTGGCCGCGGTCGGCTTCCAGCAGTCGTACACGTACTTCACCTGGCGTAACACGAAGCAGGAACTCACCGAGTACGTGACCGAGCTCTCGGGCGAGAGTTCCTCGTACATGCGGCCCAACTTCTTCGTGAACACGCCCGACATTCTTCCCGGTTACCTCCAGGAGGGCGGCCGTCCCGCCTTCGAGGCCCGGGCCGTGCTGGCCGCGACGCTGTCCCCCTCCTGGGGCGTGTACGCGGGCTTCGAGCTGTGCGAGAACACCCCGGTGCGTCCCGGGAGCGAGGAGTACCAGAACTCCGAGAAGTACCAACTCAGGCCCAGGGACTGGGAATCGGCGGAACGTGAGGGCCGCTCGCTCGCCCCCCTGATCACCTCCCTCAACCGGATCCGACGTCGCCATCCGGCGCTCCAGCAACTGCGCGACGTCCACTTCCACTCGGTCGACAACGAGGCGCTGATCGCATACAGCAAGCGCTCCGGTTCGGACATCGTTCTGGTGGTCGTCAACCTCGACCCTCACCACACCCAGGAGGCCACGGTCTCGTTGGACATGCCGCGTCTCGGCCTCGACTGGCACGAGAGCGTGCCGGTGCGCGACGAGCTCACCGGCGACACCTATCACTGGGGCAGGTCCTTCTATGTGCGTCTGGAGCCGGGCGTGAAGCCCGCGCACATCGTGGTCCTGCGACCGTCCCCGCCGACCGGAGGGTCACCCACACCATGATCGTCAATGAGCCCGTCCACGACCTGTTCGAGGACACTCCCGCCAAGGACCGCGATCCCGACTGGTTCAAGCGCGCCGTCTTCTACGAGGTACTCGTCCGGTCCTTCCAGGACTCGAACGGGGACGGCGTCGGGGACCTCAAGGGCCTCACCGCCAAGCTGGACTACCTGCAGTGGCTGGGCGTCGACTGCCTGTGGCTGCCGCCGTTCTTCAAGTCACCGCTGCGCGACGGTGGTTACGACGTCTCCGACTACACCGCCGTGCTCCCGGAGTTCGGCGACCTCGCCGACTTCGTGGAGTTCGTCGACGCCGCGCACCAGCGCGGCATGCGCGTGATCATCGACTTCGTCATGAACCACACGAGCGACCAGCACGACTGGTTCCAGCAGTCCCGCACCGACCCCGACGGTCCGTACGGCGACTACTACGTCTGGGCCGACGACGACAAGCAGTTCCCGGACGCGCGGATCATCTTCGTCGACACGGAGACGTCCAACTGGACCTTCGACCCGGTCCGCAAGCAGTACTACTGGCACCGGTTCTTCTCGCACCAGCCGGATCTCAACTACGAGAACCCGGCGGTGCAGGAGGAGATCATCTCCGCCCTGCGCTTCTGGCTGGACCTCGGCATCGACGGCTTCCGGGTCGACGCCGTGCCCTACCTCTACCAGCGCGAGAACACCAACTGCGAGAACCTCCCCGAGACCCACGACTTCCTCAAGCGGGTCCGCAAGGAGATCGACGCCAACTACCCGGACACCGTGCTGCTGGCCGAGGCCAACCAGTGGCCGGAGGACGTGGTCGACTACTTCGGCGACTACACCGCCGGCGGCGACGAGTGCCACATGGCGTTCCACTTCCCGGTGATGCCCCGGATCTTCATGGCCGTACGCCGTGAGAGCCGCTACCCGGTCTCGGAGATCCTGGCGAAGACCCCGGAGATCCCGTCGGGCTGCCAGTGGGGCATCTTCCTGCGCAACCACGACGAGCTCACGCTCGAGATGGTCACGGACGAAGAGCGCGACTACATGTACGCGGAGTACGCCAAGGACCCGCGGATGCGCGCCAACATCGGCATCCGCCGGCGCCTCGCGCCGCTCCTGGACAACGACCGCAACCAGATCGAGCTGTTCACGGCGCTGCTGCTGTCCCTGCCCGGTTCCCCGATCCTCTACTACGGGGACGAGATCGGGATGGGCGACAACATCTGGCTGGGCGACCGGGACGCCGTGCGCACCCCGATGCAGTGGACGCCCGACCGCAACGCCGGCTTCTCGTCCAGCGATCCCGGGCGGCTCTACCTGCCCACGATCATGGACCCGGTCTACGGCTACCAGGTCACCAACGTCGAGGCGTCGATGGCGTCGCCGTCGTCGCTGCTGCACTGGACGCGGCGGATGATCGAGATCCGCAAGCAGAATCCGGCTTTCGGCCTCGGCTCCTACAGTGAACTGCCGTCGTCGAACCCCGCGGTGCTCGCCTTCACCCGCGAGTACAAGGACGATCTCGTGCTCTGCGTCCACAACTTCTCACGGTTCGCGCAGCCGACCGAGCTCGATCTGAGGGCCTTCGACGGGCGTCATCCGGTGGAGCTGATCGGCGGGGTGCGCTTCCCCGCCGTCGGACAGTGGCCCTACCTCCTGACACTCGCGGGGCACGGCTTCTACTGGTTCCGGCTCCGGAAGGACGCTCCGGTCGGCTGACCTCCGGCGACGGACAGCTGACGGCGCCTCAGCTCCGGGGCGCCACCAGCGGGGCGGTTTCCACCGCCCCGCACGGGGCACTCTCCCCCCATATCGAGCTCTTCGGGCTCCTTCGGGCTCTTCGTGGCCCATCGATCGAGTCCGTACGGACTTTTCCTCTCCCGACACGTCCCGCACAGCCGGACAGCCATTGCCGCAATCCGGGACACTCTTCGCATCCTGTGGTGTGCCCGGGGAAAGGACGCGATGCCATGTCGGAGGCTGCATCCACTCGAGTCGCCCTGGCGAAGAGCACAACATCGAGAAAGACGACAAGAAGACATACTACGAGCGCCACGGGCACCACGGCGCTGCTGCCGTCGCTCGCCCCGCTGCTGCACGAGTGGGTGCCCCGTCAGCGGTGGTTCGCCGGCAAGGGGCAGCCCGTCACCGGCTTCTCCCTCGTCGCCGCCACCGAGATACTGCCTCTGGACGGCGCGGGCACGGGTCCCGGGCTGCTGCACCTGCTCGTCCGCGTCCACCAGCCGAGCAGCCGCTCCACCCACGCCCAGGGGGACTGCTACCAGCTCCTGCTGGGTGTAAGGACCACGCTGCCCCCGGTCCTCGCCGACGCGCGCATCGGCCAGGTCACGGACGGTCCGCTGGCCGGCCGCACCCTGTACGAGGGGCTGCACGATCCGCGCGTCGCCGATCTCCTGCTGGAACGATTCCGTAACCCCGGATCCCTCGGCCCGCTCCGCTTCGACCGGGCGGAACCCGTCCCGCCCGGCCTCACCCCGCGCTTCCTGGACACCGAGCAGTCCAACTCATCGCTCGTCTACGGGGACGCGCTCATCCTGAAGATCTTCCGCCGCGTCTTCCCCGGGACCAACCCTGACCTCGAACTGCCGCTGGCGCTCGGCCGCGAAGGCTGCGGCCGGGTACCCGCCCCGGTGGCCTGGTTCGAGGCGACGACGAGCCCGGAGCCGCTCACGCTCGGCGTGCTGCAGCCGTTCCTGCGCGGTGCGCAGGACGGCTGGCAGCTCGCGCTCGCCGCCCTGGCCGCCGGACGCGACTTCGTCCCCGAGGCGCACGCGCTGGGACGGGCCACCGCCGAGGTGCACACGGCGCTCGCCTCGGCACTGCCGACGCCGCCCCTGGCGCACGACCGGACCAGGGACCTGGTGGCCGGCATGGTGGAGCGTCTGGAGGCCGCCGCCCAGGCGGTACCGGCACTCGTCCCGTACGTACCGGGGCTGCGCACCGCCTTCGACGCCGTCGCGGCGCTCGGGGTAACGGGGCACGGCTGGGCGGCACAGCGGGTCCACGGGGACCTGCACCTCGGACAGACCCTGCGGGGGGACGACGGCTTCTGGTCGCTGATCGACTTCGAGGGCGAGCCGGCCAAGCCGCTTCCGGAGCGGCGCAGCCCGCAGCCCACCGTGCGCGATGTCGCGGGAATGCTCCGCTCCTTCGACTACGCGGCCCGCTCGCACCACCCGTGGAACCCAGAATGGGCGGCCCGCTGCCGTGCCGCGTACTGCGAGGGCTACGCCCGCGCGGCGGGCTCCGACCCACGCGCCGAACCGGAGCTGCTGCGCGCCCACGAGACCGACAAGGCGGTGTACGAGGTGCTGTACGAGGCCCGGCACCGTCCCGACTGGCTGCCGGTCCCCATGGCCGCCATCCAGCGCCTGGCCGCCACTCCCGCATGACCCCCCGCTCCCCCGTCACCCACCTTCCGAGGAGGCAGTCTCTGTGACCGCCCGCAAGCCGTCCCGCAAGTCGTCCGAACCCATCGAGGTGCCGCCCACGGCCAAGCCGGTGACCACCGAGGTCACCGCCCCCGCCGCGGCGCCCGCCACGCCGCCCGCCACCGCTGCCGCCGGCGGGGACGCGCCTGCCGAGTCCGCCCCACCGCCGCCCGTCAAGCGCGCCCGGGCCAGGAAGACGGCCGCCGCGGCCACCGGAACCCCGCCCCGCCCCCGGCGTGGTGGAGGCAGCAAGAACGTGCTGCCCGCCGCCACCCTCGACGACGCGGACCGCGGCCGGCTGCTCGCCGGTGAACACCACGCGCCGCACGACCTCCTCGGCGCGCACCCGGCCGCGGGCGGGGTGCTCTTCCGGGCGCTGCGCCCGTACGCGCGCTCGGTCGCGGTGGTGATCAAGGGAAAGCCCGCCGAACTCCAGAGCGACGGCGACGGCTTCTTCTCCGGGGTCCTGCCGTTGCCCGCCGTGCCCGGGGAGTACCGGCTGCGGGTCGCCTACGACGACGACACGATCGAGGTGGAGGACCCGTACCGATTCCTGCCCGCCATCGGCGAGCTGGATCTGCACCTGATCGGCGAGGGCCGGCACGAGGAGCTCTGGAAGGCGCTCGGGGCGCAGCCGGTGGAGCACCAGGGCGTGGCCGGCACCCGCTTCACCGTCTGGGCTCCGAACGCCCGGGGGGTCCGTGTCACGGGCGACTTCAACTACTGGGACGGCACGGCCTTCCCCATGCGCTCCCTCGGCTCCACCGGCGTGTGGGAACTGTTCCTCCCCGGCGTCGGCGAGGGCGCCGTGTACAAGTACGACATCAGCAGGCCCGACGGCTCGCACACCCAGCGCGCGGACCCGATGGCCCGCGGTACGGAGGTGCCGCCCGCGACCGCCTCGGTGGTCACCGCGTCGCACCACGAGTGGCAGGACGCGGACTGGATGGCGCACCGGGGCGACCGCCCGGTCCACGAGGCCCCGTTCTCCGTCTACGAGGTCCACCTGCCCTCCTGGCGCCCCGGCCTGTCCTACCGCCAGCTGGCCTCGCAGCTCCCCTCGTACGTGAAGGAGCTCGGCTTCACCCATGTGGAGCTGATGCCGGTCTCCGAGCACCCCTTCGGGGGGTCCTGGGGCTACCAGGTCACCGGCTTCTTCGCGCCGACGTCCCGCATGGGCACCCCGGACGACTTCCGCTTCCTGGTCGACTCACTGCACGCGGCGGGGATCGGCGTCCTCATGGACTGGGTGCCGGCGCACTTCCCCCGCGACGACTGGGCGCTCGCGGAGTTCGACGGCCGCCCGCTGTACGAGCACTCGGACCCGAACCGGGCCGCGCACCCGGACTGGGGCACCCTGGAGTTCGACTACGGCCGCAAGGAGGTCCGTAACTTCCTCGTCTCCAACGCCACTTATTGGTGCGAGGAGTTCCACATCGACGGGCTACGGGTCGACGCGGTCGCCTCCATGCTCTACCTCGACTACTCCCGCGAGGACGGCCAGTGGTCGCCGAACGAGTTCGGCGGCCGGGAGAACCTGGACGCGGCCGCCTTCCTCCAGGAGATGAACGCCACGGTCTACCGGCGCAATCCCGGCGTCGTCACGATGGCGGAGGAGTCCACCGCCTGGGACGGCGTCACCCGTGCCACGGACCACGGCGGCCTGGGCTTCGGCCTGAAGTGGAACATGGGCTGGATGCACGACTCCCTGGTGTACATGTCCAAGGAGCCCGTCCACCGCAAGTACCACCACGACGAGATGACCTTCTCGATGGTGTACGCGTACAGCGAGAACTACGTGCTGCCGATCTCGCACGACGAGGTGGTGCACGGCAAGCAGGCCCTGGTCACCAAGATGCCCGGCGACTGGTGGCAGCGGCGCGCGAACCACCGCGCCTACCTCGGCTACATGTGGGCGCACCCGGGCAAGCAACTCCTCTTCATGGGGCAGGAGTTCGCTCAGGGCGCCGAATGGTCGGAGGGCCACGGCCCGGACTGGTGGCTGCTCGACGAGACGTACGAGGCGTCCGGAGACCACCGGGGCGTGCGCAGCCTGGTCACGGACCTCAACGCGGTGTACGGCGCGCTGCCCGCGCTCTGGCAGCGGGACACGTCTCCCGAGGGCTTCAGCTGGATCGACGGCGGCGCCGCGGAGGACAACGCGTTCGCGTTCGTGCGGTACGACGCGGACGGATCGCCGCTGATCGCCGTCTCGCACTTCTCCCCCGTCGTGCGGCACGACTACCGCATCGGCGTTCCGGACGGCCCGGAGGCCTGGGTGGAGGTCCTGAACACGGATGCGGCACGGTACGGCGGCAGCGACGTGCGCAACGAGGAGCCGCTGAAACCGGAGGCGGTACCGGCCCACGGCAGGGACACCAGCATCACGCTGACGCTCCCGCCATTGGCGACGGTCTGGCTGCGGCCGGCCTGACGGAACGGGACAGGGGCGGTGTGTCCGTGCCTCCGAGGACGGACACACCGCCCCTCTTCCGCTGAGGCGTTACCTTTCGTGCATGCGCGCATCAGCAACCACACACCTACGCCGGCCCTCGTCGTGAGCCACGAAGTCGGCAGCACGCTGCAGATCTACGAAGTCGAGTACGGGGACGATCACGGAGGCGTTTGCGTGGTGCGGTGCCTCAGCGGGGTGGTCCGGACCGGTCAGCTCTTCCTCTCCCCCACCGCCACCCTGGGGCCCGCGCCCGCCGCCACCCTCACCACCACGAAGATCGAGTGCTACGGCCGTGAGGTCCCGTTCCTGGACCCTCCCCACACGGCCCGCGTCACGCTCTCCGGAGGACCGGTCACCGGACTCACGAGGGGGACGGTCCTCACGGCTGCTCTGCGGCCCACCGGCCCGCCGGTCTCCACGCAGCTGGTGAACGACCAGGAGGCCGACGCCGTCGTCACCGCGGTCGCCTCGGTCGGTTCATCGGTCGAGGTGGCTGGGGCCGCCGTCGCCGGCTTCGTCGACCAGGTGAAGCACACCTCCTGGTGGTCCGAAGAGGTCCCGGCACCCCAGGTCGGCGATCAGCTGCATGTGGTGGTGCTGGACGACTCGCGAGATCCCGTCCGCCTCAGCACCCTTCGGTCCGACATCGAGATCGCACGGACGTCACGCTCCCGCCGCCGGGCTACTTGAGCTTGCAGGAACAGGGCGCGCCCGTCCAGCCGCCCTTGGTCCCGGCGACCGTCTCACCGCCGACGGTGACCGGACATCACCTCGCGCGAGGCACGTGACGGACAGGTACCCCCGGAGGCGTCAGGGCGCCCGCATCAGGTTGCGCATGCTGCCCACCAGCGCGTGGACGTCGCGCTCGACAGGCGTTCCGGCCGGTGTGTCACCAGATGTCCCGCCTCCCTCCTGGCAGTTGGCGCGGCAGAGGCGGCAGAGGCCGTCCGGGAGCGCGTCGGCCGGGCCGGGGCGGCCGCATTCGGCACACTCGACCAGGAGCCGGGGGCGTACGGCCGACGCCTCCCGACCAGCGGCGGCGGCGGGCAGCCGAGGGGGGATCTTGTCGGTGAGGCGGCGGCGTACGAAGCCGACCGGCGAGCCGATGAGGGCCGGGAGCCCTGCGGCCAAGGCCTGGATCAGGTAGTCGGCGTCCACTCCACGGGCGAACCACTCGGCAGCAAGCCTCTCCAGTACGGCGCAGTCCCCGGCGGAAAGGGCGAGCCGGGGCTCGATGCGGCCGAGCCGGGCCAGAGCGAGATACGCGGGCGAGGGCGCGGTGCTGTCCGGGGCCGGGCCGGCCGGTTTCCTCTGCTGCGGCACCGCGGGGGCGGCAGGCGTCTCTTGCGGCGTGGGCATCGGCGGCCCGCCAGAGGCGCCCGGGGCCCCAGGCGCCTCCTCGGCCAGGTGGGAGGCCCACCATTCGTTGTCGCGGGCGGCACGGGACCAGTAGGTGCGGGTCACCCAGCGGCTCTGGCCGAGCGTTTCGACGCGGCAGCGTACGTGGCGGAGGTGCCCGGCGACCGCGAGGGTGCGCAGGGCGGTGCCGATGGCCATCTGGCCGTACAGCGGAAGGTCCTTGGCGAGCGACTTGATGTCCATGGCCGCACCGTCGGGGAGATGGTCGACGTACCCGGCGACGTACCGCTCACGCTCGGGGAGGAGGGCGAAGGCAGCTGCCTGGGGCGGGGACTGGTCGGGCACGGAGCGCTTGCCGTAGCCGGTGCGGGCCTGGCGGTACGAGCGTGAGGGTGCGGGCGCACACGGGGCGGCGTTAGGCTGCTGGGTAGCCACGGGATCGCTCATTTCGATCTTGAGGTGAGACCCCGGATGGTGCTGCTAACACCGTGCCGGGGTCGTTTCGTTGTGGGCACCGTAAGCACTCGCGACTCTGCGCCGCAAGCCGGTCACAATTAGTCATACTTGCTGGCCGTGACGGGGCAGGGAGGGTGGGCAGGTTTTCCCAAACCCCTTTTCTTTACCCCCGGATGAAGAACATCGCTCGAATCCCGGCACCCGGATACCGGCCCCCGAATCCCGAAGCTCAAGCGTCGGGCCGGGAGTCTCGTCCGCACCCTCGAAAGAGTGACCTGACCGCATCCGACGCTCGAACCTCGGGACCAGGGACTCGGGTTCCGGGACTTGAGCCTCGGGGCGCACTACGGCCTCCCTCCCTCACGCAGCGACGAGGGGCACCAGACCCCCTCGTACATCACCGGCCCTGATGCGGCACCCGGACGGTCCACCGTCGTCTGCGTCACCGCGACGTCCGGCGTCCAGCAGCGCGCCGATTCCGCCACCCAGGCAACAAGCGACAACGGCTCGGACAACCAGCCGACAGGGTCGTCCAGCCAGTTGGCCGGGCAGCGCGGGTCCGCGCCGAAGGCTCCACTTCATTCGTTCCGCACACGAGATCGGGGAGCCTGGAGGGGCACAGGGTTAGCCGGAGCGTCGAGCCACACCACGTGGTCGCGATGATCCACGGTGAGGCCGAACCGGTCGAAGCCTGGCCGACCCTGCCGGTCCCACCACAGCCACGCGGTCTCCAGCTCATGCCACAGGTCGCGACGCCCCGATTGCACGACGCGGAAGGCGGCCTCCCCGCGCACGTAATCGGCCGACGCCCAACTCGTCCGTCCCCTGTCGAACAGCCACAACCGGTAGGAGTCCTCCTCCACGTCCGATACACGGCAGAACAGGTCCGGGACCTGCACACCGATCGCGAACATGTGGATCCACCCGCCCACGTCATCAGGTGACAGCGTCGTCCTGGACTCCACACCCCCGGCCGGCCAGAGGTCCACGTCGACGAAGTCGCTCGTGGGCGGCAGGGCCTTCCTCTGCTCGCGGAGCCGCATGAAGGCCGACGAGCCGACGAACCGGCCGGTCAGATTTCCGGCCTCCGTGACCGTGAGCCTGGCCAACGCCTCACCTCCGTACAAGGGGCCCCAGGGGACCACGATCACCGCCCCCGGTCTGGTCTGGCCCGCCCACTGGCCCGGAATGCTCCCGACCGAGCACGTGGCAATGATCCGGTCGTACGGCGCATCCTGGCCGTAGCCGCGCGTGCCATCGCCGACGACGACCTTCGGGTGGAAATCCGCAGCCATGAGCCGGGCGCGGGCCGTGGCTGCGATCTGCGCGTCCACCTCGACCGTGACGACGTTCATGTCTCCGAGCCGGTGGCACAGCAGAGCGGCGTTCCAGCCCGTACCCGTGCCGATCTCCAGCACCCGGTGACCGGCCTCGACGTCCAGCGCCGCAAGCATGGAGAACACCATCGTGGGCATCGAGTTGGAGCAGGACGGCGTACGGCCCCGCCCAGGGCCCGTGTATTTCCCGTCGTCCCACTGTGTCGTGATCGGCGCGTCCGTCCAGACGGCCTCCCACCACGACTCCGGAGTCTCCGACCGGATCACCCGGTCGTCCTGGCGGTTCATTCCCGCTCTCCCCGGCCAGATGACATCCGGAACGAAGAAGTGACGGGACACCGCCTTGAAGGCCGGCAACCAGTCCGAAGTCAGCGCGCCTTTTTCCATGAGCCCGGAGGCCAGCCCGTCAGGACCGGCCTCCGGCATCGTCTCCTCGGACACGATCAGCGCCCGTCCGCCGGCGTCTGTCCATCGCTGCTGTTACCGCCTTCGTCGGAGCCGCCTCCGCCGTGCTTGTTGCCGGAGTCGCTGTCGTCCTGCGGGTTGCCTCCACCGGCCTGAAGCGTCCAGAACGGGTTCATAGGAATGTCCTCTCGTGGGTTCATCGAATCGTTCACCTGCAACCCGCCCTGCCGAGGACGGGGGTGTGCCCCACCTGCCCGAGTTCGAACCGATTTGGGGGAGGCGGGAGTTAGGGGGCGGGTCGTCCTTCACGCGGAAGCACTCCCCGGCCATGCGGTCCAGTTCGGCGACGCAGGCTCCAGAGCCGCACATCGGTGCGTCCACCTCTCGTGACGAGACGGGCCCGAGCCATATCACCTGTATTCCGGCGTGTCGGCCGTGCCGCCAGCACCGGCCGGCCGGTCACTGGCCGCCGCCCGCTTCGGACCGGCCAAGGCCCGGCCGGCTCCCGGGACGGTAGTCACGGGGCGGTAGTCACCGGGCGGCAAGGCAACGCGGGCAGTTCACAGCACGAGCCCAAACGTCCTTCTCGTCACCGGCCTTGCCATCACCGCACACCGACTTCAACTCACGCGTCCGCCCGGGGTCATCAAGCGGTCCGATGAGCCTGTGCACGGTTATGACGTCATCTCCGACAGTGCCCGGCGCCCACTCACCCATTTCATCGGGCCGCGTCTTCGCGCTCATTTCCTGCCCTTCTGCCGTTGCCTACGAATCCTGCCGCCCGCCACCAGTTGCCGCTCCATCTCTTCCGGTACGGCGAAAGCTCTGCGGATTACACACCCCGCGTCCACTTTCGAGCAGGGTTCTTCGCCCTCAGGCCCGTTCGGCCCTTCGGTGCGGGTGGTTCGCCATCTCTTCGTTGCAGCTCCGGACCGTGACGAGGTTCCCTGCCGCGTGCGCTGACGCTCGCTGCCATGACAGCGCTCCGCACACGTCGCAGCCGTCCACAGGCACGGGCTCAAGGGCGGGCGCGTGAAGCGCGGATACGGCCGTGGTACGGCTCACCGTTCGAACCCGCTTCCGAAGTCCGGCCTCAACCTCTCTGAGCACACTCTTGCTCGGTATGGCGTATCCGGTGCGTGGCACCCAGTCCGGAACCAGTCGCCAGAACGCGCCCGCGTCCATCCGTGTGGCCGGCTCGTCGGCGTCACTGCGGCGTTGCTGGGGACTGGGTGACTTGGAAGTGTGCTTCCGGGGCAAGGTCCGCTCCTCTCCGTAGCGATACCGCTACCGGGCCCGCCCAGCGTGACGTAGGGTCAGGTCTCCTTCAACTGAGCGGAAACGAAGGAAGGATTGGACGGCGGAATGGTCAACCGCAAGGAATTGGACCCTGAGAGCAGCCCCCGAGCAGCCTATGGCGCCCGGATGCGCAGGTTGCGGGAGAGTAGAGGCTGGAGCCAGGAAGAGCTGGCCGAAAGCCTGGCATATTCCGGTCAGCATATTTCCGCTGTCGAAACTAGCCGGAAGCCGCCAACTCTCCCCTTCTCACGCAAAGCCGATCTCGTCTTCGGCATTACCGATTCCGCCGATTCGTTCGAGCGCGAGTGGCGCGGCATGCGACATGGCTCGCTACTGGAAGGCTTCCCCGAGTACGTGGGGCATGAGGGCCGAGCGGTAGAGATCCGGCTGTTCGAGATTGGGATCATTCCCGGGCTGTTACAGACACCGGAGTACGCGCGGGTGTTGGCGGACAGCGCGGTGCGACGAGGAGCCATCACGCCCGCACAAGCGGAAGAGCGCGTTTCGTTCCTGGCGGAGCGACAGGCCGCACTGATGCGTCCCCGGCCACCCATGATGTTCGTGACCATGGACGAAAGCTGCATCCGTCGGCCCGTGGGCGGGGACGCCGTCATGGCAGCTCAGTTGGAGCGTCTGGTCGAGTTCGCTGAGCTGCCGAACACGCTGCTTCAGGTGGCACCGTTCGAGATAGGTGAGCGACGCACGTTCGACCTACCCGTCAACCTCTTGACACTGCCGGATCGGTCCGTGATCTGTTACGCCGAGTCGCAGGCTCAGGGACACCTGGACCGAGAGAGCACTTCCGTGATGCCCATGCTGACGGCCTACCATCAGCTACAGGCTCAAACGCTGTCGCAAGCGGCATCCGTGGCCATGATCAGTAAGTTGCGAAAGGGCACCCCGTGACGACCGAATCCCCCCGTTGGTTCAAGTCCTCGTACAGCAACAACGGCGGCAACTGCATCGAGGTCGCCACCAACCTCGTCGCCCCGCACGGCATCGTTCCCGTGCGTGACTCCAAGAACCCGAGTGGGCCAGTTCTGCATTTCGCCGCCCGCGCGTTCGCTTCGTTCGTGGCCGACGTGAAGACCCAGGAGCCCTCCGTCCTCTGACCTACAGCGGTCCGAGGGGCGTGGCCGGGCCGTCGGAGAACCGCTCAAGGGCCCGCACCACCGTGCGGGCCCTTGACCGTTCAGCTGCCGCAGGTCGTGAACTCCGGGCCGGTCTTCGCCAGGTAGACGCTGGCGTGGCCCTGGTCGTCACTGGTCAGCGGGACGGTGACGGTGTCCTGTGCCTTCCAGGGGTATCCGTTCGCGTCGAAGGTCCATTGCCCGGTCACCTTCGTGGCCAGCTTCGACAACGCCACCCAGCCGTAGTGCTGCGGCGGGACGGTGATCGTCAGGCTGTTCCCGAGCGTCTCGCTCAGGTTGTAGGTGACGCTGCCGGAGGTGGTGAGGGCGACGCTCGTCTGGACGGGGCTCGGTGCTCCCGCACCCAGGCTCGACGTGAAGGACACGCTGAGCGTGCTCGACCACCCGCTGGTGGTGGTCAGCGAGAACGTCCACGGCACCGCCGCTCCGGTGCCGTTGAACCAGACGGGCGAGACGCACTGCGTGGGAAGCGGCTCGGCCGGGGCCTGGGAGCCCTTCGTCCAGGCGCAGGTCGTGGCGTCCTTCTGGCAGCGCTTGGACGCGTAGTCCACGGCGGCCTGGAACGCGTCGGCGGTCGCGGACGCGGGAATGGTCCACTGCTGCGCCTTGGTCCCGTTGCAGGCGTAGGTGTGGGTCCACGCGTCGTTGTTCTGGGATGCCAGGACGACGTCGACACACTTGTTGTCGCCGGCATTGCGGATCATGAACGTGTTCGCGGCGCCGGCGACGGGCTGGAAGTACCAGCGCTGGCCGGCCACCCCGCTACATGACTGCTGCTTGAGCGGCAGACCGGCCTCCATGCACTTGCCGGTGTGGTCGTTGGAGAGGGTGAACGACCCGTCGGCCTGCTGGTTGGCGTTCCACTGCTGGTGGTATCCCGGAGCGGAGTTGGTGACGAGGAAGACCCCGTTCCCCGTGTTGCCGTTCTGCACGTCCAGGTTCCGGCCGCTGTTGACCGAGGTGAACGTCAGCCCGGTCAGGCCGGATGCGGACACCTCGGCGGCCCGTGCCGTGCCGGCCTGCGCGGTCAGCCCGAGGATGACGGCGAGCGCGGCCACAAGAACGGTGAACGCCCTGGGTAAGACGCTGCCTCTACGCGTATTCATGTCGGATCCCCCTGTGTGATCGGTGTACCGGTGCCATGGCGGGCATCACGCTAGTGCCGCCCGCCGTCCACCTCGGGGGTCTGCCGTGTTTTTTGGCCGACATACGGAGGTGTCTGGCCGGTGAGTCGTCAAGCGTTACCCGCTGCGCGGGAACGGGCGCGCAGCGGGTGCGCCCTGGTGTCAGACCGCTGCCGGCAGCACGTCCTCCAGTTCCTGGAGCAGTCGGCGCTTCGGGCGGGCGCCGACCATCGACTTCACCGGTTCGCCGTCCTGGAACACCATCAGGGTCGGCATCGACAGCACCGCGTAGCGGCTGGTGATGCCCGGGTTGTGGTCCACGTCGATCTGGACGACCTTGACGCGGCCCGCCTCCTCCCTCGCGATCGCGCTGAGCACGGGGGCGAGCTGCCGGCATGGGCCGCACCAGTCGGCGGTGAACTCGACCAGGACCGGCAGTCCGGTTCCCAGGACCTCGGCGTCGAACGTCGTGTCGGTGACCTCGGTGACACCTTCCGCGTGGATCATCTGTCGTCCTCCCAGTTGAGTTCACATCGTGGTTCGGGGCCGCCCGGCAGCTCGGCGGATGCCTCCAGTTCGGCGCGGGCCAGCTGGGCACCCACCTCTGCACGGACCGACCGCAACTGGCTGATGAGCGCGTCCAGTTCGCCGATCTTTCGCCGGTACACCGCCAGCGAGGCCGGGCAGGCGTCACCCGCCGGGTGGCCGGCACGCAGGCAGTCGACGAAGGGGCGCGTCTCCTCCAGGTCGAACCCGAAGTCCTGCAAGGTCCGTATCTGCTGGATCAGCCGCAGGTCGCTCTCGTCGTACGTGCGGTAGCCGTTGTCCGCGCGGCGTGCGTGCAGCAGGCCCCGTGACTCGTAGTACCGCAGCGTCCGTGTGGTCGTCCCGGCGCGTTCGGCCAGTTCCCCGATTCGCATACCGCGACCGTAATCCTTGACGTCGGCGTCAAGGCAAGGCAAGGCGTGCGGTGCCGCGATCGGGATGCCCATGTCGGCTGGGGGCCGGTCAGGAGGACCTGACGTAACAGGTGTAGTCACCCGTCACGGTCGTCTCGGTCCGCCCCTGCGCGGTCGAATAAGTCACTTGGGACGAACCTGCGAAACCGAGCCCCTTCGCCATCCAGTCACCGGTCTCGGCGGCGTGCGCGCGCACGCACTGAGCCCGGGCGTCCCGGTCACCGTTGCGAACGTCCTGCTTTCCCGGGTAGGTCCGGTCCACCTTCACCTGGGCGAGCACCCGCAGGTCGTGCCGCTCCGAGCAGTCGACAGGCCGTACGACCACCGTGGTGCCCAGCCCCGTGTCTCCGGTGGTGGCACACCGGCCGCCCTTGAGCGTGGTGACGGGGGCCAGCACCTTGACGGCGTCCTCGACGGGCCGGCCGCCGCTGTCCGGCCCCTTGCCCTTCATCGGCTTGCCGAAGGCGCTCAGCCTGTACTCCGCGCGCAGCCTCTTCACGTCGACTAGGACCTCCTGCTCGTGGAGCCGGGCAAGGACGGGGCCGAGGTCGGCGGTCGCCGAGGTCAGGCGTCCGTCTGGGTCCAGGCGCACCGTGAGCCGCACGGGGTCCGCCCCCCAGTCGCCCTGGAGGCTCTGCAGGTCGCGGGGAAGCAGTTCCGCCGCGACTTCGGGGAGCGCTGTCACCCGGTACACCCGGCTGCCGTCCGTCTTCCGCTCGGGCTTCTCCCGGGGGATCACACGCGGCACCAGATCCGCGAGGGTTCCGCTGTAGGGCGCCGCGTCCCCTGCGGCGTGCGCCGCGACCACCCCGGTGCTCTCGCCGAGTACGTTGACGGCCTCGGGCGTGTATTTCAGCCAGGCGGAGTCGCCGTACCGGACGTAGACGTCGTCCTCGGCGGTGGCCACGGCCTGCCCGCCTTCGGGCGGCGGTTCCTGGAGGAACTTCAGGGTTTCCTCCGGGAAGTGCCGGTGGGCGCTGAAGCCGAGCTTCGCGAGTGACGTCCCGCGCTCGTAGTCCTGGGTCCCCTCCGCCCGGTGCACTGCGTCGCCGCCCGCCGCCCCGTAGGTCAGCGTCGAAAGGAAGGCGGCGGTGCCCGCGTCGCGGGTGGCGTCCGTCGCCGCCTGGAACTGCTCGGCGAGCGGCTTCCCATAGACCGCCTCCCCCGCCTGGGCCTCGTCTCCCGTGCCGCATCCGGCGGTGCCCAGGAGAGCCGGCAGCAGCAGTACGGCTGTGGCTCTCCAGTGTCGTGCGGTCTTCATCGTCCCCACCCCTTGTGCCTGGTCAGGACACCCTCTTGCGCCTGTTCAGGGCAGTGATACTGCTAGGACCCGCCGCGCGGAACCAGCACGGAATGATCACGCCGTCCGCACACCGGTGGAACGTACACGCGCGAGCCTCCGGTACGCGAAGTCCCGTACGGCCCAGGCCCGTTCCATGTCCTACGCCCAGAGAGCGCGGAACACGGCTTCACTGCCGGCCAGTTCGAACATCTCCCCCATGGACCGAACACCCGTCCCCGCGTCCGTGCCCGTGCGCACGGTGACGCGCTCCTCGGGAAAGAGGGCTACCAGAGCGACCTGGGAGGTGAGCGGCTTGACGACGCGGTGGGGCACCGCGGAGGCTCCCGCGGTGGTGTCCTCGATGTCGAGCCGGCCGATGCTCTCGTCCACCAGCAGCACATGGAAACGAAGCAGTTCATAGCCGTCGTCGGCCTGAGGCCGTCCGGTGTGAAGGCCCGTCTCGGAATCGCCGAGCACCGTCATCGACCAGCCGCGCAGAACGGCTGCCACTTCCTCGGGGCTGGTCAGGTCCGGGATCCCCCCACTGCCCGAGAGGTGCTCCGCGGCCCCCCAGACCCCTGTGCTCTCGCGGTTCGAGAAGAAGAGCTCCTCGGCGACGAGACCGTCCTTGCGCCGGTGGAGGAGCAGGACGAAGCCGAGGTCGCCCCGTACGCACGTGTCGGCGACGACGGTGGTTGTGGTGTCGTCGAGCCGGGGCGCCGGTACGGTGGCACGCCCGTCGGCATCCGGCCCGTGAGCAGCCGTGAGGGCGGCCCGGGCGGTCTCCGCCAGACTCGTGCGCATTCCACTCCTCGATTCACCGCCGGCAGGGACGCGGTGCTGCCCCGTCGGCACATCTCATGGGTCGACGGCCGGGTGCCGCGGCGCGGCAGGTCCTCGGTCCACTACCGCCGCCCGCCGAACTCCCATTCATGGACTTCGATGCCGGCGTACCGGTCCGGCGTCAGGACGGCGCGGGCCGTGTCCGGGCCGGAGGCCCTGAGCAACGCCGCCGTACCCAGCCAGGTGGCGCCGTCGTCGGACAGCAGGGGACCGTACGCGATGAGCTCGTCCCGGTCGGGCGGCACGGTGAGGTCGGCGGGCCGGCCCGAGCCGAGGCCGAGCACCAGGTACCGGTTGCCGCCGGTCCGTCCACCGGGGAAGTCCCACATGGTTCGCCCCAGCAGGTTGCGCCACCGGCGCAGCAACACGTCCCGGTAGGCGCCGGCCTGGTAGTTGGGCTCGTCGAAGGCGAACGCGCGGGCGGCGGCGGGATCGGGCAGGTCGACCATGTGCACGCTGCCGGTGGGTGTCTCGCCGTCGTCGGCGAAGGTCGGACCACGGGCGATCAGCTCGTCGGCGTAGCGGTCCATGTAGGACCAGTGCTCTTCCACCAACGCCTCGCGCAATGTGAGGGAGCCGGGCCGATCACGGTGGTAGCAGAAGAACTCCATGGTCACAGACCCTCTCCGACGTGCGGCGGGATATCAACAGGTTTCGCGACGACCGCCGCACGGTCCGGACGTCCGGACGGGGCGGCGTGCCGTCGGACGGGGCGGCGTCCCGTCCGGACGGCCGCTGCGGAAGCACGGCCACGACCCGCCGGGACGCTCCCCCACACACAGGTGCGGCCGGTACGGGGACCCCGTACCGGCCGCACCCGCCTTGCGCCTTCCTACGCCTTCGCCAGCGACGGCTTCTCGTCGGCGGCCACGTCGCCGTCCCGCGAGTCCGGGACGTGCGGCTCGCCGCCGTGGGCGTCGTCCGTCATCGTCTTCTCGTCGAACGGGAGGGCGCCGGAGAGGACCTGGTCCACCCTCTCGCGGTCGATCTCCTTGGTCCAGGTGCCGACCAGCACCGTGGCCACCGCGTTGCCGGCGAAGTTCGTCAGGGCGCGGGCCTCGCTCATGAAGCGGTCGATGCCGACGATCAGACCGACGCCGTCGACCAGTTCGGGGCGGTGGGACTGGAGGCCGCCGGCGAGGGTGGCGAGACCGGCCCCGGTGACGCCCGCGGCACCCTTCGAGGCGATCACCATGAAGATCAGCAGCGAGATCTGCTCACCGATGGTCAGCGGGTCGCCCGTCGCGTTGGCGATGAAGAGCGAGGCCATCGTGAGGTAGATCGCGGTGCCGTCGAGGTTGAAGGAGTAGCCGGTCGGCACGGTGATGCCGACGACGGGCTTGCTGACGCCCATGTGCTCCATCTTCGCGATCAGCCGCGGCAGGGCCGACTCCGACGAGGAGGTGGAGAGGATCAGCAGGAACTCGCGGCCCAGGTACTTCAGCAGCGAGAGGATGTTGACCCCGGCCACCAGGCGCAGGATCGCTCCCAGGATCAGGAACACGAAGAGCGCACAGGTGACGTAGAAGCCGATCATGATGATCGCGAGGGACTTCAGCGCGTCCACGCCGGTCTCGCCGACCACCGCCGCCATCGCGCCGAACGCGCCGACCGGAGCCGCCCACATGATCATGGCGAGGATGCGGAAGACGAGGCGCTGGATGTGGCCGATGCCGCGCAGGACGGGCTCTCCCGCCGATCCCATGGCCTGGAGCGCGAAGCCCGCGAGCAGGGCGATGAGCAGGGTCTGGAGGACCTCGCCCTCGGTGAAGGCCGAGACCATGGTGGTGGGGATGATGCCGAGCAGGAAGTCCACGGTGGACTCACTGGCCCCCGAGGCCTGCTTCTCACCCGCGGCACGGGCCGCCTCGGTGAGGTGGAGGCTGGAGCCGGGCTCCAGGAGGTTGCCGACGACCAGGCCGATGGCCAGGGCGACGGTCGACATCACCAGGAAGTAGCCGAGGGCCAGGCCGCCGACGGCGCCGACCTTGGCGGCCTTCCGTACGGAGCCGACCCCCAGCACGATCGTGCAGAAGATGATCGGCGAGATCATCATCTTGATGAGGTTGACGAAGCCTGTGCCGATCGGCTTCAGCTCGACGGCGAAGTCCGGAACCACCAGGCCCACCGTGACGCCGAGCACAACGGCGGCGATCACTGCGATGTAGAGGTAGTGGGTGCGGTCCCGTCGTGCGGCTTTCTCTGCCACGGGGGTCTCCTCGGGGTATGCGGCTGCTCCCCGTCCCTGGGGGCCCCGGTGACTATTCACTTCCCTGTGACGGCCGTCACCCTTGCGTTCATATCGTTCACGGACGCTTATCGGCCACCTTGGGCCGCCGGTCCCCGCCGTGCAGACTGTGACGTATGCGCCTGCCCCGAACCGTCCCCCGCAGCCTGGCCGGCCAGCTGTTCGCGATGCAGGCCCTGCTCGTGGCCGCGGTCGTGGCCGGGTGCGCCTTCTTCGCGTATGCCTCGGGCAGGTCGCAGGCGGAGGAGACCGCGGCCCGCCAGGTGCGGGCGGCCGCCCTCGCCATGGCCGGATCGCCCTCCGTGCGGGAGGCGATCCGTAACCCGGACCCGTCCGCCGTACTCCAGCCGTACGCGGAGAAGGTCCGCGAGGACACCGGGATCGCGTTCGTCACCATCATGGATCCGGAGGGTGTCCGCTGGACCCACCCCGACACCTCCCAGATCGGCAGGGGCTTCATCGGCCACACCGAGCGCGCCCTGCTCGGCGAGACGTTCGAGGAGACCTACACCGGCACGCTCGGGCCCTCGATACGGGTCGTCACGCCCGTCCACGACGGGGACCGGATCGTCGGCCTGGTCAGCGCGGGCATCACCGTCGAACGGGTGTCCACCCAGGTGCGCGAGCAGCTCGGCGCCCTGGGGACGGCGGCGGGTGCCGCCCTGGCACTCGGCGCGCTCGGCACGTACGTGATCAACGCCAGGCTGCGGCGGCACACGCACGGGATGAACGCCCGTGAGCTGAGCCGGATGCACACCTACCACGAGGCGACGCTGCACGCCGTGCGCGAGGGGCTGCTCATGCTCGACGGGCAGCGCCGGGTCGCCCTGATCAACGACGCGGGGCGGGAGCTACTGGGCCTGGCGCCGGGGTCGCTCGGGCGCAGGGTCGACGAGCTCTCGCTGCCGGCACCACTGACCGGGGCGCTCCTGGCGTCCGAGCCGAGGGTGGACGAGGTCCACCTGACGGCGGAGCGGGTGATCGTCGTCAACACCAGCCCGGTGGTCGGCGGCGAGCGGCGCGGCACGGTCGTGACGCTGCGGGACCACACGGAGCTGCAGGCGCTGTCGGGCGAGCTCGACTCGGAGCGCGGCTTCACCCAGGCGCTGCGCTCACAGGCGCACGAGGCGGCGAACCGGCTGCACACCGTGGTGTCGCTGATCGAGCTGGGCCGGGTCGAGGAGGCGGTGGACTTCGCGACGGCGGAGCTGGAGCTGGCACAGGTCCTCACCGACCGGGTCGTGGGCGCGGTCGCCGAACCCGTCCTCGCCGCTCTGCTGCTCGGCAAGGCGGCGCAGGCCAACGAGCGCGGTGTGGAGCTCGTGCTCGCCGAGGACAGCCTGATCGACGACGGCGCCCTGCCGCGCTCGCTGGCGCCGCGGGACCTGGTGACGATCCTCGGCAACCTGATCGACAACGCGGTGGACGCAGCGTCGGAGACGGCGACGGGCGGTTCCGGCGTGCCCGTCCCCGCACAGCGCACCGCTACGCGGGCCCTGGTCACCGTCACCGCGCGGACGGAGTCCGGCGAACTGCTGCTGCGGGTGGCCGACACCGGCGCCGGGATCGGCCCGGACGACGCCGACGAGGTGTTCCGGCGCGGCTGGACCACCCACGGCACGGGCCGTGGTCTGGGCCTGGCGCTCGTACGGCAGGCGGCCCACCGCAACGGCGGGACGGTGACGCTGGGCCGGGCGCCGGGCGGCGGCGCGGAGTTCACGGTACGGCTGCCGCTCGCCGGCCGTACGGCACGGGCGGAGGTGGTCGCACCGTGATCCGGGTGCTGGTCGTGGAGGACGACCCGGTGGCCGCCGACGCCCACCAGCTGTACGTGGACAGGGTGCCGGGATTCGAGGTCGCCGCCGTCGCGCACTCCCGGGCGGAGGCCGCACGGGCGCTGGACCGGACGGAGGTGGACCTGCTGCTGCTCGACCTCTATCTGCCGGACGGGCACGGCCTGCAGCTGCTGCGCTCGCTGCGGGCCGCGGGACACGGCGCGGATGTCATCGCGGTGACGTCGGCCCGCGATCTGGCGGTGGTACGGGAAGGCGTGTCGCTCGGCGTCGTGCAGTACGTGCTGAAGCCGTTCACCTATCCCACGCTCCGGGACCGGCTCGTGCGGTACGCCGAGTTCCGGGCGGCGGCCGGTGAGGCGAGCGGCCAGGAGGAGGTGGACCGGGCGCTGGGCGCGCTGAGGGTGGCCGACCCGGCCACGCTGCCCAAGGGGCTGAGCGGGCCGACGCTGGAGGCGGTGACCCGCGCCCTCCGGGGGGCGCCGGACGGGGTGACCGCGGCTGCCGCCGGGGAGGGGCTGGGAATCTCCCGGATCACCGCCCGGCGCTACCTGGAGCACCTGGTGGCGGCGGGACGGGCCGTGCGGCGGCCGAGCTACGGTCAGGTCGGCCGGCCGGAGCTGCATTATCACTGGGTGGCTGAAACCCGCTGATGGCCAGGCGCATGACCCGATGAGGCGCTAGGAGGATCATACGAAGGGTGAACTGGGACGAACAGCCTGTAGCCAGGCCGTTCCCAGGCTTCTACGGTGGGGCCGTGCACCCCACCCCGCCCTTCAACGCCCCCGCCGCGCGCCGCCTCCGCGAGGCGCTGGGAATGGCTCCCGGACATGTTGCGTACGGGCTCGGTGCCCAGTACGGACTGCGGATCACGGCCGAGACCGTGATGGCCTGGGAACGCGGTACCGCGCTGCCCGGCGAACGGGAGCTGATGGCGCTGTCAGGTGTCCTGTGGTGCGCGCCGGGTGATCTGCTGGCCGCCGCGAGCACCTTGCGCGAGCACCGGCTGGCCCGGGACGTCGCGGTGGACGACCTGGCGCGGACGCTCGGGATGACGGGCGCCGCGTACCGGCGGATGGAGGATTCGGGCCGCTGGCGCGGCAACGAGCGCCAGGCCGTGGCACTCTGCGACACGCTGGACATGTCCGCGGCACAGTTCCTGACGGCGACCGGCCGGAACGAGGAGCTCGCGGATCTGCTGACCAGGGCGGTGACCACCCGCTGGCAGGCATACGTGCGGCCGCTGGACAAGCTCGTCCCGCTGGACCGGATCCTGCTCCAGAACGTGCTGGAGCAGCTGCACGCCGACTACCAGGCGCTGATGGTGTCGACGCTGAGCTGGAACACCACGGGCCGGGACCGGGCCGGGACGGCGGGCGAGGCCGGGCGGGAGTTCCTGGACAAGGTGGTCGAGGAGTTCTGGCGCACTGCCGGGATCTGAACCGGCACGGGTTCGTCCATGGCCCTCAGTCCTTGACCGGGTCGAAGGAGTACAGCTGGCCCGTCCCCTCCTTCTCGCAGCCGAGCTGGACGATCTAGGCGAGCTCCTTCGTGCTCCCGTCCCTGGGACCGAGGCAGAGGTCGGTGTGGGGCGGGGCGGATCCGGTAGCCCCTCACCGGCTCACCGACCGGTTCGAGCCGGAAGATCTCGGCGGGGCCCCGGTGGCCGCACCCGGTGTCCTCCAGGGGTGTTCCGGTTGCGGTCAGCCCGTGCAGGACCCCGGTGCAGCCCTCCCCGTAGTCGGGGTGGTCGGTCACGATGCGCCAGGTCCCGGAACCGAGGGGCAGCAGGCTGAACCGCGGGACCGTGTCCGTGACACAGGGCATCTGGTAGACGGTGCCGTTCTTCATGCCGAGCCGCTCCGACAGACAGAGGTCCGTACGGACCGACCGTATGCGCACGGGCCCCGTGGCGGGTGCGGCGACGGGCCGGGCGGTCTCCCGCCCGCCCTCGGGGCCGCCGTCCGGCCCGAGGGCGGCCACCGCGCAGGCCACGGCCGCGAGGGCCACCGCGGCGACCACGGCGACCACGGCCACGAGCGACGGACGGCGGCGCCGCGCGGGTGCGTCCGGTTCCGGCCCTTCGGGGGCCACGGAGCCGTCCGGCGCCCCGGCCTCCTCCGACGCCCCCGCCCCTGGGCGGGTGCCGTGCACCGCGATCTCCTTGCGGACCGCCAGCCAGCTGTCCGCCTCGGCGGGTCCGCAGCCGCAGGCGCGCACGAAGGTGGCGAGCAGCTCCTCGCGCGGGACGGTCGTGCGGGCGAGCATGTTGGCGATCGTGGAGCGCGGCAGTACGTCGCCCACCGCTTCGGCCCGTTGCGTCAGTTCACGGAACGTCAGCCCGGAGGCGTCCTTCAGCCTGCGCAGCAGCTCGACGAACCCGGCCGCGTCCCGCGCCTCCTGAGGATCCGGAGTCCTGCCGTCACCCGTCATCCACTGCCTCCCCCTGCCTGGTCCCGCCCGCCCGGTCCGGCACCGGACAGGCGTCGGGACATGTCCCGGACAGGGTCAAGCCTTGTTGATCCGCACCGCCTCCTCAAGAGTGGATTGCGGCACATGCACGGGGGGACGCCCACGGCCCCGACCGTCCACGGGGGGATGGTCGGGGCCGCGGGTGGGTGCCGACGCCCACGGCCCCGGCCGTCCACGGGGGATGGCCGGGGCCGCGGGTGATGCCGGGCGGGGACCAGATGCCGGGCGGGGACTAGAAGACGGACTCGGCCTCGTACATCCGGTCGCTGGGGACCGTCTTCAGACGGGTCACGGCGTCCGCGAGCGGGGCCATCACGATCTCGGTCCCGCGCAGCGCGGTCATCCTCCCGAAGTCACCTCGGTGGACGGCCTCCACGGCGTTCCAGCCGAAGCGGGTCGCGAGCACCCGGTCGTACGCGGTCGGCGTGCCGCCGCGCTGCACATGGCCGAGAATGACCGGCCGCGCCTCCTTGCCGAGCCGCCGTTCGAGCTCGGATGCGAGGCGGTTGCCGATGCCCTGGAAGCGCTCGTGCCCGAACTGGTCGATCTCGCCCTTGGCGTACGTCATGGAACCCTCGGCCGGGTGCGCCCCCTCGGCGACGCAGATGACGGCGAACTTCTTGCCGCGCGCGAAGCGTTCCTCGACCATCTTCACGAGGTCGTCGACCTCGAAGGGCCGCTCGGGCAGGCAGATGCCGTGGGCACCGCCGGCCATGCCGGACTCCAGCGCGATCCAGCCCGCGTGGCGGCCCATGACCTCGACGACCATGACCCGCTGGTGCGATTCGGCCGTGGTCTTGAGCCGGTCTATGGCCTCGGTCGCGACGCCCACCGCGGTGTCGAAGCCGAAGGTCCGGTCGGTGGCGGAGATGTCGTTGTCGATGGTCTTGGGCACGCCGACGACGGGCATCCCGGCGTCGGAGAGCATGCGGGCCGCGGTGAGCGTGCCCTCGCCGCCGATCGGGATGAGCGCGTCGATGCCGTAACGGAGGGAGAGTTCCGCGCAGTTCTCGGCGGCCTCGCGCAGCCGGTCGCGTTCGAGCCGCGCCGAGCCGAGGATCGTGCCGCCGCGGGCCAGGATGCCACTGACCGCGTTCAGGTCGAGGGGCCGGAAGTGGCCGTCGAGCAGCCCCTTGAAGCCGTCCTCGAAGCCGATGACCTCATCGCCGTGACCCACCACGGCGCGGTGCACGACCGAACGGATCACAGCGTTCAGGCCTGGGCAGTCGCCGCCTGCGGTGAGAATTCCGATGCGCATCCTGCTCTGTCTCCTGCTCGCTAGTGCCATGCGTTCCGGGGACCCGTCGAGAAACCCCCGTACCGTGAGCCATGACGATTGTCCCACGCCGAGCCGGGCACCCGCGCTTCCGGCTGCAATGGCGGGAACCGTTCGGGGACCCGGAGGGCCTTCTCCGGGCACGGTGCCCGGCGGGCGGCTCACCTGCCCCGGTAGGTATCGTCAATGGGACATGCCAGTCAAACAGGACGGGAGACCACGCGTGGCGCGCAGCGTGTACGTGACCGGGATCGACCGGGGAGACGGCCGTCAGGTCGTCGATCTGGGAGTCATGGAGCTACTGACGCGTCAGGTGGACCGGGTCGGCGTCTTCCGGCCACTGGTCCACGACGGGCCCGACCGGCTGTTCGAGCTGCTGCGGGCCCGCTACCGGCTCTCGCAGAGCGCCGAGACGGTCTTCGGCCTGGACTACCAGGAGGCCTCCGCGGTGCAGGCGGAGAAGGGCACCGACGAACTGGTCTCCCTGCTCGTCGAGCGTTTCCACCGGGTGGCCCGCGACTACGAGGTGGTGCTGGTCCTCGGCAGCGACTACGCCGCCACCCAGCTCCCCGACGAACTGGCGCTGAACGCGCGGCTCGCCAACGAGTTCGGCGCCTCGGTGATCGCGGTGGTCGGTGGCAAGGACCAGGACGCCGAATCCGTGCGGGCCGAGACGCGCAACGCCTACCGCGCCTACGCCGGTCTCGGCTGCGACGTCCTGGCGATGATCGTGAACCGGGTGGCGTCCGAGGAGCGCTCGGAGATCGCGGAGCGGCTGAGGACACAGCTCCCGGTCCCCTGCTCGGTACTCCCGGACGACCCCGCGCTCTCCGCCCCCACCGTCTCCCAGATCACCACCGCACTGGGCGGGACGGTTCTCCTCGGTGACGACTCCGGCCTGGCCAGGGACGCGCTGGACTTCGTGTTCGGCGGCGCCATGCTGCCGAACCTCCTGAAGGCCCTGACCCCGGGCTGCATGGTCGTCACCCCCGGCGACCGCGCGGACCTCGTCATCGGTTCGCTCGCCGCGCACAGCGCCGGGACGCCGCCCATCGCGGGCGTCCTGCTGACCCTGAACGAACGCCCCGGCGAGGAGATACTCCGGCTCGCGGCCCGCCTCGCGCCGGGCACCCCGGTCGTCGCGGTGGCCGGCGGATCCTTCCCCACGGCGGGTGAACTCTTCGCCTTGGAAGGAAAGTTGAACGCGGCGACGCCCCGCAAGGCGGAGACGGCACTCGGCCTCTTCGAACGCCACGTGGACACCGGCGCCCTGCTGGAGCGGATCTCGGTGGCCCGCAGCGGCCGGGTGACCCCGATGATGTTCGAGCACGAGCTGCTGGAACAGGCCCGCTCCGACCGGCGCCGGGTCGTCCTGCCCGAGGGCACCGAGGAGCGCGTCCTGCGCGCCGCCGATGTGCTGCTCCGCCGCGACGTCTGCGACCTGACCCTGCTCGGGGACACCGACGTCATCCGCAAGAAGGCCGCCGACCTGGGCATCGACCTCGGAGAGACCCAGCTCGTCGACCCCCGGTCCTCGGAGCTGCGCCAAGGTTTCGCCGAGCGGTACGCCGAGCTGCGCGCGCACCGCGGGGTGACGGTGGAGCTGGCGTACGACGTCGTCTCGGACGTCAACTACTTCGGCACCCTGATGGTCCAGGAGGGCCTGGCCGACGGGATGGTCTCCGGTTCGGTGCACTCCACGGCGGCCACGATCCGGCCGGCGTTCGAGATCATCAAGACGAAGCCCGAGGCCTCGATCGTGTCCTCGGTGTTCTTCATGTGCCTCGCCGACAAGGTCCTGGTCTACGGCGACTGCGCGGTCAACCCGGATCCGGACGCGGAGCAGCTCGCGGACATCGCGGTGCAGTCCGCGGCCACCGCGTCCCGCTTCGGTGTGGACCCCCGTATCGCGATGCTCTCGTACTCGACGGGGACCTCGGGCACGGGCGCCGACGTCGACAAGGTGCGGGAGGCCACGGACCGGGTACGCGCCTCACGTCCGGACCTGAGGATCGAGGGCCCGATCCAGTACGACGCGGCGGTCGAGCCGTCCGTCGCCGCGACCAAGCTGCCGGCGTCCGAGGTGGCGGGCCGGGCGACCGTGCTGATCTTCCCGGACCTCAACACCGGCAACAACACCTACAAGGCGGTCCAGCGCTCCGCCGGCGCCGTCGCGGTCGGCCCGGTCATGCAGGGGCTGCGCAAGCCGGTCAACGACCTTTCGCGCGGCGCGCTGGTCCAGGACATCGTCACCACGGTGGCCATCACGGCGATCCAGGCGCAGAGCGAGGAATGACCGCGATGACCACCGACCCGACCAGCGAAGGTTCCCGCTCCATGAACGACGCCCATCGCGTACTCGTGCTCAACTCCGGCTCCTCGTCGGTGAAGTACCAGCTGCTGGACATGCGCGACCGCTCGCGGCTGGCCACCGGCCTGGTCGAGCGGATCGGCGAATCGTCCTCCCGGCTCGTGCACACCCCGCTGAAGGGCGGGGAGCCCCGCGAGCGCACGGGCAGGATCGCCGACCACGAGGAGGCGCTGAAGGCCGCCGCCGCCGAGCTGGCGGCCGACGGGCTCGGCCTCGACTCCCCCGAGCTGGCGGCGATCGGCCACCGGGTGGTGCACGGAGGCCTGAAGTTCAGTGAGCCCACAGTGATCACCGACGAGGTGCTGAAGGAGATCGAGCGGCTCGTCCCGGTGGCCCCCCTGCACAACCCGGCGAACATCACCGGGATCCGCACGGCACAGGCGCTGCGGCCGGACCTTCCCCAGGTGGCGGTCTTCGACACGGCGTTCCACACGACGATGCCGGAGCACGCGGCGCGGTACGCGATCGACGTCGGCACCGCCGACGCGCACCGCATCCGCCGCTACGGCTTCCACGGCACCTCGCACGCGTACGTGTCGCGCAGGACGGCGGAGCTGCTGGGCCGGCCGGCCGCCGACGTGAACGTGATCGTGCTGCACCTCGGGAACGGCGCCTCGGCGTCCGCGGTGGCGGGCGGCCGGTGTGTGGACACGTCCATGGGACTGACCCCCTTGGAAGGGCTGGTCATGGGTACGCGTTCGGGAGACATCGACCCTGCCGTCACCTTCCACCTGAAGCGGGTGGCGGGGATGTCGACGGACGAGATCGACGTCCTGCTGAACAAGAGGAGCGGCCTGGTCGGCCTGTGCGGCGACAACGACATGCGGGAGATCCGGCGCCGCGTGGACGAGGGCGACGAGCGGGCCACTCTCGCGTTCGACGTCTACATCCACCGGCTGAAGAAGTACATCGGCGCCTATTCGGCGGTCCTCGGCCGGGTGGACGCCGTGGTGTTCACGGCGGGGGTCGGGGAGAACTCGGCCCCGGTACGGGAGGCTGCGCTCGCGGGACTGGAGGGTTTCGGGCTGGCCGTGGACCCGGACCGCAACGCCGTACGGTCCGGAGAACCGCGGCTGATCTCGCCCGACGGCGCACGGGTGTCGGTCGCCGTCGTGCCTACGGACGAGGAGCTGGAGATCGCGGGCCAGACCTTCGACCTGGTCCACAACTGAGCGGGCCCGCGCCCCTTTGTATCTTCCACCAGACGGAATATTCCGCAGTGAAACAAACCGATAGGATCCGCCTCATGCGCCGTTCCAAAATCGTCTGCACCCTCGGTCCCGCCGTCGACTCCCATGAGCAGCTCGTCGCTCTGATCGAGGCCGGCATGAGTGTGGCCCGTTTCAATTTCAGTCACGGTACCCACGAGGAGCACCAAGGCCGTTACGACCGGGTCCGCGCGGCCGCCGCCGAGACCGGCCGCGCGGTCGGCGTGCTCGCCGACCTCCAGGGACCCAAGATCCGCCTCGGGAAGTTCGCCGAGGGGCCCGTCGAGCTGATCCGCGGTGACGAGTTCGTCATCACGTCCGAGGACGTCCCCGGCGACAAGTCGATCTGCGGCACCACCTACAAGGGGCTGCCGGGCGACGTCACCAAGGGTGACCCGATCCTGATCAACGACGGCAACGTGGAGCTGAAGGTCGTCTCGGTCGACGGCCCCCGCGTCACGTCCATCGTCATCGAGGGCGGCGTCATCTCGGACCACAAGGGGATCAACCTCCCCGGTGCCGCGGTCAACGTCCCCGCGCTGTCCGAGAAGGACGTCGAGGACCTGCGGTTCGCCCTGCGGATGGGCTGCGACCTGGTCGCCCTGTCCTTCGTGCGGGACGCCGAGGACGTCAAGGACGTGCACAAGGTGATGGACGAGGAGGGCCGCAGGGTCCCCGTCATCGCCAAGGTCGAGAAGCCGCAGGCCGTCGAGCACATGGAGGGCGTCGTCGCCGCCTTCGACGGTGTGATGGTCGCCCGCGGTGACCTCGCCGTCGAGTATCCGCTCGAGAAGGTCCCGATGGTGCAGAAGCGCCTCATCGAGCTGTGCCGCCGCAACGCCAAGCCGGTGATCGTGGCGACCCAGATGATGGAGTCGATGATCACCAACTCGCGGCCGACCCGCGCCGAGGCGTCCGACGTCGCCAACGCGATCCTGGACGGCGCGGACGCGGTCATGCTGTCGGCGGAGTCCTCCGTCGGCGCGTACCCGATCGAGACGGTCAAGACGATGTCGAAGATCGTCGTCGCCGCCGAGGAGGAGCTCCTCTCCAAGGGCCTCCAGCCGCTGGTGCCGGGCAAGAAGCCCCGTACACAGGGCGGTTCGGTGGCGCGCGCGGCCTGCGAGATCGCGGACTTCCTGGACGGCAAGGCGCTGGTGGCGTTCACCAAGTCCGGTGACACCGCCCGCCGTCTCTCCCGCTACCGCGTGGCGCAGCCGATCCTGGCCTTCACCACGGAGGAGTCCACCCGCAACCAGCTCGCGCTGAGCTGGGGCGTCGAGTCCTACGTCGTGCCGCACGTGGACAACACGGACGCGATGGTCGAGCTCGTGGACGCCGAGCTGCTGAAGCTGAACCGCTACAGCGACGGCGACACGATGGTCATGACGGCCGGCTCGCCTCCCGGCGTCCCCGGCACCACCAACATGGTCCGGGTGCACCACCTGAGCGGCGAGCGCGCCTGACGCTCCCCGCCCGCACCTCTGTGGCCCGCGTTCCGGTACGTACCGGGGCGCGGGCCACTGTCGTGCGGAGCCGTCGGCGTGGCGGCCGGACCGGCCTGCCGAGGGCTCTGCCGGTCCGGGGGACCGCAGGCCCGGGCCGGATCGCTCCCCCTCCCACCCTTCTGCACCTCAGGCGATTTTCGGCCAGCTTGATCTGTCCCTGACCATCGGGCCTTCACACCTTCCACACAGGGCGTCCGCTAGTTCCGACACCCACCCGCCCAGGGCGGCCGGTCCCTCGGTTGTGCCGAAACAGACCAATTCACGCCAACTGGCGCACCCGGAGCACCTTTTCGTGCACCCGGAAGAGTCGACTTCTATCTAAAGTGACGCTGCACCTGACCGGATTTCTCTCTTGTCCGCGATCGTGCGACGTCGTTCACGCGACCGGGGGGCACAGTGACGCCGGGGGGAAGTCATGTCGCAAGGCAGCAGCATCCGCGATCCGCGCCTCACGTTCCGGCCGGACACCGCCGCTCCTGATGCCGTGGGGCGGGCCGGACGGCCCGCCCCACGGCGTCTCCGAGCCGGCCATCGGCCGCCTCCCGGTCGTGTCCGCCCTTCATGCAGAGGATGCGCAGTTGTTTGCCATATCACCAGGGTCGCCAAGACGGGTGCCCCGACGGTCCAGGCGGTCCGCCCGCGCCGTCCCGCCCCTGCTCGCCGTAGCCCTCCTGGCCGCGCTGGGCATCCGCCCGGACCTGGCCGACCGGTTCGCCGGCCCGGCCATGGAACCGGTCGGCAGCTCCTACGACTGGTACGAGGACACCGCGGCCGAGCAGTTGCGGCAGGACCAGTGCCTCATGGGCGACGTCCTGCGGCTCGGCGGGTCGACCATGGCCCAGACCGCGCAGGACGGTCTCGGCAAGACGCCCGAACAGCTCCACGTCCTGGCGAACCGGGACCACTGGGAGGACACCCCCCTCGCGGCGGCCTACACCAAGGACAGAGAGGCCGCGAGCGCCGAACTGGACGCCCTCGACGCGCTCCACCAGGGCTGGAAGGCTCCGGTCTCCGGCCTCGAGACACCGGCCGGCTTCACCCAGGCGGCTTTCCAGTGGCCGCCGGGCACCAGCAACGACGGCCAGAAGGACTTCCACGAGCAGACCGGCCTGACCACCTGGATCGCCGACCGCTTCTGGAAGGACGAGAGCGACTTCTACGAGGACCCCACCCCCCTGGCGGACGACGCGACACTCCAGGCCGTCAAGGACCTGGGCACCCCGCTGTACGGGCAGGACCCCGACCCCGGCCTTCCCTCGGACGAGTGGAACCGTGCGCTCGCCGAGCGCGACGCCTTCGAGCACCTGACGGACTGGCCCCTGGAGCCCGCCGGCGCGGACAACGCCGGTCTCTTCCTCGCCTCCGGAGGGTTCGCGCGCACCGCCCCCGACCCGGGCACCCCGGAGCACCGCATCGCGGTCGAGGACCTGAAGTCGCGGTTCGCCGCGTGCGCGTGGCGTGACCCGATCGACCCGAACAAGGCACTGGGCGGCATCTCCGCCACCGCGGCCACCGAGTGGCAGCAGGAGATCGCGTCCCAGGCCACGCAGCGCGACCAGATCCTGAACGCCAACAAGGACGCCACCAAGGCGCTCGCGGCCGGGTCCGAGGCGCTGGGCCAGATGCTGGGCCACTCGTGGGTCGCCGACCACCTCACCCGCTGGCAGGACTACTGGTCCTCCGGCGGCGTCGGCTGGATCGGCAGCTCACCGACGGTGATCCAGGTCCCCGGGGCGTCGGGCAAGTGCCTGGAGGCCGCGGGCGGCGGGAAGACCAATGGCACCGCCGTCCAGATGTACACGTGCAACAACAGCGCGGCGCAGATGTGGGAGGTCTCCGGTGACGACGCCGGTCTGCACCTGCGCAACGTGAACTCCCAGAAGTGCGTCGACGTGTCGTCCAACAACACGGCGAACGGTACGAAGATCCAGCTCTGGACGTGCAACAGCTCCCCGGCGCAGACCTGGGAGTACAACGTCCGGGCCACCACGGCCCTGAAGAGCGTCGGGACCGGCAAGTGCCTGAACCTGCCGTCGTTCACCAACGGCCAGGACGCGCTCACGTACACGTGCAACACCACCAGCGCGCAGAAGTTCACCGTCAAGGTGTCCGCGCACAACGGCACCCTGCCGCCGACGGCCCAGTTCGACAAGGCGAAGAAGGGGATCGCCGCCGCCCAGGTCTCCGCGAAGGCGCAGCTCGCCGTCCTCAGGACGCAGGCCGCCGCGGCGGCGAAGGCCGGCACGACCAGTGCCGCCGCCGAGCAGGCCGCCTACGCCGTGGCGGACGCCAACGGCGCGCCGCGTGGCCGCGGTCTGCTGGTCGGCCTGCAGAAGGCACAGGTCACCCAGGGCGCTGCCGCCGCTCTCACCGCGATGGTGAAGGCGGGTGAGACCGCCGAGGCGGCGACCCGCGCCGCCGCCGGTGACAGCGCGACGATCACGCAGCGGGCGCTTGCTCAGGCCGCCCAGTCGAAGGCCGAGTTCCGCAAGCAGGCGGCGTACGCCGCGGAGTTGCAGGCAAAGGCGGCCGCGGACGCGGCCAAGGTCCACCGCGACAACGCCAAGAAGGACAAGGAGACCGCGGAGGCCAAGCTCGCCGAGGCCCTGAAGGCCGAGGGCGATGCAAAGACGGCCGCAGCGCAGGCACACGCCAGGCGGCTCTCGGCGGAGGCCGAGGAGCTGACGGCCAAGGCGGAGAAGGAGACCGCGGCCGCCAAACAGGCCGAGGCGGCCCAGCACAAGCAGAACGCCCAGGCCCAGGCGTCGAAGGCGAAGACCGCGCAGGAGAACGCGGAATCGGCCGAGGGCACCGCCGTCTCGAAGCAGAAGGCCGCCGAGGCGTCCCGTGACAACGCAAGGAACCTGCGGGACGACGCGTGGGACGCCGAGCAGGAGGCGGACGCCGCACGCGCCAAGGCCTACGCGAAGGACGCGTTCGCCGAGGCGCACGAGTCGGACAGCAACGCCCAGGAGTCCCGGGCGGCGGCCGACGCCGCGGCCCGGTACGCCGACACAGCCGAGTCGGCGGCAACGGCCGCCCGCTCCGAGGCCGACGCGGCGACCCAGGCAGCCGCGGACGCGGACGCCGCGGCCACCCGTGCCGAGGCGGCCGCCGAGCGGGCCCGCTCCGACGCGGACGCCGCCCAGGCGGCGAAGCTGAAGGCCGACGCGGCGGTGAAGACCGCGACCAGCGCGGCGGCCGACGCGATCGCGGCCTCCCAGCACGCCGCTTCGGAGGCGAAGACGGCGGTCGAGCTGGCCGACGAGGCCGAGGCACAGGCCAAGACCGCCAAGTCCCATGCGGACGTGGCACAGCAGGAGTGGCTCAAGGCCGTAGCGGCGTCGGTGAAGGCCGCCGGCTTCGCGTACGTCACCGCACAGACCGCCGTGGACGCCGGCAACGCCGCCGCCCAGGTCGCCGCACCCGCGAACGACGCGATCCAGCTCGGCTCGCCCTTCGTCACCAAGGACTCGGCCGCCGGGCTGGTGGTCCTGACCGGCCAGGCGTCGAAGACGATCGCCGAGCAGCAGAAGGCCGTCGCGGAGGCCCATGCCGAGAACGCCGCGGCGGAGGCCGCGAGCGCCAAGGTCATCGCCGACACGGCGCAGGGCGACGCGAAGGCCGCCTACCAGCACGCGGCGAACGCCGCCGGACACGCGGCGGACGCCCGCGGATACTCCAAGGAGGCACTCGGCTACGCGGCCGCCGCCGCCACGGCCGCGTCGAAGGCCGCGGCCTCCCTGGCCCGGACGATCGAGTACGGCCGCCAGGCCACCGAGGACGCGAACGCCGCGGACAGGGCCGCCGGACGGGCCGAGGGGTACGCCGTCGAAGCCCGCGATTCCGCGGACCAGGCCGCCCTCGACGCCCAGGCGGCACGCGACGCCGCATCAGCGGCGGAGGAAGCAGCGTCCGCGGCACGCGCGGCCGCCGAGCGTGCCGATACTGCCGCCACCGCCGCCGAGGAAGCCGCCAAGGACGCCCAGAAATACGCGGAATCCGCGCAGGAGGCCGCCGAGTCGGCCGAACGCAAGGAGGCCAACCAGCAGGTGTCCACGGGCGCCGGCACGGGGATCGGGGGAACCTTCTACGTCGTAGACGACATCAAGGTGACCAAGGCCGACCAGCAGAACCCCTGCGAGATCAAGATCGGGTTCGAGGGCTGCGAGGTGACGTTCACCGTCCACTTCGACGCCACACTCGACTTCTACGTGTGCACCGACCCGAGCGTCCCGGCGACGCGGTCGGGGTGCCCGCAGGAGGAGACGGTCTTCCTGGAGACCAAGACCTTCCCGAACCAGACGAAGGAGGTGACGAGCTACTTCAGCAAGCTGGACATCATCCAGCAGACGATCGTGTACCAGGTGCTCAAGGAGATCCTGATCGGGGACTTCGTCGACTGCTGGCACGGCAGTGTCAGCGGGTGTGCGTGGGCCGCGTCCAACTTCGTCCCGGGGAAGGCGATCGAGAAGGTCGTCGAGGGGATCCGGGCTCTGGACGCCGCCATGCAGACGGGCATCGGCGTCGCGGACGCGTTCAGGGCGCTCAAGACGCTGGACATCGACCCCGCGACCCTCGCCGACGTCCAGCGGTCGGTGAACGCGTACGAGGATCTGCGCACCGCGTGCACGATCAACAGCTTCCCCGGGGAGACCCGGGTGCTGATGGCCGACGGCACCAGCAGGGCGATCAGTGAGGTGGACCGGACGGACCGGGTACTGGCCGCCGACCCCGTGACGGGCGAACTCCGCCCCGAGCAGGTGCTCAGCACCTACCGGCACGACACCGACCGTCTGGTGGACGTCGTGCTGGCCGACGGCGGCCAGGTCTCCAGCACCCTGGGACACCGTTTCTTCGTCGTCGGCGAGGGCTGGACCGTGGTGGCCGACCTGGCCGTGGGCGACCGGCTGCGGACGGAGGACGGCGAGGTAAGGGCCGTGACCGCCCTCAGGGAACGGGCCGCCCCGGCGGACCGGACGGTCCACGACCTCACCGTCGACGACCTGCACACCTTCTTCGTGCTGGCGGGCGAATCGCCCGTCCTGGTCCACAACTGCAGCAACCTCGTGGCCGACGCGCAGAAGTTCGCCGGGCAGGCGCACATCCTCAGCAAGCACACGACATCCGAGGCCACCGCCCTCGCCCGGGCCCAGACCGAGGGCGAGAAGATCAGTGTGTTCGACAACGTGGGGACGACACAGGCGGTCGTCGACCAGATCCTGGCGGCGAAGGCCGCCGAGATCAGCAAGTGGATGCGGGGCAGCCAGCAGCAGAAGACGCTGAGGGGCACGATGGGCGGCAAGGACAACTCGCTCGGTTTCGTGGCCCACCCCGACGGCAGGACGGTCACCCGCACCGGCAACCAGTTCGTCATCGTGCTCAAACGGGCGCCGGGGCACAAGCCCGGCGGGTTCTACGTCTTCACCGGATACCCGGTGTAAGGAAGGAGATGGACGATGGACCGGTCCACGGAGTTCACGTTCGGTATCCCCTGGGTCATGAGCTTCTTCCACCAGGACTGGACGCTGGACGCCTCCACGGAAGCGGAGGCCGTGGCCGGTCAGTTCGTGGAGGAGCTGGAGCCGGAAGCCGTGTTGCTGGTGCGCCGTGACGCCCGCCTCCTCCACGACGTGCTCCCCGCCGGCCACGTCACCGTGCTGTGGGAAGGGTGCGTGGAGGGCGGGGGGCGTTTCTTCCACCGCGGCGGCCCCACGGACGGTGCCGCGTGGATGCGGCAGTTGATCGGTCTGTGCGACGTCTGGCTCGCCCGCCTTACGGATCCCGTGACGCTGTCCGAGGCGGACCGGTACGAGGGGCGGGAGCTCGCCGGCCGGGTCCGGGCCGCCGTCGACGGGTTCGACGGCGTACTCGACCGGGAGTTGGTCCGGGCACTCACCGAGTGCGTCGATCGCTGCACACCGGATCTCGCCTTCCGGCTGCTGCTGCGGGCCCTGCCCATCAGAAGTGACTCGCTGTCCCCGCATTACCTGCGTCTGTCGAGGGAGCGGTACACACAACTGGTGGAGCTCGGGGTCGCGTTCCGGTACGGGGAGTACGTCGTGGGCGACATCGAGTACCTCGTGGACGCGTAGCGCGCGCACGGCGACCGGTACTCCGCCACGACATGGCTGCGGGCCGCCTCCCTCGGTGAGGGGGGCGGCCCGCAGTGTTGTGCGGCTCCCGAACGAGTCGGTCCACGCACATCACCGTCCGGCCTGATCCGGACGGGAGGCCCTGGCTAGCTGTTGCCACCGGTGAGGTAGTTCGACAGGCCGGGGACCGTGAGCGTGCCGCCGAACTGGCCGGCCTGGGTCACCGTCGCGTCGGTGAAGAAGGCGAACGGGACGTTCAGCGGCGGAGGAGTCTCCGGGCTGAAGGTGATCGGGATGAGCCCGAAGAGGTTGCCCTCGAGCTTCTCCGTGTACATCGTCACTTCGCCGTCGCGGATCGTCGACGTGGAACCGCCGCGCGCCTTGACGTGGCCGGTCGTTCCGGCCGGGCCCGTCGTCAGCTGGTGCAGATCCTTGATGTCGATGGAGCCGGCCGTGAACTTCAGGACCTTCTTGACCTTGCCGCTGTACGTCTTCACCTCGACGATGCCCGCGTAGTCCAGCCCGTTGAGCGTGAGCCTGGAGGTCTCCAGCGTCCACGGGTCGTCCGGGAGCAGCGGGATGCCCTGCTCCAGTTCGGCCGCGGCGAGCGCGTCGGGGTCGGCGGTCGGGCAGGGGAAGCGTTCCTTCGCGCCGTCCGGGATGTCCTCGTCCTTGACGGGGTCGAGACCCTTGACGTCGTCGTCGAGCTCCTCGACGTCCTTCCCCGCCTTCTCGGCCGCCTCACGGATGGCGTCGGTGGTCTTGTCGACCGTGTCCTTCGCCGCGTCAGCCGCCTCCTCCACCGGTTCGGTGGAGGCGCTCTCCGACGGCTCCGGGCTCTCGGCGGTGGCGCTGGGGGACGGCGCGGCCGTCTCCTTGTCCGGTCCGTCGAAGAGATCCTTGAGCGCGTCACCGACACCCAGCGGGTCGAGGGGGTTCTTCGACTCGGTGGGCGAGGGAGTGGCCGAGGTGCCGGCCTTGTCCCCGGCGGTTCCCCCGGACCTGTCCTCCTCGGACGCACCCGCGCTCGGACTCGCGGAGGGCTCCGGCGTCGCGGCCCCTTCGTCCTTGCCGGCGTCGTCCTTGCCGGCGTCGTCGGACGGTGTGGCGCTCGGGGTCGGCTCCGCCTCGGGTTCCTGCGACTCGGACGGCTCGTCGGAGCGGGTCACACACGGCCCGGGCGCGAACGGGATGTCCGAGTTGTCGTCGGCCATGGCCAGCTTGGGGGTGAGTCCCATGCCCACGAAGACGGCCGTCGGCATCGCGGCGAGCGCGAACGCCTTCTTGCCCGCGGGCAGGTGCAGCTTGGTCAGGAGTGACTTCCTGGGCGCCGCGTGGCGGGGCCCTCTTCGCTCCGGAAGGCTCTCCGGCCGGAAGTCGTCGGTCCGGCTGTCGTCACCCCGCACGATGCCTCCCGCCGTCGGCCTCCGCCGCCGCCTCGAACAGCATCGGCCTCCGAGGGGCCTCAGCCGTGTCGTGGACTTCCTGCTCGTGTGCCGGGGCGTCGGCCCGGGACGCGTCCGCGCCCTCGTGCCCCGGGTCAGCCGTCGCCTCACCTGGAGCCCACGCGATGGAGAGTGCTCCGCCGAGAAGTGAGAACAGGAAACCGATGATGAAGCCGCCTATGTTGGCGACGGGTATGGAGACGAGCGCGAGCAGGATCGCGGCGACCCCTGCGAACACCCGCACGATGTGGTGGAACCACATCGTGAAGCCCAGCGTGACGAGCAGGACCCCGATGATCAGCGAACCGGCGCCGGCCGTGGTGGACATCGCCAGCGTGACATTGCCGAGGTGCATGTTGGCGTACGGGAAGTAGGCGATGGGAAGGCCACCCGCCATGGTGAACAGACCCGCCCAGAACGGCCGGTTACCCCGCCAGGTGCGGAATCCCCGCCGGTAGACGGTGAGGTGGTGCTCGTTCTGCCCTGTGGACTCGGGGCTCATGGAAAACAGCTCCCTGGAACCGGTACTGCTGTGAGAGGAGAGAAGACGGGTGGCCGGAAGCCGGTGGTGCGAGCTCCGGCCACCCGGGCGGGTGCTTAGTAGCACTCCTGGTCGGTGCCCGTGGAGAGCCGCAGCTTCAGCCCGCTGAGGTTGAAGGTGCCGGCCGTCGTGGCCCACGCCTTCTGCTCGACGTTCTTCAGCAAGGCCTTCTCGGCACGCTGCGAGAAGCCGTTGGGGTTCGCCTGGGTGTTCGGCTGAATCCCGGGCTTTCCATCCGTCTTCGGAAGGGAACCCGCGGCCACACCGATGTCGATGTTCTTGAACTCGGCGTCGGCGTCGAGCTGGGACACGTCGAGGTAGAGGCTCTTGGCGAAGACGGGGTCATGCCCCTTGCCGCCTGCCTCCAGCCTCAGCGTGACGTTGCCGACACCGGGAACCTTGGGTGTGACGACCGACTGGCACATGTTGGTGATGTAGGCCTTGCTGAAGCCCGACACCGCCACCGGGGCGTGCATCTCCTTGCCGTCGAGCGTCTTGCCCGAGGCCACACTGCCGTACTGGACGAAGTCCCAGCCCTCGAGCTGGGTGGCCTTCACCTTGAACTCCTGGCCGGACACGCTGAACGACGCGGCGAGCGCACCCTGTGCCAGGCCCACGCCGACTGCGGCGGTCGCGACGACGCTCGGCACCATGACCAGAGCGAAACGCTTCCATCTGGTACCACCGCGAACCTGCGAACTCATATATTTCCTCCTTCTCGGACGTACATCTCCGGTACGGGCGTCATGCCCGCCCTGGGATGGGAGAAGTGCTACGTCCTCGGGAAGGAGAGCGCCCGGACCGGAGGCGCGTACCGCATCCGAATCACCGGCGATCACCCCCGAGCGACAACCACTGGCCGCGCGTCTGCGCAGCCGGTTCGGACAGGCCCTGCCCAGGGGCAGGAACCCCCCTGTCCGCGATCGGCGCCACTGCCGCCGACCACCCGGTGGGGACCCAACGGACCCACCTGCGCCGACTGGCCGTCGGACCGGCGGGTATTGGACCGAGCGTGGCCGATCGTGGTGCATTCGCGGCCGTGACACAAGGGGGGTCGTTACTGACTAGTAACGACCCGATAACCGGGACGCGACAGGAGGATACCGACCGGCCACACAGGGTGTCGTCAAAGGGGCATGCGAATGACGGGATTACGACCCGAAACCGGACAGACCCCTGAAGGTGATTTACTGCGAGTAACAGTACGTACTTTTATCAAGTTTTGGTAAAGCAGAAGCGTCTGTTGTCGTTCGCCCGCGAAAACGGCCGTGGCGCCCGGAGGGCCCCACGGCCGTGTTGTCACATCAGAACAAGACGCGCGCCAGGGCGGTCCGGGCGGCGGTGACCCGGGGATCGTCGGGGCCGATCACCTCGAAGAGCTCCAGGAGCCGCACCCGCACGGCGTCGCGGTCGTCGCCGAAGTTACGGCGCACCGTCTCGACGAGCCGCCCGAAGGCGTCCTCCACGTGGCCGCCCACGAGATCCAGGTCGGCGGCGGCCATCTGCGCCGCCGGCTCGGCCGGATTCTCCGCGGCCTCCTCGCGGACCTTCTGCGGGTCCATCCCGGCGACGCGGCCCAGCAGCTCGGCCTGGGCCAGACCCAGCTTCGCCTCGGTGTTGACCGGGTCGTCGGCCAGGATGCCCTTGTACGCCTCGACCGCACCGGCGAAGTCGTTGGCGTCCAGGGCCTGGGCGGCCGCTTCGAGCTGCGCGTCGTACGGTCCCGCGGGCACCTCGGCGGGGACGCCCTCCCCGTCACCGGCTCCGGCGTCCGGGTCCACGATGATCCCGGTCAGGCCGAAACGCTCCTCGCCGACCTGGATCAGCTGGTCCAGCGTCTGGCGGATCTGGCTCTCGGGGGCCGCGCCCTGGAAGAGCGGAAGGGCCTGTCCGGCCACCACCGCGAAGACCGCGGGGATGCCCTGGATCCCGAACTGCTGCATCAGCATCTGATTGGCGTCGACATCGACCTTGGCCAGTACGAAACGGCCGTTGTACTCGACGGCGAGACGCTCCAGGAGCGGGCCGAGCTGCTTGCACGGTTCGCACCACTCGGCCCAGAAGTCGATGACGACGGGGACTTCGGTGGAGCGCTGGAGGACGTCGGTCTCGAAGCCGGCCTCATCGACGTCGATCACCAGGGAGACGGGCGCGACGGCACCGGCGCCCCCCTGCCGGGCAGACTCCGCACGGGCCTGCTCCGCCTTCGCCTTCGCGTCGCCGGCCGCCTTCACAGCGGCGAGGTCGACGACACCGCTCATGGACATGTTCCTAGGCTGCATACGTACATCCTCCCCCCTGGGCGCACCGTTCCGGAAAGCGATCCGCGAACCGCCTCCGTCCACAGCCACGCCGGTGTGCGCGGCGCGCGGACGGGAGCGGTTCCGAGGCCCTGAAAAACCCCGTGTTCGGCGCCGGGTCCCCACCCGGTGCCTGTGGCTGTCGATCGGTCGTCGCGCCACGACGGACTGACCGTCGCTTCTTACGCTACGACCCGTAGCGTAACTGCCCGGCCCCCCTCCGGGGCAAGAGCCCGCGGTGATCTGTCTCACGGGTTCCCGCCCCGGTCAGCACTACTTACCGGCCGGTATGGTCGCCGCATGCCGAGCCTCAGCCCCATGGAACCCACCCGGTCCGGACGTCCCCGCAGTGCCGAGGCCGACGCCGCGATCCTGGAGGCGACCCGTGAGTCGCTGGTCGACCTCGGCTGGTCGAAGCTGACCATGGGCGACGTGGCGACGCGGGCGGGGGTCGCCAAGACGACCCTCTACCGCCGCTGGGCAGGCAAGAACGAACTGGTGGTCGATGCCGTCGCCGTCCTCTTCGACGAGCTGGAGCTGCCCGACCTCGGCAGCCTCGCGGCGGACGTGGAGGCCGTGGTCCTCCAGTTCGCCGCCCTGCTGGAACGGCCGGAGACCAAGACGGCGCTGATGGCCGTGGTCGCCGAGTCGACGCGGGACGAAGCGCTGAGGGACCGCATACGCGCTTCGATCGTGACCCGGCAGAAGCACCTCGTCCTGCAGGGACGTGAGCGTGCGCAGCGCCGCGGCGAACTGCCCGCCGAGCCGGACACGGTGGTGGCGGCCCGCACCGCCGACCTGATCTTCGACGTGATCGCCGGGGCCGTGGTGCACCGGACGCTGGTGAGCGCCGAGCCCGTCGACACCGACTGGGCCCGGCGCTTCACCGTGCTGCTGCTCTGCGGGCTGGGCGCCGCGGCGGCGGAGCGACGCCCCGGGGCCTGACGGCTCCGGGGGCCGACGGCCCCGGGGCCTGACGGCTCCGGGGTCCGACGGCTCCGGGGTCCGACGGCTCCGGGGTCCGACGGCTCCGGGCCGGGCCTCCGCCCGGCCGTCAGAAGCCCGGCGGCTCCGTGTAGACGCCCCACTCGTCGCGCAGCACCCCGCAGATCTCGCCGAGGGTCGCCTCCGCCCGTACGGCCTCCAGCATCGGGCCGATCATGTTCGAGCCGTCACGCGCGGCGGCCAGCATGGCGTCCAGCGCGCTTCGGACCTCTCCTTCCTTCCGGCCCTCCTTGCGCCCGGCGAGCTCACGCACCTGCTCGCGCTCGACCTCGTGGCTGACCCGCAGGATCTCCAGGTCCCCGGTGACGGAGCCGTGGTGGACGTTGACTCCGACGACGCGCTTCTCGCCCTTCTCCAGCGACTGCTGGTAGCGGAAGGCGGATTCGGCGGTCTCGCCGGTGAACCAGCCGTCCTCGATGCCGCGCAGGATTCCCGAGGTCATCGGGCCGATGGGGTGCTTGCCGTCCGGGTGCGCCCGGGTGCCGCGCTCCTTGATCTGCTCGAAGATCTTCTCGGCGTCGGCCTCGATGCGGTCGGTGAGCTGCTCGACATACCACGAACCGCCCAGCGGGTCGGCGACGTTGGCGACGCCGGTCTCCTCCATGAGCACCTGCTGGGTGCGCAGCGCGATCTCGGCGGCCTGCTCGGAGGGGAGGGCGAGCGTCTCGTCCAGGGCGTTGGTGTGCAGGGAGTTGGTGCCGCCGAGGACGGCGGACAGCGCCTCCACGGCGGTGCGTACGACGTTGTTGTACGGCTGCTGGGCGGTGAGCGAGACCCCGGCGGTCTGGGTGTGGAATCGGAGCCACTGCGCCTTGTCGGTCTTCGCGCCGTAGGTCTCCTTCATCCAGCGGGCCCAGATCCGGCGGGCGGCACGGAATTTGGCGATCTCCTCGAAGAAGTCGAGGTGCGCATCGAAGAAGAAGGACAGCCCGGGGGCGAACGTGTCGACGTCCAGACCGCGCGAGAGGCCGAGCTCCACGTATCCGAAGCCGTCGGCGAGTGTGTACGCCAGCTCCTGCGCGGCCGTGGCCCCGGCCTCGCGGATGTGGTAGCCGGAGACCGACAGCGGCTTGTAGGCGGGGATGTCGCGGGCGCAGTGCTCCATCAGGTCGCCGATGAGACGCAGATGGGGCTCGGGCTCGAAGAGCCACTCCTTCTGCGCGATGTACTCCTTGAAGATGTCGGTCTGGAGCGTGCCGTTGAGTACGGCCGGGTCGACGCCCTGGCGCTCCGCGGCGACCAGGTACATGCAGAAGACGGGGACGGCGGGGCCGCTGATCGTCATGGAGGTGGTGACGTCGCCGAGCGGGATGTCCTGGAACAGGACCTCCATGTCGGCGGCGGAGTCGATGGCGACGCCGCAGTGGCCGACCTCGCCGAGCGAGCGGGGGTCGTCGGAGTCGCGGCCCATCAGGGTCGGCATGTCGAAGGCGACGCTGAGTCCGCCGCCGCCGTTGGCCAGGATGGTCTTGTACCGCTCGTTGGTCTGCTCGGCGTTGCCGAAGCCGGCGAACTGGCGGATGGTCCAGGTGCGGCCGCGGTAGCCGGTGGGATGGAGTCCCCGGGTGAAGGGGTACTCGCCGGGCCAGCCGATCCGCTCGAAGCCCTCGTACGTGTCACCGGGGCGGGGCCCGTACACGGGCTCCACCGGGTCCCCGGAGAGCGTGGTGAAGTCCGCGTCACGCTTGCGGGCCTTGTCGTAACGGGCCTGCCAGCGGCGGCGGCCTTCCTCGATCGCATGAGCGTCCATGGATCAAATTTACTAGGACGTCCTAGTAAATGTCGACGGCAAACCGCCCGGCGCTTCGCGCGGGGCGGTCAGGTCGTGCGGTTCAGGCCTTGACGGGCTGCGCGGGCCTGTCGGTGATCAGCGGCTCGACCTCGCGGACGACCTTGCGCTCGACGAAGAACGCGGCCGTCGGGATGGTGCCGGAGATCAGCACCCAGAGGAGCTTGCCGATCGGCCACTTCGCCTTGGAGCCGAGGTCGAAGGCGAAGATCAGATAGATGATGAAGAGGACACCGTGGAGCTGCGACACCGCGAAGGTCACATTCTCACCCGTGTCGAATCCGTACTTGAAGACCATGCACACGCACAGGATCATCAACATGACGGCGGTGACGTAGGCCATCACCCGATAGCGGGTCAGCACGCTGCGTTTCATGGCACCGAGCCTAACCGGGCGGCCGGGGCGATCTTGCAGCACCCCGGCTCCCGCCGCGGCACCCGTGTGCGCACCCGTCACACCGGTCGCTACTCGTCCTCGAAGTCCTGGGCCGCCACCCGCAGCGGCCGGAGCATGGCGAAGATCTCGGCGCACTCCTCGTCGTCGTACACGCCGAGGCCGAAGTCCATCGCCATCAGGTCCTGACTGGCGGCCTCGACGACCTCGCGGCCCTTGTCCGTGATGGAGGCCAGGGTTCCGCGCCCGTCGTTGGGGTTGGGGCGCTTGTCGACCAGACCCGATCGCACCAGCCGGTCGACGGTGTTCGTCACCGAGGTGGGGTGCACCATCAGGCGCTCGCCGATCTTGGACATCGGCAGCTCACCGGCCTGGGAGAAGGTGAGCAGGACCAGGGCCTCGTACCGCGCGAAGGTCAGCCCGTACGGCTTGACCACCGCGTCCACCTCGGCCAGCAGGATCTGCTGCGCGCGCATGATCGACGTGATCGCCCCCATGGAGGGCACCGGCCCCCAGCGCCGGTGCCAGAGTTCCTCGGCGCGGGCGATGGGATCGAAGGGGAGGCTGAGCGGCTTCGGCACGGCACGACCTTACCCACTGGTCACTTGACGGTCAGCCCTGTCTCGCCTTTCGGTACCGGACACGCGTTCTACGCACCTCCACGACCAGCAGGAGCGAGCAGACGGTACCGACCGCTCCCGAGCCCGCGACCACCTGGTGCACCGGGAAGAACTCCGCGGCCACTCCCGCGAGGGCCATGCCGATGCCCTGCGCCGTCATCAGGCCGGCGGTGAGGACCGTCATGGCCCGGCCCCGCAGGTGCTCGGGGACCGCGTCGACGAACCACTGGTCGAGCCCGATGATGTACGCCGCACCGGCCCCGGCCAGCACCAGGGCGGCGACGGTGAGGGCCATGCCCGGGCGGAACCCGAACAACAGGAGGGGCAGCAGCCCGAGGGCGGCGGCCGGCAGCACGATCCGGCTGCGGGCGCGGGGGCCCAGGGCGGTGCCCACGTACAGCTCGGCACCGATGTGACCGATCGCCGTCGAGCACATCAGCACCCCGAGGACGGCGGGGCCGGCGCCGATGGCCTCCGCGTAGGGCGCGGCGAGGGCCTCCGGCGCCACCACGAAGAAGGCCGGCACCCAGAAGAGCAGGAGCAGCCCGCGGATCCGGCGGTCGCCGAGGACGGCGCGCGCCCCGGCCAGCGAGTCCTTGAGCAGCGCGCCACCGGCGTCCCCTGCGCCGCGGGCGGGCCGGTCCCTGGTGCCGAGGCGCAGCAGCGCCGCCGAGCAGAGGAACGTGACCACGGTGACCGCGATCGCCCCGCGCGGCGACAGGGCCGTGAGGAGCACCCCGCCCGCACCGAAGCCGGCGAACAGGGCGCTCTGCGAGACCAGGCGCAGCAGCGAACGCCCGAGGACGTAGAGGTCACCCTCACCGAGGATGTCGGTGAGGGCCGCCGTCCGCGTCCCGGTGAAGACGGGCGCCACCGCGGCCACCAGGCAACGCAGCACGAGGAGCCCCGCGACGGGGATGCCGGGCAGCACCATCACGGCGACGCAGCCGGCGCAGATCAGGTCGCAGGTGACCAGGACCCGGCGGGCGGGGTAGCGGTCGGCGACCCCGGCGAAGAGCGTGCCGCCCACGACGTACGGCAGGAAGCCGAGCGCCAGGGTGAGCGCGGACAGCAGGGGTGAGCCGGTGAGGTCGTAGACGAGCACGGTGAGGGCGAGTTCGCTGACGACCACGCCGAGGAGCGAGAGCAGATGCGCGGCGAAGACCGACCGGAACTCCCGCACGGCGAACACGGCCCGGTATCCCGCGCCCGGAGCGGGTCCCGGACCGGTCGTGACGGCGTGCTCCGGAGGCACGGCGGGGGGCGGGACCGGGGGCAGAGCCTCGGCGGCGGACTCTTCGCGGGGTGTACCCGGGGTGACTGTGTCGCTCGGCATGGACGCAGCTTGGAGGAACGGCCCGGCACCTCAGTAGACTTTCGGCTCACGCCGAAACTTGGGTGCCCATGCCGTTCCATCTGTACTTCGACGAGAGCGATCTGCTCCGCTGCCGCTTCGCCCTCTCGCCGCTCTGGGAGACGCAGGAAGCCGTACGCACCCTCCACCGGCCGGGCCGGCACGGTTACCACCTGCCCTGGCTGCGGCGGATCGGGGAGGGCGCCGCCGGGCTGGATCTCACGCCGCTGTGGCTGCTGATGCCGGACGGCGGCCACAACCCCGACTTCATCTGCCCGCCCCCGCTCGGGCCTCTCGCCACCTTCGCCGAGGAGATCGCGACCGTCCGCGCGACGGATCCCGCCGCCGCCCGCGACGACATGGCCCTCGCGCTCGCCGACACCCCGGGCGGGACGGCCTCTCCCGCCGGACGGCGGCTGCTGGCCGACCCGGCCCGCGCGGTCAGGGAGCTGGCGGACCTGCTGGAGCAGGCCTGGCGGGTGATGGTCGAGCCGCACTGGCCCAGGCTGCGCGCCCTGCTGGAGGCGGACATCGCCTTCCACTCGCGCCGCCTCGCCGAGGTCGGCTTCGAGCGCCTCCTGGCCGAGATCAGCCCGCAGCTGCGCTGGGCGGACTCGACCCTGACCGTGGCCGGCACCAGAGGGGACCACAGCCGGGTCCTGGGCGGGCAGGGGCTGGTCCTGATGCCCAGCGTCTTCGTGTGGCCGGACGTGGTCGGCGGCTACGAGCCTCCCTGGCTGCCCGCCGTGATCTACCCCGCGCGCGGCATCGGGGGGCTGTGGACGGAATCGGCCGACCGGACTCCCGCAGCCCTCGCCCGGCTGCTGGGCAGGGCCCGCGCCGACGTACTGTGCGCCCTCGGCGAACCGGCCGGGACGAGCGCGCTGGCGCACCGGCTCTCACTCGCCCCGTCCTCGGTGTCGGCGCATCTGTCGGCGCTGCGCGCGGCAGGCCTGCTCACCTCGCGGCGGTACGGACATCAGGTGCTGTACGAGCGCACCCCGCTGGGCATCGCGCTTGCGGCGCAGGAGACCTGAGCGCGGGGCCGGGGCCGGTGAGCGGAGCCCGGGCCGGTGGACGGGGAGCGTGAGCGGGGCCCGGGCCGATGGACGGGGACTGTGGGCGGTGGACGGGGACTGTAGGCGGGGCCCCGCTCACCGGCGCGGGATCAGCTGCCCGCCGCCGGGCTGCCCGCAGTGGCGGTGGCCAGCGCCGACTCGCCGTCCTGGACAGGCCGCGCGCTCCGGGACCGGCCCCGGGCCCTGCGGCTCACTCGCCCGCGCAGCAGGGTGAGGCACCACACCAGGCCGGGCGGCAGGGCGGCGGCCACCACGGCGGTCACCGCCCAGACGCGCGTCTCGGCGTGGGTCAGGGCCAGCAGACAGCCCAGCACGCAGAACAGGCAGGTGACAGCTGCCACCGGGCGGCGGAGCAGCGTCAGCGTGTAGCCGAGGAGCCGTCCGGGCGGAACGCGGAACAGCGCCTTCCCGTACTGCCGCAGCAGCGCCCCGTACGCACCCCGCGAGCGGCGGGGCCGACGGGCGGAGGCGTAGGCCGGGGCGGAGGAGCCCTTCCCGACGGCCGGGACGTCAGGGGCGTGGACCGAGCGCCAGTACCGTCCGGTCAGCGGGTTGCGCAGGCGGTGGACACCGAGACCGGTGGCCACGTCCCCTGCGGCGGAATCGTGGAAGCCGCCGGCCCGGCGCACGGCCGCGACGCGCATGACACGGCCGGCGCCGGCGAGCACGGGCGCCCCGTAGCGGTTGCCCGCCCGCTGGACCAGCGCGTGGAAGAGGGGCTGCGGGGCCCCGGCGGCCCCGCCGACGGCAGTCGCGTGACTTCCGTGGACCGGCGGGCCGACGACGAAGGCGACGTCCGGGTCGCGGAAGTAGCCCGTCATCCCCTCCAGGAAGCACGGCGGCGGGATGTGCCCGGTGTCCACGGAGGCGAGGAAGTCGTAGTCGTCGCCGTGCTTGGCGAGCCACGCGTTGAGGTTGCCGTGTCTCGTGCCGGTCCTGTGCGGGCCCTTCTGCCGGTTCCACTCGGGCACCCCGAGGCGGGTGAAGTGGTGCACACCCAGCTCCGCGCAGAGCATCCTGGCCTCCGGGTCGTCACTCTCGTCGAGCAGCCAGACGTCGAACGGTCCGGGGTGCCGCATGCCCACGGCGCCCTCCAGGGTGGCCCGCACCGTCGAGAGGTGCTCCCTGCCCGGCACGTAGGTGGCGAGGAAGGCGAGCACGGTGCCGCGCTCCGGCGCGACCGGGACCGGATCCCGGGCCACCGACGCCGCGTACGCGACGACCACCACGTTGACCAGCAGGAACAGTTCCATCAGGCCGACGGACACCAGCGTCACGGAGTCGGCGAGCACCAGCCACCTCCGCACGTCCCCGCGACCGGTCCAGTGCGTCGGCCACAGCACGTGGAGCAGCGGCAGTCCCGCGAGCACGGGGGCGAGAGCCATCAGGAGGACCGCTCCCGTCCGGCCCCCGCCGGTTCGCGGGAGGTCTCGGTACCGCACCCGGTAGCCGGCCGCCGGCGGCTCTGCGAGCAGACCCGCGAGACGGCTGTGGTTGTCCTGGTCGTAGCCCTCCGACGACATCACGCCTCCCATGGCCGGATATGCGTATCCCCACAGAAGGGGAGATGTGACGACGTGTCGACCGGGGAGGTCCGAGTGAGGGGGTTTCTTCGCCCGAACGGGAAGAGCCCCCGGGTCGGGGGCTCTTCGTGTGCACGGAGGTGCGGGGCAGGGCGGGGTCAGCCCGCCAGGTGCCGCTCCACCGTCTCGACCTTGGAGGTCAGGCCGTCGGTGACGCCCGGACGGATGTCGGCCTTCAGCACCAGCGAGACGCGGCCCGCACGGGCCTCGACGGCGGCGACGGCGCGCTTGACGACGTCCATGACCTCGTCCCACTCCCCCTCGATGGAGGTGAACATCGCGTCCGTCCGGTTGGGCAGCCCGGACTCACGGACCACACGGACGGCGTCGGCGACGTACTCACCGACGTCCTCGCCGACGCCCAGGGGGCTGACGGAGAAGGCGACGATCATGCGCTGACCGTCCCCTCGGCGCGGGCGCGGGCGGCGATGACGCCGTCGGCCTCGTACTTCTTGAGCAGCTTCTCGCCGTAGAGCCCGCCGAAGGGCACGACCGCGAGGAGGAAGAACAGTGCGACGCGCTTGAGCGGCCACTTGGCCTTGACCCACACGTCCAGCAGGAACACCACGTAGATCGTGAAGAGAAGGCCGTGCAGCGCGCCGAGGGGCGGCATCAGGAAGTCGATGTCCGAGACCCGCATGAGCAGCGAGCCGAAGATGAGCAGCGCCGGGAAGGACAGCGCCTCGGGAAGCGAGATGAGGCGCAGCCGGTGCAGGGCGGAAGCGGTCTTGATGTCCACGAGGGCACCTTCGGTGGGAGGGGCGTGTCGGCTTGTGAACGCAGGCACAAGCAGTGCCATTGTGGCATCGGCCCCGCCCTTCCCGGGCGGGGGGTCCGTGTCCGGCCGCCGCTGCGCGTATCAGCGCATATCAGGGTCATGTCGGGGTGGGGATCAGCCCCCGGGCCCTGTCCCGCGCAGCCCCCTGCGGCTAACGTCGCACCGTGGCGATGTTCCGACTCCAAGGCAGCAAGACGCTCGCCGTCGACCTGACAGGCGATGCCGTCAAGGCGAAGAACGGCTCGATGGTCGCGTACGACGGCCAGATGGCTTTCAAGAAGATGTCGGGCGGCGGTGAGGGCCTGCGCGGGATGGTGACCCGCCGGCTGACCGGCGAGCAGATGGTGATGATGGAGGTGAAGGGGCAGGGCACCTGCTATTTCGCCGACCGGGCGAGCGAGATCAACCTCGTCTCGCTGCACGGCGAGACGCTGTACGTCGAGGCGAGCAACCTGCTGGCCACCGACGCCGGGCTGCGCACCGGCACCTCCTTCACCGGCCTCCGCGGCGGTGCGAGCGGCAACGGTCTGTTCACCACGACCGTCGAGGGCACCGGCCAGGCCGCGATCATGTCGGACGGCTCCGCCGTGGTGCTGCGGGTGACGCCCCAGTACCCGCTGAACGTGGACCCCGGCGCCTACATCGCCCACCAGGGCAGGCTCCAGCAGCACTTCCAGTCCGGGGTGAACTTCCGGACGATCATGGGCGAGGGGTCCGGCGAGTCGTTCCAGATCCGCTTCGAGGGCGACGGCCTCGTCTACGTGCAGCCCAGCGAGCGGAACACCGTCGGGGGCGATGTCTGATGCCGTTCCGTGAGATCAACTCGAAGATGGTCGAGGCCGTCGTGGGGCCCGGCCAGAAGATGTACAGCCAGCGCGGCGCGATGCTCGCCTACCGGGGCGACGTCTCGTTCACCCCGAACATCCAGGGCGGACAGGGCGGCCTTGGGTCGATGATCGGCCGGCGGGTGGCCGGCGAGGCGACCCCTCTGATGACGGTGGAGGGCAGCGGCACGGTGATGTTCGGCCACGGGGGGCACCACATCCAGGTGATCGACCTGAGCGGTGACACCCTCTGCGTGGAGGCCGACCGGCTGCTCGCCTTCGACGGGACGCTCCAGCAGGGCACCCTGTTCATGGGCTCGCAGGGCGGGGTGATGGGCATGGTGCGCGGCCAGGTGACCGGGCAGGGGCTGTTCACGACGACGCTCAAGGGCCACGGCTCGGTCGCCGTCATGGCACACGGCGGGGTGATCGAACTGCCGATCACGCCGGGGAGGCCGGTGCACGTCGATCCGCAGGCGTACGTCGCCCACCACGGGGACGTGACCAACAAGCTGTCCACCGCGCTCGGCTGGCGCGACATGATGGGACGCGGGTCCGGCGAGGCGTTCCAGCTGGAGCTCAGCGGTAGCGGAGCGGTGTACGTCCAGGCCTCGGAGGAGAAGCTGTGAGCACGCCGGTGATTTTCGACCCGATGACGCTCCCGTCGGACGACAACGTCAACGCGTACACCTTCTGCGTGGAGCTCAAGGGGAGCCGGTGGTTCCTGCAGAAGGGCAAGATGATCGCCTACTACGGGCAGATCGACTTCAACGGCGTGGGGCACGGGCGGTTCGAGCGGCTGATCCGTACGAGCTTCCACTCCCCGCTGCACGCGAGCGACTGGGTGGTGGCCGAGGGCAGCGGCAAGATGCTGCTCGCCGACCGGGCCTTCGACGTGAACTCCTTCGACCTGGAGGACGGCAACCTGACGATCCGGTCCGGCAACCTGCTGGCCTACCAGCCGACGCTGGCGCTGAAGCAGTCGATCGTGCCGGGCTTCCTGACCCTGATCGGGACGGGGAAGTTCGTCGCCGCCTCGAACGGTCCGGTGGTCTTCATGGAGCCTCCTCTGCGGGTGGACCCGCAGGCGCTGGTGGGATGGGCGGACTGCCCTTCCCCCTGCCACCACTACGATCACGGCTACATGACGGGCGTGATGGGCGGTCTGCGCTCGCTGACCGGGATCGGCGGCACCTCGGGCGAGGAGCACCAGTTCGAGTTCGTCGGGGCGGGTACGGTACTGCTCCAGTCGACGGAACTCCTGATGCCCGAGCAGGCGACGGGCGCCGTTCCGCACGAGCCGGGGGTACCGGGGGGCGTGCGTCCCGGAGGCGGCGGTCAACACGGCTCCACACCCCGCATGCCCGGACAACTGGGGGACATCCAGCGTCGCTTCGGGCTGTGAGCGGTAGTCTGCGGAGTGTGATGTCCGGCAGGCGCGTGCGCGGAGTCACACTCCCAAACTTCGTCCGGCTTTCAACATCTTAGGTAGAATCCATACATGGAGACCGAGACGGCCACTCGCTGGCTGACCGATGCCGAGCAGTGCGCCTGGCGCACCCACCTGGACGTCAGCAGGCTGCTGACGCATCAGCTTGAGAAAGATCTCCAGCCGTTCGGACTGACCATGAACGACTACGAGATCCTGGTCAACCTCTCGGAGTCCGACGAGCAGCGCATGCGGATGAGCGATCTCGCCTCCGCCACCCTGCAGTCCAAGAGCAGGCTCTCGCACCAGATCACCCGCATGGAGAACGCCGGTCTCGTCAGGCGCGAGCACTGCGAGTCCGACCGGCGCGGACTGTTCGCCGTCCTCACGGACGTGGGCGGCGAGACGATGCGCAAGGTCGCGCCGCACCATGTCGAATCGGTGCGCAGGCACTTCATGGACCTGCTCTCCCCCGATGAGCTCTCCGGGCTGCACGCGGCGCTGGCCCCGATCGCGGAGCACCTCCGCGGCCGTCGCGGAAAGCCGTAGCGCGGACCGCTCTCAGCCTTCGCCGGCCGTCGGCTCCCGCCCGGCCTCGGCCCGGGCCGGCAGCCTGAGGGCGAAGAGCGCACCGCCGCCGGGCGCCGTGCCCACCGTGAGGGTGCCTCCGTGCCTGGAGGCCACGTCACGGGCGATGGCCAGGCCGAGACCTGCCCCGCCGTCGTCACGGCTGCGGGCGTCGTCGAGACGTACGAAGCGCTCGAAGATCCGGTCGTGTTCGGCCTCGGGCACACCGGACCCGTCGTCGGTGACCTCCACGAGCACATCGCCCCGGTCCGCCCTCACCGACACGGCGACGGAACGCTCGGCGTGACGCTCCGCGTTGTCCAGGAGATTGCCGACCACCCGGGCCAGCTGCCCTCGTGAGCCGGTGACTTCGAGCGACCCGGCGTCCGCCACGGACACCTCCGGCGGGATCCGGTCCGCCGCGCGCTGGGAGACCTCCTCACGGACGAGGGCGCCCAGGTCGACCGGCGTACGTCCCGGCCGCTCCCCCGCGTCCAGCCGGGCGAGCAGCAGCAGGTCGGCGGCCAGCACCTGGAGCCGTACGGTGTCGGCGACCGCGCCGGGCACGTCCAGCAGGTCCGGATGGGCCGCACCCACCTCCAGCTGGGTGCGGAGCGAGGCGATCGGGCTGCGCAGCTCGTGCGAGGCGTCGGCCACGAAGCGCCGCTGCCGGTCGACCGAGGCCTCCAGCACGGTCAGGGTCTCGTTGGTCGTGCGGGCGAGCCGTGCGATCTCGTCCCGTGAGTCCGGCTCGGGCACGCGGCGGCCGAGGTCCTCCGACGCGGTGATCGCGGCCAGTTCCCGCCGGATGCCCTCGACCGGACGCAGTGCGCGCCGTGTGACCAGCCAGGTCACCCCCGCGACGACGAGCAGCATGAGGGGCAGCCCGGTCAGCATGGAGGTGCGTACGGTGTTCACGGCTTCCTGCTCCGCGGCGAGCGGGGCGCCCGCGTGGACGGTCAGGGTGACGTCCTGCTCCGTGGTCGCCTCCACGGCGGCGAACCGGTAGTCGGCGGTCTCGCCGTCGACGGTGGCGGTGCCGTTCACGAAGTCCGGCGGGTCGGAGGAGACCTCACCGCGGGCGGGGTCGTTCCCGTCGTCGTCGTCGTCATCGTCGTCGCCCGGGCTCGGCGCCGGCGCCGGCGCAACGGGTACGACCTGTGACGTGCCGGTCCCCGAGATCGCCTCCAGGTCCTTGGAGACGGCCACCACACGCCCCGCCCCGTCGGTCACCTGCACGGGGTGGGTGTCCTCGTCGCCCGTCTCCAGCTCGGCGTAGGTCGCACCCAGGGCCAGCTGTCCGGCCACCTCGCGCGCGGTCACCTCGGCCTCCAGGCCGGCCCGGTCCGTCAGGTTGACGCGCAGCACCACGAGGACGGCCAGCCCCGCGACGGTCAGGGCGACGGCGACGACCAGGGTGGCGCCGAGGGCGGCCCTGGCCCGTACGGACCTCACAGCGCCTCCAGCCGGTAGCCCGCGCCCCGCACCGTACGGATCGACGCGGCGCCGAGCTTCCGGCGCAGGGTGCTGATGTAGACCTCGACGATGTTCGGGTCGCCGTCGTAGGCGAAGTCCCAGACGTGTTCCAGGATCTCCGTCTTGCTGACCACCTCGCCCGCCCGCCGCACGAGCTGCTCCAGGACGGCGAACTCCTTGGCGGTGAGGGTGACCTCGTCCTCGCCCCGGTGCACCCGTCGGGCGGCGGTGTCCATCCGCAGCGTGCCCGCCGTCAGCACCGGCGACGCGGAACCCCCGCGGCGGCGCAGCAGCGCCCGGATCCGGGCTACGAGCACGACGTAGGAGAACGGCTTGGTCAGATAGTCGTCGGCGCCCGTGTCGAGGCCCTCCGCCTCGTCGTACTCCCCGTCCTTCGCGGTCAGCATCAGGATCGGCGTCTCGTGCCCCGCGGCGCGCAGGGCGGCGCAGATCCGGTAGCCGTTCATCCCTGGCAGCATGATGTCGAGCACCACGAGGTCGTGGACGCCCTGACCGGCCAGGTGCAGACCCTCCAGACCGTCGTGCACGACGTCCACGGCGAAGCCCTCGGCGGTGAGTCCCCTCGCGAGGGACGTCGCGAGACGCTTCTCGTCCTCGACGATCAACAGGCGCATGGGGACAGCTTCCCAAACCGAACCTGAAGACGCCTTCAGGTGGCTTCAGGCTGCGTTCAGCATCGCCGGGCCAGTGTGGTTCCCGTCGCACAGCACATCCCATCGGGGAGGAAACACACCATGAAGCGCAACATCGCCATCGCCACCCTCACCGCGGCGGTACTCGTCGGCGGCGGGCTCGCCGCCACCGCGGCCTTCGCGGACTCCGGCAGCGGCGTGAAGGAGGACCGGACGGCCGTGGCGGACCGGACGGTGGTGGCCGACCGGGCAGCCGGGACCACCGAAGAGCGGAAGGCCGAGCGGCTCACCGTGGACGAGGCCGTCGGCGCCGCGCTGAAGGCCGTCCCCGGCACCGTCACCGAGGCGGAGCTGGACGACGACGACTCCCGTACGGTCTGGGAGCTCGACGTGTACGGCTCGGACAAGGTCTGGCACGACGTGACGGTGGACGCCCGGAACGGCAAGGTCCTGTCCGACCGCGAGGACGACGACAACGACGACCGCGACCGGCACGCGCCGCGTTCGGCGGCCGTGTCCCTGGACGCGGCGGTGAAGGCGGCGCTCGGCGCGCAGCCCGGCACGGTGACGTCGGTGGACCTGGACGACAACGACGACGATGACGACGGCGGGCGCGGTGCGCTGCGCTGGGACGTCGATGTCGCGGGCGAGGACGGCAAGCAGCACGAGCTGCACGTCGACGCCAAGAGCGGCAAGGTCACCGTGGACCACGACGACGACAACGACAACGACGACCACGACGGTGACGACGACAGCAACGACGACGACTGATCCCCCTCGACCGGCGGTCCCGTCCGGCTCCGTCTCAGGGCGCGAAGCCGGACAGGACCCTGCCGTCGTCGGGTGAGGAGAGGAACAGCGCGTCGCCGTGGGCAATCAGGGAGGGTGGCGTGCCGCCGATGGGCATGTCGAAGAGCTTGCCCGCGCCGGGAGGATTCTCGTCGCTGCCGTCCAGATCGTAGGGGCTCACCGTGATGGCCTCGTGGACGAACGCCCGGTCGCCCACGATCGAGACGTTCCCCGCATTCTCGTCGAGCAGGGTGTCGACGTGGTACCAGAGTTCCTCGCCGTCACGGAGCCGGAACGCCCGGACCTGGCCGGGCGCCGAGACCACCACCGTGCCGTCAGCCGTGACGGCCGGCTTCATCGCACCCTCCATCCCCTGCGCCAGGGTGCGCCGGCCGGCGGGGGCGGAGGTGTCCGTCACCGTGAGGCCGCCCCGGGCGACGCAGATCAGATCGCGGTCCTTGAGCAGAGGATGGGCGCACTCGGTGTCCTCCTCGCCGACTCCCGGCAACTCCTTGCCCGACCCGGCGTCGAAGATCTGGATTCCGCTCCCCACGGCCACCACCCGGCCGTCCCCGGCCAGGAGGGTGGAGTCGGACCCGGCGTACTCGACGGCCCACTTCTCCGGCTTCTCCTCACCGGTGATCTGCTGGGCGGTCAGCCGGCCCGCCGAGCCGCCCTCTTTCCCGGAGACGTAGAAGATCACTCCGTCCGAGTACACCGCGCCTGCGCCCAGTTGGCCGCCCGGCACCGCGCGCCGCCACACCTCCTTGCCGTCGGTCAGGCGCAGCCCGACGAGGGCGCCCGGGACGAAGGCGTACACCGTGCCGTCAACGGCCGTGACGACCGACCGGCTGCCCTTGCCGTTCCCGGGCCCGGACTCCCCCGGGACGTTCCAACGTTCGGTGCCCCTCGCCGCGTCCAGAGCGGTGACTCCCCGCTCGCCGGAACAGACCAGGGTCCCGGCCGACAGCAGGCAGCCGTACTCCCCCACGCGTTCGCCGGTCGTCCAGGGTTTCCAGCCGGCCGGCCGCGCGGCCAGGTCCGCGCCGCGTGCCCCGAAATCGCCCGTGCGGGCGGCGTCCGCCCCGGACACGACCGTCGGTCCGGCCCCGCCAGCCGCCGAGGACGCCGGTCCGTCGGGCCGGGCGGCGGCCGGATCGTCGGTGCGCGCGTCACCGTCGAGCAGCCCCGGCAGGAGCACCGTCCCGAGCACCGCGCAGACCACCGCGAGCGCGGCCATGACCGCGCGCGGACGGCGCCGCCGGGTAAGCGCGGGGGCCGGTGGGGTGGGAGGAGTCGCCGGCGGTGGCGGAACCACCGGAACCGGCACCGACCCGGCACACCGCAGGGCCATCTCGGTGTGCGCGGCGCACTGCTCCCGTACCGCGTCGTGCCATGGGAAGGACTCCGGTACGCCGCCAGGGGCGAGCAGACCGGCAAGCTCGTACGGGGCCGGCCGGTCCTCGGGGCGGGGGGCGAGGCAGCGCTCGATCACCGCGCGCAACCCCGCCGGTACGCGGTCGAGTTCGGGTTCGCCGTGCGCGATCCGGAAGATCACCGCTGCCATGTCCGGATCGTCGAACGGGCCGCGTCCGCACGCCGCGAAGGCCAGCACCGCGCCCAGGCAGAACACGTCGGAGGCCGGGACCAGCGCCGTCGAGCCGTTGACGTGCTCGGGCGAGATGTAGCCGGGGCTGCCGACCACCACCCCGGTCCGGGTCAGCTGGGTTGCCTCGAAGGCCTGGGCGATCCCGAAGTCGATGATCTTGGGCCCGTCGGCGCCCAGCAGGACGTTGCCCGGCTTGAGGTCGCGGTGCAGCACCCGCACGGCGTGCATGTCGGCGAGTGCCAGGGCGAGGCGCGAGCCGACGGCACGGACCACGCTCTCGGGCAGCGGTCCGGTGCGGGAGACCGCCTCGGCGAGCGAGGGGCCCGGCACGTACTCCGTGGCGAGCCAGGGCGTCCCGCCGCTCTCGTCCCCGGCGACCAGTGCCGCGAAGTGAGGGCCGCGCACGGCACCGGCCGCCGCGATCTCACGCCGGAAGCGGACGCGGAAGCCGTCGTCGAGGTCGAGCCCGGGGAGCACGGTCTTGAGCGCGACGAGCCCGGCGAGCGAACCGGCGCCGGCGTCAGGGGTGCTGTCCGCCCGCGCCAGGTACACCTCGCCCATCCCGCCCGCGCCGAGGCTCCCCAGCAGCCGGTAGGGGCCGATACGGGTGCGGCCGCCGGGAGTCAGGGGCTCGATCATGAGGAGGCCTGCCCTCCGGGCAGCGCGAGCGAGACGGCGATGCCGTGCCGGTAGACGATGTGAACGACCCCGTCGGCCGGGAAGAGCTCGGGCGGCCGGTTCTCCTTGCCCAGCGAGATGCCGGACGCGGGGTCGTACGGCTCCTCGATCGCGGGGACGGGTACGTCCTCGATCGGGCTGCGGCGCAACGGCCCCGGGGTGTCCCCGCCCAGCGCGACGCTGTGGAGCGCGTCGGTGTCGGCCCAGACAAGGGTGTCGTCGACGAGTACGGGAGCGGAGACGGGGTTCTGCTCGCGGGCTTCGGCGTCCTTCCCGAGGCTGTAGCGTTCCAGCACCGTGCCGTCGTCACTCCGCACGACGACGAACTCGGAGTCCTCGTCGTCCTCGACGGCCTCGGTTTCGGTGTCCATGCCTGTCCTGAACACGGTCATGCTGTCGCTCCTCGCCACCGCCACCGCGTCCTCGCCGACTCCGGGCGGTGGGACGTCCTCGTCCGTACCGTCCTGAGCCTGCGGGCAGTGGGCCGCGAAGTCGGCCGGTGTCTCTCCTGGGCATCCTGGGGACTCCTCGTCCCCGTCCTTCGCACGGAAGGCGTGCAGCCCTTCCTCGTTGTCGGCGTAGACCACCCCGCCGCGGACGCCCATCGGCCAGAAATCACCGTTCTGGACCTGGGCCAGGTCCTCACCCGCGAGTGGTTTCCGCCATCTCTCCGTCCCGTCGCGGACGTCGAAGGCCGCGATCCCGGACCCCTCGGGCAGACCGCCGGTGGCCGCGAACACCAGCCCGTCCGCGACCTGGGGCGAACTCCACGGTTTGTGGGCGGCCCCGGCCTCGGCCTCCCAGCGGGACGTTCCGGTCCTGGCGTCGACTGCGAGGAGATGGTCACCGGTGGCGAAGTACACCGAGCCCTCGTGGACGACGGGACGGGTGGAGCCGCTGGGCATGAAGAACGTCCCGGACGGGCTGTAGTACGCGTCGGCCTCGCCCGGTTCCTCGCCCGCGGCGAAATCCCAGAGCTTCTTGCCGTCGGCCGCCGAGAGCGCCTCGTACGTTCCGTCCGCCGCGCGGCAGACGACCACGTCCCGGCCGGCCGCGCAGCCGAGCGGGGTGCCGGCGAAGGTGGCGCGCCAGGGTTTCCAGCCGGGAGGGCCGGCCTGTGCGGGTCTGCTCCCGCCGTCGTCCCGGAACGCCAGCAGGCCCCCCGTGACCGCGCCCGCCAGGACGACCGCTGCGAGGGCAGCACCGAGGAGGCGACGGCGGCGGGCGGGACGGACCGGAGCGGCCACGGGCGGCGGCAGCCCGGGGCCCTCCGTGGGAAGTCGCTCCACCGGTGTCCGGCTGCCGGTGGCCGCCTCGGTCGGTGTGTAGCCGGGCAGCAGCGGTCCGCCCGGCGTCCGTACGGAGGCCAGCTCGCGCTCGTACTCGGCGATGTGGGCCGCGACCGGCGCGGGCCAGCTCACGGGGCCCTCCGGCGCGAGGCGTGCGGCGAGTTCGCCCGGGGTGGGGCGGGCGGAGGGATCAGCCAGCAGGCAGTCCTGGAGCACGGCGCGCAGGGTGTCGGGCACTCCGTCGAGGTCGGCCTCGACGTACTTGACCCGGTACAGCACCGCGGCGACCGGACCGTCACCGAAGGGGTCACGGCCGGTGGCCGCGAAGCAGAGGACGGACGCCAGGCAGAAGACGTCGGAGGCAGGCACCACGCGTCCGCTGCCCGCGACGTGCTCCGGGGACATGAAGGCGGGGCTGCCGATCATCCGGCTGGTGGTCGTCAGCGGGGTGGCTCCCGCGCCGCGGGCGATCCCGAAGTCGATCAGGCGCGGCCCGTCGGCGGCGAGCAGGACGTTGCCGGGCTTCATGTCACGGTGCACGACACCGGCCGCGTGCACGGTCTCCAGGGCCCGGGCGAGGTCCGCCCCGAGCCGCCGGACAACTTCCTCGTCCAGCGCGCCCGACCGGCGTACCGCGGCCGACAGCGTCGGGCCCGCGACATATCCGGTGGCCAGCCAGGGCACGTCCGTCTCGGCGTCGCCGTCCAGGACCGGGGCCAGGGCCGGGCCGGTGACCGAGCGGGCCACGGAGATCTCACGGCGGAAGCGCTGCCGGAAACCGGGGTCCTGGGCGACGTCACGGCGGACCGTCTTCACGGCAACGGGGGTTTTGTCGGATCCGGAACCGTCCCGCAGCCCCAGGAACACCTCACCCATGCCGCCAGCGCCGAGCCTCGCCAGAACGGCGTACGGCCCGATACGTCTCGGTGAGTCCTCGCGCAACGGCTCCAGCATGCGTCCCCCCGAGGTGCATGACCAGGGACGCGCACCGCACGCGCCCCGTGCGCGGCATCTTTTCACGCCCCGTCAGGCGGGGAGCAGTACCACTCGGAACGCGGCCGAGGCGGCTCCCGGGCGGCCCGCACGCCGCCCGGGAGCCGTCAGTTCCCGCCGGTGAGTCCCGCGACCAGCTCGTCCGCCGCCGCGTACGGGTCGAGGCCTCCGGCCACGATGCGTTCCGCGAGGGCGTCCAGCCGGCGGTCGCCGTGCAGATCGGCGATCCGTTCACGGAGCCTGGTGACGGCGATCGTCTCGACCTCGCGGGCCGCACGCGCCGTGCGCCGCTCGGCGAGGACACCGTGCTCCTCCATCCACGCCCGGTGCTTCTCCAGGGCCTCGACGACCTCGTCGATGCCCTCGCCCCGGGCGGCGACCGTCTTCACGATCGGCGGCCGCCAGTCGCCGGGCCCCCGGGACTCACCCAGGCCCAGCATGTGGTTGAGCTCGCGGGCGGTGGCGTCCGCACCGTCCCGGTCCGCCTTGTTGACGACGTACACGTCGCCGATCTCCAGGATTCCGGCCTTCGCCGCCTGGATGCCGTCGCCCATGCCCGGGGCGAGGAGGACGACGGAGGTGTCGGCCTGGGAGGCGATCTCCACCTCCGACTGGCCGACCCCCACCGTCTCCACGAGGATCACGTCGCAGCCCGCCGCGTCCAGCACCCGGATCGCCTGCGGTGCCGACCACGCGAGCCCGCCCAGATGGCCACGGGTGGCCATCGAGCGGATGTAGACGCCCGGGTCGGAGGCGTGCTCCGACATCCGGACCCGGTCCCCGAGGAGCGCGCCCCCGGAGAACGGCGACGACGGGTCGACGGCCAGGACCGCGACACGCTTGCCGGCCTTGCGGTAGGCGGAGACCAGTGCCGAGGTCGAGGTGGACTTGCCGACACCCGGCGAACCGGTCAGGCCGACGACGTAGGCGTGGCCCGCCAGCGGTGCCAGGGCCGCCATCACCTCCCGCAGCTGCGGCGAGGCACCCTCCACCAGGGAGATGAGCCGGGCCACCGCACGCGGCCTGCCCTCACGTGCCTGCTCGACCAGGGTGGGGACGTCCACCTTCACGCGGCCTCCTCGCTCGCTCGTACGGTGACTACTTGCCCGGTACGCGGATGATCAACGCGTCGCCCTGGCCACCGCCGCCGCACAGCGCCGCCGCACCGGTCCCGCCGCCGCGCCGCTTCAGCTCCAGCGCCAGGTGCAGCACCACACGGGCGCCGGACATACCGATGGGGTGGCCGAGCGCGATCGCGCCGCCGTTCACGTTGACCTTGTCGGAGGTGACGCCGAGGTCCTTCATCGACTGGACCGCGACGGCCGCGAAGGCCTCGTTGATCTCGATGAGGTCGAGGTCCTCGACGCCGATGCCCTCCTTCTTGAGGGCGTGACGGATGGCGTTGGACGGCTGCGACTGGAGCGAGTTGTCCGGGCCCGCCACGTTGCCGTGGGCACCGATCTCGGCGATCCAGTCCAGGCCCAGCTCCTCGGCCTTGGCCTTGCTCATGACGACGACGGCGGCGGCGCCGTCGGAGATCTGCGAGGAGGTGCCCGCCGTGATCGTGCCGTCCTTGGTGAAGGCGGGGCGCAGCTTCCCGAGGGACTCGGCGGTCGTCTCGGGGCGGATGCCCTCGTCCTTGGAGAAGAGGACCGGGTCGCCCTTGCGCTGCGGGATCTCGACCGGGGTGATCTCGGCCTCGAAGATGCCGTTCTTCTGCGCGGCGGCGGCGCGCTGGTGGGACAGGGCGCCGATCTCGTCCTGGTCGGCGCGGGCGAGGCCCAGGCGGGTGTTGTGCTTCTCGGTGGACTCGCCCATCGGGATGTTCTCGTAGGCGTCGGTCAGGCCGTCGTAGGCCATCGAGTCGAGCATCTCGACCGCACCGTACTTGTATCCCTCGCGGGACTTCGGGAGCAGGTGCGGGGCGTTGGTCATGGACTCCTGGCCGCCGGCCACCACGACGTCGAACTCGCCGGCGCGGATCAGCTGGTCCGCGAGGGCGATGGCGTCGAGTCCCGACAGGCACACCTTGTTGACGGTGAGCGCGGGGACGTTCAGCGGGATGCCGGCCTTGACGGCCGCCTGGCGTGCCGGGATCTGCCCTGCCCCGGCCTGGAGCACCTGGCCCATGATCACGTACTCGACCTGGTCGCCGCTGATCCCGGCCCGGTCCAGCGCCGCCTTGATGGCGAAGCCTCCGAGGTCGGCTCCGGAGAAGCTCTTCAGCGAGCCGAGGAGACGGCCCATGGGCGTCCGCGCGCCCGCGACGATCACTGAGGTGGTTCCGGTCGTTCCTGACATGAGGCGCAGCCCCTTGGGATCGGTTGTGAACGAGGGTTTACCTGAATGTACTGAGCGGTACGGCGCCCGTCATCCGGCTGTCGGTGTGATCGCGCGCACGTTGCGTAACCATCCCCGGGGCGCTGCACTGGTTCCATGCTGACGCGAATCGACCACATCGGAATCGCCTGTTTCGACCTCGACAAGACAGTGGAGTTCTACCGCGCCACCTACGGCTTCGAGGTGCACCACTCGGAGATCAACGAAGAGCAGGGCGTCCGGGAGGCCATGCTGAAGATCAACGACACCTCGGACGGCGGGGCTTCCTACCTCCAGCTGCTCGAACCGACCCGTGAGGACTCGGCGGTCGGCAAGTGGCTGGCGAAGAACGGTGAGGGTGTGCACCACATCGCGTTCGGGACCGCGGACGTCGACGGGGACTCCGAGGACATCCGCGGGAAGGGCGTCCGGGTGCTGTACGACGAGCCCAGGACCGGTTCGATGGGCTCCCGGATCACCTTCCTCCACCCCAAGGACTGCCACGGTGTGCTGACCGAACTGGTCACCTCGGCCGAAGAGCACTGACCCGGCCGGTACCCGGCCCGGTAGAGTGGGCGGTTCCGGGCCGGGGCCGGGTCGGGGCCGTGCCGCGTCCTCGCCGTTGATCTGTCACCATTCCCCGGGGGACCGCTCGCCGGCGAGCGGTCCTCGTACGGAGAATTGCGACCAGGGTTGGGGTCTCCCCTGCTCAGTCGGGCACCCCCTGCTCGAACGAAGTTGAGAGCTCGGGGGAAGAAGTTGAGAGCTCGGGGAAGGATGGGACCGCGCAGTGCGGGGCTACGAGAGCCAGCAGAGCCACCGGGCTGACGACGACCATCTCTCGCGGTTCGAAGCCGAGATGGACCGGCTGAAGACCGACCGGGAGAAGGCCGTCCAGCACGCCGAGGACCTCGGTTACCAGGTCGAGGTCTTGCGCGCCAAGCTGCACGAGGCGCGGCGCAATCTGGCGACCCGTCCCGCACACGACAGCGCGGACATCGGCTACCAGGCCGAACAGATGCTCCGGAACGCCCAGATCCAGGCCGAGCAGATGCGCACCGACGCCGAGCGCGAGCTGCGCGAGGCCAGGGCGCAGACGCAGCGGATCCTCCAGGAGCACGCGGAGCACCAGGCCCGTCTCCAGGCCGAGTTGCACGCCGAGGCGGTCCAGCGGCGCCAGCGGCTCGACCAGGAACTGGCGGAGCGCCGGCAGACCGTCGAGTCGCACGTCAACGAGAACGTCGCCTGGGCCGAGCAGTTGCGGGCCAGGACCGAGTCCCAGGCCCGCCGTCTCCTGGACGAGTCGCGCACGGAGGCCGAGCAGTCGCTCGCCGCCTCCCGCGCCGAGGCGGCCCGGCTCGCCGACGAGACCCGTCGGCGCCTCAACTCCGAGTCCGAGTCGGCCCGTCGCGAGGCCGAGGCGACGCTGCTGCGGGCCCGCAGGGACGCCGAGCGGCTGCTGGAGGCAGCCTCTTCGCAGGCACAGGAGGCCACCAGTCACGCCGAGCAGCTCCGCTCGACGGCAACCGCCGAGACCGAGCAGACCCGGCAGCAGACCGCGGAGCTGAACCGCACCGCCGAGCAGCGCATGCAGGAGGCCGAGACCCGGCTGCGCGAGGCCCGGCTGGAGGCCGAGAAGGTCCTCTCCGAGGCGAAGGAGGCCGCGGTCAAGCGGCTGGCCGGCGCCGAGTCGCAGAACGAGCAGCGCACGCGTACGGCCAGGTCCGAGATCGCCCGCCTGGTCGGCGAGGCCACGAAGCAGGCCGAGACGCTCAAGGAAGAGGCCGAGCAGGCCCTCGTCGACGCGCGGGCGGAAGCCGACCGCGTGGTCGCCGAGGCCGCCGAGAAGGCCCGCACCCTGGCCGCCGAGGACGCCGCCGCCCAGCTCGCGAAGGCCGCCCGGAGCGCCGAGGAGGTCCTGACCAAGGCCTCCGACGACGCCAGGTCGACCACCAAGGCCGCCGGTGAGGAGGCCGAACGGATCCGCCGTGAGGCCGAGGCCGAGGCGGACCGGCTGCGCGGCGAGGCCGCCGAGCAGGCCGACCAGCTCAAGGGCGCGGCCAAGGACGACACCAAGGAGTACCGGGCCAAGACCGTCGAGCTGCAGGAGGAGGCCCGCCGTCTCCGCGGTGAGGCCGAGCAGCTCCGCTCCGAGGCCGTGGCCGAGGGCGAGCGGATCCGCGGCGAGGCCCGCCGCGAGGCCGTCCAGCAGCTGGAGGAGGGTGCCCGCACCGCCGAGGAGCTGCTCACCAAGGCCAAGTCCGACGCCGAGGAGCTGCGGACGTCCGCGGGCACCGAGAGCGAGCGCGTCAGGACCGAGGCCGCCGAGCGGGCCGCCAACCTGCGCAAGCAGGCCGAGGAGGCGCTGGAACGCAGCCGGGCCGAGGCGGAGAAGCTCCGCGCCGAGGCCGAGGAACAGGCCACCGCCCTGACCGCCGCGGCGGTCAGGGCGGCCGAGGAACTGCGCGAGGAGACCGAGCGCGGGGCCGAGGCCCGCAAGGCCGAGGCCGCCGAGGAGCTGGCCCGGCTGCACACCGAGGCCCAGTCCCGGGTCGACGCCGCGGAGGAGGTGCTCGGTGAGGCCCGTACGGAGGCGGAGCGGATCCGCCGCGAGACGGGCGAGGAGTCCGAGCGGCTGCGCGCGGAGGCCGCCGAGCGGATCCGTGCGCTCCAGGAGCAGGCCACGACGGAGGCCGAGCGCCTGCGCACCGAGGCCGCCGCCGACGCCGCGCAGTCCCGCGCCGAGGGCGAGTCCGTGGCCGTACGGCTGCGCAGCGAGGCCGCCGCCGAGGCGGAGCGGCTGAAGACCGAGGCGCAGGAGAGCGCCGGCCGGGTGCGCTCCGAGGCCGCGGCCGCCGCCGAGCGGGTCGGCACGGAGGCCGCGGAGGCACTGGCCGCCGCCCAGGAGGAGGCCAACCGCCGCCGCCGCGCCGCCGAGGAGGCACTCGGCTCCGCGCGGGCCGAGGCCGAGCAGGAGCGCGAGCGCGCCCGCGAGCAGAGCGAGGAGCTCCTCGCCTCCGCCCGCAAGCGGGTCGAGGAGGCCCAGGCCGAGGCCCAGCGGCTGGTCGAGGAGGCGGAGAGCCGGGCAACCGAGCTGGTCTCCGCCGCCGAGCAGACCGCACAGCAGGTGCGGGACTCCGTCGCCGGGATGCAGGAGCAGGCCGAGGAGGAGATCACCGGACTGCGTTCCGCCGCCGATCACGCGGCGGAGCGGACGAGGACCGAGGCGCAGGAGGAGGCGGACCGGCTCAGGTCCGACGCCTACGCCGAGCGCGAGCGGGCCGCCGAGGACGCCAACCGCATCCGTCAGGTCGCGCACGAGGAGGCCGAGGCCGCGAAGACCCTGGCCGAGCGGACCGTCTCCGAGGCCATCACCGAGTCGGAGAAGCTGCGCTCGGACACCTCGGAGTACAGCCAGCGGGTCCGCACGGAGGCGTCCGACGCCCTCGCGTCGGCGGAGCAGGACGCCTCACGCGCCCGCGCCGACGCCCGCGAGGACGCCAACCGCATCCGTTCCGAAGCGGCGGCGCAGGCCGACCGGCTCATGGCTGAGGCCACGAGCGAGAGCGAGCGGGTCCGCACCGAGGCCACCGAACAGTCGGAGCGCTTCGTACAGGAGGCGACCGACGAGGCGGAGCGGCTGCGCGCGGAGGCGGCACAGACCGTCGGTTCGGCCCAGGAGCACGCGGCCCGCACCCGCGAGGAGTCGGAGCGGCTGCGCGCCGACGCCGAGGCCGCGGCGGAGCAACTGGGCGCGGAGGCCCGGCAGGAGGCCGACCGGCTGCTCGACGAGGCACGCGAGGCAGCGGCGAAGCGCCGTACCGATGCCGCCGAACAGGCCGACCAGCTCGTCAACAAGGCCCAGGAGGAGGCGCTGCGCGCCGCCACCGAGGCCGAGGAGCAGGCGGACAGGATGGTCGGGGCCGCCCGCAACGAGGCCGTCCGGATCACCTCGGAGGCCACGGTCGAGGGCAACACCCTGGTGGAGCGCGCCCGTACGGACGCGGACGAGCTGCTCGTCGGCGCCCGCCGGGACGCCACCGCCACCCGGGAACGGGCGGATGAGCTCAGGACCCGGATCGAGAGCGAGATCGAGGAGCTGCACGAGCGCGCCCGGCGCGAGACCTCCGAGCAGATGAAGACCGCCGGCGAGCGCGTCGACAAGCTGATGAAGGCGGCGACGGATCAGCGGGCGGAGGCCGAGGCCAAGGCCAAGGAGCTGCTGTCGGAAGCGAATTCGGAAGCGAGCAAGGTCCGTATCGCCGCCGTGAAGCGCGCCGAGTCGCTCCTCAAGGAGGCCGAGACCAAGAAGGCCGAACTGACCAGGGTGGCCGAGAAGCTGCGGGCCGACGCCGAGGCCGAGGCGAAGCAGACGGTCGACGAAGGCCGTCGCGAGCTGGACCTGCTGGTCCGCAGACGCGAGGACATCAATACGGAGATCTCCCGTGTCCAGGACGTCCTCGAGGCGTTGGAGTCTTTCGAGGCTCCGGGCGGAGCGGGCAAGGCCTCGGGCGGCGGTGCGGGGGGCGTGAAGGCCGGGGCGTCGGCGGGCAACCGGTCGGGGGGCAAGGCGTCGGACGGGTAACCGCTCACGTATTTCGCCATGAACATTCAACCCTTCGGGTCGCAAGCACTCCGGGGGTCAGCCACTCAAAAGGGGTGTCATTCTCCATACCAAAGCGGCATCTTCACGTTGACACGCCGCCCAGGCCCCTAGGATTCCCTCTAACACCTCACCGGTCTCATTCGACAGGAACCCCATGAGCGACCCTTCCTCCCCCTTCGGCTTCGAGCTCGTGCGACGTGGATACGACCGCGGTCAGGTGGACGACCGCATTACCAAACTCGTCGCCGACCGTGACAGCGCTCTCGCCCGTATCACCTCTCTGGAAAAGCGCATCGAGGAGCTCCACCTCGAGACGCAGAACGCCCAGGCCCAGGTCAACGACGCCGAGCCGTCGTACGCCGGTCTCGGTGCGCGCGTCGAGAAGATCCTCCGCCTCGCCGAGGAGGAGGCGAAGGACCTGCGTGAGGAGGCCCGCCGCGCCGCGGAGCAGCACCGCGAGCTGGCCGAGTCGGCCGCCCAGCAGGTGCGCAACGACGCGGAGACGTTCGCCGCGGAGCGCAAGGCGAAGGCCGAGGACGAGGGCGTTCGTATCGTCGAGAAGGCCAAGGGCGAAGCGAGCACGCTGCGCACCGACGCCCAGAAGGACGCCCAGCAGAAGCGCGAGGAGGCGGACGCCCTCTTCGAGGAGACCCGCGCCAAGGCCGCCCAGGCCGCCGCGGACTTCGAGACGAACCTGGCCAAGCGCCGCGAGCAGTCCGAGCGCGACCTCGCGTCCCGTCAGGCGAAGGCCGAGAAGCGTCTCGCCGAGATCGAGCACCGGGCGGAGCAGCTCCGTCTGGAGGCCGAGAAGCTCCGTACGGACGCCGAGCGCCGGGCCCGTCAGACGGTGGAGACGGCTCAGCGTCAGGCCGAGGACATCGTGGCCGACGCGAACGCCAAGGCCGACCGGATCCGCAGCGAATCGGAGCGCGAGCTGGCGGCGCTCACCAACCGCCGCGACTCGATCAACGCCCAGCTGACCAACGTCCGCGAGATGCTGGCGACGCTGACGGGTGCCGCGGTCGCCGCCGCCGGCTCCCCGGCGGAGGACGACGCCACCCGTGGGGTCCCCGCCCAGCAGACCCGCTGAGCGACGGCGCGTGCGTGCGCCGTACCCCTTTGCGCGCCCGGTTCCGCCTTTGTGGTGGCGCCGGGCGCGCGGCCGTTCTAGCGTGGGCGCATGATCGAGCTCGACGGCCTCACCAAACGCTTCGGCAACAAGGTTGCCGTCGACCATCTGTCATGCCGGGTCAGACCGGGCATGGTGACCGGGTTCCTCGGCCCGAACGGCGCGGGCAAGTCCACGACCATGCGGATGATGCTCGACCTCGACAACCCGACCAGCGGCACGGTGCGGATCGACGGCCGCCACTACCGCGACCTCCAGGAACCGCTCAAGCACATCGGCGCGCTCCTGGACGCCAAGTCGATGCACGGCGGGCGCAGCGCGTACAACAACCTCCTGTGTCTCGCCCAGAGCAACCGCATCCCGGCGAGCCGGGTCTCCCACGTGCTGGACACGGTCGGCCTGAGCGCGGTGGCGAAGAAGAAGTCCAAGGGCTTCTCCCTCGGTATGGGCCAGCGGCTGGGAATCGCAGCCGCACTGCTCGGCGACCCCGAGATCCTGATGTTCGACGAGCCCGTCAACGGTCTGGACCCCGAGGGAATCCACTGGATCAGAAATCTGATGAAGGCCCTCGCGGCGGAAGGCCGGACGATCTTCGTCTCCTCGCACCTGATGAGCGAGATGGCCCTGACCGCGGACCATCTGATCGTCATCGGACAGGGCAAGCTGCTCGCGGACACCTCGATGGCCGACTTCATCCGCGACAACTCCCGCAGCTTCGTGCGCATGCGGTCCCCGGAGCAGGAGCGGCTGCGCGATCTCCTGCACTCGGAGGGCGTCGTCGCGGTCGAGTCGGGCAACGGCACGCTGGAGATCGACGGCGAGGCCCCGGAGCGGCTGGGTGAGCTCGCCGGCCGGAACGGGATCGTCCTGCACGAGCTGAGTGCCCAGCGGGCCTCCCTGGAGGAGGCCTTCATGCAGATGACCGCGAGCTCCGTGGAGTACCACGCCCACTCCGAACGCGAGGGTGCCCCGCCGCAGCCGGTGGGCCCGCACTGGGGCGACCAGTGGAACCAGCAGCAGGCCGGCGGCGGCACTGCCGACGTCCGTACGAAGGGGGTGTGACGGCCATGGCATCGGTTCCCGCGGTCCTGAACTCCGAGTGGACCAAGATCCGTACGGTGTCGTCGACCATGTGGACGCTGGTCGCCGCGTTCGTCGTCACCGTCGCGATGGGCGCGGCCCTCAGCGCCCTGCTGAACAGCCAGTTCGACGACCTCTCCGCCGCTGAGCAGGCCACCTTCGACCCGACGTTCGTGAGTTTCTCCGGTACGGTCCTGGGGCAGCTGGCGATGGTCGTCTTCGGAGTCCTGGTGGTGGGCACGGAGTACAGCTCGGGCATGATCCGGACCTCGCTCGCGGCCGTGCCGCAGCGCGGGTCGTTCCTCTTCAGCAAGATCGCGGTGGCGGGCGTCCTGGCCCTGGCCGTCGGTCTCGCCACCAGCTTCGTGACCTTCTTCCTCAGCCAGGCCATGCTGGGCGACCGCGGCACGGACATCGGCGCGGAGAACGTGCTGCGCGCGGTCTTCGGCGGCGGCGTCTACATGGGACTGATCGCGGTCTTCTCGATGGGCGTGGCCACGATGCTGCGCAGTTCCATGCTGTCGCTGGGCATCCTGATGCCGTTCTTCTTCCTCGTCTCCCAGATCCTCTCGGCGGTCCCGGGTGCGAAGAGCGTGGCCCGCTACTTCCCCGACCAGGCCGGCTCCAAGATCATGCAGGTGGTTCCGGACGCCCTGAACAGCGACCCCGCGCCGTACGGGCCGTGGGGCGGGCTGGGGATCATGGCGCTGTGGGTGGTGGCGGCGCTGATCGGCGGCTACCTCGTCCTGAAGCAGCGGGACGCCTGAGAGGCGCCTGGGACGCCGGTGCTCCGGTCGGGCGCTTGGCCGGAACCGTCCGCGGCTGGTTATCCTCCTAACTCTTACGGGGGCGTGCGGCCGGAGGCCTGGGCCCCGACGACAGATAAGTCGATGGGGCTGGAGAATGATCGAGGCAGTCGGCCTGACCAAGCGCTACGGCGCGAAGACGGCCGTGCACAACCTTTCCTTCCAGGTGCGGCCGGGGGCCGTCACGGGGTTCCTCGGTCCCAACGGGTCGGGCAAGTCCACCACCATGCGCATGATGCTCGGCCTGGACCGGCCGACTTCGGGACATGTGACGATCGGCGGCCACGCGTTCCGCAGCCTTCCCAACGCCCCGCGCCAGGTGGGGGCGCTGCTGGACGCCAAGGCCGTGCACGGCGGGCGCAGCGCGCGCAGCCACCTCCTGTGCCTGGCCCAGCTGGCGGGTATCCCGGCGGCCCGGGTGGACGAGGTCCTCGGTGTCGTCGGTCTCCAGGACGTCGCGAAGAAGCGGTCCAAGGGATTCTCGCTCGGCATGGGCCAGCGGCTCGGGATCGCGGCGGCACTGCTCGGGGACCCGCAGGTGCTGCTCTTCGACGAGCCGGTCAACGGGCTCGACCCCGAGGGCATCCTCTGGGTCCGCAACCTGATGAAGCGGCTGGCCTCCGAAGGCCGCACGGTCTTCGTCTCCAGTCACCTGATGAGCGAGATGGCGCTCACCGCCGATCACCTGATCGTGATCGGCCGTGGGCAGCTCCTCTCCGACATGAGCGTCACCGACTTCATCTCGGCCAACTCCGCGGACTTCGCCCGGGTGCGCGTCCCTGTGGACCGGCCCGAGTACCGGGAGAAGCTGACCGCCGCGCTCACGGAGGCGGGCGGGCAGGTCATGCCGGAGCCTGACGGGGCCCTGCGGATCACCGGGCTCGAACTCCCCCGGATCAGCGATCTGGCGCACGCGTCGGACGTCCGGCTGTGGGAGCTCTCGCCGCACCAGGCGTCGCTCGAGGAGGCGTACATGCGGATGACGCAGGGCGCCGTGGACTACCGCTCGACGGCGGACGCCAAGCAGGGGCTCCAGCTGCCGCCGCCCGGGTACGGCCCGGCCGGCCACGAGGGCGCGTGGCAGCCCGGCCACTCGCCCCAGCAGCCTCCGCCCGAGGTCCCGCAGCAGGGCTGGTACGCACCGCCGCCCCCGGGGCAGAACCCGTACGCCGACGCACCGGCCCCCGCACCCGCGGCCCCCGCCGGGCACAAGACCAGCGAGGACTCCCGATGACGACGCCTCCGCCGCACCCGCAGGCGCAGATGCCCTCGCAGGCCTACCAGGCTCCTCAGCAGCCGCAGCAGGGCTGGGGCGGCCCTGCCGCGCCGTACACCTCACCGATTCCCGTGCGCACCCCCGGCCTCGGTGATGCGATCGCCTCCGAGTGGACGAAGATCCGGTCCGTGCGCTCCACGGTGTGGACGCTCGGCGTGATGATCGTGCTGCTGATCGGCATCGGGCTGCTCGTCGCGTTCGTGGTGAGCCTGTCGGACGCCCCCATGGACGACGCCCCCGTGCTCACCCTCGGTTTCTTCGGCGTGCTGCTCGGGTCGATCTGTGTCATCACTCTCGGCGTGCTGACCATCGCTTCCGAGTACAGCACCGGGATGATCCGGACGACGCTGACGGCCTGCCCGAGCCGGGCGCGGATACTGATCGCGAAGTCGATCGTGTTCTTCCTGCTCTCCTTCACGATCACCACGGTGACCACCGGGGTCGTGGGCGTCCTGCAGACGGCCATGCTGGACGGCTCCACTCCCGACACGGGCTTCTGGGTGCGTTCCACCGTGGGGATCGGTCTCTACGTCGCGACGCTCGGGCTGCTCTCACTCGCGGTCGGCGCGATCATCCGGCACTCGGCGGGCGCCATCACGGTCATGATCGCGCTGGTGCTGCTCCCGCTCGTGCTGGCGATGTTCATGTTCTCGCCGACGCTCGCCGGTGTGCAGGAGGCACTCTTCGAGTACTCCATCCCCAATCAGCTGGGCGCGATGTACGACGCGACGGTGACCGCGTCGGGGCCGACCGGCTGGGAGCCGCTGTGGATCATGCTCGGCGTGACCGCGGTGGCCATGGCCGGCGCCTTCGCGTCGCTGGACCGGCGGGACGTCTGACTCAGTAGCGCGGAGCGTTCCTGGACCGCTGCACCCGTGTGGTGCGGCGGTCCTTCGCGTTCCAGCAGGCTTTGTGCCAGTGCCTGCGGTCGTCGATACCGCCGAACTCGGGCCAGGCGACGAGGTGCGGGACCCCGGACGGGATCTCCTGGTCGCAGCCGGGGCAGCGGTAGCGCTTGCCCGCCGCGCTGGCTCCGCTGACGGGGCGCACCGACCACTCCTCGCCCTGCCAGCTCTCCGCGGCCCCTCCTCCGCCGTATCGCTCCGTCTGATCTCGTGCGTTGCCGGTGGGGCTCTCGCCGCCTCGGGGGCGGTTGCGGCGCGGGGACACGGGACACCTCACGGGGCGGCGGTACGGGCAGATCGTTCCGTCCAGCCTAGAGGCATCGGCTGCGGGCCGGTGGCGCGTGATGCCTGTGAGCAGCGACGGAGCGGGTGGGTTACCGGAAAATCGCAACAACTTCGCCCTGGACCGTGCCTTTGGCACGTGTCAGACGTTGTTGCCGGTAGAGGGGGACAGCCGCGTCGGCCGTAAGGAGGCAGAAGGCGATGCGCGTAGGAACGTTCGTACTGGCAGCCCAATTCCCGGGCCAGGGGCAGGGCGAGGCCCTGCACCGCGCCGTCAGATCCGCGGAGGTGGCGGAGGAGTCGGGGCTCGATTCCGTCTGGCTGGCGGAACATCATTTCGTGCCGTACGGGGTGTGCCCGTCCGCCACCACACTTGCCGCCCTGCTGCTCGGCCGCACCCGCAGGATCCGCGTGGGCACCGCCGTGAGCGTGCTGCCCAACCAGCACCCGGTCATGCTCGGCGAGCAGGCCGCGCTGCTGCACCTGACGAGCGGCGGGCGCTTCTCCCTCGGGGTCGGGCGTGGTGGCCCGTGGGTCGACCTGGAGGTGTTCCAGGGAGGCCTCGACGCGTACGAGAAGGGCTTCCCCGAGGCGCTGGAGCTGCTGCTCGACTGGCTGCACGAACCGCGGGTGGCGGGCCGTGGGGAGCGCTTCGGCTTCCGCGAGGTGGCCGTCGTGCCCCGGGCCGACGAACTCCTCGGTGACGGTCCGCCGAGGCCCGAGGTGATCGTCGCGTGCACCTCGCCGAAAAGCGTGGAACTCGCCGCTGAAAAGGGTTTGCCGATGCTCCTCGGGATGCATTGCGGCGACGAGGAGAAGGCGGACATGGTCGCCCTGTGGCGATCGGCCGCCCGTGGGGCCGGTCAGCCGACGGAGGTCGTGGAGCGAGTAGCACATGTGTCCGCAGGGGTGGCCCAGATCGCCGACAGCCCCGCGGAAGCCCTGGAGACGCTCGTGAAGGCCATGCCGGGCTGGCTGCGGCAGGGGCTCGACGCCCACGTGACGGTCGACGGCCGCCACAGGGTGATGCGCGACCCCGTCGCGTACACGGAGTTCCTCTGCGGCCTGCATCCGGTGGGCCCTCCCCGTCTCGCCGCGGACCGCCTGGCGGCCACGGCGGAGCGCACGGGCATCACCCGCTTCGCCCTCCTGGCCGAGGGGTCGGGTGATCTCGCGGCGACGGAGACGAATGTGCAACGGCTGGGCACGGAAGTGCTGCCGTTGCTGGAGTGACCCGTTCACGCCGGTAGTCCTGGTGGTGCGGTGGTACGGGAGCTGCCGCCCCGGAGCCAGTTGCACCTCCCGCGGCCCGAAGCGGCAGCAGAAGCGTTCAGCAGTCCCGAAGTTCGGGCGACTGGTTGAGCAACTGGCCTCTCACCGAGGTGAATCGGGCCAGCCGCTCGTCGACCGACGTGTCCAGCGGGAACACCGCGACGCGGTGGCAGTTCTGGAATGCCAGGCGCACTCCGAAGTGGCGCTGCAGCGCGCCGCGTATCGCATCACTCGCGAGCGCACGCAGCAGCTGACCACGTGCCTGCTCGTCCGGCGGGGGCGTCTGGTTGTCGGCGAACTCTCCGCCGTCCACCTTCAGCTGAGCCACCAGGGAGCTGATCATCTCCCATGCGTAGGGCAGGGAGGTCCGGACGCAGTCGACGAAGTCGGCTTCGTCGACCTCGCCTCGCTCGGCCTGTTCCAACAGCGCCGGTGAGACGTCGAGCGACATGGGTTCTCCTCTCGCGGCCCCGACGGGTGGCCGGGGCCTTACGGGCAGGGCGGGGCGGCGACGCTGCGTACACAGACGGCGACCTCCTGCTTACACGGTAAGGGCGCAGTCCGGGCCGCACCAGGAGATTGGGAACACAACCGGCCAATAACGAACGGTCGCAAAGAGGGGCAAGCCCGTTGCGCACCGTCAAGGGGCACCGGGGACCGGGGTCCGGGAATCGCGTGGACCCCGGGTCGTCGAGTAGCGTTGCCGACCATGCGTCTCGTCATCGCCCGTTGCTCCGTCGACTACGCGGGCCGGCTCACCGCCCACCTGCCCTCCGCCCCCCGTCTGATCCTGGTGAAGGCGGACGGCAGCGTCTCGATCCACGCCGACGACCGGGCGTACAAACCTCTCAACTGGATGTCCCCGCCGTGCACCCTGAAGGAGGGCGCCGACGACAGTGCGGGCGTCTGGACCGTGGTGAACAAGGCGGGCGAGAAACTGATCATCACGATGGAGGAGATCCTCCACGACTCGTCCCATGAGCTGGGTGTCGATCCGGGGCTCATCAAGGACGGCGTGGAGGCGCACCTCCAGGAGCTGCTCGCCGACCGCATCGAGACGATCGGTGAGGGCTACACGCTGATCCGCCGCGAGTACCCGACCGCGATCGGCCCGGTCGACATCCTGTGCCGGGACGCGGACGGCGCGACGGTGGCCGTGGAGCTGAAGCGGCGTGGTGACATCGACGGCGTGGAGCAGCTGACCCGCTATCTGGAGCTGCTCAACCGGGATCCCCACCTGGCTCCGGTTCGCGGGGTGTTCGCGGCTCAGGAGATCAAGCCGCAGGCCCGGGTCCTGGCGACGGACCGTGGGATCGGGTGCCTGGTCCTCGACTACGACGCGATGCGCGGCATCGAGGACGACAAGCTGCGGCTGTTCTGACCGGGCCGCTGTTCTCCATGTGACGCCCTACGGGCCCGGTTTCCGGGCCCGTAGGGCGTTCTGCGCTCTCAGGCCGTCGTCGGCGGAGCGGGTGCGTCCTCCGTCGCCGACGCGCTGACGGTCTCGGCCGGGCCGCTCGCGGAGTTGGAGGTCTCCGGCTCCGTGACGGTTTCCGTCGGGGTCGGCTCGGTGGTGGGCGGGTCGGTCGGAGTCTCCGTCGGGGTTTCGGTCGGGGTCTCGGACTCGGACTCGGTGGGCGTCGGCGTCGTCGGCTTCCTCGTCGGCGACGGGCTTTCCGGGGTCGTCGGGTCCTCACTGCTGGGACTGCTGCTCGACGGGGTTCCCGGGCCGGACTCGCCCGGGGACGGGGTGCCGCTCGTGGAAGGGGTGGTGGTGCGGGACGGGCCGGGGGACGAGGAGTCGCCGCCGGCCGTGCCCTCGCCGGTGGCCGGGTCGTCGGTCGGCTCGTCCGCGGAGAGGCCGTTCTCGCTGTCGTCCTCGTCCGCCGACTGTTCGGTGGTGACGTTCTGCCCTTCGGGGTCCTCGCTCCCCGAGGTGGCGCCCAGCGTCACCACAGTGCCGAGCACGGCCGCGAGCAGTGCGCCCGCGCCGACCGCGACGAGGTTGCGCCGCGCTCCCCGGAGCACCCCCATGGGCCCGGTGTGAGCAGCGGCGGGGGGTGGGCTGCGTCGGGCGATCACGGTCGCGGACGTCTCGGTCTGCCGGGGGAAGAGGGGTGTGGCGGCCGGGATGCCGCCGGGGGGTGAGGCCGACTCGTCGTGACGCGGGGCCGGCACCTCCTCGCCCCCGGGGGTGCCGTGCAGCGGTTCGCCCGAGCGGTCCGCGACGAGTGCGAGCGCCCGGCGCCCGGCCACTGCGCCTGCCTTGTCGGCGAGCGCCCCGCGCATGCCGATGGACGTCTCCAATTCGGCCCTGGCCCGGTCCAGATGACCGGTGCACAGCGCCAGGACTCCCAACTCGTGGTGGAAGTAGGCCTCTTCGGCCACCTCGCCGGCGAGCCGTGCGGCCTCCTGGCCGGCTCTGAGGGCCTTCTCCCAGGCGCCCCACTGCATCCCCGCCGCGAAGGCGGGAGCGGCGCTGCGGGCCAGCAGGACGGCCGCGCTCGCCTGTCCTGCCGCCTCACCGGGGACGAGGCGGGCCATCGAGGCGAGGAGTGCGTCCGCCTCGGCGACCGCGCGTTCGGGGGTGACGGAGGGGTGCCCTGCCCACCAGGCGTAGTGCTGGGCGGCGCTGCGCGCGTGCCCGTCCGCGCTCTCGCCGTACCCGCTCGTCTCCAGCTGGGCCAGGACTCCGGCGGCCAGCCGGTAGCGGGGGCCCGCCGGGGAGAGCAGACCGATGAGAGCCAGCTCGCCCAGGGCGGCATCGGCGTGGGTGTCCCCCACGAGGGCCGGCAGGTGGGCCTGGTGCGGCACCTCACCGCCGAGCGCGACCGCGAAGCGCAGTGTCTCGCGGGCGGCCTCGGTCAGCCTGGAGGCGAGCAGGGCGGCGGGTGCCGCGCCCTCACCGAGGCTGGGCAGCGGGAGCCCGGCCGGCTCGGCCCGGCCGAAGGGCGCGTCCGACGGGTCGTCGTCGTAGCCGTCGAACGCGTCCTGGCCGGTCCGCAGGTCGTCGCGCTGGCGCAGCAGGGCACCGGCCTGGACGAAGCGCAGGGGCAGCCCTTCGGACTCGAACCAGAGGTCTCCCGCCCAGTTCGCCTCCTCGTCGGTGAGGGCGCGCTCCACGACGTGTTCCATGAGCTCGATCGAAGCGCTGCGGCCCAGACCTGCGAGGACGACCTCGTCGAGGTTCGCGTCGGCCGCGGACGCGGACACGTCGGGGGTCGTACCGAAGAGGAACGCGCACTCCGGGGTGGCGTCGAGCAGCTCCTGGAGCGCCGCGCCCGAGAGCTCCAGGTCGTCGACGACGACGACGGCTCCGACGCCGTGGACGAGCGCGAGGAGCCCTTCACGGTCGGGCCGGTGCAGGGGGGCGCGGAAGACGGCTTCGAACAGTCCGTACAGCAGCTCGTTGGCGGTGCGCTTGTATCCGGAGAGCCGTACGACCCCGTCCGGCGCCAGGTCCGCGCAGTCCGCGGCGATGGCGTCCAGGAGGGCCGTGCGGCCGGACCCGGCCGGCCCGGTGAGGTACACCGAACGTCCCCGGGCGAGCAGCCGTACCGCCCGCTCACGCTCCTCCTGGCGCTCCAGGAGGGGCATCTGCGGAGCGGGCGGCCCCGGGGGTACGGGCGGCGCTGCGGCTCGCTCACGCTCCACACGCTGGGCGGCGGTGTGCCGCACGGGCGCGTCGGGCTGCTCCCCCGGCCTGCACGGCTCGATCTCGCTGCCGTCGACGGGATTGACGGTGAGCAGGAAGTCGCCCGATATCAGCCGCACCGTGCGGGACTGCTGCGGTGTCTGGTGCCCGAAGTCGGGCGCCAGCGGGTCGCGGGACTGCCGTCGTCGCCCGCCTTCGTCACCGGAAAGGTCGTTGTCGTACTCTTCCGGTCCCCGATTGGTCGGGTCCATCGTCAAAGTCCCCCAGACGCGCAGTGCGCGGTTGCGCCCTCCGGCTCGCACGCCCGCAGTCGTTCCCGGTCCGGTGTCCGCCAGTGGGTCCTCGTCGATCGGCAGACGGCCGAACCCTGAACCTTCGCACAGTATCCACGAACCGGTGGGGGGCCGCGCCGCCCGTCACATCACGTTCTCGTGAGGATTGTGCGTGCATCGCCGCGCCCTCAGACGCGTGGCAGGGAGTCCGCGGCGAGCCCGCCCTCGATGGCCAGGATCCGGTGCAGCCTCGTCGCGACCAGCAGGCGCTGCATCTGCGGCGGCACGCCGCGCAGCACCAGCCGCCGGCCGGCCCGGCCGGCTCTGCGGTGCGCGCCCATGATGACGCCGAGTCCGGTGGCGTCCCACGAGTCCAGCTCGGTCAGGTTCAGCACGAGGTCGCCGGCTCCGTCGTCGACGGCCGAGTGCAGAACCGTACGGGCGTCCGCCGCGCTTCGGACGTCGAGGCGGCCCCCGACGGCCAGCTCGGCGTGGTCGCCCCTGATGTGCATATGCGCTCCCCGGAAGTACTCCGCGTGGTCGGTCGGTCTGGATCTCTTCCTGCCTCTGCCACAACTGACTGCCGCAGCGACAGGGAAGTTGCCGTCTGTAAGCGAACCGATACCGAATTCACCCCGAGGAGTGAAGCCGGTCCGGCGGTACCCACTGGATCCGCGCACCGGACGGCACCGGATCCCGGGCCCCAGGGCTGATTGACGGCACATCAGACGGCCCGGGGCCCCGGGCGTGATCAGTAGGTGTAGAAGCCCTGCCCGCTCTTGCGCCCGATGTCACCTGCGTCGACCATCCGGCGCATCAGCTCGGGGGCGGCGAACTTCTCGTCCTGGGACTCGGTGTAGATGTTGCCCGTGGCGTGCAGAAGGATGTCCACGCCGGTCATGTCGGCGGTGGCCAGCGGGCCCATGGCGTGACCGAATCCGAGCTTGCAGGCGGTGTCGATGTCCTCGGCCGACGCGACGCCCGACTCGTACAGCTTGGCCGCCTCGACGACCAGCGCCGAGATCAGCCGGGTGGTGACGAAGCCCGCGACGTCGCGGTTGACGACGATGCAGGTCTTGCCCACGGACTCGGCGAACTCCCTTGCCGTCGCGAGGGTTTCGTCGCTGGTCTTGTAGCCGCGTACCAGCTCGCAGAGCTGCATCATCGGGACCGGCGAGAAGAAGTGCACCCCGACGACCCGCTCGGGGCGCTCCGTCACGGCCGCGATCTTGGTGATCGGGATGGCGGAGGTGTTGGAGGCGAGGACGGCGTCCTCCCGCACGACCTTGTCGAGCGTACGGAAGATCTCGTGCTTGACCTCGAGCTTCTCGAAGACGGCCTCGACGACGACGTCGGCGTCGGCCACCGCGTCGAGGTCGGTGGTCGTGGTGATCCGGGCGAGCGCGGCCTCGGCGTCGGACGCCTCCAGCTTGCCCTTGGCGACGAACTTGCCGTAACTGGCCTCGATGCCACCGCGTCCACGGGCCAGGGCCTCGTCGGTGACGTCACGCAGCACGACGTCCCAGCCCGCCTGGGCGGAGACCTGCGCGATACCGGACCCCATGAGTCCGGCGCCGATGACGGCGAGCTTCCTGGCCACGTTTCGCACCCCAATGCTTCTAGTTGTTCGCATGCTCTCCGGCGGAGATTAGTACCCGTGAGGGGCCATGAGGCCGCGAAGAGATGCGCGTCACGTCTCACATGACGGACATCACACCGCCCGGGGTCACGTGGCGGCGCGTCGGGCGTAGTTGAGGACCTTCCCGCCGAGGAGGTCCTCCGTGTCGCCGAGCAGGACGAGCGCGTCGCGCGGGACCTCGCCCGGCCACCGTCCCGCCGCCGACGTGCTGCCATGGGTGTGCCGTGCGCGTCCGGATCGAGCCCGGCGTTATCCGGGCGGGAGGCCCTTAGGCTGGCCCCATGGTCAATCTGACGCGCATCTACACCCGTACCGGCGACAAGGGCACCACGGCCCTCGGCGACATGAGCCGGACCTCCAAGACCGATCTGCGGATCTCGGCCTACGCCGACGCCAACGAGGCCAACGCGGTCATCGGTACGGCCATCGCCCTCGGGAACCTCTCCGAGGACGTCGTGAAGGTCCTCGTCCGTGTGCAGAACGACCTCTTCGACGTGGGCGCGGACCTGTCCACCCCGGTGGCGGAGGACCCGAAGTACCCGCCGCTGAGGGTGGAGCAGTCCTACGTCGACAAGCTGGAGGCGGACTGCGACTCGTTCCTGGAGGAGCTGGAGAAGCTCCGCAGTTTCATCCTGCCGGGCGGCACCCCGGGGGCGGCGCTGCTGCACCAGGCCTGCACGGTCGTCCGCCGCGCGGAGCGGTCCACCTGGGCGGCCCTCGAGGTGCACGGCGACGTGATGAACGCGCTGACCGCGACCTATCTGAACCGTCTCTCCGACCTCCTGTTCATCCTCGCCAGGACGGCGAACAAGGAGGTCGGCGACGTGCTGTGGGTGCCGGGCGGCGAGCGCTGATCAGCGGCCCGCCCCGACCCGGTCCTTGGGCTCCTGCTTGGGGAACACCGTGTAGCAGCCGGCGACGACCAGGTTGATCCCGATCACCCAGAGCATCTTCTGCTGCCACACCTGCAGCGAGCCCGTGTCACCGTCCCCGCCGACGTACCAGACGGCGGCCTGGAGCAGGGCGATGGCGGTCACCGCGGCGACGGTCCAGCGGCCGGCGACGCGCCATTCGTGGGCGGCCCTGGCCATCCCGTACTTCGGGGGCTTCACCGGGGCAGGGCCGCCGGCGAAGCGGTGGGCGGCCTTGGCGTCCATCCACTTGATGACGGAGTGTCCGAGTCCCACGGTGAATCCGATGTAGACGGCCGCCAGGCCGTGTTTCCAGTCCGGCTCGGCACCGTTCTTCAGGTCGACGGCCGTCACCACCAGCAGGACGACCTCGAGCAGGGGCTCGCAGAGCAGGACGGCGGCGCCCAGCCTGGGCTTCTTCGCGATGTACCGGAGTCCGAGTCCGGCCGCCAGCAGGACCCAGAAGCCGACCTCGCAGAGCACGATCAGTGTGACGATCACGGCACTTCTCCTTCCGGTCCCTTCCAGGCTCCCGTCCGTGGGGCGCCGGATCGTCGTCGGCAGTGACGAAACGTGACTGCATCCTTCGATGTAGCCGCGCCTCACCCCGCGTACGGACGTGCCGCGCGCCCGCGCCGTGTTGGATGGGAGTGTGTCCTCCCTTGCGCGCCCGCACCGCGACGACGTACTCCTCGCGGTCATCGGGCTGTCCGGCGGTGTCTTCCTGTGGCTGGTCGGGATCCACATCCAGAACGGCCGGCTGTTCGACGCCCCCTGGGTGTCCCTGCTGCCTCTCGCGGCCGTGTCGGCCCTGGAACTGCTCCGGCGCAGCGCACCCCTGACCGCGCTGGCGATCGGCACGCTCGCGCTGGTGGCGGACCAGTTCACCGTGGGCAGCCTGGCGACCTTGCTCATGTTCACCGACCTCGTGTACGCGGCGGTGCTGTACGGCTCCCCCGCGGCCTCCCGCCGCATCCCGGTGATCACACTGCTCGTCACGGTCGCCACGACGGTCGGCTTCATCGCCTGGGCCCCTTCCGCGGACGCCGTGCTCATCGGGATCGTCGTCGGCATGGTCGCCTTCGGCCCCGCCGTCACCGGTGCCAGTGTGCGCAACCACCGGGACGCCGCGGAGGCGGCACGGCTGCGCGCCGACCAGACCGCGCTGCTGGCCGAGATCGACCGGGCCCAGGCGGTGACCGCCGAGCGTTCCCGGATGGCCCGCGAGCTGCACGACATGGTCGCCAACCACCTCTCCGCCATCGCCATCCACTCCACCGCCGCGCTCTCCATCGATGATCCGGGCACCTCCCGCGACGCCCTCGGAGTGATCCGGCAGAACAGTGTCGACGGGCTGGCCGAGATGCGGCGGCTGATCGGGCTGCTGCGGGAGAGCGGCGCGGACGGGCCGCCGAGCGCGGCCCCGACGCTCGCCTCCCTGGACGCCCTCGTGGAGCAGGCGGGCGCGAACTCCGCGTCGAGCGGGCTCGTCGTCACCCTGGAGGACGGCCGCGAGGAGTCCGGGCCGCTCCCCGCGCCGGTGGAGCTCGCGGCGTACCGCATCGTCCAGGAGTCGCTGACGAACGCGCTGAAGCATGCTGCGCCCGGCCCGGTGATCGTCCGGCTGGACCGGTCGCGCACCCTGCTCACGGTGGAGGTGAGCAGCCTGTTCGGCGACCGCCCCGGACCGCGCGCGCCCGGTTCGGGGGCCGGTCTGGTGGGGATGCGGGAGCGGGTGGCGCTGCTGGGCGGGACGATGGAGGCGGGGCCTGAGCCCCTGGGCGACGGCGTGAAGACCTGGCGGGTGCGGGCCGAACTGCCCGTCGAGGAGAGGACGTACGGGGCATGACCATCCGGGTGCTGGTCGCGGAGGACCAGTCGGCCGTGCGGGCGGGGCTGGTCCTGATCCTGCGCAGTGCGCCGGACATCGAGGTCGTGGGCGAGGCGGCCGACGGCGAGGCCGCGGTCCGCCTGGCGCGTGAGCTCCGTCCGGATCTGGTGCTGATGGACGTACAGATGCCCCGGCTCGACGGGGTGTCGGCGACGCGGCAGGTCGTGGGTGAGCGGCTGGCGGACGTGCTGGTGCTGACGACCTTCGACCTGGACGAGTACGTCTTCGGCGCGCTGCGCGCGGGTGCGTCGGGCTTCCTGCTGAAGAACACCGACGCCACGGACCTGCTCGAAGCCGTACGGACGGTGGCCCGCGGCGAGGGCATGATCGCCCCTGCGGTCACGCGCCGGCTGATCGAGGAGTTCGCCGGGACCTCCCCCGCGCGCAGACCGGGCGGGCCCGCTCCCGAGGCCCTCGACACCCTGACGCGCAGGGAACGCGAGGTACTGGGCTGTCTCGGGCAGGGGCTGTCGAACGCCGAGATCGCGGGGCGGCTCTCGATGGCGGAGGCAACGGTGAAGACGCACGTCAGCAGGCTGCTCGGCAAGCTGGAACTACGCAGCAGGGTCCAAGCCGCTGTGCTCGCGCAGGAGTTGGGGCTCTGATTTCCGTCACGCATCTTTGGTCTGGACCTCTTGACGATTGGTCCAGACCTTCCTAATCTCACCGGACACGCTGCGGTGAGTACGCCACGACAAAGCGGGCTCAGGGCGACGCAGGGTTTGCAGGTTACGGATCATCCCCCGTTTGCCGGACCTCACCCGAGGAGCACCGTTGAGCACTGACAACCCTGTACGCCTCACCCGACTCAGATGGAGACGCGGAGCGGGTGCAGCCACCAGGTCCAGGACCGTCGCGGGCCTCACCGCACTGCTGCTTCCCCTCGCCGCGATGGTCGGCCTGGCCTCCCCCGCCGAGGCCGCCACCTCCGCGACAGCCACCTACGTCAAGAAGTCCGACTGGGGCACCGGCTTCGAGGGCCAGTGGACGGTCAAGAACACCGGAACGACCGCCCTCTCCTCCTGGACGATCGAGTGGGACTTCCCCTCCGGCACCGCGGTCGGCTCCGCCTGGGACGCCACCGTCACCAGCTCCGGAACCCACTGGACCGCGAAGAACCTCGGCTGGAACGGCTCGGTCGCCCCGGGCGCCAGCATCAGCTTCGGCTTCAACGGCACCGGCTCCGGCTCCCCCACCGGCTGCAAGCTGAACGGCGGCTCCTGTGACGGCGGACCCACGGTCCCCGGCGACACCGCCCCGTCCAAGCCCGGCACCCCCACCGCGAGCAACGTGACGGACACCTCGGCGAAGCTCAGCTGGACCGCCGCCACGGACGACAAGGGCATCAAGAACTACGACGTCCTGCGCGACGGCGCCAAGGTCGCGACGGTCACCACGACGACGTACACCGACAGCGGCCTGACCAAGGGCACCGACTACTCGTACACCGTGCAGGCCCGGGACACCGCCGACCAGACCGGCCCGGTCAGCACCTCGGTCGCCGTCCGCACCACAGGCACCACCGACCCGGGCAACCCCGGCACCGGTGACAAGATCAACCTGGGCTACTTCACCGAGTGGGGCGTCTACGGACGCAACTACCACGTCAAGAACCTCGTGACCTCCGGCTCCGCCTCGAAGATCACGCACATCAACTACGCGTTCGGCAACGTCCAGAACGGCAAGTGCACCATCGGCGACTCCTACGCCGACTACGACAAGGCGTACACCGCGGACCAGTCGGTCGACGGCGTCGCCGACACGTGGGACCAGCCGCTGCGCGGCAACTTCAACCAGCTGCGCAAGCTGAAGGCCAAGTACCCGCACATCAAGGTCCTCTGGTCGTTCGGCGGCTGGACCTGGTCCGGCGGCTTCCCGCAGGCGGCCCAGAACCCGGCGGCCTTCGCCCAGTCCTGCTACGACCTGGTCGAGGACCCCCGCTGGGCGGATGTCTTCGACGGCATCGACATCGACTGGGAGTACCCCAACGCCTGCGGTCTCACCTGTGACACCAGCGGCCCCGCAGCACTGAAGAACGTCGCCTCCGCCCTGCGGACGAAGTTCGGCACCGGCAACCTGGTCACCGCCGCGATCACCGCGGACGGATCGGCGGGCGGCAAGATCGACGCGGCCGACTACGCAGGCGCCGCCCAGTCCATGGACTGGTACAACGTGATGACGTACGACTTCTTCGGCGCCTTCGCACCCAAGGGCCCGACGGCCCCGCACTCCCCGCTGACCTCGTACTCCGGCATCCCGCAGGAGGGCTTCAACTCCGCCGCCGCCATCGCCAAGCTGAAGGCCCAGGGCGTCCCGGCCTCCAAGCTGCTCCTCGGCATCGGCTTCTACGGCCGCGGCTGGACCGGTGTCACCCAGTCCGCCCCCGGTGGCACAGCGACCGGCGCGGCCCCGGGCACCTACGAGGCGGGCAACGAGGACTACAAGGTCCTCAAGAACACCTGCCCCGCCACCGGCACCATCGCCGGCACGGCGTACGCGCACTGCGGCACCAACTGGTGGAGCTACGACACCCCGGCGACGATCACGTCCAAGATGGCCTGGGCGAACAGCCAGGGACTGGGCGGCGCCTTCTTCTGGGAGTTCAGCGGTGACACCGCGAACGGTGAGCTCGTGACCGCGATGGACAACGGTCTCAACTAGCACCTGCCGGTCAGCACCACCCCGGAAAAGCGCCGGGGAGACAGGTCCGCCCCCTGTCTCCCCGGTTTTCGCGTGCCCGCTCCCGTCCGGCCCGCCGTGTCGACCGGGGTTGTAAACCTACCTATCGATAGGTAGGTTTACAGGACATGGGCCCGGCGCCCCGCCAAGGGCGCCGTCCCGGCCCGCCCCGCCCAGATCCACCGCACCCGCACAGGAGTCCGAGCACCATGCCCCGTCAGCAGGACACCCGCATCCGCGCCCGTGAGGAGTTCGCCCGGCGCCTCGCCGAACACGGCTACCTCGGCGTCTCCCTCGACGACATCGCCAAGGCCGTGGACGTGAAGAAGGCCAGCCTGTACCACCACTTCCCCGGCGGAAAGCCCGAGCTGTTCATGGAGGTCGCCGACCACTACATCGAGGAGGCCTCGGCTCTCCTCACCGGGGCGCTCGCGACCCCGGGCACCGTGCGCGACAAGCTTCTCGCCCTCGCCGCCTCGTACGCCCAGGGCACCTACAACTCCGCGCTCAGCAACCAGATCTACTACGCGACACGGCACCTCGACGACGACCGGCGCTCCCAGGTCTCCCACACCTACGTGCGCGGACTCATCCAGCCGGTCACCGACCTCATGGCACAGGCCGTCGGCACGGGCGAGCTGCGACGGGCCGATCCGGGATTCCTCGCCACCGCCTTCATGGAACTCGCCGCCACGGTCCAGGCCGCGCCCGAGGAGACCGCCGCCCCTCAGGACGACGACGCGCGGCCGCCGGTCGAACGCCTCGCCCAGGACGTCGTGGACCTCTTCCTGCACGGTGCCGCCGCCGACCGGACCTGACCAGAACCGCGGGAACGCGTTCGGCCCCCTTGCCGGCTCCGTGACGGAGCCGGCAAGGGGGCCGAACGGCTGTAGGCGTGAGCCCGGTTCAAGCCATATCGACTCTCCCCCAGACTCCGTCCGGGGCCCCCACCCGGCGAGGGCCCTCTACTCAAGCCACATTGACTCTCTGGCCGGGCGGTGCTGCCTCCAGCCAGGCGAGGAAGCCGGTCAGGGCGTCCTCGCTCATCGCCAGCTCCAGGCGCGTCCCACGGTGGAGACAGCCGAGCACGACGGAATCGGAGAGGAGCGCCAGCTCCTCCTCGCCCTCGGGCAGCCGGCGCGCGACCACCTCGATCGCGGAACGCTCAAGGCCACGGCGGGGGCGGGGCGAATAGGAGAAGACCCGGAACCAGTCGACGCGGTCACCGCTGTAGCGTGCGACCCCGTACACCCAGCCCTTGCCGGACGGATCGGGCTCCTCGGACACGTCCCAGCGCAGGCTGCAGTCGAAGGTTCCGCCCGAGCGCTGGATCAGCCGCCGGCGGAGGCCGAAGACGAACAGACCCACCGCCACCAGTACGACTACCAGGCCGCCCACCCACAACGCGAGGACCATCTCCACCGACCTCCTCGCATCGTCGAGTAACGGATACCGCTCCGAGCCGAACCGGACTGCACCTGCATCGCCTCAGCCGCGACACGGTCTGGATCTCTCCAGCTCGGGCCGCGGCTGAGTCAAAAACTCCTCGTGGGGGCGCTCAGTGCGCCGCCACCGCACGCAGTCGCACGTCCGCGCGGCGCTCGGCGCCCGCATCCGTGTCCGACTTCGCACGCTCCAGCGCGCGCTCGGCGCGCTGGACGTCGATCTCGTCAGCAAGCTCGGCGATCTCCGCCAGCAGCGAGAGCTTGTTGTCCGCGAACGAGATGAAACCGCCGTGCACAGCGGCGACAACGGTCCCGCCGTCGCTCGTACGGATCGTCACGGGGCCCGATTCCAGCACACCCAGAAGCGGCTGGTGACCGGGCATGACGCCGATGTCGCCGGACGTGGTACGCGCGACAACGAGGGTGGCCTCGCCGGACCAGACACTGCGGTCCGCGGCGACCAGCTCGACATGCAGCTCAGCAGCCAAGGGTGGCTCCTCGGGTCACCACCCGGCGGTCATGCCGGGTGTTGGGTCAATTCTACGGGGCGTGATGAGGGGGGCGGGACACACCCACCCCCCTCGGTGAGCCGGAGGCTCAGGAGACGCCGAGCTCCTTGGCGTTGGCCTTGAGGTCCTCGATGCCACCGCACATGAAGAACGCCTGCTCGGGGAAGTGGTCGTACTCCCCGTCACAGATCGCGTTGAACGCGGCGATCGACTCGTCGAGCGGAACGTCCGAACCGTCCAGGCCGGTGAACTGCTTGGCGGCGTGGGTGTTCTGCGACAGGAAGCGCTCGACGCGACGGGCACGGTGGACGACGAGCTTGTCCTCCTCGCCCAGCTCGTCGATACCGAGGATCGCGATGATGTCCTGGAGGTCCTTGTACTTCTGCAGGATCCCCTTGACACGGCTGGCCGTGTCGTAGTGGTCCTGCGCGATGTAGCGCGGGTCCAGGATGCGGGACGTGGAGTCCAGCGGGTCCACGGCCGGGTAGATGCCCTTCTCGGAGATCGGACGGGAGAGAACCGTCGTCGCGTCGAGGTGGGCGAACGTGGTGGCCGGGGCCGGGTCGGTCAGGTCGTCCGCGGGGACGTAGATCGCCTGCATCGAGGTGATCGAGTGACCACGCGTCGAGGTGATGCGCTCCTGGAGCACACCCATCTCGTCGGCCAGGGTCGGCTGGTAACCCACTGCGGACGGCATGCGGCCGAGCAGCGTGGAGACCTCGGAACCGGCCTGCGTGAAGCGGAAGATGTTGTCGATGAAGAGCAGCACGTCCTGCTTCTGCACATCGCGGAAGTACTCCGCCATGGTCAGGGCGGACAGCGCGACCCGCAGACGGGTGCCCGGCGGCTCGTCCATCTGGCCGAAGACCAGCGCGGTCTTCTCCAGGACGCCCGAGTCGGTCATCTCGTCGATGAGGTCGTTGCCCTCACGGGTGCGCTCACCGACACCGGCGAACACCGACACACCGTCGTGCAGCTTCGCCACACGCATGATCATTTCCTGGATGAGGACCGTCTTGCCGACGCCCGCACCACCGAACAGACCGATCTTGCCGCCCTTGACGTACGGGGTCAGCAGGTCGACGACCTTCAGGCCGGTCTCGAACATCTCGGTCTTGGACTCGAGCTGGTCGAAGGCCGGGGCCTTGCGGTGGATCGGCCAGCGCTCGGTGATCTGCGCCTCGGCCTCCGGCTCGTTCAGGATCTGACCGAGGGTGTTGAACACCTTGCCCTTGGTGATGTCACCGACCGGGACGGTGATGCCCGTACCCGTGTCGGTCACCGGGGCCTGGCGGACCACACCGTCGGTGGGCTGCATCGAGATCGCGCGGACCATGCCGTCACCCAGGTGCTGGGCGACTTCCAGGGTCAGCGTCTTACGAGCGCCGGCCTCGGCCGGGTCGTCGACCTCGATGTGCAGGGCGTTGTAGATCTCCGGCATCGCGTCGACGGGGAACTCCACGTCGACGACCGGGCCGATGACCCGGGCGACGCGGCCCGTGGCAGCGGCCGTCTCAACTGTCGTCGTCATTACTTGTCACTCCCCGCGGACGCGTCGGCCAGCGCACCTGCACCGCCGACGATCTCGCTGATTTCCTGGGTGATTTCGGCCTGGCGGGCCGCGTTGGCAAGCCGGGAAAGGCTCTTGATCAGATCCCCGGCGTTGTCGGTCGCCGACTTCATCGCACGGCGGCGGGCGGCGTGCTCGGAAGCGGCGGCCTGCAGCAGTGCGTTGTAGATACGGCTCTCGACGTAGCGCGGCAGCAGGGCGTCGAGGACGTCCTCCGCCGACGGCTCGAAGTCGAACAGCGGAAGGATCTCGCCCTTCCCCGTGCTCTCCTCCGCGACCTGGTCGAGCGACAGCGGCAGCATCCGCCCGTCGACCGCGTTCTGCGTCATCATCGACACGAATTCCGTGAAGACGATGTGCAGCTCGTCGACGCCGCCCTCGGCCGTGTCCTTGGTGATGGACTCGATGAGGGGCTCGGCGATCTTCTTGGCATCCGAGTACTCGGGGCTGTCGGTGAAGCCGGTCCACGACTCCGAGACCTTGCGCTCACGGAAGCCGTAGTACGCGACGCCCTTGCGGCCGACGATGTACGTGTCGACCTCCTTGCCCTCGGCCGCCAGCCGCTCCCGGAGCCGCTCCGCCGCCTTGATGGCGTTGGAGGAGTAGCCGCCGGCCAGACCGCGGTCGCTCGTGAGGAGCAGGACCGCGGCCCGGGCCGGAGCCTCGGCCTCGGTGGTGAGCGGATGGTTGGTGTTCGAGCCGGTCGCGACCGCGGTCACCGCACGGGTGAGCTCGGTCGCGTACGGCATCGACGCCGCCACCTTGCGCTGCGCCTTGACGATGCGCGAGGCGGCGATCATCTCCATCGCCTTGGTGATCTTCTTGGTCGCGGTGACGGCTTGGATGCGGCGCTTGTAAACGCGAAGCTGAGCGCCCATCGATCAGCCCTCGCCCAGGAGCTTGCCGTCCGAGGTCTCGAACTGCTGCTTGAAGGCGGCGATCGCGTCGGCGATCGACTGCAGCGTGTCGTCGGACATCTTGCCGCCCTCGGCGATGCTGGTCAGGAGGTCCTTGCGCTCGCGGCGCAGGAACTCGAGCAGCTCGCTCTCGAAGCGGCGGATGTCCTCGACCGGGACGTCGTCCATCTTGCCCGTGGTGCCGGCCCAGACGGAGACGACCTGCTCCTCCATCGGGAACGGGGCGTACTGCGGCTGCTTCAGCAGCTCGACCATGCGCTTACCGCGCTCCAGCGACGCCTTGGAGGCCGCGTCCAGGTCGGAACCGAAGGCGGCGAAGGCCTCCAGCTCACGGAACTGGGCGAGGTCCACGCGCAGACGGCCGGAGACCTGCTTCATGGCCTTGTGCTGGGCGGAGCCACCGACTCGGGAGACCGAGATACCGACGTTGAGCGCCGGACGCTGACCCGCGTTGAACAGGTCGGACTCCAGGAAGCACTGGCCGTCGGTGATGGAGATGACGTTGGTCGGGATGAACGCCGACACGTCGTTCGCCTTGGTCTCGACGATCGGGAGGCCCGTCATCGAACCGGCGCCCATGTCGTCGGAGAGCTTGGCGCAGCGCTCCAGCAGACGCGAGTGCAGGTAGAAGACGTCGCCCGGGTAGGCCTCACGGCCCGGCGGACGGCGCAGCAGAAGCGACACGGCGCGGTAGGCGTCGGCCTGCTTCGAGAGGTCGTCGAAGATGATGAGGACGTGCTTGCCGTCGTACATCCAGTGCTGGCCGATGGCCGAGCCGGTGTACGGCGCCAGGTACTTGAAGCCGGCCGGGTCGGACGCCGGGGCGGCGACGATGGTCGTGTACTCGAGCGCGCCGGCCTCTTCGAGGGCACCGCGCACGGAGGCGATCGTGGAGCCCTTCTGACCGATGGCGACGTAGATGCAGCGCACCTGCTTGTTCACGTCGCCCGAGCGCCAGTTGTCGCGCTGGTTGATGATCGTGTCGACGGCCAGAGCGGTCTTACCCGTCTGACGGTCGCCGATGATCAGCTGACGCTGGCCACGGCCGATCGGCACCATGGCGTCGACGGCCTTGTAGCCGGTCTGCATCGGCTCGTGGACCGACTTGCGGACCATGACGCCGGGGGCCTGCAGCTCGAGGGCGCGACGGCCTTCGGTCGCGATCTCGCCGAGACCGTCGATCGGGTTGCCGAGCGGGTCGACGACACGGCCGAGGTAGCCCTCGCCGACGCCGACGGAGAGCACCTCACCGGTGCGCTGCACCGGCTGGCCCTCCTCGATTCCGCTGAACTCGCCGAGGACGATCGCACCGATCTCGCGCTCCTCGAGGTTGAGGGCGAGACCGAGGGTGCCGTCCTCGAACTTCAGCAGCTCGTTCGCCATGGCGGAGGGCAGGCCCTCCACCTTCGCGATGCCGTCGCCGGCAACGCTGACCGTCCCGACCTCCTCGCGCGAGGCCGCGTCCGGCTGGTACGACTGGACAAAGTTATCCAGTGCGTCCCGGATCTCCTCCGGCCGGATCGTAAGCTCCGCCATCTGGGGTTCCCTGCTCTCCTTGTTGGGCCCGAAGTTTCTCAAAGGGGTCTGGGGGCGACCCCCAGGAATCTTCTGCAATTTCTGCACGGCCCAACCGGGCCGCAATTCTTGCTCGTTCAGTTGGTGCGGTGTGGGCGCTGCGCGCTGTCAGCCGGCCATCCTGCGGGTGACCTCTTCGAGGCGCTCCGCGATCGTGCCGTTGATGACCTCGTCACCGACGCGCACCGAGATCCCACCGAGGACCTCGGGGTCCACGTCCAGGTTCAGGTGCATCTGCCGGCCGTAGATCTTCGCCAGGGCGGCGCCGAGGCGCTGCTTCTGGCGATCGGACAGCGGCACCGCCGAGGTGACGACGGCGACCATGCGGTCCCGGCGCTCCGCGGCGAGCCTGGACAGGGACTCGAGTCCCGCCTCCAGGCTACGTCCCCGGGGCTGCGTCACGAGGCGAGTGACCACGCGCTCGGTGACGGGCTGCGTCCTGCCGCCCAGCAGGCTGCGGAGCAGCTCACCCTTGGCGGCGGTCGTGGCCTTCCGGTCGGTCAGGGCCGAGCGCAGCGCGACGTCGGAGCCGACGATCCGGCTGAACCGGAACAGCTCGTCCTCGACGTCGTCGAGCGCACCGGCGCGCTGTGCCGCGGTGAGATCCGCGGTGCTCGCCAGTTCCTCGACCGAGTCCACCAGGTCACGCGACTGCGACCAGCGGGAACGGACCATGCCGGAGACCAGGTCCACGGCTTCGCCGCCCACCTGACCGCTCAGCAGTCGTCCGGCCAGCTCGGCCTTGGCCTCGCCGGCCTGCGACGGGTCGGTGAGGACCCGGCGCAGCGATACCTCGCGGTGGAGCAGCGCGGTGACGGCTGCCAGCTCCTCGGCGAGCTTCGCCGCGTCGACCGACGTGGAGTCGGTCAGTGCGTCGAGACGCTCGCGTGCGGCGGCCAGCGCCTCGCGGCTCGCTCCATTCATCGGACGGCCTCGGCCTTCGCCTCGAGCTCGTCGAGGAACCGGTCGACGGTGCCGCTCTGCCGGGCGTGGTCCTCGAGGGACTCACCGACCAGCTTGCCGGCCAGGGCGGTGGCGAGGGTGCCCACGTCCTGACGCAGCGCGGACGCCGCGGCCTTGCGGTCGGCCTCGATCTGGGCGTGGCCGGCCGCGATGATCTCCTCGCGCTGCCGCTGACCTTCCGCCCTCATCTCCTGGATGATGACGGCACCCTGCTCCTGTGCCTCCTGGCGCAGGCGGGCGGCCTCGTGGCGGGCCTCGGCGAGCTGAGCCTTGTACTGCTCAAGAACGCTCTGGGCCTCGGTCTGGGCCGCATCGGCCTTCTCGATACCGCCTTCGATGGCCTCGCGGCGCTCTTCCAGAACCTTGTTGATGTTCGGGAGGAGCTTCTTGGCGAGGAAGCCGAAGACGATGGCGAAGGCGATGAGGCCGATGACGATCTCGGGGATCGCCGGAAGCAGCGGGTTCTGGATATCCTCGGCCGCCAGCTGTAGGGCGTTCACATCAATGCCTTTCGTCGCATCGGGCAGTCGGAATGCCGCGACTTAGTCGACCGGGTAGACGAAGGGCATGACGAGACCGATCAGGGCGAGCGCCTCACAGAGCACGAAGCCGAGGATCTGGTTCGAACGGATCAGGCCGGCAGCCTCGGGCTGACGGGCCAGAGCCTGGGTGCCGTTACCGAAGATGATGCCGACGCCGACGCCGGGGCCGATCGCGGCGAGGCCGTAGCCGATGGAACCGAGGTTGCCCGTGATGTTGACGGCGGCGAGGGTCTCAAGAGCGGACATGCCGTTTCTTCCTTCTCTTTCAGAACCGGTGGGGGTTGGCCACCGGACGACTATCGGGGGTGGAGCTGGGCTGCGTCAGTGGTGCTCGGCGAGAGCGCCCTGAAGGTAGTTGCAGGCCAGAAGGACGAACACGTAGGCCTGCAGCGCCTGGATGAACAGTTCGAAGGCGGTCATGAGGATGACCATCACGAACGAGACACCGGCGTAGGCGATGCCGATGCCGTTCAGCAGGTACCAGCTGGCGATCGTGAAGATCAGCAGCAGCACGTGACCGGCGAACATGTTGGCGAACAGTCGCACGGCGTGGGTGAAGGGCCGGATCAGCAGGTTCGACATGATCTCGATGACCATGACGAACGGGAGGGCCGGGCCGATCGACGGGTCGTAGCCGGAGATGTTCTTCCAGCCGCCGACGAAGCCGTGCCGCTTGAAGGTCACGCTGACCCAGAGCACGTACACGATCGCGGCCAGCGCCACCGGGAATCCGATGACCGAGACCACCGGGAACTGGGCGAAGGGAATGATCGCCCAGAGGTTCATGATCCAGATGAAGAAGAACAGCGAGACCATGAGGGGCACGTACTTCTTGCCCTCGCGCTTGCCGAGCGTCTCGTACACAACACCGGTGCGGATGAAGTCGTAACCCGCCTCGGCGACCATCTGGAGCTTTCCGGGCACCAGCTTCGGCTTGTTGAAAGCCGCCCAGAAGAAGCCGACGACGACAACGGTGCTCAGGACCGCCAGCAGCATCGGCTTGTTGATCTCGATGCCGCCGAGGGTGAACATCGGCTCGAAAACAAAGGAGTGCAGGCCAGGAGCCGGGAAGCCGCATCCGTCGAAGATGTGGCAGTCGGTCTCGAAGGCGAGCACCGTCGTCGGGTCAGCACTCACCGCGGGCTCCTTCAGCGTGGCGCATAGGTACGGCAACCTCGTTGTGTCGGCGCGGCAAGCAGCCGCTGGTCGGCACTGGACTGGTGTTACGGATGGGGGGCGGCTCAGGCATTACGCCTCGCGATGAAGCAGGCGCCGAATTTGATGCCCGCGCCCGCAGTGCCGCAGTTGGCACCGGACGATAGCAGGGTCTCGAACGCGCGCTTATCCCGGCCCTACCCCTCACGTCGAAGACCCCGTGTTCTCGGGCGTCTTACCCGCGGAAGAGTCCGGCTCGACGTAAAGAATCTTGGTCGTCATGTGCACGCGGATCTGCGCCGCGACCCAGGTGAGGGTGGCGACCATCACCGCGGCGGCGAAGGCCCGGGGGTTGAACAGCGTCGTGTCCTTGAACGCGGCGACGAAGACGAAGAGCAGAAGCAGTTCGGTCGTGTACAGCACCAGCCCCATTGCCTGGAACAGATGCGGCAGGGACTTCGCCGTGCGCTGCAGGACGCCGAGCCCGATCCCCATGAAGAGGATCACCACCAGCGTCCCGGCCGCTGCGCCGATCGCTCCCTTGCCGCCGGCGAGCGCAGCGCTGACGGCGACGGTGACGACACCGACGGCAGCAGTGGGCACGGCGGTGTGAAGGAGAGTCCGGGCGTCGTTGGACGGCATGGCGGTAACTCCGCGTTGCAGGGGGTGGTCAGTGGTCGTCAGGGACGAGCGTAGGCCCGGTCCGAGTCGATGCTTCGGGCCGATGGACCGTCCTACTCAGGTCCTTCGGCTCTGTCACCGGGTTCGTGAACGCTATCACAAACTATTTGATGAGGTCTTTACTCAGAAAGTGTGCCAGCTGTCACACATGAGAGTTAACCCGCGCGTGTGTGCAGAACATCACGGCGCATTGTCTGCTAATGGGTCTTCTGCGCCTTCATGGCTAACGAGACGAGTCCGCCCGGTCCCGATCCGTGAACCGCGAACGGGGGCCGATCGCGGTCGCTCCGTTGACGCCGGAGACGCCGACGGACACAGGGGCGCGTTCCGGCGTCGGGGAGGTCATCTGTGGGCCCTCGGGCGCGTGTTGCCCCCGCGGGGTTGCCTCCTCGGCGTCCGCGGTCCCCCCGTTGACCACCCGCCGCCGGTAGCGGGGAGGCACGAAGGATTCGGCCCAGCGCGGCGCGCGGGGCGTGAAGCGCGGCATGAGCAGCAGGACGAGGCCCACGGCGCTGAGTCCCACGATCACCAGCACGATCCAGAGCGACGCGGAGTGCACCGAGTAGCCGACGGCGCCGAACGCGATCAGCGCGGACCAGAAGTACATGATCAGCACGGACCTGCTGTGCGAGTGACCGATCTCCAGCAGCCGGTGGTGCAGGTGCCCGCGGTCCGCCGCGAAGGGCGACTGGCCGTTCCAGGTGCGGCGGACGATCGCCAGCACCAGGTCCGCCGCCGGGATGGCGATGATCGTGAGCGGCAGCAGCAGCGGGATGAAGACCGGCAGCATCGCGTGGGTCGCCTGCCGCTCGCTGCCCTCGAAGAGCTTCATCGCGTCCGGGTCGACCTGCCCGGTCACGGAGATCGCGCCGGCGGCCAGCACCAGACCGATCAGCATCGACCCCGAGTCACCCATGAAGATCCGCGCCGGGTGCATGTTGTGCGGCAGGAAGCCGAGGCACATGCCCATCAGGATCGCGGCGAAGAGCGTCGCGGGTGCGGCCGCCTCGATCCCGTACCCGTACCAGAGCCGGTAGGTGTAGAGGAAGAACGCCGCTGACGCGATACAGACCATTCCGGCCGCAAGGCCGTCCAGGCCGTCGACGAAGTTGACCGCGTTGATGGTGATCACGACCAGCGCGACCGTGAGCAGCGTGCCCTGCCACTGCGTGAGCGCGACGGTGCCCACACCGGGAATGGGCAGCCACAGGATCGTCAGGCCCTGGATGACCATGACGGCGGCGGCGATCATCTGTCCGCCGAGCTTGATCAGCGCGTCGATCTCGAACTTGTCGTCCAGGACGCCGATCAGCCAGATCAGCGCGGCACCGGAGAGCAGTGCCCTGGGTTCGTTGGAGAGTTCGAAGACGCCGTTCAGGTTGAACAGGTGGTCCGCGACGATCAGTCCCGCGCACAGCCCGCCGAACATGGCGATGCCACCGAGCCGAGGTGTCGGTTCCCGGTGTACATCACGCGCACGGATCGCGGGCATCGCCCCGATCGCGATGGCGAACTTCCGCACCGGTCCGGTCAGCAGATAGGTAACCGCTGCCGTGACACAGAGCGTCAGCAGGTAATCACGCACGGGCTGCCCCACAGAATTCGCCGGCCATCTCAGCCCCACACCCTAGTCTCATGAGCAAGGACACCGAGCCACGGGTGATGGTTGCACAGGGCTCGCCTACCCCGGATACGGCGGATTGCGCTCCGCCAGCGCGCGTACCTCGGCCCGCAGCATGCCGGCGTCGCCCTCCTCCCGCACGGCGGCGCCGAACAGGGCGGCGACGCGCGCCATGTCGTCCTCGTCCATGCCCTGGGTGGTGACGGCCGCGGTGCCCAGCCTGATCCCCCGCGCGTCCCCGTACGGCAGGGCGCACGTGTCCAGGACCATCCCGGCCGCCGCGAGCCGCTCGCGGGCGGTGCGGCCGTCGACGCCCAGCGGGCCGGGATCCGCGACGACGATGTGGGTGTCCGTGCCACCGGTGGTGATCTCGAAGCCCTCGTCCTCCAGCGCGGCGGCGAGGACGCGGGCATGGGCGACCACCCGGTGGGCGTAGACCGCGTAGGCCGGCGTGGCGGCCTCTCCGAAGGCCACGGCCTTCGCCGCGACGGTGTGCATCTGCGCCCCGCCCTGGGTGAAGGGGAACACGGCGCGGTCGATCCGCTCCGAGAGCTCGACGCCGCACAGGATCATGCCGCCGCGTGGTCCGCGCAGCACCTTGTGTGTCGTCGCGCACACCACGTCCGCGTACGGCACCGGACTGGGCGCCGCTCCCCCGGCGATCAGCCCCATCGGGTGGGCGGCGTCCGCGATCAGATAGGCGCCCACCTCGTCGGCGATGTCCCGGAACTGCTCGTAGTCCGGATGCCGGGGGTACGAGATGGACCCGCAGACGATCGCCTTCGGCCGCCGTGCCCTGGCCAGGGCACGCACCTGCGTGTAGTCGATGAGCCCGCTGTCGGGGTCCACGCCGTAGCCGGCGAACTCGAACCAGCGTCCGGAGAAGTTCCCAGGAGCCCCGTGGGTGAGGTGCCCCCCGTACGGGAGCCCCATCGCCAGCACCGTGTCGCCCGGGCGCAGCAGGGCGGCGTAGGCCGCGAGGACGGCCGACGACCCGGAGTGCGGCTGGACGTTGGCGTGCTCGGCGCCGAACAGCGACATGGCCCGCCGGACGGCGACGCGCTCCGCGGCGTCGGCCTGTTCACAGCCGCCGTGGTGGCGGGCTCCGGGGTAGCCCTCGGCGTACTTGTTGGCGAGGGGGGAGCCGAGGGCGGCGAGGACCGCGGGCGAGGTGAAGTTCTCGGCGGCGATGAGCTGAAGGGTGCTCGACTGTCTCCCGGCCTCGGCCAGCAGGATGCCGCCGATCTCCGGGTCCTGGCGGACCAGGGCGCCGAAGTCCTGCGGCATGGCGGTGCCGGACGGGGAAGGCGCTGGCGCGGCCGCGCGTGCGGCTGGAGTGGTGACCGGCATCTGACGGCTCCGGGCCTGGAGGAGGGGTGCGGTTACGCGACAGATTCAATGTAGGCCCGCCCCGCGCGGCCCGCCCGCTGCCGGGCGCCCCTCTACGCCGGTCGGCGCACCCCTGTGCGGGCGCACCGGCCGTCAGCGGCTCAGTGCGGGGCGCGTACCCCGGTCAGCGCCGTCATGACGGGATCGAGCGCCTGGCTGATCTCGTCACCGATCGAACGGAAGAAAGTGATCGGGGCGCCGTACGGGTCGAAGACCTCGTCCGCCTCGGCGGTGGGCGCCAGCAGCCAGCCGCGCAGGGCCGCCGCCGCGCGCACCAGCGCACGGGCGCGCTCGACGACACCTTCCTCCCGGGCGTCGGGCAGGGTGGCGGGGTCTATGGCCCGCACCAGACGGGTGAACTCCTTGAGCGTGAAGGTCCGCAGGCCGGCCGAGTGACCCATGGAGATCACCTGGGCGCGGTGGTCACGGGTGGCGGTGAGCACCAGGTCGGCACGGATCACGTGCTCGTCGAGGAGCTCGCGGCCGACGAACCCGGTGGCGTCGGCGCCGAAGTCGGCGAGGACGACCTCGGCGTTGGCCTCCATGGGCGCGCCCTCGTGCCCCCAGGTGCCCGCGCTCTCCACGATGAGGCCGCCGCTGAGCGGGTCTCCGAGGCGGTCCACGAGGGCATGGCGGGTCAGCCGCTCGGTGATGGGCGAGCGGCAGACGTTGCCGGTGCTGACGTGGAGGATGCGGAAGGTGTCGTGCTGCCCCGCTATGCCACGCCCCTCAAGGGCGGTCAATTGGCCACCTCGAGGTCGGGTACCACCTTGCGGAGTTCCTCGACCGTGAGCGCGCCTGCCCGCAGCAGCACCGGGATCTTGCCGGTGACGTCGACGATCGAGGACGGGACGATCCCGGGGGTCGGGCCGCCGTCGAGGTAGACGGAGACGCTGTCACCGAGCATCTCCTGCGCGGCGTCGCAGTCCTCGGGCGAGGGGTGTCCGGTGAGGTTGGCGCTGGAGACGGCCATCGGGCCGACCTCCGTGAGGAGCTCGATGGCGACCGGGTGCAGGGGCATCCGGACGGCGACGGTGCCACGGGTGTCACCGAGGTCCCACTGGAGCGACGGCTGGTGCTTGGCCACGAGCGTGAGCGCGCCGGGCCAGAACGCGTCGACGAGCTCCCATGCCTGCTCGGAGAAGTCGGTGACGAGGCCGTGCAGGGTGTTCGGGGAGCCGATCAGGACGGGGGTCGGCATGTTGCGGCCGCGGCCCTTGGCGTCGAGCAGGTCGGCGACGCCCTCCGAGCTGAAGGCGTCCGCACCGATCCCGTACACGGTGTCGGTGGGCAGCACGACCAGTTCGCCGCGGCGGACGGCGGACGCGGCCTCACGCAGGCCGGTCGTACGGTCGGTCGCGTCGTTGCAGTCGTATCGCCGTGCCATCAGCCGGCCTCCTCGGACGTGTACGGGTCTGTCGGGTGGGGATCGTGCGGTACCGGTGTCCCGGTGGTCACGGCATGGCCTTGCGGGCCGTCGCGAACCGGGGCCGGTTGTTCAGGTCGGGGTGGTCGGCGGCGTCGGCCCAGCCCCGCTCCTCGGTGAAGATCCACGGCACCTGGCCGCCCTGCGTGTCGGCGTGCTCGATGACGACGAGCCCGCCGGGGCGGAGCAGACGGTGCGCGGTGCGTTCGATGCCACGGATGGTGTCGAGGCCGTCCTCGCCGGAGAAGAGCGCCATCTGCGGGTCGTGGTCGCGGGCCTCCGGCGCCACGTACTCCCACTCGGTGAGCGGGATGTAGGGCGGGTTGGAGATCACCAGGTCGACCTGGCCGTCGAGCTCGGGAAGGGCGCTCAGGGCGTCGCCGCGGTGGACGGTGACCCTGGACCCCTCGGCGTTCTTCCGCGTCCATCTCAGGGCGTCCTCGGACAGCTCCACGGCGTGCACGCGCGAACGCGGCACCTCCTGCGCCATGGCAAGGGCGATCGCGCCCGATCCGGTGCAGAGATCGACGATCAGCGGCTCGACGACGTCCATCGCCCGGACGGCGTCTATCGCCCAGCCGACGACCGACTCGGTCTCCGGGCGCGGCACGAAGACGCCGGGGCCGACCTGGAGTTCCAGATAGCGGAAGAAGGCGCGGCCGGTGATGTGCTGGAGCGGCTCGCGGGCCTCGCGGCGGGCGATCGTCTCCCAGTAGCGGGCGTCGAAGTCGGCGTCCTGCACGTGGTGCAGCTCGCCCCGCTTGACGCCGTGCACGAACGCGGCGAGTTCCTCGGCGTCGAAGCGCGGTGAGGGGACACCGGCGTCGGCCAGCCGCTGGGTGGCCTGGGCCACCTCGGCGAGCAGCAGGTTCATCGCGGTTCTCCGTACGGGTTCACGAGCGGGGCGGGCGGCGGTGCCTATGCGGCGGCGAGCTTGGCGGCGGAGTCGGCGTCCACGCAGGCCTGGATGACGGCGTCGAGGTCACCGTCGAGCACCTGGTCCAAGTTGTACGCCTTGAAGCCGACGCGGTGGTCCGAGATCCGGTTTTCCGGGAAGTTGTACGTCCGGATCTTCTCGGAGCGGTCCACGGTGCGCACCTGGCTGCGGCGTACGTCGGAGGCTTCCTGCTCGGCGGCTTCCTGGGCGGCGGCGAGCAGCCGGGACCGCAGGATGCGCATGGCCTGCTCCTTGTTCTGGAGCTGGCTCTTCTCGTTCTGGCAGGAGGCGACGACACCGGTGGGCAGGTGCGTGATGCGGACGGCGGAGTCCGTGGTGTTGACGGACTGACCGCCGGGGCCCGAGGAGCGGTAGACGTCGATGCGGAGGTCGTTGGCGTGGATCTCCACGTCGACCTCCTCCGCCTCGGGTGTGACGAGCACACCGGCGGCCGAGGTGTGGATGCGGCCCTGCGACTCGGTGGAGGGCACGCGCTGCACGCGGTGCACGCCGCCCTCGTACTTCATCCGCGCCCAGACGCCCTGACCGGGCTCGGTGGCGCCGTTGCCGCCCTTGGTCTTCACCGCGACCTGGACGTCCTTGTAGCCGCCGAGCTCCGACTCGGTGGAGTCGATGATCTCCGTCTTCCAGCCGATGCGCTCGGCGTAGCGGAGATACATGCGGAGAAGATCGCCGGCGAACAGTGCGGACTCGTCGCCGCCCGCGCCCGCCTTGATCTCCAGGAGCACGTCCTTGTCGTCACTGGGGTCGCGCGGGACCAGGAGGAGGCGGAGCTTCTCGGTGATCTCTTCGCGCTGCTTCTCCAGGACCTTGACCTCGGCGGCGAAGTCCGGGTCGTCGGCGGCGAATTCGCGGGCGGTCCCGATGTCGTCGCCGGTCTGCTTCCAGGACCGGTAGGTGGAGACGATCGGGGCCAGCTCGGCGTAGCGCTTGTTGAGCTTGCGCGCGTTCGCCTGGTCGGCGTGGACCGACGGGTCGGCGAGCTTCTTCTCGAGATCGGCCTGCTCGCCGATCAGTTCCTCGACCGCCTCGAACATCTTCGGGCTCCTGGTTTCTGCGTCATACGTCTGCGGGCCTGCTGGACGGTGTGCTGCCGCTGCCGCGCCGCGGAAGGCGCACCCGGCCGCACAGCCGGAAAAAAACGCCGGTCCCGGCGCCCCGCTGGAGGGCGTCGGGAACCGGCGCAGTGGCTCGCTACTTGCTGGCGGAGCCGGCAGCCTTGCCGAAGCGGGCCTCGAAGCGGGCCACACGGCCGCCGGTGTCGAGGATCTTCTGCTTGCCCGTGTAGAACGGGTGGCACTCGGAGCAGACGTCGGCACGGATCGCGCCGCCCTCGAGGGTGCTCCGGGTGGTGAACGACGCACCGCAGGTGCAGCTGACCTGCGTCTCGACGTACTCGGGGTGAATGTCGCGCTTCAAGGTGTCTCCTAGATTCGGGAGGGTTCCGGGTCGTTCGCGCGGATTGCGCGTCCGTGAACCGGGACCGACGTACCAGTCTGCCAGGACCGGCCGTATCTCCCAAAACGAGAAGCCGGTCATGTGTATTCCCTTGCGATCGGGGAACGGTCCGCGATCGTTCGGTGACGGAAGGTGCCGTTACCGTACGACTTCGCCGGCCCCGCCCTTGTCTCCGGCCGACTTCGCGGTGGCGGACGCCGGGATCGGCTCGTCCTGCCTGAGCGCGGCCCACACCTGCTGTCCGGCCTTCTTCTGGGGCAGCACGCGGTTCGGGTCCTCGGGGTCGTACTCCACGGGCAGGGTGACCATGTCGACGTTCTTCGAACCGAGGCCCTTGAGCCCGTTCGCGAAACCGGTGAGCTTCTTGACGGAGGCCAGCTGCGAGTCGGTGGTGACGGCCTTGGTGGCGGTGTCGGCGAGGCCGAAGAGGGTCTTCGGGTCGGAGAACACCCCGACGCTCTTCGCCTGGTCCATCAGCGCCTTCACGAAGGCCTGCTGGAGCTGGATCCGGCCCAGGTCGCTGCCGTCGCCGACGCTGTGGCGCGTGCGGACGAGGCCGAGCGACTGCTCACCGCTCAGGGTGTGGGTGCCGGGCTTCAGCGCGAGGTGGCTGTCGGGGTCGTCGATCGCCCGCGAGGTGGTGATCTTCACGCCGCCGAGCTCGTCGATCAGCTCGGTGAAGCCGGTGAAGTCGACCTCGACGTAGTGGTCCATGCGGATGCCGGACATCGACTCGACGGTCTTCACCGCACAGGCGGGCCCGCCGACCTGGTACGCCGAGTTGAACATCGTCCCGTGCTCCGCGCCGACCTCCTCACCCGTCGTGTCGCTCTTGCAGGAGGGGCGGTCGACGAGGGTGTCGCGCGGGACCGAGACCACGCTCGCGGAGGTGTGGCCCTCGTTGACGTGGACGACCATCGCGGTGTCCGCCCGCGCGGAGCCCTCGTCGGCGCCGTACCCGGAGTTGGCGCCCGAGCGGGAGTCCGATCCGAGCACCAGGATGTCCTGCGATCCGTCGTCCACGTCGTCCGGGCGTCCGGCTCCCAGTGCGGCGTCGATGTCGACGCCCTTCAGGTTGCCGTTGAGCGTGAAGTAGGCGTATCCGAGCCCGGAGCCCCCGACGGCCACCAGGGCGGCGGCGCCCCACAGGGCGGCCCTCTTCACCCGGCGGGCACGGGAAGGTTTCCTCCGGCGGGCGCCGGTGCCGCGTATTCGGCCCGTGCCCCTGCTCTGCTCGCTCATGCGCTCCCTCTTCCGCTTCTCGCTGCTACCCCCTGCCGTGGTGCACGGGCGTGGTCCGGCATCACGCGGTGGCACGCCGGAGCAGCCAGCAGCCTCGCACAACGGGCTGTGGCCCCCGTCCGGGGACGGGGGCCACAGATGGAGCGGGTGAGCGGGCCGGTATCCCGGCGCTCACCTGGCATTTCAGCCGAACAGGTTGTAGCTGTTCCAGCCGGAGCCGAACGCGACCCGTGTGGCGAAGATCGCACCCGAGGACTTGCCGTTGCCGGGGTACAGCCAGAGCTTCCCGGCGGTGTCCCTGCCCAGCAGATCGGCGTGGCCGTCGCTGTTCACGTCGCCGATGGTGGCGAGCGTGTCCAGGCCGCTGAAGGTGGCAACCTTCACCCTGGCCTCGAAGGGCGCCGCGGCGTTGCTGGTGCCCTTGTACAGGTAGGTGGATCCGTCGGAACCGCGCGCCAGCACGTCGGCCTTGCCGTCGTTGGTGAAGTCACCGTGCCCGCGGACCATGTTGTACTGCCCCCAGCCTCCGCCGATCAGGATCGGGGCCTGGAAGCCTCCGTCGCCCTTTCCGGCCACCTACGCCACGGGTCGGCAGCATCACGCTCAGCACGAACCTCTGTGCCGACCACCTCGAGTGCGTAACTGCACTCGAAATCTCCCTGCTTGTGTACGGCGGGGCAGACAGCCCTGCACGTGAGTGAGATGTGCATCGCGGTGAGGTGCGACGATGCGCGGGCAGCGCGGTACGAGGCCCCCCTGGTGACCGGCGCTGCGGCGGATACCCCCACCATGACCGGCCCTTGATGCTCAGGGGGCGACACAACTCACCATAGGTAGGCGCACAACAGATGCCCCGTCACTTCGTGACGGGGCATCTGTCCGGCTATGTGCGAGGAGCGAGGTCAGTCGTTCCCGTTGCCGCTGCCGGGAGTCGTCTTCTGGATCTGAAGCAGGAACTCCGCATTCGACTGCGTCTTCTTCATGCGGTCCAGCAGCAGTTCGATGGCCTGCTGCTGGTCGAGTGCGTGAAGAACCCGGCGCAGCTTCCAGGTGACGGCCAATTCGTCGGTACCGAGAAGAATCTCTTCCTTACGGGTGCTGGACGCGTCCACGTCCACCGCCGGGAAGATCCGCTTGTCCGAGAGCTTCCGGTCGAGCTTGAGCTCCATGTTGCCGGTGCCCTTGAACTCCTCGAAGATCACCTCGTCCATGCGCGAGCCGGTCTCGACGAGCGCGGTGGCCAGGATGGTCAGCGAACCGCCGTCCTCGATGTTGCGCGCGGCACCGAAGAAGCGCTTCGGCGGGTAGAGCGCGGTCGAGTCGACACCACCGGACAGGATGCGGCCGGAGGCCGGTGCCGCCAGGTTGTAGGCACGGCCCAGACGGGTGATGGAGTCCAGCAGGACCACCACGTCGTGCCCCAGCTCCACGAGGCGCTTCGCACGCTCGATGGCGAGCTCGGCGACCGTGGTGTGGTCCTCGGCGGGACGGTCGAAGGTCGAGGAGATGACCTCGCCCTTCACCGACCGCTGCATGTCGGTGACCTCTTCCGGACGCTCGTCGACCAGGACGACCATCAGGTGGCACTCGGGGCTGTTGACCGTGATCGCGTTGGCGATGGCCTGAAGGATCATGGTCTTACCGGTCTTCGGCGGGGCCACGATCAGGCCTCGCTGGCCCTTGCCGATCGGTGCGACCAGGTCGATGATCCGGGTGGTCAGGACGTTGGAGTCGGTCTCCAGGCGGAGCCTGTCCTGCGGGTAGAGCGGGGTCAGCTTCTGGAACTCGGGCCGGCCGCGGCCGGACTCCGGCGCCATGCCGTTGACGGAGTCGAGACGGACCAGCGCGTTGAACTTCTCGCGGCGCTCGCCGTCCTTGGGCTGGCGCACCGCACCCGTGACGTGGTCACCCTTGCGCAGGCCGTTCTTACGGACCTGGGCGAGCGAGACGTACACGTCGTTCGGGCCCGGCAGGTAGCCGGAGGTCCGGATGAACGCGTAGTTGTCGAGGATGTCGAGGATGCCCGCGACGGGGATCAGGACGTCGTCGTCGGCCACCTGGACGTCGGTCGCGAAGTCGTCGCGGCCGCGACGGCCACGGCGGTCGCGGTAGCGGCCCCGACGGCCGCGCCGGCCGCCCTCGTCGTCGTAGCCGTCGTCCTGCTGGCCGCCGCCCTGCTGGCCCTGGCCCTGGCTCTGGCCCTGTCCGCCGCCGCCCTGCTGGCCCTGACGGCGTCCGCCGCCCTGCTGGCCCTGGTCGTCGCCCTTGCCGCGACGGTCGCGCTGGCGGTCGCGGCGGTCACCGCGGTCACCGCGGTCACGGTCCTGGCGGTCGCCACGACGGCCGTCCTGGCGGTCGCCCCGGCGGCCTTCGGCGGTGTCCGCGGCGGACTCGGCCTTCGCGTCGGCCTTGGCCTCGCCACGCTCGTCGGCGCGGTCCTGGCGGGCCTCGGCCTTCGGCTCGGCCTCCGCCTTGGTGTCGGCCTTCGGCTCGGCCTTGGTGTCGGGGCTGCCCGCCTGAGCGGTCGCCCGGCGCCGACGGCGCTCGCCCGTGGGCTGGTCGTCACTGGCCGGCTGCCCGGGGATGTCGATCTGCTGCTGGGCGGCAGCCTTGTCGGCGGCCGGTGCGGCAGCGGTCTCGTCACCGGTGCGGGACTTGGACGTGGCACGCCGCTTCGGCTTGCTCCCGGAGTCCGTAGCGGCTGATGCGGCGGCCTTGGGGGCGGGCGCGGAGGATCCTCCGGCCTGCGCCTCCTTGATGACCTCGATCAGCTGGCTCTTGCGCATCCGCGCAGTTCCCCTGATGCCGAGGCCGGACGCGACCTGCTGCAGCTCGGCCAGGACCATGCCCTCGAGGCCGGTGCCGGAGCGGCGGCGCCGTGCGGTGGTGCCAGTGGCAGCACCTTCGGCGGACGCGGAGCTGTCGACGCTCTTGTCGGCAGTCACGCCCATCAGATCGGTGGTGTCGCTCACGAAGGGTCCTTCCCTGGAGCGGACGTCGGCCTTCTGGCTCGGCGACCGGTTGTGCTGTCCGACTGCGGTCTGTTGATCGTGTCGATCGCGGACCTTGCCGGGGCGGTGGTCCGCCGGGTACGGCGGAGAGACGAATGTGCGGGGTTCCGGCGCGAGATCCCCCTGCGGCCCACTCCTGGACGAGCAAGAGGGTGTCGTGCCGGTTCCGGAGCGTGCTCGAAAGCTCAGGCAGGATGCTCAGGCAGTCGGGGAGGCTCCCGGAAGAGTGGTGGTCCCGGAAGGGGACACGAAGCAACGCGCCACGAAGACGTCGATTGCTGACTTGAGGTTAACACTACCGGCTCCAACAAACATTCCCCCTCTCATGCACCGGCAATCACGTGCGACTACGCGGCGAGCGGCAACACGCTCGCCCCGGTGGCGTCGAGAGCCAGCCGGTTCGCGGCCCAGCCCTCACCCGCCAGCAGGGCGACCTTGTCGGCCGAACCCTCCTCCGCCAGCGCGAGCACGGTGGGCCCCGCGCCGGAGATCACAGCGGGGACACCGTCGGCGCGCAGCCTGTTCACCAGCTCCACGCTCTGCGGCATCGCGGGACCCCGGTATTCCTGGTGGATCCGGTCCTCCGTGGCGGCGAGGAGCAGCTCGGGTCGCCGGGTGAGGGCCTCGACGAGCAGTGCCGCGCGGCCGGCGTTGGCCGCGGCGTCCACATGGGGGACGGTGCGCGGCAGCAGACCGCGGGCGGTCTCGGTGAGCACCGGGGTGGACGGGACGAAGACCACCGGGACGACGGAGTCCGCGGGATCCATCCGGATCGCCCGGGCGGCACCGCCGTCCATCCACGCGAGGGTGAATCCGCCGAGGAGACAGGCGGCGACGTTGTCGGGGTGCCCCTCGATCTCGGTCGCCAGCTCCAGCAGCGCGGCGTCGTCGAGACGGGCCTCGCCGCCCGTCGTCACGGCGCGGGCGGCGACGATCCCGGCGCAGATGGCGGCGGACGAGGAACCGAGGCCACGGCCGTGCGGGATGCGGTTGGCGCAGACGATCTCCAGGCCTCGGGGCTGTCCCCCGAGCAGGTCGAACGCCGTGCGCAGGGAGCGTACGAGCAGGTGGTTCTCGTCGCGGGGCAGCGTCTCGGCGCCCTCACCCGCGATGTCGATGTGCAGCCCGGAGTCGGCGACCCGGACGACGACGTCGTCGTAGAGCCCCAGCGACAGGCCGAGGGCGTCGAAACCCGGGCCCAGATTGGCGCTGGTTGCGGGGACGCGCACCCGGACGGCGGCGGCTCGGAACGCGGGACCGGCCATCGGTTGGACGACTCTTCCTGTACGGCGGCGGGGATGTGGTGCAGGGTACTTCGGCGAGCGTGGGGTGCCGTAGTGCGGGGGGACGGGGGCCCGGCAGTCACAACGGCTGCTGCACCGCGGCGGATGCGGCGGGGCGGGTCGACGACAGCTTATCGAAGGAAGGTTCTGTGGCGACACAGGGCGCACGGGAGGCGCACGATGCGTGTCGCACACCTCCCTTGCGCTCTCCGCCCCGAAAGGGCGGTTGAGCTGCGGACGGCCGGTCCTACGCGAGGCCCAGCTTCTCGGCGGCGGCCACCGCGTCGACCGGCACGGTGACCGGCTGCGGGGCGCCCGCGACGGCCCAGTCGGGGTCCTTGAGACCGTTGCCCGTGACGGTGCAGACGATCTTCTGGCCGGGGTCGACCTTGCCCTCCTCGGCCGCCTTGAGCAGACCGGCCACGGACGCGGCCGAGGCGGGCTCGACGAAGACGCCTTCCTGGGAGGCCAGCAGGCGGTAGGCCGACAGGATCTGACGGTCTGTCACATCGTCGATGAAGCCGCCCGACTCGTCACGCGCGTCCAGGGCGAACTGCCAGGACGCCGGGTTGCCGATGCGGATCGCGGTGGCGATGGTCGCCGGGTCCTTGACGATCTCGCCGCGCACGATCGGGGCGGAACCGGAGGCCTGGAAGCCCCACATGCGCGGGGTGTGCGTGGAGATCGCGTCCTTCGCGTACTCCTTGTAGCCCCTCCAGTAGGCCGTGATGTTGCCCGCGTTGCCCACCGGCAGGACGTGGATGTCGGGGGCGTCGCCGAGCGCGTCGACGATCTCGAACGCGGCGGTCTTCTGGCCCTCGATACGGACCGGGTTGACCGAGTTGACCAGCGCCACGGGGTAGTTGTCCGAGAGGCTGCGGGCCAGGGTCAGGCAGTCGTCGAAGTTGCCGTCGACCTGGAGGATCTTCGCGCCGTGGACGAGCGCCTGCCCCATCTTGCCGAGCGCGATCTTGCCCTGCGGCACGAGAACGGCGCAGACCATGCCCGCGCGCACGGCGTACGCGGCGGCGGAGGCGGAGGTGTTGCCGGTGGACGCGCAGATGACGGCCTGAGCGCCCTCCTCCTTGGCCCGGGTGATCGCCATGGTCATGCCGCGGTCCTTGAACGAACCGGTGGGATTGGCGCCCTCGACCTTGAGGTGCACCTCGCAGCCCGTGCGCTCGGAGAGGACCTGAGCCGGAACGAGCGGCGTGCCGCCCTCACGGAGTGTGACGACCGGCGTCGTGCTCGTGACCGGAAGGCGGTCCCGGTACTCCTCGATGATGCCGCGCCACTGGTGGGTGCCCTTGCTGGTCATGGGTCCTTACTCCCCTTCAACACGCATGATGCTGGCGACACCGCGCACGGTGTCCAGCTTGCGCAGCGCCTCGACGGTCCCTGAAAGGGCTGCGTCGGGCGCGCGGTGGGTGACGACGACGAGGGATGCCTCGCCGCCGGTTTCCTGACTGTCCGGCCGGCTCTGCTGGCGGACCGTATCGATGGATACGCCCTGTTCGGCGAAGACCGTCGCGACCTGGGCGAGTACGCCAGGCTTGTCGGCCACGTCGAGACTGATGTGGTAGCGCGTGACGACATCGCCCATGGGGCTGACCGGCAGACTCGTGTACGCGGACTCACCGGGGCCGGTGGTCCTTCCGACGATGTTGCGGCACACGGCGACCAGGTCGCCGAGCACCGCGGACGCGGTCGGGGCGCCGCCGGCGCCGGGGCCGTAGAACATCAGCTGCCCGGCCGCCTCGGCCTCGACGAAGACCGCGTTGTACGCCTCCCGGACGGAGGCCAGCGGGTGGCTGAGCGGGATCATCGCGGGATGCACGCGGGCGGTGACGGACCTGCCGTCGGCGGCGCGCTCGCAGATGGCGAGGAGCTTGACGGTGCAGCCCATGCGCCGGGCGGAGGCGATGTCGGCGGCGGTGACCTCGGTGATGCCCTCGCGGTGCACCTCGCCGATCTTCACGCGGGTGTGGAAGGCGATCCCGGCGAGGATGGCGGCCTTCGCGGCGGCGTCGAAGCCCTCGACATCGGCGGTCGGGTCGGCCTCGGCGTACCCGAGGGCGGTGGCCTCGTCGAGCGCCTCGGAGTACCCGGCGCCACTCGTGTCCATCTTGTCGAGGATGAAGTTGGTCGTGCCGTTGACGATGCCCAGCACCCGGTTGACCTTGTCCCCCGCGAGGGACTCGCGCAGCGGCCGTACGAGCGGGATGGCACCGGCCACGGCCGCCTCGTAGTAGAGGTCCCTGCCGTGCTTCTCGGCGGCGGCGTGGAGGGCGGAGCCGTCCTCCGCGAGCAGCGCCTTGTTGGCCGAGACGACGCCCGCGCCGTGCTCGAAGGCGGTCGTGATGAGCGTGCGGGCGGGCTCGATGCCCCCGATGACCTCGACGACGACGTCGATGTCGCCCCGTTTGACCAGGGCGGTCGCATCGGTGGTGATCAGCGCGGGGTCTATGCCCTCCCGCACCTTGGAGGGCCGGCGGACGGCGACACCGGCGAGCTCGACCGGCGCGCCGATGCGCGCGGCGAGGTCGTCGGCGTGCGTCGTCATGATGCGCGCCACCTCTGAGCCGACCACTCCACAGCCCAGCAGCGCCACCTTCAGCGGACGCGTACGCATCATCCGACCTCGTTTCTCATACTTCTGATGTGTGGACCAGTCTCACTCACCGGACGGGTGATTCTGCCACCCGTCCGGATTTTGAGATGTGAATTTCATCAGCCGACATCGAGGCGCAGGAGATCTTCCTCCGTCTCGCGCCGGACGATGACCCGCGCCTGCCCGTCGCGCACCGCGACGACGGGCGGACGCAGGGCGTGGTTGTAGTTGCTAGCCATGGAACGGCAGTACGCGCCGGTGGCGGGCACCGCGATCAGGTCACCCGGGGCCAGGTCGGCCGGCAGGAACGCGTCCTTGACCACGATGTCACCGCTCTCGCAGTGCTTGCCGACGACGCGTACGAGCATGGGTGCGGCCTCGGAGCTGCGCGAGACGAGCGCCACGCTGTACTCGGCGTCGTAGAGCGCGGTGCGGATGTTGTCCGACATCCCGCCGTCGACGCTGACGTACGTCCGCAGGCCTTCGAGGGGCTTGATGGTGCCGACCTCGTACAGGGTGAAGGCGGTGGGGCCGACGATCGCGCGGCCCGGCTCGACGGAGATGCGCGGCGTCCGCAGGCCGGCCGACTCGCACTCCCGGGTCACGATGTCGCCGAGCGCCTTGGCGATCTCGTGCGGCTCGCGGGGGTCGTCGTCGGAGGTGTACGCGATCCCGAGGCCGCCGCCGAGGTCGATCTCGGGGAGCTCGACGCCGTGCTCGTCACGGATCTCGGCGAGCAGCTGCACGACGCGCCGCGCGGAGACCTCGAAGCCGGCCATGTCGAAGATCTGCGAGCCGATGTGCGAGTGGATGCCGATGAGCTCCAGGCCGTCCAGGGTGAGCGCCCTGCGGACCGCCTCGGCCGCCTGTCCGTCCGCGAGCGCGATGCCGAACTTCTGGTCCTCGTGCGCGGTGGCGATGAACTCGTGGGTGTGTGCCTCGACACCGACCGTGACGCGGATCTGCACGCGCTGGCGGATGCCGAGCCGCTGGGCGATGTGCGAGACGCGGGCGATCTCCTGGAAGGAGTCGAGCACGATCCGCCCGACACCCGCCTCGACGGCCCGCTCGATCTCGGCGACCGTCTTGTTGTTGCCGTGGAAGGCGATGCGCTCGGCGGGCATCCCGGCGTCCAGCGCGGTGGCCAGCTCGCCGCCGGAGCAGACGTCGAGGTTCAGCCCTTCCTCCTTGAGCCAGCGCACCACGGCGCGCGAGAGGAAGGCCTTCCCGGCGTAGAACACATCGGCTTCCGTCCCGAAGGCGTCCGCCCAGGCACGGCAGCGCGCCCGGAAGTCGGACTCGTCCAGGAAGTACGCGGGTGTGCCGAACTCCTGGGCCAGCCGGGCGACTTCGATCCCGCCGACGGTGAGCGCACCGTCCGCGTCACGGGTGACGGTACGGGACCAGACCTTCGGGTCGAGCTCGTTGAGGTCGGTGGCCGGGGCGGAGTAGTGGCCCTCGGGGAGGACGTCGGCGTGACGGGGACCGGCGGGGTGTGCGGATCGGCTCATCGTTCTGCTCTGTTCTCTCAGGTCTCGTCAAAGGTGTGGGGGCGCGCTGATGCCGAGCACGAACAGGCCGCCTGCCAGCACCGTCCCGGCGGCTTCGGCAAGGGCCAGTCGGGAGCGGTGGGCGGCCGAGGGTTTCTCGTCGCCGACGGGGAGCACCGGCAGGATGTCCTGGAAGTCGAAGAAGGCCTGCGCGACGGCTTCGAGGTGGCGGGCCAGCCGGTCGGGCGCGTGGTGCCGGGCGGCGGAGGCCAGGACACCCGGATGGTCCGCGATCGCCGCATGCAGCGCGGGCGCGTCGACGTCCTCCTCGTACGCGCCGCCGAAACCGAGCTGCTCCGCACCCCTGGTGAGCGCGAGGGCGCGGGCGTAGGCGTGGCGGACCGTGAAGAGGGGGTTGGCCTCTCCCTGCACGAGGAGGTCGTCACCCAGGGACGCGTGGTCGTGTGCGGCGGGCCTCAGCAGCCCCCAGAGCGCGGCGTCGCGGCCCAGGCGGCCGGCCAGCGCCTCGGCGGTGGCACGGGCGGGGACGGGGCGGATCTCGGAGCTCTCCTCGGCCTCGTCCGACGCGTGGCGCGAGCAGACCCTGACCCGCAGGCGTTCCCAGTGCGGGTCGGGCTCCCCGGTGCAGCCGACGATCACCTGACCCCCCTGGGTGCGAAGGAGTCCGGCCACGGCCTGGGCGACGACGGCGGCCCTGACCTCGCGCGGGTGGTGGAGCCGGTGGAGTCGCCCTGCCTCCGTCGTGACCCTGCCGTACCGGCGGCCCAGCTCACGGATCTCGCGGACGCGGGCGGCGCGGGCCTCGGCACCCGCGGAGGCGTCGAGCGTGAAGTTCAGGAAGCCCGGCCCGGTGATCTCGACCCGTCCGATTCCGGGCGCGCCGACGACCCGGTCGCGCAGCAGGGCGGCGACCTCCCGCGCCGGGAGTGCGGCGGGGCCGGCCAGCTGGAGGGCGACCGCGCAGGCGTAGTCGCCACTGCCGCCGGGGCGTGTCCGCTCCACCCGCACGCGCGCGGGCACCGGCGCGCGCAGGACGTCCTCGTCGACCGCGCGGCGCACAGCGTGCAGCACGGTCCGGGAGAGATCTGCGGGGGTCACGGCACAAGCGTATGGGAGGAAGGGGGGCACTTCGCCAACCGGTTTCGCCATACGGGCAGAGAAGCGCGCGGCGGTCCGGGCGGCGAACCGGTCGACGTCTTTCACCACCGGGTCAGCCGGCCGTGCTCCCGGCCGTCCCCGCGCCACGCCTGCCCTCGAACGGCACGGCATCCTCCCGGCGTGCGAGCCGGCGCACCATGCGCACCAGCTCGCTCGGCTCGAAGGGCTTGGCCAGGAACGCGTCGACCCCGGCGGCCGTCCCGGAGTCCGGCTCGGGGGGCGTGCAGGCGCTGATGAGGGCGACCGGCAGATGTCCGGTCCGTGGGTCGGCACGCAGCCGGGCCGCGGTCTGTATGCCGTCGAGCCTGGGCATCACCACGTCCAGAGTGATCACATCCGGGCAGACCTCGTGCACCAGGTCCAGGCACTCGACGCCATCGGCCGCGGTCACGACCTCGAAGCCCTCCAGCTCGAGATTGACCCTGATCAGCTGCCGGATGACCTTGTTGTCGTCCACAACAAGCACGCGGCCGTACGCCCCTGACACCCTTCGAGGGTAGGTCGGGCGGAGGAGCTGCGTCCGGGTTTTGCCCACTTCCGCCCCCGGAGGGGTGGCGGGCGCCGGCGGCGGCCGCCGCGAGCGGTCGAGCACCCGCGCGCCGACAGGCGCGAGTCGGGCCTCGCACCCGCCTCGGCGACGCGGAAATACCTGTTCCCGGACACCCGGCCGGAGCTGGTAGGGTTTCACTCGTCGCCGCCAAGCGCGGTGACGTCGCCCCCGTAGCTCAGGGGATAGAGCATCGGCCTCCGGAGCCGGGTGCGCAGGTTCGAATCCTGCCGGGGGCACTCCAGCTGGACCAACGCGATCAACTCGCCGACCAGCTGAAGTGCCAAGCACGAAGGCCCGAACTCAGTCCCACTGAGTCCGGGCCTTTGTCGTTGTCCGTCACTGATAGCGAGTGAGTGGCGAGTGAGTTCTCAGGGCTGGTCGCCGCTCACCGGCCGGCCTCCTCACACCTGCCCGTGGAGTTCTCGATCTTCCGGTTGTTCAACTCCTCGTGTCCGTCGGCGCAACCCGCACACCGGCGGTGCACGGCCTCCGGCGAGTCCCCTACCCGGCGCGACCCACGGGGACGCCTGCGTCCAGCCGGCCGGTGATGCGGGCAGACAGACCGAAGTCGGTATCCCGCAGGCCGGAGTCCAGCTCGCCCCACCTCGCTCCTGAAGCGGTCATCTACGCCTGGCGCGTGAAAGCATCCGTGGATGGCGGACGCGCGACCACCCCGGGGATGGACCCTTCAGCGGATCCGCGAGTATCGGGAGACCGAGAGGCCGTCGCACTGGATCCCGATCGGCCGGTGAAGTGGGTCAGCGTCGGTGAAACCCACGAGATGCCACGCCCGGAGATCGTCCTCGGATTCCACGGCCTGTGTCTGGTGAAGCCTGCCGATGACGACGACTGGTACATGGGCAGCCTGTACGACGACGGCAGCATTGACTGCTGGACCCCCTACGGCAACCTGCACGAGGCGCTACGCGGTCTGTAGGAGCTTGCGCCACGGCCGGTGCGTGGCGCGTCGAGTGTCCGACCGCGTGACAACCGGGGACATCCGTGGACGTCAGCGGACGGGATACCCTGCCCGAAGGCAGTCGGCGGACAAGGCGGCAGAGGGGAACAGCTCCCGCACGGCGCTCTGTTGGCCCGCCGGACGGCCCGCGGTCGGCGTCAGCGCACCTTCGCCTCTCCATGGAGGGCCCATGTTGCGGGTGTACTTCACGTCCGAGGACCTGGCGCGGGTCCGGGTGGCACCGGGGCCCGACCACCTCTGGGAGATCGCCAACAGCGTGCAGACCCTGCAACGCCGCGACGGTGAAAGGGTGTTCGGCACGTGGCGGCACTGGGCCCGGCCGAGGCTCTCAGGGAGTCGCGCACTGCTGGCCGGCCTGCTGCCGCCCCGCGGGTACTCCCCGGACTTCCTCACTCCCACCTCCGGTGACCGCACCAGCCTGCAGGCGACCCTCGACGTCCTGATGAGCACCCCGCGCCCCCGGCTGCGCACCGATCTGTCGCAGCTCGCCGCCTCACCGCGGCTGCCGGGTTGGGTGCACTCCCTGGCGGCGGGAGACACCGACGCCCTCCGAAGGCTGGGCGCAGCCCTTCACACCTACCAGCTGGAGGCGATCGCGCCCTACTGGCCACGTGTCCACGCCCATGTCGACGCCGACCGCGCCGTCCGGCTCTACACCCTGCTCGACCGTGGCACCGAGGGGCTGCTCGCCGGCCTCGGTCCGCAGTTCCGCTGGCGGCCGCCCGTACTGGAAGTCGCCTACCCCGTGGACCAGGAGCTCCATCTGCGCGGGCGGGGCCTGGTGCTGCAACCGTCGTTCTTCTGCTGGCCCGCACCCACCACGCTGGCCGACGACGCCCTGCCACCGGTTCTCGTGTACCCCATCCACCATGCCGCGGACTGGGCCGGCGCCGCTCCCGGGGAACACCCCCCGCACGGCACGGGCCCCCTGGGGCCGCTGCTCGGGCACACCCGCGCCGGCCTGCTGCGCGCCGCCCTCACCGGGTGCTCCACGGTGGAGGCCGCCCGTCTCCTGCGGGTGACCCACCCCGCTGTCAGCCAGCACGCGAACGTGCTGCGCGCGGCCGGCCTGATCACCACTGTCCGCACGGGCGGGCGGTCCTTCCACCTCGCCACCACGGAGGGGCGCGCACTGCTGGCCGCCGAGGGCCGACCGGAGTCGCCCTAGCGGAGCGGCCTGCCGGTCCTCGGCAGGGGTTTGCCCGGGCGGAGCGGCCTGCCGGTCCTCGGTAGGGGTTGCGCCGGCGGAGCGCCCCGGCCCGGCCGCCCGAGTCCACCGGTAAGCCTGAACTTTCGCCGCTTGCGCCCCCACCGGCCCGGGAATCACGCTGGCCCTGCTCTCGCACAAGACCTGGCACCCCCCACCGTCGCGCCCGCCTTCAAGGGCCCGTCCCCCAGGAGCTCACATGCGTAAGAGACTTGTGCCCGTCGCGGTCGCGGCTGTAGCCCTCGGAGCTCTGCTGCAGCCGGGCACGGCCCACGCGTCGTCCACTCCGCCCGTAGCCTCCGTGTCCGTGACCGCCCATGGGACGAAGGCCGGTACGGCCGTCCTCAGCGGGTTCGACGAGCCGGGCGGCCGGTTGAAGGTCGACGCCGGACGCACCCGGAGCGCCCACTGGCTCCAGATCGACTACCAGGTCCAGGAGACCGGTTACTGGTGCGGTCCGGCAGCCACCCGCATCGCGCTCTCCGCCCGGATCGCCCCGCCGAGCCAGGGGGACCTGGCCTGGCAGCTCGGCACCACCCAGGCGGGAACGGACCACATCGGCCAGGTGACCGGCGTGCTCAACTCGAACCTGGGCGGCGGCTGGTACGAGACCAAGGAGATGCCGAACGATCCGCCCACCCAGGGGCAGCGGGACCTGCTGTGGCACGACATCGTGTTCGACATCGACCGCAACTACCCGCTGGTGGCGAACATCGTCGCCCCGCCGGGCAACCAGCCGCCCGGATATCCGTCGGACCAGACGATCTACCACTACTTCACCGTCTTCGGCTACGACGAGGTGGACCGGACCGTCCTCATAGCCGACCCCGCTTCCTTCAGCGGCAACCAGATCTACTGGATCTCCTTCGACCAGCTGGCCACCCTGATCCCGCCGAAGGGCTATTCCGCCTGACTGCGACCGACCCGGACAACCGGCCGGCGCGCGCGGGGCAGCGATCCCCCTCGGAGTGCCCGCCGGGCCGACAACCCTCCAGGAGTTCATCTTGAGTACGCACCACCCCACCCGCAGGAGCGTCATCAGGGCCATGGGCGGCATCACCGCGGCGACGGCCCTCGGCGCCGGAGGCGTCCTGGCGTCGGCGTCACCGGCCGGCGCGGCAGGTGACGGCTTCGGGCTGCGCATCGTCGGCCACGACGAGCGCGACCCCCGTATGTGGTACTACCGCTTCGCGACCGACGCGATCGAGTGGGACCCCGGCGTCAACGTCCTGCTCCCCGACGGCTATCACACCAGCGGTCGCCGCTATCCCGTCCTCTACCTGTTCCACGGCGGGGGTACGGGCCAGGACTTCATCACGTTCGACCGCATGGGCATCCGAGCCTGGACCGCCGGGAAGCCGGTCATCGTCGTGATGCCCGACGGCGGTCCCGCGGGCTGGTACTCCAACCCGGTCAGCTCCAACACGGGCCCCCGCAACTGGGAGACGTTCCACATGGCCCAGCTGCTCCCGTGGATCGACGCGAACTTCCGGACGTTCGCCGAGTACGACGGCCGAGCGGTCTCCGGATTCTCCATGGGCGGCTTCGGGGCGCTGAAGTACGCGGCCAAGTACTACGGCCACTTCGCCTCGGTGAGCGCCCACTCCGGGCCCGCCAGCCTGCGCCGCGACTTCGGGCTGGTCACCCACTGGGCCAACACCTCCTCCGCCGCCGTGGAGCTCGGCGGGGGCACGGTGTACGGTGCGCCGTTCTGGGACGAGGCGAGAGTCACCGCCGACAACCCCGTGCAGCGGATCGAGAGCTACCGCAACAAGCGGGTGTTCCTGGTCGCCGGCACCAGCCCAGACCCGATCAACTGGTTCGACACGGTCAACGAGACGCAGGTGCTGGCCGGCCAGCGGGAGTTCCGTGCCGGTCTCGGCGCTGCGGGTATCCCGCACGAGTGGCATGAGGTACCCGGCGGCCACTTCGTCCGCCCCGACCTGTTCCAGCGGGACCTGGACGGCATCATCGGCCGGCTCCGCAAGGCGTAGGACGCCCGGTGCACCCGCACCCAGCGTACGGGGGAGCCGGGCGTGGCGGAGCCCGGGAGTCGTATCCAGCTCCCGGGCCCCTGGGGTTGCCACCCAATTGCGCTTGCCAGCGCCGTTTAAGAGTGCGGATCAGTCGTCATACCGTCGCGTTCTGCCTTTGAACTACCGCGCCGCGTAGAGGCGCAGGCCGGATTCGAACCAGCATTCAACGGTGTTCGTCCGTACTCGGTCGATCTGGCAATCGGCGGCGATACTGAAGCTGGAGCGAGAGTCTGAGATTGATCGCGGCTGCCTCTGCCATGTTGGGCCACCCCGGCAGGTGGTGCCGGGGGGAGGACTCGAACCTCCACCGTTACCGCGTCTTCAGGCTGAACGTCAGTTTCAGCTTGCGCTCGTCACACGGGGCGGACCTCAATTCCGCCTCGTGCGGGGTTGCGCAGCCCCCACGACTTGGCGCGGGGGCGTTCTTGGGGGTGCCGCCTCGCGTCCGGCGTCAGCCGAACAGGTAGCCGAACACCGCGTCCCCGACCCGCCGGTCGGTGACCTCGGCGCCGTTGGCCTCCTCGCGGGCGAACTTCACCGCGTGCTGGAGCTTCTCGACCCGCTCCAGCAGCTCGTTCACCCGCCGCGCGGGAAGGGCTCCGGAGAACTTCACGGTCGTCCAGTACCCGATGGGCACGTCCTCGTAGTACACGTCGACCTGGGCCGGGTGCTTGTCGGTCGCCTCGGCCTTGACGTGGTTGCGCGGAACCTTCTTCGTCCGGATGGTGCGGACCGGGTCCGTCTTCCACCAGTCCGTCGAGGGGTCGAGCGACCAGGACTCGGAGGCGTCCAGGACCGGAAGCTTCTTCACGAAGGTGTGGAGGTCGGTGAGCTGCTTCTCCAGGAAGAGCAGGTAGCTGACCGGGACATCGCCGACGACCGTACGTCCCTCGACGGTGACGTCCGCGCGGGCGGAGCAGTTGGCCCAGTCCTTCGTCGCGGTCACGTCGAACAGCCGGGTGAGCGACGCGGACATCTCACGCAGCGCCTCCTCGGCCTTGATCTGCACCCGCGTGGACTCGGGCGGAAGCTGCTCGCCCTCCTCGTCCTTGGGCTGGTACGTGCGCGAGATGCCTGCCAGCAGCGCCGGCTTCTGCACCCTGTGGTGGGCCGCGGTGATGTCCTGGAGCGACTTGCTCTTGACACCCTTCTCCACGGCGATGATCTGGTTGAGCTTCGTCACTTCGCCCCCTTCGAGTGATCAGGAACGTACCGCACCGCATTGGATCAGTCGTGCGAATTTCCGTCAGGATCGGCCGCGCCGCCGCGGGCCAGCCGGAGGCCGAGGTCGTCGATCGCGAACGTGGGGTGACTGCGGCGGCGTACGGTGGCGCCGCAACCGCGCTCCGCCTCGGCCCAGCCGCCGCCGCGGAAGGTGCGGTACTCGCCGTAGACCTCCTCGTCGTAGAGGTCCCAGCACCACTCCCAGACGTTTCCCAGCATGTCGTACAGACCCCAGGCGTTCGGGGACCTGCCGCCGACGTCGTGGGCCCGGCCGTCCGAGTTGCCTTCGTACCAGGCGATGAGGTCGAGTTCGCCGTAGCGGTAACCGGTGGTGCCCGCCTTGCACGCGTACTGCCACTCCGCCTCCGTGGGCAGGCGGTAGCCGTCGGCGGCCGGGTCGCGGAGCACCTCGCCGCTCCGAGGGTCGCGGGAGTAGACCGGGGCCAGTCCGACGCGGGCCGAGAAGCGGTTGCACATGTCGACGGCGTCGAGCCAGCTGACGTTCGTCACAGGCAGGGCGTGGGACACGGAGGGATCGGGGGCCGTACCCGTGAGGGCCCAGTACTGCCCGAGGGTGACGGGGAGGCGGGCGAGCAGGAAGGGCTCGACGGCCTCCTGCCAGCGTGCTCCGCGGCGGTCGTCGCGCAGATCGACGGTACCGGCCGGTATCCGGACCATCCCTGCTGCCGTCTCGTCGTCGAGCAGGCTCACGCGGTGCCCTCCCTGTCCGGAGGGCCGAAGTGCCCTCGCGCACAGGCTACTTCGGCCGGCGCGTGACCGCCGGTGAACCCGCTCCCCGCGACGGCACCACCTCAGCCGAGCCGGCGCACGGGCTCGCCGTCGAGGTAGGCGCGGATGTCCTCGACCGCGTCCCCGTAGTACGCCGCGTAGTTGGCCTGCGACACATAGCCCAGGTGCGGCGTGGCCAGGAGGCGCGGCGCGCTGCGCATCGGATGGTCCGCGGGCAGCGGCTCGACGTCGAACACGTCGACACCCGCGCCTGCGATGGCCCCCCGGTGCAGGACGTCGAGCAGCGCGTCCTGGTCGACGATCGCCGCACGGGAGGTGTTGACCAGATAGCTGCCCGGCCGCATGAGTCCGAGCTCCTTCGCACCCAGCAGACCACGGGTGCGCTCGCTCAGCACGAGGTGCACGGAGACGAAGTCGCTGGTCTCCAGCAGCTCTTCCTTGGTCGCCATGAATCCGGCCCCGGCCTCCTCCGCCCGCTCCGGGGTCAGATTCCGGCTCCAGGCCACCACGTCCATGCCGAAGGCACGGCCGACTGCGGCGACCCTGCTGCCGATCTTCCCCAGCCCGAGGATGCCGAGCCTGCGGCCGTGCAGATCGGCTCCGACGGTGGACTGCCAGGGGCCGCCGTTCCGCAGGGCGCCGGCCTCGGTGACGATGCCCCGTGCCAGCCCGAGGAGCAGCGCCCAGGTGAGCTCGACGGGCGGGGTCGCCGTGCTGGCGGTGCCGCAGACGGTCACCCCGTGACGTTCGGCGGCGGCGTGGTCGATGGAGGTGTTACGCATGCCCGAGGCGACGATCAGGCGGAGCCTGGGAAGCCGCCCGATCAGCGTCGCGGGGAACGGCACGCGCTCCCGGAGGGTGACGACCATGTCGAACTCGGCCAGCTGCGCGGCGAGTTCGTCCTCGGTGGCGCAGTGCTCGGTGAAGCTGACCACGTCGATGTCATCGGCGACGGGCGACCAGTCGGCGGCGGTGGCCGCCACGGACTGGTAGTCGTCGAGCACTGCGCAGCGGAGTTTCATGACGTCTTCCCCTTCGGCGGGCACGGCGATGCGTGCTGTGCCCGCACCCACACCGGCACCGGCACCGGCACCGCGGCAGCACCGGAAATCTACCGACCGTGTCCCGGGCTCATGCGGCCGGCCATGCCTCCGCGTTCCGCGCGACGTCGTAGACGCGCTCCACCTGGGTCGCGGTGAGCACGCCCGTCAACGGGGCGAGCGCGGCCAGCTGACGCTCCCCGTAGACGCGGACGCCCGCGGGGGTGGAGACCACCTCCAGCGCGGTGACGCCGGTGAACACCAGCACGCTCTGGACGGGGACGTCGAAGGCGCAGTACGCCTCCAGAGCGGCCCGGGCCCACCGGGCTCCGGGCCGTCCGTCGAGCTCGTAGGGCTGCGGGGTGCCGTCGTCGATCCGCAGAGTGCCGTCCCCGATGCTCACCGAAGCCCCGGGACGGTGCTCGGTGCTCACTGCGAACACCCCGCCGGGCCCGATGAGCAGGTGCCCGATCTCGGTGCCGTCCGGCAGCGGCACGGAGTGCAGGACCCGCCAGCCGTGCCTGGTCAGCCGCTTGAGCTCGGCCCCGACCCGCCGCTCCCCCGTCAGGGCTCCGCGTCGTGCGTCCGGGTCCTTGTTCCGCCGCAGCGCCCCGGTGGCCACCCGTACGAGCGCCCCGGCCCCCGTCTCGCCGAGCTGCGTCCGGAGTCCCGCCCCCGGCCGCCGCGACGCGAGGTCGCTCGCGGGGGTCAGCGCGGGCAGGACGGCGGGCCGCCGGCGCCGCTCGGCCGTCTTCCCGGGCAACGTCCCGGCCGCTCCCTCCGACGCCCTCTCCGCCGCTTCCTCCGTTGCCGGAGCGGCTACGGATCCCGGCTCGGTCACGGAGGCCCCCGTGACGACCGGCTGCGGCACGGGCACAGCGATCGGCTCCACCGCAGGCGCGGGCACAGGCACGACAGCCGCCTCCGGCTCCTGCACATGCCCTGGCTCCTGCGCAGCCCTCCGCTTCCGCATCCCCCTCATCGGCGGAATCTTCGGGACCGGCGGCGGGACGCGCGGTGCCGGCGGTCCGGCCGGGGCCTCCTCGCCGACGAGGGCCGGCAGGTCCGGGACCTGGCGCGCGAGTGCGTCCGTCACGGCGTCGCGGTAGCGCGGGTGCAGGACCGTGATCGTGCCGCTGCCCCGGTCCGCCCAGCCGATCGCGGTTCCGTCCGGCAGGTTCACGTAGAGCCGGTCGTGCCCGAAGAGCTGCCAAGACGTGACCTTGAGATCCTGCATCGTGCCCCCTCTGTTCGCCCGTCCGGCCATCCTTGCTCCCCCAGCCTGCACGGCGGTCGCTCCCCCGCACAGGGCGCAGAGCGGGCGCGCGGGGTCGGGGGCACGGCGTTCCGGAGCAGCCGGGGCCCTCTGTGCCCCCGACTGCTCCGGCGTCCCGGTCAGACCAGGGGGAGACCCGGCGCCGGATAGGCGTCCATCATGGCCCTCACTTCGTCCCTGACCTTGGAAACGGCCGTTTCATCACCTGTACGAGCGGCATCGACCACAAGATCGATCCACTGCGCGACCGCGCCCATCTCGGAGGCGGGGATGCCCCGTGACGTGAGGGCGGGGGTGCCGATGCGGATGCCGGAGGGGTCGAAGGGCTTGCGGGGGTCGTACGGGACGGTGTTGTAGTTGACGACGATCCCGGCCCGGTCGAGGGCCTTGGCCGCGCTCTTCCCGGAGACGCCCTTGCCCGTGAGGTCGGCCAGCAGCAGGTGGTTGTCCGTGCCGCCGGACACGAGGTCGAAGCCGCGTGACGCCAGTTCCTCGCCCAGCGCACGGGCGTTGGCGACGACCTGGTGGGCGTACGCGGAGAAGTCGGCCCCGGCCGCCTCCTTCAGCGCGACCGCGATGGCGGCGGTGGTCTGGTTGTGCGGGCCGCCCTGGAGCCCGGGGAACACGGCACGGTCGACGGCCCTGGCGTGCTCCGCGCTGGTCAGCAGCATCGCGCCGCGCGGCCCGCGCAGGGTCTTGTGGGTGGTGGTGGACACCACGTCGGCGTACGGGGCCGGCGAGGGGTGCGCGCCTCCGGCGATCAGTCCCGCGATGTGGGCGACATCGGCCACCAGCACCGCTCCCACCTCACGGGCGATCTCCGCGAACCCGGCGAAGTCGATCACGCGGGGGACGGCGGTGCCGCCGCAGAAGATCACCTTGGGCCGCTCGGCACGCGCCAGGTCGCGCACCTCGTCCAGGTCGACGCGCCCGGTGTCACGCCGCACCCCGTACCGCACGCCCCGGAACCACGTGCCCGTGGCCGAGACCCCCCAGCCGTGGGTGAGGTGCCCGCCCATCGGCAGCGACATCCCCAGGACGGTGTCGCCCGGCTCGAGGAACGCCATGTAGACGGCGAGGTTGGCCGGGGAGCCGGAGTACGGCTGGACGTTGGCGTGTTCCATCCGGAACAGCGCCTTGGCTCGCTCGACGGCGAGCGTCTCCACCTGGTCGATGACCTGCTGGCCCTCGTAGTACCGCTTGCCGGGGTAGCCCTCGGAGTACTTGTTCTGCAGGACTGTGCCCGAGGCCTCCAGCACGGCGGCGGAGACGTAGTTCTCACTGGGGATCAGGCGCAGGGTGTCCGCCTGGAGCCGCTCCTCGGCGTCCACCAGGGCGGCGAGCTCCGGATCGGCCGCTGTCAGAGCGGGACGGCGGGTATCGGACGGCTTTACGGCCACGGGGGTCCTCCCGGGTCGGTCGCACGTGTGCGACATGGACCCGGATGCCCAGGCGGACGGCCCTCCGGCGATGACGCCCCGGGCAGGCCCGGAGTGTGCCGCTCCCTCGTGGTCGGTTCCACGGAGCACCCTGCCGGGCACGCGCCAGTCGCGGCACTCCGCACCCTACTGCGGGGCGCTCCGTTCCGACACCGTGCCGGGCACGCCCCTTCGCGGCATCCCGCACCATAACGGCGCCAACGTCCGCAAGGACGCTTGAACAGGAACGGAACTGGGCATCTTCCCGGCGACCTGACGGGGTTCGGCGGTGGGGGGCCGTGATGGAGTCACGTGATCAGCCGGGTGTGCCCGGGCAGAGACCCGGGTCCGGGCAGGAGCCCGGACCGGAGCACATGTGGGGGCCCGTTCAACCGCCCCCGCCCCCTGCCCGGCCTCCGGCGGCCGGCCCGCCACCACCGGGGGCCACGCCGAGGGCACTCGCCGCGGGACTGCTGAGCCTCTCCGGTCTGGGGCTCGGTCACGTCCTGTTGCGCCGCTGGGGCAGGGCGGCGGTGAGCTGGGCGGCGACCGGTGTCCTCCTGCTCGTCGCGCTGCCGGCCGATCCGGACGGGGTGCCGGCGGCCCTGGTGGCCGCCTATCTCCTGCTGCTCGTCCTCGCGGGAGCCGACGCGGCCCGCATCGCCCTGCGCGCGGACTTCGGCCGGTGGCCCCGGCCTGTCCTGGCGGGGGCGCTCGGGCTGTTGCTGCTGGCCGTTCCGGTGGGCGGCACGGTCGCCTACGGCTCCGCGCGGGACGAGGCCGTGGAGCAGGAGCTGCTCGGCCGGCTGGAGGAGGGGGACGACCTGGTCGCGAAGGCGGCGAAGAGCTCGTTCCTGCTGTCCGCCCCCGACTACCGGTACGCGCTCGCTCTCTACCGGGACCTGGGCGAGGACCACCCCGGGTCGCGCGCCGCCGCCCTCGTGCCGGACCGCCTGGAGGCCTACTACGCCGCCGTGGCGACGCCGTACCGGGCGAAGAAGCACTGCGAGGCGGTCGAGCCTCTGACCCATCTGCGGACGCTGCCCGGCTCGGTGGGGCGGAAGCTGCTCGGCGACCTCGCCGGCTGGCCCGACACCCCGCTCGCGGAGTCCCTGTACGGCTGCGGTGTCTCCCGGCTGGGCGGTACGGGCCCGGACTCCGGCGGCAAGGAGCTGGGCGCACTGCTGCGTACGTTCCCCGAGTCCCCGCAGGCCGGTCGGGTCGGACCCGCCGTCAGCGGGGAGATACGGCAGCAGGTCGCAGGCCTGAAGGGCGCGGAGCCCTGCGCGGTTACCGATCAGCTGCGCCGCACGAGCGCCCTGGTCGCGGAGCTTCCCGAGACCTCGGTGTCCTCCCTGGGGCAGCAGGCCGACGACGGCGTTCGGGACGGTGTCTACGCCTGCGGTGTGGACGAGTTCAAGGACAAGCGCTTCGCCGAGGCCCGGCAGACCCTGACGGACTTCGCGGACACCTACGAGGGGGACGGGCGCGGGAAGCACGCCCGGGACATCGCCGTCGCGGCCGAGATAGCCGAGGCCCGGCCCTCCGCCGGCAAGCGGCTGCCCGGCAGCGGCAAGCCGGGTGGCGTCCGCATGGAACTCGTCATCAGCAACGGCGCCCCCAACGACGTCGAGGTGCTCTACACGGGGCCGGTCACCGGCACGGTGAAGCTGAAGACCTGCGGCAGCTGCGAGCGGTACAGCAGCGAGGCCACCGGCGCCGCCCGGGCCTGCAGGGCGAGCGGCACGTCGTACCCGAGGGCTCGATTGCAACTCCCGGCGGGCGAATACCACTTCCTGTACAAGCACGGGACGGGAGCGACGGCTGCCGCGGACAGTTACGCATCCGGCTCCCGCGTCCAGCCCGGTTACACCTACACGAGTTGCACGTACGTCGTGGAGAGAGACAGGTACGGACTGGACCTGCCCACCGTGCCCGACCTGTCCGACCTGCTGAAACCCGCCTCCGCGCACTGAGAGCCGGCCCTCGGCCGGCGCCGGCGGTCGCGCGTCAGGCCGAGGTGCGCTTCCGGGTGCCCTGGGAGGTCTTCTTCGCCGCGGTCTTCTTAGCCGCGGTCTTCTTCCCCGTGGCCTTCTTGGCGGCAGTCTTCCTGGCGGGCTTCCCCTCCTCCGCCGCCGCCTTCTTCGCGGGGGCCTTCTTCGCGGGGGCTCTCTTAGGAGCGGTCTCCTGCGCCGCCCGCGTCCCCCCGCCCTTGCGGGCCGTCCTCTTCGGGGCGGCGGCGCTCCGGCTCCCGCCGGACCGCGGCCTGCGGCCCTCGATCGGATGGACGTCGGCGTCCTCGCCGTCCCCCGCGTCCCCCTTCGACTCCTTCGCCGCCCGCACACTGCTCTCCAGCGCCGCCATGAGGTCGATCACCTTGCCCTCGGGCTTCCCCGACTCCTCCTCCGCGACGGGTTCACCGGCCGCCTTCGCCGCGACGAGCTCCTCGACCGCCTCGCGGTAGTCGTCGTGCAGGGTGTCCATGTCGGTGTCGCCGAGCGTGTTCATCAGCGCGTCCGCAAGGTCCAGCTCCGCGTCGCGGACCTTGACGCCGGACTCCGGGGCGACGCCTTCCGGGGCTCTGATCTCGTCCGGCCACAGCAGACCGTGCATCGCGATCACGTCGTCGACCACCCGCAGCATGCCGAGCCGCTCCCGCCCGCGCAGCGCGTACTTCGCCACGGCGACCTTGCCGCTGCGCCTCAGCGCCTCGCGCAGCAGGGCGTAGGGCTTGGCGGCCGGGACGCCGTTGGCCGAGAGGTAGTACGCCGAGTCCAGCTGGAGGGGGTCGATCGCCGCGGCGGGCACGAATCCCTCGATCTCGATCGTCTTGGCCGTGGGGAGCGGGAGCGAGGCGAGATCCTCGTCGGTCACGGGGATGACCGTGCCGTCGGCGTCCTCGAACGCCTTGACGGTCTCGGCGGCCGGCACTTCCTCCTCGTCCAGCTCGCACACCTTGCGGTAGCGGATCCGGCCACCGTCGGCGAGGTGGATCTGCCGGAAGGAGATCGAGTGGTTCTCCGTGGCGTTCATGAGCTTGACCGGGATGCTGACCAGACCGAACGAGATGGAGCCGTTCCAGATGGATCTCACCATTCACCCCTGCCATCCGCTACGACCGCATTCATACGGTTTCATGCGATTCTTATCGTATGACGCCGATCACGGAGGTGGAGGGGCGGCGCCTGGCGCTCAGCAATCTCGACAAGGTGCTCTACCCGTCCACCGGCACGACCAAGGGCGAGGTGCTGCACTACTACGCGGCCACGGCGGCGGGTGTGATGCTGCCGCACCTGCGCGACCGCCCGCTGTCCTTCCTCCGGTACCCGGACGGCCCGGAAGGGCTGCGTTTCTTCACCAAGAATCCGCCGCCCGGTACACCCGACTGGGTGCGCACGGCCCTGGTCCCCCGCAGCGACGACCCCGATGCCCGGCAGGTGCTCGCGCAGGACCTGCCGTCGCTGATGTGGGCGGCGAACCTGGTGGTGGAGTTCCACACGCATCAGTGGCGGCAGGACTCCCCAGCCGTGGCCGACCGCATGGTGTTCGACCTGGACCCCGGGCCGCCCGCGAGCGTCGTCGAGTGCTGCGTGGTCGCCCTCTGGCTGAGGGAGCGGCTGGCGGAGGACGGGCTGCCCTCCTACGGGAAGACCTCCGGCTCCAAGGGACTGCATCTGCTCGTCCCCCTGGAGCCCGCGCCGTCCGAGGCAGTGACGGCCTACGCGAAGAAACTGGCGGTGGAGGCGCAGGGGGCCCTGCCCGATCTGGCCGTGCACCGGATGACGCGCGCTCTGCGCCCGGGAAAGGTGTTCGTGGATTTCAGCCAGAACGCGGCGGCGAAGACCACCGCGGCCCCCTACACGCTGCGCGCGAAGGGCAGCCCGGCCGTCTCCGCGCCCGTCACGTGGGAGGAGATCGAGGCCTGCGGGGCTCCCGGCGACCTCCTCTTCCTCGCCGGTGACATGGCCGCGCGGCTGGAGCTGCACGGCGACCTGCTCGGTCCGCTGACCGATCCCGGGCACGCCAGGCCCCTGCCGGGCGACTGAGGGGGCGAGGGAAGTCCGGGGCGCACACAGCACCTTCACAGCCTCGGGCGGGCACGGCGAGGAAAGGCCGCAAGTGGAGGGTGGATCGTCCCGGCAGTGGTGCACACTCGGCGCAGACGCTGCTTCGCGGGCGCGGTTTCCGTCGCGTCCGTGACGCGGAGGGAAGACACGGGGAGGGTGTGGCGTGTTCACGGGGATCGACGAGGTCGACTGGGCCTCGATGGAGCATGCCTACGGGCCGGCCGACGACGTGCCGGAGCTCCTGTACGGACTCGCCTCCGCCGATCCGGCGGAGCGTGAGAGCGCGCTGGACGGGATGTACGGCGCGGTGCACCACCAGGGCGATGTGTACGCGTGCACGCTCGCGTGCATCCCGTTCCTCTTCGAGCTGGCCGTGGATCCGGGCATACGGGACCGGGGCGGCATCGTCGAGCTGCTCACCAGCATCGGCGGCATCGATCTGGACGAGGACGACGAGGACGAGCTGGACGAGGACGAGATCGAGGGCGTGGCGAACTACGCGATGGCCGCGTCCGCCGTGTCCGCCGGATCCTCGGTGTTCTTCGAGCTGGTCGGCGACGAGGACCCGGGGGTGCGGCTCGCCGCACCGCTCGCCCTCGCCACGCTGCACGGGCGCCCGGGCAGGGTGCTCGCGCTGCTGCGGGAGCGGCTGCCGGTGGAGACGGACGACGAGGTGCGGCTCGCACTCGTGGAGGCCGCCGGACGGATAGCACTGCGCCACCGGCCGCTGGCGGGGCAGACGGCCGACTGGCTGAGCCGGCTCGCGGCGGAGGCGTATCCGCCGGGGCTGAGGCTCGCGGCCCTCGCCCAGCTCGCCAGGTGCGCCCCGGACGCGCTGCCCGGCGATGTCGTCCGGGTGGTGTCGGGGCTGCTGCGGGAGCTGCGCAGCCGGCCCGGCCGGCCGGAGACCCCCACCGCGAAGGTGCCGGGCGGTGACGACACCGCGGTGGATCTGGCCACGGCGCCGACCCGGTCGGGGCAGCTGCGGGAGCTGTCGGCCGAGGAGCCCGCCGGGCGCAGGACCCCCTGGGCCGCCGACCTGCTGCGGACACTGCACAGCGGCCTCGACGACCGCGTGGCGGACCGTACGGCGCTGCTGAAGGACCAGCTGTGCAGTCCGGACCCCTGGCAGCGCATCGACGCCGTACGGATGAGCGGCGGACTGATCCGGGCCTGGCGCGGTTCGTACGACGGCCTGGTGCGACTGGTGGGCGTGCAGCTGACGGATCCGGACCCGCGGCTCGCGGATGCCGCCTCCCACGTACTGGAGGAGCTGTTCGACCTGGCCGCACCGGCGGCCGAGGCCCTGGCGGCGCGGGTGGCGGCGGATCCCGGGGCGTGGGTGAAGGAGTGGGCGAGCGGGCCGCCCGGCCTGGGCTCGGCCGTGAAGGCCCTGGCCAGGCTGGGCGACGCCCGGGTGCTGCCCGCGCTGGCGGCGGCCGTGGAGCGGCCGGAGGTCCCGCACGACGTGGGCTTCGCGATCAGGTGTCTCGGCGACGCGGCCGCCCCGCTGGCCGGGGCGCTGCGGCGCCGGCTCGGCGAGGTGGGCCTGGACGAGGGGGCGTACGACAGGGCGAGCCCGCTGCTCGCCGGGCTGACGGCGCTGCGCGCGGGCGAGGCCGCTCCGGAAGTACTGAGGGTGCTGCGGGGGGCGCCCGAGTACCGGGGCGAGTGGCTGCGCGCGGCGGCCCTGCGGGCGCTGAAGTCGTTCGGCCCGGCCGCCCACTGCGCCGTTCCCGAGCTGCTGCGGATGGTCCGGCGGCCCGGGACGGCGGCGGCCACGGAGGCCGCGGAGGCCCTGTGGGCGGTCACGGGCGACGCCGGCGTGGTGCTGCCGGTGCTGGCCGAGGGTCTGCGGGCGGAACAGGTCCACGACTGCCGGGCGGCGGCGAGCGCGCTGGGCGGGCTGGGGCCGCGTGCCGAGGCGGTGGCGCCGAGGCTGCGGGCGCTGCTGGCGCATGAGGAGCTGTGGCTCCGGGTCGACGCGGCGATCGCCCTCTGGGAGGTCTCCGGACGGGCCGATGAGGCCGTGCCGGTGCTCCTTTCCGCCTGGGAGAAGAACCGTCACGTCAGAGTCCGGGTCGCGGAATGTCTGGCGCGGATGGGTCTCGCTGCGGCAGGGTCGTGCGCGGCACAGGTGCTGCGTGCCGAGCTCCTCTCCGTACGCCGCCACAACGCGTTGGACGGCGGCTACGGCAGTCACGACACTTATGAGGACGAGAGGCTGCTGGCACTCTGCCGGCGGGCACTCCTGGAAGACACGGGGAAAGGAACCACATCATGATCATTTTCGGTACGCGAGGCTACCTCTATCAGCTGGCGGTCCTCACGATGGTGTGCGGCTGGTGCGGCAACCCCGCGGCGCACACCCTGCGCAAGCGGGTCACCAAGTTCACGCTGTTCTTCGTGCCGCTGTTCCCGTTCTCCACGAAGTACGCGACGCAGTGCACCTTCTGCGGCGGGGAGCGGAAGATATCGAAGGAGGAGGCCGACCAGCTGCTGGCGCAGAGCCAGGGCGGACAGGACGGCAATCCGTACGGCGCCGCACCGCAGCAGCCCGGCTTCGCCCCTCCGGGCGGCCAGAACCCGTACCAGCGCTGACCTGCTCCCGGAGCACCCGTAGAGGAGTGTCACGAAGCTGACATAAGGGAAATAACACCCGCCTCTTGCTACGTTGCGGGGCATGACCGCAACGACGGCGGACGCACGCCCGCCCGAGCTACGCCTGCCCAAGCGGCGCGGGGTCGAGCTCTCGCTCCTGATCGGGGCCGTGATCGTCTCCGTCTACGGCTACGCCGCCGTCGGCCTCGCCAGGAGCAATGCCGTGCCGCCGGACGTCGCCGGGTACGGCGCCGGTCTCGGTCTCCTCGCCCTGCTCGCCCATCTCGCGGTCCGCTTCCGCGCCCCGTTCGCCGATCCGCTGCTGCTGCCCATCGCCGTACTGCTCAACGGACTGGGTCTGGTGCTGATCTACCGGCTCGATCTGGAGACCCCGAGCGACCGGGCGGCGACGACGCAGCTGATCTGGTCCACGCTCGGGGTCGCCCTCTTCATCGCCGTCGTCGTTCTGCTGCGTGACCACCGGGTGCTCCAGCGCTACGCGTACATCTCGGTCTCCGCGGCACTGGTGCTGATGATCGTGCCGATCTTCTTCCCCGCGGTGAACGGGGCCAAGATCTGGATCCGGATCGGCGGACTCTCCTTCCAGCCGGGCGAGTTCGCCAAGATCCTCCTCGCGGTCTTCTTCGCCGCGTACCTCGCCGCCAACCGGAACGCGCTCGCGTACACCGGCCGCAGGATCTGGAAGCTGCAGTTCCCCACCGGCCGCGTCCTGGGCCCCATCGTCGCGATCTGGCTGCTCAGCGTCGGCGTCCTCGTCCTCGAACGGGACCTCGGGACCTCGCTGCTCTTCTTCGGCCTCTTCGTGATCATGCTCTACGTGGCCACCGGCAGGACCGGGTGGATCGCCGTCGGGCTGCTCCTCGCCGCCGCGGGCGCCTTCGCCGTCGGCTCGTTCGAACCCCATGTGCACAGCAGGGTCGAGGACTGGCTCGATCCGTACGCCACGATCAACGCGGACCAGGGGCCCAGCCAGCTCGCCCAGTCACTCTTCGCGTTCGCCGCGGGCGGCATGCTCGGCACCGGTCTCGGGCTCGGGCACTCCATCCTCATCGGCTTCGCCGCCAAGTCCGACTTCATCCTGGCCACCGCGGGCGAGGAGCTCGGTCTGGCCGGGCTCACCGCGATCTTCATGCTGTACGCACTGCTGGTGGCCCGGGGATTCCGTGCGGGCCTGGCCCTGCGCGACCCCTTCGGGCGGCTGCTGTCGATCGGCCTCGCCTCGATCCTGGCGCTCCAGGTCTTCGTGATCGCGGGTGGCGTGATGGGGCTGATCCCACTGACCGGGATGGCGATGCCGTTCCTGGCCCAGGGCGGTTCCTCCGTGGTCACCAACTGGATCATCGTGGCACTGCTCATCCGGGTCAGCGACGTGGCCCGCACGCCTGACCCCGGCACCGCGTCCGCACCGGCCGGGGAGGAGCAGTGACCCGCTACATCCGGCGCGCCGCCGGTTTCTGCCTGTTCCTGCTGCTCGCACTGCTGGCCAACGCCGCCCGCGTCCAGCTCTTCGAGGCCGACGGACTCAACAGCAACTCCGCCAACCGCCGTACGACCATCGACCGTTACGACCAGCCGCGCGGCAACATCCTGGTCGGCGACGCACCGGTCACCGGCTCGAAGGACACCGGCGAGCAGCTGGCGTACGAGCGCACCTACCGCCACGGCCCGCTGTACGCGCCGGTGACGGGCTACGCCTCGCAGACGTACGGCACCAGCCTGCTGGAGAACGCCGAGGACGACATCCTCTCCGGTACCGACCCGATCCTGGCACCGCTCCCGCTGTGGGGGGACATCACGCGCAGCCGGCAGCCCGGCGGCGACGTCGTCACCACCGTCGACGACTCGATGCAACGCGCTGCCTACGAGGGCCTGGACGGCCGGCGCGGCGCGGTGGCCGCCCTCGACCCGGTCACGGGCCGGATCCTGGCTCTGGTCTCCTCTCCTTCGTACGACCCCGAGGTCCTGTCCGGGACCGGCTCCGCGGTCACCGACGCCTGGGCGCGGCTCAACCGCGCGTCGAGCCGGCCGATGCTCAACCGGGCCGTCCGGCAGACCTATCCGCCCGGTTCGGCCTTCAAGATCGTGACCGCGGCGGCGGCCCTGGACGCCGGGGTGGTCACCGATCCGGACGCGGCGACGGACACCCCGTCCCCGTACGTCCTGCCGGGCACCGAGACCACGCTGCCCGACGAGGCCCGGGGCTGCGAGAAGGCGTCCCTGGCGGAGGCGATCCGGGTCTCCTGCAACACGGTGATGGCCCATCTCGGCGTCGAGGTGGGGCTGGACGGAATGCTGGAGGCGGTGGACGGGTTCGGCTTCAACGAGGACGATCTGAAGATCCCCTTCCGGGTGGCCCGCAGCAATTTCGACTCGGACATGAGCGAGGACCAGCTGGCCCAGTCCTCGATCGGCCAGTTCGACACGACGGCGACTCCGCTCCAGATGGCGATGGTGGCCTCGGCCGTGGCGAACGGCGGCGAGCTGAGGCGCCCCCACCTGGTGGACCGGGTCACCACCGACGACGGCGACACGGTCCGGCAGCAGAGCCCGGACGCGTACCGCCGGGCGATGGATCCGACGACGGCGCAGCAGCTCCAGCGGATGATGATCGACGTCGTGGAGAACGGCACCGGCACGAACGCGGCTATCGACGGCGTGACGGTCGGCGGCAAGACGGGTACCGCTCAGCACGGGGTCGACAACTCCGGTACGCCGTACGCGTGGTTCATCGCCTGGGCCCAGGCGCCGGACTCCGGCCGGCCGGCGGTGGCCGTCGCGGTGGTCGTGGAGGACGCGGAGGCCGACCGGGCGGACGTCAGCGGGGGCGGCGACGCGGCTCCGATCGCCCGATCGGTGATGGAGGCGGCGCTGGAGGGCTGAGGTCCGTCCGGGGACGCCGCGCGGGAGGACGGAGACTGGTGCGATGACAGCTGCTCTCGAAGCGTCCCTCGCCCGGATCGACAGGCTCGACCACGAGCTGTGCGCGTTCACGGAGGTCTGGCCCGAGGAGGCGCGGGCACGCGTCGGGGAGGCGTCCCGTCTGCCTCTCGCCGGGCTGCCGTTCGCCGTGAAGGGCCGCGCGGGCATCCGCTCGTACGCCGCCCGCCGCCTTATCGCCGCGGGCGGCGTCCCGGTCGGAGCGACCTCCGTCCCCGGCCCCGGCACTCCCTGGCAGACCTGGGGGCAGGGGGCGCGCGGCCGTACGGTCAACCCCTGGCGCACCGACCGGACTCCGGGCGGCTCTTCGGCAGGGTCGGCGGTGGCGGTCGCCGCGGGCATGGTGGAGCTGGCGACGGGCAGCGACGGGGCGGGGTCGGTGCGGATCCCGGCGGCGTGGTGCGGAGTGTTCGGCCTGAAGACGACGACGGGCCTGCTCCCCTCCCCCGACCGCACCGGCCTCGCGTCGCCGGGCGTGCTCGCGAGCTCGGCGGCACGGGCGGAGACCTACCTGCGTCACGTGACCGACGGGTACGAGCCGAGGGCCCCACGGCTCCCCGTCCCGGCCGTCTACAGCCCCGACCTCGGTTTCGCACCCGTCGCCCCGGAGGTCGCGGACGTGACGCGGCGGGCGGTCCGCCGGCTGGAGGCCGCCGGAGCGGTACGCCTCGTCCCTGGCACCTGCGAGCTGCTCGACCCGGCGGAGGCCTGGTCCGCGGTGCGGGCGGGAGACCCGACGTCCTCCACCGGGCGGCTCCGCGACGCCAACGACCGCGCGCTCGATGCCCTCTTCGCCCGTACGCCCCTGCTGCTCACCCCCGTCACACCCTGCGCCCCGCACGGTCACGAGGGCCCGGGAGACGTCTACTCCACCGCGCTCACCTGGGCGTTCAACCTCAGCGGACACCCGGCGGCCAGCCTGCCGGCCGGCTTCACGCCCGACGGCTGCCCGGCCGGCCTCCAACTGGTGACCGACCGGGGGACGGACGCGGCACTGCTCGGTATCGCCCGCGCGCTGGAGCGGGTGCTCGGCCGTACGCCTCTCAGCCGATCGGCTTCCGGATCTCCGCCCTGACCTTCGCCGTCTCCTCGGCGGCCTTCACCAGGTCGATGGACTCCGCGTCCTCGGTGACCTCGTCGGGCCTGATCACGGCCACCATGGCGGCCGTGCCGGCGTCGCCCCAGGCGCACATACGGGCCCTGTGGTGGCATGCATGCGCTCACGTCACGTCGCCGCGGCGAACAGGAATTCGACGCACGGGCTGTCGGCGCCGGTTCGGGACTTGCCCCGTCAACGCAGCGGTTCACACCGCACACGCCACTCGGCGGGCACACCCTCCACACCGGTCGCCGCTCCGACGACTCCCCCGGCGATGGCGCAGGTCGTGTCCACGTCCCCGAACCCCTCCGCCGTCGCCCACAGCGCCGTCTCCAGATCGCCCTGATGCCGGGCGGCGGTCCAGAGCGCGAAAGGCACCGTGTCGTCGGCCCTGATCCGCCGGCCGCTGCCCAGGATGTCGGCGGCCTTCCAGGGCTCGGTCGCGAACGGGAGCTCCGCGGCGCGGAGCACTCCGTCACGCACCAGGCCCTCGGGGGTCCGTACGGCGACCGCCTCCAGGGTGAACTCCCCGCGCACCGAGAGCGCCGCCGCGACCGCGACCGCCACCGCGCCGGCCACGCCTTCCCGGTGGGCGTGGGTGACGACCGCCGAAAGGGCGGCCTGTTCGGCGGCCCGGCCGAGGTCCGCGTGGAAGCGCGCTCCGAGCGGCGCGACCCGCATCGCCGCACCGTTCCCGAGGCTGCCGCCCTCGAACAGCCCGGGCGCCAGGGTGCGCCAGTCGCCCGGCGCGGCCAGCAGCTCCGGGAGGAGGATGTGCATGCCGTGGCCGTACCCACGGGCCTGGTCCGCGTCGAAGGCCAGGGCGTAGTACAGGGCCAGGCGGTCCTGCTCCACCACCCCGTACTCGTCGAGAACCCGCTGCAGGGCGAGCGCCATCGCGGTGTCGTCGGTCCAGTGCCACACCGGCTCGTGCGGGGTGCGGCGCGCCCTGACCTCGGCGTACGCCTGACGGGGCGGCCGGAAGAGCGGGAACCACCGCTCACCGAAGGCGTCGCCGAGCGCGAGCGCTTCGAGGCTGCGGCGGGCGGCGGCGGGATCACCCTTGTGGGCAGGGGAGTTCATGCGTGCCATCCTCCGCCCGCGCACCCGGTACGTACACCGGATATGAGTACGCGTGCTCACGATCGTCCTTCCCGTCCACGGCAGGCTGGACCCCGTCAGCCACCGAACCAGAGGGAGCGTCACCATGCGCACGGCCAACCGACTCCGCACCCCGTACCGCACCACGCTCGGGCTCGCTCTGGCAGGCGTCACACTCGCCGTGCTCACCGGCGCCTGCTCCGTGCAGGACGCCGTGTGCGGGGGCGGCGAATACCCGGTGATCGCCGTGGGCGGCACCGGCAGCGCGTGCGCGCCCGACGGCGAGGAGCCGCCCGAGGGTTACGCCCGGTACCCGGAAGGCAAGGTTCCCGAGCACGTGGACGACAAGTGGTACACCTACTGGAACACCCGGACCGTCGACGAGAACGGCAGGACCGTCGAGCTCTCCGAGGAGAACTAGCCGGTCAGTCCCCCGCCTCGCCGTCCGCGACGGCCTCGGCGACCTCCGCGACCCTCGCCTGCTCCTCCACCGCGAAGCGTTCCCGGTCCAGTTGCTCCGCCATCTCCTCGTCCTGGGCCATCAGCAGGTCCAGATTCGAGTCGCCCAGCTCGAACACCCCCATGTCGACGTAGGCCTTCTGGAGCCGTTCGCCCCAGAGGCCGATGTCCTTGACGCAGGGGACGATCCGGCTGAACAGCAGCTTGCGGAAGAGCTGAAGGTACTCCGAGTGCTCGGAGAGGTCCTTGGCCTCCTGCTTCCCTATGCCGAAGTTCTCCAGGACCTCGACGCCGCTGAGGCGGTCGCGCATCAGGTAGCAGCCCTCGATGACGAACTCCTCGCGCTCGCGCAGTTCGGCGTCGCTCAGCTGCTTGTAGTAGTCACGCAGCGCCATCCGCCCGAAGGCCACGTGCCGGGCCTCGTCCTGCATGACGTAGGTGAGGATCTGTTTCGGCAGCGGCATCGTCGTGGTGTCGCGGATCATGCCGAACGCGGCGAGCGCCAGGCCTTCGATCAGGACCTGCATGCCGAGGTAGGGCATGTCCCAGCGGGAGTCGCGCAGGGTGTCGCCGAGCAGCCCCTGGAGGTTGTCGTTGACCGGGTAGAGCATCCCGACCTTCTCATGCAGGAAACGGCCGTAGATCTCCGCGTGCCGCGCCTCGTCCATGGTCTGGGTCGCGGAGTAGAACTTCGCGTCCAGGTCGGGCACGGACTCCACGATCCGGGCGGCGCAGACCATGGCGCCCTGCTCACCGTGCAGGAACTGGCTGAACTGCCAGGAGGTGTAGTGCTTGCGCAGTTCGCCCCGGTCCCGCTCGGTCATCTTCGCCCAGTACGGGGTGCCGTAGAGCGTGAGGGCCTCGTCCGGGGTGCCGAGCGGGTCGGCGGGGTCGACCTCCAGGCTCCAGTCGATGCGCTTGTTGCCGTCCCACTGCTTGTCCTTGCCCTTCTGGTACAGGGCGAGGAGGCGCTCGCGGCCGTCGTCGTAGTCCCAGTTGAACCGGGCCGCACCTGTGGCAGGGACCTGCCATGTCGGCGCGGCGGGTGCGGTGATGTAGAGGTCGTGTGTCGACACGGACAGCTCCTTCGCCTGGCGAGGATCGTGAATTCCGTGGTGCTGACGTCAGTTGGCAGGTTCACACGTTGGTAGACGCGCGGTCAACAAGTCGCGCACAGGGGATTGACTGCCTTGCTGACAGGCAGTCTCATAATCCTGAGCGCAATCCTGACCGCCGGTAACCCCTCTGCGAGGTGCCTTCAGCCATGACGACAGTGACCGACGAGGACATACAGGCGCTGCGCGACGCGCTCGGCCCGCTCAAGGACCGAGAGCAGGTCGCGGCGCGCCTGCTCGAAGCCTCGGCGAAGCATTCCTTCGATCCGGACACCGAACTCGACTGGGATTCCGGGATCGAGGACGGCAAGTGGTTCTGGCCGCCCGAGCTGGTCTCCCTCTACGACACCCCGCTGTGGCGGAAGATGTCGGAGGAGCAGCGGATGGAGCTCGCACGCCACGAAGCGGCGTCGCTGGCATCGCTCGGGATCTGGTTCGAGATAATCCTGATGCAGCTGCTCGTCCGGCACATCTACGACAAGTCCGTGACGAGCAAGCACGTGCGCTACGCCCTCACCGAGATAGCCGACGAGTGCCGGCACTCCATGATGTTCGCCCGCATGATCGAGTGGGGAGGGGCGCCCAGCTACCCGGTCCCCCGGCGCTACCACAACCTGGCACGGGTGCTGAAGACCATCTCCACCACCCCCGGTTCGTTCGCCGCGACCCTGCTGGGCGAGGAGATCCTGGACTGGATGCAGCGGCTCACCTTCCCCGACGAGCGCGTCCAGTCGCTGGTTCGCGGAGTGACCCGAATCCATGTTGTCGAGGAGGCGCGGCATGTGCGCTACGCCCGCGAGGAGCTGCGCCGCCAGATGGTGACCGCACCTGCCTGGGAGCGCCGGCTGACCCGGCTCAACTGCGGGGAGGCAGCGCGCGTCTTCTCGGTCTGCTTCGTCAACCCGCAGGTGTACGACAACGTCGGCCTGGACCGCCACGAGGCCGTCGCACAGGTGAAGGCGAGCGGTCACCGGGCGGAGGTCATGCAGACGGGAGCGAAGCGCCTCACGGACTTCTTCGACGACATCGGCGTGCTCAACGGGGTGGGACGCAGGCTGTGGAAGAGCTCGGGGCTGCTGGCCTGAGGCCGCTCCCCTTCCGCGCGGAACGCTTAGGCTTCGGAGTATGACCTCCGCTCCCGCAGCACCGCCGGCCCGCGCATACCGACGGCTCGGTGTCGAGGAGCGCCGCGCCCAGCTCCTGGGGGCGGCGCTCACACTCTTCGCCCACCGGGCGCCGGACGACGTGTCGATCGACGAGGTGGCGACCGCGGCAGGAGTCTCCCGTCCGCTGGTCTACCGCTATTTCCCCGGCGGCAGGCAGCAGTTGTACGAGGCCGCGCTCGGGTCGGCCGCCGAGCAGCTGACGCTCTGCTTCGCGGAACCCGCCGTCGGCCCGCCCACCGAGCGGGTCAGCCGGGTCCTGGACCGTTACCTCGGATTCGTCGACCAACACGACGCCGGATTCAGCGCGTTGCTGCGCGGCGGCAGCGTGGCCGAGACCTCGCGGACGTCCACGATCGTGGACGGCGTGCGCCGGTCGGCGGCCGAGCAGATCCTGCTGCACCTGGGCCGGGGCGGCGGCCCGGGGCAGGAGCCCGCCGGCGCGCGCCTGCGGATGATGGTGCGCACCTGGATAGCAGCCGTGGAGGCGGCGTCCCTGATCTGGCTGGACGAGGAGAAGCAGCCGCCCGCCTCCGACCTCAGGGGCTGGCTCGTCGACCATCTGATGGCCCTGCTCGCGGTCACCGCCGCCTCGGACGAGGAGACCGAAGCCGTGGTGGCGGACCTGCTGAGCCAGGAGACCGCCGACGGCCCCGCCGGGAGGCTCGCGACGCTGATCGTCCCCGTGGTGGGCCGGGCCGCGCACCTGCTGCCGCCGGGCTGAGCCCGTCTGGGTCAGACTGGCCCGGTGAAGAGCGAGAACACACCCTTTCGCGGCGGCCCCCTGGACGGCCGGGTGCTGCCCGTCCTGCTCGGGCCGACCGGCCACCCGCCCAAGTGGTACGAGGTCCCGGTGCCGGACGCCGACGGCGGCCCCGCCACCGTGTACGCCTACCGGCGCGCTCCGGCGGGCCACACGAAGCGGCTCGGGCTGCAACGCGGCTGGGTGTACGAGTACGTCCCCGAGGGCCGTGAGCCCTTCACTCCCAAGTGGCCCTGGACCAGGCCCCGCAGCGGTTCCTGAGTGTCATCCGGGCCCACGCCCGTAAGATCGACGGTCAGGTGCCGAGGGCACGGTCACAAGGGGGGTGCGCCATGGAGGCGCTGCGTCACGACGATCCACGCCGCTTCGGCCCGTACACCGTGCTGGCGCGCATCCGCGAGAGCGCGAGCGCCGTGCACTTCGTGGCCAGGGGCGTGGACGCCGACGATCTCGCCGTGGTGACCGCGGCCCGGCCGGCGCTCGCCTCCGCCCCCGCCTTCAGGCGCCGTTTCCAGGCCGAGGCCCGCACCGCCGAGCGACTGGCCGGCGGCTGGGTGCAGCCACCGCTCGCCTCGCCGGACGACGACGGGCTGTGGACGGCCACGGCCTATGTGCCGGCGGTGACGCTCGCGGAGGCGATCGGTGCCGCCGGTCCGCTGCCCGAGCGCGCCGTTCGGATACTGGGCGCAGGCCTGGCCGAAACGCTTTCCCGCGTGCACGCCACGGGGGCCGTGCTCCAGGGGCTGGCCCCGGAGACGGTGCTGCTGGCCGAGGACGGCCCACGGCTGACCGCGTTCGGGCCTCTGGGTGCCGCGGCGTCCGCCGAAACCCGGGAGGGCGGGCAGTTGTCCGTACGTCTGGGCTATCTCACCCCCGAGCAGGTCGAGGGCAGGGAGGTGGGCCCGGCGTCCGACCTGTTCGTCCTGGGCCTTCTGCTGGCGTACGCGGCGACCGGGACGACCCCGCTGGCAGACGGCCCCGCGGAGGAGGCGGCAGAGCGGATCGCGCACGGATCCGCCGAGCTCGGCGGCGTACCGGATGAGTTGCGCGCGCTGATCGCGAGCTGCCTGGCCAAGGACCCGGACGACCGGCCCACGGCGGGATCGGTCGCCGCGGATCTGGCGCTGGAGGGCGCGGCCGGCCTCGCCAAGGGCGGCTGGCTTCCCGCGCCGCTGTCGGCCGCCATGGCTGACCAGGCGGCGCGGGTACGGGCACTGGACGCACCGGCGGACCCGGTCCAGGACGCGGTGCCCACGGACCCGGAACAGGCGCCCCCGATGCGGGCGGGGGGCGCGCCCACGGGCGAGACGCAGGGCGCCGGTGACATCGGCGAGGACAGCCGGACCACTCGTTTCCTGAGCACCGGGGCGCGGGCACAGCAGTCCGGCCGGGCGACGACGCAGCTCGCGGTCCCCCACGAGGTGACCGGCGCCGCACCCTCGCACGCGCCGGCAGCCGCCCTGCCACCCGCCGCACCCGCACCCGCACAGCCGTATCCGTACGCGTATCCGCCCGCCGCCGCGCCGCAGGGAGCGCCGGCCGGGCCCGCCCCACTCCCGCAGGCCCTGCCCACCGCCCGGCCTGCCACCGCGCCGGGCGCGACGTCCGCCCCGGCCACCGGCCGGCGTACGCTGCTCACCGCCGTCGCCGCAGGTGCGGCCGGACTGGTCCTGGGCGGGGCCGCCATGTCCGTGCTCGGGTCGGACGAGCCCGCCTCCGCCGCCGACGACAAGCCGGCCGGCGAGCCCCGCCCCGCCATTCCCGGCCGGGCGCCGGATCCCCGGTGGGTCCACACCCGCCCGGCCGCCGCACCGGCCCCGCTCACCGCGGGCATCTGGCAGGACGAGCTGCTGGTGCTGACGGACGGGGCCGGGGCCACCGCCGTCGATCTGAGAACGGGACGCAAGGTCTGGGAGCGTGCCGACGCGGCGGGGGCCCAGACGGTCCTGACGGCCGGGAAGGAACTCTGCTTCCTCGCGAGCCCGACCGAATTCCTCTGGCTGTCACCGGTGGACGGGCGGATCGAGCACCGGGTGCGCTTCGCGGACCAGTTCAGCGGAGTACCGAACATGCAGGTGGCCACGCTGACCGGCCTTTCCGGGCCGGTCCTCTGGTTCACCGGCTCCCACACCGTCACCGTGAAGGCGCCCAAGCCGAAGAAGGGCAAGAAGCCCGGCAAGGACACCCAGGTCGTCAAGGCGTACTTCTTCGCGTACGACGTCGTGCGGCGCAAGGAACTCTGGCGGGTCGCCGTCCCCCCGGGCCGTGCACCGGGGACCCCGGCGTACGTACTGAGCGCGGTCAGGGACGCCGACATCGTCGTACGCCAGGCTGCGGGGACGCTCACCCCCGCAGATGTCACGGCGGGCAAGGGCAAGGCGTTCTTCCGCTGCTTCGACCGCGCAACGGGCAAGCTGCTGTGGAACAGGCAGTTCGGCACGGTCGCTCCGGCCGGCGCGGCCGCCGGAGACCGGCAGGGGCTGCTGTACGGCGCGGCGGGTGACGATCTTCAGGCGTTCGAGACCGCCACGGGAAAGCCGCTCTGGACGCTGAACGGCACCGCGTCCTCCGTCTTCGGCACGCCCGTCCCGGCCGGGACGCTGCTCCACACCACCAATCGCAACCAGGAGGTCGGCGCGGTCGAGCGGGCGACCGGGAAGCTGCTCTGGCGGCGGTCCACCGAGGTTCCGCTCGGCGGCGACGCCCCGGAGCTCACGCTGAGCGGCGGCGGGAAGACACTGCTCGCGGCGGACGCCTCGCAGGTGACCGCGTTCGCCGCGGCGGACGGACGCCGGCTGTGGAAGTTCCAGGACATCGGAGCCCAGGACCCGAAGGGCGCCACGGTCAGCGCGCCCTACAGGGTGCTGTCCGCGGGGAAGACCGCTGTCGTCCAACGGGAGCGTGCCTTCTACGCCTTCCCCGTGACGTGACCGTCCGGCGAGGCGGGCCTTCCACACGCTCCCCGTGAAGCGCCGAGCCGCGGGCGCGCACGCCCGGTCGCCAGGCGTCCGCCGTTCGGGGCACGCCCTGGGCGGCACGCCCGGCGGTCCTTGCATCACCCGGGGCCGGATGACCGGATGGATCAAATCCGCTCATTAATGGGGTAGTCCGATTAATCGGCATCCCCCCTGACACCGGAGGTGATGCCGTGTCGGGCAGAGTCGCACGCGCCCTCTCCACGGCGGCACTGGCGGCGGTCTTCGCAGCCTCCCCCGCCGTCGCCGAACCGTCCCCACCGGACCCGGCACCGGCCCCCGCTCCGGCCGCCGGACCGGCGCCGCAGAGTGTGGCCGGGCTTCTGAAGCAGCTGCAGACGCTCTACCGGAAGGCCGAGGAGGCCGGCGAGCTCCACAACGGCACCGAGGAGGAACTGAGGAAGCGGACCGCCGAGGCCGGGAAGCTGCGCGCCGAGCTCGCCAGGGCCCGGACGGAGCTGGATGCCGGACGTCGTGACGCCGGGCGCCTGGCACGGGAGCAGTACCAGGGGCGCACCGACTTCTCCGCGTACCTGCGGCTCCTGCTCGCCGAGGACCCGTCCCGCGCCCTCGAACAGGGCCATGTCATCGAGCGCGCCCTGGCCGGCCGGTCTGCTGTGGTCGACCGGCTCACGGGAGCGGAGAAGCACGCCGAGGAGCTGGCTGCCAGGTCCCGGGCGGCTCAGAACCGGCAGCGGGTGCTGGCCGCACAGCAGAGGAAGCAGCGGGACACCGTGCGGTCCCGGCTGAAGGGCATCGAGGCGATGCTGGCCTCGTTGTCGGCCGAACAACTCGCCGCACTGGCGGCGCTGGAGGAGAAGAACACCGACGAGGCCCAGGACGCGCTGGCCGCCTCGGGGGCGCTCAGCTCGGTACGCCCGCCGTCCGATGAGGGCGGGGAGGCCGTCCGCTACGCCGTCGAGCAGATCGGCAAGCCCTATGTGTGGGGCGCGGAGGGACCGGAGTCGTTCGACTGCTCCGGACTGACGTCGCAGGCGTGGTCGGCTGCGGGCCGGGACATCCCTCGCACCTCGCAGGAGCAGTGGCGCAGACTGCCGAAGGTGCCGGTCGGCTCGCTGCGCCCCGGCGACCTGGTGGTGTACTTCCCCGAGGCGACCCACGTCGCGCTCTACATCGGCAACGGTCTCGTGGTGCACGCCCCCAGGCCCGGCGCAACGGTGAAGGTCTCACCGCTGGCCTCGAACCCGCTGCTGGGAGCCGTCCGCCCCGACCCGGGCGGCGAGCCGCTCAGCGTGTACACACTGCCCGAGCTGCCCGATGGCGCCACCTCGGGTGCGGACACGGGGTACGACGCCCCGGGCGCCTGAGAACCGGGCCGCCACATCCGTCCGCACCTGCGTGGCGGAACGTGGCGGCCCGGTCCCCGTGTACGCGGGTGTCAGCCCTGCGCGCCCGTGAGCGAGCCCAGGTAGGCGTTCGTCTTCTCCGGCTCGAAGAAGAAGTTGTCGAAGTCCGCCGGGTCGTTGAACCCGTTGGCGAAGCGGTCCGCGGCCGGCTGGAGCTGGCCGGACGCGCCGATGAGGTTCAGCACGTGCTCCGGCGGCGGGCCGAGCATCGCGTTCGTCCACTTCACGACGTGCTGGGTGTTCTCCCAGTGCCGCTCGAACGTGGCCCCCATCCACTCCTCGTCGAACGGCCGGTCGCCGTGCTCGAGGATCGAGTGCAGGTAGGAGTGCGCGCACTTGGACGCGGTGTTGGACCCCTGGCCGGTGATGGGGTCGTTGGCGACGACCACGTCCCCCACACCGAGGACCAGGCCGCCGCCGGGCAGCCGGCCGACGGGCTTGCGCACGGTCGGGGCGTAACGGCCCGCCAGCGTCGCGTTGGCGTCGGTGAGTTCGACCTTGGTGGCGCGCGCGTACTCCCACGGGGTGAACTTCTCCATGAGTTCCAGCGTCTTGGCCAGGTGCTCCGACGGGTCCTTGATGCCCTGGAAGGCGTCGAGCGGACCGCCGGGGATGCCCTCCCAGAACAGGATGTCCGCACGTCCCGACGTCGTGAGGGTCGGCATGACGAAGAGCTCGCCGACGCCCGGCACCAGGTTGCACCGCACCGCGTCGAACTCCGGGTGCTCCGGGCGCGGACCCATGCCGTGGACGTAGGCGACGGCGAGGGCGCGCTGCGGGGCGTCGAACGGCGAACGGGAGGCGTCCCGGCCGAACATGGAGACGAGCTCGCCCTTGCCCGCCGAGACCATCACGAGGTCGTACGTGCGGGAGAAGTAGTCCAGGTCGGAGACCGCGGCACCGTGGATGACGAGCTGCCCGCCGCGCTGGGCGAAGGTCTCCATCCAGCCGGCCATCTTCACGCGCTGGTCGACGGACTGGGCGTAACCGTCGAGCTTGCCCACCCAGTCGACGGCCCGCGAGGAGTCGGGCCCGGCGACCGATACGCCGACGCCCTCGATCCTGGGGGCCTGCGACTCCCAGAAGTTGAGCTGGAGGTCGCGCTCGTGCTGGAGAGCCGTGTGGAACATGCACTGCGTCGACATGACCCGGCCGGTGCGGACCTCGTCCGCGGTGCGGTTGGACATGAGGGTGACTTCGTACCCGTTGGACTGCAGCCCGAGGGCCAGTTGGAGACCGGACTGGCCGGCTCCGACTATGAGTATCTTCCGCATCGCGGTTCTCCGTTACGTGTTCTGGGTGCGTCTGTCGTTACTCGGGGGCGACGTCGAGCGCGTGGCCCACCAGGGCGAGCAGCGACTCGACGACGGTGATCCTGTTACGCGCATCCATGATCACAACAGGCACGTGCGGAGGTACGGTCAGGGCCTCCCTGACGTCGCCCTCGTCATAACCGGTCGTCCCCTCGAAGTGGTTGACGGCGACGATGTAGGGCAGGCCGCAGCTCTCGAAGTAGTCGAGCGCCGCGAAGCAGTCGGCGAGGCGACGCGTGTCGGCCAGGACGACCGCGCCGATCGCGCCGCGCACCAGGTCGTCCCACATGAACCAGAAGCGCTGCTGACCGGGGGTCCCGAAGACGTACAGGACGAGGTCGTCGTCCAGGGTGAGACGGCCGAAGTCCATCGCGACGGTCGTGGTGACCTTGTCGGGCGTGGCGGTGAGGTCGTCGGTCTCCTCGCTGGCCTGCGTCATCAGAGCTTCGGTCTGCAGCGGGGTTATCTCGGAGACCGAGCCGACGAACGTCGTCTTGCCCACGCCGAAGCCGCCCGCGACCACGATCTTGGTCGCTATCGGTGCGCGCGTGTGGTCGAGCTGCCAGGACTGCACCGACTCCTCGGGCCGGTCCTGCGGCCCCCGCTGACGCGGAGTGAAGAGCGGCGCCTCAGAGACGACGGAGTCCATTGAGCACCCTTTCGAGCAGCGCGCGGTCGGGCTGGCCGGTTCCGTGACCGGTTCCGTAGACGCGGATCTTTCCTTGGTCGGCCAAGTCGCTGAGCAGTACCCGGACCACGCCGAGAGGCATCTTCAGCAGGGCCGAGATCTCCGCGACCGTACGCATGCGGCGGCAGAGTTCGACGATGGCGTGGAGTTCCGGCATGACGCGCGAGGCGAGATTGCCGTTCGTGAGCTCGCGGCGCTCCTCGGGAGCCTCCAGCGCGGCGACGAACGTCTCCACGAGCAGGACGTGACCGAAGCGGGTGCGGCCGCCCGTGAGGGAGTACGGACGGACCCGCGCGGCCTTGCGGTCGGCGCCCCGGACGGGGAGTTTTCGTACGGGTTCAGCAGCTGACGTCACTTGCTCTCCATCGATTTGCGCAGCTCACTGCGGAGTTCGGGGGTGAGTACGTGTCCGGCACGGCCGACGAAGAGCGCCATGTGGTAGGCGACGACGCTCATGTCGCAGTCGGGGGTGGCGTGCACACCGAGCAGGGAACCGTCACTGATCGACATGACGAAGACGCTGCCCTCGTCCATCGCGACCATCGTCTGCTTGACGCCACCGCCGTCCATCAGCTTGGCGGCGCCGATCGTGAGGGACCCGATGCCGGAGACGATGGTGGCCAGGTCGGCGCTGGAGCCCCTGGGGCCCGTCTGCCGTCCTGATGCCTTGGCCGTCGCGAGACCGGGGTCCGAGGAGAGCAGCATCAGCCCGTCGGACGAGACGACGGTGACCGAGTGGACCCCTGGCACCTCCTCCACGAGATTGCTCAGCAACCAGTGCAGGTTCCGGGCCTCGGTGCTCAGCCCGAATGTGCTGGGCGCAGTCAACTGCGTGCCTCCTCGACTGTGTCCCCCGTCTCATCGATTCGACCGTCGGTACGGTCGTGGTCGGTCTGTGGGCCGTTCTCCCCGATCTCCGCCTCGACATCGCGGCGGCCGTCCTTCGCACCCTGGTGGAAACCACCGAGCCGGCGGCGCAGCGCGTCCTTGTCCAGAGTGCCCTTGCGCTCGGTGGCCGGGGCCGACGGCGGCGCGGTGATCCTGGGGGTGCGCTTGGGCAGTCCCTTGTCCGTGAGGCGTTCGGGCAGGGGTGCCGGGTCGGGCACCTCCTCGCCCAGTCCCGTCAGCGGCTGCCGGGGGCCCGGAAGGGCGTCCTCGGCGGCCGGAGGGGGCTCGGGGGACGTCACGGGGTTCGTGTCGGCGGCGCGCTCGTGACGGTCGGGCCCGATGTCGTACGGGCCGGGCGCACCCTGCTGCGCGGGCAGCCGGACCTGCATCGTGGTCTCGGCCTCGGACTCCTCGCGGGACCCGTCCCCTCCACGGTCCCCGTCCCCTTCGCGGGTGCCCGCCTCGGCGGCGGGTCCCCGCTCCGGGTCGGGCTCGGCGGGCTCGGCGGGCGCGGCGGGCGCGGGCACCACGGGAGCGTGGTCGGCGGGCTGCGGAGCCGCGTGCTGCGGGGCCTCCGCCTGCAAGGTGCGCTCGGCGGCCGCGATCAGCGGGTCGCCCACGGGGGGTGCCGAGCGGGGCGGCAGCGCGTTGGAGTTGGCCTCCGCCACCGAGCCCGGCAGATTCAGCGCGGGCGCGTCCCCGGGCAGCGCGACCGGCGGCGGGGAGGAAACGGGCGGCGCCTTGGGCAGCAGAGCCTGCGGAAGGACGACGACCGCGGTCACCCCGCTCCCCTTCTGCTCACGCAGCTGCACCCGTACACCGTGGCGGGCCGCCAGCAGTGAGGTCACCTGAAGCCCCAGTCCGGCTCCGTCCGCGGCCTGTTCGCCCGCCTCGAAGGAGGCCGGGTCGGCCAGCCTGGCATTGAGTTCGCCCATCCGGACCGCCGACATGCCGATGCCCTCGTCCTGCACGGAGAGCATCACCTCACCGGTCTCCAGCAGCCAGCCGGAGAGCTCGACATGGGAGTCGGGCGGGGAGAAGGAGGTCGCGTTCTCCAGGAGTTCGGCGACGAGGTGGCTCAGGTCGTCGGCGGCGAAGCCCGCGACCTGGGCGTGCGGCGGCAGGGACTGGATCGTGACCCGCTCGTACCGCTCGATCTCGCTGACCGCCGCACGCAGTACGTCGACGAGCGCGATAGGGCCGGCATGCCCCTGGTTGTGATCGGCGCCGGCGAGAACCAGCATGTTCTCGCTGTGGCGCCGCATGACCGTGGCCATGTGGTCCAGCTTGAACAGGGTCGCGAGGCGCTCCGGGTCCTGCTCGCGCTCCTCCAGGCCCTCGATGACGCCGAGCTGACGCTCGACGAGACCGAGGGTGCGCAGCGACAGGTTGACGAAGGTGTGGTGAACCGTGTTCCGGAGCCGCTCCAGCTGTCCGGTGAGTTCCGCCGCCCTGACCTGGAGCTCTGCCCGCTGGAGCGTGAGGGCCTCACGGCCCGCGACCAGTTCGCCGCGCTCGGTCTGCATGCTCTCGAGCCGGCCGGTCACATCGTGGTGCAGCCCGTGCAGCTTGCCGTGCAGGACGTTGATGGACCGTACGACCTGGGCGAATTCGTCGTTGCGCCCCGTGTAGCGGACCGGTTCGGCGGTCTCGGGTTCGGCGGCGATGCGCCCGGCCCCGATGCGCAGGACGGCGAGCGGCTGGGTGAGGGTGCGTGCGACGGCGGTGGAGACACCGATGGCGACCAGCAGACAGCCGCCGAGCAGGGCGAGGCGGAGTTCCAGCGCGGTGACGTCGTCGTCGCGCAGCCCTTCCAGCCGCTTGACCTGCGCGGTGCCCAGGGCGGACTCGACCCCGCGCATGCGGTCGATCCGCGCGGAGAGTGCCGCCCCGACCTTCTCGGGGTCGGCTTCCCGGTCGGTGTCCGACAGCTCGGGGCGGTCGGTGAAGCGGGTGAGGTACTTCTCCGCGCTGGTGACCTCGGGGCCGGTGACCGTGGACGCGAGCCTGTCCCGCGCCGAGGGCCCGGCGGCCTGATCGAACTCGGCGAGGGAGGCGAGCTCCCGCACCCGCGACTGCTGGGCGGCGGTGCTCAGCTCGTCGCGGTTGCGGTCGCCCTCGCTGTCACCCCCGTCCTGGCCCTGGACGGGCAGACCGGTGAACGGGTCGATCTGCTGCTGGGGCTCCTTGCCGGGCACGGCGAGCGCGGCCAGTAGGAGCCCCCGCGTGGCGGAGGCCTGTTCCACGGCGCTGCCGAGGGCGAGCGGCGCGCGGGTGGCGTCTGCGGCACGCGGCGGCGTCTTCTCGGCCAGCTCGTCGGCGAGGTCGTGGAGTTTGGCGATGACCTCGGAGTACGCCTGGTGGGCCTCCGTCGCCGAGCCCTTGCCCGTGAGGGCGGTCCGGCGCAGGGAGGGGATGTCGGCGAGGTCCCGCCGCAGCGCGGCCGGGGCGGCCTCCCTGATCTCGTCCACCTGCTGGTCGACGCGGGCCGCGGGGCTCGCGGTACCGCTCTTGCCGTCCTCTTCCTCACGGCCGCCCGCGATGTGGGCGGTGACCTCGTCCCGTTCGTCCGCGAGTGAGTGCGCGAGGGTGATCGCCTGCTGGTTCAGCTCGGCGAGCGTGACGAGCCGCTGGGACTCGTTGAGATCGGAGGACGCGCCCAGGGCCGCAGGAGCACCCGCGGCGATCACGGTGATCCCTACGACGGCGACGCCGGCGACGAGCCGGCTGCGTACCCGCACGGTCCGCTTGGAGGCACCCGCTGCCTGAGGCATCGCCCCGGACTCCGCGCGCGTGCTGTCCTTGCTCCGAGGCCGCTTCTTCTGCACCGGTGCTCGCAATCTTGACTCGTCCGCCCTTGAAGCAGAGGTGACGCACGGTCACGTGAACTGGGCACCCCGCCCTGGTGTGCGCCGTACGGCTTCCGACCATTCCAGCGCTTTTGGGAGGGGACCGCGCATCAACCGCTCCGCCACTCGAACGAGTGAACCGCACTCCGGAGTTGGCGAACAAGTCTCCCCACAGGCGCCGCAGGGCATGCACGGACCGCCGGGTGGAACTTCGGGCCAGGCTTTGGCAGTATGCCCGCCCGCATATGCACGGAGCACTGGACTTCGTCGACGAGGGCCATCTGACCTGCTGGTACGGGACAACCGCGGGATCGTGCAGGCACCGTGAAGACATCGTGCAGACTGACCGGATGCGCATCGATCTCGCCACCGGGCCCGGCAGCCCCGAACGCCCCAACGAGGACTGGGTGTCGACCTCGGCCCCTGCGGCAGGCCAGGGCGGCACCCTTGTCCTGCTCGACGGCGTCACGCCGCCCGTAGGCGGTGACGGGTGTGTGCACTCGGTCCCCTGGTTCACCACGCGGCTGGGGAGCGCGCTGGCCGAACTGTCCGCTTCGCGGCGGGATCTGACGCTGGCCGACATCCTCTCGACGTCCATCCGGCGCACCGCCGACCTGCACCGCACCCGGTGTGACCTTTCTCACCCCCGCACGCCTCAGGCGACGGTGGTCCTGGCGCGTTGGGACGACGAGCGGATCGAGCACCTGGTGCTGTCGGACTCGGCCCTCCTCGTCGAGGCGCCCGACGGCGCGGTACGTCCGCTGCTGGACGACCGTCTCGACCGGCTTCCGCCGGGCTCGCTCGCCTCGGAGGAGAGCGTGGACGCACGCCTTCGGAACAAGGAGGGCGGCTTCTTCACCGCCGCCGCGGACCCCTCGGTGTCATCACGAGCGGTGACCGGGGAGACCCCTCGGGCGGAGGTCCGGGCACTGGCGGCGCTGACCGACGGGGCCGGCCGCTGGACGGAGAAGTTCCGGGAAGGTGACTGGAAAGCCGCCTTCGGCGTACTCCGTGAGGAAGGGCCACAAGGACTGATCGACCGCGTCAGAGCGCTGGAGCGGGCCGACACCGACCGCGTGTACCTGCGCCACGGCAAGACGCATGACGACGCGACAGCGGTTTTCGTGGAGCTGTAGCGGCGCCCCCTCCGGCATGGGTACCCGGGCCAGGAGCAGTCCCACGCCCGTCCGCGCGGGCGCCGCGCCCAGGGGACGGCCCCGGCCCACCGGCGCAGGGTGCCGAACCTCGCACCCGGGGCGGGTGCCGAACCCGAAGAACGGCCCCCCGCTCACCCGCGCAAGGTGCCGCACCCAAGACTGCCCCCGCCCACCCGCGCCGCTCCTGGGGCTGTCCGCGCGATCCGGCCCGGCCGCGCGGGCGCCGCCCCTCCGCTTGCCCGCACGCCGCCACGCGCCCCGGGCAGGCGCGTCGCGGCGCGGCCTCAGCTCTCCGCGCGCTCGTTCAGGTGGTGCAGCAGCCGCGCCAGTTCCGCCACCTCGGTCCGGTCCCAGCCCGCGAGCTTGCGGGCGTAACGTCCGCGACGGGCGTCGCGGACGCTGCGGAAGCGCGCGAGGCCCTCGTCGGTGAGGCCGACGAGCGAGGCACGGCCGTCCGCCGGATCGGTCTCCCGTGCCACCAGGCCGAGACCCTCCAGGGCCCGCAACTGGCGGCTCATGGTCGCCTTGCCCACCCCGAAGTACGCGGCGAGATCAGTGGCGCGCTGCCGTCCGGCCGACTCCAGCCGCACGAGGAGCCCGTAGGCAGCCGCTTCCAGATCCGGATGGACCTCGCGGGCCATCTCACCCGAGTTGGCGCGCGCCCGGCGAAGGAAGACCGCCAACTCCCGCTCCAGGGCGAGGAACTCATGGTCCACACCATTTCCCGCCGTCGCACCGGGTTCACCGCCGCTTCCGCTCCCGTGCACGTCAGCACCCCTCATACGCTTTCCCGCCGATGAAACTTTCTTTCAGCTCCGGCCATCGCCGCAGCTGGGCCAGTATTTCGCAGGCGTAGACCTCCGGCACCGGCCGGACCCCCTTCCGGAGCACGGGTCTACGTGCGTAGCTTCGTGAGTGCCATGGGTGGCATGTCCACACCATGAGGCACGCACCGCAGGAGTGCCCGCACCCGCTCCTGGCCATGAGCTCCCCCACCGAGCCCTCGGAGGCACGCAATGCCCGTGCACAGATCCGGAACCGCAGCACCCCGCCGCCGCCCCCACGTCTTCGCGGCGGGCGCACTCCTCGCCGCCCTCACCCTCCTCCTCGCGCTGCCCGGCCCGGCATCCGCGGCCGGGTCCGCGGAGGTCCCCGAACGGGGTACGGCGAGGATGGGTCAGGGTGTGATCGCCCATGACGGCCAGGGCGGCGGCAGCCCCACCGGCCCGAACGCAGTCCAGACCGAAGGTGTGGACGTCAGCGGCCATCAGGGCAACGTCGCCTGGTCGACCCTGTGGAACAGCGGCGTGAAGTGGGCCTACGTCAAGGCCACCGAGGGGACGTACTACAAGAACACGTACTTCACTCAGCAGTACACCGGCTCCTACGACATCGGCATGATCCGGGGCACCTACCACTTCGCCACTCCGAACACGACCAGCGGCGCGGCCCAGGCGAACTACTTCGTGGACAACGGCGGCGGCTGGTCCAGGGACGGAAAGACCCTGCCGGGCGTGCTGGACATCGAGTGGAATCCGTACGGCGCCCAGTGCTACGGCAAGACCCAGGCCGGCATGGTCGCCTGGATCCGCGACTTCGTGAACACCTACAAGGCGCGCACCGGACGCGACCCGGTGATCTACACCGCGACCAGCTGGTGGAAGGACTGCACGGGCAACAACGCGAGCTTCGGCGCCACCAACCCGCTCTGGGTGGCCCGTTACAACACCACGGTCGGTGAACTCCCGGCCGGCTGGAGCTACTACACGATGTGGCAGTACACGTCGTCGGGCCCGACGGTCGGCGACCACAACCGCTTCAACGGCGCACTCGACCGCGTGGTGGCACTCGCGAACGGCTGAGCCCGCACAGCACGAACACCAGAGCCCCGGTGACGAGCCCCAGGTCACCGGGGCTCAGCGCTGCCCCGCGCCCCCACTATGCACCATGCGTATACGCGCTATGCATAGTCACGCCGTGCCGCACCGTCGGCGTGCGGCCGAGCCATGGGGAAGTCACGCGCTGTGTCTGTTGTGCCCGGAAAGATGACGCCGTTGGCCACGGGGTTGACCGCCGCCCTGGTGACGGTCCTCACACTGACGCTCGGTGGATGCTCGATGCAGACCACGGCTCCCGGTTCGGCCCGCGCGGGAGCCGCGTCCGATGCCAAGGGCTCGTTCGGGCCGGTGGACTGCCGCAAGGCCAAGTGCATAGCCCTGACGTCCGACGCGGGGCCGGCCGAGGACACCCCGCACCTCCTCGACGAGCTCAAGGAGAGGAAGGTGCCGGCGACGTTCTTCCTGCTGGGCAGGAACCACGTCCTGAAGCACCCGGAGACCGTGCGGCGCATCGAGGCCGAAGGGCATGAGGTCGCCAACCACACCTGGTCCCACGAGATCCTGACGGAGAAGAAGCCCGACGAGATACGGGCCGAGCTGGAGAAGACCCAGGACGCCATCGAGGAGATCACCGGGAAGAAGCCCCGGCTGATGCGTCCCCCTCAGGGCCGCACCGACGACACCGTCTCCGGCATCTGCGAGGAGCTCGGGCTGTCGCAGGTCCTGTGGAGCGCGACCGCCAAGGACTACTCGACGGACGACTCCGCGCTGATCAGGAAGCGGATACTCGATCAGGCCGGCCGGGACGGGATCATCCTGCTGCACGACATCTACAAGGGGACGGTTCCCGCGGTGCCGGGCATCATCGACACCCTGAAGGAGAGGGGCTACACCTTCGTGACCGTCCCTCAGCTGATGGCCCCCGCCGAACCGGAGCCCGGCACGGTCTACCGCCCGTGAGCCGCCCGCACGGCGTACCGCCCGTGAGCCGCCCGGCACGGTCCGACGCCCGTGAGCCGCCCCTCACGCGGAACGGCCCGCCCTCCCGGAGGAAGGCGGGCCGCCCGTACCGGCCGTCGGCGTGGTGCCACGTCCGTCACAGCGTGACACCTACGCGGCGGCCGGGAGCCTGTCCCGCACCCTGGCCGAGGCCGGGGCGAGTGCGATCTCCAGCACCTGGCGGACATCGGTCACCGGGTGGACCTCCAGGGTGTCGAGGACCTCGGCGGGGACGTCGTCCAGATCGGCCTCGTTGCGCTGGGGGATCACCACGGTGGTGATCCCCGCCCGGTGAGCGGCCAGCAGCTTCTGCTTCAGGCCCCCGATCGGGAGCACCCTGCCGGTCAGCGACACCTCACCGGTCATCGCCACGTCCGTACGGACCAGCCGTCCGGAGAGCAGCGAGGCCAGCGCGGTCGTCAGGGTGATGCCCGCGCTCGGGCCGTCCTTGGGGACCGCGCCCGCCGGGAAGTGGACGTGCACGCCCCGGTCCTTGAGGTCGGCGACCGGAAGCTCCAGCTCCGCGCCGTGCGAGCGCAGGAAGCTCAGGGCGATCTGCGCGGACTCCTTCATGACGTCGCCGAGCTGACCGGTCAGGGTGAGACCGGAAGCCCCGGTCTCCGGATCGGCCAGCGACGCCTCGACGAAGAGCACATCGCCACCCGCTCCGGTCACCGCGAGCCCGGTGGCCACGCCCGGCACCGCGGTGCGGCGCTCGGCGGGGTCCTGGGCGGACTCGGGTACGTGGTGCGGCCGGCCGATCAGACCGCGCAGGTCCTGCTCGGACACCGTGAACGGGAGTTCCCGGTGGCCCAGTTCGTGCTGGGCCGCGACCTTGCGGAGCAGTCGTGCGACGGCCCGCTCCAGATTCCGCACCCCGGCCTCCCGGGTGTACTCGCCCGCCAGCTTGCGCAGTGCGGACTCGTCCAGGCCGACCTCGGCCTTCTCCAGACCGGCCCGCTCCAGCTGGCGCGGGAGCAGGTGGTCACGGGCGATGACGACCTTCTCGTCCTCGGTGTAGCCGTCCAGCGTGACCAGCTCCATGCGGTCGAGCAGGGCCTCCGGGATGGCTTCGAGGACGTTGGCCGTGGCCAGGAACACGACGTCGCTGAGGTCGAGTTCGACCTCCAGGTAGTGGTCGCGGAAGGTGTGGTTCTGCGCCGGGTCGAGCACTTCGAGCAGCGCGGCCGCCGGGTCGCCCCGGAAGTCCGAGCCGACCTTGTCGATCTCGTCGAGCAGGACGACCGGGTTCATCGAGCCGGCCTCCTTGATCGCCCGGACGATGCGGCCCGGCAGCGCGCCGACGTACGTACGCCGGTGGCCCCGGATCTCCGCCTCGTCCCGGACGCCGCCGAGCGCGACCCGGACGAACTTGCGCCCCATGGCGTGCGCCACGGACTCACCGAGCGAGGTCTTCCCCACGCCGGGGGGACCGACCAGCGCGAGCACGGCACCGCCGCGCCTGCCGCCGACCACGCCGAGCCCGCGGTCGGCACGCCGCTTGCGCACCGCGAGGTACTCGGTGATGCGCTCCTTCACGTCCTGCAGGCCCGCGTGTTCCGCGTCGAGGATCTCCCGCGCACCGCGGATGTCGTACGCGTCCTCGGTCCGCTCGGTCCAGGGGAGCTCCAGGACGGTGTCCAGCCAGGTCCGGATCCAGGACCCCTCGGGGCTCTGGTCGGAGGCGCGCTCCAGCTTCTCGACCTCCTTGAGAGCCGCCTCGCGGACGTGCTCTGGGAGGTCTGCGGCCTCGACGCGCGCCCGGTAGTCGTCGGACTCGTCGTCCGGATCACCGTTGAGCTCGGAGAGCTCCTTGCGTACGGCGTCGAGCTGGCGCCTCAGCAGGAATTCGCGCTGCTGCTTGTCGACGCCCTCCTGGACGTCCTTGGCGATGGACTCGGCGACATCCTGCTCGGCGAGGTGCTCGCCGAGCCACTGGATGGCCAGCTTCAGACGGGTGACCGCGTCGGCGGTCTCCAGCAGCTGGACCTTCTGTGCCGTGGTGAGGAAGGGGGAGTAGCCGGAGTTGTCGGCGAGGGAGGAGATGTCCTCGATCTGCTGGACCCGGTCCACGACCTGCCAGGCGCCGCGCTTCTTCAGCCAGCTGGTCGCGAGGGCCTTGTACTCCTTGGCGAGCTCGACGGCGGAGCCGGGGACGGGATCGGGCAGGGATACGTCGATCCGGGTGCCCTCCACCCACAGCGCGTTGCCGGGCCCGCTGGTCCCGGCGCCGATCCGCACCCGGTCACGGGCCCGGATGAGAGCGCCCGGGTCCCCGTCCGACAGCCGACCGACCTGCTCCACGGTGCCCAGGACACCGGTCCCGGTGTAGTTCCCGTCGATGCGCGGGACGAGGAGCACCTCGGGCTTGCCGCCTCCGTTCCGCGCGACGGCCTGGGCGGCCTCCACGGCGGCGCGCACCTCCGCGTCCGACAGGTCGAGCGGCACCACCATTCCGGGCAGTACGACCTCGTCGTCGAGCGGCAGCACAGGCAGGTCGATCGGCGTGGACGCCTTGGACGCATTGGATCCTGCAGTCATGATCTCCCCTTCGGCAGGCAAGTTGAGCTATGTGGGCTCAATGCTTGTGAGCCCGGCAATGTTCCCCATGTGGCGTTCGCTCTCAGCGATCAGCGTCCCGGCCGCACTCCACCTGCGAAACTCTGCCTATGGGCGAGACGATCGGCACCGAGGACAAAGGGCTCGCGGCGGACGGGACGATCCGCAGCGAGGGTTCGCTGGAACACGTACACGCGGATTTCGCCCCGGTGGTCGAGGCGGCCGGCTTCCACATCACCGACGCCTTCGGCCCCGAGCGGCTGCACAGCGCCTACCTCTACGGCAGCATCCCGAGGGGCACGGCCATTCCCGGCGTGTCCGACCTGGACCTGCTGGTGGTACTGCACGACGTGCCCACCGGCGCGGACACGGCTGCGGCCGAGGCGGCCGGCACCGCCCTGGACTCCGCCTTTCCCGTGATCGACGGCGTCGGCCTGCTCCTCTCTCCCGCCCGGACGCTGCTGAGCGAGGAGGAACGCGACGACGGGGGCTTCTTCGTCGCCTGCCTCTGCACACCGTTGACGGGCGAGGACCTGGCGGCGCGTCTGCCCCGCTACCGCCCCACATCGCTGCTGGCCCGTGAGACGAACGGCGATCTGGCGCTCGTGCTTCCCCGATGGCGCGCCCTCGCGGCCGCCGCCACGACCGACGAGGAACGGATGCGGCTGAGCCGGCGCATCGCCCGCCGCCTGGTCCGGTCCGCGTTCACGCTGGTCATGCCGCGCTGGGGCGGCTGGACGAGCGACCTGCACAGGTCCGCCGAACTGTTCGCGCGCTACCACCCGCGTCATCCGGAACGCGTCGAACAGATCCGGTCGGCCGCGGTCACGGCGCGCACGCCCTCCCCGGATCCGGACGGGCTCTCGGCACTCATCGAGGACCTGGGTCCCTGGCTGGCCGCCGAGTACACACGCGCCCACGGCACGAAGGCACCCCGCCCCTGAGGGTGAGACCACCGGAATCCGCTGGTCACAGGGCCCCGGTGCGGGCGAAAATGGGCGGCTGAGAATGCCACCCGCCGGAAACCGGAGACCGCGCCCATGCCCGCCACAGACTCCCGCCCCGTCGTCCTCGACCGCCGTGAAGGCCCGTTCGGTGAAGTGGTCCTGCGCGGGCGCGGTGACGACTTCGAGATCATCGCCAACGGATGCTTCCTCATGGACACCTCCGACGGGCGCTCCGAGCGGCTGCTGATCGACGCGGCGCTGGCCGCCCTGCCCGCCGGACGGCCGGGCCCGTCGGTGCTGATCGGCGGGCTCGGCGTCGGGTTCTCACTGGTGCGGGCCGCCTCCGAGCCCCGCTGGGGCCGCATCGCCGTCGTCGAGCGGGAACAGGCCATCGTGGGCTGGCACCTCGACGGACCGCTCGGGCGTATCTCCGGGGCGGCGCTCGCCGATCCGCGGACCGAGATCCTCGGTACGGACCTCGTCGCCCACCTCCGTACGACCACGGAGCGTTACGACGCACTGTGCCTGGACATCGACAACGGCCCCGACTGGACCGTCACCCAGGACAACGAAAGCCTCTATTCGCCTGCCGGTCTCGCGGCATGTCACTCGCGTCTGACGCCTGGCGGAGTCCTCGCCGTATGGTCCGCACAGCCCTCCCCCGACTTCGAGAAGGCCTTGCGGAATGCCGGATTCCACGCAGTAAGAACCGAAGAAGTAGCGGTTGCCCGAGGTGTGCCGGACGTGGTCCATCTCGCACTCAGGGAGCACTGAACCCCCACCCCGTATGCACATCCCTGCCCCACCATGGATCGGGTGACACAAGTCCGCCGATCCGTCTCCTTCCTGCGGGTAACACCTTCACGACGGACAACACCCTGCGTAGCCGAGAGGCGTCCTCTGCCCTTACGCTGCTGACCGGCACAAGGGATCACCGACGAAATCCACAAGCGATAACCGTGCCTCCGGGGGAATGGCCTCCGCGAGAACGGGCAGGGGCGGGGCGATGGAACAGACACACACCACCCACAACGGCGTCGCGGCCACCCCCGGGGCTCAGCGCCGGGTGCTGGTGGTAGAGGACGACGCAACAATCGTCGACGCCATTTCCGCCCGGCTGCGGGCGGAGGGCTTCCTGGTGCAGACAGCACTGGACGGGCCCGCGGCCGTGGACGCGGCCGAGGCCTGGCAGCCCGACCTGATGGTGCTCGACATCATGCTTCCCGGCTTCGACGGCCTGGAGGTCTGCCGCCGTGTGCAGGCCCAGCGCCCCGTACCGGTGCTGATGCTCACCGCACGCGACGACGAGACCGACATGCTGGTCGGGCTCGGGGTCGGCGCGGACGACTACATGACCAAGCCGTTCTCCATGCGGGAACTGGCGGCGCGGGTGCACGTCCTGCTGCGCCGGGTGGAGCGGGCCGCACTGGCAGCGGTGACGCCGCGCAGCGGCATCCTGCGCCTCGGCGAGCTGGAGATCGACCACGCGCAGCGCCGCGTCAGGGTGCGCGCCGACGACGTCCACCTCACCCCCACCGAGTTCGACCTGCTGGTCTGCCTGGCCAACACACCGCGTGCGGTGCTGTCCCGTGAGCAGCTGCTGGCCGAGGTCTGGGACTGGGCGGACGCCTCAGGTACCCGCACGGTCGACAGTCACATCAAGGCCCTGCGCCGGAAGATCGGCGCCGAGCGGATCCGCACGGTGCACGGCGTCGGCTACGCCCTGGAGACCCCCGCGCCATGACGCGGCCCGGCTCCGGACTGCGGCCCTTCTCGATCAAGGCCAAGCTGGGCGCGCTCGTGGTGATCTCCGTGTTCATCACGACCGGACTGCTGATCGTCGCCCTGCGCACCAGGACCGAGTTCCGGTTCATCACGGTCTTCTCGGTGATCGCCACGCTGCTGATCACCCAGTTCGTGGCTCACGGCCTGACCGCGCCGCTGGACGAGATGCGCGCCGTCGCGCGCTCCATCTCGCACGGCGACTACACCAGACGGGTGAGCGGCGCGGGCCGGCGGGACGAGCTGGGTGACCTGGCACAGACGATCAACCGCATGGCGGACGATCTGGAGGCGGAGGACCGGCATCGCAAGGAGCTGGTGGCCAACGTCTCCCATGAGCTGCGCACACCGATCGCGGCGCTCCGAGCCGTCCTGGAGAACGTGGTGGACGGGGTGTCCGCCGCGGATCCCGAGACGATGCGAACGGCACTGAAACAGACCGAACGCCTGGGCAGACTCGTGGAGACCCTGCTGGACCTCTCCCGGCTGGACAACGGCGTGGTGGCGCTCAAGGCGCGCCGCTTCGAGGTCTGGCCGTACCTGTCCGGCGTGCTGAAGGAAGCCAATCTCGCCGCCTCCCAGCGACGGCTCTCCTCCGGTTCGGGCAACCACTCCCGCACCGACGTCCACCTTCACCTCGACGTGTCGCCGCCCGAACTGACGGCGCACGCGGACGCGGAACGCCTGCACCAGGTGGTCGCCAACCTGATCGACAACGCCGTGAAGCACAGCCCGCCGCACGGCCGGGTCACGGTGCTGGCGCGGCGCGGGGAGTATCCGGAGTCGCTGGAGCTGGAGGTCGTCGACGAGGGCCCCGGTATCCCGGAGGCCGAGCGTCACCGGGTCTTCGAGCGCTTCAACCGCGGCCAGGCACCTTCCCCGCACGGTCCGGGCAGCGACGGCGGCACGGGGCTCGGTCTCGCGATCGCGCGCTGGGCGGTCGATCTGCACGGCGGCCGGATCGGGGTGGCCGAATCCGCCCGTGGCTGCCGAATACAGGTCACTCTTCCGGGCGTCACGCAGTTCCACGGTTGACCCTCCGTTCGAAGCGGAGGGCCCCGTTTCTCCCTCCCGTCCGGGAAAGAGATACGGTCCAGGGGGCCGTAGCACTGGCCTCGCGTACCCGAAGGGCAGTGGAACCCTGCTTGTTTCCCGCCATTTCATGCGCCGAAACCCGGCTTTCGATGTGATGTGCACGACGAAGACCGGCCCGGCCTGCACGTAACGGCTCGGGAGGCGTAGCCTTGATTTCCGCTGTCCATCACCTTGTGAAGCGGAAGAGGGCGGTTGCCGCCGTGTCGTCTCAGTCCCCCAGTAACTCGAGCATCTCGACCGAACAAGAAGCAGGCTCCGGGTCCAACCCGGCCGCCGCTTTCGGCCCCAATGAGTGGCTCGTCGACGAGATCTACCAGCAGTACCTCCAGGATCCCAATTCGGTCGACCGTGCCTGGTGGGACTTCTTCGCCGACTACAAGCCGGGCACGTCCGGCACGGCGGACAAGCCCGTCCCCGCACCCGCGGGAGCGGTGACACCGGCTCCGGCCACCACCGCCGCGAACAACACCGCTCCGGCGCAGGCCCCGGCCTCGCCCCCCGCGGCACCCGCCAAGCCCGCCGCCGCCGCTCCGGCAGCTCCGGCAGCTCCGGCAGCTCCGGCGAAGGCTGCTGCCGCCCCCGCGAAGGCCGCGCCCGCGAAGGCGGCCCCGGCACCCGCGAAGGCGGACGCCTCCACCGAGGCCCCCGCCGGCCCGGAGTACGTGACGCTGCGCGGCCCGTCGGCCGCCGTCGCGAAGAACATGAACGCCTCGCTCGAGCTGCCGACGGCCACGTCGGTCCGCGCCGTGCCGGTGAAGCTGCTCTTCGACAACCGCATCGTCATCAACAACCACCTGAAGCGGGCCCGCGGCGGGAAGATCTCCTTCACGCACCTCATCGGGTACGCGATGGTGCAGGCCCTCAAGGCCATGCCGTCGATGAACTACTCCTTCGCGGTGAAGGACGGCAAGCCGACCCTGGTCAAGCCGGAGCACGTCAACCTCGGCCTCGCCATCGACCTGGTGAAGCCGAACGGCGACCGCCAGCTCGTCGTCGCGGCCATCAAGAAGGCCGAGACGCTCAACTTCTTCGAGTTCTGGCAGGCCTACGAGGACATCGTCCGCCGTGCCCGCGTCGGCAAGCTCGGCATGGACGACTTCTCCGGTGTCACGGCCTCGCTGACCAACCCCGGCGGCATCGGCACCGTGCACTCGGTGCCCCGCCTGATGCCCGGACAGGGCCTCATCATGGGCGTCGGCGCGATGGACTACCCGGCCGAGTTCCAGGGCACCTCGCAGGACACCCTGAACAAGCTGGGCATCTCGAAGGTCATGACCCTGACCTCGACGTACGACCACCGGGTCATCCAGGGTGCCGCGTCCGGCGAGTTCCTCCGTGTCCTGGCCCAGCTGCTGCTCGGCGAGAACGACTTCTACGACGAGATCTTCAAGGCGCTGCGCATCCCCTACGAGCCGGTCCGCTGGCTCAAGGACATCGACGCCTCGCACGACGACGACGTCACCAAGGCCGCGCGGGTCTTCGAGCTGATCCACTCCTACCGGGTCCGCGGCCACGTCATGGCCGACACCGACCCGCTGGAGTACCGCCAGCGCAAGCACCCCGACCTGGACATCACCGAGCACGGCCTCACCCTGTGGGACCTGGAGCGGGACTTCGCGGTCGGCGGTTTCGCCGGCAAGACGATGATGAAGCTCCGCGACATCCTCGGCGTCCTGCGTGAGTCGTACTGCCGCACCACCGGCATCGAGTTCATGCACATCCAGGAGCCGAAGGAGCGCAAGTGGCTCCAGGACCGGGTGGAGCGCCCGCGCCCCGCTCCGGAGCGCGAGGAGCAGCTGCGGATCCTGCGCCGCCTCAACGCCGCCGAGGCGTTCGAGACGTTCCTGCAGACCAAGTACGTCGGTCAGAAGCGCTTCTCCCTGGAGGGCGGCGAGTCCGTCATCCCGCTGCTCGACGCGGTCATCGACTCCGCCGCCGAGGCCCGCCTGGACGAGGTCGTCATCGGCATGGCCCACCGCGGCCGTCTGAACGTCCTGGCGAACATCGTCGGCAAGTCGTACGCGCAGATCTTCCGGGAGTTCGAGGGCAACCTCGACCCGCGGTCGATGCACGGCTCCGGCGACGTCAAGTACCACCTGGGCGCCGAGGGCACCTTCACCGGCCTGGACGGCGAGCAGATCAAGGTCTCGCTGGCCGCCAACCCCTCGCACCTCGAGGCCGTCGACCCGGTCCTGGAGGGCATCGCCCGCGCCAAGCAGGACATCATCAACAAGGGCGGCACGGACTTCACGGTCCTGCCCGTCGCGCTCCACGGCGACGCGGCCTTCGCGGGCCAGGGCGTCGTCGCCGAGACGCTCAACATGTCGCAGCTGCGCGGCTACCGCACCGGCGGCACCGTGCACGTGGTGATCAACAACCAGGTCGGCTTCACCGCCGCCCCGGAGTCCTCACGCTCCTCGATGTACGCCACCGACGTGGCGCGCATGATCGAGGCGCCGATCATCCACGTCAACGGCGACGACCCGGAGGCAGTGGTCCGCGTCGCGCGGCTCGCCTTCGAGTACCGGCAGACGTTCAACAAGGACGTCGTGATCGACCTCATCTGCTACCGCCGCCGCGGTCACAACGAGGGTGACAACCCGGAGTTCACCAACCCGCAGATGTACACCCTGATCGACAAGAAGCGCTCGGTGCGCAAGCTCTACACCGAGTCCCTGATCGGTCGCGGCGACATCACGCTGGAGGAGGCCGAGCAGGCCCTCCAGGACTTCCAGGGCCAGTTGGAGAAGGTCTTCGCGGAGGTCCGCGAGGCCACCTCGGCACCGTCCCAGCCGCATGTCCCGGACGTGCAGGCGGAGTTCCCGGTCTCGGTGGGCACCGCGGTCTCCTCGGAGGTCGTGAAGCTGATCGCCGAGTCGCAGGTGAACATCCCCGACGACATCACGGTGCACCCGCGCCTGATGCCCCAGATGCAGCGCCGCGCCGCCTCGGTGGAGAACGGCACGATCGACTGGGGCATGGGCGAGACCCTGGCCATCGGCTCGCTGCTCATGGAGGGCACCCCGGTCCGGCTCGCCGGCCAGGACACCCGCCGCGGCACCTTCGGCCAGCGCCACGCGGTCCTCGTCGACCAGAAGACCGGCGAGGACTACACCCCGCTGCTCTACCTCTCCGACGACCAGGCCCGTTACAACGTCTACGACTCGCTCCTCAGCGAGTACGCGGCGATGGGCTTCGAGTACGGCTACTCGCTGGCCCGCCCGGAGTCCCTGGTCATCTGGGAGGCCCAGTTCGGCGACTTCGTCAACGGCGCCCAGACCGTCGTGGACGAGTTCATCTCCTCGGCCGAGCAGAAGTGGGGCCAGACGTCCGGCGTCACCCTGCTGCTCCCGCACGGCTACGAGGGCCAGGGACCGGACCACTCGTCCGCCCGCCCGGAGCGTTTCCTGCAGATGTGCGCGCAGGACAACATGACGGTCGCGATGCCGACCCTCCCGTCGAACTACTTCCACCTCCTGCGGTGGCAGGTGCACAACCCGCACCACAAGCCGCTGATCGTCTTCACCCCGAAGTCGATGCTCCGCCTCAAGGCGGCCGCGTCGAAGGTCGAGGAGTTCACCACCGGCGGCTTCCGCCCGGTGATCGGCGACGAGACGGTCAAGGCCGAAGCGGTCCGCAAGGTCGTCTTCGTGTCCGGCAAGCTCTACTACGACCTGGACGCCGAGCGCGAGAAGCGTGGCGACACGGAGACGGCGATCATCCGGCTGGAGCGTCTGTACCCGCTGCCGGGTGCGGAGATCCAGGCCGAGATCGCCAAGTACCCGAACGCCGAGAAGTACCTCTGGGCCCAGGAGGAGCCGGCGAACCAGGGTGCGTGGCCGTTCATCGCGCTCAACCTGATCGACCACCTGGACCTCGCCGTCGGCGCCGATGTGCCGCACGGTGAGCGCCTGCGCCGCATCTCGCGTCCGCACGGCTCGTCCCCGGCGGTCGGCTCGGCCAAGCGTCACCAGGCCGAGCAGGCCCAGCTGGTCGCCGAGGTCTTCGAGGCCTGATCAGCGGCTGTGTGCCACCGGAGAGCCCGGCCCCGCGAGATTCTCGCGGGGCCGGGCTCTCCGGCTTTCCGCCGTCGCTATTCTGGTCGTATGTACTTCACGGACCGTGGCATCGAGGAACTGGAGAAGCGACGCGGCGAGGAGGAGGTCACCTTCGAGTGGCTCGCCGAGCAGCTCCGTACGTTCGTCGACCTCAACCCCGACTTCGAGGTTCCCGTCGAGCGCCTGGCGACCTGGCTGGCCCGGCTGGACGACGAGGACGAGGACGAGTAGTCACCGTCCGGGGCTCGGACGAGGACGGGCAGCCACCACCCGGCGCTCGTACGGGATCGGACAGCCACCACCCGGCGCTCGTACAGGAACGGGCAGCCACCACCCGGCGCTCGTACAGGAACGGGCAGCCACCACCCGGCGCTCGTACAGGAACGGGCAGTCACCGCCCGGCGTTTCCTCCGCCCGTGCCCCTCAAGCGGTCGTACGCGAATCCCAGCAGGCCCTGCACCAGGAGGACCAGGCCTGCGGCGATCCAGCCCCCACTGCGCCGTCTGGCACCCCACAGGGCCAGCGGCACTCCCGCCACGACCTGCGCCGCTGCCACCGCGCGGGCCCTGGGACCGAGCACCCACGGACCGAGGCTGCCGCTCTCGACGGCGTCGAGTTCCACCCGCACGGCATCTCGCCAGCCCGCCCATTCGATCTGTTCCGCTTCCGGATGGATCCCTGCGACCGAGCGGAGCCTGTCGGCGGGCTCGCCCGGCGAGAGGCCGGGCGGCAGGTCCACACCGGCCCGTGCGAGCACGGCGAGGAGTCCGCGCAGCCGGGCATCGGCATCCGCCTCCGGGTCCGCCCGGGTGAGCGCCTCCAGCGCCTGCACGTCCATGACCGGGTCGAGTCCCAGGCGGGCCGCGGACGTCCGCATGGCTTCCTCCTCCGCCGCCGGGGTGCCGTCGGCGAGCCAGATGTAGCCGACCGGGCGGCGGAAGCCCGAGGCGAGCGTGTAGCCTGCCCGGTCACCGTCCCACCACAGGGCGAGCACCGGCCAGGCGGAACCCACCGCGAGGGCGGCGGCCCAGCCGCCGACGACGCGGTCGACGGGCTCGGCGCCTGCTTCGGCCGGCCTGCCTCCGTGGTTCTCGTGGCCGTCCTTCCGCCAGGGCTTCCCCTCGGGGACGAGCACGCTCCAGCCGTCCCCGGCGGGCACGAGCAGCATGCGCTCCTGCAGCAGCCGGGCAACGGGCCGTACGGTCACAGGGTCGGCCCGGCAGAGAAGCAGGGCGCCTACGGATGTCGCGGTCATGACCCACACGCTAGGGCACTTTGCCCACTCGTGAACCATTTGCGGCGCTCATCCCACCCTCCGGCGAGCACCCTTTCGATTACTCCTTGACTTCCGTGATCCGCGATATATCGTGTTCTCAAGAAGACGCGATATGTTGCGTCGTGCCACCCAGCGGGAGGTCAGATCCATGCCTGAGTCGACGTGGACCGTCGCCGAGCCGGAGAAGCTCACCTTCGACGACCCTGTGACAGCACTCAACGTGCGCATCGTCGACGGCGCGATCAATGTCGTCGGTACCGACGAACCGACAGCCCGGCTGGAGGTGTCCGCGATCGACGGGCCGCCGCTGATCGTGACATCGGAAGGCGGCACTCTGACCGTCGCGTACGAGGATCTGCCGTGGCAGGGCCTCCTCACCTGGCTCGACCGCAGGAGTCCGCGCCGCAGCGCCACGGTCTCGCTCGCCGTACCGGCCGGCGCGACCGTGGAGGTGGGCGTGATCGGTGCCGAGGCGGTCGTCTCCGGTATTCATGGACGCACGGAGCTCCGGGGTATCTCCGGCGACAGCACCCTGGTGGGCCTGTCCGGTGTCGTCCGGGCCGAGACCGTGTCCGGCAGCCTGGAGGCCCAGACCGTCACCGGCGACCTCCGCTTCCAGTCCGTGTCCGGCGATCTGACGGTCGTGGAGGGCGCCGGCACCTCGGTCCGCGCGGAGTCCGTCACCGGCCACATGGTGCTGGATCTCGACTCCTCACCGAAGCCGACGGACATCAGGCTGACCTCGGTGTCCGGCGAGATCGCCATCCGGCTGCCCCACCCGGCGGACGCGAAGGTCGAGGCGAACACCGCGAGCGGCACCGTCTCCAACGCCTTCGAGGACCTCCGCGTAGGCGGCCAGTGGGGTGCGAAGAAGATCACCGGCACACTGGGCGCGGGGACGGGAAAGCTGAAGGCGACCACCGTCTCGGGCTCGATCGCCCTGTTGCGCCGCCCACCCGCCCAGGACAACGCGCATGACTCCGAGCCGACCGGAAAGGTGCTCTGACATGGCCCCCGTATTCGCCCACGGCCGTCTGCGCCTGTACCTCCTCAAGCTCCTGGACGAAGCCCCTCGCCACGGTTACGAGGTGATCCGGCTCCTGGAGGAACGCTTCCAGGGGCTGTACGCGCCCTCGGCGGGCACCGTGTACCCGCGGCTCGCCAAACTGGAGGCCGAGGGCCTGGTCACACACGCCACCGAAGGCGGCCGCAAGGTCTACTCCATCACCGACGCCGGGCGGGCCGAGCTGGCCGGCCGCAGTGGTGAACTGGCCGATCTGGAGCTGGAGATCCGCGACTCCGTCTCCGAGCTGGCCGCCGAGATCCGCGACGACGTCCGAGGTGCGGCGGGCCAGCTCCGCAGCGAGATGCGCGCGGCGGCCTCCGAGAGCCGACACACCTCCGGCGGCGGCCGGAGCGGGTGGGACCCCGGCCTCGGGGACAACGAGGCGTGGCGCACCGCGAAGGAGGAGTTGCGCAAGGCCAAGCAGGAGTGGAAGGAACAGGCCCGCAGGGCGAAGGACGAGTCCCGAAAGGCCCGCGAGGACGCGGATCAGGCCCGCCGTCAGGCCCAGGAGGCGCACGAGAAGGCGCGCGAGCAGATGCAGAATGCCGCGCGTCAGGTGCAGGAACACTTCGCGAGGGGCGACTGGCCCGCGGGTGTGCGGGACGGGCTGGCCGAGATCACCGGCCAGCTGGGCAGCTTCGCGAGAACCGGCACCTGGCCCTCGTACAGCCGGCCGGCACCCGGGGAACCGGACGTCGAGTGGGCTGCCGACGCCACGACCACGGGTGATCCGGCCCGCGACCTCGACCGCCTGCTGGACCGCTTCCGTGACGACATCCGTGACTCGGCCCGCGACCGCGGCGTCACCGAGGCCCAGCTCTCGGAGGCCCGCCGCCACCTCGCCACAGCCGCGATACACATCGACGCGGCTCTGCGCGGGAAGGCCGACGACACGATGGGCGGCTCCGGCACGTCCTGACCGAGGTCGTCGCCCGGCCGGAACACCTCCGGTCGGGCGGACACCCCATGCCGGGCGGACACCCCAGGCCGGGCAGACATCCCGGGCCGGCCAGCGACGCCCCGTCAGCTCGCCTGGGCCCGGCCCTGCCCCGCGTCCCCGTACAGCGCATGCTCCACGGTCGAGTAGGTCGCACCGTGCTCGGCAAGGACATCGGCCACGACGCCAGGGCAGGCGGTCAGAGCGAGCAGCAGGTGCTCCTCGCCGATGAAGCGGTCGCGCCTGCCGAGCGCGATGCGCAGGGACTTCTCCAGGATGCCCTTGGCGCCGCCCGTGAAGGGGCGGTGTCCCGACCACCATCGGCGGTTACCGCGATCGCCCGCCAGAACTCCTTCACCGTGGGCCCCTTCGACCCGGGCCACGATCTCGGTGACGTCGATACCGATGCCGGCGAGCGCCTCGGTGTCGGCCTTGGTGAGCCCTCCGCGGCGGCGGGCCTCACCGAACGCCGCCTCCACCGAGGCGCGACGGTCGGTGAGTCCGAGGGCGGCGACGGCGAAGGACGCCCTGCTGCCCTCCTGGTCAAGCAAGGAGAGCAGCAGGTGCTCCTCGGTGACCGAGTCCGCTCCCGCACTCTCGGCGTGGGTCACCGCGCCGGTCACGGCGGCCCGGGCCCCCTTGGTGAATCGCTCGAACATCAATGCCTCCCGTACTTCTTGTGCACGGCCTGCCTGCTGACACCCAGCTCGGCAGCGATTTCCTGCCACGACCAACCCTGGACGCGGGCGCTTCTCACCTGGACGGCTTCGAGTTGCTCGAGCAGCCGCCGCAGTGCGGCGACGGCACGCAGCCCGACGCGCGGGTCATGGTCACCGGCGCGTGCGGCGAGATCCGTTGCTTCGGTCATGATGTCAACTTACGTTGACACCCGACCCCTGTCAACCATCGTTGACATCATCGGTGGCGAGGCGTGCGTGACGCTCCACGTCGTATCTGGTGTCCCCGTAGCGGAGCTTCTTCCGCTCGATGCCCTCCACGGCGAATCCGGCCCGCAGGGCCACGGCGCAGGAGGCGGGGTTGTTCGTCCTGTGTCCCAGCTCCAGGCGGTGGAGCCCCAGGCTGTCGAAGGCCCAGCGAGCCAGCGCCCGAACGCCTGCGGCGGCGACGCCGGTCCCGCGGGCCGCTTCGGTGGTCCAGTACGAGACCCAGCCGGTGTTGTGGACGTGGTCGACCGCGGTCACGGCCACGGATCCGAGCGCGGCGCCTTCGCGGACGACGGCCCACGTGTATCCACTGCCGGCCGTCCGCTCACCCTCCCGGCACGCGATCCATTCCAGCGCCTCGGCGGTGGTCGCGACGGGCCTGCTTGTCTGCCGCGCCATCTCGGGAGGCGCGAAGGCGCGAAGCACCGCCGGAGCGTCGTCGGTCCGCCAGGGCCGCAGCAGCAGCCCTTCCGCCGTCGGCAGCTCAGTGGCCGCCCACCGTTCCGCGGCCGGGCTCACGAGGTGGTGAGCACGATCTTCCCGAAAAGGTCTCCGGCGGCGAGCCGCTCGAAGCCCTCGCGCGCCCGGTCCAGCGGCAGCGTCCCGTCGATGACGGGCCGCACGCCTGTGGCCGCGCAGAACGACAGCAGGTCCTCCAGTTCGTCCTTGGAGCCCATGGTGGAGCCGACGATCTTGAGTTCCAGGAAGAAGACCCGGGTCAGCTCTGCGTGAGAGGGCCGGTCACCGCTGGTGGCACCCGAGATGACCAGGGTGCCGCCGGGCCGGAGCGACTTGACCGAGTGGGACCAGGTCGCCGCTCCTACGGTCTCGATCACAGCATCGACGCGCCGGGGCAGCCGTGCGCCGGGCTCGTAGGCCTCGACGGCCCCCAGCTCGACGGCCCGCTCGCGCTTCGCCTCGTCACGGCTGGTGGCGAACATCCGGAGCCCGGCGGCCTTGCCGAGCACGATCGCGGCGGTGGCCACACCGCCGCCGGCCCCCTGCACGAGAACGGAGTCGCCCGGCCGGACGCCGGCGTTGGTGAACAGCATCCGATACGCCGTCAGCCACGCGGTAGGCAGGCAGGCGGCCTGCTCGAAGGTGAGTTCCTTCGGCTTCGGCAGCACGTTCCAGCTGGGCACCGTGACCTGCTCGGCGAAGGTGCCCTGGTAGCGCTCGGTGAGGATGGAGCGCGGCTCGTCCGGACCCACGCCGTGTCCTGTCTGCCCGATCACGGAGTGCAGGACGACTTCGTTCCCGTCCTGGTCGATGCCTGCGGCGTCACAGCCGAGGATCATGGGGAGCTTGTCCTCTGCTAGGCCCACACCACGCAGGGACCAGAGGTCGTGATGGTTGAGCGATGCGGCCCGGACCCGGACGGTGGTCCACCCGGGCCGCGGCTCGGGCGCCGGGCGTTCGCCCAGCTCGAGTCCGTCGAGGGGGCGGTCACGGTCGATGCGGGCTGCGTAGGCGGCGAACATGGCCACGACGATAGGCCGTGACGCGCCGTGACGTAACCGTTCGATGGTGTGACACACGCCCCAGCTCGTGCGCACCGGAGGAAGGCGGCCGGATACGGTGTCCCCGGCCGCAGAAAAAAGGCGGGGCGGGGTCGGCGCCGTGTTCGGCACACGGCCCGGACCCCGCCCCTCCCGGCATCAGCGCCGCGCGACACCCTCCGCACGGGCGGCCGCCGCCACCGCGGCGGTGACGGCGGGAGCGACCCGCTCGTCGAACGGCGACGGGATCACGTACTCCGCGGCCAGCTCGTCGCCGACGACGTCCGCCAGCGCGTTCGCCGCGGCGATCTTCATGCCCTCGGTGATCCGCGAGGCCCTCACCTGGAGCGCCCCCGCGAAGATGCCGGGGAACGCCAGCACGTTGTTGATCTGGTTCGGGTAGTCCGAACGCCCGGTCGCCACCACGGCCGCGTACTTGTGCGCGACGTCGGGGTGGACCTCGGGGTTCGGGTTGGCCATGGCGAACACGAACGCACCGGGCGCCATCGACGCCACGGCCGGCTCGGGAACAGTGCCGCCGGAGACTCCGATGAAGACGTCGGCGCCGGCCAGCGCCGTCTCCAGGGAGCCGGTGATGCCGGCCCGGTTCGTGAGTTCCGCCAGCTCGCGCTTGACGTCCGTGAGGTCCTCACGGTCGCCGCTGACGATGCCCTTGCGGTCGGCGACGGCGACGTCGCCGATGCCGGCCTCCAGCAGGAACTTCGCGATGGCCACACCGGCGGCACCGGCGCCCGAGATGACGGCGCGCAGATCACCGAGCGTCCGGCCGGACAGCTTCGCCGCGTTGCGCAGGGCCGCGAGCGTCACCACGGCGGTGCCGTGCTGGTCGTCGTGGAAGACCGGGATGTCGAGGCGCTCCTGGAGCTTGCGCTCGATCTCGAAGCACCGGGGCGCCGAGATGTCCTCCAGGTTCACGCCGCCGAAGGACGGCGCGAGGCGCACCACGGTGTCGACGATCTCGTCCGCGTCGGTCGTGGCGAGCGCGATCGGCACGGCGTCGACGCCGCCGAACTGCTTGAAGAGAATTGCCTTGCCCTCCATGACCGGGAGGGAGGCCTCGGGACCGATGTCCCCCAGGCCGAGGACGGCGGTGCCGTCCGTCACGACGGCCACGACCTGCGACTTCCAGGTGTAGTCGTGGACGAGCTCCGGATTGTCGGCGATGGCGCTGCACACCTTGGCCACGCCGGGCGTGTACGCGAGGGACAGGTCGTCCTTGTCGCGGATCGGCACGGTGGCCGTCACGGCCATCTTCCCTCCACGGTGGAGGGCGAAGGCCGGGTCGAAGGGCTCGTCCGCACTGCTGGGTCCCGCCGCATCGGCGCTGCCGTGCGTCTTGCTGTCGCTGCGAGGATTGACGATCTCCGCTGCCATTGTGTTGACCCCTTAAGTCTTCATCAGTTGAGGGTGGCCACTCCTGGTTGAGGAGGGGTGGGCGGGCACCGCGTAGGTTCCCGGCACTGAGCGGTTGGACCGCTCCGGCAGGGGAGGCACATACGCGCGGGCGCGCCGCACACGCGCCCTGGGCCCCGGATGAGGGGTGTAAAGGTCTTTCTTACCGGACGGACCGGGCCTCTTACGAGTCGGTATCGACTCGGTGACATGACTCATAGCCGAATATCTGGACAAGTCCACTAAGGGCTACAAAGGCCGTCCGTAGGTCGAGACGCACCGGAGATTCTCCGGAGGAGCACGCACTTTCCAGCAGATGGTCCGGCCTTGCGGTACCGGCCCGTTGAGCTTCGGGGGTCGCCCGTTACCCGATTTTGACATGCCCGGCCCCCTGTTTGGGTTAGTCCGAATGGCAAGATGCCCTAATCACACGAGGTGGCGACACTCGAAGGTGCGTGCGTGCCCACCTGACCAGCATTCCCTCACCGCCGGAGGATTCCGATCATGACCGCAAGCACCCTCTGTCGTACGACCGCGAAGTCCCGGATTGCCGCGGTCTGCGCAGTCGCGGTCGCCGGCACTCTGCTGCTGACCGCCTGCGGCGACCAGACCGACAGCGGTTCCACGAAGGCCGAGGACGACACGGCCGGGAACAGTGCCCCGCTCTTCGGCAAGCTTCCGGAGAAGTACCAGAAGTCCGGTGTCATCAAGGTCGGCACGAATGCCGAGTACGCCCCGATGGAGTCCGTCGAGAACGGCAAGATCGTCGGCGTCGACCCCGACCTCGCGGAAGCCCTGAGCAAGCAGCTGGGCGTGAAGTTCGAATTCACCTCGGGCTCGTTCGACGGTCTGATCACCGCCCTGAACACCGGCCGTCACGACATCGCGATGTCGTCCATCACGGACAACAAGCAGCGCCAGGAAGGCCTGGACGACAGCGGCAAGAAGCTCGGAAAGGGCGTCGACTTCGTCGACTACTTCCTGGCCGGTACCGCCGTCTACACCAAGAAGGGCAACCCCGAGGGCATCAAGTCCATCGAGGACCTGTGCGGCAAGGTCGCCGCCGTCCAGCGCGGCACCACCTACGAGGAAGCCCTGAAGAAGCAGTCCAAGGCCTGCACGGACGGCGGCGAGAAGGCCGTCAAGATCGAGTCCTTCGAGAACGACACCGAGGCCCAGACCCGCGTGAAGTCGGGCGGCGCCGTCGCCGGTGTCAACGACTACCCGGTCGCGGTCGACCTGGCCCGCAAGGCCGGCGGCGGCAAGGACTTCGAGGTCGTCGGCGAGCAGGTCGACGCCGGTCCGTTCGGCATCGCCGTGAACAAGGACAACACCGAGCTGCGTGACGCCCTCAAGGAGGCCGTGGACGCGATCATCGCCGACGGCTCCTACAAGAAGGTGCTCGACAAGTGGGGTGCCGGCACCGGCGCGATCGACAAGGCCGCCATCAACGGCGGCAAGTGACCGGCGCACCACCGAAGGGCAGTCACCGTGACTGACAAGTTCGACAAGGTGCCCGGCGGCCCATCGGTCGCCGCCGCACCCGTCTCCAAGGCCACCACCGTCGCACCGGAGACCATCAAGGCCATACCCGTCCGGCACTACGGCCGCTGGATCAGCGGCGTGGTCGTCCTCGCCCTGCTCGCCGCTCTGGCCTACGCCTTCTCGCAGGGCGACATCCAGTGGCAGGCGGTCCAGGACAAGCTGTTCGACGACACCGTTCTGGCCGGGGCGGGCCGCACGCTGCTGATCAGTGTGCTCGCCATGGTCCTCGGTGTGATCCTGGGTGTGGTGCTCGCCGTCATGCGGCTCTCCAGCAACCCGGTGACCAGCTGGGTGGCGTGGCTGTACATCTGGTTCTTCCGCGGCACCCCGGTCTACGTGCAGCTGCTGCTCTGGTTCAACCTCGCGTTGATCTTCCCGGTCCTCAACATCCCGTTCATCTACAAGGACGAGATGACCGACGTGATGACGCCGTTCATGTGCGCCCTGCTGGGCCTCGCCCTCAACGAGGCCGCGTACATGGCGGAGATCGTCCGGGCGGGCATCCAGTCGGTGGACGAGGGCCAGACCGAGGCCTCGCACGCGCTCGGCATGACCCAGGCGAAGACCATGCGCCGCGTGGTGCTCCCGCAGGCCCTGCGGGTGATCATCCCGCCGACCGGCAACGAGTTCATCAACATGCTGAAGACCTCTTCGCTGGTCTACGCGGTCACCTACAACGAGCTGCTGCGCTCCACGTCGCAGATCGGCTCGACCAGTTACGCGGTGATGGAGATGCTCTTCGTCGCCTCGATCTGGTACATCGTGATGACCAGCGTGTTCAGCGTGGGTCAGTACTACCTGGAGCGCCGCTACGCCCGGGGCAGCCTGCGGAGCCTGCCGCTCACTCCGTTCCAGCGGGTCAGGATCGCCCTCACCTCCTTCAGCAACCGCCCCTCGGGAGGTGTCTCCGCATGACCGCCATGGTGAAGGCCGAGGGCGTCCACAAGTCCTTCGGTCCCGCGCACATCCTCAAGGGCATCGACCTGGAGGTCGCCCCGCGGGAGGTGTTCTGCCTGATCGGCCCCTCGGGTTCCGGCAAGTCGACGTTCCTGCGGTGCATCAACCACCTGGAGCAGATCAACGCCGGGCGGCTGTACGTCGACGGCGACCTGGTCGGCTACCGGCAGAAGGGCGACAGGCTCTACGAGCTCAAGGACAGCGAGGTCGCCCTTCAGCGCCGTGACATCGGCATGGTCTTCCAGCGCTTCAACCTGTTCCCGCACATGACGGCACTCGAGAACGTCATGGAGGCGCCGATCCAGGTCAAGGGCGAGGCCAAGGCCGTCGCCCGGGCCCGCGCGGAACAGCTGCTGGACCGGGTCGGCCTGTCGGACAAGGCGAAGAACTACCCTTCCCAGCTCTCCGGCGGACAGCAGCAGCGCGTGGCCATCGCCCGCGCCCTGGCCATGGAGCCGAAGCTGATGCTCTTCGACGAGCCCACGTCGGCGCTCGACCCGGAGCTGGTCGGTGACGTCCTGGACGTCATGCGCGGCCTGGCCGAGGACGGCATGACCATGATCGTCGTCACGCACGAGATGGGCTTCGCCCGCGAGGTGGGCGACGCGCTGGTCTTCATGGACGACGGCGTCGTGGTCGAGTCCGGCCACCCGCGCGACGTCCTGACGAACCCGCAGCACGACCGGACGAAGTCCTTCCTCTCGAAGGTGCTGTAACAGCGTCGAGCGATGCGAGGAGGGCGGTACGGACCCGGGTCCGTACCGCCCTCCTCGCATCGCTGCGCTACTTCTCCGGCAGGACCTCGGGACGCGTGAGCAGGTCGCCCAGTTCCTCCTGGCTGACAGGCGGGGCCTCGAGCAGCGGCCCCTGGGACCGTTCGCCGAGGTAGCCCGTGCTGGAGCGGGCGGCCAGCACCGAACCGTCCTCCAGGACCAGCCGGCCGACGGCCTCCCGGCCCCAGTCGGGGGTGTCTCCGTCCCCGTGGTCCATCGAGTCGCTCCACGTCGTCAGGACGCTGCCGTCCGGCCGCTCCTCGCGGACGCAGTCGGTGACGGGCGGCTCGTTGCCCCGGGTCTCGCAGAGGTTGTCCAGCTCGGCGCCGGAACCGAGCTTCTTGCTCACCGCCGTGTGATCCATGAGGGACAGGAGGAGGTAGCCTACACCGCCGCCCTTGCGGACCAGGTACTCCCCGTCCAGCGGCCCCGTGTACGTCGTCCGCGCCTGCTCCGGCGTCGCCCCCTTGATCAGAACGGCCAGCGAGACCCGTTCGACGCTCCCCGCACCCGACGGAAGCAGCGCGGCGAGGCGGTCCGCCTTCCCGCTCCTGTCGGCCGGGCCCACCGGTGCCGCGGCCACCGAGGTCTCCTCCCTCTGCTCCCCACCGGCGATCCCGGGCAGCGTGACGGCGCCGGCGGCGACCACCGCGAGCGCGGCGGCCGACACCGCGGCCCGGCGCCCGAACCGGACCCGGGCTGCCCTGGCGTACACCGCCTCGGTCGAGACCACGGGGTTTCCGGCGGGCGCGACGGCCCGCTCCAGCAGTTCGCGCACGTCGTTCATACGAGTTCCTCCGCCATGTCAGCCGTCATCCCGGCGCGCAGCGCCGCCAGCCCCCGAGCCGCGTGGCTCTTGACCGTGTTCTCCCGCATCCCGAGCAGTTCGGCCGTGGCCGCGACGCTCAGGTCCTCCCAGTAGCGCAGCACCAGTACCGCTCGCTGTCTGGCCGTGAGCCGGGCGAGCGCCGCCCGGACCATCAGGCCTGTGTCCGAATCGGCTTGGTCGCCCGCGTTGTCGGGCAGTTCGCCGTACGGGCGCTCACGCCGCCAGAAACGGCGCCGGGCGGCGATGTGGGTGTTGACCAGGGTCTTGCGTGCGTAAGCCTCGATGTTGTCGAGCCGACCGTGGCGCTTTCCGCCGAGTACGACCTTGACCAGCGTCGTCTGGACCAGGTCCTCGGCCTCGTGCCGGTCGCCGCACAGCAGGTAGGCGCTGCGGAACAGCGCCGTGCGTCTGCCCTCCACGAAATCGTGCAGCGCGGCGTCGTCGTCCGTCCGCGTCATCGGCGCCCCTCTCCGGGTCCGCTGGTGCGGACCGTCTCACCCTTCCAGTGCGCCGGGGCGGGCGGCAGGTTGCAGCAGGGGAGAAACGGCACGAGGAGCGGCCGGAGCCGCCCCTCGTCCTTCTCGCTCACGCGCTGCCTCACTACTTCACTGCGAGCACCAGGCTGTCCGAAGGCGAGGCCCAGACCGCGCGTGCCTCGCCGAAGCCGGCCTCGCGGAGCGTGCGGGCATGCCAGTGGACGGACGGCATGTCGCCGTCCGCGTGCTCGCCGTAGATCTCGAACCGCTCGGCGGTGGGCGCCGCGAGCACGGGGTCCTTCGCCGCCAGGGCCCACCAATCCGCCCAGTCCACGGCTCCCGCGGCCCTGGCCCGGTCCATGGCCGCGTGCCGCTGGGCACGCTCGGCGGTGTTGATGCGGGGAGTGTCGGTGTCGATCATGTGGTCCGCGTTCATGAAGACCCCGCCGTCCCTGACCAGGCCGCCGATCTGTCCGTACAGGGTGGCGAGCGGACCGCTGTGCAGCCAGTGCAGGGCCGTCGCGGTGAGCACGGCGTCGTACGAGGTGTGCGGAAGCCGCTCGGTCCAGTCGGCGTCCTTCAGGTCGGCGGTCACGAAGGTGACGCGGCCGTCCCCGTCGAAGGTGCCGCGCGCGATGGCGAGCAGGGCGGGGTCGAGGTCGACACCGGTACTGGTGGCGCCGGGGAACCGCCTGAGGAGCCGGTCCGTGATACTGCCCGTACCGCATGCCAGGTCGAGCACTCTCGGTTCGGGCCCCACGACGGCCTCGACCATGTCCAGCATCACCCGGAACCGTTCCTCACGGTCCGGCATGTACCACTCCTGCTGCCGGTCCCAGCTCTCCTGCCAGGACTGCCAGTCGGTGCCCCTCGTCGTCACTCGAACCTCCACCTGTACCCGTAGCCGTAAGCCCCGTTGAGCATGACAGCCCATTACACTGGTCGTCACATCGACCATAGACCGACGCCGTAAGGACTACAAGTGGAACTGGCCTATTACTCGGACTACGCGGTGCGTCTGGTCAACACCGAGGAGCCGGCCCGGGGCAAGGACTCCCTCACCACGGTCGAGTCCATCCGTGATCTCTTCGGCGCCAATGGCCAGGCGGCCCGCCGTGCGACCGACGCGGACGTGACCCGCTTCCGGTCCGTCCGGGGCCGGCTGCGCGCGGTGTTCGAGGCGGCGGACGGCGGTGACGAGACGCTCGCGGTGGACCTGCTCAACTCACTGCTGCTGGAATTCCCGGTGAGCCCGCAGATCTCCGGCCATGACGCACGGGACGCGGACGGCAAACCGGACTGGCACATGCACCTCGCCGACCACCCGTCGAACGCGACGGCGGGCTTCGCCGCCATCGCGGCCATGGGCCTCGCCTTCCACCTCACCTCGCACGGCGTGGACCGGCTCGGCCTGTGCGAGGCGGCGCCCTGCCGCAACGCCTACCTCGACACCTCGACCAATCGATCGCGGCGCTACTGCTCGGACCGCTGCGCGACCCGGGCCAACGTGGCGGCCTACCGGGCCCGCAAGCGCCTGGAGTCGGAGCGCTCCGGCGAGACGCGGCGCACCGCGGACACCGCCCAGCCCAGCAGCCCGAGCACCGACCGCTGATCCTTCCTCAGCGGCCGGTAGCGGGCCCGCACCTTGGCCAGCACGAGCTCTTCGGGCACCGTCCCGTAGTCCGTGCTGTCCCCGCCCGCGTACGAGTTGTCGCCCAGCACCCACCAGCCACCGTCGCGCCGCTCGGCGGCCCGCTTCACGACCAGCAGATCCTGCTGGAACGGGTGACGCAGGATCACCACGTCCCCGGGGCGCACCGGCGCCCCGCGCTGCACGAGCAGCAGGTCGCCGTGGTAGAGCGTGGGCACCATCGACGGCCCCGTCACCTCCACCACCTGGAACGCCTTCCGCGCCGCCCGCCCGCTCCACGGCTCCTGTGCCGGTTCCGGCATCTGTGGCACCTCCCGGTCCATCCTCCGGTACACGGCTGCGCGCACCGCTCCGTATTTTCGGCCACCGGTCCCATCCTCACCCCGGACTTTTGGCCTAAGCCCCAGGGGGCAGCCGCAAGAAGGGGCCTCCCACGGAGTAATGTCCCACCTGAGAAGACGATCACGAGGAAGGACAGCTCCATGCTTTCCCGCCTGTTTGCCCCCAAGGTGAAGGTCAGCGCCCACTGCGACCTGCCCTGCGGTGTGTACGACCCGGCCCAGGCCCGCATCGAGGCGGAGTCCGTCAAGGCCGTCCAGGAGAAGTACCAGGCCAACGAGGACGCGGACTTCCGCACGCGCGCCGTTCTGATCAAGGAACAGCGTGCCGAGCTCGCGAAGCACCACGTCTCGGTGCTCTGGAGCGACTACTTCAAGCCCCCGCACTTCGAGAAGTACCCGGAGCTGCACCAGCTGGTCAACGACACCCTGAAGGCGCTCTCCGCGGCCAAGGGTTCGAACGACCCGGCCACGGGCCAGAAGGCTCTGGACCTGATCGCCCAGATCGACACGATCTTCTGGGAGACCAAGAAGGCCTGATCCAGGGCCAGGGCCGTCCGACCTGTGATTTCGCCGGTCGTGTCGGCCACCTGTCCGCACCCGGCCCGTCGGCCGCCAAGAACGGCGTCCATCACGGACCGGGTGCGGTCTTCTTCCCCCGGCCACAGATGCGCGTAGATCCGCAGCGTGATGACGGCGGACGCGTGGCCGAGGACCATCTGGACCTGCTTGACGCTCGCCCCGCCCGCGATGAGCGCGGAGGCGTAGAAGTGCCGCAGGTCGTGGGTCACCATGTGCGGCAGCTCGACGGGCTTGCGGCCCTCACGCTCGGCTGCTTCGTTCTCCGCCGCCTGGAGCGCCTTGCGGGCACAGTTCCACTCGGTCTTCCACCGTCGATAGTTGAGCGGTTCCCCCTCCTCCATCGTGAACAGCCACTCCGTGGAGGGGCGCGCGGCGAGATGCCCGAGGAGCACGTCGGTGACGACCTCCCCGACCGGAACCGTCCGCCGGGACTTCGCGGTCTTCGGCGGACCGACCTTCCCCGACTGGAGCCGCTGCCGCTCCACACGAATGCTGCCGGCCTTGAAGTCGACGTCCGCCACCTTCAAGCCCAGCAACTCACCTATGCGCAAGCCTGACCCGGCGAGCGCGACGACGGCCGCCCGGATGTACGGCGGCATCACACGGGCCATGGCCTCAACCTGAGCGACGGTGGGCGGAGTGACCTCCTCGTCCGGCATGGCCGGAAGGGTGATCCGGCGGCACGGACTGGAGGCGATGACCTTGTCGTCCACGGCCGCCGTCATGACGCGCACGAGGACGTCGTGGACGTTCCGGACGCTGCCGGGGCCGAGCTGATCGGACAGGTGCTTGAAGAGCACCTGTATGTCGTTGCAGCGTATCGCCGCCAGTGAGCGGGCGCCCAACGCCGGTACGAGGTGGAGCCGGAGCGCGCGCCACGGCTGGCGGTGGTCGGGCCGACCAAGGGGTGCGGCAAGTCCCGTCTCCTGGATGTCCTCTACGAGACCGTCCACCAGCCGATGATGACGGTGAACACCTCCCCGGCGGTCGTCTTCCGCGTCATCGGCAAGAACCCGCCGACGCTGCTGGTGGACGAGGCCGACACCATCTTCGGCCCCAAGGCGGGCGACAAGGAGGACCTGCGCGGCTTGCTGAACGCCGGGCACCAGCGCAACCGGCCCGCCTGGCGGATCTCCGGGCCGGAGCACAAGCCGACCGCGTTCCCCACCTTCGCGATGGCGGCGCTGGCCGGCATCGGCGACCTGCCGGACACGATCATGGACCGCGCGATCGTGATCCGCATGCAGAAGCGCAAGCCGGGCGAACGGATCACCCCGTTCCGTTCGCGGTACTCCGTACCGGAACTGCACGCGCTTCGCGACCGGCTGGCCGACTGGCTGGTCCCGCTGCGCGGCACCGTCGCGGGCGCGGTGCCGAAGATGCCCGTCGAGGACCGTGCCTCTGACACATGGGAGCCGCTCGTCATCGTCGCCGACCTCGCCGGCGGGCACTGGCCCGCGCGGGCACGTGCCGCCTGTCTGGCGATGACGCGCAACGAGGTGGTCCAGGACGAGCAGACGACGCTGAAGACGCGGCTGCTGCGCGACATCCGCCGGATCTTCGACCAGGAGGGCGGCAGGGAGGCTCTGCGCAGCCAGGACCTGCTCGCCGTGCTCATTCAGGACGCCGAGGCCCCGTGGGCCGAGTACGGCACGAAGGGGCTCAACGCCTACCACCTGGCGAATCTGCTGCGCGACTTCGGTATCAGCCCGGCCAACTACCGTTTCGAGAACGGCAGGCAGGCCAAGGCGTACGCCCGTAACCAGTTCGTGGACGCCTGGGCCCGCTACTGCCCTGACCCCGCCCCATCGGTACCCAGCGCCGGGGTCCCGGCACGTCCGACCCGGGGCAGGCCGCCCGCCCCTCCGTCCGGGATGCTGCCCACCGGCCCGCCGGGAGGGCCCGCAGGTCCCAGGCCCAATCGCTGACTCCAGGTCCGCATCAATCCGTCGCATCCGTCCCCGCGCAGGTCAGCGCGGGGACGGATCTCCTCGGCGTTACGGATCACTCCGTACCTGCGGCCCTCTCCGTACCTGTGCTGACCAGCCACGCGACGGATGCGACGGATGCGACGACACCAACCCTCACCACTGACGGAGCACCACCATGCCCGAATCGAACGCCGACAACACCATCTCCCGCCGCCGCAGGAAGCTGTTCAGGCTCACCCGACGACCAGCAGCAAGCTGGAGCGAACGAGCCTCTAACGAGGCTTCGTCCGCGCTTGCCCCCGCCCCAGGGGTGGCGGAGGACAAGGCCGAGCGCCAGGGGGCGCCCGAGCCGGAGCAGGGGGTGGCTGAGGACTCTGGCCGGCCCGCAGCCGACTCCGCTCCTCGCCGCATGCCGGCCGATGTCCGACCGCTCGTCGAGCAGCCCTCCTGGCGGGACCTCGCCCCCGCCCTGCCCACGCAGATGAACCGCAAGCGCACCGTGGAGAAGCGCGACCAGGAGAAGACCATCCGCTTCACGCCCACCGCGGTCCAGGTGATCAGCGCCGCCGCTCACCAGCGCGGTCAGAGGTTCGCCGGCTTCGTCGGGGATGCCGCCCTGGCCGTCGCACTGGGCAAGGCGGGGATGGTCGGCAGCCCGGAGGACGATCCTCTGCGCCCGCTGATCGAGGCTGTCGAGGCGCACACGGTCGCCCTGAACCGCATCGGCGGCAACCTCAACCAGATCACCGCAGCCATCAACCGAGGAACCGTTCCCGAGCGCGCCGAGGCGGTTCTCGACCGTGTCGAGCAAGCAGTACAGAGCAGCTTCCACTTCATCGACCAGCTCCTGGCGGAAGGCACGGCTCATGGTTCCTGACGTCTCCACCGCCTCCGACAGCCGCGGACTGATCGCCTATCTCTTCGGCCCTGGGCGCCGCGACGAGCACACCAACCCCCACATCGTCGCCGCCTGGGACATGGCCGGCGCTCCCGCCCCCGGCCGTGACCCGGCAGCCACCTACTCCCAGCTCGCCAGGCGACTCGACCACCACGTCGACCTGCGCACCCGCGAGCTGGGCGGCAAGAAGCCACCGCAGCACGTCTGGCACTGCCCGGTCCGCACCGCGCCCGGCGACCGCTACCTCACCGACATCGAGTGGGCCGAGGTCGCCCGCCGCGTCCTGCACGCCACGGGCATTGCCCCCGATGGCGATGAGAAGGCGTGCCGTTGGATCGCGATCCGCCACGCTGACGACCACATCCACATCATGGCCACCACCGTCCGCGCCGACGGCCGCCGCCCGCGCACCCACCAGGACGGCCGGAGGGCCCAAGCCGAGTGCCGCAGGATCGAGGCCGAGTACGGCCTGCGCCGTCTGAAGTCCGGTGACCTCACGGCCCCCCGCACCCCCATCAGCGCCGAACGCGCCAAGGCAGAGCGTCAGGGCCAGACCGTGACGGCGCGGCAGTGGCTGCGCGAGCGGGCCTACGCCGTCGCTGCTGCCGTACACACCGAGGCCGACTACTTCACCGTGCTGCAATCCCTCGGCATCAAGGTCAAGACACGCCTCGGCCCCGAGAGCGGCGAGGTGATCGGCTACAGCCTCGCTGCACCCGGCGACACCAACAGCGCCGGCGAACCCGTCTGGTACGGCGGCTCCAAGCTCGCACCCGACCTCTCCATCAACCGCCTCCGCGAACGCCTCCCCGACCAGGAGATGGCCGACCGCCCCCGGTATGCGGCAGACCCTGCCGAGCCGTGGGAGCACACCATCACCGCGATACAGATGGCGCACTCTGTCCTCGACTCCGATGACGATGCCGCCGCCCAAGGCCACCTCGCCGCCTTCGGCGACACCCTGTACAACATCGCCAGCTCCACGAGCGGCCCACACCGGGCGGAACTGCGGGCGGCGGCAATGGCGTTCAACCGCGCCCGCCGCTCCGCCACCCGCGCCGACCACCAGGCCGCCACTGCCCTGCGCCAGGCCGCCAAGGAACTCGCCTATGCCGCCAACGAGCCCGGCGGTCTCGCCATCGCCCTGCTCTTCGCCACCGTGCACCTGGCCCGCGCCGCCGCAAAGTGGCACGAGCAGCGCGGCCACGAACAGCAGGCCACTGCGGCCAAGGAGGCATTCCGCCACCTCCAGGCGGCCTACCAGCAGGCCGGCACACCCGTCCTGGCGGACCTGACCCGCAGCGCACCACGAGCCTCAACCGCCCGACGCTTCGAACAGGACGTTCGCGCAGCCCTCCCCGGCCACACCGACAGGATCCTCGCCGATCCTGCTTGGGCTGCCCTGACCACAACCCTCGCCCACGCCGAGACCGTCGGCCACAACCCCCGACGCCTCCTGGCCGACGTGGGCACCCAGCGAGAACTCGACAGCGCCGAGCACCCCGCCGAGGTCCTCAACTGGCGCATCACGGCTCAGCCGAACAAGCGCGCTCAGGCAGCACGCAGGCGAAACACCGTCACCGGCGGATCATCCATCACGCCGCACCTCTCAGCCACAGCAATGGCAACGAGGCTAGAGGAGCGCAGTCGACAGCGCTGACCCCGGTCAGATGCCTTGGCAACGCATCATGGACAGGGCACCTCCCAAGGTCCGGAGTACAAAGCCCGTGGCTCATCTAGTTCCAAAACGACCAGTTAGGGCACCGGAAGTACTCAAAAAGCGCCCCACTGATCAAAATTGATCACTTTCGATCAAGAAGAAGGAGCCCCGGCGTCGCCACCCCTAGCATCAGAGGATGAATATCGCTATTCCAGATCCAGAAGAGCTTGAAGGAAGAATCGCCTCACGGGTCGTCAAGGTAACGCCCGAAATCGCCAAAATCTTCCTTTCTCGCACTTCAGTTAATAGGCGCTTGGATATGGGGCAGGTGAGGTCCCTGACTGACACCATTCTCCGCGGCGAATGGAAGCTGACCCATCAGGGAATCGCCTTTGACGCAGTCGGCGCACTTCTTGATGGTCAGCACCGCCTCCACGCAATTATCGAAGCGCAGACTCCCGTAGAGATGCTCGTTTTCGATGGTCTACCAAGAGAAGTTTTCCCGGTCCTCGACACCGGAAAGCGTCGGAGTGCGGCAGATACGCTGCTGTCAACTGGAGCGAAGTATCTGCCCCTACTTTCCTCCACCATTCGACACGTAATTCTCATCAAGACAATGCCGAACGACTCATGGAGCGGGAACCGTGCCCAGGTATCAAACGACCGAATCCTTTCCGCATACAACGAGGATAAGGACAGGTACGAGGAAGCAGTAAAAATCGGTCGCGAGCTCTCTAAGCACCTGTTCGCAAGCCAGACAGCTGTGGCCGTCGGATTCTTTTTGACCACCGAGGTAGCACCTGCCGCAGATATCGACGAGTGGATCGCGGGTCTCAAGTCGGGTGCGAACTTGGACCCTGGTGATGCGAGGCTCGCCCTGCGAGAGGTGCCAAGGGAGACTCAGAAGTGGGGCTCCAGACGCAGAATGGGCATTCGGGACCAAGCGTCAATTTACATCAAAGCATGGAACGCTTGGGTTGATCCGGAAAATAATGGCGAATTGCGTCTTCGACGCTTGAGGAAGGGAGAGAAGATGCCGATGCCGGTCGAGGTGAAATTCGAGCGCTAGGAAGTCGTTGGAGGATTAGGGAAGGTTGCTGCGAACAATCACATCCCCAGCGTCCCCCAGCACTACCACCTCCCGCCCCAATGACTTGGCTAGCCGCTCGACAAAGTTGTGCGAAACCGGCGGAGAATGCCCGCCTGCACTCTGTGCCATGACAACTACACTTTCGCCCTCCCAGGAAGAGCGAACGGCCTCCCACCCGATCTTTGCGAATGAGGATGAAATAAACTTCTCCTCGCTGATCCGGCGAATCTCCCGAGACGGTCGTCTTAGTTCTCCGTCCGCCCGTCGCGCGTATCTCTCGATCTCCGCCATACGGTGATCAAGCTGTCTGGAGATCAGGAGGATCTCCTCTGTCATGTCAGCTTCAGACCGCTGCACTTTATTCAGATTCCCACCTCTCGACGAGATCGCGCCAATACCCCTGATACTATTTTCGAACTCGGGCCAACTCCTCTGGAATGCGCGCTCCAACCTTTCATGCGGAATTGCCAAGCCGCCTGAGATGTCATTAATATCGAATAGGAGCTTACGTACATCGCCTTCATTATCCCCGACGACGGCCTGGAACTGACTTAGAGGACTGATGAGGTCGGTAGTTTTCATACCGATCAGGAACGGGACGACATAGCCACCATCGACCTGCTTCGAAAGAGCGCCAGCTTCGAAGTTAATCCAGGTAGAATTTTGATTCTCCGGGGTTACGCAGATGATCCCAAAATCCGTTTCGGAGAGCTCATCGGTAATCTCTCGAACCCCCCTCCTCCCTGCAGAAATATCCAGACTTGAGAGCCAGGGATTGACGTACTGGAGAACATCCGGCAACCAAGACCACAGAGCTTCAGCGGTCTTCTTAGAGCGTTCTCCTGACCAACTCAGGAATAGCTTAATAGCAGCCTCCTTCCGCTTCAATAGGAGTGCCTATTGATGAGATCCGGCTCGATTGCCTCCGCGTGCCGCCTTGAGCAGGAGCGCCTGTTCCACTTTGAGCGATTCGTACGACTCGCGGACGTAAGAAAGGAATCTACTTCCCGGATGGCGAATAAGAGTAGATTTGCTTGGGCCGGCTCCGTTCCAGTTCGCCAGGAGAGCGTCATAGGTCGCCGCGTGCGCGCAAAACTCCAGAACAACAGGAGGCATTTCCCCTCCAATGATCAGGTCACCCCGAGTGGTGATGATCTCCCGCATTTTCTGGGCTGTCGGAGCGAACACGGCTTCTACCCACGTGCGCCATCGCACCTCCTCCAACTCTGAAAGCAAAATCCCGGAAGATCCTACACCAGCAGGAAGGATATGCTTGCTGCTGTACTCAGTCCAAGCCTTCTCATTAGTTTCCGCAAGGACGAGAAGCGGACCGTAGAGATCCTTTAGTTGATTGCCCACCTGGTCGATCCTTGCTTCACGCTGAGATCTTCGAGCTTCTCCTCGCTGGTTCAGCCAGTAAGCCATGATGGCAATCAAGATGCTGGCACAGGCCGTCACCACTGCCGCGATCATCAAAATCTCCAAAGTGCCGCTTCGTGTGGCATTGAAGCATGGCACAGGAGGATTTCACCACCTTGCGCGCAGAGCGTTTCCGATGTTTAGGGCGACAGCCGCAACAAGTTAGCAAATAGTATTTTGTTGCTATTATCGCGATGGTCTCACCTGTCACGGTGAGTGCGCCCCATCAGGGCAACTGCAGACCAGCCGTGCCACCCATTCCCGGGCCTCGGTCAGGTGCTCGGGCTGCAGCCCGAAGAGAGGGTCGGGTTGCAAGAGGAGGGTCGCCTTTCCGTGTGCACTGCACTCTGTTGCCCATTCGTAATCGAGGCTGGTGAAGTCGTCGTCGATCCAGACGGCGGGGGCGTCGCCCAGCCAGGCATCGACGTGGTCGCGCTTCCAGAGGTAGCCGTTGGGGTGGCTGACGGTGATCTGTGGGCGTGGGAGTTCGACGTATGGCAGGTCTGGCAGACCCAGGAGGGGGCCGATGAGAGTGGCGGCGCCCTGCCGCCAGCTGGTGCACCAGACCGGGGTGTACAGCCCGGTGCGGATGACGTCCAGGAGCAGGCGGCCGTGCTCGGGGTCGAGCCAGACGGTGACGGGGTCGTCGGCGTTTCGGCCAGCCGGAACGACGTCGTGCCGGGAGTGGGTGGCCGGGGTCGAGCCGTCTGCGGCGGGGAAGGGTATGAGGACGCCGTCGACATCGAGGAGCAGGTAGGGCGAGCACATCGGTTCCTCCAGCGGTCAGAGCTTGTGGGCGCGGATCAGCAGGGTGGCGGGCGAGCGACCCATGCGAAGGTCGTGGAATTCCTGTGCGGAGGTGAGACGGAAGCCGGCCCGGCCGAGGTGCCGCTCCCAGCGGACGGCGTCGAACTCCCAGCGGGCGATGGGGAGACGGGTGCGGTCGGGCAGGGTGACGAAGTCGCAGCGAGGCCGGTCGTCGCCGGAAGCGCCGCGGCCACCGCGCTGCGGGTGCGGAACGGAGAAGGCGAGCACCCGACCGGGCTTGAGGTGTAGAGCGATGGCTGCCAGCAGGAGCTCGGGCGCGGCGAGCCCCACCGC